>NZ_UUPU01000109.1 GCF_900591205.1 Pseudomonas viridiflava
GGATTCAAGTCTGCGTGCGGGCACACCGAGCCGGAGGCGAGGTGCCGAGTGGTGGGGCAAGAGCGCTTTGGTTACTTTCGCGCTTTTCGAAAGTGACCCGCTGTAAGAGCGGAACCAATCCCAGCCATTACCTAAATAACGGATAAACCCCCACCCCCTGAAAACCCAGCCCTCACCCCTTAGTCCCATTCCCAATCTGCCAAACAAACGGCGGCTCAGCCCCATTAACCACCCAATCCCCCACAATCCGCGCCTTGTAAATCACCGGATTATGCGACGACACCGTCCGCGCATTACGCCAATGCCGATCCAGGGATTTCCCCTGACGCACATCCGAAGCCCCCAGAGCATTGAACAGTTCACTGGTGGCCCGCTGGATCAACTCCGACACCACCACCTGCGCCGTAGCCGATTCAATCTCGGCCGCCACGTTGGCCTCGCGCTCCACCGTTTCATCCCCGCCAAACCGCGCCAGGTAAGCCCGCTGCGCCGGCACTGCGGCCTTGAGCGCGCTGGCCTCGGCGGCATAGACCAAGGCGGCGACTTCGCCCACCACCTGTTGAACCTGTGAATCCTGGCTCACATGCGGCGCATTGCCGTGGCTGTAAATGCGTTTGCGACTGCGCACCTGGTGGGCCACATCGCGCAACGCCGCCCGACCGATACCGGCCAGGCTGGCCAGCAGCACCAACTGGTAAAACGCGGTCTGGTATTTGAACCGGGTGGCGAAGTCGATCACGTTTTCGGCCTCCACCACCGCATCGGTAAAACGTGAGGTGCCGCTGCCCGTGGTGCGCTGGCCAAAACCGTCCCAGTCATCGCTGTGCACCACGCCGGGTTGGCGGGCGCGGGTGGCGGCGATCACGTCACCGCCGGTGTCGCTGCGCTGGGCATACACGTCGATCCAGTCAGAGAAAATGCTGCCGGTGCTGTAGAACTTCTCACCGTTGAGTTTCCAGTGTTCACCGTCCGGGCTGACCTTGGTGACGACATCGCCGATGGCCACCGCGCCGATTTCGGTCCAGGCGCAGCCGACGATATCGCCGTCGACAAAGCGCTTGAACCACAGGTCGCGACCGGCGCTCGGCGGGGCGTTGAGGCGGTCTTCGGCAAACGCGAAATGCCCGCGCAGGGCCTGCGGCACGTTGGAGTCGGCTTCGGCCAGTTCGATCAGCAACTCGAACAGTTGCGGCAGCGAAGCACCGCCGCCGCCATATTCCACCGGGACGCGCACGGCGCCGAAACCGGCTTCTTTGAGCCACTGGATCGGCTCGTGGGGCAGGGCGCGGGTTTGTTCGCGCTCCAGCGCGCCATTGGCGATGCGCTGGAAAATCGGGCGAAAGCGCGCCGCCAGTGCGGGGTAGTCGACGCCGGTGGACAGCGGGTTGATGACGTGGTGTTCGGTCATGAGGCAAGGCTCCGGGGCAGTGATCAGTACCCTGAGTGATTGCACAGTCCGTGCCGGGTGTCGGGCCCAGTGTTTTCGGAGGCTTGGCCGCAGCTGCTGTTGCCTCAGCAACAGTGATCCGACAAACCGGTTCAAACCCCAACAGGCACATCCAGGCCGATTCTGCCTCGGCTTTTCGGCGCGCAGCCCATGGGGTGGGCGTTTGGCCCTGGCTGGCACGCTTGCTGCTCAAGCCCTGGGTACATCCCTTTGTGCGAGGAACCGTTCGATGAGTCAGCAAGCTGTGAAATTTGCCTATTGGGTGCCCAACGTCAGCGGTGGGCTGGTGGTCAGCAAGATCGAGCAACGCACCCACTGGGGCATCGACTACAACCGCAAACTGGCCCAACTGGCCGAAGCCGCCGGCTTCGAATATGGCCTGACGCAGATTCGCTTTACCGCCGGCTACGGTGCCGAAAACCAGCATGAATCCGTGGCGTTCAGCCACGCACTGCTGGCTGCGACCACCACGCTCAAGGTGATTGCCGCGATCCTGCCCGGCCCGTGGCAACCGGCGCTGGCAGCCAAGCAACTGGCAACCATCGACCAGCTCACCAATGGCCGTATCGCGGTGAACATCGTCAGTGGCTGGTTCAAAGGCGAGTTCCAGGCCATCGGCGAGCACTGGCTGGAACACGACGAGCGCTATCGCCGCTCCGAGGAGTTTATCCGGGCCCTCAAAGGCATCTGGACCCAGGACGACTTTACCTTCAAGGGCGACTTCTACCGCTTTAACAACTACACCCTCAAGCCCAAGCCGCTGGGCCAGCCGGAAGTGTTCCAGGGCGGTAGCTCGCGGGCGGCGCGGGACATGGCGGCGCGGGTGTCGGACTGGTACTTCACCAACGGCAACACCCCGGAAGGCATCAAGGCCCAGGTCGATGACATCCGCGCCAAGGCGGCGGCGAACAACCATTCGGTCAAAATCGGTGTCAACGCCTTTGTGATCGCCCGCGACACCGAGGAAGAAGCCCGCGCCGTGCTCGCGGAAATCATCGACAAGGCCGACCCTGAAGCCGTGAATGCGTTTGGCGACGCCGCCAAACAGGCGGGCAAGGCGTCCCCCGAAGGCGAGGGCAACTGGGCCAAGTCCAGCTTTGAGGACCTGGTGCAGTACAACGACGGCTTCAAGACCAATCTGATCGGCACCCCGCAGCAGATTGCCGAGCGCATTGTCGCGCTCAAGGCGGTGGGGGTGGACCTGGTGCTCGCAGGCTTCCTGCACTTCCAGGAAGAGGTCGAGTATTTCGGCAAGCGCGTGTTGCCGCTGGTGCGCGAGCTGGAAGCCAAGGCCGGTATCAAGCAGGTGGCATAAGGCACATTCCTTGTGGCAAGCCCGCTTCTATGGCTAGCGGGCCTCTGTGGCGAGCCCGCTCGCCACAACAAGCCCGCTCGCCACACTGGCTGTTTCACCTTGGGAGGGCTTTCTCCAGCCGCAGCGCCGAGGTGTGGTCTTCGTAGTAATCATCGACCCTGGCAAAGCGTCGGTAGCCGTTGCGTTCATACAGGGTGAGCGCAGTGGGGTTGTCGGTGCGCACCTCCAGGCGCAAGTGGGTACAGGCGTGCTCCGCCGCGTACGTTTCGATGCGCGCCAGCAACTGCCTGCCCACGCCAAGCCCTCGGGCGTGCTCGGCGATGGCCAGGGAATACAACCGCGCCAGTGAGGTGCCATTGCGCAACAGCACCAGCCCATAGCCGAGCAACTGCCCGTCATTTTCCGCCACCAGCAACTGGCCATGGGCGCGGCGGATCATCCAATAGAAACTGCGCCGCGACAGGCGGTCGCCGGTGAAACAGTGCTGTTCCAATACCCATAAGACCGGCACGTCAGCCGCTACTGCAACGCGAAAGAAAAGAGCCATATGACCGCCGTAAAAGTTGCGTAACGAAACGGGACTTCTCTAAAAGACCGTGCTTAATAGAAAAGGTCGAGTTCTCTAAAGCGGATCAAATATTATGTCGGCGGTACAAGGTCATTGGCGTGAAGTATCCGAGCAAACCGTCGCGGCGACAATAACCAATCAGGGTTATTTTTCCGCTGCGTCCAACGTGGGAAGCCACGTTGTGATCATTGTGGAGCGCAAGGAAGATTGGGCCTCCTACTTCCCCAGCGAAGACATCGTCACCGCCCAGGAGTACCTCGAGCAAACCCGGGAAAGCCAGGCTGGCAAGCGTGTGCAGGTGATCAACTTGTGCCGCAGTTACAAGTACCTGGGGCACGGTTACTATTGCTCCCTGCTGGCCGAGGCGCGGGGGCACAAGGTGATTCCGTCAGTGCGCACCATCAGTGAACTGACAAAAAAGTCACTGTATGGCCTGGCCCTGGATGATTTGGATAAAACCCTCGATAAAGCCTTGAGTCATCATCTTTACAGCAATACCGAAGGGTTTACCCTGACCCTTTACTTCGGGCGAACCACTATAGAACCGTTGCAGGAGTTGGCCCGTCAGTTGTTTGAAACGTTTCCCTGCCCGATTCTGTTAGTTGAGTTTAAAAAGAATAACGGCTGGCACATCGAGGGGGTTAAATCCGGGGTGTTGCACAAGTTGCGCGACCATCAGGAAGACCAGTTCGCCCACGCCCTCGACAACTTCAGCCGCAAGATCTGGCGCCAGCCACGCTCGCGCCGCCTGGCGCGGTATGACCTGGCGATCCTGCACGACCCCCAGGAGCTACTGCCGCCCTCAAACGCCCGCGCCCTGGAAAATTTCATCCGGGTGGGCAAGGGGCTGGGCATTGATGTGGAGTTGATCGAGCGCAAGGACTACTCGCGACTGGCCGAGTACGACGCCTTGCTGATCCGTGAGACCACCAGCGTCGACAACCATACCTACCGTTTCGCCAAAAAAGCCGAAAGCGAAGGGCTGGTGGTGATGGACGACCCCGCGTCGATCCTGCGCTGCACCAACAAGGTCTACCTCACCGACCTGCTGAACAGCCATCAACTGGGCATGCCCGCCACCGAAATTCTCTACAAGGAGCGACCGGAAGATTTCGAGCGGGTCGGCGAGCGCCTGGGCTTCCCGCTGGTGTTGAAGATCCCCGATGGCTGTTTCTCACGTGGGGTGATCAAAGTGGAAAGCCAGGAGGCCCTGCTCAAGGCCACCGCGCAATTGTTCGAACATTCGGTGCTGTTGCTGGCCCAGGAGTTTTTCTACACCGAGTACGACTGGCGCATCGGCGTACTCAACCGCAAGCCGATCTTTGCCTGCCAGTACTTTATGTCCAAGGGCCATTGGCAAATCTACAACCATAAGGCTATCGGCCAGGACATCAACGGCGAATGCCGTACCCTGGCGGTCCATGAAGCACCCAAGGCGGTGGTGGAGCTTGCGGTGAAGACCGCCAACCTGATCGGCGACGGCCTCTATGGGGTCGACCTCAAGCAGTCCGGCGACAAGGTGGTGGTGATTGAGGTCAACGACAACCCCAACCTCGACGCGGGCATTGAAGATGCTTATTTGCAGGACGACCTGTACGGCCTGGTGCTGGAAGAGTTTGTGCGGCGCCTGGAATTGAAGCGCCAGGGCCAGGTCTGGTGAGTCGCGATGATCCAGCGCTTTGAACTGACCGATGGAAAACTCTGCGCCGGGGCCGGTGATTCGGCGACGGTCACCGCCCCTGTTATGTTGTTCAGCAACCCCGACCTGGCCGAACGCGAGTGGCTGCGTGACCAGCACAAGCTGGATGAGCACGCGCTGGCCTCGGCGCTCGACCCGGATGAAGTCTCGCGTATCGAATTTCACCCCGACAACCTGTTTCTGATCTGGAAGCGCCCGGAGAACTTTGCCGGCGGCGACAACCTGTTGTTCGAAGTGTCGTCCTGCGGCCTGTTGTTTGCGCCGGGCCGCCTGTTGGTGATCGCCCCCGATGAAACCCCGCTGACCGGCCTCGGCAAACGGCGCCCGTTGCACACCCCGCTGGACGTGTTGCTCGACCTGCTGCTTAACAACATCCACCACTACTTGGGTCACCTCAAGGTGATCAAGCGGGTCGCACGGGAGTTGCAGCAACAGTTCAATGCGTCCATGAGCAATCACCACCTGATGCAGATGTTCAACCTCAGCGAAAGCCTGATCTATTACATCAACGCGCTGCACAGCAATGGCGCCGTCTTGTCGCGGTTGCGCAACCACGCGGAAAAGGAACACTTCAGTGCACAAACCCTCGGCCTGATCGACGACCTGATCATTGAAAATCACCAGTGCTACAAGCAGGCCGAGATCTATTCCAACGTGTTTTCCGGGCTGATCGACGCGCGCGGCAACCTGATGAACAACAGCATGAACAACCTGCTGCGCAAGCTGACGCTGATCAACGTGGTGTTCCTGCCGCTGAACCTGATCGCAAGCATTGGCGGCATGTCGGAGTTCAGCATGATGACCGCGGGTACGCCGTGGTGGGTGTCGTACCCGTTATTCCTGTTGGCGATGGGGTTGGGGGCGGGGTTGATGGTGGTGGGGCTTAAACGGATTGCGGGTGGCGCAAATGTCGTGTGAACAGCCATCTCCTGAAGATCAAAAGCAAATCTACCTGATGCAAGGAGATCCAATGTGGGAGGGGGCTTGCTCCCGAAGGCGGTGACCAGTTACAGATAAGCTGACTGACACGCCGCTTTCGCGAGCATGCCCCTTCCTACAGGGTGCCTGGTCAAGCTTGCAGCGTCAGCACTTCAAAACCATCCGCGGTCACCGCCACGGTATGTTCCCACTGCGCCGACAGGCTGTTGTCCTTGGTCACCACGGTCCAACCGTCCTTCAGGCTGCGCACTTTGGCGCTGCCCTGATTGAGCATCGGCTCGATGGTGAACACCATGCCTTCGCGCAGTTCCAGGCCGGTTCCGGCGCGACCGAAGTGCAGCACCTGTGGTTCTTCATGCATCTGCCGGCCGATGCCATGGCCGCAATATTCACGTACCACGCTGTAGCCATTGGCCTGCGCGTGGCTCTGGATCGCGTGGCCGATATCACCCAGGCGCGCACCGGGCTTGACCTGGCGAATGCCGGCCCACATAGCTTCGAAGGTCATTTCAACCAGACGTCGGGCCTTGGGCGCGACGTTGCCGATCATGTACATCTTGCTCGAGTCGGCAATAAACCCGCCTTTTTCCAGGGTGATGTCGATGTTGATGATGTCGCCGTCCGTCAACACGTCCTTGGCGCTGGGCATGCCATGGCACACCACCTCGTTGATCGAGGTGTTGATGGAGAACGGGTAGTCGTATTGCCCGAGGCTGGCGGGGCGGGCTTTCAAGTCGTTGCGGATAAAGGCTTCGACGGCGCTGTCCAGCTCCAGAGTGGAGCGGCCAGCGGCAACAAAACCATCGAGCATGCTGAACACCTGGGCCAGCAGGCGCCCGGATTCACGCATTACAGCCAGTTGGGCGGCGGTCTTGATCATCAACTGCGCCCCCGGATCAGGTCGGGCTTGTCCAGCAACAGTTTGTTGATCAACTCGTTGTAGGGCAGGCTGGGATTCAACTCGGCGAGCAGGCCGATTTTGATCCAGAACTCGGCCTGGGCGTTGATGGAGCGGTCCATGGCGGCGCTGGCCAGGCGCAATTGTTCGTGCAGTTGGTCGGTGATCTTGACGATGCCCATACGATTCACTGTGGTAGGTTGATATACAAAGCGTATATGTTTCGTATATCGCTGGTAAACCCCCAGCGGCTAAATGGCGCCTGGCCGTTGACTTGTCGCCCAACCGCCGGTTAATTTCCTGACATGACCTTTCAAACCTTCCGCAGCCAGCCAAGCATTATTATTACCGCCATTCCTCATTTGGCGGGATAGCACACGGCTGCACCCAAACCCGCCCTTGAGGCGGGTTTTGTTTTTCCGTCTCCCGGGCCTTTGCCACAAGCCAGGAGATACCCATGAGCACCTGCACCGCCGACACGGGACTGCTTGAGCACTACGTGAAAAAGATCCTCGCCGCCCCGGTCTATGACTTGGCGGTGCGCACACCCTTGCAAGCCGCGCCGGCACTGTCGGGGTTGCTCGGCAATCACGTGTTGCTCAAGCGTGAAGACCTGCAACCGACCTTTTCCTTCAAGATTCGCGGCGCCTACAACAAGCTGATACAGCTCAGTGCCGAGCAAAAGGCCCGGGGTGTAGTCACTGCGTCGGCGGGCAATCATGCCCAAGGCGTGGCGCTGGCGGCGCGAGAGCTGGGAATCAAGGCGCGCATCGTCATGCCCAGCACCACGCCCGAGTTGAAGGTGCTGGGCGTGCGCTCCCGGGGCGCCGAAGCGGTGCTGCACGGAGCGAGTTTTCCCTTTGCCCTGGCTCACGCGCTGCTGTTGGCCGACACCAGCGGTTGCACCTTCGTGTCTCCCTTCGATGACCCGGATGTGATCGCCGGTCAAGGCACCGTCGCCATGGAGATCCTGCAACAGCAGCAGGGCCCGTTAGACGCGATCTTTGTGCCGGTGGGCGGCGGCGGCCTGATCGCCGGTATCGCCGCCTACGTCAAATACCTGCGGCCGCAAGTGCGCATCATCGGCGTCGAGCCCGAAGGCTCCAGTTGCCTGCTCGCGGCCCTGAATGCCGGTGAGCGGGTGGTGCTGCCGAGTGTCGACGGGTTCGCCGATGGTACGGCGGTCGCGCAGATCGGTGCCTATGGCTTTGAAATCTGCCGGGAGTGGGTGGATGAGGTGATCACCGTCAGCAACGATGAGCTGTGCAGTGCCATCAAGCTGATCTACGACGATACGCGCTCCATCACCGAGCCTTCCGGTGCGTTGGGCGTCGCGGGTATCCGCCACTATGTCGAGACCCGAGGTGTGCGTGGGCAGACGCTGGTGGCAGTTAATTCAGGCGCCAATATCAACTTTGATAGTTTGCGACATGTTGCTGAAAGAGTGGCTGCACAAGGCGCTGCTTAACTTGAAGTGCCGGGTTAAACGATTAATCGAGGCCATTCGACGATGATTTAAACGTGACGTTTTAACGTATATAACTGTGCATGTTCTTTATGAAGAAAGGTTACAACGAAATCGGATTTTGCCGAGTACGCTGATGATTGAAACGCGTCTTCCAGGGTCGGCAAGACGTGGCGGGCGAGCGCCTGTCAGACACACAATAACCTGTTGGCAGTCTCATGAAAGGAGAGGTTGACCATGCTTTCGGAATTAGAACTTCGCAGCATTATTGAAGGAAGTTTCCTGCCTAAACGGTGCGAATGCACCAAAGCCGAAGACGCTTCGCTGACGATCAAGGTCTATGACGACCGCGATCGTGACCGGGTGGATTTGGAAGTCAAAGGTATAAACGCTGACAAGCTCGACAGCAGTCGAGCTATTTGCAACCTGATCACCGGGTTGCGCGAAGACCTCAAGCACAACCAGGCACCCGCCCTGCAACGAGCGGGAGGGCGCAGCTTCTACTAGTTGGACGCCTGAGGTTGGATGACCGAAGACCTGTGGGCCTGGATAAACGCCAGGCCCAGTACGGTTTCTGTTGCCACCGCCAGCAGGATGCCTGGTCCCGCATTGCCATTGATCCATTCACTGAACCCCAGCACAGCCAGCACCAGGCACCCAGCGATAAAGCCGCTGGTCAGTGCGCGGCGCGTGTCTGAGGGTGGGGCATTACGGGCGCGATAGAACATGATGCCGATGCCCAGGAACAACGCGGCGTTGCGGCGTGAAACCAGCCCGGTGGCATTCGAATATTCGACACTCCACAGCCATAGCAGCAGGTCGGGGCGCAGCCCCCAGACCAATGCGAGGGCAAAGCAGAGCAGCGCGGTGAACGTTGCGAGGGCGCGGAAACTCAATTGCATGGCGAATCCTTTCAGCCTGATGACAAGCCCGCAAGATTACGCGTCAGGTGCGGGCTTGTCGCGGGTCTTTCACCGGCTCAATTCTGGAAATCGCAGGCTTCGGACATTTTCCGATAGCTCACGTTTTCCACTTTGCCGGCTTTGTCGAGGAACTTGATATTCGCCTTGATGACTTTGCAGTCGTTGGTCGGGGGTTCATTCATGGCCAGGACCTTGGCGATATCCATTGGCATGCCGTATTGGTAGGGCACAGGTTTGACCGCATGGGTTTGATCATCCGCCTGTGCCAGGCCCGAGACAGCTGCCAACGCCAGTGCGCCGCCGAGCATTAAAGTACGCAGTTTCATGGTGGTTCTCCGCAAGTCGTTCGCGGGCTCAGCCATGTGCTGAGCCGCGGCCGCCCTGAGCAACGGCAGAGCCGTGCGAGTGCGGTCGATTCAACTTTCGGCGGGGTGGATTAACCATGGATTAAACGGCGGGTTACTGACAAAAGCTTCATTTTAGTAGTCTTCCACAAATTCAAAGCCGGACGGCGATTCGTTGTAACTTGTTCCAGGCTCTATCAATGATGCTTGGTCGGGGAGTAACGCATGTCGAAGCAGCACGTCGATAAAAACAGCCGTATCAAATTCCACCACGGTCGAGTCAAACGGAGTCGCTTGAGACGCTGGGTCAAAGCCGTATGCCGGTGACAGGCTCAGTGTCATACCTAGCACTACACCTGCGATTGAACTTTTCATAACAAAATCCTCTTGCGAAACAGGTGCCTCATCAAGGCAATGTGGCTATCACCGCGTCCGCAATTTGAGAACTGTCCTTCACCACACCAACCACATACGTAGCACTTGGCGATACCCCCATGAGGAGGCTGGTCAGGCCGCCATTGATCGGCAGGATAGGCACTACGCCTGCGGCAAGGGTCCACGTAGCCGCGATTACGTTCTGCGTAGTGTTTACTGTGCTCAGCACGACGACAGATGTACTGCCGTTGTAGCGAATTTTGTAGGCGGTTGGCGTTGTATAGCCGGCTGGAAGCACTATATCGACCGCCAACTGAATAGGCGTCGGCAGCGGCACCCACACTGAATACCCGGTATTGCCGGCGCCGTCCGGTCGCTTGATCAGGATCGCGCCATTGTTGCCGATGCTGATTGATTTGCTGGCAGTGCCGGCCGCACTGGTCAGCACAATGGGCGCACTGCTTGGACTTGGCCATGAGACAGCCTTGGGGACGTTGACGGTAGAGTTGGGGTACTCGCATTGTCCTGCAACATTCAACGCGTCATTGACCGCCAAGACCGTACAGAAGTTGGCGCCAGCTGGAGCGGCCAGGTCGGTGATCACGTAACCGGACGTGCCCCGTGTGGCTACCCGGGCAATGTTGGCGCCTGCGGTGCCTAGGCAGTTGAGTGCCACGCTGGGGTAGCCATTGACGAGCGTCAGGTTCACATCCACCGGCGTGCAGCCAACGCCATCAGGCTGGAACAAAAGTCCCGCAGGGAAAATGTACTGGGGTGTGCCACTGCCGGCGGCCCAAAGCACTGGCGTGTACCGTCTGCCTTCACCAACGCTCCCCCCCACGACGTCGCCCCGTTCGTTCATCTTAGTGGGCACGCTACCGAAATCGGCCGAGCGGACGGGCAGGGGTAACGTTCTGGCCGGCAGTGGGTTGAGCACCACCGGCGGGTTGGCCGGTGTATCACCTTTCCAGATAACACCGGTGGTCACACTACTGGTTTTGTTACATGAGCCCATGGCCCAATTGGCATTGGAAATGTAGCTGACCGTACACCCCTGGCCCGTGGCCAGAGAAGGCAATGCCACTTGCGGCGAGCCGGCGTCTGCCACCCAAGGGATCGGATTGGCATTGTTGCCGATCTGCGAACAGTTGCCCACCGTCCGGCCGGAGTCGTTGACCGCCAGCGCAGCACAGTTGCGGCCGTTAGGCACGGTCGGAATTTGCGTGAAGGTCGCGGCCTGAGCGGCCATCCAGCCCAGCGCGCCAAGCAGCAGGGCAAACGGGCGCCCCAGGGTTTTTATGAGGTCAGTCATCTCAGATTCCTTCCGTGGCATAGGGTGTTGGCGCCTGGGCGCTACAGTCCTTTTTGCGCGTGAGGCGTTACGCGATTTTTGGCGCTAAAGACTTGGCTGGCAACTGTCAGAGTTGACAGCTTGTAGGGCGCAAAAAACAAGCGTAAACGCGCTAGGGCGGCAGGAATCGAACGTAGAAATGCAGGAGTGCCCCCAGCAGAGTGCCGGGGGCGGGCGAGATTAATTCAGTTGCTGACGATACGGTAAATCCGGCCCGGTCTTGGTGCAGGTCAACGCAGCAGCGCGGATGGCGAAGCCGAGCATGTTGTCGATCTGTTCGCGGGTCAACTGCTGCAGGCCCTCCACCGAATCCAACTGCTGTTCGGTCAACCACGTAATCAACGCTGCCTGGAAGGTATCCCCAGCCCCCACCGTATCGGCCATCACCACCTTCACGGCCGGTTGCGACCAGTTGCCATGCTGGCGGCTGAACACGCTGGCGCCATCGCCGCCACGGGTCAGGAACACCAGCTGGCAACGGTGTTGCAACCAGCCCTGCAGCACGCTTTCCGGCGACTGGTCCGGGTAGAGCAAGTGCAGGTCTTCATCGCTGACCTTGATCAGGTCGGCATGCTTGACCAGCTCGGCGACGCGCTCGCGCCACAGCTGGATATCCGGCTGCGGGTTCAGGCGCACGTTGGGGTCGAGGCTGATCAGGCGCTTGCCGCTTTCGCGCTTGACCAGGCTCAGCAGGGTGTCGCCAATCGGTTGCACCACCAGGGAAAACGAGCCGACATGCAGCCCGCGCACGTCATCGCCAAGTACCGGCAGATGCGCGACTTCCAGCAGCCGGTCGGCGCAGCCTTCACCGCGGAAATTGTACTGCGGTGAGCCATTGGCGCCCACGGCGACCATCGACAGGGTGGTCGGCGCAGCGAATTCCACCAGGAACCGCTCGTCCACGCCTTCATCCTTCAGCACCTGCGCCAGGCGTCGCCCGAGGAAGTCGGTGGACAAGCCGCCGAACAGTCCGGCTTCGATGCCCAGGCGGCGCAACCCTACCGCGACGTTGAACGGTGAGCCGCCGGCAATCGCCTTGTAATTGACCTTGGAAGCCTGCCCGCCGGCCTCTTCCTCGCTGAAAAAATCAAACAGCGCTTCGCCACACACCAGATACATAGTCGTTCGCTCTTAAAGGGTTGCCACGTGTTTTTGATAGCGCTCGTAAGCCTGCTGATAGGCCGCGACATGCTCTGCCACCGGCAGGGTACGGCTGGCCGGGTCGACGCTCACACATTTTTCGCACAGGCTGGCCAGGGATTCACCGGACCGGCTCCATGCCGCCTGGATCGCCGCGCCCAGGGCGGCGGCTTCGCTTTGTTCGGTGCAGACCACTTCGGTGTTCATGATATCGGCAACCATCTGCCGCCATATCGGGCTTTTCGAGCCGCCGCCGATCAGGCGGATACGCAGGCTTTGCAGGCCGGTCTGGCGCAGCAGGTCGAGGCCATAGCGCAGGCCGAACGTGGTGCCCTCGACCACGGCGCGGCACAGGTTGGCGCGGGTCAGGTTGGTCATGGTCAGGCCGTGCAGGCTGCCGGTGGCGTGGGGCAGGGCGGGTACGCGTTCGCCGTTGAGAAACGGCAGCATGCTTACGCCGTCGGCGCCAATCGGCGCCTCGGCGACCAAGGCGTTGAACGCGTTCAGGTCCAGCTCGAACAGCTCGCGGATCACTCCGGTGGCGTTGGTCAGGTTCATGGTGCAGATCAACGGCAGCCAGCCGCCGCTGGAGGAGCAGAACGTAGCGACGGACGCTTGCAGGCTGACGTTCGGTTGATCGGCAAAGGCGTACACCGTGCCCGATGAGCCCAGGCTCATGGTGATCACGCCCGGTGCGATGTTGCCGGTGCCGATGGCGCCCATCATATTGTCGCCGCCGCCGCTGGCGACGATGGCGTCGGGGTTGATACCCAGGCGTTCGGCGATGGCCGGGAGAATGCGGCCCACGGCCTGGTCGGCCTCGATCAGCTCGGGCAATGCGGCTTCCAGGCGGCCGCTGGGGTCGATGTGCTTGAGTAAGGCCACATCCCATTCACGGCTGCGCACGTTGAAGTAGCCGGTGCCTGAAGCATCGCCATACTCGGCGACGGCGCGGCCGGTCAGCCAATAGTTGAGGTAGTCGTGGGGCAGCAGGACATGCGCGATGCGTGCAAATACGTCGGGATGCTGTTCACGGGTCCATAGCAGCTTGGACACGGTGTAGCCCGGCGCAATGGCCACGCCCAGGCGCTCCAGCGAACCACTTTCGCCACCCAGATACGCCAACAGGCGGTCGTTTTCGGGAGCGGTTTCGGTGTCGCACCACAGCTTGGCCGGCCGCAGCACCTGGCCTTGATCATCGAGCAATACCAGGCCGTGCTGTTGGCCCGATACGCCGATGCCGAGGATGTCCTGGCCATCCACCCCGGCTTGTTGCAGGGCGCGGTGGGTGGCTTCGGTGAAGGCGTCCAGCCATTCCTGGGTGTGCTGTTCGCGGCGGCCGTTGGCGCCGCTGATCAGGGTGTGGGCAGCGGCGCCCAAGCCCAGCACCTGGCCGCTGGAGGCGTCGAGGACGATGGCCTTGGTGCCTTGGGTGCCGCAGTCGATGCCTAAGTAGAGGTTTTGCTGGGTCATGATGGCGTGCTCAGCAGTATTGTTGGATTGAAAATACGCTCAATGTGGGAGCTGGCTTGCCTGCGATGGTGGTGGTTCAGCCAGCCCTGGACCGACCAGTAGACCGTCATCGCAGGCAAGCCAGCGCCCACAGGGTTAAGCCGGTTTCTTCAGGAGCCGCTGCAGTGTTTCGGTTACACCGTGATCACGCAAGCTGACAAAACACCGCTCAAACGCTGCCACAAACTCAGGCGAGTTGGGAATAGCCGTGCCGAAAATCTCCTCTACCCCCAGCAAGCGCTTGCTGATCAACGCATCATCGCTCACCAGCCCTTGGCAGAACTGCGCTCGAGGGTCGGGGATCTTGTACGCTACCCCATGCTCATCCACACCCTTCAGATACAAGGCCCAGGCTGCAACGACCAGCGCCGCACGCTCGGTCTCGCGG
Organism: Pseudomonas viridiflava; assembly: GCF_900591205.1. GTDB lineage: Bacteria > Pseudomonadota > Gammaproteobacteria > Pseudomonadales > Pseudomonadaceae > Aquipseudomonas. Next base: position 14,365 of record NZ_UUPU01000109.1, read on the forward strand.
CCATCGGCAATCAGACGATTGATGGTCGGTACGGTGAACTTGGGAAACTTCGACGAACCATCCGAACACACGCGCTCCAGTTGGTCGGCAATCGCCTGGTTGGAAAAACGCTCGACCAGGGTCTGCTTGTACACCGTCAGGTCGATACCCGGCACCGGCGCCAGGTTGGGGGTGACGTCCAGGTCCATGTAGGCGCGCATGTAGGCGACAAATACCGGGTCGTTCATGGTTTCATGCACAAACCGGTAACCCTTGAGAAACCCCAAATAGGTCAAGGCCAGGTGGCTGCCATTGAGCAGGCCGATTTTCATTTCTTCATAGGGCGTCACGTCGTCGGTGAATTGCACGCCGACCTTTTCCCAGGCCGGGCGACCGTTGACGAACTTGTCTTCCAGCACCCATTGCACAAACGGCTCGCACACCACCGGCCAGGCATCGTCGATGGCGTGTTCGTCGTGCAGTTGCAGGCGGTGGGCGGTGCTGGTCATCGGCGTGATGCGGTCGACCATGGCGTTCGGGAAGCTCACATTGGCCTTGATCCAGTCGTGCAGTTCGCCATTGTGCAGGGCGGCGAAGGCCAGCAGTGCCTTGCGCGTCACACCGCCGTTGTGCGGCAGGTTATCGCAGGACATCACCGTGAAAGCCGCAATGCCCGCCGCACGGCGTTTGGTCAGCGCGGCGCAGATAAAGCCGAACACGGTTTTTGGCGTGTTCGGGTGCGCCAGGTCGTGTTGGATCTGCGGCAGGTGGGCCATGAACTCGCCGTTGCTGTCGTCGATGCAGTAGCCGCCTTCGGTGATGGTCAGCGAGACGATGCGAATCTCGGGGCTGGCCAGCTTGTCGATCAGCGCCTGGGCGCTGTCTTCGGCCAGTAGCATGTCGCTGATGGCGCCGATCACGCGCACTTCGGTGTCGTCGGTGTCACCCAGTTCATACAGGGTAAACAAGTAGTCCTGGCCGGCCAGGTCGTCGCGGGCCTTGCGGTCCTCGGCACGCAGGCCGACGCCGCAGATGCTCCAGTCCAGCCCTTCACCGGTATTCATCAACGCGTCGGTGTAATACGCCTGATGCGCGCGGTGGAAACCGCCCACGCCGATATGGGCGATGCCCTGCGTGGTGCTAGCGATGGCATAGGCCGGGGTTTTGACTTGCGGCGCCAGTTGGTTGAGGTTCTGTCTATTCAGTTTCATCACAAATCTCGCGAAATCAGGCGGCAGCGCGCAGTGGGCGGGCCACGGCCACGCCGTCGGTGTCGAACAGGTGGCAGTGCTCCGGGTTCAGGTGCAACTGCAGCGTTTCGCCGTATTGGCTGGCCATGTCGCCACGAATCCGCATGGTCAGTGGCTCGCCTGTGGCGGTGATGACGTGGCAGAAGGTGTCGCTGCCCAGGCGTTCGCCGACGTCGGCGGTGACGGTCAGCGTGGTTTGGCCGGGTGAAGCAATTTCCAGGTGTTCCGGACGAATGCCCAGGGTCACTGCACTGCCCACGCTCAAGCTGGCACCGCTCAGGGGCAGGCTGAGGGTGGTGCCGGCGTCCAGCTGGACTTCGCAGCCCTGGCCTTCGACGCGGGTGACTTTGCCCTTCAGAAAGCCCATCTTCGGCGTCCCGAGAAAGCCCGCCACAAACAGGTTGGCCGGCTGGTGATACAGCTCCAGCGGCGAGCCGACCTGCTCGATACGGCCGCTGTTCAACACGACGACCTTGTCGGCCAGGGTCATCGCTTCAACCTGGTCGTGGGTCACGTAAATCATCGTGGCTTGCAGTTCTTTATGCAGGCGCGCCAGCTCCAGGCGCATCTGCACGCGCAGCGCGGCGTCGAGGTTGGAAAGCGGCTCGTCGAACAGAAATATCTTCGGGTTACGCACAATGGCCCGGCCGATGGCCACGCGCTGGCGCTGGCCGCCGGACAACTGCTTGGGCTTGCGCTCCAGCAGCGGCCCCAGTTCCAGGATGCGTGCGGCTTCGTTGACTTTACTCTCCACCAACTTCTTGTCGACGCCTGCCAGGTCCAGGGCAAACGACATGTTCTTGCGCACGCTCATATGCGGGTACAAGGCGTAGGTCTGGAACACCATCGCCAGGTCGCGCTTGGCCGGGGTGACTTCAGTGATGTCGCGGCCATCGAGTTCGATGGTGCCTTCGGTGACTTCTTCCAGGCCCGCGATCAAGCGCAGCAGGGTGGATTTACCGCAGCCCGAGGGGCCGACGAAGACCACGAATTCCTTGTCGTTCACTTCCAGGTCGATGCCCTTGATGATGGAAAATCCTTCGAAGCCTTTTTGCAGATTCTTGATTTTCAGGTTGGCCATGATGGGCCTCCACATGCAATTTTTTATAAGAAGCCGGTTATTTCACGGCGCCGAAGGACAAACCGCGCACCAGCTGTTTCTGGCTGATCCAGCCAAAAATCAGGATCGGCGCACAGGCCAGGGTCGACACGGCGGACAATTTGGCCCAGAACAGACCTTCGGGGCTGGAGTAGGAGGCGATCAGTGCGGTCAGCGGCGCGGCATTCGAGGAGGTCAGGTTCAACGACCAGAACGCCTCGTTCCAGCACAGGATCAGCGACAGCAACACTGTGGACGCCAGGCCACCCTTGGCGATCGGCAGCAACACCCGGACCATTTCCTGCCACAGGGTGGCGCCATCCAGACGGGCGGCTTCGAGGATGTCCTTGGGGATGTCCTTGAAGTAGGTGTAAACCATCCACACCACAATCGGCAGGTTGATCAGGGTGTAGATGATGATCAACGCAATGCGCGTATCCAGCAGGCCGAAGCTCTTGGCCAGCAGGTAGATCGGCATCAGCACGCCCACCGGCGGCAGCATCTTGGTGGACAGCATCCACAGCAGTGTGCCCTTGGTGCGTTTGGTTTCGTAGAACGCCATGGAGTAGGCGGCCGGCACCGAGATCAGCAGGCACAGGGCGGTGGCGCTGAACGAGATCAGCACCGAGTTCCAGGCGTAGCTGAAGTAATTGCTGCGCTCGTTGATATGCAGGTAGTTCTCCAGCGTCGGCGTGAAGATGAACTGCGGCGGCGTGGCGAACGCGTCGATTTCGGTCTTGAAGCTGGTCAGCACCATCCAGAAGATCGGGAAGAAAATCAGGATCGCGATGGCCCAGGCCAACGTGCCGAGCAACAGGCTTTGCAGGCGGCGGGATTGTTGAAGCGTCATGGCGCGGCCCTCAAGGCTTGTCAGTCAGGTTTTTGCCGATCATCCGCACCAGGATGATCGCCGCGATATTGGCGATGACCACGGCAATCAAGCCGCCGGCCGAGGCCATGCCCACGTCGAACTGCACCAGCGCCTGGTTGTAGATCAGGTAGGCGAGGTTGGTCGAGGCGTAGCCGGGGCCACCGTTGGTGGTGGTGAAGATTTCGGCGAACACCGAGAGCAGGAAGATCGTTTCGATCATCACCACCACGGCAATCGGGCGGGCCAGGTGGGGCAGGGTCAGGTGCCAGAAAATCGCGATGGCGCCGGCGCCGTCCAGGCGTGCGGCTTCCTTTTGCTCCTGGTCGAGGGACTGCATGGCGGTCATCAGCAGCAGGATCGCGAAGGGTAGCCACTGCCACGACACAATGATAATGATCGACAGCAACGGGTAGTGCGCCAGCCAGTCCACCGGCTCGGCGCCGAAGAACTTCCACACGGCGGCGAGAATCCCCGACACCGGGTGGAAAATCAGGTTCTTCCAGATCAGCGCACCGACGGTAGGCATGATGAAGAACGGCGAAATCAACAGCACCCGCACCAGGCCGCGACCCAGGAATTCACTGGCCTCAAGCAACGCACTGATCAACACACCGAACACCACGCTGATCAACAGCACGCTGCCTACCAGCAGCAGGGTATTAGTGGCGCCGGGCAAGAAGCCCGAGTCGGTGATGAAGTAGGTGAAGTTCTCCAGCCCCACGAATTGGTTCTCGCCGGGGTAGAGCAGGTTGTAGCGGATCAAGGAGAAGTACAGGGTCATGCCCAGCGGCACGATCATCCACAGCAGCAACAAGGCCACCGAGGGGCTGACGAGAAACCAGCCGGGGTTGGCCAGACGGTTTTTGGGCGTTGTATTCATTAGGATCAAGACCAGTCGGGTGCATGCAAAACGAGAATCGAAGCGCGGTCAGTGTGGGAGCGGGCTTGCTCGCGAATGCGGTGTGTCAGTCAATGATGCATCCACTGCAAGACCGCATTCGCGAGCTAGCCCGCTCCCACATATACCGGCTTTATTTGGGGTAGCCGGCCCGCTTCATTTCACGCTCGGTGGTGGTCTGCGCGGCGGTCAATGCGGCATCCACCGTTTGCTGACCGGTCAGCGCGCCCGAGAAGAACTTGCCGACCTGGGTGCCAATCGCCTGGAATTCAGGAATGGTCACCAACTGGATACCGATATACGGCACCGGCTTGAGGGTAGGCTTGGTCGGGTCGGCGACTTTCAGTGACTCCAGGGTGACCTTGGCGAACGGCGCGGCCTTCATGTACTCGTCGCTGTAGGTCGACTTGCGTGTACCTGGCGGTACGTTGGCAATGCCGTCGGTCTTGGCGACCAATGCGCCATATTCCTTGGAGGTGGCCCAGCTGGTGAATACCTTGGCGGCGTCCTTGGCTTTGGAACTGGTCGGGATCGCCAGGCTCCAGGAGTACAGCCACGAGGTGCCCTTGTCGGTTTTTTCATGTGGGGCAAAGGTGAAACCGACGTGGTCGGCGACCTTGCTTTGGGTCTTGTCGGTGACAAACGAGCCGGCCACGCTGGCATCGACCCAGATCGCGCACTTGCCGCTGTTGAACAGCGCGAGGTTTTCGTTGAAACCGTTGCTGGAAGCACCCGGCGGGCCGGATTTCTTCATGTTGTCGACGTAGAAGTTCAGCGCATCCTTCCACTCAGGTCCAGTGAATTCTGGCTGCCACTTCTCATCGAACCAGCGCGCCCCGTAGCCGTTGGCCAGGGTGGTGATCAACGCCATGTTCTCACCCCAACCGGCTTTGCCGCGCAGGCACAGGCCGTATTGCTCTTTGGTCTTGTCGGTGAGTTTGGCCGCGAATTCGCCGATCTGGCTCCAGGTCGGGTGCTCGGGCATGGTCAGCCCGGCGTCCTTGAACAGGTCGGTGCGGTAATAGGTAATCGAGCTTTCGGCATAGAACGGCAGGGCGTACAGCGAGCCTTTTACAGACAAACCGTCACGTACCGAAGGGAATACGTCATCAAGGTCGTAGGAAGCAGGCAGATCCTTCATCGGTTCCAGCCAGCCCTTGGCGCCCCAGAGTGCGGCTTCGTACATGCCGATGGTCAGCACATCGAACTGCCCGCCCTGGGTAGCGATGTCGGTGGTGAGGCGTTGGCGCAGCACGTTTTCTTCAAGCACCACCCAGTTCAGCTTGATCTCCGGATGCTCGGCCTCGAAGGTTTTCGAGAGCTTTTGCATGCGGATCATGTCGCTGTTGTTGACGGTGGCAATGGTCAGGGTTTGCGCGCCAAAGCTGACGGCGCTGAGGGTCATGCAGGTAGAAACAAGCAGTGCTTTTGCTGTGAACTTCATCGCGCACTCCATTTCCGCGCCCAGGGGGCTACAGAAGGACAGTTATTGTTGTTGTGTCTTCCTGCGTAAAGCCAGGAAGAGTGTGCGTTGATTACAGCCTTCAATTGGGGTTATGACAAATCCTTGGGCGCACTGGGACTGATACTTTTTTGCACTGGCGCTGACTTCGGATGAAACGCTTCATCCGAAGTCAGCGCCAAAGTGTTGCCTCACCAGGCTATGCGCCGATATAGCCGTGGGAAAGCGGCGTTTTGGGTTGCACGACAAGCTTATTCATCCAGTTCCTCTCCACTGGGCTGATCGGTTGGCCGCCCTCTATGATCTTCAGATTGTCGTGCTCCCATTGGCCCATGACCTTTTTCAATTGCTGCGTGTAATCGCGGGCCGGGCACGCAATGTTCGCCCAGGGGTCGACAATCCAGGCATCCGCCCAGGCTGCTTCTGAAAAGTCCGGCGTACCGGGTGGCAGCACTGGCGGCCCGCCGACGACGGTGAAGGCGTGCGCGTCCCCGGCGGCCCACTCGTAAGCACGGCCGCCGCTTTTTTTGATGATGTCTTTGGACAGCAAAGCCATTTCCCCGCAGTTTCCGGCCCCGGACTTCAAAATCAGGTCTGAGTGATTTAACGCCCCATACGGTACGGTCCTGCGCAACCAGCCAATCGCCATACCCGCCGCCCCAGCGCGTGCCAAGTCCGCTTTTGAGCGAATTTGGTTATCGGGCCCCAGGCCGGTGGCCTTCATGGAGCGGTTGACGCTGTCTTTTGCCTGTTCCGCATAAAATTTGTTTTGCTGCTCTGTCGTCCAGGTGGCGAACCCGGAGGGTTTGGCCAACGCAAAAACCTGGTTCGGCCTCAAGGCGATATCCGCCTTGTCGATGGCTTTAGCCCGTTGCAGTTGATAGACAACCTCGCGTTTCTGTTCATCGGTAAGCTCTTTACATGATGCTTTTAACTCATCTATATCCGCTTTCAAGTAACCCACGCGCTCCAGCTCTTCAAAGGCGGCATTCAATTTTGGCAGCGCAATGAAATTGGCATCAAAGGGTACTTTGGCCACACCTTGACGAATGCTGAATTTATTCCGGTAAGCCGTGACCATGGATAGCTCATTGGGCGTGCATTTGTTGAACGTCAGCTCGCCGCCGGGCGCATCACCCAATCGTGCGTAGTAAAACTCGGCGGTATCTGCCTCGATCACCAGGTATTTGGCGGTACTGCCGCCTACCGTGCCGTTAACGATCACGCCACGCACTTCCCGTTTGTCGTCGACGGCATCACTGATGCGGTTGAGTTTGACCACGCGGGTTTCGCGCTCCAGCGCATCACTGCTTTGTGCATTGAAAAAGCCGAATTCGGGTTCATTTTTGAGTGTGCCAGTGATCTTCGGTTTGTAGGCGATGGGCTTGCTCTCAGGCACCGGATGCAGTTGGGGGCCCATTTCGCCGTCGACCATTTTCCAGCGGCGACGCTCGAAAATCACAAACTGGTCCTTGCGCAGGAATTTCGGCGTTGATGGAAACAGGCGTACGTGCTCAAGCGCCTGAAGCTCCTGGCCCAACTCGCCGGACACTTCCTCGACGACCTTGGTAAAGCACGTGTCGTTGGCGCCGCGCTTGACGCGTTCGCCGAGACCGGGGGCCGGGCAGAAGGCTTCGAAGTCTTCCAGTGGCTTATAATAATCTGCCGACTCCAGATCACGCAGCAAGCCCGGTTCGCGGGTGTCGTAGCGGTAAACCTTGCCCTCATTGATCAAGTCGAAGCCATGGGTGCGCGTGACGGTATACGCGTCTGCGGCCATAGGCTTTTCGGTGACCAGGGCTTGGGCGCCGTCGGAAAAGGTTTCCTGTTCTACGGCCGAGGAAGTGTCCGAGACGAAGTTCTCCAGGGCTGGCCCATAGGGCGCCAGTGTCTTGGTGTCGTAGGCGTACCAGTCGCCGTCCTTGAACACAGCGGTAGCCCTTATCTGTTCCTTGGCGTCGGACCGCATCAAAGTACCATTGGACATGTCTGCCGTTTGTTCAGTGATGTAGTTGCGCTGCATACGGCTGGCCGAGTTCAGTGATGGCGAAGTGCTGGAAGTTGTCACGTCCCTGAGCACCAGTTCTTGCGCTTCATTAGCACCAAATTTTTCGATGTATTTGGCGGAGAGTTTGGCGGCAGTCCAGCCGGCACCAGCTTTCGCCAGGGTCCAGAGTTTGCCCACGCCCTCGGTGGCCGCGTAGATCACGATGTCAGTGAGCAGGTCTTTGACCGCGTTGGCATACTCTCCGTGATAAATATCCAGAAGGCTGGAGCCGCCGGGCAAGGCGCGCAAAATCTCTCTGAATATGTCGCCGGGCTCCCTTCCGGTTTCAACGCCGTTGGAGAAGTAGTTACGGTAAGTAGAAACAAATACTTTTTTCTTGAGGTAGATACCATCAAGCATATCGTTGATCACGTACTCCAACCGGCCTTCCAGGGACGGCTCACCTACGGAGCCTTCGAATGATGTAAGGCTGTAAAAGTGGGCGTCGGGTTGGCGCAGCGCGGATGATGTCTCGATATCAGGAATTCGGGTGATTTTGCCATTGGCGGCGTCCACCGAAAAAAATCTCAGGTTCCAGCCCTCCTTGGTCATAAGCGAGATTGGGCTGCCAGGTCCGCCATCCCGCAAGAACGACAGGCTGCCCTTGAGGGCTTGGCGTTCGTCCGCAGGCATATTTTGGATCATCTCCTCGAACAGGACCTTGGTGTTGGCCCTGCGCAAGGCGTAGTCTTCTTCGATTTTTTTGTCGAACTGTTCAGTGATGTTAGGCAATTCAGAGGCACGTTCACGCAGGGAATTGAAGTCTACTTGCTTACCCTCCGCAACCCAGAGTTCATCCATGCGCCCGGCTTCATAGATTTCAACAAGGCTCGCTCTAATGCCCGTGATAGCCCCGCCGAGAAATCCCTCGAGCATGTACTTGCTTTCATAATCGATGCCGGAGCCAAATTTTTCTTTCAGCGCCTCAAGGGCCATGGCCCTTCTGATGGGTGGCTTGACGTCGCGCAACCAGCTTCTGGCGGCGGATAATTTCATGACCTTTTGCTGAAGCTTTGTCTGGCTGCTTTTCAGTTGTTCCAGGCTGTACTCATCGTTGTCATTCTTTACAAGATGCTTGTTGAGGATTGCCCAATCGATCACCGGGTTCATCTGGGCGACGCCCTGTATCAGGGCTTCACTGTCCGAAATGGGCTGTACCTTGTGAAAGTCCATGACTTGCTGGAAGGTCATGCCCGCGCTGGCCCCGGGGGCTATCCATTCGATTCTGTTCACCGCCGTCGTCAGGCTCACCCAATCCGTGGAGCCGACTGTAATATTCTGCGGTACGTCTTTTACCAACAAATGTGGTGCCATACCCAACATCAGCAGGCGTGAGGCAGCCGGCGCCAGGTTGGCGGGGACAATTTTTTTGTCAGTCAAGTGTCGGCCGAACCGCTGTTGAATCTCTTGAGTGCTGTGACCCCAGTTATCATCCCCCATGAGGTCAAACCCGGCGACGGTATTGCGTCGGGTACCGGCGGATGGGTCAAGCTCCAACACCAATGCGCTCAATAGCCATTGCTTCAGGCTGGTTCCGGTTGCAGTGCCCTTCATCTCTGTTTGCAGGTTTGTGGCGAGTTCAAGGGCGTTGTTAGAGTTGAGCAGTTGCTCCAGCGCTTGTGCTGGCTGGGTGCTGAGGTTAGGGACACTGGCGCTCAGGTAGCTGAGGATTCCGTCATGGCTGCCGATGGACTTGTTTACAAACGCTGTCATCTTACGGCGCTGGTCGGCGCTCAGCGGTATACCCTTAGACAGGAAGCCCCAGTAATTACCAAGCTCCGGGGGCTGCGGCAGTGGTGTATTCAATGCCAACAACAGGTTGTCTGTATCTGCCTTCGACTGCGGCACCTTCAAGCCTTTCTCCGTGAGAAACCGCTCTGCGGTGGTAACGCCCTTAGGTTGATGAGAGGAGTCTGGATCGACGATGAAGCGCCCTGAGTCTTGATTGTCTGCGCTCAGTGCTATGTCGTTCTTCAACTGACGGATTAATGCATACCGGTCATTGCTATTGCCCAGTTCGGTTTTTTGCTGCTTCAACCCGCTCACGACTTTCTCTGGGGAAGCAGACGCCCTTGGGAATTGCTGGGTGCGGCCCATTAATGCGGTCTGTTGTTGGAACGTTGAGCTGCTGTAGTCGGTACTGACACCATAAAAATTGCTAGCCCACTCAAAGGGGGCGCTGCGGGTATTTACTTGAGCCAGCGTGATCGGTTTTCCTCGTGCCGTGAATTTCTGCGCTGCGGTCAGCACAGGCTGTAATACGTCAAAATACTCAGGATATTTTGTTGCAACATCTGCAGCGGTAAACCGCTGATCAACACTGTGAACCTTACCGATCAACGCCTTGTCGTTAGGGTCGAAACGCAGGGAATTCAAGTCAATATTCTGCTTGTGGGCCCATTCGGTAAAACCACGTGCTTTCAGGGCCTTGTCAAAGTAAGACAGCCATTGGCCGAGCTGGCTGTTGATCGGGATCGATTCGATCGTTTTCGAGGCGGCATTGCTCGCATTGGTGCTCAGCTCAAGCATTACCCGATGCATTGCGACTGCCAGCTTGCTTTCGTTACTCAGCAGGTCGTCTTCGGGCGTTTGTGTGTTGTTTACCTCCCCGGGCAGGCTGGATTCGACAGACGCTGCCAGGTCTTGAAGCTTAGACGGCGGCACGGGTGCATGGATCAGTTGTTCGGTTATGTCGGCTTGGACTTTTTGTATTGCAGTGGATCGGGTGTCGTTTGCGGGCGGGGTGACCAGCGCATTGAAACCGTTGTTGTTCGCCAGGGCGGCACTGCGTTCCAGCACCGATACGAGGTTAAGTCGCTGCCAGTGGGTCTGGCTGGCGTCCAGTTGGCGCGGAACCGGTTCGTTATAAAAATTCAGGACGTCATTCAGTTTGGCGGACGGCGGGTTCGGGTATTGAACCGGGGTCTGCGATCCTGCTGCCATCTGTTGGACGGCATCCTTTACTTCCTCCCAGACATCACTCCAACCTGAAATATCGTTCAAGCTAATGCCGGTCTCGATACCTTTTTTCTTGCCGTTCAGCGCGCCGGTTATGGGGTGGATGCTGACGCTGGTGGGGTCAATCTGATTCTCTTGCACAAACGTTGTGAAAGCACTGCCGGTCAATGCAGTCAGGAGGTTTTTACGCGCCTGGTTGAACGTCGAATACTCTGGAATCTTGTTGAGCATGACCGGCGATTCATAGTCATTGTCTTGGGGGTTAAGCAGCAGCTTCAGCAACCCCCGATTGGATTGTTCTGCGAGCGCCCGGTCAGCCTCTTGAATATTTTGTGAAACGTTTAGAGGCGCAAATTCCTCCAGGCGCTGCTTCAGCTGTGGCAGCGGTAACTCCGCGATTCGTTGGCGGGCGTCCCGTTGACGTTGTTTGATGGGGGCGTAGTGCTTCGCGTAGAGCGGGTCAGTGTTGCTGAGCGCGTTGAATGTCCCGTCGCGCATCAACTGGTTGATGTTGAACAACGTATCTGAAAGAGGGATGTTGCCCTGTTCCATACCGTAGAACCAGGCGACGTGAGCAGCCGTTGCGTAGTTTCGATCGTAGCCATTTATCCCGATAAAGGACCCCGTGCACACTTTTTTTACTGCGGCCAGAACCGCAGCAGAAGCGCCAGCCCAGTCGCTGTTCTGCGCGAGGGAGTATTGCTTGGTTTTGCCATCGCTAATATCGTACAGATCACCATAAATAGTGAAGGCTGCATTGGAGATGTCGATCAGGTGAGTTTCGGCAAACGATTTGAAAGGCTCTGAGTTCAACGCGTCACCCAGTTCGGCCCAGACCTGGCCGAAGGTAGAGTCAGGCGGGATGGCAACCGTTTCATCGACATGTGTATCGTCGTGGCTCTCGAAAGCGAGGCGCTGGCGGACCAAGCTATTGGCGATATTCATGGCCAACTGTCGGTCACCACGGTCGACCAAGGCATCGGCGAACTGACTGACGGTTGACGTCTGCGAGGCGGTTGCCGACGGGGTGTCAAGCGCATGTCGGCGCCCGCGCGACAGGATGCTGAGCGAGTTTGTGGCGCTGGGCGGGAGGCTTTCGAGTATTTCCTTAATCAGTTGGGCGTAGGTCTTTCGCGAATCAAGCGCGCTGGGTTGGTTCAGCAGTTGCTCCACCTGATTCCCCAAGGTGGTCTCGGTCAGCGGCTCACGGGTGTTTTCCACCAGCTCGCGGATTTGCTCGGCCAGGCTGGGCCGTTCTTTTGTCACCGCGAATCGCAGCAACTGTTCGATGCGCTGGTGGGGGTGGGGCGCCGGAGCGCTCGATTGACTGGGCGCAGGCTGACCTTGACGGTCATTCAGGCGCTTATGAAAGAACTCAATGACTTGAGAGGTCACTGAGTGAGTCGGGGCTGTAGGCGGATTCGGTTCGGATCGGAGGGGGATGGAGGGCGCGAGTGATGGCTGAACCGTAAGCATGGAACTGTCCTTTTGCCGGCGAGTTAAGTAAGCACCACCCGTTGGCTGAAAGGGGAGGTATTCGCTGTGTGGCTAAAGGGGGTGTGCAGTTCCTGTGCTTAGGGCGCCTGACTGCTTGATCTGTAAGCGCGTGTTTAAGCCAGGTTTTGCTCGGTGAGGCGCTGTACCGCCAGGCGCCGGTAGTGGGAGGGCGTCATGCCCTTGAGCTGCTGGAAGCGCCGGTTGAAGTTGGAGATATTGTTGAACCCCGACTCAAAGCACACATCTGTCACCGCTTTATCGCCATCGGCCAGCAACTCGCAGGACTTGCTGATGCGCAAGCGATTGACGAACTCGATAAACGTGCGGCCCGTGGCCTGCTTGAACACGCGGGAAAAATACGTCGGCTTCATCCCCAGGTGTTCGGCCACTTCCTCCAGTGGCAACTCCCGTGCGTAGTGGGCGAAGATGTAATCCACCGCACGGTTGGTGCGGTCGACGCTGTGTTCGTCGGCCAGTTGCGGCGTGTTTACGCCGGACAGCAACTGGTAGTCCTCACACGCGCTAAGCACTTCCAACAGGATAAAAAAGTGCCCCAGGCGTGCCATACCCTGGGCGTCCTCAATCCGTTGCATCAGGGTCATGGCCTGGGCGATGGTCTTTTTGCAGCGAAATTCGATGCCGTACTGCGCCCGTTCCAGCAACGGCGCCAGGCTCTTGAGTTCGGCGAAAATATGGCTGCCGCCTTCGAACAGCTCATCGGTGAAATTCACCAGCATGTCGCGCTTGGGCACCACCTCATCTTCCTCAACCTGGCTGATCCAGTTGTGGGGCAGGTTGGGCCCGGTGAGGAACAGGCTCTCGGGGTAGAAGTTACCGATGTAGTCGCCGATAAACACCTTGCCGGAGCTGGCGACGATCAAGTGCAGCTCGTATTCCTTGTGGAAATGCCAGCGCACCAGCGGGCAGGGGAAGCCATGTTGGCGATAGATGATGGACAGACCGTTGTGATCGTCCATCAGCTCGTAGGAAGGGTCGGTGATTCGCGTTGCTCGGGTCATGCTGCCGTCGCTTTATTGTGGTTGCTGCGTAGGATAATGCCCCCTTGCGCGCGACCTCGCCAGCCTCGGTGTTTACACGGTGCGGTTTTTCGCCTCGATCCACTGGGACATGTACTGCGTACTTTTATGCGCATGGTGGCGCAGCATGCTGCCGGTGAAGTTATCCCGGCGATGGGCGCCGAGGCGGCTGCGGCAGTGTTCCAGGCACTCCACCAGGGCGGGCCCGTGGAGGTTCTGGTCATAGCGGCGGGCCAGGAGCTGGCGGCCGTGATCCTGGGCCTGGGTCCAGCGTGCGCGGTCCTGGTACAGGCTGACGGCGGCAGCGGCGAGCGCCTCGGTACTGTGTTCGATAGCGCCGGGCCAGGGGTGCTCATCGCCCATGGCTTCGGCGCCGATCGGCGTGGTGATGTTGGGCGTGCCACAGAGCATCGCATCCGCCAGCTTGCCCTTGATGCCGGCGCCGAAGCGCAACGGTGCCAGGCAGATACGCGCCGCCGTCATCACTTGCAAGGCATCCTCAGCCCAGTTCATTACATGAAAACCCTGCACCGGGTTGTGCAGGGCCGTCGCCTTGGGCGGGGTATAGGCGCCGTAGATATGCAACTGGGCGCCCGGCAACTGTTGGCGGATCAGCGGCCACAGGCGGTTCTTCATCCAGAGCACCGCATCCCAGTTGGGTGCGTGGCGGAAGTTGCCGATGCTGAGGAAGTGCGCGCGGTCTTCAAACGGCGCAAAGGCGTCGGTCGGCGGCTGCAGCATCAGCGGGCACCAGTGGAGCAGGGCGGCGGGCACCTTGAAGTGCTCGGTGAGCAGGCGGATTTCCACGTCGGAGATCATCAGGCTGATATCACAGCGATAAATCGCTGCGATCTCGCGCTTGGCCAAGTCGGTATCGGCCATCCGCTGAAATGCCTGCTGCAGGTCGAGGGTGAAGAGCGCGCTGAAATCGTCGTTGTCGGGTTGGGCCTGCAGATGTTCTTTCAAGCGTTGGTGACGGGCATCCCTCAAGCTTTGCAGGTCGGAGGTCTCCAGCACCCGCAAGGCGTCGGGGCAGCACTTTTCCACACGCCAGCCGAACTGCTCCTCCATCATGAACCGGTCGAACATCACGATATCCGGGGCCAGCTCGCGGATAAAATCGTCGAAACTGCTGTTATTGAGCTCAATGGCACATTCTGCGATGCCCAGCGCGGGCAGGTCGGCCTTGTGTTCGCCGACAGTCGCCGGGCTGCTGAAGGTAATGTCCCAACCTTGTGTAAGAAAACTCTCGAGAATCTGCATCATATGCCCGCCGGCGGCCGAGGAACGGGGCTCCGGCCAGACATAACCAATAACCAGGACTTTGGTAGCGGGCTGATTCATCAACAACAGGTTCCTTGGAGGGCAGGGCAAAAGGCACGCAATTAAACCATAAGCGGTGACATGACAATTTATGTCTGACGGTAGGTAGCCACCGTACTTTGTGGTTAACTTCGGCCTCTCGAATTCGTTTTAACCAAAACCCAGCATAAGGATTCTGTTCATGGCCCAAGTCACCCTTCGCGGCAACCCTGTCCAGGTAGAAGGCGAGTTGCCGCAAATCGGCACCCAGGTCGCCGATTTCACCCTGACCGCCGTTGACCTGTCGGAAGCCACCCTGGCGACCTTCGCCGGCAAGCGCAAAGTACTGAACATCTTCCCAAGCGTCGACACCCCGACCTGCGCCACTTCGGTTCGCAAGTTCAACGCCCAGGCCAACGAACTGAGCAACACCGTTGTACTGTGCATCTCGTCCGACCTGCCGTTCGCCCAGAAGCGCTTTTGCGGCACCGAAGGTCTGGATAACGTGCTGAGCCTGTCGGATTTCCGCAGCCCGGCATTCGCCGTGGACTACGGTGTTTCGATCACCGACGGCCCACTGCGCGCTCTGACCGCCCGCGCCGTTGTGGTGCTGGATGAAAACGACAACGTGCTGCACAGCGAACTGGTTCCGGAAATCGGCCAGGAACCGAACTATGAAGCCGTCCTGGCTGTTTTGAAGTAACTGTTTCGGTACGTTACTGTCGTTTTGCAGTAACACGCTTGATGCATGATTGCGGCCTGGCCTAGTCCAGGCCGTTTTTATTTGTGCTTCAGACGCTTAGCGAAATAGGCAACGGACTAAGGTCAGAAGTTAAAAGTTGTAAGCCCAAGGTAAATAGCCGGTAAAGGCGCTTTTCTTAATGCGCCCCAGTGCTTATCTTTCAGCCTCCCAAAGAAGAAGCTCTCGCGCCCAATGGTTGATCAATCCATGCAATCCTCCCCCCGTAAGTCCCGCCGCTGGCTGTTCGGCCTGCTTGTGCTGCTGGTTATCGCCGGCCTGTGCTGGAAATTCTGGCCCGGCAGCCACAAGGATGGCGCCGCGCAGCAGCCCGCCGGGCGTGCCGGCAAGTCGGGGATGATGCGCCCAGGCTTCGGCGGTTCCACCGGGCCGGTTCCGGTGCGCGTGGCGCCCGCGGTGCTGGGGGAATTCCCGGTGTACTACAAGGCATTGGGCACGGTGACCGCGCTCAACACCATTAACGTACGCAGCCGGGTGGGCGGTGAGCTGGTGAAGATCGCCTTTGAAGAAGGGCAGATGGTCAAGGCCGGAGACTTGCTGGCCGAAATTGACCCGCGCAGCTACCAGAACGCCGTGCTGCAGGCCCAGGGCACGCTGATGCAGAACCAGGCGCAGTTGAAAAACGCCCAGGTCGACGTCGAGCGTTATCGCGGCCTGTACGCTCAGGACAGTATCGCCAAGCAGACCCTGGACACCGCCGAAGCGCTGGTGCTGCAATACCAGGGCACGGTTAAGACCAACCAGGGTGCGGTGGACGACGCCAAGCTCAACCTCGAATTCACCAAGATCCGCGCACCGATCGGCGGCCGCGTGGGCTTGCGCCAAGTGGACGTGGGCAACCTGGTGGCGGCCAACGACACTACCTTTCTGGCCGTAATCACTCAGACCCAGCCGATCAGCGTGGCCTTCACCCTGCCGGAAAACACCTTGGAAACCGTCCTTGCCCGCTACCACGCCGGCAACAAGCTGCCCGTGGAAGCCTGGGACCGTGGCGACGTGAAGCAGCAGGCCAGCGGCGTGCTGCAAAGCCTGGACAACCAGATCGACGTGACCACTGGCACCCTCAAATTCAAGGCGCGTTTCGATAACAAGGACCAGGCGCTGTTCCCCAACCAGTTCGTCAATGTGCACCTGCTGGCCGATACCCTGCATAACGTGGTACTGGCGCCATCGGCCGCGATCCAGTTCGGCAACACCGGCACCTTCGTCTACGTGCTCGACGGCGACAAGAAGGTCAAGGTCCAGCCCCTGGTAGTCGGCGACACCGATGGTGACAACACGGTGATCAAAGAGGGCCTCAAGGCCGGCGACCGTGTGGTGCTGGAAGGCACCGACCGCCTCAAGGACGGCAGCGAAATCGAAGTGGTCAACGACAGCAGTGAAGTGCCGACCACCCCGACCGAACACCTGCAGGGCAAACCGGCGGCTAAAGGGGAGACCGGCACCACCGCCGGCAAGGCGCAAAAGGTCGGTTCATGAACCTGTCGCGGCTGTTTATCCTTCGCCCGGTCGCCACCACGCTGAGCATGCTGGCCATTGTATTGGCCGGCATCATTTCCTATCGCCTGCTGCCGGTGTCCGCCTTGCCCCAGGTGGACTACCCGACCATCCGGGTCATGACCCTGTATCCCGGCGCCAGCCCGGACGTAATGACCAGTGCGGTCACCGCGCCGCTGGAGCGCCAGTTCGGGCAAATGCCCGGCCTCACGCAGATGGCGTCCACCAGCTCCGGCGGTGCGTCGGTGCTGACCCTGCGGTTTAACCTCGACATCAATATGGATGTTGCCGAGCAACAAGTGCAGGCCGCAATCAACGCCGCCACCAACCTGCTGCCCAAGGACCTGCCGGCGCCGCCGGTGTACAACAAGGTCAACCCTGCGGACACCCCGGTGCTGACCCTGGCCATCACCTCCAAGACCATGTTGCTGCCCAAGCTCAATGACCTGGTCGACACCCGCATGGCGCAAAAAATTGCGCAGATCAGCGGCGTCGGCATGGTCAGTATCGCCGGCGGCCAGCGCCAGGCCGTGCGCATCAAGGTCAACCCCGAAGCCCTGGCGGCCAACGGCTTGAACCTGTCGGATGTGCGCACCCTGATCGCCGCGTCCAATGTCAACCAGCCCAAGGGTAACTTCGATGGCCCGACCCGGGTGTCGATGCTCGACGCCAACGACCAGTTGGTCTCGCCCCAGCAATATGCCGAGTTGATCCTGGCCTACAACAACGGCGCGCCGCTGCGCCTCAAGGATGTGGCACAGATCGTCGACGGCGCTGAAAACGAACGCCTTGCCGCCTGGGCCAATGAAAACCAGGCCGTGCTGCTCAATATCCAGCGCCAGCCGGGTGCCAACGTGATTGAGGTGGTGGACCGCATCAAGGCGTTGCTGCCGAGCATCACCGACAACCTGCCGGCGGGTCTCGACGTGACGGTGCTGACCGACCGCACCCAGACCATCCGCGCCTCGGTCACCGATGTGCAACATGAATTGTTGATCGCCATCGCGCTGGTGGTGATGGTGACGTTCCTGTTTCTGCGCCGGGTCAGCGCTACGATCATTCCGTCGATCGCCGTGCCGTTGTCGCTGGTGGGCACCTTTGGCGTGATGTACCTGGCGGGTTTCTCCATCAACAACCTGACGCTGATGGCCCTGACCATCGCCACCGGCTTCGTGGTGGACGATGCCATCGTGATGCTGGAGAACATCTCGCGTTATATCGAGGAAGGCGAGACGCCGCTGGCGGCGGCGCTCAAGGGCGCCAAGCAGATCGGGTTCACCCTGATTTCCCTGACCCTGTCGCTGATCGCCGTACTGATCCCGCTGCTGTTCATGGCTGACGTGGTGGGGCGGCTGTTTCGCGAATTTGCGATTACCCTGGCGGTGGCGATTTTGATTTCGCTGGTGGTGTCCCTGACCCTCACGCCGATGATGTGCGCACGCTTGCTCAAGCGCGAACCCAAGGAAGAGGAGCAAAGCCGTTTCTACAAGGCCAGTGGCGCCTGGATCGACTGGCTGATCGCAGCCTACGGGCGCAAATTGCAGTGGGTGCTCAAGCACCAGCCGCTGACCCTGCTGGTGGCCATCGCGACCCTGGGCCTCACGGTGTTCCTGTACATGGTGGTGCCCAAGGGCTTTTTCCCGGTGCAGGACACCGGGGTGATCCAGGGGATTTCCGAAGCGCCGCAGTCGATTTCCTTTGCGGCGATGAGCCAGCGCCAGCAGGACCTGGCGAAGATCATCCTGGCTGACCCGGCGGTAGAAAGCCTGTCGTCCTATATTGGTGTGGATGGCGACAACGCCACGCTCAACAGCGGTCGCTTGCTGATCAACCTCAAACCCCACGGCCAGCGTGACCTGAGCGCGGCCCAGGTGATCACCCGACTGCAACCGGAAATCGACAAGCTGGTGGGCATTCGCCTGTTTATGCAGCCGGTGCAGGACCTGACCATCGAAGACCGCGTCAGCCGTACCCAGTACCAATTCAGCATGTCCTCGCCGGACGCCGACCTGCTGGCGCTGTGGAGCGACAAGCTGGTGCACACCCTGAGCCAGATGCCGGAACTCACCGATGTCGCCAGTGACCTGCAGGACAAGGGCCTGCAGGTGTACCTGGTGATCGACCGCGATGCGGCCTCGCGTCTGGGTGTGAGCGTGTCGACCATCACCGACGCGCTGTACGACGCCTTCGGCCAGCGGCAGATTTCCACGATTTACACCCAGGCCAGCCAATACCGCGTGGTGTTGCAGGCCCAATCCGGTGAAACCCTGGGCCCGGCGGCGCTGAACCAGATCCATGTGAAAACCACCGACGGCGGCCAGGTGCGGCTGTCCAGCCTGGCCCATGTTGAGCAACGCCAGGCCCAGTTGGCGATCGCGCATATCGGCCAGTTCCCGGCGGTAATGATGTCGTTCAACCTGGCCCCCGGTGTCGCACTGGGTAAAGGCGTGGAGCTGATCAACCAGGCGCAGAAAGACATCGGCATGCCGGTGGGCGTGCAGACGCAGTTCCAGGGCGCGGCCCAGGCATTCGAAGCGTCGCTGTCGAGCACCCTGCTGCTGATCCTGGCGGCGGTGGTCACCATGTACATCGTGCTGGGGGTGCTCTACGAGAGTTATATCCACCCGATCACCATTCTCTCGACCTTGCCGTCGGCAGCGGTAGGGGCCTTGCTGGCCCTGCTGCTCAGTGGCAATGACTTGGGCATGATCGCGATCATCGGCATTATCTTGCTGATCGGTATCGTGAAAAAGAACGCGATCATGATGATCGACTTCGCCCTCGACGCCGAACGCAACCAGGGCCTGGATCCGCAAACTGCTATCTATCAGGCGGCGTTGCTGCGTTTTCGGCCGATCCTGATGACCACCCTGGCGGCATTGTTTGGTGCGGTGCCGCTGATGCTGGCCAGCGGTTCCGGCGCGGAACTGCGTCAGCCCTTGGGTTTGGTAATGGTCGGCGGTTTGCTGGTGAGCCAGGTGCTGACCCTGTTCACCACGCCGGTGATCTACCTGTATTTCGATCGCCTTGGCCGTCGCTGGCGCAAAGAGCCGCAAAGCCTGGAGCCGGTTGAGTCATGAACCTGTCCGGACCGTTTATTCGCAGGCCGGTAGCGACCATGCTGCTGAGCCTGGCGATCATGTTGCTCGGCGGCGTGAGCTTCAACCTGCTGCCGGTATCGCCGTTGCCGCAGATCGACTTCCCGGTGATCGTGGTCTCGGCCAGCTTGCCCGGCGCCAGCCCCGAGGTGATGGCGTCCACGGTGGCGACGCCGCTGGAGCGTTCGTTCGGCGCGATTTCCGGTATCACCACCATGAGCAGCTCATCGAGCCAGGGTTCTACACGGGTGATCCTGGCGTTCGACTCCGGCCGCGATATCAACGGCGCGGCGCGGGAAGTGCAGGCGGCCATCAATGCGTCGCGCAACCTGCTGCCCAGCGGCATGCGCAGCATGCCCACCTACAAGAAGATCAACCCGTCCCAGGCGCCGATCATGGTGCTGTCGCTGACCTCGGACGTGTTGCAAAAGGGCCAGTTGTACGACCTGGCCTCGACCATCCTCTCGCAAAGCCTGTCCCAGGTGCCGGGCGTGGGCGAAGTGCAGATCGGCGGCAGCTCCCTGCCGGCGGTGCGCATTGAGCTGGAACCGAAGGCCCTCGATCAGTACGGCGTGGCGCTGGACGATGTGCGCAACACCATTGCCAATGCCAATCAGCGCCGGCCAAAGGGCTCGCTGGAAGACAGTGAACGCAACTGGCAGATCCAGGCCAACGACCAGTTGGAAAAGGCCAAGGACTACGAGCCGCTGCTGATTCGCTACCAGAACGGCGCGGCGCTGCGCCTGGGGGATGTGGCGAAAATCAGTGACGGCGTGGAAGACCGCTACAACAGCGGTTTCTTCAACAATGATTCGGCGGTTTTGCTGGTGATCAACCGCCAGTCCGGCGCCAACATCATCGAAACCGTGAAGCAGATCAAGGCGCAGTTGCCGGCGTTGCAGGCCGTGTTGCCGTCCAGCGTCAAGCTCAGCCTGGCCATGGATCGCTCGCCGGTGATCACCGCCACCTTGCATGAAGCCGAAATGACCCTGCTGATCGCGGTGGGGCTGGTGATCCTGGTGGTGTACCTGTTTCTCGGTAACTTCCGTGCCTCGCTGATTCCGACCCTGGCAGTGCCGGTGTCGCTGGTGGGCACGTTCGCGGTCATGTACCTGTACGGGTTCTCGTTGAACAACTTCTCGCTGATGGCGCTGATTCTCGCCACTGGCCTGGTGGTGGACGATGCCATTGTGGTGCTGGAGAACATTTCCCGGCATATCGACGAAGGCGTGCCGCCGATGAAGGCGGCGTACCTGGGTGCCCAGGAAGTCGGTTTTACCTTGCTGTCGATGAACGTGTCGCTGGTCGCGGTGTTCCTCTCCATCCTGTTTATGGGCGGGATCGTCACCAACCTGTTCCGCGAGTTTTCCATCACCTTGTCGGCGGCGATCATTGTGTCGCTGATTGTGTCGCTGACGTTGACCCCAATGCTTTGCGCCCGTTGGCTCAAGCCGCATGTCAAAGGGCAGATGACCGGCCTGCAGCGCTGGAGCCAGAAGATCAACGACCGCATGGTGGCCGGCTACGCCACGAGCCTGGATTGGGTGCTGCGTCACCGTCGTCTGACGCTGCTCAGCCTGTTGCTGACCATCGGCGTGAACGTGGCGTTGTATGTGGTGGTGCCGAAAACCTTTATGCCGCAGCAGGACACCGGTCAATTGATCGGCTTTGTGCGCGGGGATGACGGGCTGTCCTTCAGTGTGATGCAGCCCAAGATGGAAACCTTCCGCAAGGCGGTACTCAAAGACCCCGCAGTGCTCAGCGTGGCTGGCTTTATCGGCGGCAACAACGGCACCAACAACGCGGTGATGCTGGTGCGCCTCAAACCCATCAGCGAACGCAAGATATCGGCGCAAGCGGTGATCGAGCGTTTGCGCAAGGATGTGCCACTGGTGCCGGGCGGCCGTCTGTTCCTGATGGCCGACCAGGACCTGCAATTTGGCGGTAGCCGTGACCAGACCAGCGCGCAGTATTCCTACATCCTGCAAAGTGGTGATCTGGCCGCATTGCGCCTGTGGTATCCGAAAGTCGTGGCCGCGTTGCGTGAGTTGCCGGAACTGACCGCCATCGACGCCCGTGAAGGCCGTGGCGCCGCGCAGGTCACGCTGATTGTCGACCGTGATCAGGCCAAGCGCCTGGGGATCGACATGGACATGGTCACGGCGGTGTTGAACAACGCCTACAGCCAGCGGCAGATTTCCACGATCTACGACAGCCTCAACCAGTACCAGGTGGTGATGGAGGTCAACCCCAAATACGCCCAGGACCCGATCACCCTTAACCAGATGCAGGTGATCACGTCCACCGGTGCGCGGGTGCCGTTGTCGACCATTGCTCACTATGAAAACAGCCTGGCGGATGATCGCGTCAGCCATGAAGGCCAGTTCGCCTCGGAAAACATCGCCTTCGACATGTCCCCTGGCGTGACGGTGGAGCAGGGCACGGCCGCCATCGAACGGGCGATTGCCAAGGTCGGTTTGCCCGAAGACGTGATCGCCAAGATGGCCGGCACCGCCGATGCTTTTGCGGCGACCCAGAAGGGCCAGCCGTTCATGATCCTTGGTGCCCTGGTGGCGGTGTACCTGGTGTTGGGGATCTTGTATGAAAGCTATATCCATCCGTTGACGATCCTCTCGACCTTGCCCTCGGCCGGGGTCGGCGCGATGCTCGCCATTTACCTGACCGGAGGCGAGTTCAGCCTGATCTCCTTGCTGGGGCTGTTCCTGCTGATTGGTGTGGTGAAAAAGAACGCGATCCTGATGATCGACCTGGCCTTGCAGTTGGAGCGTAACGACGGCATGGGGCCGCTGGAGTCGATTCGCAGTGCTTGCCTGCTGCGTTTGCGACCGATCCTGATGACCACCCTGGCGGCCATCCTCGGTGCGCTGCCCTTGCTGCTTGGCACTGGCGATGGTGCGGAAATGCGCCACCCTCTGGGCCTGACCATCATCGGCGGCCTGGTGTTCAGCCAGGTCCTGACCCTCTACACCACCCCGGTGGTTTACCTTTATCTCGACCGCGCGCGCCACCGTTTCAACGCCTGGCGCGGCGTGCGTACCGATGCTGCCCTGGACACTGCGCTATGACCGATTCAATCAACGCCCCTGTAGGCACCGGTTTCCTGTGGCGAGGGGGCTTGCCCCCGTTGGGCTACGCAGTAGCCCCAAAAAATCCCGGAAGTGCTTCGCCCTCCAGCGAGAGCCCGCGCCCTCGCCACAGTAAGGCTGCGAAACTGTTACTGACGATGCTCTGCGGCGCTTTGCTCAGCGCCTGCGCCGTCGGCCCGGACTACAAACGCCCGGAAGTCATCGAGCCGACGCAATTCAAGGAAGCCCAGGGCTGGCGTCAGGCTACGCCGAGCGATTCTCTGGCCCGGGGTGCCTGGTGGGAGTTATACGGCGATCGCCAGCTCAATGACCTGGTGGCGCGCCTCAATAGCTCCAACCAGACCGTGGCCCAGGCCGAAGCGCGCTTTCGCCAGGCGCAGGCGTTGGTGCGCAGCTCTCGCGGGGCGTTTTACCCCACCGTTGATCTGAGCGCCGGGAAAACCCGTGCCAGCCAGGGCACCGGCAGCAGCAGCGCGAGCCTCAGCAGTTCCAGCAGCGGTATCCGCGACACCCTTAACGCGCAGTTGGGCGTGAGTTGGGAGGCGGATATCTGGGGCAAACTGCGCCGTGGCCTGGAGGCCAACGAGGCCAGCGCCGAAGCCAGCTCCGCCGACTTGGCGGCGATGCGCCTGAGCCAGCAGTCGGAACTGGTGCAGAACTACTTGCAACTGCGGGTCATGGATGAACAGACCCGTTTGCTGCAAGCCACCCTGGAGACCTATCAGCGCTCTCTGCAGATGACCGAAAACCAATACCGGGCAGGCGTGTCCGGCAAGGATGCGGTCGCCCAGGCGCAAACTCAGCTCAAGACCACCCAGGCCAGCCTGATCGACCTGATCTGGCAGCGCGCCCAGCTGGAAAATGCGATTGCCGTGTTGATCGGTGAGGCGCCGGCCAACTTCAATTTGGCGGTGAGCAAGGACATCCCGGCATTGCCGCAGATCCCGGTGAGCTTGCCGTCGCAACTGCTTGAACGTCGCCCGGATATCGCCCAGGCTGAGCGTTCGGTGATTGCTGCCAACGCTAATATCGGTGTGGCCAAGGCCGCTTATTACCCGGACCTGACTCTGAGCCTTGCCGGTGGTTATTCCAGCAGCACGTATGCCGATTGGATCAGCTTGCCGAACCGCTTTTGGTCGGTGGGGCCGAAGTTGGCCATGACGCTGTTTGACGGTGGGCAGCGTTCGGCGGAGGTGGACCGCACTGTCGCGTCCTACGACGAAACTGTGGCCAAGTATCGCCAGACTGTGTTGGATGGCTTCCGTGAAGTGGAAAACTACATGGTGCAGCTTAAGGTGCTGGAGGACGAGGCGGTGGTTAGCAATGAAGCCTTGGAAGCGGCGCGTGAGTCGTTGCGGTTGACTCAGAATCAGTACAAGGCGGGGTTGATTGCCTATCTGGATGTGGTGACGGTGCAGGCGACGGCCTTGAGCAATGAACGGACGGTGTTGACCTTGCTGCAGACGCGGTTGGTGGCGAGTGTGCAGTTGATTGCTGCGTTGGGCGGGGGGTGGGATGGGGTGACGGGTATTGCTGAGGGGGATTGATTGGGTATGTTGAGTATGTTGAGTGCATATCCGTTGCTGCGGTAACGGCCGCTTATGGTTCCGCTCTTACAGCGGGTCACTTTTTGAAGAGCGCAAAAAGTAACCAAAAACGCTTTGCCCCATCACTCGGCACCTCGCCTCCGGCTCGGTGTGCCCTCACGCAGGCTTGAATCCGTGGGCCGCCGCGATGGGCCATCCTTGGCCCAGCGCGGCTAACCCGGCGTCCTGCCGGGTTGCCCACGGATTCAAGCCTGCGTTCGGCCAGCGTGATTGACGGGGCGTCTGAGATCAAGATCACGATCAAAAGCCCTGGATCAAAAGATCGCTGACTTCGTCAGCGCAAAGGATGTAAGGGCCACAGCAAAAACAAAGCAAAGCAAAGCGAGGCGGCCTGACAGCCGGCCTGAGCATTGAAGCCCTCCTCGGTTCAAATGTGGGAGCTGGCTTGCCTGCGATGCAGACACCTCGGTACATCAGGCAAACCAAGTTGATGCCATCGCAGGCAAGCCAGCTCCCACAGAAAGGCACACCCCACTGCGCACGCCGCCCTGCCCTTGATCCAACCACTCAGGTCGGCTACCAGGCCGCCGTGCTCTGCTTTTGATCTTGATCCAGGCGCCCCATTAACCACGCTGGCCGCACGCGGGCTTGAATCCGTGGGTAACCCGGCAGGACGCCGGGTTAGCCGCGCTGGGCCAAGGATGGCCCATCGCGGCGGCCCACGGATTCAAGTCTGCGTGCGGGCACACCGAGCCGGAGGCGAGGTGCCGAGTGGTGGGGCAAGAGCGCTTTGGTTACTTTCGCGCTTTTCGAAAGTGACTCGCTGTAAGAGCGAAACCAATAGCCGCCGTGACCGCAACAACGGATATGCCCCCAACCACCCGCCCATAAAAAAAGGCGCGATCTTCAACAAGACCACGCCTTCTTTATCAGCCAAAGCCTATCAGCTACCCAACGCCTTGGAAGCCAACCAGAACAACCCGGCCGACAGCCCCACAGTCGCCGGCAGGGTCAGCACCCAAGCCATCAGAATGGTCTTCACCGTGCCACCTTGCAGCCCACTCTTGTTGGCAACCATGGTCCCGGCCACACCCGAAGACAACACGTGCGTAGTAGAAACCGGCAGGCTGAAAATGTTGGCCAGGCCAATCATGCTCGCCGTGGTGATCTGCGCCGACATGCCCTGGGCATAGGTCATGCCCTGCTTGCCGATCTTCTCACCAATCGTCAGTACCACACGCTTCCAGCCCACCATGGTGCCCAAGCCCAGGGCCAGTGCCACCGCAAGGATCACCCAGAACGGCGCGTATTCGGTGGTGGCGGTCAAATCTTTGCGCAACTTGTCGAGGTCGGACTTCTCACGCGCTTCCAGGCCCGGCAGTTTGCCGACTTTCTTCGCGGTGTCGTCCAGGCAGAGCAGATAGCGGCGTACTTCAATACGATGATCGGCCGTCAGCGAATGGTAATCGGAGACGCCTTTCAATGTGGTCAACAGCGCTTCGATGGTCGGCTCGGTCTGCTGCGGGTTGCACTGGAACTTGCCCGGCAGGTCGTTCTTCACGCTTTTACCCAGTGCCAGGAACTCACCGAGGGTCTCGTGGTTGCGCTGGTAGAACTGGTTGAGGTGCAAGGTGGCGTCGCGGGTACGTTCGATCTGGTAGGTAGTGCTGCCCAGGTCGAGTACGAATTGCGCGGGCACAATACCGATCAGCACCAGCATGATCAGGCCGATACCTTTCTGACCATCGTTGGAACCGTGTACGAAGCTCACGGCCATAGCCGAGATCACCAGAACCAGACGGTTCCAGAACGGCGGGTGTTTTTTGTCGTCGAGCTTGCGACGCTGGTCCGGGGTCTTGTGCATCTTCGACAGCGGGCGCCACCATTTCAGGCCGAGCAGCACCAAGGCTGCGACCAGGAAACCGGCCATCGGTGAGAACACCAGGGACGCGCCGATATCAATCGCTTTCTGCCAGTTCACACCGTCAGCCAGCGGGATATCGTTGATCAAGGCATTGGCCAGGCCGACACCGAGGATCGAGCCGATCAGGGTATGGGAACTGGAGGCCGGAATGCCGAAGTACCAGGTGCCCAGGTTCCAGGTGATCGCCGCAGCCAACAATGAGAAGACCATCGCCAAACCATGGCCGGTGTTCACATTGATCAGCAACTCCACCGGCAGCAAGTGCACGATGGCATAGGCGACACCCACCCCCCCGAGCAACACGCCGAGGAAGTTGAACACCCCGGAGAAGAACACGGCCAGGTGCGGCGGCATGGCTTTGGTATAGATGACTGTGGCCACCGCGTTAGCGGTGTCATGAAAGCCATTGATGAACTCGAAGGCGAGGACAAAGGCCAGGGCGAGCAACAGGCTCACTAGAACCCAAGCATCCAGTCCGCTGAATAAATCGATCATGAAGGTTTTCTGACCCGGTCGTAAGGGGGCGCGATTATGCCAGAAAACCTCAGTAATCTATGCACTAGCTGCTCATCGGTAACAATCTTCGATGAAAAAAACGCTCGGAAAGGCGTGCATCCCAGGGTTTTCGGGCCTTTGGCAAGTCTTTGATTTATAACGCTGAGGCTGCGCAGGGCGGGGGATTGTCACTAAAACGTCACATCTGAAACATTTGTATGAAATTTCGCTGAATGCAGTGGGATGCAAGGTTGCCGACTGCTAGCTATATGCCAGCAGTCTGGGCGAAAACCTGCAGCTCAAACCGAATCGCTTATGGCTCTTCGGTTTTGAGTTCTTGTTCAATCTTTTGGATTTCCTGGGCAAATGCCTGGTCGAGCAGGCTGGCTCGTTTGCGCCAGGGTTTGCGCTCAGGTTCAGGCTGGGCGGCGTAGGTGGTGACTTCCCCGCCGTAAACGTCCTTGTAACGTTGCTCCTGGCGCTCAAGTTCCGCGCGCAGTTCGTCTTTCGTCACAGTGTTACCTAATTGAGTTGAGTTTAATAAGTTGCAGCGTTATGCCTGAATGCCGCCCTCGGGCTGTTCCAAATTGAGCGAGTGAAGCATTCAAGTTTGAAATAAGCACAAGTGGTCACTTGTTAGTACGAGCATTCAAGGCAGGTAGTTGCAATCGGCAATGCACAGCCTGTGCATTGTCTGATGAGCTTCGGTCTCGAGCGTGAGACCGGGCAGACCTGCCTACAGAGTGCATTATAGCGGCGGATTTGGATAACACTATCGGCATAAAGTTAAAAAGCGTCAACATTGCGTGGGGGTGTTAGATGGCAACGTCAGTCTTTGTGGAAATTCTGGCGCCAGAAGTTCCACGAAACTTTAGTCGTAATAAAACCATTTTGTAACTTTGCACGCGATGCCGGCCCGCAGGCGAGGAGCGCTGCGGGTTTGCGATAATCGAATGGCTGTCCGATAATCGCCCAATGTTCTCGGCCCTGCCTTGTGCACGCCCGCCGACGCGGCTTGTAATAGCCGCCAAAGCTCCCTTGTGGTTGACAATAAGAGAAAGGAACCCGACATGAACGATCAATTGCGCAACTCTTTCGCGTCAGTGGCGCCGCCGATCGTTGCCTCCCCGGCCAAGCGTATCCAGGCATTTACCGGTGATCCGGATTTCATGACCTCCCTGGCCCGTGGCCTGGCCGTGGTGCAGGCGTTCCAGGAGCGCAAGCGCCACCTCACCATCGCTCAGATCAGCCACCGCACGGAAATCCCCCGCGCCGCCGTACGCCGTTGCCTGCACACGTTGATCAAGCTGGGTTACGCCACCACCGATGGGCGTACTTATTCGCTGTTGCCCAAAGTCCTGACCCTAGGCCATGCCTACTTGTCGTCCACGCCGCTGGCCGTGTCGGCCCAACCCTACCTGGACCGCATGAGTGAGCAACTCCACGAAGCCTGCAACATGGCCACGCTCGAAGGCGACGACATTCTCTATATCGCCCGTTCGGCCACCACCCAGCGCCTGATTTCGGTGGACCTGTCGGTGGGCGGGCGCTTGCCGGCATATTGCACCTCCATGGGCCGCATCCTGCTCGCGGCACTCGACGACGCCTCGCTGCAGGACTACCTCGACCACGCCGACCTGCAAACCAAGACCAGCCGCACACTGACCACCCCCGAAGCCTTGTTCGAATGCCTGCAACAAGTGCGTCAGCAGGGCTGGTGCATCGTGGATCAGGAATTGGAGCAGGGCCTGCGCTCCATCGCGGTGCCGGTGTACGACGCGTCCGGCCAGGTATTGGCCGCGCTCAACGTCAGCACCCATGCCGGCCGAGTCAGCCGCAGCGAACTGGAGCAACGGTTTCTGCCGAGCATGCTCAGTGCCAGCCGTGAGTTGAGTGCGCAACTGTTTGCCTAAGCTGTTCGCTGATCGCACAGATCCCGGCTTGATCAATTGACGGTGTTTCCCCTGGCTTATTACTGTGCGGCAGCGCTCCTGTGGGGCCGCCGCCAATAATAACGACGACCTCAGGTCGTATGCCCGCCATCGGTGTGGAATAAAAATAATGAATCAGCCTTCTGTCGCTACCACGCTGGACGTTCAGTCCTTTATCAATGCCCAGCCGCTGTCACGCTATCAGTGGCGCGT
This sequence comes from Pseudomonas viridiflava, assembly GCF_900591205.1. Lineage (GTDB taxonomy): Bacteria > Pseudomonadota > Gammaproteobacteria > Pseudomonadales > Pseudomonadaceae > Aquipseudomonas. Next base: position 43,337 of record NZ_UUPU01000109.1, read on the forward strand.
GGTGATCTTGTGTTTCCTGATTGTTTTCCTCGATGGCCTCGACACCGCCGCCATGGGCTTTATTGCGCCTGCGCTGTCCCAGGATTGGGGCATCGACCGCGCCAGCCTGGGCCCGGTGATGAGCGCCGCATTGATCGGCATGGTGTTCGGGGCCCTGGGTTCCGGGCCGCTGGCGGATCGTTTCGGGCGCAAGGTGGTGCTGGTCGGCGCCGTGCTGGTGTTCGGCGCCTTCAGCCTGGCCTCGGCCTACAGCAGTAATGTCGACCAATTGCTGGTGTTGCGCTTCCTTACCGGGCTGGGCCTGGGCGCTGGCATGCCGAACGCCACGACCCTGCTTTCCGAATACACCCCCGAACGCCATAAGTCGCTGCTGGTGACCAGTATGTTCTGTGGCTTCAACCTGGGCATGGCGGGGGGCGGGTTTATCTCGGCCAAACTGATCCCGGCGTTCGGCTGGCATGCCTTGCTGATGATCGGCGGCATCTTGCCATTGATCCTGGTGGTGGTGCTGGTGCTGTGGCTGCCGGAGTCGGCGCGCTACCTGGTGGTGCGCAACCGAGGGACCGACAGGGTGCGCAAAACCCTGTCGCCCATCGAGCCTTCCATCGTCGCCCAGGCCACCGGCTTCAGCGTGCCGGAGCAAAAAACCGTCAAGGCGCGCAACGTGTTCGCGGTGATTTTCTCCGGCACCTACAGCGCCGGCACCTTACTGCTGTGGCTCACCTACTTCATGGGTTTGGTGATCGTTTACCTGCTGACCAGTTGGTTGCCGACCCTGATGCGTGACAGCGGCGCCAGCCTGGAGCAGGCCGCGTTTATCGGCGCATTGTTCCAGTTTGGTGGCGTGTTGAGTGCCGTCGGCGTGGGCTGGGCGATGGACCGGTTCAACCCCCACAAGGTCATCGGCACGTTTTACCTGCTGGCCGGGGTGTTTGCCTACGCGGTCGGGCAGAGCCTGGGCAATATCACCCTGTTGGCAACCCTGGTGCTGGTCGCCGGCATGTGCGTCAACGGTGCGCAATCGGCGATGCCGTCCCTGGCGGCGCGCTTCTACCCGACCCAGGGGCGCGCCACCGGTGTGTCCTGGATGCTCGGCATCGGCCGCTTTGGCGCGATCCTCGGTGCGTGGATGGGCGCCACGCTACTGGGCCTGGGCTGGAACTTTGAGCAGGTGCTGACGGCATTGGTGATTCCAGCCGCGTTGGCCACGGCCGCTGTGGTGATCAAAGGTATGGTCAGCCACGCCGACGCCACTTGAAGGTGGGCGCGGTTCTGAGATTGCTCTGGCCTCTGTGGGAGTTGGCTTGCCTGCGAATTCGCCCCGGTTCAACTGTCGGACCGAGTCGTTTGCATCGCAGGCAAGCCAGCTTCCACATTGAGTGTGCCCAGTTGAGTTTGAGTGTTTCGCAGGAAAGATTAGCTAGACAACAATCTGTTCGATAATCGAACGCTGAGTCGATTATCGGATTGTTTGGCCCAAATCCCCGGCTTAATCTTCAAGCACTTCGGCGCCACCTCAGCGCCTTTTTCGATCCACACCGGGAGCCCAACCCCATGGCTGAAATTCTTGCGCTGCGCGACGCGGTGAAGCAATTCGTGAACGACGGCGATACCGTCGCACTGGAAGGCTTCACCCATCTGATCCCTACGGCAGCGGGTCATGAAATCATTCGTCAGGGCAAGAAAGACCTGACGCTGGTGCGTATGACGCCTGACCTGATCTACGACCAGTTGATCGGCGCCGGTTGCGCCCGCAAGTTGATTTTCTCCTGGGGCGGCAACCCGGGCGTGGGCTCCCTGCATCGCCTGCGCGACGCGGTCGAGAAGCAATGGCCGCAACCGCTGGAAATCGAAGAACACAGCCACGCCGACCTGGCCAATGCCTACGTTGCCGGCGCCTCGGGCCTACCCTTTGCGGTGCTGCGTGCCTACGCCGGTTCCGATCTGCCCAAGGTCAACCCGCTGATCAAGACCGTGACCTGTCCGTTCACCGGTGAAGTGCTGGCGGCGGTGCCGTCGGTGCGTCCGGACATCAGCGTGATCCACGCGCAAAAAGCCGACCGCAAGGGCAACGTGTTGCTCTGGGGCATCCTGGGCGTGCAGAAGGAAGCGGCCCTGGCGGCCAAGCGCTGCATCGTCACCGTCGAAGAAATCGTCGACGACCTGAACGCGCCAATGAACAGCTGCGTGCTGCCGACCTGGGCCCTGACTGCGGTGTGCCACGTACCCGGTGGCGCACACCCGTCCTACGCCCACGGCTACAACGAACGCGACAACCGTTTCTACCAGGCGTGGGACCCAATCGCCCGTGATCGTGGGACTTTTACCGCCTGGATCGACGAATACATTCATGGCACCGCCAATTTCAGTGAATTCCAGGCCAAGCTGGCCATCGCGCAGGAGGCCAAGTGATGGCTTACTCGACCAATGAAATGATGACCGTCGCCGCCGCCCGCCGCCTCAAGAACGGCTCGGTGTGTTTTGTGGGCATCGGCCTGCCGTCCAAGGCGGCCAACCTGGCGCGCCTGACCTCGTCGCCGGATGTGGTGCTGATCTACGAGTCCGGCCCGATTGGCGCCAAGCCATCGGTATTGCCGTTGTCCATCGGCGACGGTGAACTGGCGGAAACCGCCGACACCGTGGTGCCGACCGGTGAGATTTTTCGCTATTGGCTGCAAGGCGGGCGTATCGACGTGGGTTTTCTCGGCGCCGCCCAGGTCGACCGTTTCGGCAATATCAATACCACCGTGGTCGGTGACTACCACCAGCCCAAAGTGCGCCTGCCGGGTGCCGGTGGCGCGCCGGAAATTGCCGGTTCGGCCAAGAGCGTGTTGATCATCCTCAAGCAGTCGGCGCGTTCGTTTGTCGACAAGCTGGACTTCATTACCTCAGTCGGCCACGGCGAAGGCGGCGATTCGCGCAAACGCCTGGGCCTGCCGGGTGCTGGCCCCGTAGGCATTATTACCGATCTGTGCATCATGGAACCGGAGGAGGGCACCCACGAGTTTGTGGTCACCGCGTTGCACCCTGGCGTGACCCGCGAGCAAGTGGTGGCTGCCACCGGTTGGGCGATTCGCTTTGCCGACCAGGTCAGCACCACCGCGGAGCCTACCGAGGTCGAGCTGACCGCCCTGCGTGATTTGGAAGCGCGCACCGCCGCCGCCCATGGCCAAGCGCCAGGAGAAGCCTGATGCGCGACGTATTTATCTGTGACGCTATCCGCACCCCCATCGGCCGTTTTGGCGGCGGTTTGTCCACGGTACGCGCCGATGACCTGGCGGCCTTGCCGATCAAGGCCCTGATCGAGCGCAACCCTTCGGTGGACTGGGCGGCTGTCGACGAGGTATTTCTCGGTTGCGCCAACCAGGCCGGTGAAGACAACCGCAACGTGGCACGCATGGCCTTGCTGCTGGCGGGCCTGCCGGAAAGCATCCCGGGCGTAACGCTCAACCGCCTGTGTGCTTCGGGCATGGATGCAATCGGCACCGCGTTTCGTGCCATCGCCAGCGGCGAGATGGAGTTGGCGATTGCCGGTGGCGTCGAGTCGATGTCCCGTGCGCCGTTCGTGATGGGCAAGGCGGATGCGGCGTTTTCGCGCAACATGAAGCTCGAAGACACCACCATCGGCTGGCGTTTTATCAACCCATTGATGAAGGCGCAGTACGGCGTGGACGCTATGCCGCAGACCGCCGACAACGTCGCCGACGACTACAACGTCTCCCGCGCCGACCAGGACGCCTTCGCTCTGCGCAGCCAGCAGCGCACCGCCGCCGCTCAGGCTGCCGGGTTCTTCGCTGAAGAAATCGTGCCGGTGCGGGTCGCGCATAAAAAAGGCGAAACGGTGGTGGAGCATGATGAGCACCCACGAGACACCACCCTGCAAGCCCTGGCCAAGCTCAAACCGGTCAACGGCCCGGACAAGACCGTCACCGCCGGCAATGCCTCGGGCGTGAATGACGGCGCCGCGGCGCTGATTCTGGCCTCTGCCGAAGCGGTAAAAAAACACGGCCTGACCGCCCGCGCCCGCGTATTGGGGATGGCCAGCGCCGGTGTCGCGCCACGGGTGATGGGCGTCGGCCCGGTGCCGGCGGTACGCAAACTGGTAGAGCGCCTAGGGTTGGCAGTCACCGACTTTGACGTGATTGAGCTCAACGAAGCCTTCGCCAGCCAAGGTCTGGCGGTGCTGCGTGAGCTGGGCATTGCCGACGACGCACCCCAGGTCAACCCGAACGGCGGCGCCATCGCCCTCGGCCATCCGCTGGGCATGAGCGGCGCACGGCTGGTTCTGACCGCGCTGCACCAACTTGAGAAAACCGGCGGCCGCAAAGGGCTGGCGACCATGTGTGTCGGCGTGGGCCAAGGCTTGGCCCTGGCCATTGAACGCATCTAATAAGAGAGGATTGCTCCATGAGTGACAAGCCCGGTTACCGGCGCCCGCAAGCGGGCACTCAACCTGATTACCTGCACCCGGCCTACCAGTCGACGAACCTGCGTTCGCCGTCCAAGCCGTTGGTGTTTCTGCCCCATTCCTTGTCGGAAATCACCGGCCCGACCATCGGCGCCGAGCGGATCAATGAGAAGGACAACGACCTCACCGCCCAGCACGACGGCGAGCCGCAAGGCGAGCGGATCATCATCCACGGGCGTGTGCTGGATGAAAACGGCCTGCCGGTGCCGGGTATTCTGGTAGAGATCTGGCAGGCCAACGCCGCCGGTCGCTACAACCATAAGCGCGACGTGCACGACGCGCCGCTGGACCCGAACTTCACGGGCACCGGCCGCACCGTCACCGACGCCGATGGCTGGTATCAATTTCAGACCATCAAGCCCGGCGCCTACCCGTGGGGCAACCACCACAACGCGTGGCGCCCGGCGCATATCCACTTTTCGCTGTTTGGCCCGAGCGTGCTGACGCGTCTGGTCACGCAGATGTATTTCCCCGGCGACCCGCTGCTGGAATACGACCCGATCTACAACTGCGTGCCGGACACCTCGGCCAAGCAGCGCCTGATCGCCAGCTTCGACCTGGAAAAAACCATTCCTTCCTATGCCCTCGGCTACCGCTGGGACATCGTCCTGCGCGGCCGCGACGCCACGCCGATGGAGAAATGAGATGACACTCTATGCGACCACGTCCCACACCGTCGGGCCGTATTACCACATCGGCCTGACCTGGCTGAACCGCGAAGACCTGACCGTTGCCGCTACCTTGGGCGAACGCGTGGCGATCAGCGGGCAGGTGGTGGACGGCAACGGTGATGTCGTCAACGACGCCATGCTCGAAGTCTGGCAGGCAAATGCCGCCGGTAAGTACGACCATCCTGAGGATGAGCAGGACAAGGCCGTCGACCCGAACTTTGAAGGCTTCGGCCGAGTGCCGGTGGACGCCGAAGGGCGGTTTCGCTTTACCACCATCAAGCCAGGGGCCGTCCCGGGTCTGAAGGGCACGACCCAGGCGCCGCACCTGGTGGTGCTGGTGTTTGCGCGCGGCCTGGTGAAGCACTTGCTGACGCGGATTTACTTTGACGGTGAGGCGCTGAATGGCGATGACCCATTGCTCGCGTGTGTGCCTGCAGAGCGGCGTAGCACGTTGATTGCCAAGCCGGATGCGGCTGGGGTGCATCAGTGGAATGTGATTTTGCAAGGCACAGACAAGGAAACGGTGTTCTTCGACTATTGATCATTAGCAGCGGCAAGTTTTGAGCTGCAAGCCACAAGGAAAAGCAGTCATCGGGGCAGCTTTCCTTGTGGCTTGTAGCTTGAAACTTGCAACTGTTCGAAATGCGGAACATGGTTGTTGCAAAGTATGTCTAGGCTATAACCGTTCCCACTGAGTGAAAAAACATGACAACAACGACTACAAGTCACTACACCGGAGAAGAGCGCAGCAAACGGATTTTTGCGATTGTCGGTGCATCCTCCGGCAACCTCGTCGAATGGTTTGACTTCTATGTCTATGCCTTCTGCGCCATCTACTTTGCCCCGGCGTTTTTCCCATCGGACGACCCCACGGTCCAACTGCTCAACACCGCTGGTGTGTTCGCCGCCGGGTTTCTGATGCGACCTATCGGCGGCTGGCTGTTTGGTCGGGTGGCCGACAAGCACGGCCGTAAGAACTCGATGATGATCTCGGTGCTGATGATGTGCGCCGGCTCCCTGGTCATCGCCTTCCTGCCCACCTACAAAGACATCGGCGCCTGGGCCCCGGCGTTGCTGTTGGTGGCGCGCTTGTTCCAGGGCCTGTCGGTGGGTGGCGAATACGGCACCACCGCGACCTACATGAGTGAGGTCGCGCTCAAGGGCCAGCGTGGCTTTTTCGCCTCATTCCAGTACGTGACGCTGATCGGCGGGCAACTGCTGGCGGTGTTGGTGGTGGTGATTCTGCAACAGCTGCTTACCGAAGAAGAATTGCGCGCCTGGGGCTGGCGGATTCCGTTCGTGATCGGCGCCATTGCGGCGGTGATCTCGCTGTTGCTGCGTCGCACCCTCAAGGAAACCACCAGCAAGGAAATGCGCCAGGACAAGGACGCCGGCAGCATTGCCGCGTTGTTCCGCGATCACAAGGCCGCGTTTATCACCGTGCTTGGCTACACCGCCGGCGGCTCGCTGATTTTCTACACCTTTACCACTTACATGCAGAAATACCTGGTGAATACCGCCGGGATGCACGCCAAGACGGCCAGCTACATCATGACCGGCGCGCTGTTCCTCTACATGTGCATGCAGCCGTTGTTCGGCATGCTGGCGGACAAGATCGGCCGTCGTAACTCGATGCTCTGGTTCGGCGCGTTGGGCACCCTGTGCACCGTGCCGATCCTGCTCAGCCTGAAAACCGTCAGCAGCCCGTTCCTGGCCTTTGTGCTGATCACCCTGGCCTTGGCGATTGTGAGTTTCTACACCTCGATCAGCGGCCTGGTAAAAGCCGAAATGTTCCCGCCTCAAGTGCGCGCCCTGGGCGTGGGCCTGGCGTATGCGGTGGCCAACGCAATTTTCGGTGGCTCGGCGGAATACGTGGCTCTGGGTCTTAAATCCATGGGCATGGAAAACACCTTCTACTGGTACGTCACCGGCATGATGGCGGTGGCGTTCCTGTTCAGCTTGCGCCTGCCGAAACAGGCGGCGTATTTGCACCACGATCTGTAAGGGATGAGTTATGACTTTGCGCACGAGCAATCAATTGTTCGACGCTTACTTCACCGCTGACAGCATGGCCGAGGTGTTCTGCGACCAGGGGCGCCTGCAGGGCATGCTGGATTTCGAAGCCGGGTTGGCCCGTGCCGAGGCGCGGGTGGGGCTGATTCCCCAGGCCGCCGTCGCGCCGATTGCCCAGGCGTGCCTGGCGTCGCTGTACGACGTGGATGCCCTCGGCGTGGCGATTGCCACGGCAGGGAATTCGGCGATTCCACTGGTCAAGGCGCTGGGTAAGTTGATTGCCGGTGAGGATGCCGGGGCCGAGCGTTATGTGCACCTGGGTGCGACCAGCCAGGATGTGATGGACACCGGCCTGGTGCTGCAACTGCGGCGGGCGCTGGCGTTGATCGAAACCGACCTGGCGCAGCTCGGCGAGGTGCTTGCGGTGCAGGCCCAACGTTATGCGGGCGTGCCGTTGGCCGGTCGAACCTGGCTGCAGCATGCGACGCCGGTCACGCTGGGGATGAAAATCGCCGGCTGGCTGGGGGCGGTGACGCGCAGTCGTCAGCGCCTTGTCGAGCTGAAACCACGCCTGCTGGTCCTGCAATTTGGCGGCGCTTGCGGTACCCTGGCCGCGCTCGGCGAACAGGCAATGCCCGTCGCCGAAGCCTTGGCGCAGGAACTGCAACTGAGCCTGCCCGAGCAACCCTGGCATACCCAGCGCGACCGTTTGGTGGAGTTCGCCAGTGTGCTTGGCCTGATCGCCGGCAGTCTCGGCAAGCTGGGGCGGGACATCAGCCTGTTGATGCAAACCGAAGCGGGTGAAGTGTTCGAGCCGTCAGCGCCGGGCAAGGGCGGCTCATCCACCATGCCCCACAAACGCAACCCGGTGGGCGCCGCTGTGCTGATCAGCGCGGCCACCCGAGTGCCCGGCCTGGTGGCGACGATGTTCAGCGCCATGCCCCAGGAGCACGAACGCAGCCTGGGCTTGTGGCATGCCGAGTGGGAAACCTTGCCGGAAATCTGTCTATTGGTCTCCGGGGCGTTGAAGCAAGCGCTGCTGGTCAGCGAAGGGTTGGAAGTGAACCCCGAGCGCATGACGCAAAACCTCGACCTGACCCAGGGCCTGGTGCTGGCCGAAGCCGTCAGCAGCGTGTTGGCCCAGCGCCTGGGCCGCGAGACTGCGCACCATCTGCTGGAGCAATGCTGCAAACGTGCGGTCGCCGAGGGGCGTCACCTGCGTGCGGTGCTGGCGGATGAACCGCACGTGACGGCCGAGCTGTCAGCGGCCGAACTGGACCACCTGCTCGACCCGGCCCACTACTTGGGCCAGGCCCAAACCTGGGTAAGCCGCGCCGTGACCGAACATTTTGCATTGATTGCCTAAGGAGGTTTTTGTGGCATTTGTACAACTCGCCGAGGGCGAACTGCATTACCAATTGAATGGGCCGGTCGACGCGCCGGTGCTGGTGCTGTCCAACTCGCTGGGCACCGACCTGCATATGTGGGACATCCAGATCCCGGCCTTCACCGAGCATTTTCGGGTGTTGCGTTTCGACACCCGTGGGCACGGCAAATCCCTGGTGACCGAGGGCCCCTACAGCATCGAGCAACTGGGCCTCGATGTGCTTGCGCTGCTGGATGCGCTGGATATCCAGCGGGCGCATTTTTGCGGGCTGTCCATGGGCGGTTTGATTGGCCAATGGCTGGGGATCAATGCCGGTGAGCGCCTGCAGCGCCTGGTGGTGTGCAACACCGCCGCCAAGATCGGCACGCCGCAGATCTGGAACCCGCGCATCGAGATGGTCCTGCGCGACGGCGCGGCAGCCATGGTAGCCCTGCGCGACGCCTCGATTGCGCGCTGGTTCACCGCCGATTTCGCCGCCGCCAACCCGCACCAGGCCAGGCAGATTACCGATATGCTCGCGGCGACAGACCCCCAAGGCTATGCCGCCAATTGCGCCGCGGTACGTGATGCGGATTTTCGTGACCAATTGGCCTCGATCAAAGTGCCGACCCTGGTGATTGCCGGCACTGAAGATGCCGTGACGCCACCGGCCGGCAGCCACTTTATCCAGAACCATGTGCGGGGTGCCGAGTACGCCGAGTTCTACGCCGCGCACCTGTCCAACGTGCAGGCCGGCGCTGCATTCAGTGACCGTGTGCTGGACTTTTTGTTGGCGCATTAGCCCTGTGTGCTGAGCAGGCTTTTTGTGGCGAGCGGGCTTGCCCGCGTTGGGCTGCGTAGCAGCCCTGGACCGTCTTCAGCAGGACCTTGTTGTCGGGTTTTGGGGGCGCTTCGCGCCCCAACGCGGGCAAGCCCGCTCGCCACAGGCGATTGAGCCTGAATCGAATTGAGTAAGGAGTTTTTTGTGGACGAGAAACAACGTTACGCCGACGGCCTGCAAGTGCGCCGTGAAGTGCTGGGCGACGCCCATGTCGACCGCAGCCTGAATGCCCTGACCGAATTCAACAGTGAGTTTCAGGAAATGATCACCCGCCACGCCTGGGGTGACATATGGACCCGCCCCGGCCTGCCGCGGCACACCCGCAGCCTGATCACCATCGCGATGCTGATCGGCATGAACCGCAGCGAAGAACTCAAGCTGCACCTGCGCGCCGCCGCCAGCAATGGCGTGACCCGCGCCGAGATCAAGGAAGTGCTGATGCAGAGCGCGATCTACTGCGGGATTCCGGCAGCGAATGCGACATTTCACCTGGCTGAATCGGTGTGGGATGAGCTGGGCGTGGAGTCTCGCGAAGGCTGACTGAATTGAAGTGAGGTCAGAAATGTGGGAGCGGGCTTGCTCGCGAAAGCGCAGTGTCAGTCAACACCTGTATTAACTGAACCACCGCTTTCGCGAGCAAGCCCGCTCCCACAGTAGATCTTCACAGGGCTGCAGAGGTCAGTGTGAATCCGCATCCCACACCCAATTCCACACCCCCGGCAGGTGCACCGGCTCGCTCACATCCTTGACGGTACGCGCCAGCGCCGCCCGCTCCAGCACGGCGCGGTCGGTGTAGAACGGCTCGGCGGCGGCCTGCATGCCATTGATGCGAGCGCTGTCGAGCAGGATCTGCAAGTACTCCTGCATATGCCGTGCGGTATAGCGGTTGATGTCGTGGAAGGTCACCACCACCGGAATCACGCCATCCACTGTCGGCAGTTCCCCCTGCGCGATACGCTCGCGCACCACCGACAGTTGCCGATACAGGTTGGCGCGGCGGCGCGGGCTGGCGTTGAAGCCCCAGATCTTGCCGTCATTGGCACTCAAATCCGTAAGCAGTACGTGCATGCCGTGGCGTTGGTAGGCGGCGAAGGTGCGGCGGTCGTAGTTCCAGAACGGCGGGCGTACCAGCGCAGGCGGCGCGCCGGTGATTGAAGCGATGTCCGCTGCACCCTGGCTGAGGGTGCGCTCCAGTTCTGCGTCGCCGAGCCAGCGATGGTTGGTATGGAACGCCGTCGCCGTGTGGAACGCCAGGATATGCCCGCCCGCGTACTCCCGCTCCATGGTCTTGCGCCCCCGCGCACTGCCGCCGGAACGCGACGCTTCGGTCTGCAGGAAGAATACCGCCTTGATCCCCGGCAGCACCGGGTTGTGCGCCAGGTCAGCGACCACCGAACGGCTCGGGTTGTTGTAGCCAGAGGCGCTGGGGCCGTCATCGAAGGTCAGCAGAAAGCGGATTGGGGCCTGGGCATGCAGGCGTTGTTCGGTCTGCGGGGTCAGGGCGATGGGCGCGCTGATGCAGCCACAGAGGCTCAAAGCCAGGGCAAGCACGGCAGATGCAATGGCAAAGGATTTCATGGTGTGCGCGCGCTCGAATAAAGGCCGCTGCTGGGTGGATCAGCAGCGGCAGGCGCGCACCATACAGCAAGACCGGCGCCGGTTTACAGCAGACTTATCGGGTAGCTGACGATCAACCGGTTTTCATCGAATTCATTGTTGCTGTAATCGCGCCGCATGCTGGAGTTGCGCCAGCGGACGTTGAGGTTTTTCAGGCTGCCGCTCTGCACCGTATAGCCCAATTCGCTTTCGCGGCCCCATTCCTTGCCGTCGGTGATGGTGCCTGTATGCACGTTGCTGCCGCTGATGTAGCGGTTCATCAAGGTCAGGCCGGGAACGCCGAGGGCGACGAAGTTGTAGTCGTGGCGCACTTGCCAGGATTTTTCCTGGGCATTGTCGTAGCTGCTGTTGTAACTGTCGTTGGCCAGGGTGCCACCGCTGGTGCCGTTGACGCGCATCCACGCGTTGTTGCCGGTGAGCTTTTGCAGGCCGATGTAGAAGGTGTTGCCGCCGTAACGGGCCGAGAACAGGCCGGACCAGGTCTTGTTGTCCAGCTCGCCGGCGCGGGCGCTGCCGTCGTCCTTGCCGTAGAAGAACCCGAGGTTGGCGCCCAGGGTCCAGTCGCCCAGGGGCTGACTATGGATCAGGTTGACGAACTGCTGGCGGTAGATGTCCTTGAGTTGGGCATTCCACAGGCCGACTTGAGTGCGTTTGTCGTTGAATGCGTATTCGCCGCCCTGGAAGTTGAACCGGTCGGAGGTGAAGGCGGTTTTACCGACCATCGACATGTCGTTCATGCTGCTGTCATCGCGTGGGCTGTTGGCGCGGAACTGGCCGCCATAGAGGGTCAGGCCGTCGATTTCCCGGGAGGTGATCTGCCCGCCGCGCAGGGTTTGCGGCAGGGAGCGGCCATCGTCCGAACGCAGAATCGGCAGCACCGGCATCCATTCGCCCACCTTGACTTCGGTCATCGAAACCCGCGCCTTGAACGCTACGCCGAGGCGCCCGAATTCATCCGCCGGGCGGCCATCGTGGTCCAGCGGCAACAGCTGGGTGCCACCGGTGCCGCGCCCGCCATCGAGCTTCAAGGAGTACAGCCCCAGCACATCCACACCGAAGCCTACCGTGCCTTGGGTAAAGCCGGATTTGGCATCGAGGATGAAACTTTGCGTCCACTCCTGCGCGCCGCCCTGGGTTTTGGAGGGGTTGGTGTAATTGCGGTTGAAGAAGAAATTACGCAGGTTTAGGTTGGCGCTGGCGTCTTCGAGAAAGCCGTGTTCTTCGGCGACGGCAGGGAGGGCAAGGCTGGTGATAGCGGTTGCCAGCAAGAGCCGGCGCGGGTGAAAAGTGCTCATGGCGTTGGACCTGTTGTTATTTTGGCGGCCATGGTGCGGGTCGGTGAGGGGGCGGTTCAATCGGGGGTGGGCGGGTTTTGGGCGATGATCGAACGTAATTGTGAGTCGCTCAACCCGTCAGCTTCGGGCGCGTGGGGGCCCATGTCTACTGTCAGGGTTGACAGTAGAGGGTTGAGTCCAGAGGCGCTATTTTCGAGCCGGTAGGTTTTTTTTGATGCGCCCCAGGGAGCACGACTTATGAGTTTCGGATCAGATATGGGCACGTTTTTAACGGCCCCGGATGAGTTCAGTGGAGAGCTCATCTATGAGGGGGGCCAGACGGTTGCGCTGACCTTCGACAGCTTCAAGTTGATCTATAAAAAAGGCAGTTACTGTCACATTCGCCTTGGTCTGTTGGACAACCAGGGTACGAAAAACGAACTGAAACTTGACGCTGGCCAGCTTGTGTTGGGAGCTGGCATGACCTATCCCATCGGCCCACAGCTGTTGCCCATACAAGCGACCTTCAGCTGGGGGGACTACATCAATTACCTCCCACAGTCCTATTGGGGCAATTTGGCTGTCAACCGCCTCACCACCGACGGTGCTGAAAAGGCTTCGATCGAGGCCAGCTTTTCGCTCGGCTGGGAAACCGAGGCTGGCAGTGGGGTGGAAGTTCAGTGCACGTTGCTTCGAGTGAGTACTTGAACGCGCCTTGTTGGTGATTAACGCCGCGACATAAAAAAACCGCCTCCTGCTAGGGCGGCGGTTTTTTGTTTACTGCGGCGTTATCAGAACAACTTCAACGCCGGCGCTTCTTCTTTCAACGGCTCGTTCTTCGCCGTCTGCTCGTTCCAGCCACCGCCGAGGGCCTTGTACAGGTTGACCTCGCTGGTCAGCTGCGCCAGGCGATCGGTGATCAGCGATTGCTGGGCACTGAACAGTTGGCGCTGGGCGTCGAGGAACGTCAGGTTGCTGTCAACACCAATGCGATAGCGACGCTCGGCCAGGCGGTAGTAATCCTGGTTGGCCGCGACGAAGCCGCGCTGGGCATCCAGTTGCTGCTTGTAGGTCTCACGCGAGGCAAGGCCGTCGGAGACTTCCTGGAAGCCGGTCTGAATAGCCTTCTCGTAGTTGGCCACGTTGATCTCTTTCTGGATCTTCGAGTAGTCCAGGCTTGCGCGCAGGCTACCGGCGTTGAAGATCGGGATGTTGATCTGCGGGGCAAACGACCAGGTGCCCGAACCGCCTTTGAACAGGCCGCCCAGGGTCGGGCTGGCGGTGCCGGCGCTGGCGGTCAGGCTGATGCTCGGGAAGAACGCTGCACGCGCCGCGCCGATATTGGCGTTGGCGGCCTTGAGGTTGTACTCGGCCTGCACAATGTCGGGACGACGTTGCAGCAGGTCCGAAGGCAAGCCGGCCGGCACTTCGCTGAGCAGGTCATCCGACAGCGGCTTGCTGGCGATATTCGCCGGCAGGCCGGTGCCCAGCAGCAGGGTCAGGCTGTTTTCGTCCTGGGCCACCTGGCGGGTGTAGCGGGCCAGGGCGACCCGGGCGTTCTCCACCGAGGTGCGCGCCTGGCTCAGGTCGAGGGCCGAGGCCACGCCGACTTCGTTGCTGCGCGAGGTCAGCTTGTAGCTCTGTTCGAACGCGCCCAGGGTGTCCTGGGTCAGCTTGAGCAGTTCCTTGTCGGCCTGCCAGGTCAGGTAGGCGTTGGCCACACTGGCCACCAGGCTGATCTGGGTGCTGCGCCGCGCCTCTTCAGTGGCGAAGTACTTTTGCAGCGCTTCTTCACTCAGGCTGCGCACGCGGCCGAACAGGTCCAGCTCGTACGAGCTGATCCCGAGGCCGGCCGAGTACTGGCTGGTGATGCCCGCTTCGCCGGTCTGCGAAAGCTTGGCCGGGGTACGCGAACGGCTGCCGCTGCCCGTGGCCGAAATGGCCGGGAACAGGTCGGCACGCTGGATCTGGTATTGCGCCGCATACGCGTCGATGTTCAGCGCTGCGACACGCAGGTCACGGTTGTTCACCAACGCGGTCTGGATCAGCTGTTGCAGGGCAGGGTCATGGAAAAACTGCTTCCAGCCCTGCTCGGCAGCGGCCTGGCCCGGCGCCTGGGCCGACGAATACGCCGGCCCCTGCGGGAACTGTGCCGCCACCGGCGCTTCGGGGCGCTGGTAGTCAGGTATCAGCGAGCAGCCACTGAGCACGAATGCCGTGACGGCTAGGGAAAGTAGCGACTTGCTCATTGGCCAGCCTCTTTAGGAGTTTCAGTAGTATCAGTCTTTTTGCGCTCGCCGATAGACGACACGGTTGCGAAGAACAGTGGCACCCAGAAGATCGCCAGGACCGTGGCCGTGATCATACCGCCAATTACGCCGGTACCGATCGCGTGCTGGCTGCCTGAGCCTGCGCCCGAGGAGATCGCCAACGGCAGTACGCCGAGGATGAACGCCATGGAGGTCATGATGATTGGCCGCAGACGCATGCGGGATGCTTCGATAGCGGCCTCGACGATGCCCTTGCCTTGCTCGTGCAGCTCTTTGGCGAACTCCACGATCAGGATGGCGTTCTTCGCCGCCAGGCCCACCGTCACCAACAGGCCCACCTGGAAGAACACGTCGTTGGACAGGCCGCGCATGCTGGTCGCGATCAACGCACCGACCACACCCAGCGGCACTACCAGCACCACCGCGATCGGGATCGACCAGCTTTCGTACAGCGCCGCGAGGCACAGGAACACCACCAGCAGCGACAGCGCGTACAACGCCGGCGCCTGGGAGCCGGACAGGCGTTCTTCGTACGACAGACCCGTCCAGGCATAGCCGATACCGGCCGGCAGTTGCTTGGCGATCCGCTCGACTTCGGTCATCGCGTCACCGGTACTGTAGCCCGGTGCCGGGGTGCCGAGGATTTCCATCGCCGCCACACCGTTGTAACGCGAGAGCTTCGGCGAGCCGTAGATCCACTTGCCCGAAGCGATGGCCGAAAGCGGCACCATCTTCCCGGAGTCGCTGCGCACGTACCATTTGTTCAGGTCTTCGGGCGACATGCGGCTGGCGGCTTCACCTTGCACGTACACCTTCTTCACCCGACCACGGTCGATGAAGTCGTTGACGTAGCTGCCACCCAGGGCAATCGCCAGGGTCTGGTTGATGTTCGACAGCGTGATGCCCTGGGCGCTGGCCTTCTCGTCGTCGACGGTGAGCTCGTACTGCGGCTCATCGTTCACGCCGTTGGGACGTACACCGGCCAGGATCTTGCTCTGGGCAGCCATGCCGAGGAACTGGTTACGTGCGGCCATCAATTTTTCATGGCCGACGCCGCCCTGGTCTTGCAGGAACACGTCGAAACCGGTGGCGTTACCCAGCTCCAGTACAGACGGCGGCACGATGGCAAACACCATGGCGTCCTGGAAGGTCTGCATGAAGTAGCCCTGGGCGCGCTTCGCAATCTCGAATACCGAGTTGGACGCATCGCGCTCATCCCAGGACTTGAGCATCACGAAGGCCAGGCCGGAGCTTTGGCCACGACCGGCGAAGTTGAAGCCGTTAACGGTGAACACCGATTTCACGCCTTTGCCTTCGCCTGGCTCGCCTTCCTTGTCGTTGAGCAGGTAAGCACGCATGTCGTCGATGACTTTTTGCGTACGTTCAGCCGAGGAACCAACCGGTGTCTGCACCTGGGCGAAGATCACGCCCTGGTCTTCGTCGGGCAGGAACGCGGCAGGAATGCGCATGAACAACCAGATCATGCCGGCGAAGATCAGCGCGTACACCAGGAACGCCGGGATCTTGTGCTTGATCATGTTGCCCACGCCGCGCTCGTAGCTCAGTACGCCACGGTCGAAGGTGCGGTTGAACCAGCCGAAGAAACCACGCTTGGGTTGGCCGTGTTTTTCCGGGTCGATCGGCTTGAGCATGGTGGCGCACAAGGCCGGGGTGAAGATCAGGGCAACCAGTACCGACAGCGCCATCGCCGAAACGATAGTGATGGAGAACTGTTTGTAGATCACACCGGTGGAACCACCGAAGAATGCCATCGGCAACAGTACCGCCGACAGTACCAGGGCAATACCCACCAGGGCGCCCTGGATCTGGCCCATGGACTTGACCGTCGCCTCTTTGGGCGACAGGTGTTCCTCGGCCATTACCCGCTCGACGTTTTCCACCACAACGATGGCGTCATCCACCAGCAAGCCGATGGCCAGGATCATGCCGAACATGGTCAGGGTGTTGATGGTGAAACCGAACGCCGCAAGGATCCCGAACGTACCCAGCAATACCACCGGAACCGTCATGGTGGTGATGATGGTGGCGCGGAAGTTCTGCAGGAACAGGAACATCACCAGGAACACCAGCACGATCGCTTCGACCAGGGTGTGAACCACGCCGGAGATCGACTCGGTCACAACCGGGGTGGTGTCATACGGCACCACCGCCTTCATGCCAGGCGGGAAGAACGGTTCAAGCGACGCCACCGTGGCACGAATTGCCTTGGCGGTGTCGAGGGCGTTGGCGCCCGACGCCAGCTTGATCGCCATACCGGAAGCCGGGTTGCCGTTGAACTGTGCACTGATGCTGTAGTTCTGGCCGCCGAGTTCGATACGCGCGACGTCATGCAGGCGAACCTGTGAACCGTCGGCATTCACCTTCATCAGGATGTTGCCGAATTGCTCAGCCGTTTGCAGACGCGTCTTGCCGATGATGGTGGCGTTCAACTGGTTGCCGGGCAGGGCTGGCAGGCCGCCCAATTGACCGGTGGCCACCTGGACGTTCTGCGCCGAAATCGCGGTGCTGACGTCGACCGGGGTCAGCTGGAAGTTGTTCAGCTTGGCCGGGTCGAGCCAGATACGCATGGCGTACTGCGAACCGAACACCTGGAAGTCACCCACACCCGCGGTACGCGAGATCGGGTCCTGGATGTTGGACACGATGTAGTTGGAGAGGTCGTCCTTGGTCATGCTGCCGTCTTCCGACACCAGACCGATTACCATCAGGAAGTTCTTCACCGACTTGGTCACGCGGATACCCTGCTGCTGCACTTCTTGCGGCAGCAGTGGGGTCGCCAGGTTCAGCTTGTTCTGCACCTGAACCTGGGCGATGTCGGGGTTGGTGCCCTGGTTGAACGTCGCAGTGATGGTCATGCTGCCGTCGGAGTTACTGTCCGAGGCCACATAACGCAGGTTGTCGATACCGTTGAGCTGTTGCTCGATCACCTGCACCACGGTGTCCTGCACGGTTTGTGCGGACGCGCCTGGGTAGGTTACCTGGATATCAATGGCGGTTGGCGCAATGGCCGGGTACTGGTTGATGGGCAACTTCAGGATCGACAGTGCCCCGACCAGCATGATCACCAGGGCAATTACCCAGGCGAAAATGGGACGGTCGATAAAAAATTTCGACATGGATTACTCCCCTTTGCCAGCAGCGGCAGCAGGAGCAGCAGTACCGGCGGGCTTGGCGTTGTCAGCCTCCTTGACCTTGACCTCAGCGCCCGGCTTGACGTACTGCAAGCCTTCGGTGATCACACGGTCACCGGCGTCCAGGCCTTTTTCCACCAGCCAGTAGGCGCCGGCAGTACGGTTAGCGACCAATACACGTTGCTCGACCTTGTTGTCCTTGTTCACGATCAGCGCGGTCGGGATGCCCTTGAGGTCACGGGTCACGCCTTGCTGAGGCGCGAGGATGGCCTTGCTGTTCACACCGGCTTGCAGTTGGGCGTGTACGAACATGCCCGGCAGCAGGGTGTGGTCAGGGTTCGGGAACACGGCGCGCAGGGTCACGGAACCGGTGGTCTGGTCGACCGACACTTCGGAGAACTCAAGCTTGCCGTCCTGGCCGTAGTCGCTGCCGTCTTCCAGGGTCAGCTTGACCTTGGCGGCATTGGCGCCGGCTTTTTCCAGCTGGCCGCTTTCCAGGTCGCGGCGCAGTTTCAGCATTTCAGCCGAAGACTGCGTGACGTCGACGTAGATCGGGTCCAGTTGCTGGATCACGGCCATGGCGTCGGTCTGGCCATTGCTGACCAGCGCGCCTTCGGTCACCGAAGAACGGCCGATACGCCCGGAGATCGGCGCGAACACTTTGGTGTAACGCACGTTGATCTGGGCGGTTTGAACGTTTGCTTCCGAAGTCATGCGATTGGCGACGGCAGTGTCGTATTCCTGACGGCTGACGGCCTGTTCATCGACCAACTGCTTGTAGCGGTCGGTGATCGACTTGGTTTGGGTCAGGCTGGCTTGTGCGCTTTTGAGCGTAGCTTCATAGACCGACGGGTCGATCTGATAAAGCTGCTGGCCTTCCTTCACATCCGCGCCTTCCTTGAACAGGCGCTTGAGGATGATGCCGTTGACCTGTGGGCGAACTTCCGCGATGCGGTAGGCGGTGGTGCGGCCCGGCAGCTCGGAGGTCAGGGTATAGGCTTGCGGTTGAATGGTGACCACGCCGACCTGAGGGGTTTGAGCGGGCGGAGCCGCTTCTTCCTTTTTACATCCGCTGAGCAGCGATGCCAGGGCGACGGCAGTGACCAGAGCGGTAACAGCTGGCTTAAGTTGCATGAAGATCCTCGGGTCAGGCGCGCAGGGTGCGCACAAGAAGGGTGGAAGGGTAAAAAACAAGCTGTGAGTAGATAAGTAGCTTGCTACGCAATATACTTACGTTCATGGTTGTTTGTAAACTCTTGACAGGCTTCGCGCAATGTTGACAAAGCAACGCCCAGAGCCTCGATTCCATTACGTTCGACACCCATGACGGTGTCGTCCCACAAATATTCTGATGATCGTTAACGTCTATTAACGTTGCGTTAACGATAGTCTCAAGTGTCCTGATTGAGGTTTTACTGCCATGGTTCGTCGCACCAAAGAGGAAGCTCAGGAAACGCGCAGCCAAATTCTCGACGCCGCCGAGCAAGCCTTTTATGCGCGCGGCGTTGCGCGGACTACGCTGGCGGATATCGCCGCGCTGGCCGGGGTGACGCGGGGTGCCATTTACTGGCATTTCAGCAATAAATCCGATTTGCTGCAGGCGCTGCTCGATACCCTGCACGAACCGCTGGACGAATTGGCCAGGGCCAGTGAAAGCGAGGATGAAATCGACCCGCTGGGCTGTATGCGCAAGTTGCTGATTCATCTCTATCATCAAGTGGCTCTGGACCCGAAAACCCGGCGCATCAATGAGATCCTGTTTCATAAGTGCGAGTTCACCGATGAAATGTGTGACATGCGGCGCCAACGCCAGACCCACAGTCTTGAATGCAACCTGCGCATCAGCCTGACATTACGCAACGCAGTCCACCGCGGGCAGCTTCCAGAGAACCTCGACACCACGCGTGGGGCAGTGTGCATCCATGCCTACATCCACGGTTTGATCGGCCAATGGCTGCTGGTGCCCGACAGCTTTCAGCTGCATCAAGACGCCGAACGCTGGGTGGATGCAGGGCTGGACATGCTGCGCCTGAGCCCTAGCCTGCGCAATTAAGACAAAATGCGTAATTGCATCCATTTGTGTCAACAGTAAAGCCCAAGGAACGTCAATCGTCCTTTTGCCTGATCGGTGGGGTGACTTTATATACGGGCTGGCGGGCGGTTGATAGGTAGGCGCCTAAGTATTTTGTAGGGATTTTGTTGCGGTTCTGTGAATCAATGTAGCCAGAACCTGCACGCCGCCAACAATGTGGGAGGGGGCTTGTCCCCGATGGCAGTGGTTCAGTCAACACATACCGTGACTGATACACCGCCATCGGGGGCAAGCCCCCTCGCACATTTGGTTTTAGGTTTCGGCCTATTACAGCGCCAATGTCGGGTAGTCGATGTAACCCACCGGGCCCTTGGCGTAGAAGGTTTCCGGGTGCGCTTCGTTCAGCGGCGCATCAGCTTTCAAGCGAGCCGGCAGGTCCGGGTTGGCAATGAACGGTACGCCGAAGGCCACCGCATCGGCCTTGCCCGAGGCCAGCCAGGCGTTGGCGCTGTCCTTGGTGAAGCGTTCGTTGGCGATGTATGGGCCGCCGAAGGCTTTTTTCAGTTGTGGGCCGAGGCTGTCGCCGGCTTCTTTCTCGCGCGAGCAAATGAAGGCGATGCCACGCTTGCCCAATTCGCTGGCGACATAGGTGAAGGTTTCGGCGAGGTTGTCGTCGCCCATGTCATGCGCGTCGGCGCGGGGTGCCAGGTGCACACCCACACGGCCGGCGCCCCAGACTTCGATGGCGGCGTCGGTCACTTCCAGCAGCAGGCGTGCACGGTTTTCCAGGGAGCCACCATAGTTGTCGGTACGCTGGTTGGTGCTGGTCTGCAGGAACTGGTCGAGCAGGTAGCCGTTGGCGCCGTGGATTTCCACGCCGTCAAACCCTGCGGCCTTGGCGTTTTCCGCACCGGTGCGATAAGCGTCGACGATGTCGGCGATTTCAGCGGTTTCCAGGGCGCGTGGCGTCGGGTAGTCGGCCAGCGGGCGCACCAGGCTGACGTGGCCTTTGGCTTGAATCGCACTGGGTGCCACCGGGGTTTCGCCGTTCAAGTAGGACTCGTGGGAGATCCGGCCGACGTGCCACAGTTGCAGGAAAATCTTGCCGCCCGCGCCATGCACAGCCTTGGTCACGTTGGCCCAGCCGCGTACCTGGTCGTTGGACCAGATGCCCGGGGTGTCCGGGTAGCCCACGCCCAGTGGCGTGACCGAGGTGGCTTCGCTGAGGATCAGCCCGGCGGAGGCGCGTTGTACGTAGTACTCAGCCATCAGCGCGTTGGGTACGCGGCCGGCGTCGGCACGGCAGCGGGTCAGCGGCGCCATGATGATGCGGTTCGACAGTTCCAGGTCGCCCAGTTTGATCGGATCGAAAATAGTCGTCATGGGATAACACCCTTCTCTTAGTGGATTGATCAGTTGGTCGCAGGGGCCAGGTCGGCATCGCCGCTCTGACGGAAAGTAATCAGGGTTACCAGCAGTGCAAGGATCGCCAGGGCCGCAGCCGCCAGAGGCACGCTGGTCAGGCCGAAGCCATGGGCTATGACGCTGCCGCCGACCCAGGCGCCGAGGGCGTTGCCGATGTTGAAGGCGCCGATGTTCAGGGTGGACACCAGGTTCGGTGCGGCCTTGCCGAAGGTCACTACGTTGATCTGCAGCGCCGGTACGGCGGCGAACGAAGCGGTGGCCCACAGGAACAGGGTGATTTCAGTCGGAATGACCGCGACGCTGGTCCAGGTCAGTACCGTGGAAACCACCGCCATGCTGATAAATACCCCGATCAAAGTGGCTGCCAGGCGTTTGTCCGCCAGCTTGCCGCCGATGATGTTGCCCACGGTGAGGCCCAGGCCGATCAGCAACAGGGTCCAGGTCACGCCTTTGGGGGATACGCCGGTGACATCACCGAGCAGCGGCGCAACATAGGTGAAGAGGGTGAACATGGACGCGGCAAACAGCGCAGTCATGGTCAGCGACAACCAGATGCCAGCCCCCTTGAGGGCTCGGAGTTCGGCGCGCATGTCGAGTTTTTCTTCGTCACGCTTGGCCGGCAGGAAGCGGATCAGGCCGATCAACGCCACCACACCAATCACCGTCACCGCCCAGAAGGTCGAGCGCCAGCCGGCTTCCTGGCCCAGCGCGGTGCCCAGCGGCACGCCGAGCACGTTGGCCAGGGTCAAGCCGGTGAACATCAAGGCCACCGCCGACGCACGCTTGTTGGCCGGCACCAGGTTGGCGGCTACCACCGAACCGATCCCGAAGAACGCACCGTGACACAGTGCAGTGACCACACGGGCAAACATCAGCACGTTGTAGTCACTGGCCAGGGCGCAGAGCAGGTTGCCGACAATAAAGATGCCCATCAACGCTACCAGGGCGGCCTTGCGCGGCAGCCTGGCGGTGGCCAGTGCCATGAAGGGCGCGCCGATGGCCACGCCCAGTGCGTAGCCGGTCACCAGCCAGCCGGCGCCGGGGATCGACACGCCGAGGTCCGCCGCCACATCGGGCAGCAGGCCCATGATGACGAACTCGGTGGTGCCGATGGCGAAGGCGCTAAGGGCCAGTATGAGTAGCGAGAGAGGCATTATCGTTTCCTTGTTACAGCGCTGCGTTGTCGTCCGCGCTGAGTTCTGTGGTGAGCGCAGCGAGGAAGGCTTGGATCACTTCCTCATTGCGTTTGAAAAAGTGCCACTGCCCGGCCTTCTGGCTGCTGATCAAACCCGCGCGTTGCAACGTGGCCAGGTGCGCCGACACGGTCGACTGGGACAAGCCGCAGCGCTGGTCGATCTGCCCGGCGCAGATGCCGTATTCGTGGTTGTGCAGTTGCTCGGGGAATTGCACTTTCGGGTCTTTCAGCCAGGTGAGGATGTCTCGTCGTACTGGGTGTGCCAGGGCTTTTATTATTTCGTCGAGGTCGATGGACATGGCAGTTGCTCGGTTTCGTAAAGCGTTATATCGCGATGAGGCGAACTTTAAATCGCTATATCCCGATATACCAATATGATTTTGGTCTGAATCAAGACTAAATCGGTATATCGGGTTATAACGATACGTTGGCGGCAGTGCTAGACTGCTCGCCATGAATTATCTCGCACATCTGCACCTGGGCGGCCAACTTCCTGCACAACTGCTGGGCAGCCTGTATGGCGACTTCGTCAAAGGTCGTCTGCAGGGCCAGTTCAGCCCGCAAATCGAAGCGGCGATCCAGTTGCACCGCGCCATCGACCGTTTCACCGACAGCCACCCGTTGGTAGGGGCCGCGTTGTCGCGCTTCAGCCTCACCCGCAGGCGCTATGCCGGGATTGTGCTGGATGTGTTCTTCGATCACTGCCTGGCGCGGGACTGGGCGCTGTACGCCGACCAGCCCCTGGAACGCTTCACCTCACAGGTGTACCGCGTGCTGGCCGCCGAACCGCAATTACCGGGGCGGCTGGCGCAGATTGCGCCGTATATGGCGGCGGATGACTGGCTGGGTTCGTATCGCGAGTTCGCGGTAATGGAGCCGGTGTTGCGAGGGATTTCGCGGCGGCTGACGCAGCCGGAGGCGTTGGGGTTTGCGCTGCAGGAATTGCGCGAGCTTTATGTACCGCTGAGCAAAGACTTCAGTGAGTTCTACCCAGAGCTACAGGCGTTTGCACAACACCACCTGAATAATCAGAACTAAATGTGGGAGGGGGCTTGCCCCCTCCCACATTTGGAACAGTGTTTAGCTCCTATCAAGCAGCATACGCAGGCCGAGCATCCACCTGCTCTGCCTCAGGCAGCGGCCCAAACAATGCTTTCTGCACCGCTTGCTGCGCCTGGAACGCCAGCGCCGCACGCTCCTGCCCGGCACAGGCAATCGGTTTGAGCACATGGATTTCCACATCACCCTGGTCATTGGCAAACAGGCGCATCAGGTGCGACAGCAAATCGTCATCGCCAATAAACGGTGCCAGCGCGTCCACTTGGCCATCGCGCAGATAACGGATCGCCACCGGTTGCAGTGACACATCCGCGTCGATCGCACTGGCCAGCAAGCGCCCGTGGAAGGTACGCAGGCTGCGCCCGTCGGTGGTGGTGCCTTCGGGGAACATCAGCAGCGGATGCTGTTGCTCAAGGTGACGGGTCATCTGCTTGCGGATCAACTGGCTGTCGCCCGAACCACGGCGGATAAACAGGCTACCGGCCTTGGCCGCCAGCCAGCCGGCCACCGGCCAGGTACGCACTTCGGCCTTGGACAGAAACGACAGCGGCGTGACCATGCCCAGCAGTGGGATGTCGGTCCAGGACACGTGATTGCTCACCCACAGCATGGGCGTTTGCGGCAACTCACCGTGTACTGTCACGCGAAAGGGCAGGGCGTTGGTCAGCCGCGCCATAAAAAACCGCGACCAGCGCTGACGGCGCACCATCGAGTTGGCAATCCCCATCCGTTCGAACACACCAAACACACTGGCCATGCTCAAACCCAGCGCCACCACCAGTAATACGCGGGCAATCCGCCCGTATACGCGCAGGCGGCTCATCACATGGCTGCCTTGAAGTGGCGGGCGTAGCGCGGGCACAACTCATCGCGCTTGAGCAGGATGAACACGTCGGCTACCTGGAAGTCTTCATCCCAGCACGGCTCGCCGCAAATCTTCGCGCCCAGGCGCATGTAAGCCTTGAGCAGCGGTGGCATTTCCGCGATGACGTTGGACGGCAGGTCCAGCGCCGGCAGTGGTTTTTTCGGCTCGGCGCGCAGATGTTCGTTGCACAGGTAGCGTTCGCGCAGGCGCTGCATGATCGCGTGGGCCTGGATGCCACCGTCGTGCATCGGGATGCTTGCGCACCCCATCAGGTAGCTGTAGCCGCCCTGGTTGAGCACTTCGGCCAACTCGCCCCACAACACGGCGATGGTGCCGCCGTTGCGGTAGGCCGGGTCGACGCAAGTGCGGCCGATTTCCAGGATTGGGCCCTGCAGGTGCAGCAGGCCGTGCAGGCTGAATTCTTCTTCGCTGTAGAACCGGCCCAGGGTGCTGGCGGCCTGGTGGTCCAGCAAACGGGTGGTGGCGACCAGTCGACCGCTGTTCAAATCCCGCACGCCGATGTGGCTGCAGTGAACATCATAGTCATCCATGTCCAGACCCAGTTCCGCGCCTTTCAGCTTGGCGTTGAACTCGCCGCTGAACACGTTGAACCGCAGGGCCTGGGCTTCCTGCAAAGCCTGTGCGCCAACCAGGCGTTCGGCTTGCAGACGGCGTTCATTGCCGGTGTCGCTGATGCGGGCGATCTGAGTCATGGCGAATCTCCGAGTGCCGGCCACTTCTCGGCCGGTCGACTTGTTTGTCCAAACTCAGGCTATGTAGGCTCGGTGTCAGCTCCATGAAGTTACGGTGACGCTTAGATGACAGGCTCCGGGTCACGCCGCTGTCGCAAAACCGTCATGTGCCTCGTCTAGGCTCGCGGGCTTGAATGCCCCCTTGAGTTTGCGTCCATGGTCAGAGGCCTGTTGTGCGTTGCGCTGCTACTCGTCACCGTTACCGCCCGCGCCGAAACCTGGCCAGACAAGGAGTGGGCCAAGGGCACGCCGCTCTCAGGCCCCGCCGTCGATGCCCTGAACGCCTACGCGTTCCCTGCGCGTGACGACGCCACCCGCAACGGCATCCGCACCGACGCGCTGCTGGTGATCCGTGACGGTGAGGTCATCTATGAGCGCTACGCCGAGCCCACCACCGCCCGCACGCCGCATCTGACCTGGTCCATCAGCAAAAGCCTGATGGCGACGGTGCTGGGCGTGGCCTACGGCGAAAACCGCTTCAAGCTGAGCGACCCCGCCGCACGCTTTTACCCGCCGATGAAACAGCACCCCAAGGTCACAATGGCCGATTTGCTGCACTGGGCCTCGGGCCTGGACTGGCAGGAAGACTACGAATACGCCCCGCTGAAGTCCTCGGTGGTGGCGATGCTTTACACCCGGGGCCGCGCCGATATGGCCGAGTTTGCCGCCAACACCGAGTCATCCAGCGCGCCGGGCCAGGCGTTCCGTTATTCCAGTGGCGACAGCAATATCTTGTCCGCCGCGCTCAAGGGCATGCTCGGCCACAAGGCGTATATGAGTTACCCATGGGATGCGCTGTTCAAGCCGCTGGGTATTCACAACGCCACGTGGGAAACCGATGCCGACGAAACCTTTGTCGCCTCCTCCTACGCCTACCTGACCGCCCGCGACCTGGCACGCGTCGGCCTGTTGATGGCACGCAACGGGCGCTGGCGTGAGCAACAGTTGCTGCCCGAAGACTGGGTCGCGTTCAATCGCCAACCCTTCGACAAATACCGGGTCGGCCAGGACGAAGCCGTGCCGGGCGGCCAATGGTGGCTTAACACCGGGGCGCCGCGCCCGTGGCCCGATGCACCCGCGGACACCTTCGCCGCCCTCGGCCACTGGGGCCAGGCGCTGTACGTGATGCCCGACAAACACTTGGTGATCGTGCGCTACGGCGATGACCGCGACGGCAGTTACCGCCACAACGAACTGCTCAAGCGCGTGCTCGCGGCGGTGCAACCATGATCCGTCGTCGACCGTTTACCAGTCTGTTTCTGCTGTTGTTACTCGCGTTGCTGGGTTGGATCTGGCACGAGCGCGTCAACCTGCAAGCCTTTCCCGATATCATCGCGGCGTATACGGCCAAGGAATACTGCTCGTGCCGCTACGTGGCGAACAACCCGGCGGACTATTGCCTGGGTTATGTGAAGCAGTACGTGCCCACCAGTGCCTTCAGCGATAACCCCAAGCGCAGTGAAGTCACGGCGAGTGGGTTGGGGCGTACGCACACGGCGCGCTGGTTGGGGGATCGCCAAGGCTGCCGCCTGAATCCCTGACCCAGCCCCTCCCACATAGAATTTGCGCCGTTCGTGACATGCGCTTAAGGTTCGTGCAGGTTTTTTGCCCCACGAGTGTTTATGTTCAACGTCAAACCCCTGGCCCTTGTCCTGCTGGCCGCTGCTGCCGTGCCTGCCCAGGCCGACTGGTATCTGGACAACGAGTCCTCGCGCCTGTCGTTCGTCACCACCAAAAATACCGAGATCGCCGAAGTGCATCGTTTCCTGGTGTTGCACGGCAAGGTCGACAGCAAGGGCGCGGCGCAGTTGGAAGTTGAGCTGGAGTCGATCAACAGTGGTATTCCGTTGCGTGACGAACGCATGCGTAATGCGCTGTTCGAGATCAAGACTTTCCCCGACGCGCTGATCAGCGCGCAGATCAACCTGCAACCTATCAACGACCTGGCCCCCGGTGCGCAATTGGAATTGCGCTTGCCGCTGAGCGTCACCTTGCACGGCAAGACCCAGACTTATAGCGCCGAGTTGTTGGCCACGCGCCTCGATGACCGGCGCTTTCAAGTGGTGACTCTGGAGCCGGTGGTGTTGCATGCCGAGGATTTTGACCTGGCACCGGGCGTGGCAACGCTGCGCAAGGCGGCGGGGATCAAGTCGATCAGTTTGTCGGTGCCGGTGGGTGCGGTACTGATTTTTACGGCGCGCTGACATGAGTGGCGCGGTGTTTCCCTGGCGCAGCGCCAACCGTTTCGAGTTGCTGATCGACGGCCCGCAGTTTTTCCCGCAGATGCTGGTGGGGATTGCGCGGGCCCAGCGCCAAGTCGACCTGGAGTTGTACCTGGTCGAAGCCGGGGCCTGTGCCGACGCGATGGTGCAGGCGTTGGTGCTGGCCGCCGAGCGCGGTGTGCAGGTGCGTTGCCTGTTTGATGATTACGGCAGCCTGGCCTTTACCCTTGGGTTGCGCAAACGCCTGACCGATGCCGGTGTGGAGCTGCGTTTCTACAATCGCCTGAGCTGGCGGCGCTGGATGCGCAACCTGTATCGCGACCACCGCAAACTGTTGCTGATCGACCAGAGTATCGCCGTGGTCGGGGGGACCGGGGTCACCGATGAGTTCTGGACGCCGGGGCAGGACAGCGCCGACTGGCATGAAGTGATGGTGCAGATCAGCGGCCCGCTGGTGCTGGACTGGCAGGCGCTGTTCGACCGCCAATGGCACGCCAATGCGGCGCGCCGCGAGTGGAAACCTGCCACCCATTTCGGTTTGCCGCGTTTGCCCAAGGTGCCCGCGACCGGGCCTGGCCTGGGCCGCGTTGCGTATGCCGACGCCCGCCAGCACCGCGATATCTTGCAGTCGCTGATTCGCGCCTTGAACAGCAGCCGGCAGCGCATCTGGCTGGCCACGCCGTATTTTTTGCCGACCTGGAGCGTGCGCCGCGCCTTGCGCCGTGCGGCCGGGCGCGGGGTGGATGTGCGTTTGTTGCTGACTGGCCCGCGTACCGATCACCCGTCCGTGCGTTACGCCGGGCACCGTTATTACCCGCGTCTACTGCGTTCGGGCGTGCAGATTTTTGAGTATCAGCCGTGTTTCCTGCACCTGAAAATGGTGCTGGTGGACGATTGGGTCAGCATTGGTTCATGCAATTTCGATCACTGGAATTTGCGCTTCAACCTGGAAGCCAATCTGGAGGCGCTGGACCCTGAGCTGACGCTGGCCGTGGCGGGCAGTTTCGAACGGGATTTTGCCCTGAGCCAGGCGGTGAGCCTGGAGGATTGGAAAGCGCGGCCGTTGTGGCGGCGGGTGAAGCAGCGGGTGTGGGGGTGGATTGATCGGTTGGTAGTTAACTTGCTGGATAGACGCGGCTGACCAGGCCACTGAGATCAACTGTGGGAGCTGGCTTGCCTGCGATGGCGGTGGTGAATATTCCACCGCTATCGCAGGCAAGCCAGCTCCCACATTGACCGCGTTTACAGCTTTAGATCAGAGCAATTCAAAGGTCTGCTGCTGCACAGCCTGGGAATCCAGCCCGATCTGCACATTGAACTCACCCGGTTCTGCCGCGAACTTGAGCTGGGTGTTGTAGAACTTCAAGTCTTCCTCGGTGATGGTGAAGTGCAGGGTGCGCTCTTCGCCGGCCTTGAGCATGACCTTCTGGAAGTTTTTCAGCTCTTTGATCGGGCGGATCATCGAGCCGGCCACATCCTGGATATACAGCTGCACCACGGTTTCGCCATCGAGCTTGCCGGTGTTCGTTACCGTGACGCTGGCGTCGAGCTTGCCGGTCTTGTTCAGGGTGGTGGACGACAGCGCCATGTCCGACAGGCTGAACGAGGTGTAGCTCAGGCCATAACCGAACGGAAACAGCGGCCCGGTGGTGTCATCGAAGTACTGCGAGGTGTAGTTGCCCGGCTTGCCAGGGGTAAACGGCCGGCCGATGGTCAGGTGGTTGTAGTAGGTGGGAATCTGCCCGACCGAACGTGGGAAGGTGATCGGCAGCTTGCCCGAAGGGTTGTAGTCACCGAACAGCACGTCGGCGATGGCGTTGCCGCCTTCGGTGCCGGCGAACCAGGTTTCGAGGATCGCGTCGGCTTGCTGGTTTTCCTCGACAATCGACAGTGGGCGGCCGTTCATCAGCACCAGTACCAACGGCTTGCCGGTGGCTTTGAGGGCCTTGATCAGGTCGCGCTGGCTTTGCGGGATGTTCAGGTCGGTGCGGCTCGAGGATTCATGGGACATGCCACGCGACTCGCCCACGGCAGCCACCACCACGTCGGCATCCTTGGCGGCCTTGACCGCTTCGTCGATCATTACTTGCGCCGGGCGGGTGTCATCCGACACTTCCGGGGCATCGAAGTTTAGGAAGTTGAGGTAGTCGACTACAGCCTTGTCGTGGGTGATGTTGGCGCCACGGGCATAGATGATCTTGCCTTTTTCGCCGATCACCGCGTTCATGCCGTCGAGCAGGGTCACCGATTGCGCCGGTTTGCCGGCCGCCGCCCAGCTGCCCATCATGTCGATGGGGGCCTTGGCCAGTGGGCCGACCAGGGCGATGGTCGCGGATTTTTTCAGCGGCAGTGTTTCGTTCTGGTTTTTCAACAGCACCAGGCTGCGGCGCGCGACGTCGCGGGCGTCGGCACGGTGCAGGCGGCTCTCGGCGTTTGTGTCGGCCGGGTCATCCTCGGCCTTGCCGATACGCAGGTACGGGTCTTTGAACAGGCCCATGTCGTACTTGGCGGCGAGCACTTCACGCACGGCGTTGTCGATATCGCTTTGTTCGATCTCGCCGGATTTCAGCAGGCCCGGTAATTCCTTGCCGTAGAGCGAGTCGTTCATGCTCATGTCGATGCCGGCCTTGATCGCCAGCTTCGCGGCCTCACGCCCGTCCTTGGCCACGCCATGCTTGATCAGCTCGACGATTGCGCCGTGGTCGCTCACGGCCAGGCCCTTGAAGCCCCAGTCCCTGCGCAGCAAGTCGTTCATCAGCCAGGTGTTGGCGGTGGCGGGCACGCCGTTGATCGAGTTGAGCGCCACCATCACGCCGCCGGAACCGGCCTTGATCGCCGCGTGGTACGGCGGAAGGTAGTCCTGGTACATCTTGACCGGGCTCATGTCGACCACGTTGTAATCGCGACCGCCTTCCACCGCGCCATAGAGGGCGAAGTGCTTGACGCTGGCCATGATGCTGTCGGCGTTGGCGGGGCTGACGCCCTGGAACGCCTTGACCATTACTTCGGCGATCCGCGAGACCAGGTAGGTGTCTTCGCCGAAACCTTCGGACGTGCGGCCCCAGCGTGGGTCGCGGGAGATATCGACCATCGGCGCAAAGGTGATGTCGAGGCTGTCGGCGGCGGCTTCCCGGGCGGCGATGCGCCCGGAGCGGCCGATGGCGTCCATGTCCCAGCTGGAGGCCAGGGCCAGGCTGATCGGGAAGATGGTACGGTGGCCGTGGATCACGTCATAGGCGAAGAACATCGGGATCTTCAGCCGGCTGCGCATGGCCGCGTCCTGCATCGGACGGTTTTCCGGGCGGGTGATCGAATTGAAGGTGCCACCGATGCGGCCTGCGGCGATTTCCTTGCGGATCAGCTCGCGGGGCATCTCGGGGCCGATGCTGATCAGGCGCAATTGGCCGATCTTTTCATCCAGGGTCATCTGCTTGAGCAGGTCGCTGACAAAGGCGTCCTTGTCTTTAAGCGCAGCAGGCTTTGTTTCTGCCCACACGGGGTAACTGGCCAGAGTGGCAACAAGGCCGAGCAAACACAGCTTCTTCATGAATATCCTTTTTGGGCTCACTGCACAGCGAAAATGCGCTGTTCTGCCAAAATGTGGGGAACATATGTTGTTGTTCGAGTGTTATTGCAGTAAATGCACGACACTTGTGAACTCTTATTCGCGCTGGGCATCTTTTTAGCTGATTGGCCTGATGCATTCCAGTGGTGGTGGCGGATTATGCCCCAAGCGCGCGGTGTATAGGGCTAGTCGTAACATTCCATCAAGATTGGGCAGGAGAAACACCATGCAAGCAGCACAAGGTTACCGCTGGGGCTTGAGAGCCGCGGTTTTGCTTTTGATCAGCAGCGTGCTCAGCGGCTGCGGCATCAACAACATCCCGACCCTGGACGAACAGGCCAAGGCCGCCTGGGGCCAGGTGCAAAACCAGTACCAGCGCCGTGCCGACCTGATCCCCAACCTGGTGGAAGTGGTCAAGGGCTACGCCGCCCATGAGCAGGACACCCTCACCGCGGTGATTGAAGCGCGGGCCAAGGCCACCTCGATCCAGGTGGATGCCAGCACCCTCGACAACCCGGAAAAACTCAAGCAGTTCCAGCAAGCCCAGGATGGCTTGAGCGGTGCGCTCAGCCGCTTGATGGTGGTGTCCGAGCGCTACCCGGACCTGAAAGCCAACCAGAACTTCCTGGCCCTGCAATCGCAACTTGAAGGCACGGAAAACCGTATTGCCGTGGCCCGCCGCGATTTTATCCAGGCCGTGCAAGCCTATAACACCGAAATCCGCACGTTCCCCGGCCGCCTGTGGCATAGCGTGATGTACAGCGACTTGCCGATCCGCGCCACGTTTGAAGCCACCAGTGCCGATGCCGATAAAGCGCCGCAAGTGAAGTTCAAATAAGACTTTCCTGAGGTGTCGATGCGTTTATTACGGATAGGCTTGGCGCT
Organism: Pseudomonas viridiflava; assembly: GCF_900591205.1. Classification (GTDB taxonomy): domain Bacteria; phylum Pseudomonadota; class Gammaproteobacteria; order Pseudomonadales; family Pseudomonadaceae; genus Aquipseudomonas. The sequence goes on from NZ_UUPU01000109.1 coordinate 75,009, forward strand.
GTGGCTGCTGGCTTGCGTGGGTGTGGCCCAGGCGGCGCTGACCTTCCCGGCCTTGACCGGGCGGGTGGTGGACAGCGCCCAGATGATCGACCCGGCGGTACGTGCGCAGATTACCCAGCAATTGCAGGCGCTGGAGCAAACCTCCGGCGACCAGATTGTGGTGGTCACCGTGCCCGACCTGCAGGGCGTGCCGATTGAGGATTACGGTTACCAACTGGGCCGCCAATGGGGCATTGGCCAAAAGGGCAAGGACAACGGCGCGCTGTTGATCGTCGCACGCGATGAGCGCAAATTGCGCATCGAAGTCGGCTATGGCCTGGAAGGCGTGCTCACCGATGCGCAGTCGTGGGTGATCATCAACCAGGTGATCGCGCCCAAGTTCAAGGCCGGCAATTACAGCCAGGGCATCAGCGACGGTGTGTCGGCGATGGTGCAGGTGGTGGGAGGCGAGCCGTTGGCGGTGCCGGCGCATGTGGCGGATGCCAACTTTGCCAAGGATAATCCCGGGTTTTCCATCGGCCTGTTTATCCTGCTGATCGGCGTGTTGTGGCTGTGCAATCGCATGGGGCTGCCGGTAGGCGCGATCCTGCTGGCGATTCTCAGCAGCAGCGGGCGCGGCGGTGGTGGTGGGGGAGGTGGCGGTGGTTTCCGGGGCGGCGGTGGCGGCTTCGGCGGCGGCGGGGCTTCGGGCGGCTGGTAATGACAATAATGAGAGAGCAACTACAACCATGGCATTACTGACCGAACACGAGCAGCGCCAAGTCGCCGAAGCAATCGCCCGGGTGGAAAAAAACACCGACGCGGAGCTGGTGACTGTGCTGGCGGCCCGCGCCGACGATTACGCCTACATCCCGCTGCTGTGGGCCAGCCTGATTGCCTTGGTGGTGCCTGGCGTGGTGCATTACTTGTCGGGCTACCTGACCATGTACACCTTGCTGTTGGCGCAATGGGCGACGTTTATCGTGTTGTGCCTGGTGTTTCGCCTGCCCAAGGTCACTACTCGGTTGATCCCGCGCTCAGTGCGCCATTGGCGTGCTTCCAACCTGGCGCGGCGTCAGTTCCTGGAGCAGAACCTGCACCACACCTTGGGCAGCACCGGCGTGCTGATTTTTGTCAGTGAGGCCGAGCGCTATGTGGAGATTCTGGTGGATGACGGTATTTCCAAGTGCTTGGATGACAGCAGTTGGGATGTGATCGTCCAGGCGTTCACCCAGCAGGTGAAGCAGGGGCAGACGTTGGCGGGGTTTATCAGTTGCATTGAAGCCTGTGGTGAGTTGCTGAAGGTGCATGTGCCGGTGACCCAGACGCGTAATGAGTTGCCGAACCGTCTGGTGGTACTCGAATAGCCCAGCCAACACCGCATCTATGTGGGAGCTGCTTTTTTTCGGTGGGAGCCGGGCTTGCCCGCGATGGCATCACCTCGGTTTACCTGATGGACCGAAGCGCCTGCATCGCAGGCAAGCCAGCTCCCACACAAGTGAGCTTGCACCTATAAACGAGGTTGGCTTATTGACCGTTGATCAAATAACCCCGTGCCCTTAACCCCCATCCCCCCTAAAATGCCCGGCATTCCCAGCCCGAGGCGTTTTTGTTCATGTCCGTCACCGCTCAACCTGCCAGCCCTGCGCCGGATCATCACGCCCAGTTCATCGAACTGCTGAGCGCAAGCCTTGCGCAGAATGCGTTTATCAAGCTGGTGCTGGCCAAGTACGTGGGCGATGAGGCCGAACTGCAACGGCTGATCATCAAACCCGTGACGGTCAAGGAGCAGGCATGCCTGTCCTTCGTCTACCGCTACAAGACCCGCGACATCACCAAGAACCTGCCCCTGGTCGACGGCATCGCGGCGATTGCCGAGTTGCTGCCGGCCGCGTTCAAGAACGCGCATTTGCTGTCGCTGACCGACGAAGCCCAGTTGGAATACAGCAAGAAGAACAAAAGTTCGCTGTTCAAAAGCAAGCCCCAGCAACTGCGCGAGGCGCCATCGGCTGAGCATAACCGCGAGAAAAATCGCTTCCTCGACCTGAGCCGGCCGTTCCTCGCCGACCTCGGCGTGACCGACGCCAAACACGCGCTGATCCCGTCGATGTCGCGCAAGTGGAAGCAAATCAACAAGTTCATCGAAGTGTTCAGCCATGCGCTGACCTCGTCACCCCTGAAACTCGACCAGCCGGTACGCGTCGCTGATTTTGGTTCAGGCAAGGGCTACCTGACCTTCGCCATCCACGATTACCTGCGCAACACGCTCAAGGCAGACGGCGAAGTGACTGGCGTGGAATTGCGCGAAGACATGGTGACCCTGTGCAACAGCGCCGCCGCCCGTCTGGAGCACCCGGGGCTGGTGTTCAAATGCGGTGATGTGCGCAGCGTGGCGCCCAGCGACCTGGACGTGATGATCGCCCTGCATGCCTGCGATATCGCCACCGACTACGCGATCCACACCGGTATCCGTTCCGGTGCGTCGATCATCATGTGCTCGCCGTGCTGCCATAAACAGATTCGCTTGCAGATCCAGAGCCCGGTACTGCTCAAACCGATGCTGCAATACGGCCTGCACCTGGGCCAACAGGCCGAGATGGTCACCGACAGCCTGCGTGCGCTGTACCTTGAAGCCTGCGGCTATGAGACCAAGGTGTTTGAGTTCATCTCGTTGGAACACACCAACAAGAACAAGATGATCCTCGCGGTCAAACGCGCCGAGCCTTTGGACAATGCGCAGTTGCTGGAGAAGATCCAGGAATTGAAGGCGTTCTACCACATCAGCGAGCACTGCCTGGAAACCCTGCTGCGCGCGGATGGTTACCTGACCTGACCTGACGTGAGCACGGTCCCCTGTGGGAGCTGGCTTGCCTGCGATGGCGGTGGTGACTGACACATCGCTATCGCAGGCAAGCCAGCTCCCACATTTAGATTGTGCTCGGCTTTGAAACGGGTGCTGGCTGCACCGCCGTCTTGCGCCCCAGCATCACCGTCACGATCACCCCACACGCAAACACCCACGTAATCGGCTCGATATGCTCACCAAAAAACAGCGCCGAAAACGCGATGGTGAAGAAGATCTGCAACAGCTGGATCTGGCTGACCCGCGCAATGCCGCCCATGGCCAACCCGGCATACCAGGCAAAAAAACCAAGAAACTGCGAGAACAACGACACATAGCCAAACGCCCACCACGCGCGCATGGAAATCGCCCCTTGATGCTGCGCCGCCAAGTACCACACCGGCCCGATCAGCACTGGCGTCGACAGCACCAATGCCCAGCAGATCACCTGCCAGCCGCCCATCTCCTTGGCCAACCGTCCGCCTTCGGCATATCCCAGGCCGCCGACGGCAATTGCGCCGAGCATCAACAGGTCGCCGGCCTGAATACTGCCGGCACCGGTGATCAACGCGTAACTCAACACCAGCGCACTGCCGAGCGCCGCGCAGGCCCAGAAGGCTTTCGACGGCCGCTCATGGGACAGCCACGCCGCATACAGCGCCACGCACAGCGGTTGCAGGCCGTTGACCAGCGCGCCATGGGAGGCCGGCAAGGTTTGCATGGCCCAGGCCGACAGCACCGGAAACCCCAGGATCACGCCCGCGATCACCAGGCACAGCCCGCGCACCTGGCGCCAGGTGGGCCAGCGCTCACGGCGCCACAGCAACAGCGCCGCCGCCGGGATTGCCGCGAACAATGCGCGGCCAAGGCCGTTGAGCAAGGGGTGGATTTCCTGCACCACGATACGGGTGAAGGGCAGGGTCAAACTGAAGATGATGACGCCCAGCAGGCCGAGGGCCATGCCGGTGTTTTCGCGCGAGCTCATGGGAGGGATCCGAAATCCAGAGGGCTTCAAAGGAAGCCCATCTAGCCACAACCCCCGCCGATTGAGGGCCTACAGCTGATCGCTGATTTGTCCGTACAGTTTCAATCGCTCGGTTGGCCGTGCCGCCGCTTTCGCAGCCTCGCTAAAGCTCGACAGCTCCCACATTGGCTCTGCATTCGCTCCGCGATCTCCTGTGGGAGCTGTCGACAAGGGATCGCCTCGGTTGTGCTGACAAACCGAGGCATCTGAATCGCCTGACCTTAGAAGAACCGCGTAACGCTGATCTTCGCATCGCGGCCTTTGGTGTAGGCGCGGTCGCCGCTCAAGGCCGGGCGGAAGTTGTTGTTGAACAGGTTGTCCACGGTGAAGTTGACCTCGGTGCCTTTCAGGTAAGTCTGTTGCGGTTTCCATTTGGCGAACAGGCCCTGGGTGTTATAGCGCTTGTTGCCGTATTGGTCGTAGAACAGATCGCCCACGCTGCTGCCCGGGCCGCCGGAGTATTTGTCGCTGGGCAGGCGGTCGGTCGCGCCGATGAACTGGCCCATCCAGCCCACTTGGGCATCCCAGGCCGGAATATTGGTGCCCAATACCAGCACCCATTTGGTCGGTGGAATGTCACGTGCCGCCACGTCCGGGCCCCATGGGTTGGTGTAGGCACCTTCGTGGTCGCCTTTGGCGTAGGCGAACGACACCGAGCCGAACAGGTAGGTGGAGTTGTAGAACGATTCCAGCTCAAAGCCTTTGATGGTCAGGCCGCCGATGTTGCGGTAGTTGGACATCGCCCCCGGTGGGCAGGCGCTGGAAATCGTGCCGCCATTGATCGCCTGGTTCTGGCAGCCGACGCCGGTGGCCTTGAAGATTTCGTCTTCGACTTTGTTGTGGAAGAACGTGGTGCGTACTTGCAGGTTGTCGTCCCGAGCGATCAGGTTATCGAAGCTGACGACGCTGCCCACGGTGATCGAAGTAATGCGTTCCGGGTCGAGGTCGACGCTGGTGGCGGTCCGGCTGCCCAGGCCCTGCACTTCATACTGCTCGTCGATGACCGGTGCGCGCCAGGTCTTGCTCCAGTTGGCAAACAGCCCAAGGTTTGGGGTCACGTTCCAGAACAGCGCCAGGCGGGGCGACCAACCGGTGTAGGTGCGGTCGCTGTAATCATGGCCTACGGCCGGGTCGGGATTGTTGTAATACGGCGCATCGTTGCCTTCGCCGCGGTTGCGCACATGGTCGTAGCGCAGCGAGGGGGTAATGGTTACATCACCCACTGTCACCGCATCCTGGACAAACAAACTGTTGGTATCGACCTTGCCGTGTGGCATGAAGCCCGGCTGGAAATGCCCGTAGTTGTAGCGCGCGGTGTTGTAGGTGGCGCCGGGCATCCACATCTCGGTTTCGCGGATGTGTTTGCGGATCTGCCCGCCGACGGTGACCGCGTGTTGCAGCGGGCCGGTGTCGAACAGGCTGACGTTGCGGATGTCGAGGTTCTTGTCGGTGTACGCCGTGTCCATCTTGCGCCCGCCAGTGGCCAGTTGGAAAAACGCCGTGGCGTCACGTTCGTCGGTCTGGTCGGTGTTGGACTGTGAATACTTGACGGTCAAGTCGACCAGCGGGTTATCCAGCGGCTGGTATTCATATTTGCCCGACCACGTGGTGTCGACGGTATCGCGATGGGCTAAAAAACGCTTGAGGGCGCCTTCATAGCCGTAGCGGTCGATGTTCGCCTGGGTCGGCGGCGTCGGGTAGCTGGCGGCGGAAAACGGCGTCCAGCGGTTGCTGTGTGAGCGTGAGTAGGACAGGCCCACGCTGTGCTCGTCGGTAAGGTGGGCGTTGACCTTGAACAGTTTGCCGTCCACGTCCTGCGCGGTATTGGGCAGGCGCTGGGGGTTGATCGGGTACTGGTTGTTCTCGTTGGGCAACTTGGCTGCCACCTTCATGTCGCCGCCATCGCGTTGGGTCAGGTAGGCCAGCGCGTCGAAACGGCCGTCATCGGTACGGCCATACACGGCGCCGCTGTACACCTGTTCGTGGTCGTTGCTGGAATAACCGTACTTGAGCATTGCGCCGCTGTTGCGACCGTCTTTGAGCAGGTCCGGTGCATCCTTGGTGGTCATGTTGACCGTGCCGCCAAAGCCGCCGTTGCCGGTAAACGGTGAGTTGGGGCCTTTCTCGACCTCGATGCTCTTGATCAGCTCGGGCTCGATGAACACGGTGCCTTGTTGATATCGTTCAAAACCGCTCTTGGTGGCGCCGTCGACGGTCATCGGCACGTCTTCGGCATCGCCGAAACCACGGATGTTGATGGTCTGTCCACCGGGTTTCAGCGAGCCGCCCTGGCTGACGCCGGGCAAGGTCTGCAACAGACTGGGGATGTTATTGGCCTGGTAGCGATCTATATCGGCCTGGCTCAGAGTGGAGCGGTTGACGGTGCTGGAGTCGACTTCGTTACCGGTGCCGATCACGCTGAGAGCGTCCAGTTGGATGGCGCCGCTGTGAGTGGTCTTGCCCTCGTCGGGCCTTACCACGTAGGTGCTGCCGACTTTGATCAGGGTGAACTCGCCGTTTTTCAGCAGGCTGCGAATCGCCACTTCCGGGGTGAAATCACCGCTGAGCGCCGGCGCCTGCACATTTTTGAGCGACGCTTCATCGAACAACAGCTGGATCTTCGCCTGCTGCGCCACCTCGCTCAGGGACGTGGCCAGCGGCTGGGCGGGCAGTCGCAGTTTGAATGAGTCGGCCTGGGCACCGAGGCTGAAGGCCAGGCAACTGGCGATGATGGTCGGTCGAAGAAACAGGTACGAAGCGTGGCAAGGCGCGCGAAACATGAGATCCCCCGGTGTGGCCAAATGGCCAAAAAAATACGTGCGTTTCAAATGCAGACCGGGGGAAGACGGGGCAGGTAGAAAAATCCACACCTGCGAATGCTAAATATTCTCAAATAAGAATTTTGCCGGGTTATTTGCTCGGTTCTATTCTCACGATGCCGTCGGCCGACGCCACGGTTTTCACCGGCAGCAGTGCGGGCAGGGCATTGAGCAGGGCGTCTGGGTCGTTCACATCCAGGTTGCCCGAGACCTTCAGGTGCGCCACAGCGTTACTCACTTGCAACGGCGCCTGAGGGCGGTACAGGCTCAGTTCATCAATCAGGCTGACCAACTCGCGGTTGCGAAACGACAAATGCCCGCTGCGCCAGTCGGCCACCTCTTCAGCGGTGAGGGTTTGCTGTTGCAGGCTGCCCGTGGCGTAGCTGTAGCTGGCGCGTTGTTGGGCGCCGAGCAGGGTTGCCGGGCTTTTCGGGTTCGGCTCGAAAGCCACCTGGCCATGGGCGACGCTGACCACCAGCTGCTGCTGGCTGCGCCGCACATCGAAGCCGGTGCCGACTACCCGCACACTGGCCTCGCCCGCCTGCACGAACAACGGCCGTTCCTTGTCGGCCGCCACCTCGATATATAACTGGCCCTTGTCCAGGTGCACGATGCGCTGGTGAGCGCTGAAATCCACACGCAGGCGGGTGTTGGCATTCACATACAGCGTGCTGCCATCGGGCAGGTTGAGGGTGCGCATGCCCTTGGCATGGGCCGCCACCTGGGTGTGATACAGCTCGCGGGGCGCGCCGATATGCGTGGCCATGACAGCGCACACCAAGGCGGCCGCCACGGCCAGGGCAGGGCGCCACACCGACGGTTTGCGCTTGGGCAATGCCACGGGTTTGTTCAGTTGCTGCAACTGGGCCAGGTCGGCCCACAGTTGCTCGAATTCGGCATAGGCGCGGGCATGCGCAGGCGTTGCTTGCCAGGCAGCAAAAGCCTTGCGGTCGGCGCGCCCCGCGTCGTTGCGGTTGCGAGCAAACCAGCTGGCGGCTTGGGCATCGATGGAGTCGCTTGCTTCGATATCCAGGGCGTCGATGTCGCTCAGGCGAGTCATTCGGGCTGCTCCGTGCCGGGGTCGTTTTGAAGTCTTCTTTTGCAATGCAGCAGGGCAAAGGCGATGTGCTTTTCTACCATGCTGGTCGAAATCCCCATGCGCTCGGCGATCTGCGCCTGGCTCAGGCCCTCGAAGCGGTGCAGCATAAGGGCTTCTCGTCGGCGGGGCGAGAGTTCGGCGAGGACTTCTTTCAACTGTTCCAGGCGTTGCATGCGGAGCGCGGCGGCCATGGGATCGTTTTGCTCATCGGTGACCGGTTCCACATCCCTGTCGACCGGGTCAAAGTGGACGGCGTGCCGTACCTTCTGTTTGCGCCAGTGGTCACGCAGCAAATTGCGCGCCATCTGGAACAGAAATGCCCGTGGTTGCTCGACCTTGGCCCGGTCGCGATAGTCCAGCCACTGGGTGAAGACATCCTGGGTCATGTCCGCCGCATCGCTGGCGTTGTCCGTGCGTTTACGCAGGAAATACAGAATGTCTGCATAAAACCCGCGAAAGGCATCGGCCGACAACGGGTCGGGCTTGGGACGAGACATGGATATCCTTCTTGACGAAGCACGACGTAGAAAAGTCGTGAATGATATCGAGAATTATTGTCATTTGTCTCTATGTAACGGATGTGCGCGGTTAAAAATGTGAGCGCTGGCTTGCCTGCGATGCAGACGCCTCGGTGCTTCTGAACCACCGAGGCGATGCCATCGCAGGCAAGCCAGCTCCTACAATTTGATCAGCGTTCGACAGGCACTGACAGCGCCGGATTGCCCAATGGATGGGTACGCGCCGCGAAGAACTTGAGCTCCACCCCAGACCCATCAAACAACTCGGAATACCGCCGCTTCTGCTGACGAATAAACCCCTCACTACGCCCCGATACCGAAATCGCCAGCGTCGTGATCCGGGCCTGGCGAAGCGCATCCACCAAGTGTTTATCCTGCGGCCCCAAATCGTGGCCGAAGAGGCACAGCGTGCCCTCATGGCTCAGTAACTGTTCATAGCAGAACGACAGGTAATCCGAGCTGCGGATGGTCTTGAGCTTCTCTTCCACTTTGCCTTCGCTGACGAACAGCGGCACATCGTCCAGGGTCTTGATCGTGTTGTTGATCGCAAAACTGCTGAGCAAGGTGCTGTCGGTGGTCGGCAATTTGCGTGCGGTGCCGTCGAGGTTGCGCACCAGGTGCAGGCCGCCGTGCAGGTACAGAATGCGCGTGGCGTCGGTGCGTGTGTTGCGCAGGTCGAAGCTGGCGTCGGCGCTGCGAAACAGATCGTCGATGCCCGGGGCGTGCAGGATCGCCCAGTAGTTGAGCAGGTCGTAATTGGTGGTGAATACCGTCGAGTAGTTCTTCAACTCATGGTTGATGGTTGCCAGCGTCGACGGCTGCACCAGGCGCCACGGGATGTGCACGGCGTGGATGGTATTGATCAACGCTTCCTTGATCGCGTAGTAGCGATTGCGCGGCGCCGCCGAGCTGACGGCCAGGGCCTTGTTGACCCGACTGGTGGTCTTCAGTGCGCCCAGCGCCTGCTCGAAACTGCGGGTTTGCAGGGCGTCGAACACGCTGAGTTCGGATTGACTCAGGGGTTTTTCTTCGACAGTGCGTGCGTTTTCGAACAGTGAATCGTAGGCAAAGTCTTCCCAAATCACCCGGCTGGCGCCGTTGCCGATCAGAATCCCATTGAAGGCGGTGCTGCTGCGCAGGGCGCTCCAGTCTTCAAGGTGGGCGTCAATATCCTGGAAATCCTTCATTGCGGCGGGTCTACTCGAAATCGGCTGGACGGTGACTTTATCACGAGCGGGCGTTGATCCTGGTCAAGATGCCGTAGGCATATGGAGTCGATGCTGTAGGCATAAACGCCATCCGAGGATTCGCCATGAGCAGCACCTTCTTCATTCCCGCCGTCAACATCATGGGCATCGACTGCCTCGAAGAAGCCATGGTGGCGATCCGAAACTACGGCTTCAGCAAGGCGCTGATCGTCACCGACGCCGGCCTGGCCAAGGCGGGCGTGGCCAGCATGATCGCCGAAAAGCTGGCGATGCAGGACATCGACTCGGTGATCTATGACGGCGCCAAACCCAACCCCAATGTGGAAAACGTCGAGAAAGGTCTGGCGCTGCTGCAACAGAGCGCCTGCGATTTCGTGGTGTCCCTGGGCGGCGGTTCGCCCCATGACTGTGCCAAGGGCATCGCCCTGTGTGCCACTAACGGCGGGCATATCGGCGACTACGAAGGCGTCGATCAATCCGGCAAACCGCAATTGCCGCTGGTGGCCATCAACACCACCGCCGGCACCGCCAGTGAGATGACCCGCTTCTGCATCATCACTGACGAAACCCGCCACGTGAAAATGGCCATTGTCGACCGCAACGTCACGCCGTTGCTGTCGGTCAACGACCCGGCGCTGATGATTGGCATGCCCAAGGGCCTGACCGCCGCCACCGGTATGGACGCCCTGACCCACGCCATCGAAGCCTATGTATCCACCGCCGCCACGCCGATCACCGACGCTTGCGCGATCAAGGCCATCGAACTGATCAGCGCCAACCTGCGCCTGGCCGTGCGCGATGGCAGCGACAAGGCAGCGCGGGAAAACATGGCGTACGCACAGTTCCTCGCCGGCATGGCCTTCAACAATGCCTCCCTGGGGTTCGTGCATGCCATGGCCCACCAACTGGGCGGCCTGTATGACTTACCCCACGGCGTGTGCAACGCGGTGCTGTTGCCTCACGTACAGAGCTTCAATGCCAGCGTCAGCGCCAAACGGTTGAGCGATGTGGGCCGAGCGTTGGGTGCCGACATCAAGGGCATCACCGAGGAAGAGGGCGCCCAGGCGGCGATCGCGGCCATTCGTGCGTTGTCGCACGACGTTGAAATCCCCGCCGGCCTGCGCGAGTTGGGCGCCAAGTTGCAGGACATTCCGCTGCTGGCCACCAATGCGTTGAAGGACGCGTGCGGGTTGACCAACCCACGGCGGGCTGATCAGCGCCAGATTGAGGAGATCTTTCGCAACGCGTTCTAAAAGGGGCAGCCGCACGCGGCAAGCGTTAAGCTACAAGCCGAACTGCATTCAACTTAAGCATGAAGCTTGCGGCTTGCCGCTGAGGTCCCCCATGAGAGTTCTACTTTTCGGCGCCACCGGTATGGTCGGCCAGGGTGTGCTGCGTGAGTGCCTGCTGGCCGCCGATGTACAGGAAGTGGTCGCCGTCGGCCGCACGCCCCTGACCCAGGAGCACGGCAAGCTGCACCAGGTGCTGCACAGTGACATGCTGGATTTCCAGCCTCTGGAAAATCTGCTGCAGGGCTTCGACGCGTGTTTCTTCTGCCTCGGCGTATCGTCGGCGGGCATGAATGAAACCAAGTACACCCATCTCACTTATGACCTCACCCTCGTCGCCGCCAGTACCCTGGCGCGGCTCAATCCACAGATGACGTTTATCTACGTGTCCGGTGCCGGCACCGACAGCTCCGAGGCGGGCAAGTCGATGTGGGCGCGGGTCAAGGGCAAGACCGAGAATGCCTTGCTGCGTTTGCCGTTCAAGGCGGTGTATCTGTTTCGGCCTGGCGTGATTCAGCCGTTGCACGGTGTGCGCTCGAAGACGCCGTTGTACCAGTCTTTCTATAGCGTGCTCGGCCCATTGTTGTCGTTTGTGCGCCGGGTGAAACCGGGCTGGGTGGTGAGTACCGAAACCGTCGGCCGGGCGATGTTGGCGGCCGTGCGCTCTGGCGCGCCGCAACCGGTGGTGGAGCAGGCTGAGATCAATCGCCTGGCCTGCGAGCGCGCCTGATGTTGCACAAAAGCCTGGTGCGTCGCCTGGACCTGATCACCCTGCAACTGTTCGTTGCGGTGTTTGAGGAAGGCACCCTGACCCGCGCCGCTGCCCGCGAAGCCATTGCGGTATCGGCGGCCAGCAAGCGTTTGATGGAGTTGGAACAGGTCTTGGGCGTGAGCCTGTTTGTGCGGCGGGCCAAGGGCATGGAGCTGACGGCGGCTGGTGAAACCCTTTTGCACCATGCCCGGCAGATGCTGTTCAACGTCGAGAAAATGGGCCTGGAGCTCGGGGAACACAGCCACGGCGTGCGCGGTTATGTGCGGATGCTGGCCAATCTCTCGGCGATCATTCAGTTCCTTCCTGAAGATCTGCGGGATTTTTCCGAGTTGCATCCCGAAGTGAAAACCGATCTGGAAGAACGCCCCAGCAACGGCGTGGTGCAAGGCGTGCTGGATGGGGTGGCGGACCTGGGGATCTGCTCCAGTGACACCGACACCAAGGGCCTGCCCAGCGTGACGTATCGCCACGACAAACTGGTGGTATTGATGCCGGCGGATCACCCGTTGGCGGCGCGTCAAACCCTGGCCTTCAGCGAAACCCTGGACAGCGATTACGTCGGTCTGCACGCCGCCAGCTCGATCAATATGCGCACCCACGCCGCTGCACGCGAGGCCGGCAAGATGCTGCGCCTGCGCATTCATGTGCCGGGGTTTGATGCGATGTGCCGGATGGTTCAGGCGAATATGGGCATCGGCATCCTGCCGCAAAAAGCCTATGAATTGTTTGGCCGGGCGCTGGGTTTGCACGCGGTGCCGCTGACGGATGCGTGGTCGGATCGCAGTTTGATCCTGGTGGTGCGCGATAAGGCGCAGTTGTCGCCAGTGAGCCGTTTGCTGTTCGAGTATCTGAGCAAGACGCAGGAGACCTGACACCCAGCCCGCTTATGTGGCGAGCGGGCTTGCCCGCGTTGGGCTGCGAAGCAGCCCCGAAATAGGCACATCGGTTAACCCTGACACCCTCAGGTTGAGCTTATTGGGGCTGCTGCGTAGCGCGGGCAAGCCCGCTCGCCACAACAGCATTTGTTGTTCGCGTTTGGCGAACGCTGCTTGCCAACTGACGGTTGGATTTCCACCACCGCTGTCCTCTAGCCTTGGCCTCACATTCCAAGAATAAGAGGTACACCCCATGACGGCTCCCCTGAGCGGTATCAAGGTGATCGAGATCGGCACCCTGATTGCCGCGCCGTTCGCCGCCCGGCTGATGGGTGAGTTTGGCGCCGAGGTGATCAAGATCGAGGCCATGGGCCATGGCGACCCGCTTCGCAAATGGCGAAAGCTGCACGAAGGCACGTCGCTGTGGTGGTACTTGCAATCGCGCAACAAGAAGTCCCTGGCCCTGGACCTCAAGTCCCCGGAGGGCCTGGGCTTGGTCAAGCAACTGCTCGGCGATGCCGACGTGCTGATCGAAAACCTGCGCCCCGGCGGCCTGGAAAAACTCGGCCTGGGTTGGGACGTGCTGCATGCCCTTAATCCCAAGCTGACCTTGGTGCGCATCTCCGGCTACGGCCAGACGGGCCCTTACCGCGACCGCCCGGGTTTCGGCGCGATCGGCGAGGCGATGGGCGGCATTCGCTACACCACCGGCAACCCGGATTCCCCCCCGGCACGGGTCGGTGTGAGCCTGGGCGATTCGCTCGCGTCGTTGCATGGCGTGATCGGCGCGCTGATGTCGCTGCTGCGGGTGAAGACCGGCCAGGGCGATGGTCAGATTGTCGACGTGTCACTGGCCGAAAGCGTGTTCAACCTGATGGAAACCCTGGTGCCGGAATACGACATGCTTGGCCATGTGCGCGAACGCAGTGGCGGCGCGCTGCCGGGCATCGCGCCGTCCAACACCTACCTGACCGCCGATGGCGCCTATGTGGTAATCGCCGGCAACAGCGACCCGATCTACAAGCGCCTGATGACCACCATCGGCCGCGCCGACTTGGCCGAGGCTGCCGAATTCGCCCACAACGATGGCCGCGCCGCGAAGAGCGGTTTGCTGGACGCCGCGATCACCCACTGGACCAGCAGCCTGCCGATCGAGCAGGTGCTCAGCGCGCTCGAAGCCGCTGAAGTGCCGGCCGGGCGCATCTACTCCGTGGCCGATATCGTCAGCGATCCGCACTACCAGGCGCGTGACATGCTGCTCGATGCCGAGTTGCCTGGCGGTGTGTCGGTGAAGATGCCGGGCATTGTGCCCAAACTCTCGCAAACCCCCGGTGGTGTGAACTGGCAGGGCCCAAGCCTGGGCCAGCATACCGACGACATCCTGGGCAGCCTGGGCCTGACGGTGGCCGATATCCAACGCTTGAAAACCTCGGGAGTGGTGCAATGATCTCCAACTACTCGGACCCGCTGATCGTGCAGGAAGTGTCCCCACGCGACGGGCTGCAAATCGAGCCGACCTGGGTCGAGACGGCCGACAAGATCGCCTTGATCGACTAGCTGTCCCAGGCGGGTTTTTCGCGCATTGAAGCCGGCTCGTTCGTGTCGCCCAAAGCCATCCCCGCTTTGCGTGATGGCGAGCACGTGTTCCAGGGTATCCAGCGCACATCCGGGGTGATCTATGTGGCGCTGATCCCCAACCTCAAGGGCGCGCAGCGCGCCATCGAGTCCCGCGCCGATGAACTGAACCTGGTGATGTCCGCCAGCCAGACCCACAACCTGGCGAATATGCGCATGCGTTGCGAGGCGTCGTTGGCGGCGTTTGGCGATATTGTCAGTTTTGCTACCGACTACCCGGTGCGCCTCAACGGCAGTATCGCCACCACCTTCGGCTGCCCGTTCGAAGGCATGATCGACGAAGACCGCGTGTTGCAGATTGTCGATGCGTATCAGGCGTTGGGCATCCAGGGCATCAGCCTGGCCGACACCACCGGCATGGCCAACCCGCGCCAGGTCGAACGCCTGGTCAAGCGCGTGTTGCAGCGGGTTTCGCCCAGCGACCTGACCCTGCATTTTCACAACACCCGCGGCCTGGGTTTATGCAACGTGCTGGCCGCCTATGAAGCCGGTGCCCGACGCTTTGACGCGGCCCTCGGCGGCCTGGGCGGCTGCCCGTTTGCGCCGGGGGCGTCGGGCAATATCTGCACCGAAGACCTGGTTAATTTGTGTGAAGAGGTGGGGATTCACACCGGTATCGACCTGCCGCATCTGCTGCACATGTCCCGTCGCTTGCCGGCGCTGCTTGGCCATGCATTGCCCGGCCAGGTAGCCAAGGCCGGGCGCAACTGCGACCTGCATCCGCCACCTTCGTACATCGACACGCTGTAACGCCGTACCAGACAACAAAAACAATCGGGCGCCTGTGAGCAGTCCGCTGGAGAGAAATAATGAGCACTAATACGTTAGAGGCCGGCGTGCGCCCAGCCGCCGAAGTCGATGCCGAAAAAGCCCTGGTCAGCAAGGTCGCCTGGCGCCTGATGCCGTTGATCATGGTGTGCTACCTGTTTGCGTTTTTTGACCGTATCAACATCAGCTTCGCCAAGTTCCAACTGCAAACCGACCTGAGCCTGAGCGACACCGCTTACGGTCTTGGCGCCGGCTTGTTTGTGGTGGGTTACGTGATCTTTGAAGTGCCAAGCAACATGATGCTGTACAAGGTCGGCGCTCGCCGCTGGATCGCACGGATCATGATGTCGTGGGGCCTGGCCACGGCGGCCATGGTGTTTGTCACGGCCGAGTGGCAGTTTTATGGCTTGCGTTTCATCATCGGCGCGATGGAGGCGGGCTTTGCGCCCGGTGTGCTGTATTACCTGACGCTGTGGTTCCCGCAGCACTTCCGTGGGCGCATCACCTCGATGCTGTTCCTGGCATCTGCCTTCGCGGGATTGGTCGGCGCGCCGTTCTCCGGCCTGGTGCTGGAACACCTCGACGGCGTACTGCAAATGCGTGGCTGGCATTGGCTGTTCCTGCTCGGCGGCTTGCCCTGCATCGGTCTGGGGTTCCTGGTGCTGGCGCTGCTCAAGGACCGCATTGAAGACGCGCATTGGCTGACACCGGCGGAGAAGACCTTGCTGTCGAGCCGAATCGCCAAGCATGAGCCGAACCAGCACGGCGGTTCGCTGCTGTCGGCGATCCGTATTCCTGGCTTTTTGATGCTGGGCTTAATTTACTTCCTGATTCAAGTGGCGTCCTACGGCCTCAACTTCTGGGCCCCGCAATTGATCCGCAGCGCCGGCACCCAGAGCCCGGTGATGATCGGCCTGCTCACGGCGATTCCGTATGTGTGCGGTGCGATCAGCATGGTGGTGATCGGGCGGCTGTCGGACGCCACCGGCGAGCGTCGCAAGTTTGTCTGTGGCCTGGTGGTGCTGGGGGCAGTGGGCTTCTTCAGTGCCGGGATCTTTGCCGACCACACCACCTTCCTGATCATCGCCCTGGGCATGCTGGGCGCGGGCATCATCGCGGCTATTCCGACTTTCTGGACCCTGCCACCCAAGCTGCTGGCCGGTGCGGGCGCGGGTGCGGCCGGCGGCATTGCGGTGATCAACACCCTCGGTCAGTTCGGCGGGATTGTCAGCCCGGTGATGGTAGGGCGGATCAAGGACCTCACCGGCAGCACCACCCCGGCACTGTATGTGATCGGCGTGTGCGCGCTGTTGGCGGCGGCGCTGCTGCTGTGGGGCCTGCCGCAGAAACTGCGCACGCTGGACAAGGGCTGATCAGCCGGCCGTTGCCAGTGCCCGGGCCGGTGTGGCGCTGAACTGAATCAACGCCACCCCGCCAATCAACAACAACGCCCCCAGCACCCGGGGCGTTGTCAGTTGGCGTTCCACCAGGCCGAACAGGCCGAAGTGGTCGAGCACCAGCGAGGCGAGAACCTGACCGGCCATGGCCAGTGCAATAAACCCCGACGCGCCGAGTTTGGGCAGCAGCATCAAGGCCAGGGAAATAAAGCACACACCGAATGCGCCACCGGCCCACATCCACAGCGGCGCCTGGCTGATAAACGTCAGGCTCGGCAGCGGCAAGCGCAGCGCAATAATCACCGGCAGCAGCACGATAATGCTCACCAGCAGCGACGCCAGGGTGGCCCACAGCGGGTGACCTAACCCGCGCCCGAGGTTGGCGTTGATCGCACTTTGAAACGGCACCACCGCACCGGCAATCACTGCCAGTGCCAACAAACCTGCCCAATGCAACGTCGTCATCTGGAGTCTCCAAGAGGTTTTGCTGGACTCTAGGCTATTCGTCACGCAAATTTAAATTCCAAGTTCTTATGCCGAGCATGCAGCTGATGAATGATCTACGCCGCATCGACCTCAACCTGTTGGTGATCCTGGATGCCTTGCTCAGCGAGCACCATGTCACCCGCGCCGCCGAGCGTTTACATCTGAGCCAGCCGGCGGTCAGCCATGCGCTGGCACGTCTACGTGATCTGCTGGGCGATCCGCTGCTGGTGCGCCAGGGCGGCACCTTGGTGCCGACCGCCCGCGCCCTGGAATTGGCAACGCCATTGGCCGAAGCCCTGGCCCAGGTGCAGGCGCTGCTGGCGCCGAATCGGTTTGACCCGACGTCGGCCAAGCGCCGGTTTCGTGTGGCGATGTCTGACTACAGCGCGGCGATTTTCCTGCCGGGCTTGGTCCGCGTCCTACGCCAGAAGGCCCCTGGCATCGACCTGCAAATCATCCAGGCCAGCCGCGAAGGCATGGTGGATGGCGTGCTCAACGGCGACCTCGACCTGGCCGCCGGGGTGTTCCCGGATATGCCCGCCGAGCTGCGCACCACGCCCCTGTTCGAGGAGCATTACACCTGCCTGGTGGACCGCAACAGCCTGCCGGAAAATGCTGCACTGGACTTGCCCACCTACCTGTCGCGGCCCCATGTGCTGTTGGAAATGCGCGGCAGCGGCACCCCGGAAATCGAGCGGGCGCTGACGGCGATCCGCGAGCGCCGGCATGTGGCGATCAGCCTGCCGCATTGGGGCGTGGCGCCGCAGTTGATCCAGGGTACGGACCTGATTCTGACGGTGTCATCCAGAGGCGTGCTTAACATTGATCAGCAGCATTTGTTGGCGGTGCCGCCGCCGTTTCATATCCCCTCGTTTGCCTTCGAGCTGGCATGGCATACGCGGCGAGGTGGGGATTCGGGGCTGCAGTGGTTGAAAGAGCAACTCCAGAATGTATTGAATTGACTCCCCCTCAAGCTAAGCCCCTTTTTTGTGGCGAGCGGGCTGTTTTGGCAAGCAGGCTTGTTGTGGCGAGCGGGCTTGCCCGCGTTGGGCTACGAAGTAGCCCCAATCCTATCTACCTGAAACCGCAGCAGCAGGCTTGGGTGCCACTACACAACCCAACGCGGGCAAGCCCGCTCGCCACGATTGCACTCGCCTGCAGAACATGCAGAATCCATCCACCTCATAACCGTCTGTCAGAGTCGCGCCCATGACCCCATCCTTGCTGTTCGCCGTCCTTGCTTCGGGCTTTATCTATGGGATTACGCCAGGTCCTGGGGTATTGGCCGTGTTTGGTATCGGCGCTGCCCGTGGCCGGCGCGCCGGGGCGGGGTTCCTGTGCGGGCACTTGCTGGGCGATGTGGTGTGGTGCAGTACGGCGTTGATCGCCATCGTTGGCGCGCGGGAGGTCGGCAGCAGTGCCTTTGACGTGCTGGGCGTGCTCAGCGGTTTGTACCTGTTCTGGCTTGGCTGGCGCGCCATTCGTACCCAGCGTCGCAGCAGCGATGCGCCACAGGGCGCGGCATCCGTTCTGGCACGGCATCCTGTTCGGCCTGACCAACCCAAAGGCGTACCCGGTGGCTGTGGCCACCTTCACCGCGTTGCTGTCCAGCCGCGCCGAGTTGTTGACTTGGGCGATGCTGCCGTCGTTGATCTTCCTGAGCTTCGTCGGTGGGCTGGTCGCCTATGCGATTTTGATCGGGGTAGTCGGCGCCCAGCGGGTGCGCACGGTGTATCAGCGCCATGAAATCCTGATCACCAGACTCTGCGGGGTGATGTTTATCGGCTTCGCGATCAACGCGCTGGCCCATGCGTTGCCGGGCCTGTTCGGCAGCAAACCGGCCTGAAGTGATGACGACCGTTCGTCGCACTGGCGAGTTTTTTCTAAACCTTTGCCGCGCATAAAATTCGAATTCAGGGCGGGGTGTATGTCCCCGCACCTATTTTTGCCCTGGAGGAACCCATCATGAGCCGCATGGCTATCCGGTTAAGCACCGCCAGTTTCGCGATGCTGCTGGGCCTCGGCGCCAGCAATGCTTTCGCCCAGTCGCCTGCTGAGTTCATCGAGCAGGCTTCGGCCAAAGGTATGGCCGATATCGAAACCAGTCGCATGGCCCACGCTAAAACCTCGTCCCAGGAAATCAAGGATTACACCATCGAGGTGATCAACGAGCGCACCCTGGCCAACCAGCATCTGGCGGCCATCGCCAAGAAGCTCGACCTGCCCGTGGCCCCACGCGAGAAGATTGTCGACAAGGCCGAAACCCTGATGCCCGAACTCAAGGAGGGCGATTCCTTTGACGCCGCCTACACCGCGCAGCAGGTCAAGGAAAACGAAGAGGCCATCGCCTTGTTCAAACGCGAAGGCGCGGCCTCGGATGTGCCGGAAATAAAGGCACTGGTGGATGAGACGCTGCCCAAGCTGGAAGAACGCCTGCAAAAAGCCCGTGCCCTGGCATCGACCTACGGTAAAGGTCATCAAGGCGACGGTTAAGGCGTTTGCCGGGTATTGAAACGGCGGTTGGAGGTGATCCAACCGCCTTTTTTATGCCTGGTTCAGGTCGGTTTTATTCGGCACCGCATCGTCCACCGCCGCACCGCAACTGCTGTTCAGCGAGACACTGCCCGTGGCGCCGATGCTGCGGTATTCGTTGCGCAGTTTTTCCAGCGCCTTGCGGTCCAGGCCATCCAGGCTCAGCACGGCATTCTGCGCATCCTTGGAAACACGCAGCAACTCGTCGATCTTGATATGCAGGATGTCGTTGTCGCGGTTTTGCGTGTTCTGGATCAGGAACACCATCAAGAAAGTGATGATGGTGGTCGAGGTGTTGATAATCAGCTGCCAGGTGTCGTTGTAATGGAAATAAGGCCCGCTCAGGCTCCACAGGAAAATCAACGCGACGGCCGCATAAAATGTCCGGGCACTGCCTGCCCAGCGGGACAGAGATTGGGAGACTGCGGAGAATTTCATGACCGTTTTCCTAAATAGGTGGGTGATGAAATGATGGACCGCAGGCGCGCACTGAAATTTCTTTTTACAATTTATTGGCTGAACAAAGCTGTACGTTTTTGCCGCCGAAGCTTTTAAAACGCCAGTTCGGCCTGGCCCGTGCCTTCCAGCGCGAGCAGATACTGCTTGGCCTCAAGCCCCCCGGCAAAGCCTGTGAGCCCACCCGAGGCTCCGATAACGCGATGGCACGGAGCAATGATCGAGATCGGGTTTCGGCCATTGGCCGCGCCCACCGCACGCACTGCTTTCGGGTTGCCGATTTGCCGGGCGATCTGGCTGTAGCTGCGGGTTTCGCCGAAGGGGATAGTCAGCAGCGCCTGCCATACCTGCTTCTGGAAGTCGGTGCCGGTGAAGTCCAATTCCACCTCGAACCGGTTGCGTGTCCCGGCGAAGTATTCCTTCAGTTGTCGCTCGGTTTCCAGCAGCACCGGGCTGTCGTTGGCTTCGCGCAAATCCCCCAGGCGCACGCGGTTGGCGCGTTCCACTTCCCACAGGATAGCGCTGAGTTTGCCATTTCGCCCCACCAGGGTGAGTTGGCCGACAGGCGAGGGCATGAGTTTGTATTCATAGGGCATGAGAGGGCTCCTGGGGGCGGGTGTGGTTCCAATCTAAGGCGCCCCACGCAACGAAAAACTACGTTTCTTGCGGTTGAATCCGCCTGGGTCAGCGCTCTTGTTGCAATACCTTCAGCGCTGCTGATGCCAGGAAACCCGAGCGGCTTTTTTCTTCAGGGTGGTGCAGTACGTAGTCATCAATGCGATTGAGCAGATAGCCCGGCAAGGTGATATTGAGTTTCTGCGCCTTGCCCAGGTACTTGGTGACATCAATGTCCACCACCGCCCAGGTGCAGCCGGCGTACTGAGGGTTGGCGGCATGCAGGGTGACTTTCTGGGCGCTGGGGATCGGAGCGCCGTCTTCCGCGAGGATCTCGAAGTGCCCTTCGATGGCTTCACGGGCCATGGCCATGGCCTCGTCCAGGTCGTCGCCGGCCGAGTAGCAACCAGGAATATCCGGGACTTCCACGCCCCAGGCGTGGTCTTGGTCGCCGCTTGAAATTGCGATGGGGTACAGCATGTTCAGTGTCCTCCACGGACGTTTAACTCAGCAGAGCTTGTTTGAGGATGCTCTTGGCGGTCTTGTCCAACAGGTCCTTCTTGGGGTGGGGAATCGTTACCAGCCCGGGCTTTGTCGGGTGCTTGAAGTGGTGGTGGCTGCCTCGGGTGCGTACCAGATACCAGCCATCCGCAACGATATGACCAATCAAATATCGGCTATCCACATCACCTCCTTGTGGTGTGTGTTAGTGGTGACTATAACCACTACAGTTAAATTATCAACACCGTACCTACCAATGGTCGATGACTGGTATTCCGGTGAGTGCCGAATCAAGTGTATGACTGCGCAGGAATGGCGCCGGGAAGAGGTATTGCGGGGTTTGTCGAATACGTCAGCGAGTGTGTAACGCCTCCCCAATGACGCTGAGAAAAGCATCCACCAGAACGCTGCGCCTTTGAGTCGAGGTCAGCACCAACAACCGCGCGCATGCATCCACCTCTGCCAATGGCCGATAGGTAACACCTTTATTCACCAGGCTTTGAGTACACGCAGGCACCAGCGCCACCCCTTGCCCGGCCGCCACCAGTGCGATGATCGAGGTGATCTGCCGCCCGCTCGGCCCGGCGCGCAGGGGCACGCCGTGGTGGCGGTAAAGCTGCTCGATAGACTGGTTCAACCCCGAACCGTAGTCGGCTGGAAACAGGATCAGCGGATATGCGCCGAGCTGCGCCAGGTTGACCTCAGCCTGGCGCGCCAACGGGCTGTCACTGGACACCGCCGCGACTAACCGCTCCTGACCCAACGAGACTGTCTGCACCTCGTCGTTTTGCGGCAACAGCCGGCTCAGGCCGATATCCAGCCGACCATCGGCTACCTGCGCGCCGAGGCTGCCGGAGGCGCATTCCACCAGCGTCAACTGCACATCGGGGAAACGCTGGGCAAAGGCTCGGATTGCCTGGCTGAACAGATCGGAGAGGGCAATCGAACTGACGTACCCCAAGGCCAACTGCCCGGCCGTACCTGCCGCTAACTTGCCGGCGATCACCTGAGCCAGCTCCACCTGTTCCAGCACGCCACGGGCATAGGGCAAAAACGCTCGGCCCTGGGCGGTGAGGGCCACAGCGCGGCTGGTACGGTCGAACAGCTTGAAACCCAGCTCGGCCTCCAGCGCTGAAATTTGCCGGGTCAACGGTGGCTGAGCCAGGTGCAGGCGCAGGGCGGCGCGGCCGAAGTGCAGTTCTTCGGCGACGGTCAGAAAGTAACGCAGCTTGCGTAGGTCGAGCATCCTGATCCTTGGGTATTGATCGGTCGGAAATCGGTATTGGTCACGATCATGCCGCTCATTCTATAAAGGCGTAACAAAATAAAACGCAAAATAAAAACGAGAGGTTTCATGAAACCGCGCCTGCATTGTGCCCGCCTTGCCCTGTTCCTGTGTGGCTGCGCGGCGTTTCTCAACCTCTATGCGACCCAAAGCATCCTCCAGACTTTCGCCGCGCATTTTCATATCAGCGCCAAGGCGGCGGGTTGGAGTATCACGGTCACCACCCTGGCCGTGGCCATCACCGCGCCCTTCGTCAGCCGCCTGACCGGACGCTTTGATCAACGCGCAGTGATCGCCAGCGCCGCACTACTGCTGGCGGTGCCGGCGCTGATGACGGCCTATGCCGACAGCTTCGCCGAGGTGCTGGTGTGGCGCTTTGTCGAGGGCATGCTGATTCCGGTGGTGTTCGCCACCAGCGTGGCCTATATCGGCGACCGCTGGAGCGGTGGCTCCGTCACCGAAGTCACCAGCCTGTATGTCGCCGGGACTGTGCTGGGCGGCTTCGCTGGGCGTTTTGTTACCGGCGTGATGACTGAGTACGTGGGCTGGCGCGAAGCCTTTGAGCTGCTGGCGGTGTTGGGTGTGATGGTCGGCGGGTTTATTCAGTTTCTATTGCCCGCCAACCGGCCGCGAGCGGTGCAGGTTAAAGCGCCTTCATCGGGCATCTTTCGCACGCCTTTGTTGGCTGCGTATGCCGTAGGTTTTTGCGTGCTGTTTTCCCAAGTCGCGGCGTTTACCTACGTGGGCTTGTACCTCGGCCTACCGCCTTTCAACCTCGGGCCTGCAGCCTTGGGCACGCTTTACATGGTGTTCCTGTTGGCCCTGATCGTGATCCCCATCGCGGGCCGACTCAGCAAAGCCCGGCCCCACGCCGAGTTGTTGAGTGTCGCCGCCGTGCTCGGTGTGAGCGGCTCGGCCCTGACCCTGGTGCCGTCCTTGTGGTGCATCGTGGCGGGCCTGGCGCTGAGTTCCACCGGCGTGTTCCTCGCCCAGGCCGCCGCCAATGCCTTCACCACCGCCACTGCTGGCGATAACAAAGCGGGCGCCGTGGGCGTTTACCTCACCTGTTACTACTTGGGCGGCAGTTGCGGGGCCATCGTCCCGGCGCTGATCTGGGAGCGCTGGGGCTGGGCCGGGTGTGTGGTGCTGATCATCGGTTTCCAACTGCTGACCCTGCTGATCGCCTTGACCGGCTGGAAGGCGCCTAAACCCGAGCTGATTCCTACGCCATGAACGACACCGTCGCTGTGCCCGCGTCCGAAACTCCTACCCGCCGTCGCGCCCTGTTCGCTGGGTGCAGCGCCCATGCTGTGCACGATGGCCTCACCGATGTGATCTATGTTTTGCTGCCTGTCTGGCAGGCTCAGTTCGCCTTGTCCTACGCCCAGATCGGTCTTTTACGCGGCGCCTATTCCGGGATGATGGCCGTGTTCCAACTGCTGGCCAGCCGCGCCGCCAAGCGCTGGGGGCGCCTGCCGATGCTGGTGGGCGGCACCGCACTGGCCGGTATTGCCTATCTGTTGGTGGGGCAAGCGACCGGGCTGAGCCTGTTGCTGGTGGCGCTGTTGCTCGGTGGCCTGGGCGCCAGCACCCAACACCCGCTGGCCTCCTCGATGATCACCGATGCCTATGAGGGCGGTGGCGGTATAAAGCAGGCGCTGTCCCAGTACAACTTCTCCGGCGACATTGGTAAAACCCTGATCCCAGGGCTGGTCGGGCTGTTGCTCACGGTGATCAGTTGGCGGGCCAGCGCCACGCTGCTGGGGCTGCTCGGCCTGGCGGCGGCGGGGCTGCTGTGGTGGCTTATTCCTACCCAGTCATCCGAATCCATCGTCACCAAAAAAGCCAAACGCCTTACCGGAGCCGGCTCCGCCACGGGGCTGCGTGCGCTGATCCTCACCGGCACGCTCGACAGCGCCGTGCGTATGGGTTTTCTGACCTTCCTGCCCTTCCTGCTGCAAGCCAAAGGGGCCGGCACTGCTGGCATCGGCCTGGCCCTGACCCTGTTGTTTATCGGCGGCGCGTTCGGCAAGTTGCTCTGCGGCTACCTGGGTGCACATATCGGCATGATGAAGACGGTATGGATCACCGAAACCAGCACCGCATTGCTGATCGTCGCCGCGGTGTACCTGCCGCTGACCGGGTTGATGGTGATGCTGCCGGTATTGGGGTTGGCGCTGAACGGCACGTCTTCGGTGCTGTATGGCGCCGTGCCGGACCTGGCCGGCGCGGGCAAGCGGGAGCAGGCGTTTGCGCTGTTCTACACCGGCACGATTGGAGGTGGGGCGCTGGCGCCGGTGGTGTTTGGTGGGGTGGGGGACGCGCTGGGCGTGCCGATGGCGGTGATGGTGCTGGCGGGGATGTTGTGTGTGACGTTGCCGTTGGCGTGGGTGGTGGAGCGGGGGGTGGAGATGGAAGATTGATTGCGTCTTTTCGGAGGGAAACTCAGTTACGTCCTACGTCATGACATTGGCTGTCTGGTTGTAGAGTTTGCGCTTCATAAAACTCGGCGCATTTTTGTAGGCCTATCAATGCATGACGGATGGCTGTTGCGTGATAGGAAAGGATCGGAATAATCTACTTATGCGCCAATGACGTATAGGCGTGAGCATGCTATTTATCGAGTCGCTCGCTTTTACAGAGGATTTGGCAGCGCTTTTGAGCGACGAAAGTTACAGTGAATTTCAAGGTTTTCTGGCGGAAAATCCCACTGCAGGTGATGTTATTCAAGGGACCAACGGTCTGAGAAAAATCCGTTGGGCTGCGCAGGGTAAAGGAAAAAGTGGAGGTGTCAGAGTGATCTATTACCATCTCTGCAGGGCCTTTGAAATTAGATTGATCCTGATCTATCGAAAGGGCATCAAGGATGATCTTTCGTCAGCGGAAAAGAGAATCCTGAGTGAGATAAACGTAAGGTGGGAGTGATGGAGAAAAAACTGTTCAATCGTCTGGTCGAAAGCATGACCCAGATGGATGAGATCGTCCGCGGTGAAAGTCCCCCATCCCGCGAATTTTTTGTGGATGCCTTGAAGGTTAAGGAGATTCGACAAGGGACTGGACTTTCGCAGGCACGTTTTGCCAAGGCAATTGATGTGCCTGTGGGAACGCTCCAAAACTGGGAGCAAGGGCGACGTGAGCCGGAGGGGCCGGCAAGGGCGTTATTGCGTGCCCTTTACAATGACCCTGATCACGTATTGGCGGCCTTGGAACATAGGTAATTGCCTGAGAGGGAATATTTCAGTCAGATGAAAACCGGCTACTTGCCGGTTTTTTGTATGATCTGTCAGTAGCGCCTTAAAGCGTCGACGTCAGCGAAAATGGAATGCGCAATGCACCGATGGGCCCTTCACGCACGCCGCACATTTCATCGTGGACGCAGTGCTGCACCAGCACGCACGGAAACGGCGGCACCCGCTGCAACAGGTCGCGCAGATGGGTGGTGGAGCCGATACGCAACGGCTTTCCATCATCATTCATCAGGGTCGTTTGGGTGTGACCAAGGCTGATGCGTGCCAGGTAGAAGCCGCCCTCGAGCGATAACAACTCCAGTTCATGTACCTCGCCTTTCCCGGCCAGTTCAGTCAGCTTTTGCAGATTCATGACTTGCCCTCACTTTGGCATGTTCATTGGCGACGAAAGAACAACGTGACCTGGCCCCATTCAACGCCGAATTTGGACATGCTTGAACGATTGATCAGCGTGTCCTCATCCATCAAGTACATCCAGTCGTCAAAGCTGACCTCGTACACGGCGCCATCCACCGGGAGGTTGAGCCGGTAGCGCCAACGCAGCGCGTTACCCGCTACTTCGCCGATCGCCTCGCCGACCACATCACCCGCTCGCCCGCGCCAGCGTCCAGGGCCATCCGGGGTCAGTGTCCAGACCCTTTGCTGGCGCGTGCCATCGCTGTAGAGGAATCGCTCGTCGAGAATCAACGCGTTGCCTTCGCGCCGGCTCGCGATATCGACCTCAAAACGCTTGGCGACTTCACCCGAACGTTTCTGGAAGATGCCCCAGGCTTTTACGGGCTTGCTGAAGAAGCGCTCCAGGTCCAACTGCGGTTGCTGGTCGGCGTAGTGGTCGACTCCCACGTTGCCGCAACTGCTCAAACTCAACACCAGCAACAATGAAATCAATAGACGCGTCATTGCCCGGCTCCCTGATCGTGCGCGGCGCGGTGCCGTCGCTCAGCACTGATACTTGTACAGAAATATTGTTTTGTACAGGTTTTCGCGAGATAAATGACGGAGACCTCAAATCCCGCCCATAAAAAAACCGGTCACCAAGGACCGGTTTTTTATGCATCCCCCGCCGAAAAATCCTGACGCGAGACCACTATTTGAGTGGAGCGGGTAGAGGGAATCGAACCCTCAACTAAAGCTTGGGAAGCTTTCGTTTTGCCACTAAACTATACCCGCTCAGAGCGGCTGACTTTGTACCAGATGTTCGCCTGGATTTGAAGTTTTTCTTTGAAAAATGTGTGGGTTGCGTTCATCAAGCCACCGGTGAACGGGCACAACGCTCGCGCAAGCTTGTGTGGGAGCTGGCTTGCCTGCGATAGCCTCACCTGAGTGTGTCGCCACACCGAGGTGCCTGCATCGCGGGCAAGCCCGGCTCCCACACAAGCGGTTACTTCAAATCGCAAAGGCATGCTGCGTCTGACCCTGGTGATAGCGCAATCGGCTCACCTGCCGCTCAGGTTTCAAAAATCCCACCACCGCCTCCTTGCTATCACGGCACGCCGCCTTGTGCTCCATATCCAGGAAATGCCCGGTTGCCTGGATGGTGCTGAAACTGCTGTTCGGTACGTATTGCCCGAACTGCCTGGCGTCCTGGGCGCTGGTGTATTCGTCCCATTCACCATTTAAAAACAGCACCGGCACGTCGATCTGCCGCGCCGCCTTGAGGTAGCACAGCCGATCGCTGTGCAGCACCTGGCTGATGTGAAAGTGCATCTGCCCGTATTCGTGCTCGGCCAGGCTGCTCACGTGCTTGTAGTTGAAGCGCTTGAACAGCGACGGCAGGTGTTTGCCGATGGTGCTGTTGACCAGGTGCCCGACGCTGTGGCGGTCGAGGCTGCCGAGGTAGTCGACGCCGCGCTCGAGGTAGTCGCGCATGGGCGTGTTGATCACCGGGGAGAATGAGCTGATCACCGCCTTTTCCACGCGCCGGGGGCGGTGGGCGAGGGCGACCAGCGCAGCGGCGCCGCCCCAGGAAAACGACAGTACGTGTTCGGCGGCGAAGTGGTCGATGAGTTCCAGGAGGATCTGGCCTTCAACTTCCTTCGTCAGCATTTGCTCATGGCGGTTATGGATTTTGGAGCGACCGGCGTAGGGCTGGTCGTACAAAACCACGTTGAATTGCGGGTACAGGCTTTTCACGGTTTGGGCGAAGGATGCCGTGGTGGCCATGGAGCCGTTGACCAGGATGATGGTCTTTTCAGCAGCGTCCGCGCGATAGAACTCCGTGTAAACCCGATACTGACCCTGTATATCCAACACAGCGATTTCTGGCCTCATGTCGTAAGACTCCTGGCAAGCGGGTAGGGCGCGCAGATCACTCTGCACGAGCTTTATGACAGGTAGGCATACGCCTGAAAGATGAGGGCCCATGTCGGTCCGATGACGGCTGGCCGACGGGTATTGTTATGGCGGGCTGGTTGCCTGGGAGGCCCGTGAATCAAGCGCGGGCGGGGCAAGGTGTTTCTTGGAGGTTATAGGCGACTCGCCAGTCATAATTTGGCTGGCATTCTGATTCAAGCAGCAGAGTCGAGATGTCGCAAGTCACAAAAAAAGGTTTTTGCCATCACCGGCCGAACGGTCGTCAGACCTGTCGGATTTCACTGTCAGTCAATGCCCGGTACTCGCCCGGCGCAAGGGCTGGATCCAGCGCCAATGGTCCCATCCGCTCACGATGCAAGCCGATTACCTTGTTGTTGAAGTGCCCGAACATACGCTTCACCTGGTGATAGCGGCCTTCGATGATGCCCAGGCGCGCCGTCCTCGGCCCGAGCAACTCCAGTTCGGCGGGCTGGGTGGTGAGGTCTTCAAACGCAAAATACAGGCCCGCCGCAAAGGTGCTGGCGTATTCGGGGCTTATGACCTGCTCGGTTTCTACAAGGTACACCTTGGGCAATTTGGTCTGCGGTTGCGTCAGGCGCCGCGACCACTGGCCATCGTTGGTGATCAGCATCAGCCCGGTGGTGTTGAAATCCAGGCGGCCGGCGATATGCAGTTCGTCCGTGTCCGGCTCATCCAGTAAATCCAGAACGGTCGGATGCTGTGGGTCCGACGTGGCACTTACGCAACCCTGGGGTTTGTGCAGCATGAAATACCGCGCCGGTTTGCCCGCCTGCAGCACGTCATCGTCCACGCAGACGTGGCTGAATTCGCGCACTTCATGGTGTGGATCGCTGACCGTCATGCCGTCCACGCTGACCCGCCGTTCAACCAGTAGCCGCCGCACTTGCTGACGATTGAACCGCGGCAAATTGCTGAGGAAACGATCAACGCGCATTGCGAACCTGCTCATCGACCTGGGCGCAGCGCGGGCACAGGCACGCCTTGTTGCGCAACTCATCGGGCAGCGCTTCAAGCACCGCCGGGTCGATGGCGACGCTGTAGCACCAGCAGGGCTGATCGGCCGTGCGCGGGTCGGCCAGGCTGCAATCGTTGCGGGCACCGCAGGCAGGGCAAAGGGCAGGTGTGGTCATGAGTGGTTATGCAGGGTCCCGGAAGTCCCTGCACGATACAGCGCCGGTCAGTCGCGTTCCAGCACCACGACCCGCTGCCCGGCACCGATGCCGCTGCCGGGCTGCACCGGAATCTCCCGCACCACGCCGGCAAACGGCGCCAGCACCGGAATTTCCATTTTCATCGACTCCAGAATCACCAGCACATCACCGGCCGCCACGCGCTCATCGGCCGTCACCTGGACCTGCCAGAGGTTGCCTGCGATATGGCTGTCGATGCTGTACTCATTGGCCTGCAATGGGGTGTCTTGCCCGGGCGGCGGCGCCGCTTCTTCGCTGTCGAAATGCGCCTGGCCGCTGGCAATCCAGCGTTCGCGCTCAGCGTTGAAGGCGTGCTGCTGGTGCTCACGGAACGCGCCGATTGTCGCGGCCTCGCGTTCCAGGAACGCCTGATAGTCCGCCAGGTTCAACACGCTCTCTTCTATGCTCAGCTCGAAGCGCCCGAGGGGGAAATCCTTGCGAATCCGCACCAGTTCCTCACTGCTCACCGGGTAAAAGCGAATCTGATCGAAAAACCTTAACAACCACGGTTTGCCGTCGAATGCTGCGACTTCCCGATAGCGGTTCCACATCTGCAAGGTGCGGCCCACAAACTGATAACCGCCGGGGCCTTCCATGCCGTACACGCACAGGTAAGCGCCGCCGATGCCCACCGAGTTCTCGGCGGTCCAGGTGCGCGCCGGGTTGTATTTGGTGGTCACCAGCCGATGGCGCGGGTCCAGTGGCGTGGCCACCGGGGCGCCGAGGTAAACGTCGCCCAGGCCCATTACCAGGTAGCTGGCATCGAACACGGTGTGGCGCACTTCATCAAGGTTGGCCAGGTCGTTGATGCGGCGGATGAACTCCAGGTTGCTCGGGCACCAGGGAGCGTCCTTGCGCACGGTGGTCATGTATTTTTCAATCGCCAACTGGCACGCCGGATCGTCCCAGGACAGCGGTAAATGCACGATGCGCGAGGGCACTTGCAGGTTTTGTTGGGCGCACACGGCCGTCCAGTCCTTGGCGATCAGCGTCAGCAGGTCGGCCAGGGGCAGTTGCTCGGGTTGGTAGTGGATCTGCAGGGAGCGGATGCCTGGGGTCAGGTCGATCACGCCCTGCAGCGTGCGGGTTTGCAGGGCTTGCATCAGGGCGTGGCCGCGAAAGCGCAGCACCAGGTCCAGTTCGGGCGCGCCGATTTCCAGCAGTAGATGGGTGTCGCCGGCGAGGCGGGCGACCAGGCGGGTGTCAGCCTGGCCGATGTCCAGGATGATCGGGGATGCCAATGGCTTGAGGCTGGCTGCGGGCTGAGGTGCTGCCATCGCGGGCAAGCCCGGCTCCCACAGGGTTTCAGGGGCCTGTTGATCCCATTTCAGGGCGAGGTCACGGGCGGTCTTGAGGTCTACCGGTTCAAAGCGAATCTTGTCGCCTGCTTTCAACTGGCCGAGCTGCCACAGGTCCGCCTCGATCACGGTCACCGGGCACACAAACCCGCCCAGGCTTGGCCCATCCGGCCCGAGGATCACTGGCATATCCCCGGTAAAATCCACCGCGCCGATGGCATACGGGTTGTCATGGATATTCGATGGATGCAGCCCCGCTTCGCCGCCATCGGTGCGTGCCCACAACGGCTTGGGGCCGATCAGCCGCACGCCGGTGCGGCTGGAGTTGAAATGCACTTCCCACTGGGTGGCGAAGAAGGTCTCGATGTATGCGGGCTTGAAGTATTCCGGCGCGCCATGCGGGCCGTAAATCACGCGCAGTGTGCGTACCGCCGCCAGCGGTTGCGGGGTCAATTGTTGCCCGACGCCCGTATCCTTCAATGGCAGCAGATGCAACACATCACCGGCCCGCAAAGCCCGCCCGCCATGCCCGCCAAACTGGCCGAGGGTGAAGGTGCTTTTGCTGCCCAGATAGTCCGGCACCTGCAGCCCACCGCGCAGGCACAGGTAGCTGCGCGCACCGGCTCCGGCGAGCGTACCAAGGCTCAACACTGAACCTGCCGGGATCAGCAGCGCGGTGTTCATGGGCACCGCTTGATCATTCAGTAGCAATGGAATTTCTGCGCCCGTCACCGCCACTACCGCCGCGCAATTGAAGCGTAACAGCGGCCCGCTCATGGTGATTTCCAGCGCGGCGGCGCCGTCGTGATTGCCTAATAGACGATTGCCCAGGCGCAGCGCCCGGCTGTCCATCGGCCCCGACGGCGGTACACCCACGGCCCAATAACCCAGGCGGCCCGGATAGTCCTGCACGCTGGTTTGTGTGCCCGCGCTGAGCACCTCAAAGGTGTCGGCGGCGTAGACCAGGTCTTCCAGGCAGCGCGTCCATGGCCGGCCGCTGGCGAAGGGCGCGGCGAGCAGGATCTGTCGCAGGTAGTCGCGGTTGGTTTCCACGCCGTAGAGCTGGCTGTCGCTGAGTGCCTGGTGCAGGTCAAGGCGCGCCTGTTCGCGGGTGGGCGCCCAGGTGATGAGCTTGGCGATCATCGGGTCGAAGTACGGCGGGATCTCGCAACCGGCCTCCACCCAGGTGTCGATCCGCAGGCCATCAGCCGCCGGGAAGTCCACACAGGTCAGCAGCCCAGGGCTGGGCTGGAATTCCCGCCCCGGGTCTTCTGCATACAGCCGCGCCTGAATCGCGTGGCCCTGGGGGTTCAACTCCAGGCTATGCAACGGCGGCATTTCCCCTGCCGCCAATTGCACCATCCAGCGCACCAGGTCCACGCCCCACACCTGTTCCGTCACGCCGTGTTCCACTTGCAGGCGCGTGTTCACTTCGAGGAAGTAGAAACGGCCATCGGCGCTATCAAAGATAAATTCCACGGTGCCGGCGCTGCGGTAATTGACTGCCTTGGCCAAGGTGATCGCGGCCGAGCACAGCGCCTCGGCCATGCCCTGCGGCAAGTTCGGCGCCGGGGTTTCTTCGAGGACTTTCTGGTTGCGCCGCTGCACCGAACAGTCGCGCACGCCGAGGGCAATCACCGCGCCTGCGCCATCGCCGAACACCTGCACTTCCAGGTGGCGGGCGTGCTCGATGTACTTCTCGATAAATACGCCGGCATCACTGAAATTGTTCTGGCCCAGGCGCTTGACCGCCTCGAACGACTCGCTCAATTGCGCTGCACTGCGGCACACGCGCATGCCGATCCCACCACCGCCGGCGGTGCTTTTGAGCATGATCGGGTAGCCCACATTGTCGGCGGCCAACAGCGCTGCATCGAGGCTGTCGAGGAGTTCGGTGCCTTCCAGCAGCGGGATATTGTATTGCTTGGCCAGCGCACGGGCAGTGTGCTTGAGGCCGAATACGCGCAACTGGTCCGGCGTCGGCCCGACAAAGGCAATGCCTGCATTTTCACAGGCTTCGGCAAAGGCGGCGTTTTCCGAAAGAAAGCCGTAGCCCGGATGGATTGCCTTGGCGCCACATGCCTTGGCGGTGGCGAGGATTTTTTCCACCGCCAGATAAGTACCGGCCGCCGCGCCTTCGCCGAGGCTGTAGGCTTCGTCGGCTTGCTGGATATGCAGGCTGGCCGCGTCGGCTTCTGAATACACCGCCACGCCCTTGACCGAAAGCTCGCGCAAGGTGCGCAGGATGCGGCAGGCGATGGCGCCACGGTTGGCGATCAATAGTTTTTCGAACATGGCAAAACCCTGCGGGCCGTCCCGCAAAGTGAGGGAACACTGCGGTCGTCCGCAGTGCGAATTCTGTAGGCAATGAAGATCCAACTGTGGGAGCGGGCTTGCTCGCGAAGGCGCAGTGTCAGTTACAGATGCACTGGCTGACCCACCGCACTCGCGAGCAAGCCCGCTCCCACATTCGATTTCAATGTCTTCGCAGGCACTGCCCGGCGCGGGATTGGCACACGGCGAACAACCATTGGCGCAGGCGCTTCAGCTTCAGTTCCATACCAGCACCTGCGCAGGAGTCGGGTTGTAGCCATTGCACGGGTTGTTCAGTTGCGGGCAGTTGGAAATCAGCACGATCACGTCCATTTGCGCACGCAGGTCGACGTACTTGCCGGGGGCGGAAATGCCGTCTTCAAACGTCAGCCCGCCGTCGGCCGTGACCGGCACATTCATGAAGAAATTGATGTTCGGTCCGATGTCGCCTTTCCCCAACCGACCGTCGTGGGCACAGGCGCGCAGATAGTTGTCGCGGCAGCTGTGCATGTAGCGTTTTTCCAGGGCGTAGCGCACGGTGTTGCTCTCTTGGGCACACGCGCCACCTAGCGTGTCGTGGCGCCCGCAGGTGTCATCGACGATGGTCAGCATCGGTTGGCCGAGGTTGGAATACAGCACGCTGCCGGTGCTCAGGTACACGCGATTTTGCCGGCGCAGGGTGCGCTGTACGTCATAGCGCTCGCGAGGGTTTTTGACGCTGTAGAACAGCGTATCCACCGCCTGGTTGCCCTCCAGATCCAGGATGCGCAGGGTCTGCCCTGCCTTGACCTCCATCAGCCACGGCTCGCCGGCGGGAATGGTGGCGCGGTACACGGCCGCATCGGGTTGTTTGAGTGCGATTGACATTGGCAGCTCCTCAGGCGAACAGGCGATCGGTATTGATAAACCCGCGCTCGTTTTCTGGGCGCGAGGTGCGGCAGTGTTCGGCGACGCTGGGGTCGGCGTTCATCCAGCTGAGTTTCAGCGGCTGCGGGGCGTACTCGGGGTTGGGGTCCATGGGGTGTTGCAGGGCGGTCAGCACCACCAGTGTGTCCATGGGTGCGTAGAGTTCGATGTAATCGCCAGCCTTGGAATTGCCTGGCACAAAGTGCAATTCACCACCGTCATCCACGCTGACTTTGCTGAACAGGTTGAGGGTCATCAGCAGGTCGCTAAGGCCCAGGCCCCACTTGCCCAACTCCACCAGCAGGTTGTCGGTGCCGTTGCGAAAGAAGCCGTTGCGCAGTTCCTGATAGCGGCCCTGGCCGTACTTCTCGACCACTTCGGCTGCGCACAAGACGCCGCCGATGCTGTCACTCCAGCCGCAGGTGTCGGTGGTGATCGCAGCCAGCACGCGGCCCATGTCCGAGTACAGGCAATGGCCGCTGGTGAGCTTGGCGGTGTGTTGGCATTTGAGGCTGTCGGGCAGGTTCAGGCGTTCGGTTTTTTCATGGGCGTTGAGCAGCGTCAGGCTCACATTGGCGCCGCCGCGAATGTCGGTGAGGCGCAGCAATTGGCCGCGCTTGAGCACGAAAGAACGGTGGCCGCCGCCGGGCAGCATTTCTTCGGCGAAGGGGGGGAACAGTTGGGTCGAGTCGGTCATTTGGAAGGGGCTCCAAGTTCGGCGGCGAGCGCTTTGCGGCGCTCGCTGTTCAAAGGGATGTCGTAGGTGATGCGGGCGCCATAGGCACCGGGGGCGTGGGGGTCGACGCGGACCTTGTCGAACACCAGCAGACGCGTGCCGAGGCTGAAGCCTTCGCTGAGGTCGTGGGTGACCATGAACACCGTCAGCCGGGTTTCGCGCCACAACTCCAGCAGCAGCTGGTGCATGTCTTTGCGAATGCCCGGGTCGAGGGCGCCGAAGGGTTCGTCCAGCAGCAAGACGCGGGGTTTCATGATCAGGGCCTGAGCGATGGCCAGGCGTTGTTGCATGCCGCCGGAGAGTTGCGCCGGGTACTTGTCCAGCGAGTGACCGAGGCCGACCTTGTGCAGCAGTGCGGCGGCCTGTTCGCGAGCAGCCTTTTTGGCCTTGCCGAACAGCCGGCCAAGCAACGGCGAGCACGGCAGCTCAAGGCCGAGGGCGACGTTGTCGAGCACGCTCAAATGCGGGAACACCGAGTAGCGCTGAAACACCACGCCACGGCTGGCATCCGGCTCGGCGGCGAGGGGCTCGCCGTTAAGCAGGATCTGGCCCTTGCTCGCGGTCTCCTGGCCCAGCAACAGGCGCAGGAAGGTGGATTTTCCGCAACCGGACGTGCCCACCAGCGTGCAAAACTCACCCTCGGCCACGTGCAGGTTGAGGCCCTCCAGCACCACCTGGTCGCCATAGCGCTGCCATACATTGTTGACGCTGATAAAGCTCATGCCCGCGCTCCTTCGTACCAAGGGAACGCGCGCCGGGTCAGGGCCTTGAGGCCCCAGTCCATCAGCCAGGCGAGCAGGGTGATCCAGACCACGTAGGGCAAAATCACGTCCATCGCGAGGTAGCGGCGTACCAGGAAGATCCGGTAGCCCAGGCCGTCAGTCGAGGCGATGGCTTCGGCGGCGATCAGAAACAACCACGCCGAGCCGAGCATCAGCCGCAGGGAAATCAGCAGGCGCGGCAGCAATTGCGGGAGCACCACGCGCAGCATCAGGGTCCAGGTGGAGGCGCCGAGGGTCTGCGCTTTCACCAGCAGCTCGACGGGGATTTCCCGCGCACGCTGTTCCAGGTCTCGCGCCAGGGCCGGGGTGATACCGATGACGATCAGCATCACCTTGGACAATTCCCCCAGCCCGAACACAATGAACAGAATCGGCAGGATCGCCAGCGGCGGCACCATCGACAGCACCGTCAGCAGTGGCGACAACGGCGCGCCAAACAGCGGCAAGGTGCCGGCGGCGATGCCCAGGCACAGGCCGGCCAGGGCGCTTATCCCCAAGCCGATGGCCAGGCGGCGCAGGCTCGAGGCGCTGTCTTGCCACAGCACGTATTCGCCGGTGCGGGTGTCGGCGTTGAACGCCAGGCGCTTTATGGCGTCGCCCATTTGCACGGCGCTGGGCAGCAGCTTGTCGTTGGGGTTTTCTGCCAGGCGCTCGGCTGAGCCCACAAAGTAGGCGAACAACAGCAAAGCGAACGGCAGGATCACCAACAACAGGCGGCTGGAGCGTTCCGGGTGACGGTTGATCAGGCGCATGGCCGGGTCCTCTTACAGCTTGCCGTCGGCGGCCATCTGCACGTAGCTGGGGTCGAAATGCAGCTTGAGGTTGGCGGTGTCGCCACTGGTCACGCCATTGGCGAAGCTCATGCCCACCGCGCTGGTGTCCTTGGCTCCCTCGCCGAGCAGGCCGTGTTCAAACGAGAACTCGGCGACCTTGCGCATGGTGGCCGGCAACTGCGCGCTGGTGGCGAAGGCGAGGGCTTCCTGGGGCGTGGCAAACAGCTTGGTGGTGTCCAGTTGCGACTGGAAACCCTTGAGGTCGGTGCCGGACGCCTTGGCCATATGCTCCAGGGCTTCGGTGCTGGCGGCACCCTTGGCGTTCATCAGCGCGACCACCTCAAACCAGGCGCCTGTGAGCGCTTTGCCGAGCTTGGGGTTGTCTTTGAGGGTCTGGGTGTTGACCACCATCATGTCCATGATTTCGCCGGGCACTTTGCTGGAGTCGAATACTTCGCTAACCCCCGGTTTGGCCTTGATTTCGGAGAGCATCGGGTTCCAGGTGGTTACGGCCTGCACCTGGTCGGTGTTGAAGGCGGCGGCGATGTCGGCGTCGGAGGTGTTGACCACTTTCAGGTCTTTTTCAGTGAGGTCAGCCGACTCCAGCGCACGGGCCAGCAGGTAGTGGGACACCGAGAGTTCCACCAGGTTGACGTTCATGCCCTTGAGGTCGGCCACGGTCTTGCCGCTGCCCTTGATCACCACGCCATCGTTGCCGTTGGAGAAGTCGCTGATCACCAGCGCGGTGCTGTCTACGCCACCGGCGGCGGGGATGGTCAGGGCGTCCATGTTGGTCATGGTGCAGCCGTCAAACTGGCCGGCGGTGTATTGGTTGATGGATTCGACATAGTCATTGAGCTGCACCATGTCGATGGTGATGCCGTACTTCTTGGCCCACTTGTCGAGGATGCCCTGGCTGCCGGCGTACTCCCACGGCATCCAGCCGGCGTAGATGGTCCAGCACACGCTGAAGTGGTCTTTAGGTGCGGCTTGGGTCTGGAAGCTCAGCACGGCGGCGAACGCGGCGGCGAGCAAGGCGGGTAAACGGATTGAGGGCATTGGGCTTCTCCAGTTGATCGTGGGCGAGCAGGAGCAACGCGGCACCGTAAACGGTGGCTGTCTCCCGGGCTTTTATCCCGCCGTGTAACCTCAACTGGAGGTCGCCAACTCTCGGACCAGCCACTCGCGTAGTGCGAGCCGGAACCCTAGTCGGCCATTGCAAATTGTGGTGCCGCGAACCTGTGATGAATCCTGCACGGGAGAGGCAAAGCGAGAGTCGTGCCAAGTGGCGTAGAGGCCCGGCTTTTCAGGCGGGCTCTGCGTATAGGAAGGGGGAGGCGGGGAGGGGGTGCGCCAAGCGGGTGCGCCGGCGCACTGCAATGAGGCGGTTACAGCTGGAACTTGCTGACCAGCACATTGAACGAGGTGGCCAGGCGTGACAGGTCCTGGCTGGAGGCGTTGGTCTGGTGGGCGCCGGCGGCGGTCTGAGTCGACAGGTCCTGGATATTGAGCAGGTTGCGGTCCACCTCGCGGGCCACCTGGGCCTGCTCCTCGGACGCGGAGGCGATCACCAGGTTGCGCTCGTTGATCTTCGCCACACTGGTGGTGATGCGCTGCAGCGCTTCGCCGGCATTTTGCGCCAGGGTCTGGGTGTTATTGGCCCAGGTCAGGCTTTTGTTCATGGCCGCCACCGCATCATCGGCGCCGACTTGCACTTCGCCAATCATCTTCTCGATATCCACCGTGGAGGTCTGGGTGCGATGGGCCAGCGCCCGCACTTCATCGGCTACCACCGCAAAGCCACGACCTTGCTCACCGGCGCGTGCGGCTTCGATGGCCGCGTTGAGGGCCAGCAGGTTGGTCTGGTCGGCGATACTGCGGATTACATCAATCACCTTGCCGATCTCGCGCACCTGGTTGGCGAGGTCTGCGACCGACTGGGTCGAATCGTTGATCTCCACCACCATCGACGACATGCCGGACACCGCCTGATCAACTTGCTGGCGGCCGTCTTCGGCTTCGGTGGTGGCCTGGCGGGACGCTTCGGAGGTGGACACGGCGTTGCTGGCGACTTCGTCCACCGCCGCTGTCATCTGGTTGACGGCGGTGGCGGCTTGTTGGATTTCGTCGTTCTGGCGGGTCAGGCCACGGGTGCTTTCATCGGTGACCGCGCTCAGTTCTTCGGCGGCCGAGGCGAGCTGGTCGGAGGCGTTGGCGATTTCCACCAGTGTGCTTTTCAGGCCGCCCTGCATATCCGATAGCGCCATCAGCAATTGCCCGGCTTCATCGGTGCGCTCGGTAACGATGGCTTGCGTCAGATCGCCCTTGGCAATGCGCTGTGCACTCTCGACCGCTTGCGCGATAGGGCGGGTGATCAGGCGGGTGATCAACACACCGACGATGATCGCAATGATGAAGGCCAGCGCAATACCGGCGATCATCCACGTCAACGCGCTGTTGCGCAGCTCATCGGCGGCCACGGCGCCTTCTTTGATCTGGCGGTTATTGGACTCGATCATCACGCGGATCAACTCGCGTGCCTGGCGAAAGAGTTCATTGTTGGTGCTGTTGAGCTGCGCGCGCGCCTGCTCTTGCTGGCCGCCATCGAGCATTGCGATAACGCGTTCGGAGTTGCTGATGTAGTCGGGCCAGAGCAGGTCGAGCTTGTCGCCGGCGGCCCGTTCGTCGTCTTCCAGCGGGGTGGCGCGGTAGGTGGTGTAGGCCGTCTGGGCGCGCTTGAGTTCGTTTGCGATGTCCTGGCGTACGCGGTCGCGGTCTTGTGCAGTGACGTCGCCTTTGCTGGCATCCAGCAAACGATACAAACCACGGTTATGCGCTAGCACGCCATTCAGGGTGGCTGTGGTGTTGCTCACGGAAACCAGGTTATTGGAGAAGGTCAGTTCCAGTGCATTGGAGAGTCGAACGACGCTTTTGATGCCCAGTAGGCCAACCCCGAGGGTGACCAGCGCGCAAAGTAGAAATGAAAGCAGTAGCTTGGTTGAAATTTTCATGGCTCGAATCCGACAAGAGTGGCGAAGGGCACACGCTAGAGCCTCCCTGGTCGAGCGTGATGCCTTAATGACATCATCGTAACCGAGATAGTTGCAATTCAAATATATTTACTGAATTGATAAAGCAATTTGTCGCTAAAACGCTAGGCTGGAGCCGGTTTGCGGCGGTGTATCGGAAACCATGCATTCATGTATCAAGTTGTTACCGGTACGCACCAGATTCGGTTTTTGATGTCCGATACTCTGTCATTCAGCAAAAAACTGAGTGCCGCCCTCCCGCGTCGCTGGAGGTGCTCTTTCGCGGTCCAGGAGGCCGCCATGTATCGACGACTGCTGCTCAGCGCTTTACTCGGTCTAACCCTTTCTGCCTGTGTGCCCTACTACGATGGAGGCCAGAGCTACTACCGTTCCGAGGTCTACACCTCGCCGGCGCCGGCGTATTACTACGGCGGGGGCACGTACTATTCGGCGCCACGTTATTACGCACCGGCACCGCGTTATTACGCTCCCGCACCACGCTACTACTCGGCGCCACGCTATTACCAGCCAGCGCCGCGTTACTATCCGTCCGGGCCGAGGGCGGGTTACCGGCCGTATCCTAACCAGGGCTGGGGCGATCATGGGGGTGGACGCAACGGCGGGCACGGCCGTGGCGGAGACCATGGCGGAGGTCACGGTGGCCACCGTTAAAAGCCCTTGAATGCAAACGGCGCAGGAAGCGCCGTTTTTTGTGGGCGAACACTTATTAATAATCAGATAAATCCGCCAATGGATGGCGGCCTTCCCACGCCTTGTTGAAGTGCGCCTGCACCACCGCTTCCGGCACCGTATTGATGTCCGGCCAATGCCAGTGGGGCCTCTGGTCCTTGTCGATCAATCGCGCGCGCACCCCTTCGCTGAATTCCGGGTGACGGCAGCAATTAAGGCTCAGGGTGTATTCCATCTGAAACACCTGGGCCAGGGACAAGTGGCGAGCCCGCTGGATCTGTTCCCACACCAGGTGCGCGGTCAGCGGGCAACCTTCGCCCAGGGTCTTGCCGGCGCGGTTGAACAGCGGGTCGGCGTGCTCGCGCAACGGGCTCAAGGCGCGCCAGGCACTGCGTGCATCAGGCACGTCCAGCCACGCGTCGATCTGCGCTCGGCGCGGCAGCCACTGGGCTTCGGGTTGTTGGTCGACGGCCTCCTGGGCCAGTGCTTTAAGCAGGCTGTTGAGTTGCATCGGCGTTTGTTCCTGCCAGTTCAACTGCAGCAGGCCATCGAGCAACTCGTCCTGTTGATCGTCACGCAGGAAACGATCTGCCAGGCCCAGGTCCAGGGCGTCACGGCCGTTGATGTGCGCGCCGGTGAGGCCAAGGAACAGGCCGAGCTTGCCCGGCAGGCGCGACAGGAACCAACTGGCGCCCACATCGGGGTACAGGCCGATACTGATCTCGGGCATCGCCAGGCGGCTGCTCGGCGTAACGATGCGCACCGCCGCGCTTTGCAGCAGGCCCATGCCGCCGCCCAGCACATAGCCGTGGCCCCAGCAGATCAGCGGCTTGGGGTAGGTGTGCAGGCGGTAGTCGAGGCGATATTCCGCCGCAAAGAACTGTGCGGCCAGGGCGGGTACTTCACCTGGCGCTTCACGGCAGGCCAGCGCCAGGCTGCGCACCTCGCCACCGGCGCAAAAGGCTTTGGGCCCATTGCCGCGCAGCAGCACGCAAACGATGTTCGGGTCCTTGGCCCAGGCATCCAGGCGGTCGCCCAGGGCCATGATCATCGGCAAGGAGAGGGCATTGAGGGACTTTTCAGCGTCCAGGCTGGCGATACCGATGCGGGCACCGTCGCTGCCGGTCAGCTCTTCGAAGTGCAGGTTCATCATGACCTCAATCGAGAAAGTGAAGGATGAGTATGATCGCTTCGTGGGAAAGTGCCGATGGTGTGTCAGATCAATTGACAAGCGGGGTCGGCTTTCCTAGGGTTCGCCCATTCTTTTTTACACGATGAACACACCATGACCGAAGGCGACCGTATCAAACTCGAACCCAGCTGGAAACACGCCCTGCGGGATGAGTTCGAGCAGCCCTACATGGCCCAGTTGCGCGAGTTCCTGCGCCAGGAGCACGCTGCCGGCAAAGAGATCTACCCGCCCGGCCCGCTGATTTTCAATGCCCTGAATTCCACGCCGCTGGACAAGGTCAAAGTGGTTATCCTCGGCCAGGACCCCTACCACGGCCCCGGCCAGGCCCACGGGCTGTGCTTCTCGGTGCAACCGGGCGTGCCGGCGCCGCCGTCGCTGGTCAATATCTATAAAGAGCTCAAGCGCGACTTGAACATCGACATTCCCAACCACGGCTACCTGCAAAGCTGGGCTGACCAGGGCGTGCTCATGCTCAACACCACCATGACCGTGGAACGCGCCAACGCCAACGCCCATGCGGGCAAGGGCTGGCAGTTCTTTACCGATCGGATTATCGAAGTGGTCAGCGAACATCAGCCGCACCTGGTGTTTCTGCTGTGGGGCGCCCATGCGCAGAGCAAGCAGAAGCTGATTGATGCGACCAAGCACTTGGTGCTGACGTCGGTGCACCCGTCGCCGTTGTCGGCGTATCGCGGGTTTTTGGGCTGCGGGCATTTCAGCCGCACCAACAAGTTTCTGGAACAGAGTGGCGAGACGCCGATCGAGTGGCGATTGCCGCCACTCTGAAGCCCAACACAATTTAACACTGTGGGAGGGGGCTTGCCCCCGATGGCGGTGTATCAGAAACACATTCAGTGACTGACACTCCGCTATCGGGGGCAAGCCCCCTCCCACATTTGAACTGGATTGAGACGTTAGATTTGTTCGGGCCGGCGGTTCCAGTGCCGGAACAACGGCTCCGCCAGAAACAGCACAAACAACAAACGCATCACCTGCATCGCCGTCACCAGCGGCACCGACAGTTGCAGGGTCTCGGCGGTTAGGCTCATTTCGGCGATACCGCCGGGCATCATGCCCAACGTCAGCGAGCGCAGGTCCAGATGGGTCAGGGCGCTTAAACCGACCGCCGCCAAGGTCGCGAGGGCCATTGTCAAAGCTGTACCGATCAAGGTACGCCCCATGAACGACGGCGCCCTGCGAAAGAACTGACGGTTGAAATGGCAACCCAAACCACTGCCGATCAGCCATTGGCCAATCTGGCT
The DNA here is from genome assembly GCF_900591205.1 of Pseudomonas viridiflava. Taxonomy (GTDB): domain Bacteria; phylum Pseudomonadota; class Gammaproteobacteria; order Pseudomonadales; family Pseudomonadaceae; genus Aquipseudomonas. The sequence continues at coordinate 116,862 of NZ_UUPU01000109.1, forward strand.
GCCGCCGTCCGGCAGGCCGATATGCAGGTCCCAGACCACGCTGGCCGTCGCACTCACCAGCAACGGGCCGAACAGCCACGGGTTTGGCTGACGTAACCGCTGCCACCCCCACGCCACCAGTGCACCGATCGGAAACAACAGCGCCAACCAGGCCCAGCTCACCGGTGCCGGATGAAACTGTGGCGTGCCGCCTTCGAGCAAATACTTGAAGATCGCCGGCACACACAGCACCACCACCAGCACACGCAAACTCTGGCCTGCCGCGACCCGGCTCAACACGGCACCATTGCGTGCGCCGAGGTTGACCATCTCACCGGAACCGCCCGGCATGCTGGAGAAAAACGCGGTGGCACGGTCTTCACCGCTGCGGCGCATCAACCACACGCCGACAATACTCGACAGGCTGGTGACCAACGCGCCGAAGAAGATCAGGCCGAAATGGCTCATCACCTGCTCGATCACCACCGGGGTGAAGTGCAGGCCGATGCCGATCCCAACGACCCACTGGCCGCATTTGCGCCCGCCGGGAATTTCCGCCAACTGCCAGGGCGTGAGGCAACGCACCAGAATGATCGCCAATAACGAGCCGACCATGTACGGCAAAGGCCAGCCGACGAGGCTGGCCAGGTAACCGCCGGCCAGGCCGACCAGCGGTGTTCCCCACCATTGTTTAAAGGTGACCTCAGACATCGGCCACGGCACGACGCTGCAGGGCACGTTTGCGGTAGATGCGTACCAGCGGGAACATCAGCATCAGGGCGGTCAGTACCCACACACCAAAGGTGATCGGGCTCGACCACAAGATGTCCAGCGCACCGTTGGAGATCGACAGCGCACGGCGCAGGTTCTGCTCCATCAGGCCACCGAGAATAAAGCCCAGCAGCACCGGCGACAGCGGGAAGTCCAGCTTGCGCAGGATGTAACCGAAGATGCCGATACCGACCATCAGGAACAGGTCGAAGGTGGTGGCGTGCACCGCGTACACCCCAATCGCGGTGATAATCGCGATCACCGGCACCAGCGCCCAGTTCGGTACGGCCAGGATGCGCGTGAAGATGCGGATCATCGGGATGTTGAGGATCACCAGCATGATGTTGGCGATAAACAACGAGGCGATCAGGCCCCAGACGATGTCCGGTTGCTGTTGGAACAGCAGCGGGCCCGGGGTGATGTTGTACAGCGACAACGCGCCGATCATCACCGCCGTGGTGCCCGAACCAGGTACGCCGAGGGTCAGCATTGGCACCAGGGCGCCGCAGGCTGAAGCGCCGATCGCGGTTTCCGGCGCTGCCAGGCCGCGCATGTCGCCCTGGCCGAATTTGCCGCTGGCACCGGCCAGGCGTTTCTCGGTCATGTAGGCAACGGCGGAGGCCAAGGTGGCACCGGCGCCTGGCAGTACGCCCATGATGAAGCCCAGCAGGCCGCAGCGAATGTTGACCATGAAGACGGCGGACGCTTCCTTCAGGTTGAACATCATCCGGCCGGTGGCCTTCACGGCTTCCTGGCCACGGTGGGTTTTTTCCAGCAACAGCAGGATTTCACTGATGGAGAACAGGCCCAGCACCAACACCACAAACTGGATGCCGTCGGTGAGGTGGATGTTATCCCCGGTAAAACGGTACACGCCGCTGTTGGCGTCGATGCCGACGGCGGAGAGGAACAGGCCGATCAGCGCCGCCACAAAGGTCTTCAGCGGTTTGTCACCGGCCATGCCGCCCAGGCAGACAATCGCGAACACCATCAGTACGAAATATTCCGCCGGGCCGAAGGCAATCGCCCATTTGGCCAGCAGCGGGGCAAACAGCACCATGCCGCAGGTGGCGATAAACGCGCCGATGAATGAACTCCATGCCGACAGCGACAACGCCACCCCGGCCAGGCCCTTGCGCGCCATCGGGTAGCCGTCCAGGGTGGTCATCACGGTGGAGGCTTCGCCCGGAATGTTCAGCAGGATCGAGCTGATACGGCCGCCGTATTCGCAGCCCAGGTACACCGCTGCCAGCAGGATCAGCGCCGACTCCGGCGGCAGGCCCAGGGCGAAAGCGATAGGGATCAGCAGCGCCACGCCGTTGATCGGGCCCAGGCCCGGCAACAGGCCGACCACGGTGCCGATCAAGGTGCCGCAGAGCGCGGTCACCAGGTTGTAAGGGGACAGTGCAACGCCGAAGCCCTGGCCCAAATAGCCGAAAGTATCCATATCAGTTCTCCAGAACGTCGAGCAGGCCGAGGGGCAGCGGCACATCCATGGCTTTATCGAACAGCAGGTAAAGACCGATGGCCATCAGGCTGACGATCACCACGCTGGGCAACCAGCGGCCGCCATACAGGCGTGCCATCGGGATGCCGATCAGCATGCTGCTGAGGATGAAACCCAGGGGTTCGAAGGTGCCGGCGAACACAATCAACAGACCGACACAGATGCCGATCTTGATCAGGGTGTCGCGGTCCAGCGCCGGTTCTTCTTCGGTGTGTTGGGTCGGCTGCGGGCGAAACAGCATGTAGATCAGTGCCAGGCTCATCAGCCCGAGCATCAGCAGCGGGTAAGCCCGAGGGCCCACGGGCTCGTAGGAAAACGACGCCTGGTATGGCCAGGCCATCAGTGCCAGCCCGGCGCAGGCCAGCAGCAGCACGGCGGCGAAAATGCGTTGTAAGAGCATAGGGAACTCCTGGGCCACGCCCGCTGTAAGCAAGGCGTGGCCGAGCAAGAAGAGGGGCGATTACTGGATCAGGCCAAACTCTTTGGCCAGCACTTTGTAGTCAGCCACCTGTTTCTTCACGTAGGTGTCCAGCTCCGGGCCGGTCATGGCGAAAGGGAACAGTTCACGCTGGTCACGCAGTTCGGCAAATTTCTCGGAGGCCAGCAGTTTGTCGAAGGCGTCTTTCCACCACGCGTAGTCGGCATCGCTGACTTTTGGCCCGAGGTAGAAGCCACGCACCACAGGCCAGACGATGTCGTAGCCTTGCTCTTTGGCGGTCGGGATGTCTTTCATTTCCGGCTCATCCAGACGCTTGTCGGCAAACACGGCCAGGATGCGCATGTCGCCGCTCTGGATATGCGGCATGGAGTCGGAAATATCGGTACTGCCCACCTGGATATGGTTGCCCATCAACGCCGTGACGATTTCACCGCCGCCTTCCAGTGCCACATAGCGCAGGTCGCGGGGGTTGATCCCGGCGGCCTTGGCGATCAGGGCGGTTTGCATCCAGTCCTGGCTGCCGACGGTGCCGCCGGAACCGATCACCACTTTGCTCGGGTCTTTCTTCAGGGCCTGGACCAGATCGTCGAGGGTCTTGTAGGGCGAATCGGCTTTCACCGCGATGGCGCCATAGCTGGTGCCGACGGCTGCCAGCCAGCGCACGGCGCTCTCATCGAAGCGACCGAACTTGCCCTGGGCCAGGTTCAGCAGTGAACCGCTGGACCAGGCCACCAGCGTGCCACCGTCTGCCGGGCGCTGGGCGACCACCGCGTTGTAGGCCACCGCGCCCACGCCGCCAGGCATGTAGGTCACGCGCATCGGTTTGCTCAGCAGCTTTTCGTTGACTAGCGCGCTTTGCGCCAGTTTGCAGGTCAGGTCAAAACCACCGCCGGGGGAGGCCGGGGCGATGCATTCCGGGCGCTTGGGTTCGTCGGCGGCCAGCAGTTGGCCGGCGAACAGCATGCAGCCGGCGGCGAGGGCCAATTTACGCAGTGAATAGGTCATGGTTATCTCCGTATTTGTTGTTATTAGGTGTTACCAAAGGGCAATGCTGTAACTCACCAGCACGCGCACTTCATCCGCATCACGGGCTGAGTAGTTGGAGCGGTACGTGGCGTTACGCAGGCGCAGGCCGACATCCTTGAACGTGCCGCTTTGCACGACATAGCGAATCTCGCTGTTGCGTTCCCATTCCTTGCCGGTCTCGCCATTCCTGAGCTTGATATTGTCACCCGACATGTAGCGGCTCATGAAACTCAGGCCGGGAATCCCCAGCTTGGCGAAATCGTAGTCATAGCGCGCCTGCCAGGAGCGCTCTTCGGCGCCGGCGAAGTCGTTGATTTGTACGAAGTTGATCAGGTACGGATCGCTCCCATCCACGTAGGGAAAGGCGCTGTCGCCGGACATGTGCTGGTAACCGGCGCTGAGCTTATGGCCATTGAGGGCATAGCTGAAGAGGCCGTTGAGGGATTTGTTGTCGATCTTGCCGCCACGGGCGCTGCCGGTGTCATCGCTGATGGCCAGCCGCAGGTCGGTGCCGAAGGTGCCGGGGCCCATCGGGCGTGCGGCCACCAGGCCGAGGAAGTGCTGGCGGTACACATCATCGAGTTGAGCGAAGTGATAGCTGCCGGTGATCTTGTCGGCGAATTTGTAGTCCACGCCGCCGAAGTCGAAGTGCTTACCGGTGGCGCCCGCAACGAAGCGGCTGTTGCGGTTGTTGAGGCCGATGTCTTCGTAGTTGGTGTCGTCGCGGTCCTTGGCCTTGTTCAGGCGTCCGCCGGTAAACACCAGGTTCTTGAACTCCTTGGAGCTCAGCAGGCCACCTTCGAAGGTTTGCGGCAGGATGCGTCCGTCATTCGGCTTGAGGGTCGGCAGTTCAGGGATCAATGCACCGATCTTGAGCTCCGTGGCGGAGATTTTGACTTTGCCGGTCAGGCCCAGCTTGGAATACTCGTTGGCGGCGCGGCCATCGTCATGGGTGGGCAGCAGGCCGGTGCCGGTGCGATCCGGGCTGGAGTCGAGCTTGACCCCCAGCATGCCCAGCGCATCCACGCCAAAGCCGACGGTGCCGTCGGTGTAGCCTGATTGCAGGTTGAGCATGAAGCCCTGGGCCCATTCGTCGCGCTTGGATTGTTGCGCGCTGGTGCCGTCGCGAAAGTCGCGGTTGAAATACATGTTGCGGGTTTCGAGGGTGGCGCTGCTGTCTTCGAAAAAGGCAGCCTGGCTAAGCGGCGAAAAGCCGGCAAGGGCGGTGGCACTGGCGAAGGCGGTCTGGGCAAGGCGAGAAAAACGAACAGGCGGGCAAGCCTGTGGCTGTGTCGGCAGCATCGTTGGAACTCCAGTTATTGTTCTTATTTTGGCGAAAACGCTTCGAGGCGTTTTTTAGTCGCGACCTTCAGGCCGCTCGGCGGGCAATACCCACCGTTGTTGGATGCTAAAGGGCGAAGCTTTCACTAACCTTTCAGCTGTCTTTGCATGTTTTCGGGCTTCACAGGCCAGGCGGCGCCTGTAAACTGCCCGCCAAAGCGTGGCGTCGACCACCCCTGAACGAGGTAGAAATCCATGCGTGTCTTGCTGGTTGAAGACCATCTGCAACTCGCCGAAAGTGTCGCTCAGGCGCTCAAGAGCGCGGGTTTGACCGTGGATGTGCTGCACGACGGCGTGGCTGCGGACCTGGCGTTGAGCAGCGAGGAATACGCGGTCGTGATTCTCGATGTGGGGCTGCCGCGCATGGACGGTTTTGAGGTGTTGGCGCGTCTGCGGGCACGTGGGAAAAATCTGCCTGTGCTGATGCTGACGGCGCGCAGTGATGTGAAAGACCGCGTGCACGGCCTCAACCTCGGCGCCGACGACTACCTGGCCAAGCCCTTTGAACTGACGGAGCTGGAGGCACGGGTCAAGGCCCTGCTGCGGCGCAGCGTGTTGGGTGGCGAGCGCCAGCAGGCTTGCGGTGTGCTGGTGTATGACCTCGATACTCGCCGGTTCACCGTGGGCGGCGAGCTGATGACCTTGACCTCTCGCGAGCAGGCGGTGCTTGAAGCGCTGATCGCACGCCCTGGGCGGGTGATGAGCAAGGAGCAACTGGCGTCTCAAGTGTTCGGTCTGGATGAAGAAGCCAGCCCGGACGCCATCGAAATTTATGTGCATCGCCTGCGCAAGAAGCTCGATGGCCAGCCCATCGCTATTGTGACCTTCCGCGGCCTCGGCTACCTGCTGGAAGCCCGCGATGCATAAGCCCAGCAGCCTGCGCTGGCGCCTGCTGTGGAACCTGGCGCTGCTGCTGGTATTGTTGATGCTTGCCAGCGGCATGAGCGCCTACTGGAATGGTCGCGAGGCGGCCGATACCGCCTACGACCGCACGCTGCTGGCTTCGGCGCGCACGATTGCCGCCGGTTTGACCCAGGTGGACGGCACCCTCAGCGCCAATGTGCCGTACGTGGCCCTGGACACCTTCGCTTACGACAGCGCCGGGCGTATTTATTACCAGGTCAACGACATTGATCAGAAGCTGATCTCCGGCTATGAAAACCTCCCCGGGCCGCCGCCGGGTACGCCGCGTACCGATGATTACCCGGCGTTGGCGCGCTTCTACGACGCGACTTATCAGGGCCAGCCGGTGCGTGTGGTGAGCCTGCTCAAGGCGGTGTCCGAACCGAACATGAACGGCATGGCGGAAATCCGCGTGGCGGAGACCGATGAAGCACGCGTCAGCATGGCCCGCAGCCTGATGGCCGACACCTTGCTGCGCCTGGGCATGCTGGCCGTCGGTGCTTTGCTGCTGGTGTGGTTTGCCGTCAGCGCCGCATTGCGCCCGCTCGAACGCCTGCGCACGGCCGTGGAAGAACGTCAGCCCGATGACCTGCGCCCCTTGCCGTTAGTGGAGGTGCAGCACGAGTTCGGCCCGCTGGTGCGCTCCCTCAACCACTTTACCGAACGCCTGCGCGGCCAGTTCGAGCGCCAGGCGCAGTTTATTGCCGATGCGGCCCACGAACTGCGTACGCCGTTGGCGGCGCTCAAGGCGCGGTTGGAGCTGGGTTTGCGCGCCGAAGATCCGGCCACCTGGCGCAGCACGCTGGAGACAGCCGCCCAGGGCACCGACCGCCTGACCCACCTGGCCAATCAATTGTTGTCCCTGGCGCGCATCGAAAACGGCGCCCGGGCGATTGCCGAGGGCGGCGCTCAGTTGCTCGACCTCAGTCAGTTGGCCCGTGAGCTGGGTATGGCGATGGCGCCGCTGGCCCATGCGCGCGGCGTGGCGCTCGCGCTGGAAGCCGACGAGCCGGTATGGCTGCGCGGCGAACCGACGTTGCTCAATGAGCTGCTGAGCAATCTGGTGGACAACGCTCTGGCGCACACGCCGAACGGGGGCAACGTGATCCTGCGGGTGACCGCGCCGGCTGTGCTGGAGGTGGAAGATGATGGCCCGGGCATCCCGCTGGATGAGCGGGACCGGGTATTTGAGCGCTTCTACCGACGCAGCCAGCAGGGCATGGGGTCTGGCCTGGGCTTGGCGATTGTCGGTGAAATCTGCCGGGCGCATCTGGCGCAGATCAGTCTGCATGATGGTGCGCAGGCGGGGTTGAAGGTGCGGGTGAGCTTTATTGCCGGCTGATCAGTAGAACATCGAGCGTGCTTCATCCAACTCTGTGCGCAAGCTTTCGCTATAGGGGTCGACCCGCAGCTTCTTGATCGCAGGCAGGCTGGAAACCGCCACGCTCGCCAGCGGGTGGTCGGTCCCGCGATGGCAATACAGCACGGCGATCTGCACCAGGTCGATGTAGTCCAGGCTGGCCGAGTCGCGCTCCAGGTTCAGGTATTGCCCCGGCAGTTTCGCCAGCATTTCCGGAAAGTCCCAGCCACCGAGCAGCTTGTCGCCCAGCAAGGGGTGGATGCTGTCGATCACGTGGTTGAGGCTGACCGGGTCCGACAGCAGTTCGTAGTGGTCTTCGGCGTAGGTCAGGATCGGTAACACGCCGATCTGGTGCACCAGGCCGCCGAGGGCCGCCTGGTCCGGCTTGAGCTGGCTGTGGCTGCGGCACAAGGCATAGCTGACGCCCGCCACTTCGAGGCTGCGGCGCCACACTTCGCGCATTTTCAGTTCGACGACTTCGGAGCGGGCGTGGAAGATTTGTTCCATCACCAGGCCGATGGCCAGGTTGCTGCTGTAGTTGGTGCCCAGCCGGGTGATGGCGGTGTGCAGGTCGGTGACTTCCTGGGTTGCGCGCAACAGGGGGCTGTTTACCACTTTGATCAGGCGTGCCGACAGGGCGGTGTCGCGACCGATCACTTTGCTCAAGTGGCTGATGCTGATCTCCGGGTCTTCTGCGGCCTGACGAATTTTCAGGGCCACTTCCGGCAATGTCGGCAGAACCAGGTCATCGTTGTCGATGGCCATCACCAAAGCCTGTTGGACTTTTTCCGCCAGCTTGTTCATTCATGATCTCTAGGGTGTTGCAAGAAGGTACGGCGACTAGCGTTGGATCTCTCGATCACGGTCGAGTTGGTACGGTAGGTCGAGCAGCTGCAAACCGGGGCCTTCCAGTGTGCCTACATGCACATCGCCACTATCGGCTGCTTCGGCTTGCAACACGGCCAGAAGTTCAATCCCCTGGTCAGCTTTTGCGGCAATCACCACTTCGCCGATGGCGCTGTTGTGGCTGGGCGAAAACAGCGCGGTGCCTGGCTCGGGCATTTCAGCCGCGTTGAGGCTCAGGCGGTACAGGCGACGCTTGAGTTTGCCCAGGTACTGCATGCGCGCAACGATTTCCTGGCCGGTGTAGCAGCCCTTCTTGAAGCTGACGCCGCCTACGGCTTGCAGGTTGAGCATCTGCGGGATGAACAGTTCACGCGTCTGGGGCATGACCTGGCCGATACCGGCGCGGATTTGGCCCAGCAGCCACTCATTCAGATCGGCTTGTTTGAGCTGCGCAGCCAATTGGTTGTGTACGGCTTCGGCGTGTTCGGCGGGCACCCAGAGTTCGGTGCGAGCGGGGGAGACGCGAATGGCGATCAATGCGTCGTTGCGCGCCACGCTGTCAGTCGCGGCCGGCAGCTCAAGGCCCAGGCTGGCGAGGGCCTGGTCTGCATTTGCCAGACCGAAACGTACCCAGGCGGCACTTTCGTCGGTGAGTTTGGATTTGGAGAACACCGCGTATTTTTTCAGGTCCGCCAGTTGCGGTTCCAGCAGTTCGGTGGCCATGGCCAGCAGTACGCCGTCACCTTGCAACACAATACGAAAGCTCGACTGCATGCGTCCTTTTTGCGTGCAGCGCGCGCCGAGACTGGCTTGCGTGTCGCTCAGGTAATTGAGGTTGCAGGTCAGTTGCCCTTGCAGGAACTTGCCGGCGTCGGCGCCGCGGACGGCGAGAACACCTTCGTGGGACAGGGGGCAGAAGAAAGCAGAGTCAGCCATGGGTCATCGCAGGTCAAAAAGTCATGGGTGCATCATAGAGGGGCGCCCGGTAAATGGATAGTTTCCGTATGGGTCGACCAAAGCCGACTGTTCCGGTGCCGTCGGGCCTGTATACTTGCGCTCTATTTGAGGAGCGCTCCATGGTCGAAGATGTAGAACTCAATCGCCTCTACTGGCACAGCCGTCGCGGCATGCTTGAACTGGACGTGTTGCTGGTGCCATTCGTCAAAGAGGTCTATTCAACCCTTAATGAAGTGGACCGCAACGTTTATGTGCGGCTGCTGGAATGCGAAGACCAGGACATGTTTGGCTGGTTCATGGAGCGCGCCGAGTCTGAAGACCCGGAACTGCAGCGCATGGTCCGGATGATTCTGGATCGTGTCCAGCCCAAGTAATACATTCGAATGCCGCTGGCAGCCCTCACGGCTGTTGCTGGCGGCGTATCTCCTTGCCCAACTGTTCGCGTTGGGTGCGCTGGTCTTGCTTGATCTGCCTTATTCAAGCCTCGGTATATTGGTGTGCCTGGCGCATGCCGCCTGGGTGCTGCCGCGCCATGTCCTGCTGACTCACCGCTCGTCGATTCGTGGCTTGCGCCGCGATGATGACGGCTGGCAGTTGTTCAGTACCGAGCGCGGTTGGCACAGCGTGCAACTGCGCCCCGACAGCCTGGCGCTGCCGCTTGGCGTGGTGTTGCGCTATCGGCTGCCGGGGGCGTGGAGGGTGCGCTCTATTTGTGTGCCCAGCGATTCGCAGGCCGCCGATCTACACCGGCGCCTGCGGGTGCGCCTGAAGTTCAGCCGCCGTAGGTGGTTGGCACCAGAATAGTGTCGCGGGCCTCGGGCAGCATCTGCGGGTAGTCGAGGGTGTAATGCAGGCCCCGGCTTTCCTTGCGCTCCATGGCCGAGCGGATCATCAGCTCCGCCACCTGGGCCAGGTTGCGCAGTTCGAGCAGGTCGCGGCTGACTTTATAGTTGCTGTAGAACTCGACCCTATGAGGCTAAACCCAATGGATACAGGGGTTTCAGCCGATGACCACCAACCAACGCTCCCTAACTGGGACAAACCTGTTACAAACTGCGCTCGCCAAGCCTTACCACTATCGCCGGTCTGGTCGCTATTACCTTCGCCTTCGCCCTCAAGGAACCGCTAAGGGGTTCTATACGCTATCGCTCAGAACCACAGACAAGGCCACTGCTATGACCATCTCCAAGGACATCCTCAAGACGCTCGCTGCTTTCCACTTGGATAACCCAGAGGCGACGTGGGATGAGCTCAGAGAGCGATTGGCAGACATCGCTGAGGAGTGCCTGACCATGGCTCATGGTGATGACTCACTGGTGGCCTACGAGATGATCTATGACGAACTACGTCTGTCGCTTCGCGAGGCATCAGCTAAGGGGCCAATGACCATTGATCAACAAAGGGCAGCGAGTAAAGCCGAGGACATCCTTGAGGCCGCTCAGGAGCGCTTGAAGGGGAGGCCGGGCAAGCTGGTTGGGATCGTTGAGGAACTCAGAGGTGTCCCTTGTGGCACGCCTGTAGCCCCTTGTCTGTCCCTATCTGTAAACGCTTCTGAGGCTCTGACATTCGAGCATCTCTCAGGGCTCTATATGGCGGAGCAAAAGGACAACGTACAGGCCAGCACTATGCGAGACGTTAAGTCGTCTTGTGCTGCTATTAGCGCTGCTCTGGGAGGGCTCGACCTTAAAGGGCACGCTCGGGCTGACATGGTGGCGCTCAAAGCAAAACTCCTTGAGGACCGCAAAGGTTCCACTGTGAACAAGCTACTCACCCGGCTATCAACTGTCATGGATTGGGCTGTTCATAACGGCTACCTCGACAAGGGCTTCGACAAGGGACTGAAGCTATCCAAGGATGCTGACAGCTCTCGTGAGGCGTTCTCTCAGGATCAGGTAAAGGCCCTGATGGCTCACGCTAAGTCGCTTCCAGTGGACGCTTGGCAGCGCTGGGCATTGTCCCTCGGGGTGATCACTGGGACCCGTATTGAGGAACTCAGGCAGTTGACCAAGGCTGACGTTAAGCAGGTCGGCAGCGTGTGGGTCATCGACATCAACAGGAATGATGGCAAGACAGCTAAGACCAAGAATGCTCTCCGTGTTGTGCCGCTGACTGATGGTGCCTACGGCTTCGATCTTCAGGCGTTCCTTGAGTTTGTCGATAAGGCTGACTCACGGCTGTTCACGCTGGGAGCCGGTCAGTTCTCGAACGTGCTCAATGGGGCGCTAAGGGAGGTCCTGACGTTGAACGCTGATCGGACTCAGACCTTCCACTCGTTACGTCACTCGCTGGCCGGTGCCTTGAAGGCCGCTGAGGTGCCTGTGGGAACCGCTGAGGCAATCTTGGGGCACGCTTCCGGGTCTATCAGCTATGATTTGTATGGTGCTGGGAGTGCGGTCGAAGTGGTACACATGGCTGAGGCTATGAGGAAAGCCTTGCGGTAACTCATGTGGGTTATGACTGAAGCGAGCTCCAGGGGTTTGATAATAGAATTTACGCAATTGTGGCTACCAGTGATTGATCTTTATCCAGTCTGGTAGTCGTTCTTAGTGGAAAAATGGTGTGAAGTCATAGGAGGACTCATGACGTCCCTTAACGATGCGAACTATGTTAAATGGCTGTTGGTTGATGCAATGGTGGATTTAGTCGCGGCAGTGAGCATGGCGCGTGAGACTATAGTTAACTCTGATCATGACAATAAGAGCAAAACTATTGGGCGGCTTAGGGTCTGTAATCATTCGATTATCATAACCCTATCAAAGCTGACTGAAATCAAAAAAGGTTACGATAAATTCCTTAAGTCTCTCCCTCCTGAGGTGACTGCTGGTTTTTATCGAGATGTTGCTGTTATTGACTCCAAGAATATCTATCTATTTAGAAATAAACATGCTGCCCATATTCTTGATAGAGATACTAATTCGCCGATTTCGCTTGTCAGAGGCGATGAGTTGTTGGCGTCGATAACCGGCAAGGATAACTCCGAGTGTTTAAGTTTTTACGACTGGGTCTATCCTGAGAACTGTACTATTGAAAATGAATGCGTGGTAAACACTGTGGTAGCCTTGCGTGATTACTGTAAAGGACTACCTGGGGGTGAGTTAGAAAGGCCTTAGTATGAGAGTGCTGGTAACGAAACTGTTTTGATCCCATGCTCTGGGGGGGCGGCGAGATGACAGTAAAGGCCCTTTGAGTCAGAAAATGCACGATTTGAAAATCCTTACAATATCAGGGGGCCACACCATCGTGGCTTCCCATTCAAGATGCCGTAAGGTCCCTCAAAGGTGGCCCTCTGCGGGCAAGGTGTGTACGTCCAGTGACCACATTCCAAGACGGCACGACCACCAAGCGCAGACTTAATGGGATCTGCGGGACCAGATTAAAAACCCTCACTAAGGATACAGGCAGGCAATACACAAGAATAAACCTACCTGTACGTCCAGATTCCTACCATTTGACCTGAGACTCCAGAGTGCCAAGAGCGACCACCTAAAGGGTGACACGCCAACACTCAACCGTCCCCGGTAAGCAGACCAAGCGTCTGGCTCCAGTAGGGAGGAGCGAACATTGATATTGCTGATCGTAAGTCGGTGCCTTTGAGGGCATCGCTGAGAAGCCTTGCACGGGATTGGGGCCACCGTGTATTGCTCAATGTTCACGGGGGCCTTAACTTAAAGATCTTAAAGATTACTCATTGAGAACTATCTAATAATTATCTTTAAATAAATCTATTCTTTTATCTTTAAGAAGGAGCTTATAGATTTCTCTTGGGTGGGAATTGTCTTGCGATAATAATTATCCTGTCCTCTATGAGCATCCATAAGCAGAGCTTTAGATAGTTATTCACATGCTACTGAGTTAGTCGCTTGGGTTTCTTCAAGAGCGTCTATCGGGTCATGTAAATCAAGTGGTCGTAAAAACCCTCACTAAGGCTATAGATGCACTACGCCCATCGCTGGGCATCACACAGATAATCGCAGAGTCTTCCTGTTTGCTTCTTCATGCCACCGTCCAGAACCTTTGTCGGGTCTCTGCGCTGGGCTGTGGGAGCGAACCTGAGGGAGCAAACAAGAGGAATAGACAAATGATCACTGACATCAAACATAAGCACGCTGGGCACGTCATCATTATAGAAGGTCAAGCATTCAAGGCCAATAATGCAGGGCAGTGGGACCTAACTGATATCTGGCGAACCTTAAAGTTACCAGTAAAGAACGGACCTGCGCAGTGGCGGACCAAGCAGGCTAAACGAATGGAAGCTATGCAAAATTTGCACAGCTCCAATGGTGCAGGCTCATGGGCGACCAAACGCGCAACCCTTGAATATGCGGGCTGGGTCTCGGATGAATTCAAAGATCTTGTCTATGACGCCTTCGAGGCGATCCTTGAGTTACCCGAAGTAGCTCTAATCGTTGCCGACAAGATGGCCTCTTTGGGGAACGATCACAGTGCATCCATCCTCAAGCGCATGACATTCAATGACAAGTGCCAATGGAGCTCTCTGGGGCGCCGTAACACCGTGCAGGGCCTACGCTCAGCTATCGCTAAAGGCAATCTCACAGAGGATCAAGCAGCCGCCCTTGCAGCCAGAGACGGCCTAAGAGGATTCGCTAAATGAGCAACTTTAAGAAAACCATTCCGACAACCGCTGAGCTCGCCTTGATTAACAGGGTGTTCACCAAGCCACGCCGGACATCGCTTATTACGATCCGCGCCTTGGTCTCAAAGGTAAGTGCTCCAGGCCGTTCGCGTGATCCTGAATTGGGCACCGTTTACGACCTCGCGGTGACGCTTCCTTACGTTGCCCTCATAACAAATCAGCGATGCATGGAAGCGCTCAAGGAAGCTCTTGAAGACGGTCTCAGTTTGAAGACGCTTGTTCGCTGTGACTTGTCCATTCCGATGAGCAGTCAACCGATAATGCTGGCCTGAGAACTGCCGTAAAAACCCTCACTAAGGCCCCGGGAATCAGTTACCCATGGTCTCCTCAAGGTCCCACGAGGCGCCATAAGCGTCAGTAGTGGGCAATCTATGCACCACACCGGAACCTCCTCGCTGTCCGCCATTCAGCACAGAGGCGCTCCTACAGTCCCCGCCAAGTTAACCCCACAGGGCTGTGAAACCACCTTCAATCCAATACCTTTAAGCAAACCTTGTTGATCCCGTGCGGGTCTCCTTTCCCCATTGGTCACGCGATCATGGCGGCAAGGTTTGGCTTAAGGGTCTCTCAAAGGAGAACCCCAATATGAAGCTCGACATCCAACTCAGTGACAACTCCTTGACCGTTCAAGGCCAGCCCGTGACCAAGGCTTATGCCGAGGGCGTAATGCTCGCAGGTCTTATCGCTGCTGCTGGTAAGAATCACAGTTCGATCACGGCCATTGTGCGCCAGTACATCGAAGCTGGTCTCAGTACCTCAGCATTCCCTGAGCAGACCTCGCTGGCCCGCCAAGAGATCAAAGCAGGTGAAGACCTTCGAGCAGCTCAGCTCCGTGACGCTCAGTTCCACGCAGACCGATGCGCTTCCTATCAGGCACCTACACGCCTTGAAGTGGCTCGGGCTCGTGAAGCCAAAGAGAAACGAGCAGCAGACATCCGGGCACACGGTGCGGCCATTCGCGCAGCTCGTCGTAACTGACAACAGCTAAGCGGGCCACAAAGAACATCACTTCGAACAACTCAAGGAGATCCCACATGAAAACTAACGAATACATCAAGCCCACCAACTGGTCTACCGCTATCACTGAGCAAGGCGGCATCATCCGTTTTAACTCCTCGGCTGAGGTAAAGGACAACGGCGCGACTGGCGCTGAGACGTTCGTTGAGATCCTTACAGAGGGCCTTGACGACTACTTTAACGGCGGTGACTGGGAAGCGGCGGCAGAGGACGCAATCCCCTGTGAGTTCCGCCCTAAGGGCACTGAGCCAACCACACAGCAGATTATGCTGATGCAAGACCGTAGCGTTGAGTTCGATCCCCGTAAATCCATCTACGATGACTCGACCTTTGAGAAGGGTGAGGCAGTCGCTGGTGACTTCCTGTTCTGTGAGGCGACCCCGCACGCCGCTCTGTTCTCTTTCCGTCAAACGTTCTTCGACCACCACATGATGGCTGGCTTCACTGCCAATGGCATGGGGCAGATGGCCGAGAAGATGCTGAAAGACTTTGAGCTGTCCTGTGGGGCGACCATTGCGAAGATCCTGACCAGTGCTGCATCCACCGAGACCAAGGCACTGACTGGCTTGTCGAAGAACCCACGAGAACGCGCAGAGGACATCATCGACGGCCTGACCATGAACATCAACCAAGCCGTTGGCACTTCGCTGTCTGACTTTGTGTTGCTGATTCCTGCAAAGGAAGTCGCTGGTCTTGAGCGTGCTGCTCAACGAGCTGGTCTGTCGGATGTAGAGGAGCTATTGGGTTGTGGTACGCAGTTCTATTCTGGTGAAGACCTCGGCATCTTTATGCTTCCTAAAGACATGGCCTCTTTGAGCTTCCGCCAAGATGGTGATGGCGATGTGTGGCAGATCCATGCGACCCGTAACGCCAATGCAGCAGCATGGGACGTAGAGATCATTGGTGTGGCTGATGTAATGGCTCAGGCCAAGGTTCAGCTCAAGCTGGCAAACCCAGCCGACCCAGCCGAGAAGCTTCAAGTTGAGCTGGTAGATTTCCCAATGGTCACTCGTGTGACGCTGGGTCAATAGATGGATGAAGTCCTGAGGCTCCCTATGAGGAGTCTTGGGTTCTTTTAGTGATACGTTATTTCATTGCTTTAATTGGCTGGTTCAAGGAGGACCCTATGACCATGCGAAAGATGTTCGGTTAGCTGTCCTCAAGGCTATCGTTAAATCTCCCAGCTTCTGGAAGGTAGTCGCCATGATTGCCATAGTCAGCGGGGTGGCTGTCCCTGAGGGGCTCATAGAGCTTACCCATGATCTGCTGAGCGATGTAATGACAGCCATGTAGGGAGTCCTGTGTGAAATCTCGTGGGCCATAGGCTTGCAGGTTATTCAGATTTCACACAGGAACTCCTTGAGGTCCCTTTAGAATTTGAGAGAAAAATCTGAGCGATCACCTTTAATACTCTCTGGGCGCGCTTACCCCCGTAGGCCCTCGCACGCTCGCTCAGGCGCACGATAAGGACCCTTGCGGGTAGGCGATAAGGACCCCGGCGTTGGGACAAATGTGAGCCAAAGCTGTTACAAATCGGGGTCCTATGGTGCTACGCTATGTGCTCCTAACGTGCCTCATTAGGTCGGTGTGAGGATCGTATCCTTCGCCTCTGGCAGCATCCCTGGATAGTCCAGCGTGTAGTGCAGACCCCGAGATTCCTTACGTTCCATGGCAGACCTGATCATCAGTTCCGCTACTTGAGCAAGGTTCCTCAATTCAATCAGGTCTCTGCTTACTCGGTAGTTGCTGTAGAACTCGTCGATCTCATCCAGCAGCAAGCGCACCCGGTGCTGCGCCCGTGCCAGGCGCTTGTTGGTGCGCACGATCCCCACGTAGTCCCACATAAAACGGCGCAGCTCGTCCCAGTTGTGCGCGATGATTACGTCTTCGTCCGAGTCGGTGACCTGGCTGGCGTCCCAGCGGGGCAAGGCGGCCGGCACCGGGATGCGCGGCAGTTGTTCAAGAATGTCGGCCGCCGCCGAGCGGGCGTAGACGAAGCATTCGAGCAACGAGTTGCTGGCCATGCGGTTGGCGCCGTGCAGGCCGGTGAAGCTGGTTTCGCCAATCGCATACAGGCCGGGGACGTCGGTGCGGCCGTGCTGGTCGACCATCACGCCGCCGCAGGTGTAGTGAGCGGCCGGGACCACGGGGATCGGGCCTTTGGTGATGTCGATGTTGAAGGCCAGGCAGCGCTCGTAGACGGTGGGGAAGTGCGTCTTGATGAAGGCTTCGGGCTTGTGGCTGATGTCCAGGTAGACGCAGTCGATGCCAAGGCGCTTCATTTCATGGTCGATGGCGCGGGCGACGATATCCCGCGGCGCGAGTTCGGCGCGTGGGTCGAAGCGTTGCATGAAGCGTTCGCCATTCGGCAGTTTCAGGTGTGCGCCTTCGCCGCGCAGGGCTTCGGTGATCAGGAAGCTTTTGGCTTGTGGGTGGTACAGGCAAGTGGGGTGGAACTGGTTGAATTCCAGGTTAGCCACCCGGCAGCCGGAGCGCCAGGCCATGGCGATGCCGTCGCCACAGGCACCGTCGGGGTTGCTGGTATAGAGGTAGACCTTGGCTGCGCCGCCGGAGGCCAGGATGGTGAAGCGTGCGCCGTAGGTGTCGACTTCGCCGCTGGCACGGTTGAGCACATAGGCGCCCAGGCAGCGTTCGCCTGGCAGGCCGAGGCGTTTTTCGGTGATCAGGTCGACGGCGACGCGCTGCTCCAGCAATTCGATGTTGGGGCGTTGGCGGGCCTGATCGAGCAAGGTCTTGAAGATCGCGGCACCGGTTGCGTCGGCGGCGTGGATGATGCGGCGGTGGCTGTGGCCACCTTCACGGGTCAGGTGGAATTCGAAGCCGCCATCGTCGCTGCCGGCGTGTTCGTCACGGGTGAACGGCACGCCCTGGTCGATCAGCCATTGGATCGCCTCACGGCTGTGTTCTACGGTAAAGCGCACCGCGTCTTCGTTGCACAGGCCGCCGCCGGCATTGAGCGTGTCTTCGACGTGGGATTGCACCGTGTCGGTGTCGTCCAGCACGGCTGCCACACCGCCCTGGGCCCAGAATGTCGAGCCGTTGGCCAGGTCGCCCTTGCTCAGTACGGCAATGCGCAGGTGGCTGGGAAGGGTCAGCGCAAGGCTCAAACCGGCCGCGCCGCTGCCAATCACCAGGACATCGTGTTGAAACTGTTGGCTCATTTGAAGGATTCCCCAAAAAGCGATCCGAAGGGTTGGCGCAAACAGGACGCCTGGATCGGCGAATCAAAGGGTCACACGGACCACTAGTATATAGAGGGGGGGAGCGGCACAATAGTCAGGCATTCGTGGCAATGTGAGATTACGGTGCACGGCTTGGGTAAAATCGACTGGTTATTGAAGCGGGAACTTTTTGCATAAGCCCCGACTCAATAGCAGGTTGCCCGAAAGCTGGGAAAACGTTGAGTTTATTGGCCCGTCGGGAGCATTGGACGCGTCAGAAAACCGGCGACAAGATTATTCGCGCAGCCGGCAATGCCCGTGCTGCGTTTTTCGTGTGTGCCAAATCAGTGCATGCCGGAAACTTGCTTGGAGGGGGAGAACTTTTGCGAAAAGTCCGAGTCTATGTTTGCAAGCCTGATCGTTTAGTTATGCAAGCCTCCTTCAAGTACAACGAGGAGTGTTCATGCTAACCCAGGAAGAGGATCAGCAGCTGGTCGAGCGCGTCCAACGCGGCGACAAGCGAGCTTTTGATCTGCTAGTGCTGAAATACCAGCACAAAATTCTCGGGTTGATCGTGCGTTTTGTGCACGACACCCATGAAGCGCAGGACGTTGCACAGGAAGCCTTTATCAAGGCGTACCGTGCACTTGGCAACTTCCGCGGTGATAGTGCGTTTTACACGTGGCTATACCGCATCGCCATCAACACGGCGAAGAACTATCTGGTGTCTCGCGGGCGCCGCCCACCGGATAGTGATGTAAGTTCAGAAGATGCGGAATTTTACGATGGTGATCACGGCCTCAAAGATCTCGAGTCGCCGGAGCGTGCATTGCTGCGCGACGAGATCGAAGGAACCGTTCATCGCACAATTCAGCAACTGCCAGAAGATTTGCGTACTGCGTTAACTTTACGTGAATTCGATGGTCTGAGTTACGAAGACATTGCGAGCGTCATGCAGTGTCCGGTGGGGACTGTAAGGTCACGGATTTTCCGGGCCCGGGAAGCCATCGATAAAGCCTTGCAACCGTTGTTGCAGGAAAACTAAAGACAGCGGCGACAGCCAAGAGAGGAACCGCCATGAGTCGTGATGCCCTGCAGGAATCGCTGTCCGCAGTGATGGATAACGAAGCGGATGAACTGGAACTTCGTCGAGTGCTTAATGCATTTGATGATGCCGAAACCCGTGATACCTGGTCTCGTTACCAAGTCGCTCGGGCGGTGATGCACAAGGATCTTTTAATCCCTCGTCTGGATATTGCTGCGGCCGTTTCTGCCGCGCTGGCTGATGAAGCCGTTCCGGCAAAAGCCACTCGTGGTCCTTGGCGTAGCCTGGGTCGCCTGGCGGTAGCTGCCTCGGTGACTGTTGCCGTGTTGGCCGGTGTTCGCCTGTACAACCAGGACGAAATCGCCGGTGCCGAATTGGCCCAGCAAACTCAGCAACCAGTCATGGCTGGTCCGCAAGTGAAAGGCCCAGCTGTACTGGCAGGCTACAAGGAAAGCTCTGATACCACCGGCCCCATGGCCAACGGTGTGTTGCAAGGGCAATCCGGCTGGCAGGATCAGCGTCTTCCAGGTTACCTGCGCCAACACGCACAGGAATCGGCCTTGAAAGGCACTGAAAGCGCTCTGCCATACGCTCGCGCAGCAAGCCTGGAAAACCGCTGAACCGCTAAGGAGCCCTATGCGCGCCATACCGCTCCTTACGCTTTTGCTCAGTAGTTGGTTTGCACTCCCCGCCCATGCCGATGAAGCCCAAGACTGGCTGACTCGACTTGGGCGTGCAGAGCAACAGCAAAGCTTTCAAGGTACGTTCGTTTACGAGCGTAACGGCAGTTTTTCTACCCATGACATCTGGCATCGTGTCCAGAATGGTCAGGTCCGTGAGCGGCTCTTGCAGCTCGATGGCTCTGCCCAGGAGGTTGTGCGGCTGGATGGTCGTACTCAATGTGTCAGCGGCACCCTTGTCGCAGGCATTGGTAATTCACGTGATGCACCGTCACGTGCGCTTGATCCGCAAAAACTTAATCAATTCTACGAACTTGCCGTCATCGGAAAATCCCGCGTGGCCGGTCGGAATGCGGTAATTGTGTCGATCACGCCGCGTGACCAATACCGCTACGGTTTTGAACTGCACCTGGATCGTGACACCGCGCTGCCTCTTAAGTCCTTGCTGCTTAATGAGCAGGGGCAGTTGCTGGAGCGTTTCCAGTTCACGCGGCTGGATACGTCGACCGCACCCGATGATCGCGATTTGCAGCCCAGCGGCGAATGCACGCCTATCGCCGTGGTTAATAGCAATGCGCCAGAGGTGGCCTCTACCGAGACCTGGCACATGGAGTGGTTGCCGCCGGGCTTTCAACTCACCAATAGCAGCGCCCGCAAGGACACCCAGACCAAAGCGACGGTAGACAGCCTGATGTATGAAGACGGGTTGGCGCGTTTCTCTGTGTTTCTGGAGCCGATCAGCGACGTGAGCGTCACGGAAACCCGCACCCAACTGGGCCCAACGGTTGCGGTCTCTCGTCGCCTGAATACGGTGGACGGTGAAATGATGGTGACGGTAGTCGGGGAAATCCCCATCGGCACCGCCGAACGCATTGCGCTGTCGGTGCGCGGTGAAAAGAAGCCTGCCCTCAAGCCATGAGCCGTTAATCCTATGTTCATCCTGACCTTTCACTGTGTATCCATGCCAGGTTGTCTGTCGAGAGCATGAAATGTCTGGATCAGCATTTTCACTTGCAAAAATCTCTCATGTTTTTTATAGGTCAGGGCTTGTCGGCTCTGGCCTTGTTTTGTTCGCGGAACAAAGATGTCGGTCGCAGTTTTCGGCGTTTCTTGAACCCTGTCGCTCAACCCTGCTCGTCGTAACGGGAGCTGTATGTCGATACCACGTTTGAAGTCTTACCTATCCATAGTCGCCACGGTATTGGTGCTGGGTCAGGCCATCCCTGCGCAAGCAGCCGAGTTGCCTGACTTCACCCAATTGGTTGAGCAGGCCTCGCCGGCCGTGGTGAACATCAGTACCACGCAGAAGCTACCGGATCGTAAGGTCTCCAATCAGCAGATGCCGGACCTGGAGGGCCTGCCGCCGATGCTGCGCGAGTTCTTCGAGCGCGGCATGCCACAGCCGCGCACTCCGCGTGGCGGCGGTGGTGGCCAGCGTGAAGCGCAGTCCCTGGGGTCGGGCTTCATCATCTCGCCGGATGGCTACATCCTGACCAACAACCACGTGATTGCCGATGCCGACGAGATTCTCGTACGCCTGGCCGATCGCAGTGAGCTCAAAGCCAAGTTGGTGGGCACCGATCCCCGTTCCGACGTGGCCTTGCTGAAGATCGAAGGCAAGGACTTGCCCGTGCTGAAGCTGGGTAAATCCCAGGACCTGAAGGCTGGGCAGTGGGTAGTCGCCATCGGTTCGCCGTTTGGGTTTGACCATACCGTGACCCAAGGCATCGTCAGCGCTATTGGTCGCAGCCTGCCCAACGAAAACTACGTGCCATTCATCCAGACTGACGTGCCGATCAACCCGGGTAACTCCGGTGGTCCGCTGTTCAACCTGGCGGGCGAAGTGGTCGGGATCAACTCGCAGATCTACACCCGCTCCGGTGGCTTCATGGGCGTGTCTTTCGCAATCCCGATCGACGTGGCCATGGATGTTTCCAATCAGCTGAAAACCGGTGGCAAGGTCAGCCGCGGCTGGTTGGGCGTGGTGATCCAGGAAGTGAACAAGGACCTGGCTGAATCTTTCGGCCTCGACAAACCGGCCGGTGCCCTGGTCGCGCAGATTCAGGACGACGGCCCGGCTGCCAAAGGTGGTCTGCAGGTGGGCGACGTGATCCTCAGCATGAACGGCCAGCCGATCGTTATGTCGGCCGACCTGCCACACCTGGTGGGCGCGCTCAAGGCGGGCAGCAAGGCCAAGCTGGAAGTGATTCGTGAAGGCAAGCGCCAGAAC
This sequence comes from Pseudomonas viridiflava, assembly GCF_900591205.1. Classification (GTDB taxonomy): domain Bacteria; phylum Pseudomonadota; class Gammaproteobacteria; order Pseudomonadales; family Pseudomonadaceae; genus Aquipseudomonas. Next base: position 138,799 of record NZ_UUPU01000109.1, read on the forward strand.
GTTGAACTGACCGTCGGCGCCATCCCTGAAGAGGGCGCAACCCTGGATGCCTTGGGTAATACCAAGCCGGGCGCCGAGCGCAGCAGCAACCGTCTGGGCATCGCCGTTGCAGAGCTGACCGATGAGCAGAAGAAGACCTTCGACCTCAAAAGCGGCGTAGTGATCAAGGAAGTACAGGATGGCCCGGCCGCCCTGATCGGTCTGCAGCCAGGCGACGTGATCACTCATCTGAACAATCAGGCGATTGACAGCACCAAGCAATTCACCGACATCGCCAAGGCGTTGCCGAAGAATCGTTCGGTGTCGATGCGCGTATTGCGCCAAGGGCGTGCGAGCTTCATTACCTTCAAGCTGGCTGAGTAACTCATCGGCCCGATAGCCCAATAAAAAGCCCCGCTTTCGTTTAACGAAGGCGGGGCTTTTTTGTGGCAGATGGGTTTAGCTCATCATCCCTTTTACCAAGCGTTCCTGTTCGATCAGCTCACGCTGACGTGCGTCGATACGTGACGACAGCGGGAAATTGCTGCCGGCGCGACGTTTGGCAAAGTCCAGTTGCTGGATGGCCTGCTGGAAGTCGCCTACCAATGCGAAATATTCGGCACGCGCTTGATGCAGGCCAATGATATTGCCCGACAGGCCACGTGTCTCGGCAACCTGATACCAGACATCCGGATCGTCCGGGCGCGACTTGAGCAAGCCATCCAGGGCTTTTTCCGCGTCGGCGGTACGGTTCTGTTTAAGCAGCAGATCCACTCTCACCTGGTTCAGTGGGTAGTTGCCGGGGTATTGGGTCAACATCCGATCGGTACGCTGCTGCGCATCCGGCAGCTTGTTGTTGTCGATGTCCAGCTGGATCAGCGCCAGGTTGTAGGTGATGTCGTTGGGCGCCTTGGCCAGCAGCGGTGCCAGGTTTTCCCTCGCCTCTTTGAACTGTGAGCCTTTGATCTGGGCAATGGCCAAGCCATAGCGCGCCACATCGTTTTTCGGGTTCTCGTCCAACTGTGCCCGGAAACGCTTGGCGGCGAGCCCGGGTGTGTCCTCGTATTGCAGCTGCACCCGAGCGCGAATCAGTTGATAGCGCAGGCTGTCTTCCTTGCCGCCTGCCTTGGCTTGCTCGGCGCGGTTGCGGGTATCGGCGATCCGCGATTCGGTAACCGGGTGCGTCAACAGAAATTCCGGAGGCTTGGCGTCGAAGCGGTACTGGCGCATCAGGCGTTCGAACATCGTTGGCATGGAGCGCGGGTCGTAACCGGCTTTTTCCAGGTTGAGGATGCCGATACGGTCCGCCTCTTGTTCATTCTGACGCGAGAAACGCCGTTGTTCCTGGATCGCTGCAGCCTGGGTGCCGGCAATCGCGGCAATACCGGCATCACCTGCACCGGCAGCGGCGGCAATAATGCCGCCAAGCAGTGCGGCCATCATCGGGATCTGCATGCGCTGTTGCGCTTCAACGCCACGGGCGAAGTGGCGTTGAGACAAGTGCGCCAATTCGTGCGCCAGTACCGAGGCGTATTCACCTTCGGTCTGAGCATTGAGGAACAGGCCGCCGTTCACGCCTACGATGCCGCCGGGCGCGGCAAAGGCGTTCAGTTGTGGGCTGTTGATCAGGATGAATTCCAGGCGCCGGTCATTGACCTGGCTGGTCTCTACCAGCTTGTACACGCTGGTTTCGACATAGTCCTTGAGCTGTGGGTCGTTGAGCTGCGAGACCTGGCCCCGCAGGTAGGCCAGCCATGCGCGGCCCAACTGGTATTCCTGTTGTGGCGAGACAATGGCAGAACTGGCGTCGCCAAGTGACGGCAGGTCGTCAGCGAAGCCTGGGGAGGCCAGCAGGCAAGCCAGCGTCAGCAGGGTAGGGCGCAAAAAAGTCATGCACAGAGCCTTTCGACAAAGAGCTTACTGTAGCCGGACACTGAGCTTCGGACCAGATATTCTAAGCAACCCGAACGCGTGCCCGGAGTAAAACCATGACCGACGCTGTAGCCTTTGATGCCGAACTCGATGCCAGCGGCCTCAATTGCCCGCTGCCCTTGCTCAAGGCCAAGCTGGAACTCAATCGGTTGGACAGCGGCGCGGTACTCAAGGTGATCGCCACCGACGCGGGCTCCCAGCGTGATTTCCGCACGTTTGCCAAGTTGGCAGGGCATACCCTGTTGCATGAAGAAGACGCCGCCGGTGTTTACCGTTACTGGTTGCGCAAAGCCTGAACCGTTCGCCCCCACCACCCGAGGTTGATTGATGTTCAAAGTGTTACGAGACTGGATTCAGCGCTACTTCTCCGATGAAGAAGCCGTGGTGCTGGCGGTCCTGCTGTTTCTGGCCTTTACGGCCGTGCTCACCTTGGGCGGCATGCTGGCGCCGGTACTGGCAGGGATGGTGCTGGCTTACCTGATGCAGGGCCTGGTCACTACCCTGGAGCGCTTGCGCTTGCCGGGCGGGGTGGCGGTGGGCTTGGTGTTCGCCTTGTTCATGGGCGTATTGGTGGTGTTTATCGTGGTGGTCCTGCCCTTGCTGTGGCATCAGTTGATCACCCTGTTCAACGAGTTGCCGGGCATGCTCGCCAAGTGGCAATCGCTGTTGCTGCTGTTGCCGGAGCGCTACCCGCACCTGGTCTCGGATGAGCAAGTGTTGCAAGCCATCGAAGCCGCGCGCGGCGAGATCGGAAAGTTCGGGCAGTGGGCGCTGACGTTTTCCCTGTCCAGCCTGCCACTGCTGGTCAACATCATGATCTACCTGGTGCTGGTCCCGATCCTGGTGTTTTTCTTCCTCAAGGACCGCGCCATGATCGGCCGCTGGGTGCGTGGCTACCTGCCACGCGAACGAGCGCTGATTACGCGAGTGGCCGAAGAGATGAACCGGCAGATCGCCAACTACATCCGCGGCAAGGTCATCGAGATCATTATCTGCGGGGGGGTTACCTACATCGCCTTTATCGCTCTGGACCTGAACTACGCGGCTTTGTTGGCGTTGCTGGTAGGCATTTCGGTGGTGGTGCCGTATGTCGGCGCCGTGGTGGTGACCGTGCCTGTAATGTTGATCGCGCTGTTTCAGTGGGGCTGGAGCGACCAGTTCATCTACTTGATGGCGGTGTACGGGATTATCCAGACCCTGGATGGCAACGTGCTGGTGCCGCTGCTGTTTTCGGAGGCGGTCAACCTGCACCCGGTGGCTATCATCTGCGCCGTGTTGCTGTTTGGTGGGCTATGGGGGTTCTGGGGAGTGTTCTTTGCGATTCCCCTGGCGACGCTGTTCAAGGCAGTGCTGGATGCGTGGCCACGGCAAGAGCCGGTGGTGGCGCCGTTGCTTTGAGCGTTGAGGTGGGGCTGCCGACGCCAGCGCCGGCAAGCCGGCTCCTACAGGGGGACGCGATACAAGTGTAGGCGCTGGCTTGCCGGCGCTGCCGATCCAGCGGTCGCCGCAGACTTCAAGCCTTGTTCAACGCCTGCGCCGCCGCCAGCACAGCGTCCACATGCCCTGGCACTTTCACGCCGCGCCATTCCTGGCGCAGCACCCCCTCGCTGTCGATCAGGAAGGTGCTGCGATCCACGCCCAGGTATTCCTTGCCGTACAGCTTCTTCAGCTTGATCACATCAAACAGCTGGCATACCGCCTCGTCCTTGTCGCTGATCAGCTCGAAGGGGAATTGCTGCTTGCCCTTGAAGTTCTCGTGGGACTTCACGCTATCGCGTGACACGCCGAATACTTCGGTGTTGGCGGCCTTGAATGCTGCGTGCTGGTCGCGAAAGCCCTGGCCTTCGGTGGTGCAGCCCGGGGTGCTGTCCTTCGGATAGAAGTAGATCACCACTTGCTTGCCTTTGAGACCTGCGAGGCTGAAGGTGTGCCCGCTGGTGGCCTGGGCTTCGAAGTCGGCTACCGGTGTGTCGATGACTACAGCCATGAAAACTTCCTTACATTGGGTTCTGTGGGCGCCAAGGCTCGATCAGTGCGTCGAGGTTCAAGGCATCGGCAAAGTCCAGGAACTGGTCGCGTAGCCAGCTGATCTGCACGCCGGCCGGCAAGGTCACGGTAAACGTGGCGTTGAGCATGGTGCCGCCGGTTTGCGGGGCCTGGTAGGTGTCGCACGTCAAGTTTTCCAGTTCGACGTTATGGTCGATAAAAAACTGGCACAGCTCATTGACGATGTCCGAGCGATAGGCCGAGCTCACATACGCCACGTAGGGCAGGGCCTGTGGGCGGTTTTCCAGGGCGGCGCTGCGCACCACGTTGACCGTGAAATCATGTTTCTTGGCCAGGCCCGGGAGGCCGGTCTCCAGGCGCGCCAAGGCGTCCCAGGTGCCGGAGATCTGCAGCACCAGTGCGCTGCACTCGCCATGACGGGTCAGGCGCGAGGTCACGACGGCGCAGCGGTTTTCATGGCTGGCGCGGCACAGGACGTTGGTCAGCTCCATGGGGTTGGCGCCGAGGGCACTGATAACAAGGAATTGTTCGCGAACTGTGGGGGTGGACATGCAGCCTTCCTAAAACGATGAGCGGTCGATACGGTGAGTGCTGTATCGTTCAAAGGATGAAGGGTAGCGAAAAGCGCCGCCAAGGGATAGGAGGTGGCGTTTTCATTGCGTGAACGGCTTGATTTCACCCTGTTGCAAGCCATGCTTTGGCCCAATGATGGCATTGCCCGTCGTTTAGTTGGCACAGAACGCATCGTCAGGCGGTACTTCGCTTGTACAAGCATCTTGGCGCCAGTACCATTACCGCTCTCTTTTTCCGGCAGGAGCGGTTGCATGATTGCGGGCAGTATGGTGGCACTGGTCACACCCATGGATGCACAAGGTCATCTCGACTGGGACAGCCTTGGCAAACTGGTGGACTTCCACCTGCAAGAAGGCACCAACGCCATCGTGGCGGTCGGCACCACCGGTGAATCGGCCACCCTCGATGTGGAAGAACACATCCAGGTGATCGAATTCGTGGTCAAGCGTGTCGCGGGCCGCATCGCCGTGATCGCCGGTACGGGCGCCAACTCGACGCGTGAAGCGATCGAGTTGACCAAAAATGCCAAGAAGGCCGGCGCCGATGCCTGCCTGCTGGTGACCCCGTACTACAACAAGCCGACCCAGGAAGGCTTGTACCAGCACTTCCGCACCATTGCCGAAGCCGTGGATATCCCGCAGATCCTCTATAACGTCCCGGGCCGCACGGCCTGCGACATGAAGGCCGAGACCGTGATCCGCCTGTCCACCGTGCCGAACATCATCGGTATCAAGGAAGCCACCGGCGACTTGCAGCGCGCCAAGGACATCCTGGCCGGTGTGAGCAGTGACTTCCTGGTGTATTCCGGTGACGACGCCACTGCCGTCGAACTGATCCTGCTGGGTGGCAAGGGCAATATCTCGGTGACCGCCAACGTGGCCCCGCGTGCCATGAGCGAAATGTGCGCCGCCGCTATCGCTGGCGATGCCGTGACCGCCCGTGCGATCCACGAGAAGCTGATGCCGCTCAACAAGACACTGTTTATCGAATCCAACCCTATCCCCGTGAAATGGGCGCTGTTTGAGATGGGCCTGATGCCGGACGGTATCCGTCTGCCGCTCACCCGCCTCAGCGAAGCCTGTCACGAACCGCTGCGACAGGCCCTGCGCCAGTCCGGCGTCCTGGTTTAATTGAGGAAGCACTACGCATGAAGCGATTGGCCGGACTTTCCGCACTTGCCTTGATTATCTCCAGCACCAGTGGCTGCGGTTGGATCTGGGGGCCGGAAGGCTACTTCCGTGACCGCGGCAGCGATTACCTGGAAGCGCAACCTACCAAACCTATGGAATTGCCGCCGGGCGTCAACGTCGCCAAGCGCCTTGACCCGTTGCTGCCGATTCCACGCAACGTCGCCGACGACACCACCAAGGGTGAGTACGTGGTGCCACGTCCACAGCCGATCTCGGCCGTGGCGGACGCCAGCGACTACAGCCTGCAGAAGAGCGGTGATTCGCGCTGGATCGTGGCTCAGCGCCCACCTGCCGAAGTCTGGCCGGTGGCCGTGCAGTTCTTCCAGGACAACGGTTTTCGCATTGACGAGCAGCGTCCGCAGACCGGTGAATTCACCACCGCATGGCAGCAGGGCAGCGAGCTGTCCGCCACCATGGCCAAGCGCCTGCAGGCCGGTGGTGTCGCCGCCGACAGCGAAGCCCGTGTGCGTGTGCGCATCGAGCCTGGCGTGCAACGTAACACCAGTGAAGTCTACGTGGTCAGCGCCGAGCGTCCTGCCGGAAGCACCTCCAACGTTGATTTCACCAACCGCTCGGTCAACACCGGTGTCGACTCGGCACTGGTCGACGAGATGCTGGCCAGCATGAGCCGTATCTCCGAGAAGGGTGGTTCGGTTTCCCTGCTCGCCGCACGTGATTACGACACCCCGAGCCGCGTCAGCCTCACCGAAGACGGCAGCGGCAACGTGGTGCTGAACCTGGGTGAAGACCTGGACCGTGCCTGGGCCAGCGTCGGTCGTGCCTTGGAGCAGGGCCCTTGGCGGGTTGAAGACATCAACCGCAGCCTGGGCCTGTACTACATCAACGTGGCTGAAAAAGCCGAGCGCAAAGATGAGGAGCCAGGTTTCTTCGGAAAATTGTTCGGCAGCAAGCCGACCAAGGAAGAAATCGAGACCCGCGCCGAGCGTTACCAGGTTCGTTTGAGCAAGGTTGGCGAAAGCGTGCAAGTCACCGTCGAGAAGAACATCAATACCGTTGCGCCGGCTGAAACAGCACGCAAAGTATTGGGCGTGATTCAGGACAACCTGGGCTGATCCGATGCGTTTTGCCGTTCTCGGCAGCGGTAGCCAAGGGAACGGCACGCTGGTCGCACATGACGACACGTACGTGCTGGTGGATTGTGGTTTCTCGTTGAGAGAAACCGAGCGGCGCCTGCTGCGCCTGGGGGTTCACCCCACGCAGCTGAGCGCGATTCTGGTGACCCACGAACATGCCGACCACGTGCATGGCGTGGGTTTGCTGTCTCGGCGCTACAATCTTCCGGTGTACCTCAGTCGCGGCACCTTGCGCGGGATGCGCAAACCCATTGAACCCGCAGGTTTCCTGGCCGGTGGCGAGCAACTGAAAATCGGTGCCTTGAGCATCAATGTCGTTGCCGTGGCGCACGACGCCCAGGAGCCTACGCAGTATGTATTCAGTGACGGTGAGCGGCGTTTCGGCGTACTCACCGACCTGGGCTCGTACTGCGCCAAGGTGTTGGACGGTTACCGGAACCTCGATGCCTTGATGATCGAGTCCAACCACTGCCGAGACCTGCTGGCTCGCGGTCATTACCCGACCTTTCTCAAGCAGCGGGTGGGCGGCCAATTTGGACATTTGAATAATCACCAGGCGGCGTACCTGGTGTATGAGTTGGGCTGGCAAGACTTGCAACACCTGGTCCTGGCCCACCTGAGCAGCAAGAACAACCTGCCGCAGCTTGCCCGGCAATGTTTTGTCGACACCCTCGGGTGCGACCCGGACTGGCTGCAACTGGCCGATCAAGATTCAGGGCTCGACTGGCGACACATCGCCTAGCCCACCATTTAGCAAGCGGAGCCCATCATGGAAAAACGTGAAGAACTCTACCGCGGCAAAGCCAAGTCGGTGTACAAGACCGACGACGCCAACCGCCTGATCCTGCTGTTTCGCAACGACACCTCGGCGTTCGACGGCAAGCGCATCGAACAACTTGATCGCAAAGGCATGGTGAACAACAAGTTCAACGCCTTCATCATGCAAAAGCTCGAAGCGGCCGGCATTCCGACCCAATTCGACAAACTGCTGGGCGACAACGAGTGCCTGGTCAAGAAGCTCGACATGATCCCGGTCGAATGCGTCGTGCGTAACTACGCCGCCGGCAGCCTGGTCAAGCGCCTGGGCGTGGAAGAGGGCCTTAAGCTCAACCCTTACACCTTCGAACTGTTCCTGAAGGACGACGCCAAGGGCGACCCGTTCATCAACGAATCCCACGTCGTGGCGTTCGGTTGGGGCACCGCTGAGCAACTGGCGCGCATGAAGGAGTTGTCCCTCAAGGTCAACGACGTGCTGAGCAAGCTGTTCGACGACGCCGGCCTGCTGCTGGTGGACTTCAAGCTGGAATTCGGTGTATTCCACGACGGCTCCATCGTCCTGGGCGACGAATTCAGCCCGGACGGCTGCCGCCTGTGGGACAAGGACACCAAGAAGAAGATGGACAAAGACCGCTTCCGTCAGGGCCTCGGTGACGTTATCGAAGCCTACGAAGAAGTCGCCAATCGTCTCGGCGTACCGCTTTAATCGACGCAAGCATCTGATAGCACGGAAAAAAATCGCTTTTGCGCTTTGCTTCCACGAAACAGACTGTTATGATGCGCGCCGTTGGAGAGATGCCAGAGTGGCCGAATGGGACGGATTCGAAATCCGTTGTACCTTCACCGGTACCTAGGGTTCGAATCCCTATCTCTCCGCCATTACACAGAAAAAGCCCCGTAGCTGAATAAGCTACGGGGCTTTTTGTTTTCGTGGTTTTTTCCGGAGCGATGGTTTTTCGACCCGCCTACAAAATATTCGCGCCTTTCGTACAAGTTTCCAAAACGATGCCTACAACTGGCGCGTTGTACCTCCCGCTCGAACTCACTATCTTTCGGTTGCGACGACTTTCCAGGTCGTCATCCTCAAACTGCAAAGGAAATGCACCATGAGCATTAACACCAAAAAAACCTCCGACAAGATGGCTACCCTGGCCGCAGAGACCCTCAGCAACCCGAACGCCTCAGCCATCGCCAAAAGCCTGGCCGCTTCAGCGTTGGCGCAGAGTGGCACCGACAAGCAGACCAGTGCAGAAATGGAAGAGAAGGCCGGTAAGGCGCTGCAGAGCGGTAAATACAGCGAGGATACGAAGTCCCTGGCGGCCTCGGTGCTGTCCCAAGCCAATAAAGAACGCTGATACTGAGGACGCGCAGCGCCATTGCGTAGAAAGCCTCGTAGTGCAACGCGCTACGGGGCTGTTTTGTTTCCGGGTATTGGGCCTCTCGCGACTGAAGGGTATAAAATTTTCGCCCGCCACGAATAACTTCCCCGCCTGCGGTGTTCACCTCACAGACCACCCAGGAAACGCGCATGAACACCCCATCCGACCGCTACGACCGCCTGACCCGCACCTTTCACTGGCTAACTGCCGCTGTGGTGATTTTCATGTTTGCCAGTGCGCATATCTGGGGAAACCTGGAAAAAGGCACGCCGTTGCGCAAGGGTCTGCAGTCGGTGCATATCTCCCTCGGTATTGCCATGGCGCTGCTGATTGGCGTGCGGATTCTCTGGCGGCTGTTCGGTGGTAACCGCCCCAAGGCCGACAGTCACCCGGCGCTTAACCTGCTGGCGAAAATGGCGCATGGTTGCCTGTATCTGTTGCTGTTGGCGCAGATCGTTCTGGGCTTTGTGTTTCGCTGGGCGCAGGGCGAGCCCTTCAACTTTTTCGGGCTGTTTTCCGTGCCGGCGCCCTTTGTGATTGATCACGAATGGCGAGGCACTCTGGGCGGTCTGCATAACACTGTGGCGTGGGCCATTATCGTACTGGCCGGTCTGCATGCCTGTGCGGCGCTGTGGCACCACTACATCCAGCGTGACGGCACGTTGCGCCGCATGCTGCCCGAACCACGGAATGTGCTTCAAAAGTGATGTTTGCTGCTGTACCTCCCCATCGTTACGGAGCACTGCAACCATGAAAACCCGCCACCACTACCGCATTACCTATCGCACCGCGCTGTTCTTCGGCGCCTGCCTGGTTGCCGCTTTGCTCGCCGGCCAGGCCCGCGCTTCCGGCGATGAGTCGGCACCGCCCAAACCCAACTGCCCCAAAGGCCAGGTCTGGGACACCAAGACCGGCAAGTGCGTGCTGCAAACCAGCAAAGCCACCTCCGACGCCGACCGCACCGATTATGCCTACCGCCTGGCCAAGGACGGGCGCTACGAAGAAGCCCTGGCCTTGCTCGATACCCTACAGCACCCGAACACCGCCAAGGCCCTCAACTATCGCGGCTACGCCACGCGCAAATTGGGCCGCACCGATGAAGGCATCGGTTATTACCTGCAGTCGGTGGCGCTGGACCCCAACTACGCTCAGGTTCGCGAATACCTGGGTGAAGCCTACGTGATCAAGGGGCGTCTGGACCTGGCGCAGGAGCAACTGGTGAAAATCAAAGCCCTGTGCAGCACCACCTGCGAAGAATATGAAGACCTGGCAGAAGCCATCGCCGCCGCACCCCAGGCGTGAACGAGATGATTGAGCAAGCAGGGGGCAGCCATTACCAGAGAGGCTGAGTTTCGTCGCGAGTTGGGCCTGTTATTGCCGCGTTTATGGCGATATGGGCTGGTGTTGTCGCGCCAAAAGCATCTGGCCGAGGACCTGGTGCAGGCCACCTGCGTGCGGGCGCTGGAGCGTGCTGGGCAGTTTGCAACCGGTACGCGCCTGGATCGCTGGGTGCTGGCGATCATGCATTCGATCTGGCTCAACGAACTGCGCTCGCAACGGGTTCGTCAAGGGCAGGGTTTTGTCGATGCCGAGCAGGCGTTGTGGTTCGATGGCGAAAGCCAGGCCCAGGACCAAGTGCTGGCCGCGCAGGTGATCAAACGCGTCAACGGCCTGCCCGAAGCGCAGCGGGAAACGGTGTTTCTGGCGTATGTCGAAGGGCTTTCGTACAAGGAAATTGCCGAAGTCCTGCACATACCGGTGGGGACAGTCATGAGCCGTCTGGCGGCCGCACGCGCCAGGCTGGCCGAGACTGCACCGCTGAAAACCCCGGCGCAAAGAACCAGCGGAGAACGGCGATGACCCATACAAACCAACCGTCCGATGAGCTGTTGGTGGCTTATCTGGACGGCGAGCTGGACGCTGATGAGCACAAGCTTATCGCCGATCAGGTCCACGCCGACCCCGCCATTGCAGCACGGCTGCACGCCTTGCAGTGCGCAGATCTACCGTTCAAGGCCGCATTCGATGGCGTGCTGGATCAAGCACCCACCGAACGCCTGCACGCGATGCTCAACGCGTTGCCGCCGACAGAAATCGCCCCCTTGAGCCGGCGCCGCTTCCTTGCCGTCGCGGCAGGTTTTGCGCTGGCCGGCGTGGTCGCTGACCGCCTGTTCATGGCCTGGCCGCGCGCCGAATCGGGCCAGGGCTGGCGTGCCTCGGTCGCTGAATACATGGCCTTGTACACGCCCCAGACCCTGGAAAATCTCAGTGCCGACCGGGCCTCCCATGTCGCGCAATTGCGTTCGGTGGGCACGCAATTGGGCCTGCCGTTATCCCCCGAGGCTGTGAACCTTCCCGGCGCCGAGTTCCGGCGTGCGCAGCTCCTCGACTATGACGGTGTATTGATCGGCCAATTGACCTACCTGGACCCGCGACACGGGCCGTTGGCGTTGTGCATCACCACCAGCAAAAAAGGCTCGGCAAACGTGGCGACGGAACAGCGGCGGGGGATGAATGTGGTGTATTGGGCCAATACGTCCCATGGCTTCATGCTGATCGGTAGAAACCCTTTTGAGGCTTTGCAGATCATGGCGAGAACAGTCCAGCAGACCTTGGCGGTCTAGGTCGCCAGCACGATGGGGGAGTCAGCACCGGCAAAGTTTAGAAATCTTATGTAGCACTTTCCCTGACTGCCGCTAAAGTCCTGCCTCCGCAGGCCGAAACTCTCGTACGACATCATATTTCTTATAAGAGAGTCCCCCCGAAATGTCTCTTCGCAGCCTGTCCATCGCCCGCCGTGCGGGTTTGGGTTTTGCCCTGATTGCTTTGCTCGTGGCCCTGTTGGGTTTTTTCGCACTGTCGAATATGGCCAGTATTCGTGCGAGTGCGGTACAGGTGGAAAGTGGGCTGGTGCCGAAGATGCGGCTGGTAGCGGATATTCGCGAAATCATGTTGCGCATTCGTACGATCTCTTTGCGCATGGCGCTGGACCCGAACCCCGCGAGCATCCCGCAATACCGTAGCCAGATGGACACCCGCAGCCAGGACCTGACCAAACGCCTGGCCGACCTCGATGCGGTGATCGACACCCCCGAAGTGCGCACGCTCTACGACCAGTTCCAGGTTTCGCTGCGCCAGTACCAGCAGGGCCTGGCCCAGTCATTTGTACTCGCCGACAAGCAGCAAGGCGCCGAGCTCAACAAGTTGTTGCTGGTGGACATGAAAACCGTGGTGGATGGCTCCGGTGCCCAGCTCAATGCGCTGGCCGATTACTACAACGCCCAGATCAATCAGCAGGGTCAGACGGCCGAGTCGCAGTACAGCCGTTCGCGCACCATGGTGTTCGGCTTTGTGATCGTCGCGGGTTTGAGCACCGTGCTGCTGGCCTGGTTGCTGACGCGCAGCATTGTCGGGCCGCTGAGCCACGCGGTGCGGGCTGCGGAGAACGTGGCCCAGGGTGATCTGACTCAAACGGTGGACGTGAGCGGCGACGACGAAGTGACCCGTCTGCTGGTGGCACTCAAGACCATGCAAGCCAATCTGCGCGGCACCTTGCAACTGATTCGCCAGTCGGCGGGGCAGATGGCGTCATCCGCCACCGACCTGAACGGCATCACTGATCAAAGCAGTCGCAGCCTGCAAAAGCAGACTGCTGAAATCGAGCAGGCGGCCACCGCGGTCAACGAGATGACCTCGGCGGCGGATGAGGTGGCGCGCAATGCGGTGTCCACCTCCGAGTCCACGCGCCTGTCCAATGAAACGGCGCGTGAAGGCCAGCACCGCGTGGGCGAAACGGTCAGCGCGATTCAAGCCCTGAGCACCAACATCGGTGAAACCTCGACCCTGGTGCAGAACCTCGCCGAGCAATCGCGGGACATCGGCAAGGTGCTCGATGTGATTCGCTCCATCGCCGAGCAGACCAACCTGCTGGCCCTTAACGCCGCCATTGAGGCAGCGCGTGCCGGTGAGTCCGGGCGTGGCTTTGCGGTAGTGGCCGACGAAGTGCGTGCGCTGGCCCATCGAACCCAGCAATCGACCCTTGAGATTGACCAGATGGTGAGCGCGATGCGCACCGGTTCCACTCAGGCGCTGACCTCGATGCAGTCGAGCACCCAGCGTGCCACCGACACCTTGGCTTTGGCTGAAGGGGCGGGTGGTGCACTCAGCCAGATCACCGACTCCATTGACCAGATTCACCAGCGCAACCTGGTCATCGCCAGTGCGGCGGAAGAGCAGGCCCAAGTGGCGAAGGAAGTGGATCGCAATATCGTGAATATTCGCGACCTGTCGGCCCAATCGTCGTCCGGGGCGGGGCAGATCAATGGCTCAAGCCGTGAACTGGCTCAATTGGCGGTCTCGCTGAACGAGGCGGTGGCACGGTTTCAGCTGTAGTGCTGCGCGGGCTATCAGCTGTGTTTTAGCGGTTTGATCAGACTCTCTGCGGGTATGCCAAACATCTCATGCAGCCTCCAGATCATCGGCAATGTCAGCGCTCGTTTTCCATTGAGCACTTCATAAACCCGATTCTGGCGGCCAATGGCGGGCACCAGATCAGCTGCCGATAAGCCGGACTGTTCCATTCTGAAGCGGATAGCGTCGACCGGGTTGGGTAGATCAACCGGAAAATGCTTAGCCTCATAGGCTTCGATCAGGGTGATCATCACGTCGAAATAATCACCCTCCGGCGTGCCAGGTTCCGGTTCGTTGTCAAACAGCGGGGAGACAGACTTCAGCGCGTCCTTGTAGTCCTGTTCCGTGTGGATAGGTCGGATGTTCATGGGTTACTCCGTTTCAACGGTATCGGCGTCAATCGCGTCGTACTGCTTATGCGTGCCGACGAATTTGATATAAAGAGCCCTGTAGCGATAGGCCACGGCGACCACCAGACGGTAGTCGTTACCTTTTATGTTGAAGACGACTCTCCGGCTCTTGAGAACGCTGGCATGACGAAACTGTTCCTTGATGTCAGGCGGCGTTGACCAATCGGCATTTTTCGCCTCGTCTACCCACGCCAACAACGATTGCTCCGAATCCGGATACTTGCGCCAAAAGGTTTTGAGCTGGCTGATCGCGATAATTCTCATGATGAGAGCCTAGTCCCGTAATGGGACTTGTGCAAGCCGGTGCGATTGATTTTGCAGCCCCTAAGGCCGGAGACCAGCGTTGCAGCGATGACTGTTTTTTGCGTGTCAGACCTACTGAGAGCGTGATACTTGCGAACTCTCAGTATTGCTGTTCATTGGCACCGCGCTGCTTGATATCGTAAATAACCTTCTGATATTTATGACTTAATATGTTGGACTTGGCAGCGATTATTGCTCTTTAGAGCCTTCATCCCCCACCGCAACACGCACAACCGGCGGTGTCAATTCCAACACCCGATCACGCCCGCCTTCCGCCACCAGGTAAGTCCCGCGACCCGTCGGCACGATCGACTGAGGCGCCTTCAAAAACGACAAAATCGTCTGTTGGCGCCCCTGCTTGTCGATCAGCAACAACCGTGCACGATGGGTGGCGTCTTCGTTGATCCACAACCCGCGTGCATCGCACATCAGGAAGGTCGGCTGGTTAAGCCCGCCCACCACCATCGGGTCGCTGCCGTCCTCGGTCAGCTCGCGCACCATGCCTTCCTTCTTTTTGGTGTAGAGCATGCGCCCATCGGTGCAGCGGATGATTGACTCGCCCTCATCCAGCCCGGCGCGTACCACGCTCAGGCTCTGGTCGCTCCAGCGATAACGCAGGACGCGTCCTTCATCGCGGCGGTCTTCCAGGGCGTAGAGGTCGTCACCGTCGTCCCACAGGCCCTGCACGTTTTCGCCTCTGAACAGTTCGGTGACGGTGCCGTCCTTGAGGAAGCTGACAGGGGAGTCGAGGGCTTCCTGGCTGAATACCCAGCCGCCACGGGTGGCTAGCATGCCGTCGGGTTTGGACAGGTTGCCCACCACCACTTCGCGGGTGCCGTCGGGGTGGATGCGTACGATGCTGCCCTTGCCCTTGTCGAGTTCCTGGCTGACCATCAGCGAGCCATCGTCCATGGGCATCAGCGATGCGGCCTTCGGCACATCCGTGTGCAACACCTGGTAACTCCAGGCGGTGGCGGCGCTCACGGGGTAGAAACTCTGCCAGGCGAAAAAGCCCAGGGCGGCGACGCACAGCAGGCCGAGTGTGCACACTGTGGTTTTGAGGATTCGGATCATTGCTTAACGCCGGTCACGGATCGAAAGGCCGACTACGGTAGCAAGCATGTCGCCAAACATCACCTCGCAATTCGCCGACGTCCCGGTTAACCGGCGCCTGTAGCTCCCTCCAGCCCACGTCGAATCTTCTCCAGCAACTCGTCGATATGAAAGGGTTTGCAAATCAGGTCCATGCCTTCGCCGAGGAAGCTCTGCCGATTTGCCGCATTCTCTGCGTAGCCGGTCATGAACAGAATCGGCAGTGAGGGGTGCATTTCGCGTGCAATGTCCGCCAGTTCGCGCCCGGTCATATAGGGCAAGCCGACATCGGTGAGCAGCAGGTCGATGCCGGGGTCGTTGCGCAGGTTGGCGATCGCTTCGTCGCCATCGGCGGCCAGGCTGCAGCGGTAGCCGGCGTCTATCAGCACCTCGGCGACGAAGCTGCGCACCGAGGGCATGTCTTCGACGATCAGCACATGTTCGCCGCTGCTGTGGCCGGGAGCTGCCAGTGGCTTGGCCGCGGTGCTGGCAGGGCCACTGGCGGCGGGCAACATGATGGTCACCTCAGTGCCTTGACGCGTAACGCTGCGGATCTGCGCGTCGCCACCCGACTGGCGGGCAAACCCGTAGATGCTCGACAGGCCCAGCCCGGTGCCCTGGCCCACGGGTTTGGTGGTGAAGAACGGGTCGAATACTTTATCTATAACGCTGTGCTCGATGCCCACGCCATTGTCGCGCACCGACAGGGCTATATAGGCGCCGTTTTCCAGTTTCAGGTTGCCATTGGAATAGGCCGGGTACGTGGTCACCCAGATATTGCCGCCTTTGGGCAGCGCGTCGCGGGCGTTGATCACCAGGTTGAGTACCGCGCTTTCCAGCTGGATCGGATCGACCATCGCCACGGCGGGGTTGTTGGTCAATTCCAGCTTCAGCGCGATATGTTCGCCGATGGTGCGCACCAGCAGTTCTTCCAGGGAGCGGATATGCGCGTTGATATCAATCGGCCGGGTGTCCAGCGGCTGCTGGCGGGCGAAGGCGAGCAGGCGGTTGGTCAGGCCGGCGGCGCTCAGGGCCGAGCTCAATGCCGCATCGGCATAACCCATGACCTTGTCGGTGCGCTGGGTTTCGACGCGTTTTTTGATCAGCTCCAGACTGGTGATAATCCCGGTCAGCAGGTTGTTGAAATCGTGGGCGATGCCGCCGGTCAGCTTGCCCAGGGCGTCCATTTTCTGTGCCTGCAACAACTGCGCCTCGGTGCGCGCCAACTGGGTAGTGGCGTAGGCCAGTTCGGCCTGCTGGTGGCGCTCGCGGTGGCGGTGCTCGGTGACATCCTCGACAAACACCAGGCTCAATTCGGCGCGACGATAGGGTGAGATCTGCCATTCGGTCTCGCGCAGTTGGCCGTCGACCTTCATCTGCAGCGTGCCCTTCCAGCGTTCACCGGCCGCCAGGCGCTGGCACAGCTCCTGGATGACGGTGAGCTGATCGGCGGCGAAGCACTCGAGCAGGGCATCGGGGTTGAGGTTGTCGTGAATCAGCTGGGCGAAGGCGTGATTGCATTCGTGGACCTTGAGCTGCGCGTCCATCACCGCAATCGGCGCGCTGATATTGAAGAAAATCTCACGAAAGCGCGCCTCGCTCTCACGCAACGCATATTCGATGTCGCGCACGCGCAACAGGGTGCGCAGGGTCGCCAGCAACACGTCGGGGTCGACCGGGTGGATCAGGTAGGCATCGGCGCCGGCGTCCAGGCCGGTGATGATGTCGCCGGTCTCGATCGAGGCCGCCGACACATGCACCACCGGCAGCAAGGCGGTGATCGGATCGGCGCGCAGCACGCGCACGATGTCGAAGCCGCTCATGTCCGGCAGGTTGACGTCGAGGATCAGCCCATCGACTTTTTCGCTGGCGATCAGGTCCAGCCCCTCCTGCCCGGTGCCGGCTTCGAGCACGTGGTAGTGATGGCTCTCCAGGCGCCGGCGCAGGGCATAGCGGGTGGCGGCGTTGTCGTCGACGATCAGCAATTGGATGTCACGATTCATCAACAGGCCCGCCCGCAATGGAAAGAGGAATGATCACAAAGAACATCGAGCCCACGCCTGGGGTGCTTTCCACGCCGACCTGGCCGCCAAGCAGTTCGGCAAAGCGTTTGCACAGCGACAGCCCCAGGCCGGTGCCGCGCAAGCGTTTTTGCAGCGGTGAGTCGATCTGGGAAAAATCTTCAAACAGGTTGTTGTGCAGTTCGGCGGGGATGCCCAGGCCGGTGTCGTGCACGGCAAAGCGGATTTCCTGCTCGCCGACCATTTGCGCCGAGACTCTCACTTCACCTTGTACGGTGAACTTCAGGGCGTTGGAGATGAAGTTGCGCAGGATCTGCGCCAGCTTCTTGTCATCGGTGTAGAGCTTGGGCAAGCCGGCCGGTTCTTCGAAGATCAGGTCCACCGACGACGCATCGACAATCGGCCGGAACATCCCGCGCAGCGCCGAGAACAGGTCGAACATGTCGAACCAGGCCGGTGAAATAGTGATGCGCCCGGCCTCGATCTTGGCCAGGTCCAGCAAGTCGTCGACCATTTCGCGCAGCTCGCGTGCCGAGCTGCGAATAAACCCCACTTGGGTGTGTTGCTCCGGGCTCAACGGGCCGTCGAGCTCATCGGCGAGCAAGCTGGTGATGCTCAGGATCGAGCCCAAGGGCGTACGGAACTCATGGCTCATGTACGACAGGAAGCGGCTTTTCAGGTCCGATGCCTGGCGCAGTTGGTCGGCCTGCATATCCAGCTCGGCATATAGCGCCAATACGCCCTGGTTGGTCTCGTCCAGTTCGGCGCGCAGCGCATCGGCTTCCTGGTGCAGCCGTTGCACCTGCTCTTCGAGGGGAACAGTGGTTTCAGCCATTGATGGGCTCCAGGGCAATCACGAACACGGTGACGTCATCCCGGCCGCGACAGAAATCACGGTGCAAGATGGCGGCGATCAGGGCAGGGTGGCGGTGCGAAAGCCCGGGGTAGTCGGCCAGGTTCCAGCGTGACTGCAGGCCGTCGCTGTAGAGGATCAGCAACTGGCCGGTGACCTGAGCGTAGTCGAAGGGCTGCGCCTTGCGAAACTGCACGCCGACGATGCCGGGATGGGAGGCCAGCCCGCGTGACTTGCCGGGGCCGATCAGGCTCGCGCCGATATTGCCGACCCCGGTGAAGCGCAGGCTGTCGGCCGTGGCGTCGTACTGAGCCACGGCCACGGCGCCGCCACGGGTGCCGGTCATGCCGATATGCAGGTCGTTGAACAACACCGTCGCCTCCTGGAAGGCGTCAGCGGCAAACACCGCCTCACCGGCGTGCGCCGCACGCTCGGCTTCGCTGCCATGGCCCAGGCCGTCAGCCACCAGCACGCTGAAGCGGCCGGGTTCGATTGCCAGGTGCCAGGCGTCCCCACAGGCCGGGTCGTGGTGCAGGGAATGCTGGCTGACGCCGTAGCGGATATCCTTGGCGGCCGATGCCCGTGGGTACAGGCGGGCCAGCATCGCCGTGCCGCGCTGATCGGCGAACACATCGAACACCTGGGCCACGCGCGCGATTGCGCCCATGCCGATGCCCTGGGTGCCGCCGGTGGAAAAACCGTCCACCAGGCAACTGTCCAGATCAAAACCCTGGCCACGGTCCACGGCAATCATCTCCACACCCTGGTTGCCCGTGGCGCGCAGGTGCAGTTCGCCATGGGCGGCGTGCTTGAGGATATTGCTGGCAAGCTCGGTGGCCACCAGCGCCACGCGCCCGGCATCGGTGTCGTCAAACCCCAATTGCTCGGCAAGCTGTTGCGCGGTGCGCCGGGCATGGCCGATCTGGCTGACATCTTCGATCAACAGCACCTGGGTCAAGGCGCTGGGAATATTCACGTCCATCGGGTGATCGTCACACGGGTGCCCTTGCCGGGTGCGGTGTCCAGTTCAAACTCGTTCACCAGGCGTTTGGCGCCGGTCAAGCCCAGGCCCAAGCCGCTGCCGGAGGTCCAGCCGTCGGTCATCGCCAGCTTGAGGTCGGGGATGCCCGGCCCTTCATCGCGAAAGGTCAGGCGCAGGCCGGGGCGGTGGTCTTTCTCGACCACCGCCCAATCCATATGGCCACCGCCGCCGTACACCACGGTGTTACGCGCCAGCTCACTGACGGCGGTCACCAGCTTGGTCAGGTCGATCAGGCGCATGCCGCAGTCCTGGGCCAGCTTGCGTACCAATTGTCGGGCCAGCACCACGTCCTGTTCGATCAGCACTGGGTGAGTGCCGCTGCTGGCCTGGGTCATGAGTGCTCTACCCGGTCACGCAGCAGCTTCATGCCGCGCTCCACGTTCAGTGCGGTCGCCACGCCAGGCAGGGTCATGCCCAGTTCCACCAGGGTGATGGCCACAGCCGGTTGCATGCCCACCAGCACGGTCTGCGCATCCATGATGCGCGACAGGCCGGAAATGGTGCCGATCATGCGGCCGATAAACGAGTCGACCATGTCCAATGCCGAGATATCAATCAATACGCCCCGCGCCGAGGTACGGCTGATGCGCTCGGACAGGTCGTCCTGCAAGGTCAGCGCGAGTTGGTCATGCATGTCGACCTGGATGGTCACCAGCAGGAACTCGCCCATCTGCAAAATAGGGATGCGTTCCATGCTTAAACAGCCTTGCTGACGCTGACGCCCAGGCGTTTGAGGGCCAGTGCCAGGGCGTCCGCCAAGTTGGCCTTGGTCACCACGCCTTGCAGGTCCAGCCCCAGGTGCACGATGGTCTGGGCGATTTGCGGGCGCACGCCGCTGATGATGCAGTCGGCTCCCATCAAGCGGATGGCGGTCACGGTTTTCAGCAAGTGCTGGGCCACCAGGGTGTCCACGGTCGGTACGCCGGTGATGTCGATGATGGCGATTTCCGAGCCGGTGTCGACGATGCGTTGCAGCAGCGACTCCATGACCACTTGGGTGCGTTGCGAATCCAGGGTGCCGATCATCGGCAGCGCGAGTACGCCGTCCCACAGCTTGACCACCGGGGTGGACAGCTCCAGCAGTTCTTCCTGCTGGCGCTTGATCACCGACTCACGGGATTTCTGGAACGTGCGGATGGTGTGCATGCCCAGCGCATCAAGCAGCTCGGAGATTTCCCACAGCTGTTCGGCCAGTTGCGCCGGCTGCTCGGCGTATTCACGTTGCAGCAAGGCGAACAGCGGGCCCTTGAGCGCGAAGATAAAGCTGGCGGTCTGTTGCGAGTCCTGGCCGATCAGTGCTCGGCTGTGGGAGAGTTTTTCCAGAAACACCCGGGTCTCGGCCCAGACTTCCTGGCCGACCTGCTGGGAACCGCCTTGCTGCAGCGCGCCGATCAGCAGGTTGAGGAAATCGCCGGCCTGCTGCCTGGCGTCCTCGGCCTTGAGGTTGCGTGTGGCCCCTGAAGCCTCGAGGCTGGCAACCCATTCAGTCAGCAGGGAAGGGCGATGAGTGTGCAGTGCCTGGATGGTATGAGCTTGGAGAGTTGCCACAGGTAGCCGCCTTGAATGTCTTGAATGAATGACAGGCAATTTATACTAAATTGAACTGTTTTGAATTGTTTCGGTGGTTTTCGTTCATTCGCCGCAGGCCGCTTGTTGCGGGCGCTTCAGGCGAATCTGCGGTTCGCCGGCCCGGTTTCGTTAGCGTGCACCCGGCCGCCAGAGGATAATGCCGCCCATTCCCGACTCAACTGGCTCCTCCCCGTGATCATCAACTTCGACCTCAATGACCTCCAAGCCTTCCGCGCCGTGGTAGACAAGGGCAGTTTTCGCGGCGCCGCCGAGGCCATCCGGATCTCGCAGCCGGCCCTCAGCCGGCGTATCGAAAAGCTTGAATCGGCGCTGGATGTGAAGCTGTTCGAACGCACCACGCGGCGGGTCAGCCTGACCATGGTGGGCCGCGCCTTCCTGCCGCAGGTCGAGCGCATGCTCGACGACCTCGACATCGCCCTGATGGGCATCAGTAATGTCGCGTCCACCCGCATGGGCAACGTGACCATCGCCTGCGTGCCGTCCACTGCGTATTACTTCATGCCCCACGTGATCTCCGAATTCCACAAGCTGTACCCGAAGATTCGCCTGCGGGTGCTGGATGCAAGTGCCGGTGAGGTGTGCAATGCGGTGGAAAGTGGCGAGGCGGATTTTGGCGTGAGCTTCAGCGGCAGCCTGGCCGATGAAGTGGAGTTCGAACTGCTGTTGCAAGAGCGCTACGTGCTGGCGTGTCGGCGTGACCATCCGCTGGCCGGGCGCGAGAGCGTGACCTGGGCCGAGGCTTATGAGCACGACTACATCACCGTGGACAAAACCTCGGGCAATCGTTTCCTGCTGGACCAGGCGTTACGTGGCGTGCGCGTGAAGAAGCCGAGTATTTGCGAGACGCACCACGTGACCACGATGATCGGGCTGGTGGAGGCGGGGTTGGGCGTGGCGATGGTGCCGTCGATTGCCATGCCGGCGTGCGATCACCCGATCCTGCTGAGTGTGCCGCTGGTGGAACCTCAGGTGATGCGCAATGTGGGCTTGATCAAGCGCCGCGGGCGGACATTGCCACCGGCGGCGCTGGAGTTGGAGCGGTTGGTGCGGGAGATGCCGTTTCGGTCAGCGTGACACCGAGTCCAGGCCGGTGGATTGCACCACCGGTTGTGCCTCGGGCGAGGCCAGGAACTGCAACAGCGCCTTGGCCTGCGCCGGGTGTTGGGCGTTGACCGGAATGCCCGCGGCAAAACGCGTCACCGATTGCACGTCTTCCGGGATCTTGCCGACGTAAGTCACACCCTTCACCGGCAGCAACTCCGCGACTTGCTGCAAGCCCACCTCGTAGTCACCCTTGGCGACCTGCTCGGCTACCGGGATGCGTTCGATCATGGTGCCCTTGGCGGGCATACCGAGCTTCTTGAACAGCTCTTTCTCGACGTACACACCGCTGGCGCTGTCCGAGTACGCCACCGACTTGGCTTTACTCAGCACGGCTTTCAGTTCGGCGTCGGTGCCGATTGCAGGCTTTGCCGCGCCTTCCTTCACCACCAGGCCAATGCGCGAGTCCGCCAGTTCCACGCGGGAGGCGGGGTCGACCTTGCCCTGTTTGATCAGCTCATCCAGCGCGTAGCCGACCATGATTACCACATCGGCGTGTTCGCCACGGGCCAGGCGGTTGGGAATCGCTTCCGGCGCCTTGCCCATCGACGGGCCGAGGATCGTATCCAGGCTGTCGCCGCTGTGCTGAACGTATTGCGGGCCGAGCAATTTATACGCGGCGGTGAAACCACCGGAGGTCATCACCTTGAGCTGTTCGGCTTGGGCCGTCAGCGCCAGGGCGCCGAGGGCCAGGGCCGTCAGGGTCTTGAACAGCACCTTCATTGCGCGGCTCCCTGCATCACTTGCCCGCGAGCGTTAGCACGGCGGTAGAGCGCCAGGGTCGAGCACAGGGCGCACAGCGCGGCGAACATCATCCAGTAGGCCGGTGAGGCTTTGTCCCCGGTAATGTGGATAAACCAGGTGGAAATCGCCGGGGTAAAACCACCGAAGATCGCAGTCGCCAGGCTGTAGGCCAGGGAGAAACCCGCCACGCGCACTTCAACCGGCATGATTTCAGTCAGGGCCGGGATCATTGCGCCGTTGTACATGCCATAGAGGAAGGAGAACCACAGCAGGGTTTCCAGCATATGCGCGAAGCTCGGGGCGTTTACCACGTAGGACAGCGCCGGGTAAGCCGTGAGAACGGTCAGCACGGTCATGGCGACCAGCACCGGCTTGCGGCCGAAACGGTCGCTCAAGGTGCCACCGATCGGCAGCCACACAAAGTTCGACACGGCCACCAGCAAGGTCACCAGCAGTGCATCGGAGGTGCTCAGTTGCAGCACGGTCTTGCCGAAGGTCGGGGCGTACACGGTGATCAGGTAGAACGCGGTGGTGGTCATGGCCACCATCAGCATGCCGCCGATCACCACGGTCCAGTTTTTGACCAGGGTCGCCAGCACTTCACGCATGGTCGGGCGATGTTTACGGTTGGCGAATTCTTCGGTTTCCTGCAGGTTGCGACGCAGAATGAAGATGAACGGGATGATCACGCAACCGATGGCAAACGGAATGCGCCAGCCCCAATCGGCCACCACGGCCGGTTCCATCCACACGTTCAGGCCATAGCCGAGTGCGGCGGCCACCACGATGGAGATCTGCTGGCTGCCTGATTGCCAGCTGGTGTAGAAACCCTTGCGGCCGGGGGTGGCCATCTCAGACAGGTACACCGACACACCGCCGAGTTCCGCGCCGGCCGAGAAGCCTTGCAGCAGACGGCCCAGCAGCACCAGCAGCGGTGCCCACAGGCCAATGGTGTGATAACCCGGGACCAGCACGATCAGCAGCGTGCCGCTGGCCATGATCGACAGGGTCACGATCAGCCCTTTGCGGCGACCGACGTCATCAATGTAGGCACCGAGAATGATTGCGCCCAGAGGTCGCATCAGGAAGCCCGCGCCGAACACGGCGAAGGTCATCATTAATGACGCAAACTCATTAGCGGCAGGGAAGAAGGCGGCAGCGATGTAGGTGGCGTAGAAACCGAACAGAAAGAAGTCGAACTGTTCGAGGAAGTTGCCCGAAGTAACGCGGAATACCGCACCAACTTTCGAACGGGCAGAGTCGGGCCGGGTAGGGCTAGTCATGGTTTTGTGTCTCCAGCGTTCTTTTTAAAGTGCTTGTTTCGCTTAAGACCTGGAATAGTGGCTGACACATTTAGAAATGATAAGTGACAAATTTGGATAGATTGATGTTCATTGGCTATCAATCCGCTGCGCAATCGAAAACGCATCGGCTGTTCTATGCTCAAGAGGTGACCCATTCTTACGGATAGGAGGTGGCGATGGCTGACCAACCGAAACGACGAGATGAGCCTGCGCGCGAGCAACCCCTGCAGCGCGAGCAAGAAAAACCGCAAACCTGGAAGCATCCCGATGACGGCACGGAGCTGTCCGAGCGGGATCAGGAGCGACCGCTGAAGCCTTAGTTCCAGGTCAAATACGGTCAAAATGTGGGAGCGGGCTTGCTCGCGAAGGCGCCATGGCAGTCAACCAATGTGTTGGCTGGCCCACTGCCTTCGCGAGCAAGCCCGCTCCCACAGTTGTTTTGTTGCGCCATCAGAATTAGGAAACTATTTGACATATTTGATTTGTGATCACATATTGAGGCCATAAGAACGACAACACAGGTTTTGCCTCATGACAGATGGTCCGCTCCTCCTGCCCACCCTGCGCCAGGTTTCCCGCGATACCTTGCAAGATCAGGTCTATCGCCAGATCCGCGAAGCCCTGATGAGTGGCCGTTTCCAGCCCGGCCAAAAACTCACCATTCGCGGCCTCGCCGAAGCCCTTGGCTCCAGTCCCATGCCGGTGCGCGAAGCCCTGCAACGCCTCAGCGCCGAAAATGCCTTTGAAGTCACCGAAACCTCCCGTCTGCGGGTACGCCTGATGACGGTCGACCGCCTGCGCGAAATTCGCGATGCGCGGGTCGCCCTCGAAGGTTTGCTGGCGGAAAAAGCCGTGCTGCGCCTGCAAAAGGCTGACCTCGAGGAGATCACCGAGCTGTGCCGGCAGATGCAGCACGCGGCGGATGAAGTCGACGTGTCCCGTTACCTGTGGACCAACTTTGCCTTCCACCGGCGTATCTACGCGGTGGCCCAAGCCGAGTTGACCATGGCCGCCGTGGAGAACTTCTGGCTGCACATGGGCCCGTGCTTTGCGCTGGTCGCCCCGGATAAAGCTCACCTGCAACGCTCGATGGAGGCGCATACGCGCATCGTCGAAGCCCTGGCCGCCCGCGATGGTGCCGGTGCCCGTGCCGCGGTGACCGATGACATCATGCAGGCCGCCGATTCCCTGGCGCGCCTGCTCGTCAAGAGCGACCGCTCGCGGTCGTCTGCTTCAGGAGGTAAACGTGCATGAGTGTCCTACAGCGGCTGCAGCCCTATCCTGGGTTACGTGTGTTGATTTCCGGCGGGGCTGCCGGCATCGGTGAAGTGTTGGCGGCGGCGTATCTGGAAGCCGGCGCCCAGGTGCATGTCTGTGATGTGAGCGAGCCGGCCCTGGCGGCGTTTCGCGATAAATACCCGGACACCCTCGCCACGCGTGCCGACGTCAGTGATGCCGCGCAGATCGAGGCGGTGTTCAAGGCGCAGCGCGAGCATTTCGGCGGCCTTGATGTGCTGGTCAACAATGCCGGGATCGCCGGGCCCACCGGCGGTATCGACGCGATCAGCGATGCCGAGTGGCAAGCCACCATTGATATCAACCTGACCGCGCAATACCGTTTCGCCCACCACGCGGTGCCGATGCTCAAGGAATCGTCCCACGCCCATCTGCTGCATATCGCCTCGGTGGCGGGGCGTCTCGGCTACGCCTGGCGTACGCCGTATGCGGCGACCAAGTGGGCGATTGTCGGCCTGATGAAATCCCTGGCGGCGGAACTCGGCGAAAGCGATATCCGCGTGAACGCCGTGCTGCCCGGCATCGTTGAAGGCCCGCGCATGGACGGCGTGATTCGCGCCCGCGCCGAACAGGTCGGCGTGCCCGAGGCCGAGATGCGCCAGGAATACCTCAACAAGATTTCCCTCAAGCGCATGGTCACCGCCGAAGACGTCGCGGCCATGGCGTTGTTCCTCTGTTCGCCCGCCGCCCACAACGTGACCGGCCAGGCGATCAGCGTCGACGGTAACGTCGAGTACCTGTAAGCCACGGAAGAACACACAGCGCTGGACCCAGGATTTTTTTCATAAGAATAAAAGTCGGAGAATCGTCATGTCCAAAAAACGCCCCGTGATCATCACCTGCGCCGTCACCGGTGCGATTCATACGCCGTCGATGTCGCCGCATTTGCCGATCACCGCCCAGGAAATCGCCGACGCCGCCATCGGTGCGGCCGAGGCCGGCGCGGCCATCGTCCACCTGCATGCCCGTGACCCGATTGACGGCCGTCCCAGCCAGGACCCGGCGCTGTTCGCCGAATTCCTGCCGCACATCAAGGCTGCCAGCGACGTGGTGATCAACATCACCACCGGCGGCGCACCGACCATGGGCGTGGAGGAGCGCCTGCAGCCGATGATGCAGTTCAAGCCGGAACTGGCCTCGCTGAACATGGGCTCGATGAACTTCGGCCTGTACGAAATGCTTAACCGCTTTACCGAGTTCAAGCACGATTGGGAGCGCCCGTACCTGGAGGAGAGCGACGATCGGATTTTTCGCAATACCTTCCGCGACATTACCCACATCCTCAATTCCTGCGCCGAAAACCGCACCCGTTTTGAAATCGAGTGCTACGACATCGGCCACCTGTACACCGCCGCGCACTTCCTGGAACGCGGCCTGCTCAAGCCGCCGCTGTTTATCCAGTCGGTGTTCGGCCTGCGCGGCGGCATCGGCGGGCATCCGGAAGACTTGGCACACATGCGTCGCACCGCCGACCGCCTGTTTGGCGACGACTACGTGTGGTCGATCCTCGGTGCCGGGCGTGGGCAGATTCCGCTGGCGACCATGGGCCTGTCCATGGGCAGCAATGCGCGGGTCGGCCTGGAGGACTCGCTGTGGGACGGCCCGGGCAAGCTGGCGGCATCGAATGCCGACCAGGTTCGGCGCATTCGCACGGTGATCGAAGCCCTCGGCCATCGGGTCGCCACGCCGGATGAAGCGCGGGAAATCCTCGGGCTCAAGGGGCGTGACCAAGTCAATTTTTAACGCTATCAGAGGCCGCGTCATTCATGGCGCGGCCCGCATCCCGCACAACAACAATAAGGGGATAACACCATGCGTATCGAAGTGCTGGTAGACGTCAAGACCACCCTGGGCGAAGGCCCGGTATGGGACGTCGAACAACAACGGCTGTACTGGATCGACAGCGCCGATGGCCGCATCCTGCGCTGCACCGACGACGGCCGCGAATTGCGCGCCTGGGACGTGGGCCAGAAAATCGGCTCCATGGCCCTGCGCCACAACGGAGAGTCGGCCATCGTCGCGCTGCAAAATGGCGTGCACCGCCTGGAGCTGGCCACTGGCGAGCTGGACCTGATCCAGGACCCGGAACCGCACCTGCCGAACAACCGCCTCAATGACGGCAAGGTCGACCGCCAGGGCCGCTTTGTCTTCGGCTCGATGGACACCCTGGAAGACCGCGCCAGCGCCAAACTCTATCGCCTGGACGCCGACCTCAGCCTGCACACCCTGGACGAAGGCATCATCGTGTCGAATGGCCCGTGCTGGAGCCCGTCGGGAGAAACCCTGTACTTCTGCGACACCTGGTCCGGCGAGATCTGGGCCTACGACTACGACCTGGCCAGCGGCAATGTGAGCAACCGCCGAGTCTTCGCCACGGTCGACACCTCCAGCGGCGGCGCGGCCGACGGCTGCACCGTGGATGCCGAAGGCTGCCTGTGGCAAGCGCTGGTCTACGCCGGGAAACTGGTGCGCTACAGCCCCGACGGCCAGGTCGATCGGATCATTCAGATGCCGGTAAAAAAGGTCACCAGCCTGACCTTCGGCGGGCCGAATCTCGACACCCTGTTTGTGACCTCGATGGCCAAGCCGCCGCTCCCGCGTTTTCCGGCCGACGGCCAGCAGCGGGGTGCGCTGTTCGCCATTACCGGGTTGGGCGTGCAAGGAATAGCCGAGCGACGTTTCGCCAGCTAGCGCGTTTGTTTGACAAGGCACCTTCCTTCGCAACCTTGTGTCAGTGCGCGCCCTCGCGCGCCTGGAGAGGCCCATGGCAACTTTAAAAAAAGCGTCGCTGCGTAATATTCACCGGCATTCCTGGGTGTCGCTGCTGGTCTGCTGGATGATCTGGATTCTAAACGCCTACGACCGCGAGATCGTGTTGCGCCTGGGGCCGACCATCTCCAAGCATTTCGATTTGTCCGCCGACCAATGGGGCACCGTGGCCACGGTGGTCATGCTGGCCCTGGCCGTGCTGGATATTCCCGGCTCGATGTGGAGCGACCGCTACGGTGGCGGCTGGAAACGCGCACGCTTCCAGGTGCCGCTGGTACTGGGCTACACGGCGATTTCGTTTCTGTCCGGCTTCAAGGCATTGAGCGGCAACCTCGCGACCTTTATCGCCTTGCGCGTCGGCGTCAACCTCGGCGCGGGCTGGGGCGAGCCGGTGGGCGTGAGCAACACCGCTGAATGGTGGCCGGTGGAGCGTCGCGGGTTTGCCCTGGGCGCGCACCATACCGGTTACCCGATCGGCGCGATGCTCAGCGGCATCGTCGCCAGTTTTGTGATCACCGTGTTTGGTGAGGACAACTGGCGCTACGTGTTCTTCTTCGCCTTCGTAGTGGCGCTGCCGCTGATGATTTTCTGGGCGCGTTATTCCACCGCCGAGCGCATTACCGCGCTGTACGTCGACATTGCCGCCAAGGGTATGACCCCACCGGACAACGCCCCGGCCAGTTCGGTGAAGGGCGAAGCCTGGCGCACCTTTGTCGCCACGTTGCGCAACCGCAATATCGCGCTCACGGCGGGCAACACGATGCTCACGCAAGTGGTGTACATGGGCGTGAATATCGTGCTGCCGGCCTACCTCTACAACATCGCCGGGCTGTCGCTGGCGGAGTCGGCGGGGATGAGCGTGGTGTTCACCCTCACTGGCATTCTGGGGCAACTGGTGTGGCCGTCGCTGTCGGACATCATCGGCCGGCGTACCACCCTGATCATTTGCGGGGTGTGGATGGCGGCGAGCGTCGGCGCGTTCTACTTCGCCAATACCCTGACCTTGATCGTGGTGGTGCAGCTGCTGTTCGGCCTGGTGGCCAATGCGGTGTGGCCGATCTACTACGCGGTGGCCTGCGACTCGGCCGAACCTTCGGCGACCTCCACGGCCAACGGCATCATCACCACCGCGATGTTTATCGGCGGCGGCCTGGCGCCGGTGCTGATGGGCAGCCTGATAGCCATGGGCGGCGGCTGGACCACCTTGCATGGCTACACCGTGTGCTTCTTCGTGATGGCCGGCTGCGCCCTGGGCGGCGCGCTGCTGCAACTGTTTTCCCATCGCCCGCAGGCGTTGGTTGTGCAACTCGACTCCTAGAACAACACCGATGCGCCCCCCAGCCTGGCTGGCGGGGCGCCCAGAGGAATTGCCGATGACTACCGCCATCCACGCCCGCGAGCCGCAGGCGTTGAACAAACTGATGTTCGCCAAGCTGATGCCCTTGCTGATCATCGCCTACGTCCTGAGCTTTCTGGACCGCACCAACATTGCCCTGGCCAAGCATCATCTGGACGTCGACCTGGGCATTTCCGCCGCGGCATACGGGTTGGGGGCCGGCTTGTTTTTCCTGACGTATGCGCTGTCGGAGATCCCCAGCAACCTGATCATGCACAAGGTCGGCGCACGCTTCTGGATCGCCCGCATCATGGTGACCTGGGGGCTGATCTCGGCGGCCATGGCCTTTGTGCAGGGCGAGACCTCGTTCTACGTGTTGCGCCTGCTGCTGGGTATCGCCGAGGCGGGGCTGTTTCCCGGAGTGATGCTGTACCTGACTTACTGGTTCAACCGTGAACAACGGGCGCGGGCCACCGGTTACTTCCTGCTCGGCGTGTGCTTTGCCAACATCATCGGCGGCCCGGTGGGCGCGGCCTTGATGCGCATGGACGGTATGCTCGGCTGGCATGGCTGGCAGTGGATGTTCCTGCTGGAAGGCTTGCCGGCCGTGGCCTTTGCCTGGGTGGTATGGCGTAAGTTGCCGGATCGCCCGAGCAAGGCGCCGTGGTTGTCGGCCGCAGAAGCACGCGGGATCGAACAGCGCATTGCCCAGGAAACCGAGGAAGGTGCGGGGGAGGGCGGGCACTCGTTGAAAAACTGGCTGACCCCGCAAATCCTGCTGGCGATCTTCGTGTACTTTTGCCACCAGATCACCGTCTACACCGTGATTTTTTTCCTGCCGAGCATCATCAGCAAATACGGCGAGCTGAGCACCATGAGCGTCGGCCTGCTGACCTCGCTGCCGTGGATCGCGGCGGCAATCGGCGCCGTCTTGATCCCGCGTTTTGCAACCACGCCCGGGCGTTGCCGCCGATTGCTGGTCACCGGCTTGCTGACCATGGCGCTGGGGTTGGGCATCGCTTCGGTATCGGGGCCGGTGTTCAGCCTGCTGGGCTTTTGCCTGTCGGCGGTGATGTTCTTTGTGGTGCAGTCGATTGTGTTTCTGTACCCGGCCTCGCGCCTCAAGGGCGTGGCGCTGGCAGGCGGGCTGGGCTTCGTCAACGCGTGCGGGCTGTTGGGCGGGTTCGTCGGGCCTTCGGTGATGGGCGCCATCGAGATGAGCACCGGCAATGCGATGAATGGCCTCAAAGTGATTGCCGTGGTGCTGGTGATCGCCGCGCTGGCGGCCCTGCGTTTGCGCCAGGGCCAGGAACAGGCGCCCACCCCGCAGGGGGTTATGAAACCAGCAACGAAATAGGAAACCCCGACGCCAGCACCAGGTACGCCCCCACCGCCGCCAGGCACAGGCCCACAAACACCCGCAACAAGGTGCGGGCGGTGGGGTGGGCGATAAAGCGGATAACCCAGAGACAGAACCCGGCCACGATAATGGCCAGGGCGAGAATGACCAGCACGATGGTGTTCCTGCGACCTTGAAGAGCTGATTTATAGTCCCAAAGCCGCCCGATGAACAGTGCGCACATAGACGCAGCCCCTGGGGCTTTCTAAACTGCGGCTAGTCTTGGGAATGGGCAGGCGCCGATGAATCGCAATGAATTACGCAAGGCCGACATCAACCTGATGGTGGTGTTCGAGGCGCTGATGCTGGAGCGCAACGTGACGCGGGTGGCGGAGAAGCTGTTTCTCGGCCAACCGACCATCAGTTCGGCCCTCAACCGTTTGCGCACGTTATTCAATGACCCGCTGTTTATTCGCGTCGGCCACCGCATGGAGCCCACCGCCCGCGCCGAAGAAATCATCCAGCACCTGTCGCCGGCCCTCGATTCATTATCGTCGGCTTTGAGCCTGACCCACGATTTCGACCCCTCCATCAGCACCATGACCTTTCGCATCGGCCTGTCGGATGATGTCGAGTTCGGCCTGTTACCGCCGCTGCTGCGTGCCCTGCGCCAGGAAGCGCCGCAAGTGGTGTTCGTGGTGCAGCACGTGGACTACTGGCGGATTCCCGATCTGCTGGCCTCGGGGGATATCACCGTCGGCATCACCCAGACCCGTGGTTTGCCGGCCAATGCCAAGCGCAAACTGTTGCGCCATATCCGCCCCCGGTTATTGCGCGCCGACGCCAGCGACACGCCGCTGACCCTTGATGAATATTGCTCACGCCCGCATGTGCTGGTGTCCCACACCGCCAACGTGGCAGGCTTCGCCGATGAGTGGCTGGCGGAAATCGGCCGCAAGCGCCATGTAGTGTTGTCGGTGCCGCAATACAGCGCGCTGCCGGCGTTGCTGGCCGGCACCGACCTGATCGCCAGCTTGCCGGACTATACCGCCGAGGCCATGGCGGTCTCTGGGCACCTGTTCTGTGAGCCGTTCCCGTTCGAGACCCCGACCCTGGATTTGTCCATGGTCTGGCTCAGCCATGTGGACACCGACCCGGCCGAGCGCTGGGTGCGTTCTCGCCTGGAGGCATTCATGAGTGACCGTGGCCCTGCGGGCAAACCCTGACTGACAGAGCTTTCATGCCTTGGGCTTGGTGCCCCGTGCTATATCTACGACTCTTCCTACAACAAACTTGGAGAAACCCATGCCGCATCTGCACCTGGAATACACCGCCAACCTGACGGGCCTCGCCGTCGAGAAAACCCTGTTGCGGCTCAACAACGTGTTGATGGCATCCGGGCAGTTCGGTTCCGAGTTTGATATCAAAAGCCGTGCAATCAAACTCGAGAGTTTCCAGGTGGGCACCTCCCTCAACCCACGCGCGTTTATCGCGGTGAAGCTGTCGCTGCTCAGCGGGCGTTCACCGCAGGTCAAGCAGCAGTTGTCGCAAAGTCTGTTGGCGGCGTTGCAGGATATGGGCGATTGGCCGGCAGATGTGCAGGTTCAACTGAGTGTCCTGTTGGTGGACATGGACCGCGACTCCTACAGCAAAGTCGCCATCGGCTGACACGCAATATTCTGTGGCGAGGGAGATTCCTCCCGTTGGCCGCGCAGCGGCCCCACCATCTTGGGAGCGCTTCGCACTCCAACGGGAGCAAGCTCCCTCGCCACAGGGGGTTATAACAAACCTTGATCCGCGCACACCTTCACCACCTGCTCACGAAACCAGGTATTGGCGCTGTCCTGTTCACTGGTTTCATTCCACTGCATATCCAGGGTAAACCCCGGTAACCCGTTCGGTGCTTCGCAATGGCCGAACAGCGTGGCCGGGGCCAGCAGCTTTTGCACGCGGCGCGGCAGGGTGACGATAAAGTCGGTGCCGGTGATCATCTTCAACGCCGCGCTGTAGCTGTTGGCCCGGGCGATCACCTGACGCTTGTGGGCCTGGCGCGCCAGCCAGCCGTCGACCATGTTGGTGTCGGAGGTCCAGGGCGTGGGGAACACATGGCGCCGTTCAACGAAGGATTGCAGGTTGAACGCCGACTCGCGAGGCGCCGAGCGTTTGTCGAAGACGCACACCAGGTCGTCCTCCAGCAGCATCTGGGTCTTGAAATCCTTGTGGGCCCGGTGAAAGTGCGGGCCGAAGCAGATCACCAGGTCCAGGCGGCCTTCGCGCAGGTCGTCGGCGGGGATGTCGGTTTCCAGCTTCTGCACATTGACGATCACTGGCAAGTCGGCGCGGTCGAAGTTTTTCAACAGGCGCGGCAGGATCAACTGTTCGAAGTATTCCGGCGCGCACACGTTGAACGTCACGGCCTTCTGGGTCGGGTCAAACGCCTGGCCACCGGCGTGGCACAGGTTGATGCTTTCGAGGATTTTCTGCACATGGCCGTACATGGTCGTGGCCTTGTACGTAGGACGCATGCCCGCCCGCGTGTTGATAAACAGCTCATCCTCGAAACTGGTGCGCAGCTTCTTCAGGCTGTAGCTCACGGTGGACTGGCTGACGAACAGCGTTTCTGACACCTCGGTAACGCTGCTCTGGTCGTAGACGGCGATAAACACCATCAAGTCCTGCATATCGAGCTTTCTGAGCAAGTTACTGTTTAGCATCCATTCCGTCCGATAAGCCTTGCGCGACAAGCGCAAAAGCTTAACGGAACGGACGTGCCAATAGAAAGCTCTGTCGGATATTTCTTCAACCTCACCAAGTGAATGCCGCATGGACCGTAGCGTATTCATTAGGTCCTCCGTAGGAGGTGCTACCGCGATTTCCTAGTTCAGGAGAAATATTATCTATCAAAGCCGTGGGAACCCAAGTTAGTCGGGGAGCCAATAGTCCATCGGCATGCGAGTGAATCAATGTTAACTATGTGCTCGACGGCCCTATAAATCAGTCGGTTTTAATAAAAGGATGCAAGGCATGACAAATGTAACTAGTCCAATGAGTTCCATGTACACGTCTGTCGCATTAACACCTGCAGTGGATGCGCCTGTCGCGTACTCACCTCCTCGTCAGTATTACTCAGAAGAGATCTATAAAGACGTGACAATTGAACGTCGTCCGTTCATGCGTCAGGATGGACACCTTTTTCATGCTGACATCACCCTCACTACAACGTGTAAGGATGATCAGGTTACGATTAAAAAAGACAAGGAGGGTGCCCATGTCGCCATTATCAATGGTAAATCCTACCCATTGGAATTTGGCAACCTCGTTGAAAATAATGAGTTGAGAATTAACACAGGCGCTGGCAAAGATAAAATCACGGTCGCTGACGATGTGGAAGTCCGGGTGTTAATTAATTCCGGTGATGGCGATGACGATATCTACACGGGTGGTTCCGATTTTGCCTTTGTGAATGCAGGAAATGGTAACGATACCGTGCGCCTGGGCAAGTTGGGTGGGGTGGCCGAAGGCGAAGCGGGGGATGACTTGCTTATCGGTGGCGATGGGCGGCAAGTGAGTCATCTTAAAGGCGGATCAGGTACTAATCTCTATCAATACAATTCCATGGCATTCCTCCATTTTAGCCCAGACTCTGAAAACTACATCAGTAAAAAAGCCAGTGAGACACAGATAGACAAATGGGGCGGGCCCACAGCAAAAGTGTATGAGCTTGCGCGTAAGTAAGTTTCCCTGATTGACCTGGCCTATTAAGTCGTAATTGGCGTTCGACGGAGGTGCTCGTAGTTAAGGCGAATCGGGTGGAGGGTCGAACGCCTTAATGGGTCCATGTGTGTACGCACTCTCCAGGGTTTTTCACTATGTTTATTGACGACGGGGCACCTTTATTTTTTATCAAATTAACTAATGTGTTGCCGGTATCGCTTTGGATCAAAGCGCATCACTATCAGCAGCATCACCACCACCACGGCGGTCAGCGCCCACCAGGCCCATTCGAAGCTGCCCAGTTGGTCACGGATCATTCCGGCAATCAGCGGCGACAGGCCGGCGATCAGGTAGCCGATGCCTTGCACAAAGGCGGTGAGGCCACCGGCGCGGCGCGGGTTGTCCAAGTGGTCGAGGGACAGGATCAGGCTCATCGGGAACAGCCCACCGATGCCCAGGCCCAGCAGGCACGGCCACAGCAGGCTCAAGTGTTGGGGGCTGAGAATCAGGCCGCAGAACCCGGCGATGATCAGCACCAGCAGCACCGCGACCACACTGCGTTTATCCTGGCGGCGGTTGGCGATGGCTGGGGTGACCAGGCCGGACACCACTTCCATCGCCGTGAGAAAGCCCAGCAGCAAACCGGCGTTCTGTTCACTCCAGCCCAACTCCACGTAGTAGGGCGCCAGCCACGCCAGCACGCAGGTGTAGGACGCGGTGCCGAGGCCAAAAAAGATCGCCAGCAACCACGCACGGCGATTACCGAAAAACCGCTCCTGTGGGCCGGAACCGGCGTGCGGCAAGTACGGCATTACCGAGCGCTGGGCGTACCAGAACACCAGGGCCAGCAGCGCGAGCGCGGCCCAGATCGCCAGGCCGATGCGCCAGCTGCCGGTCTGCACCTGCACCAACGGTGCGAACGAGGCCGCCAACGCCGCGCCGCCCATGATGGCGGTGACGTACAGCCCCATAAACAGCGAAACGTTGCCGCTGAACCGCGACTTGATCAATGCCGGCATCACTGCCTGGATCATCGCAATCCCTACACCGGCTGCGATTGCGCTGACGATCAGCTCCAGCGCCGAGTCCAGAAACAACCGCGACAGCGTGGCCGAGCCAATCACCAACAGTGACACCACGATGCTGCGGTGCTCGCCAAAGCGCTTGGCCAGGCCCATGCCAAAGAACATTGCCAGGCCCATGGCCATGACCGGCAACATGGTCAGCAACGCCGCGCTGCTGAAGCTCAACGGCACGTCGCCGCGAATGGATGACAACAGCGGGCCAACGGCGGCCATCGACGGACGCAGGTTAAGGGCGACCAGCACGACGCTGATCATCAGCCAGAGGGCGGTGGTGGGTTTTGCGTGAACGTTTTCCATGGGGCGGCCTTGAATGAACAAGGGCGAATCAGGCCATGGGCGGGGAAGGGGGGCAAATGAGAAAGTCGCAGGGGCTATCTAAAAATTGCAGTTAGCTGGCACACCACCGAAAAATGTGGGAGGGGGCAAGCCCCCTCCCACAGTGGATCGCCGGTGTTAGAGGGACCTGATCACATGCTTGATCTCCTGAAACGCCGCCAACCCCCACGGCCCCAGCTCACGGCCGAGGCTGCTCTGCTTGTAACCGCCCCAGGACGTTTGCGCGAAGATCACCTGCGGGGCGTTGATCCACACCATACCGGCCTGCAAGGCATTGGCCACGCGCTCGGCGGTTTCAGTATTGGCACTGACCACACTGGCCACCAGGCCGAAATCGCTGTCGTTGGCCAGGGCGATGGCCTCGGCCTCCGAGGCGAAACGCCTTACACACAACACCGGGCCGAAGATTTCCTGGTTCCACAACGCGCTGTCCAGCGGCACCTCGGTGAACACCGTCGGGCGGATGAAAAAGCCCTTGGGCAAGTCTGCCGGACGCTCCCCGCCACACAGTAACCGTGCGCCATCCTCAATGCCACGCTGGATATGCCCGAGCACCCGCTGGTACTGCGTACGGTTGATCAGCGCGCCCATTTCCACATCATCGGCAAACGGGTCAGCGACACGAATCCCTTCAGCCCGCGCCTGCAAACGCCGCAGGAATTCATCGGCCAGGCTGTCGGCCACCAACACGCGACTGGTGGCCGAACACATTTGCCCGGCGTTGAAAAAACCACCGCCACACGCCAGTTCCACGGCCAGGTCGAGGTCGGCATCGGCCAGCACCAGCAACGAGGATTTACCGCCCAGTTCCAGGCTCACCCCCTTGATGGTTTGCGCGGCGCGTTGCATCACCTGCACACCCACGGCGTTGCTGCCGGTGAAGGAAATTTTCGCCACCCGACTGTCTGCGGCCAGCGGTGCGCCAACCGCCAGCCCCGTGCCGCACACCAGATTGAACACGCCGGCCGGAAAGCCTGCGTCGGCAATAATTCGCGCCAACTGCAGCTCCGCCAGCGGCGTGACTTCCGACGGCTTGAGCACCACGCAGCAACCGGCGGCGAGGGCCGGGGCGAGTTTCCAGGCGGTGGTCACCATCGGGAAATTCCACGGCACGATCAACCCCACCACGCCGCAGGGTTCGCGGCGCAGGCGGGCGCTGAACGCCTCGCTGGGCAGCGCCACCGGCAGGTCTTGCGCGGCGTCCATCTGCTCGGCAATACCGGCGTAGTACTCGAAGGTGGCGATCACGTCGTCCACGTCGATACCCGCTTCAAACAGCGGCTTGCCGTTGTTGCTCGACTGCAACCGCATCAGCTGTTCGCGTTGCTCGCTCACGCCGTGGGCAACCTTGCGCAACAGGGCGCCGCGATCACGGCCAGTGCTTTTCGACCAGTCGCCAAAGGCCGCGGCGGCGGCGTCGACCGCCTGGGTCACGGCGCTCGCATCGCCGACGCTGACCCGGGCCAGCGCCTGCTCGGTGGCCGGGTTGATCACCTCCAGCTCCTCATGGCCAGCCCGCCAGCTACCGTCGATGTACACACCGTTCAATACTGTGCTCATAGCGCGACCTCCCTCATCCAAAGCCCCTGGTCGATTTCAATCAGCGTCGGCCCCTGTCGATCGGCAGCGGTGCGCAATGCGCTGCGCAACTGTTCTACGCCGTGGACGCTTTCGGCCGCGGCCCCCAGCGCCTTGGCCACGCCGATAAAGTCCGGGGTGTAGATGTCCACGCCGACCGGCTCGATGGCGCGGTTGACCATGTACTTTTTAATCTCTTCGTAACCCTGGTTATTCCACAGCAGCACGATGATCGGGGTGCGCGCCTCGACCGCGCTGGCCAGTTCCGGCAAGGTGAATTGCAGCCCGCCGTCACCGATCAGGCACACCACCGGTTGCCCATCCCCACGCCCCAGCCAGGCGCCGATGGCGGCCGGCAATGCGTAGCCCAGGGTGCCGTAGCCGGTGGACGAGTTGAACCAGCGGCGCGGGTGCTCGAGGTTCAGCGTGAGGTTGCCGCTGTACACCGGCTGGGTCGAATCGCCCACCAGCACCGCGTCGGGCAACACCTGCAAAACGGTGTTGAGGAACAGGGTTTGCGCACGGGTGGCGGCGTCCCAGGCCGGCGTCAATTCGGCCCACAAACGGGCCACGCGTTGCGCGCCCCAATCGCCAGTCCGAGCGGCCAAAGGTGTGTGGTTCAGCTCAGCCAGCAGGGCGTCGGCGGCGATCTGTGCGTCCGCCACCATCGCGACCTGAGGCGGGTAGTTGCGCACTGTCTGATCCGCGTCGATATCAATGCGCAGCAGCGCACCCGGGATTGCAAAGCCGCCGGCGAAGGTCACGTCGTAGTCGGTTTCCGCCAGCTCAGTGCCAATCGCCAGGACCACGTCGGCTTCGGCGACCAGCGCACGCGTGGCGACCAGGGTCTGGGTCGAGCCGATCA
The DNA here is from genome assembly GCF_900591205.1 of Pseudomonas viridiflava. Lineage (GTDB taxonomy): Bacteria > Pseudomonadota > Gammaproteobacteria > Pseudomonadales > Pseudomonadaceae > Aquipseudomonas. The sequence goes on from NZ_UUPU01000109.1 coordinate 176,918, forward strand.
GCAACGGGTGGCTGGAGGGCAGCATGCCCTTGGCGTTGATGCTCAGGGCCACCGGCGCGCCGAGGGTTTCGGCCAGACGGGTCAGCGCCGGGGCTGCATCAATCGCACCGCCACCGGCGAGGATCAGCGGCCGCTTGGCGGCGGCGAGCAATTGGCTCATCTGCTTGACCGCCGACGGCGCCGCACCGGCACGGGCCACGCTCACGGGCTCACTGGCGAGCAGCGCATCGGCGTTTTCCACCAGCACGTCCAGCGGGATCTCGATATGCACCGGGCGTGGGCGCCCCGCCTGAAACAGCGCAAACGCCCGCGCCAGCACGCCCGGCAACTCTGCCGCCGACATCAGGGTATGCGAGAACGCAGCCACGCCAGCCATCATCGCGCCCTGGTTCGGCAGCTCATGCAGCTTGCCGCGCCCGCCACCCAATTGGCTGCGCGATTGCACGCTGGAAATCACCAGCATCGGGATCGAATCGGCATACGCCTGGCCCATGGCCGTGGTGATATTGGTCATGCCGGGGCCGGTGATGATGAAGCACACGCCCGGTTTGCCGCTGGTGCGCGCATAGCCGTCGGCCATAAAACCGGCGCCCTGTTCGTGGCGCGGGGTCACGTGCCGGATGCTCGAGCGGGCCAGGCCGCGATACAGCTCCACGGTGTGCACGCCGGGGATGCCGAACACCTGGTCCACGCCGTAGCTTTCCAGGAGGTTGACCAATACTTCGCCGCAGGTCGCCATACATGTCGCTCTTGTTATGGATTCAAGGCGCTATTGGAGCGGCTGGCCCGTAGCGGCAACAAACGATAAAAAGTCATACTAGCCATGTCCTCACGTCATGGCTCAACCCTATGAAACGCCTTCCGCCATTGCCTGCATTGCACACGTTCTGGGTCACGGCCCAGTGCTGCAATTTCACCCGCGCCGCCGAGCAATTGCACATCACCCAGGGCGCGGTAAGCCGGCAGATCGCCGGGCTGGAAAGCCACTTGGGCTATGCCTTGTTCCAGCGTCAGGCGCGGGGCTTGAGGCTGACCGAGGAGGGCCGTGAATGGTCGCTGCGGGCGCAGCAGGTGTTTGGCCTGCTCGGCGACGCGGTGGAGCAGATCGGCAGTCGCCGCGAAACCCTGCAACTCAAGGCGTCCACCTGCGTGATGCGCTGGCTGCTGCCGCGCTTGATGCAGTGGCAGAAGGAGCGCCCGGACGTGCCGGTGGAACTCACCACGACCGTAGCCTACACCGTGGACTTTCGCCGCGAGCAGTTCGACGCGGCGGTGATCTACGCGCCCATCGCCGAGCAGTCGGCCGAGGCGCGGCATTTGTTTGATGAGCAACTCACGCCGGTCTGCGCACCCGCTTTGCTTGAGCGCTTGCGCACACCAGCGGATCTGCAGCAACAAGTGCTGCTGCACCCCACGCGGGACGAGCGGGATTGGGCGTTGTGGCTTAAGGCGGCGAACACGCGGTTGAGCAACCTGGCCCAGGGGCATCATTTCGAAACCCTGGATCTGGCGATGACGGTGGCGTCGCAAGGTTCAAGCGTGGCGATTGGCGACAGTGCGCTGATCGGTGAGGATTTGAAGGCGGGGCGGTTGGCGACGCCGTTTGAGCTGCGGGTGCCGACGGGGATGGGGTATTACCTGGTGTACCCGCCGGGGATGCAGCCGTCGGCGGGGTTGGAAACCCTGATGAATTGGCTCGTCAGCCAGGCGCAACAGCCCTGACACCGAAGATCAAAATGTGGGAGGGGGCTTGCCCCCGATGAGGGTGTGTCAGCCAAAACTGTTCCAACTGACCCACCGCCATCGGGGGCAAGCACCCTCCCACATTTTTGACCGCGCTGGGTCAGTAACCCACGGTAAAGCGTTGGCGGGAATGCTTCGGTGTTTCGACTTCGTCGATCAGGGCGATGGCATAGTCGGCAAAGCTGATCCAGCTGCGGCCCTCGCTGCTTACCAGCAAGTCATCCTGGCCCAGGCGGAATTGACCGGTGCGCTCGGTTTCAACGAACTCGGCCGATGGCGACAGAAAGGACCAATCCAAGTCTTTTTCCTCGCGCAATTTTTCGAGAAACTCACTGCCGGCGCTGGCTTCTTTGCGGTATTCCTCAGGGAAACCGGCACTGTCGATGACTCGTTCTCCGGTGGGCAACAAGAGCGAACCCGCGCCGCCCACCACCAGCAAGCGCTTCACCCCGGCTGTTTTCACCGGGCCAATGATTGCCTCAGCGGGCACCGTGGCGAAGTGCGCCGCACTGATCACCACATCACTGCCACTGATGGCCTGCTGCAGTTGGTCGGCGTTCAACGCATCGACTTGTTTGGCGGTCACACCCGGCTTTGCCTCAATGGATTCAATGTTGCGTGCGATGGCCACAACGCTATGCCCGCGACGCAGTGCTTCTTCCAGCAGTTGGCTGCCGGCGCGACCGGTGGCACCAATGATTGCGATCTTGCTCATGACGTTCTCCAGTACGTTAAGGTTTAAAACCATTCACCACTTCATTTCGCCCTTGGCGACTTTGGCACTCAGTTCCAGCGAGCTTTCGTCGGCGAGGGTGGGGTAACGCTTTTTCATGGCTGCGATCAGGGCGGCGGAGTCCTTGGCCTTGGCGGTTTCGTCGTCGAAGGCTTGGATATAGCTGGCGGTAAAGGTCACGGATTCAAGCGTCGGCGTGCCCAGGTAGTGACCCGGAACCACCGTGCGCGGTTTCAGGTTCTCGATGCGTTGCAGGGTGGCCAGCCAATCCTTGTGGGATTTAGCGGTTTGGGTGTCGGCCATCCACAGGTGGATGTTTTCCGAGACCACCACACCACCGACCACCGCCTTGATCGACGGGATCCAGACGAAGCTGCGATCCGGCTGCGGGCCGTCCAGGCCGATCACCTCCAGCGACTGGCCTTCCAGGCTCAGGCTGTGGCTTTGCAGCACGTGTGGCAGGATGGTTTTGCCCGGTTTGTCGGCGCCCATTTTCGGGCCCCAGAACGCGAGTTTGCCGTCCACGGTGGCCTTGATATGGTCGACCACCGGTTGTGGGGCCACGACCTTTGCGTCGGGGAACGCGGCGGTCAGGGTATCGAGGCCGAAGTAGTAGTCCGGGTCGCCGTGGCTGATGTAGATGGTGGTCAGGTGCTTGCCGCTGGCGCGGATCTTTTGCACCAATTGCTCGGCCTGGCCCTTGCCGAATTGTGCGTCGACCAGGATCGCATCCTTGGCCCCGCTGACCAGCACCGAGCTGACCGGGAAGATCGCCGCTTCGCCCGGGTTGTACACGTCCAGGGTCAGGTCGGCCGCCGCGGCGTGGGCGGCGAAGGCCAGGGCGGCGGTGGTCAGGGTCAAGCGCTTGAGGGTCGAAAACATCGGGCAGCTCCAGCAGCCGTTAAAGATGCACAGAGCTTAGTTGCACCAAACACAACTAAAAATGCGATGCTGGAACATAGTTTGTTTCTAAAAGCGTGCAAATCATGGATCGTCTTCAAGCAATGCGGGTGTTTGTCACGGTGGTGGACCTGGGCAGCCAGTCGGCCGCCGCCGATCAACTGGAACTGTCGCGGCCGGTGGTGTCGCGCTATCTGGCGGAGCTTGAGGATTGGGTCGGCGCCCGCCTGATGCACCGCACCACCCGCAAGCTCAGCCTCACGGCGGCCGGCATCGAAATGCTGCCCCGCTGTCGGCAGATGCTGGAGTTGTGCAACGACATGCACGCGGCCGTCCGCGAGCCCGATGAAGCGCCGCGTGGCCAGTTACGGCTGAGTGTCAGCAGCTCGTTCGGCCAGGCGCAGTTGGCGGATGCCGTGGCCGAGTACGTCAAGCGCTACCCGTTGGTCAGTATCGACATGCAGATGCTCGACCGCACGGTGAACCTGGTGGATGAGCGTATCGACCTGGCCATCCGCACCAGTCTTGAGCTGGACCCCAACCTGATCGCCCGCAAGCTCACGCTCTGCCGCTCGGTAATCTGCGCATCGCCGGCCTACCTGCTGGAGCACGCGCAGCCTCGGCAGGTGCAGGACCTGATGGGGCACAATTGCCTGACCCACTCGTACTTCGGCAAAAGCCTTTGGCATTTCACCGAGCACGGCGAACCGGTGTCGGTCGCGGTGCAGGGCAATATCAGCGCCAATGAGGCGACCACCCTGTTGCGGGCGACACTGGCGGGGGCAGGGGTGGCGCGGCTGCCCAGCTACCAGGCGGGTGACTATATCCGCAGCGGTGAATTGATCCGCTTGCTGGCGGACGCCGAGCCGCAGCAAATGAATGTTTACGCGGTGTACGCCTCGCGCAAGCACATGTCGTTGGCACTGCGCAGCCTGCTGGATTTTTTGGTGCTGAGGTTCCCGGAAGAGCCGGTGTGGGATATCGGTCTGTAACCCGACATAAGCCTGTTGAATGGCGACCCATAATGGCAACTCGGCCTGACTGACCTATGCTTTAAACAGCACCTGTGTAGATCCGTTCAGAGGTCTGTGCCATGACTCTAAAAATCAGAAAGTACCTGATGATTTTCCTGCTGTCCGCCCTGGCCACCGCGCTGTATGGCACGGCCGCTTACCGCGTTGAACAGACCCGCATGCAGCCGACCTTCGCGATCAGCTGCCATCAGGACCAATGCGTTCCGCACACCGGCAGTTTCAGCGCACTGCGCTGACGGCGTTCAAGTGTGGGAGCGGGCTTGCTCGCGAAGACGCAGTGTCAGTCAATACACCTTGGACTGAACCAGTGCATTCGCGAGCAGCCCGCCTTTAAACCAGCGGTGTGTCTGTTTTCAGTTGTTCGCGGAAAGCCTTGGGCGAAAACCCGACCCGTCGACGAAACAGCCGAGAGAAATTGGTTGGGTCGGAAAACCCCAGCACCTCCGACATTTCATTGATGGTCATGCTGGTGTAGGTCAGCAGGCGTTTGGCTTCCAGCAATTGGCGGTCATGCATGATCTGCAGCGCAGGCTGCCCGCCCAATTCCCGACATGTCCCGTTCAGGTGTGAGACCGAGATCCCCAGTTTGTGGGCCAAGTCCTCAATCTTCGGGTGTTCACGGTAATGCTGTTCGACCAACTGGGTGAAGCGCCGAAAATACTCATGGCCCCTCGGTGCACGTGGATGACGCCGCTGGGCTGCCTGGCGGCTGATCCACACCAGCAACACGCTGACCAGGGCGTGCATCATCATGTCCCGGGCCGGTTGCTCATCGGCGTATTCGTCCTGCAAGCGGGCGAACAGGCTGTTGAGGTAGTCGCTGTCCTTGCCTGCCGGGTAGCTGCCCAGCGTGCGCAAGCCGTCGACCGTCGCGCCCAGTTGCGCTTGCAAATGGCTGACCAGTGGGGCCGCCAGCGTCACCACGTAGCCTTCGACATCTTCAGCAAACCTGAAGCCATGCACACATAGCGGCGGCAGCACCTGCAAGGTGGCTTCGCTGAGGGTGGTGCGCTGGCCTTCGATTTCCAGCTGTGCCTGGCCTTTGTGTACGTACAGCAATTGGCACAAATCCGCGTGCCGGTGGGGCTGGATTTCCCACTGGTATTCCCGACTGCGCCGGGAAATGGTTTCACAGTGCAACAAATCGGGGGTCGGCCATTGTTGGCTTTCCCCGTAAAGCTTGAAGACCGGAATCGCGGTTTTGGTCATGGTTTCAATCCGATACTCAGAAGAGTGGTGCGGTAATCGCCCCGATTGGCAAAAAGCGCAGGCTTTGGCTCAGTTTTCACCTTCTTATGCCGGCCACTCAAGTGAAAAATGTCAGCTACAACACCAATGACAACTCTTTCACTCGATCCGTTCGGGTGGAACTTGCGGGCCATAACAATAATGAAAATCCTCAAAACCCAAGTCGCCATTATCGGCGCCGGCCCCTCCGGGCTGTTGCTCGGTCAACTGTTACACAACGCCGGTATTCAAACCCTGATTCTTGAGCGCCAGAACGCCGACTACGTGCAAGGCCGCATCCGTGCCGGGGTGCTGGAGCAAGGCATGGTCGACCTGCTGCGCCAGGCTGGCGTCAGCCAGCGCATGGACGCCGAAGGGCTGGTGCACGATGGCTTTGAGCTGGCATTGAATGGCCAGCTCACCCACATCGACCTCAAGGCCCTGACCGGCGGCCAGTCGGTGATGATCTACGGCCAGACCGAAGTCACCCGCGACCTGATGGCCGCCCGCGCCGCCGCCGGTGCCACCACCCTGTATGAGGCGCGCAATGTGCAGCCTCACGGTCTGAAAAGTGATCAACCCTGGCTGACTTTCGAGCATCAGGGCGAGGCGTTTCACCTGGAGTGCGACTACATCGCTGGGTGTGACGGTTTCCACGGTGTTTCCCGCCAGTCGATACCGGCTGAGTCGCTGCAAGTTTTCGAACGGGTCTATCCCTTCGGCTGGCTCGGCATTCTTGCCGACACGCCGCCGGTGCACGCCGAACTGGTGTACGCCAAGCACCCGCGTGGTTTTGCCCTGTGCAGCATGCGCTCGCCGACCCGCAGCCGTTATTACCTGCAAGTACCGGTTGAGGAGCCGCTGGAGGAGTGGCCGGACGAGCGTTTCTGGGATGAACTGAAAACCCGTCTGCCCGGCCCCCTTGCCGAACACCTGGTGACCGGCCCTTCGATTGAAAAGAGCATCGCGCCACTGCGCAGTTTTGTGGTGGAGCCGATGCAGTACGGGCGCCTGTTCCTGCTCGGGGACGCGGCGCATATCGTGCCGCCCACCGGGGCCAAGGGCTTGAACCTGGCGGCCAGCGATGTGAGCACGCTGTTTCGGATTTTGCTCAAGGTGTACCGCGAGGGGCGGGTGGACTTGCTGGAAAAATATTCGGCGATCTGCCTGCGCCGCGTGTGGAAGGCCGAGCGGTTCTCGTGGTGGATGACCTCGATGCTGCACCAGTTCCCGGAGGCGGATGGCTTTAGCCAGCGCATTGCCGAAAGTGAACTGGCGTATTTCATCAGCTCTGAGGCTGGTCGCAAAACCATTGCAGAAAATTACGTCGGCCTTCCTTACGAGGCTATTGAATAGCCTGCTATCGTATTGAGCATTCCCGTGGGCCCTCTTTTCCCACGGGCCCTGCTCGAAGGTTCTGCCGTGACTCAGCTCAGTCAGCCCGCTCCACCTCTGCCCGCCGTACGCAGCGTTCTCGCCTCATTAATGATGGCAATCTTTTTGGGCGCCCTGGACCAGACCATCGTCGCGGTGTCCATGCCGGCCATTTCCGCGCAGTTCCACGACGTCAACCTGCTGGCCTGGGTCATCTCCGGCTACATGGTGGCGATGACGGTGGCGGTGCCGATCTACGGCAAGCTCGGCGACCTCTACGGGCGGCGGCCGATGATGCTGATCGGCATGGGCCTGTTCACGTTGGCCTCGCTGTTCTGCGGCATGGCGCAAAGCATGGAGCAACTGGTGCTGGCGCGGGTGCTGCAGGGCATCGGGGCCGGCGGCATGATTTCGGTGAGCCAGGCGATTATCGGCGACATCATCCCTCCTCGTGAGCGCGGCCGTTATCAGGGCTATTTCAGCAGCATGTACGCGGTGGCCAGCGTGGCCGGGCCGGTGCTGGGCGGCTATATGACCGAGTACCTGTCGTGGCGCTGGGTATTTTTGATCAACCTGCCCTTGGGCGCGGGCGCCTGGTACGTGGCCCATCGCACGTTGGTGGGGCTGCCGGTGCCGCAACGCAAGCCGGTCATCGACTACCTCGGCACCGTGCTGATGATCATCGGCTTGACCGCCTTGTTGCTGGGCATTACCGAAATCGGCCAGGGCCATAATTGGCGCGACGACGCAGTGCTGGGGTTGCTGGCCTGTGCGCTGGTGGCGCTGACGGTGTTTGTCTGGCATGAGCGCCGCGCACGCGAGCCGTTGTTGCCGATGCACTTGTTCGTCAACCGCAGCGCGGTGTTGTGTTGGTGCACGGTATTTTTCACCAGCTTCCAGGCGATTTCCCTGACCGTGCTGATGCCGCTGCGCTTTCAGACAGTGACTGGCGCCGGTGCCGACAGCGCCGCCTTGCACCTGTTGCCCCTGGCGATCGGCCTGCCCATCGGCGCTTATTCCGCGGGGCGCATGACCTCGGTGACCGGGCGCTATAAACCGATGATTCTCAGCGGCGCACTCTTGAGCCCGCTGGCGATCCTCGGCATGGCCTTCAGCGCGCCGCAGGAGGTGCTGCTCACCGGCGTGTTCATGCTGCTGTGCGGGATCGCCGGCGGCATGCAGTTCCCCACGTCCCTGGTGGGTTCGCAAAACTCGGTGGAGCAACGTGACATCGGCGTCGCTACCAGCACCACCAACCTGTTCCGCTCCCTCGGCGGGGCAGTGGGGGTGGCGTGCATGTCGGCGTTGCTGCTGGCGTTGTTGCACGATTCGAGTTTTGCGCATTTGGCCAGTGGGGCCTTGGGCGGCGAGGGCAGTTCCGGCAATGTGTTGCTCGATGGCCTGAACGCCGCGCCAGGCCCGGCGCAGGATGCCCTGCGCGGCGAGCTGGCGCTGACGTTCCGGCATTTGCTGATGGTCAGCGCGGCGGTGTCGCTATTGGGGCTGGCGGCGGCGATTGCGATGCCCAATCGGCTGTTGCGCGGGCGCGAGGACAAGGCTAAATAACTGAAGCCATGAGATCGAAATGTGGGAGCGGGCTTGCTCGCGAATGCGGTGTGTCAGTCACAGATGTTTTAACTGAACCACCGCATTCGCGAGCAAGCCCGCTCCCACACTGTTTAACGCGTTTGAATTCAGGGGCTGTAGTACCCGACCGCCACCATGAAATGCCCGGCCTTGCGTACATACGCATGCTTGTTTTCAACCTTTTCGGTTACCGGGTTTTTCCAGCGGTACTTGTATTCACCCTGGTCCTGTTCGGCCATCAGCTTGAGGATCGGCTCGCCCACCGGCTTACCGTCGGGGTCCTTGATCTTGCTGAAGTCGGTGTTGACCAAGCGCAGGTTGGTGCCGTGGGCCACATAGCGCTGAGTGTTGAGGTCCACCACAAATACGTAGAGGTCATCTTGCAGGAAGCCGCCCTGCAATGAGTTGATGGCCTTGAGCGTGCCGGTTTCATCCTTGAGCAGCGCGTTCACCGCCTTGTTGCGCAGCGCCCGGGCCTGTTCCGGGGTGGCGCGCGGCAGGTAATAACCGACCGCCAGGATCCGTTCGCCGACGCGCTGGAAGAACACATGCTTGTGTTCGACCTTGCCGTCGTTCCAGTTCTGCCAGCGGTAGTCGGCCTGCTGGATACCCTGGCCTTGCGGCACCTTGAGCGCGTCCTTGAAGGATTGGCGCAAATCCGGCCCCAGCACTTCGGACACGTCGCGACCGATCAGCGCGGAGGAGGGGCCGCCACTGGCCAGCAGTACGCCCTGGGTGTCGACCACAAACACATAGCGGTCCTGGTCGATAAACTCGCCCTGACGGCTGAAGGCGGCAAACGCCTTGTCGCCGTTGGTCTGGTAGTAAGCCACGGCTTTTTCCAGCAATGCCTTTGCCGCCTGGGCCTCTTGATCCTGAGTCGTCGCGGCGTGCACCTGGCCGAAACACAACAGCAGCAGCCAGCTGATTCGGAGCAGTCCCTTCATGTTCCGTCCCTCATTATTATTGATGTGAGCAGAGCTTAGACGGCTGTGGCTCAAGGCGCCGCCAACCATTGATTGACGATGCCGTCGTACACCCCGGTCGCCACGCTCAGGTGTAACCACTGGTCGACGTAGCTTTTCCATGCCACATCATCGCGTGGCAGCAGGAAGGCTTTTTCGCTGTACTGCATCTGCCGCTCCGGGTTGACCGCGCACAGCCCTGGCTTGAGCTTTTGCTGGTAACGCGCCTCGCTGGCGTCAGTGATCATCACATCGGCCTTGCCTGCCAGCAGTTCGTCGAAAATGCTCACGTTGTCATGCAGGCGGATTTGCGCCTGGCCCAGGTGCGTCCGGGCAAACACTTCGTTGGTGCCGCCCGCCGGTTCGATCACCCGCACCTGCGGCTGGTTGATCTGCTCGACCGTCTGGTAGCGCTGCACATCGGCGCAACGCACCAGCGGGATCTTGCCGTCGACCCCCAGGGTCTGGCTGAAGAAGGCTTTTTTCTGGCGCTCCAGAGACACCGAAATACCGCCCACGGCGATGTCGCAGCGCTGGGCGAGGAAGTCCGGCATCAGGGTTTTCCAGGTGGTGGGCACCCATTGGATGTTTGCATTGAGGCTCTTGGCCAGTGACTCCGCCATGGCAATGTCGATGCCTTCGTAGCGGCCATCGGCGCGCAGCGAGGTATAGGGCTTGTAGTCGCCGGTGGTGCAGACGCTGAGTGTGCCGCGCTGCAGCACTTCGTCCAGGCGCGAGGGCGTGGGGTCGGCCAGGGCAGTGGTTGCCAGGCTCGCCAGTACGCACAGGGTTATTGTTGTTTTCATGCGATCGAGTCCTTGGGGCATGCTCGGGGGCGGTCATTATTTCCAGCAGGGCGGCCAGCTGGCAAGGGCCGTGAATGTTTAGCCAAGTTGCAACCAAACTCCATCAACCCTGAATTTAACCCCCTATGCCGGCATGTGACGCTGGCGGTTATCTCTGGCACTGTGATTCCTCCATGGACGGCTCCTGCGACCTTCACCCCGCGACACTGCCGTCCGATCTCGCGTTCTGGGCCCTGTTCCACTGCCGACACGCACGCCCACCAGATACCTCATTCCTACGTTGATCCATGCCCTGGATGGCGCGCACCTGTGCGCCTGCCCGACCCAAACGTATGAGAATGCCCATGAGTGTTTTTGCCAGCCTGCACGAAGCCCACACCTTCCTTGAGCAGCACCCGGACATCGAGATGTTCGAGCTGTTTATCCTCGACAACAACGGCGTGCCCCGTGGCAAGTTGCTGCACCGCGACGAACTGCTGGCGGTGTATGAAAGCGGGCGGCCGTTGCCCAGCACCATCCTCGGCCTGACGATCAATGGCGATGACGTGGAAAATTCCGGGCTGGTGTGGGAGGTGGGCGATATCGACTGCCGTGCCTACCCGGTCAGCGGCAGTTTGCAGCGCATGCCGTGGCGCCTGATCCCGACGGCAGCGGTGCAAGTCAGCATGCACCCCACCCAGGGTTTGCCCGCCATCGTGGCCGACCCTCGGCATTTGCTGGCCAGGGTCATCGACGGCTTGAAAGCCGACGGTTATTACCCGGTGATGGCGGCGGAGCTGGAGTTCTACTTGCTCGACCAGAAGCCCGACAGCAATGGCCGGCCACAACCGGCACGGGATGTGGACGGCAATCGCCCGCGCTCGACCCAGGTGTACGGCCTGCGCGAACTGGAGCAGATCGAGCCGTTTCTCGCGGATTTGTACAGCGCCTGCAAACTGCAAGGCATCCCGGCACGCACGGCGATTTCCGAATACGCCCCGGGCCAGGTGGAGATCACCCTGGAGCATCGCGCCGATGCCCTGCAGGCGATGGACGAAGCGGTGCGCTACAAGCGGCTGGTCAAGGGCGTGGCGCATAAGCACGGGATGACCGCGTGCTTTATGGCCAAGCCGTTCGATGACCTGGCAGGCACCGGCATGCATATGCACGTGAGCCTGGCGGACGCCCAGGGCAATAACCTGTTCGCCAGTGAAGCCGCCGACGGCACGCCGCTGCTGCGCCAGGCGGTGGGCGGCATGCTCAGTACGTCGCTCGATTCGTTGCTGCTGTTCTGCCCCAACGCCAACTCCTATCGCCGTTTCCAGACCAACAGTTATGCGCCGCTGGCCGCCACCTGGGGCGTCGACAACCGTACCGTCAGCCTGCGCGTGCCCGGCGGCCCGGCCTATTCGCGGCATATCGAACACCGCATCTGCGGCGCCGACGCCAACCCCTACCTCGCGGCGGCCGCGATCCTTGCCGGTATCCACCGCGGCATCCGTGAACAACTCGACCCCGGCGCCCCGGTGGAAGGTAACGGGTACGCCCAGGCCACGGCGTTGCTGCCCACCGACTGGCTGACCACCCTGCGTGCGCTGGAAGATTCGAGCTGGGCGCGGGAGGCTTTCGGCGCTGAGTTTCTGGGTGTGTACCTGGCGGTGAAACGCGCCGAATACCGGCAGTTCATGGGCGAGGTGGGCGAGCAGGATTGGCGCTGGTACTTGCACCAGGCGTAAATGAAAGCGGGTAGTGAGCGGGCTTGCTGTAGTGAGCGGGCCTGTTGTGGCGAGCGCGCTTGTTGTGGCGAGCGGGCTTGCCCGCGTTGGGGCGCGAAGCGGCCCTAAAACCATTCACCGCCTATCTGTCTGAACGATTGGGGGCGGCCTTATTGGGGCGGCTCCGCCACCCAACGCGGGCAAGCCCGCTCGCCACAACAAGCCCAACCATCACAACAGCCCGCTCGCCACAACAAGCTCACTCATCACAACAAGCCTGCTCGCCACAGATGCGGGGTGAGGGTTTCGACCTTTTTTTCACGTTGCAGTGGTTAAGCTGCGAATCAAGGTCATTCACCACCGTTTAACTCATATGAGCCCGTGATGTCGCCACAACCTCCTTCCTCTATAGAGATTGAATTCGCCGAGCGCTGTGACCGTGAGCATGCCAGGGTCTGCGGCGATACTCGCCCGCCGGGGGCGCTCAAGCGCCTGGCGGCGTGGCGCGATGAACGGTTGGTGCGCCATGCCTTGAAAGTGGCCGGCGAGCCGGGGCTGATTCTTGACTTGGCCTGTGGCTCGGGGCGCTTCTGGCCGGTGCTGGCAGAACACATCAACCGGGTGATCCTGGCGTCGGACAATTCCCAGGATATGCTCGACCATGCCGTTACCCATCATCCGGCCGCCTTGCTCAAGCGGGTCAAGACGTTTCAAGGTTCGGCGTTTTCCATCGGCCTGTCGGCGAATGCGGTGGATTGCATTTTCTGCCTGGAGTTGTTTCGTCATGTGCCGAGCAGCGAAGGGCGCCTGGCGTTGTTGCGCGAGTTCCACCGGGTCAGCCGCGACACGGTGATCGTGTCGGTGCAATCGCGTACCCCGGTGGAGGAGGAGTTTCGTCAGGCCGGCTTCAAAATCCTTAATCACCAGGAATTCATGCCGGGCTCGCACCTGTGGCGGGTCTACGTTCTGCGTAAGAGAGGATAACTCCCGCCTGTCGGACTATTCTCTATGTCTGTCGGAGTTTTCATGGCGGCCTGTGCACTGCGGATGCTCGCAAGTCCCTTTCGCGATATATACTGCGCGCCATTCTTCAAGGGAGAGCCGTGTGGCCATCGATATTCACTGGATCTGCGACAACGATAGCCTCGGCCAGCATTGCGCCGAATGGCAGCAGTTGCCATTCGTCGCCCTCGACACCGAATTCATGCGGGTCGACACCTTTTATCCCATTGCCGGGCTGATCCAGATCGGCGATGGCGTACGCGCTTACCTGATCGACCCCCTGACCATCGACAACTGGCAACCCTTGGCCGCTTTGCTGGAGAACCCGGCGGTGATCAAGGTGGTGCACGCCTGCAGCGAAGACCTGGAAGTGTTGTTGCGCCTGACCGGCAGCCTGCCGGTGCCGTTGTTCGACACGCAATTGGCCGCCGCTTACTTGAACCTCGGTTTCTCGATGGGCTATTCGCGCCTGGTGCAGGCCGTGCTCGATATCGAGCTGCCCAAAGGCGAGACCCGCTCCGACTGGCTGCAGCGCCCGTTGTCCGAGACGCAAATCAGCTACGCCGCCGAAGACGCCGTGCACCTGGCCGAGGTCTACACCCGGCTGCGCCCGCGTCTGTCGGAGGATAAGTACGCTTGGGTGCTGGAAGACGGCGCCGAACTGGTGGCCAACCTGCGCCGCGAGGTCGACCCGTACGAGGTGTACCGCGACGCCAAGCTGGCGTGGAAACTCTCGCGTGCCCAGCTCGCCGTATTGCGCGAGCTGTGCGCCTGGCGCGAGCAGCAAGCGCGCGCACGTGACCTGCCGCGCAACCGTATCATTCGCGAACACTCGTTATGGCCTCTGGCCAAATCCCAGCCGGATAACCTCGCCGCCCTGGGCAAGATCGAAGACATGCACCCGCGCACTGTGCGTCAGGATGGCCAGTTTCTGCTGGACCTGATCAAGCGCGCCGGCAGTGTCTCGATCGACCAATGGCCGCCGGCGGTGGCCGAACCGCTGCCGGTGGACGCCGCTACGCTGATCAAGCAACTGCGTGCCCTGGGCCAGACGTTCGCCGAGCGCCTCGACATGGCGCCCGAACTGATGCTGCGCAAGAAAACCCTCGAAGCCCTGGTTAAAAGTGGCTACCCCGATGGGCCTTACCAATTGCCAGACTCGCTGCGTGGCTGGCGCCGCGAGTTGATGGGCCAAGCGCTGCTCGACAGCCTGGCCACTGCCGGAGAACAGCCTTGAAACGTATTTGCTCCATCTATCGCAGCAAGAAAAAAGACGGGATGTACCTCTACGTGCTGAAAAGCGATGCCCTGGAGCGCGTACCGGAGCCCCTGATGGACGCCTTCGGCAAGGCCCATCACGCGTTTGACATGGTGCTGACGCCGGAGCGCAAGCTGTCCCGCGAGGACATCACGGTGGTACTGGAAAACCTCGACAAGCAGGGCTACCACCTGCAAATGCCGCCGGCCGAAGACGAGTACATCGAGCACTTGCCTGAAGAGCTGCTGCGCCGCAACGACCCGATGTAATCGGGCAGTGCCCTGTTCAGGGCACATTTTTCAACGCAATTGTATGAGCGGGCGGTGGCCGTAAGGATGCGGGCGGCCGTCTGCACTGTTTTTGAAAGGTTTGAACCATGCGTGTTCTGATTGCTGAACAGGATTACCCGCTTTACGCCCAACTGCTGAACGAGGCGGCGCCGGACCTTGAGGTGCTGACCAGCGGCGACTCGGCCGAACTGTCACGCCTGGCCGCGGACTGCCCGGTCTGGCTGGGCCAGCCGGATCTGCTGGCGACCCTGTTGCGTCAGGGCCATCAGCCGCAATGGCTGCAGTCGACCTGGGCCGGTATCACGCCGCTGCTGGCCGAGGGCTTGCCGCGTGACTATCGCCTGACCCGTGCGGTCGGCATTTTTGGCCAGGTCATGGCCGAGTTTGTCCTCACCTATATGCTCGGCCACGAGCGCGAAGTGCTGGCGCGGCTGGTCAGCCAGGTAGAACGCAAGTGGGACAGCCGCATGGGCCAGAGCCTGGCGGGGCGCAAGGCGTTGATCGTGGGCACCGGCGATATCGGCCAGCGTGTTGCCGAATTCCTGCTGCCGTTTGGCGTGAAGCTGTATGGCATCGCCAGCACGGCACGCGAGCAAGCGCCGTTTGTCGAGGTTGCCGGGCTCGATCAACTGGGTCGCCTGGTGGGGGAGGTGGACTACGTGATCAACCTGTTGCCCAACACGCCCAATACCCACGACCTGTACGACGCGGCACTGTTCAAGCAATTCAAGCCGACCGCGCTGTTTATCAACGTCGGGCGCGGTGTGGCCGTGGTCGATGCCGACTTGGTCGAGGCGTTGAAAGAAGGGCATCTGGCCGGTGCGGTGATCGACGTATGCCGTCAGGAGCCGTTGCCGCAGCGCCATCCGTTCTGGACTGCGTGGGGGCTGTTGTTGACCGGGCACAGTTCCGCGCCGACCTCGCCGTCGATGATGGTGGAGTTGTTTGTTGAGAACGTGCGCGCGTATCAGGCCAAGCAAGCCTTGCGCGGGGAGGTCAGCTTCGAACGCGGTTACTAAAGTGGGAGCGGGCTTGCCCGCGATAGCAGTGCGTCAGTCAAGGATGCAGTGACTGACCTTGCGCTATCGCGGGCAAGCCCGCTCCCACAGGGGATATCAGTAAGGCTTACAGGCTGAAATCACCTTCCGAAACCAGCTCGCTCAGAGGTTTGCGCGGGCTTGGTGCTTCACGGCCTTGCAGGTATTCCGGCAGGGTCGACTTGTCCCCCAGCTTGCCGACGGCCACGGCCGCGTGCAAAGCATAGCCTTCTGGAATCTTCAGCTCTTTGCGCGTCAGCGCCTGATCGAAGCCAGCCATGCCGTGGGTGTGCCAGCCGCTGAGGCTGGCTTGCAGTGCCAGGTGGCCCCAGGCGGAACCGGTGTCGAAGGTGTGCCACAGCGCCGGGGTTTCTTCGGTGGCGCCGGGGGCGATGAAGTCGGTTTTCGAGGCGATGATCACCAGGGCCGACGCATGCTGCGCCCAGTTACGGTTGAATTCATTCAGCAAGGCCAGGAAACGCTCCCAGTCCGGCGTGTCACGGCGCGCGTAGAGAAAGCGCCAAGGCTGGGAGTTGTAGGCCGACGGTGCCCAGCGTGCGGCTTCGAAGAAGCTCAGCAGGGTTTCCTGCGGGATGCTCTCGCCGGTAAAGGCGCGAGGCGACCAGCGGTCGGTGAACTGGGTGTGGATCGGATAGTCGGCAACACGGGTCATGAGCAATTCCTGATCGTCAATTCGGCGTTCAAAGCTACTGCGCGGCCGCTGGACTGACAACTGTTGTTACACCGCCAGTCGTAAGCGCTTGGTTATAAGGGGCGTGGGCACTAGACTGGCGGCCTTTTAATAGACCGCTACCGATGTAGAGCCATGGCCGCCAAAGTCGAACCTTTCTGGATACGCAAAACCCTTGAACACCTCGACCAGGAGGAGTGGGAGTCGTTGTGCGACGGCTGTGGCCTGTGCTGCCTGCAAAAGCTTGAGGATGAAGACGACAACAGCGTCTATTACACGCGCATTGCCTGCAAGCTGCTGGACCTGAAAACCTGCCAGTGCACCGACTATCCCAACCGCCGCGCCTCAGTACCTGACTGCATCCAGCTCACCCCCGGCCAGGCCGACCAGTTCAAATGGCTGCCGCCGACCTGCGGCTACCGCCTGGTCAGCGAGCGCAAGGACCTGCCGTTGTGGCACCACCTGGTCTGCGGCGACCGCGACGCCGTGCACCATGAACGCATTTCCCAGTCCGGGCGCATGCTCAGCGAAGGCAGCGTGCCCGAAGATGACTGGGAGGATTACCTGATTTTCCGCGCGGGTTGAAACGGAGGGTGTATGAGGGGGGGAATCAAGCTCGCGGCAAGCCTGGTGTTGCTGACGCTGAGCCAGGCTGGCTGGTGCGCGAACAAAGTCGACGTGGATTATCACGTCAAACTGCTGCCCCAGAGCGATCAGGCCGAGGTGCGGTTGAGCCTGTCCCAGGGCTCGGCGGTGCGCAGTCTGAACTTCGACCTGGGCCACGACGGCGACTACAGCGACTTCAAGGCGGATGGCCAGTGGAGCGTCAAAGACCACCGTGGCCTGTGGCAGCCCGGCCCCAGCAAGGCCAGCCTGACCTACCGCGTACGCCTCACCCATGCACGCAAGCCGGGTATTTATGAAGCGCGGATGACCCCAAGTTGGGCGCTGTTTCGCGGCGAAGACCTGGTGCCGCCCGCACGTCTGGACCAGCAGGACGGCGTCGAGCTGGTCTCGCGGCTGGTGTTCGAACTGCCGGCGGGATGGAAAAGCATCGAAACCGCCTGGCCGCGCATCGGCAAAAACAAGTTCCGTATCGACAATGTTTCGCGCTTGTTCGACCGGCCCACCGGCTGGATGCTCGCTGGCAACCTGGGCAGCCGTCGGGTGCGCCTGGGCGAAAGCGAGGTGACCGTGGCCTCGCCCAAAGGCCAGGCCATGCGCCGCATGGATGTGCTGACCTTGCTGACCTTTGTCTGGCCGCAGATTGAAGCGGCGTTCCCGCGTCACCCGGCCAAGCTGTTGCTGGTGGGCGCCAGCGACCCGATGCGCCGTGGCGCCTTAGCGGCACGGGACTCGATCTACCTCAACAGCCGCACGCCGCTGGTCAGCGAAAACGGCAGCAGCCCGTTGATCCGCGAAGTGGTGCAAGCGATTGGCCGTTTCAACGATCACGACACCAGTGACTGGATCAGCGAGGGCCTGGGCGAGTACTACGCCATTGAGCTGCTGCGCCGTGCCGGCGGGATCACCGATGAGCGGTATCAGGCGATACAGGCGCGGTTGACCAGGGAAGGCAAAGACGTGACCAGCCTGCGCGGCGAGCACATCAGCGGCGCGACCGTGTCACGGGCGGTGCTGGTGTTGCAGGAACTGGACCGCGAGATCCGCGTGAAAACCCACAACAAGCGCTCCCTGGATGACCTCGCGCAGGCAGTTATGCGGGCCGGCAGCATCACCACTGCGCAGTTCGTACAGCTGGCCGAGAGCATCATTGGCGAGTCGTCGGTGGTGCTGGACTCAAAACTGCTGCGCTGATCCGACGCCTTGCACAAAGCAAAAATGTGGGAGGGGGCTTGCTCCCGAATGCGCTGGTTCAGTCGCCATCCATTTGGCTGAAACACCGTATTCTCGAGCACGCCCGCTCCCATATTTGATTGGGTTCAGCCGAACTATTGGGTGGCTTTCTCTGCCGCCACTTCAGCCTTGGTCTTCAAGTTCTTCAACTCGGCACCTGCGCGCTCGATCTTTGTGCGCACGCTGTTCATTTCCTGACGACCCTGTTCCAGCTTGTCCTTGAGCGAGCTGTGGCCGGTAAAGCCACGGGCCAGGGCCACGCCGCCGATCGCCACTTGAATCAGGCCGAAAATGCCGCCTCGGCGCAGCCCTTTGCCGACCATCATCACGCCACCGGCCACGGAGCCGATGCGTTCCCAGCCATGCACGTTCTGGGTGGGCCGGGTTTCAAACGGGGTGTGTTCGATGATAGGTCGCAAGGTTTTGCTGTCGCTCATGATCCGTCTCCAACAAGGGCAAGTGTAAGTAGCTGACTGTTTGCGGGCGCCGGATGTTCCCGAAATTTCAGTACTTGGGGCCCGAACGGGTGTTGTTGCCCTTGGCCAGGCGGTCGTAGAGCACCACGTTGACGGTGGCGGCGAGGTTCATGCAGCCGGTGGTCGGGATGTACACCACGTCTTCACACCAGTCGCGGATCTCTTTATCCAGCGAGCCGTCTTCGGGGCCGAAGATATACAGCGCACGGTCCGGGTGGGTGTATTCGGGCAGCGGGCGGGCGCCTTCCACCAACTCTACGGCGACCGGGATGCAGCCCAGCGGCAGGATCTTTTTCAGGTCGTCGATGCCGATCAGCGGAATGTCGTGGTGGACTTTCTTGGTGTCGGTGATGAAATCCCGCGCACGCTCGTAACGCACCCCGGTGTAGAACACCGAGGCCACGCCGTAGCAACCGGCGGCACGCATGACCGAACCGACGTTTTCGGGGGATTTGGGGTTATACAGACCGATGCAGCTATAGCGTTTATTGCCCACGGGAGTGCCTTAAAAAGGCAGCATTATAGCGGCAAGCCACAAGCTGCAAGTTAAAAGCAGAGCGGCTTTTTCTTGAGGCTTGCAGCTTGAAGCTCTCAGCTGTCTTTTTTCATCAACCCGGCCAACGCCGCAAACGGGTTATGCGTGGCCTTGGCAATCGTCGGGCTGCTGGTGGAGCCTTCGCCGAAGTACTGCTGGTCGGTGTAGCGCGAGTGTTCGTTATCGTGGCAGTACAGGCACAGCAACTCCCAGTTGGAACCGTCCTGGGGGTTGTCATCATGATTGTGATTTCGATGGTGTACCGTAAGTTCGCTCAAGCGTTTGCCGGCGAATTCACGGGCGCAGCGACCGCAGACATGGGGGTACATCTTCAAGGCTTTGTCGCGGTAGCCCATTTCCCGATCACGCTGGGCATCGGCAAGGATGCGGTCCAGTTTGGCGGTGTGGGAGGGCGGGTTGGTCGAGCTCATCATGGCTCCTGGCTATTTGGTGGTCACGGATAAGGTTGATTCTAGCCGCTCGCGCTGTAAATGACCGCTGGCTTTTTCAGCAGTGGTACAGCCTGGCATCGGCAATCATTTGTAGTATCGGCTCACTCAATTTCATAAGGATCTGAAACCTATGCGTTTACCTACATGGACAGTTGCACTGCTACTCAGCGTACTGACGGCTCAAGCCCAGGCGTTCTCCACACCTCAGCCCGGCCAGGTGATCGAGGTGGCTCTCGACCAGTTGCACCCGACCCAGGCCGTGATCGGGTTCGACCAGATTTACTACAGCCTGGGGTTGTTCGCCGACAAGCCTGCGAAAGTCTTCGATGACTACTGCGAAACCAATGGCCAGGGCGAAGCCGACAAGGTGCCCAACGGGGCCGACCTGCACAAGCCGTCGAGTTTCACCTGCAAGGCGCCGGTGGGCACTCACCCCGAAGACATGAAGACCGTGGTGGTCGGCCCTGCCGGCCAGTTGTACCTGACCGACGGTCATCACAGTTTCACCACGTTGTGGGAAGCCACTGGTGGCGGCCCACGCTTGAAAATGTGGGTCAAGGTGACCGACGACTTCAGCAACAGCCCGGACCTCGCCACGTTCTGGCGGCGCATGGAGGCGGCCCGCAAGGTATGGCTCAAGGACAATCAGGGCCAGACCCTGACGCCGAACGAACTGCCGGCTCAGTTGGGCTTCAAGAATTTGCAGGACGATATGTTCCGCAGCCTGGTGTATTTCACTCGTAAAGCTGCGTATGCCAAGCCGGATGATGGCTCGGTGGCGCCGGAGTTTTTGGAGTTCTACTGGGGGAACTGGTTGCGTACGCAGGTTGATTTGGGCGGGTATAACCTGAACAAGAAGGGCGGTTATAAGGATGCCATTGAGGCTGTCGCCAAGCGTATGGTCAGTTTGGCGCCGGGCGCACAGGTGGGGGACAGTGGGTTTACCGCGCGTCAGTTGGGGGGGATGACGCAGGTGGATCGCGATGAGTTGGAGAAGACTTTCGACAAAAAAGTGCCGTATGTGATTGATTATCGGAATTCTCGCCGTTAGGGCGGTGGGGTGGGCATTTTTATGGTTATAGGGGGGAGGTGGGGGGGGGGGGCATATCCGTTGCTGCGGTTATGGCTGAGTATGGTTCCGCTCTTACAGCGGGTCACTTTTGGAAGGACCCAAAAGTAACCAAAAGGTCCTCGCCCCATCACTCGGCACCTCGCTTAGGCTCGGTGTGCCCTCACTCCGGCTTGAATCCGTGGGCTGCCGCGATGGGCCATCCTTGGCCCATCGCGGCTAACCCGGCGTCCTGCCGGGTTGCCCACGGATTCAAGCCTGCGTTCGGCCAGCGTGATTGACGGGGCGCCCGAGATCAAAAGCAGAGCACGGCGGCCTGACAGCCGGCCTGAGTGGTGTAGATCAAAAGCGGGCTTTTCTGTAGGAGCTGGCTTGCCTGCGATGCTGGCAACTCGGTACATCAGGCACACCGAGTTGATGCTTTCGCAGGCAAGCCAGCTCCCACATTTGAACCGAGTACGGCTTCAATGATCAGGCCGGCTGTCAGGCCGCCTCGATTTGCTTTGTTTTTGATCTGGCCCTTACATCCTTACCGATGACGAAGTCAGCGATCTTTTGCGCTTTTGATCTTGATCTGAGGCGCCCCGTCAAACACGCTGGCCGCACGCAGGCTTGAATCCGTGGGTAACCCGGCAGGACGCCGGGTTAGCCGCGCTGGGCCAAGGATGGCCCATCGCGGCGGCCCACGGATTCAAGTCTGCGTGCGGGCACACCGAGCCGGAGGCGAGGTGCCGAGTGTTGGGGCAAGAGCACTTTGGTTACTTTGGTGCTTTTCCAAAGTGACCCGCTGTAAGAGCGGAACCATAAGCTGCCGTTACCCAAATAACGGATATTCACCCCCCCCCAACAGCAACTAACCCGCGCGCAGTCACCCATACTCAGCCCTTGAGCTTTTCCGCAATCCAGATGGTATGCCGCGTCCCCTTGTTGCCATGCGCAAACACCTGCACCTCTTCGGCCTTGAACCCAGCCTTGCGCAGTTTGTCACTGAACAGCCTGTCGGCGCTGGCAGACCACACCGCCAGCACCCCTTTGGGCCGCAGAGCCTTGGCGCAGGCCGCCAGGCCACCGGCTGAGTAGAGCCAACTGTTGGCCTTTTGCGTCAGGCCCTCGGGCCCGTTGTCCACGTCCAGCATGATCGCGTCAAAGCCCTGGGGCTCGGCCTGTAGCACTTTGGCCACGTCTTCCATGCGGATCACCGTGCGTGGGTCCAGCAACGGGCGGCCGGATTTTTCGCCCAGCGGGCCACGGTTCCACTCCACCACGCCAGGCACCAGTTCGGCCACGACCACTTCGGCGGTCTTGCCCAAATGCTTGAGCGCCGAGGCCAGGGTAAAGCCCATGCCCAGCCCGCCGATCAATACGCGTGAGCCTGGCCGCCCGGCGACCTTGCGGCAGGGGATTTCCGCCAGGGCGTCTTCGGAACCGTGCATGCGGGTGTTCATCAACTGGCCGCCATCACCGCCCTGGATCTTGATGACAAAATCCTCACCGTATTCGAACAGGCACAAGGCACCGCCGTTATCGGGGATCGGGGTGGTGTCCAGCAGAACGAAACGTTTCATGGAAATCTCATTGGGAAGGGCATTCTTGCGCGGTTGGGAGTAGCCTTACGACATTACGGTCAGGCCATGGAGCCAGCGATGAAGTGCAGCATTCTAACGGTCATTGTGCTTGGCGCGCTCACATTGGGTGCGGCGCAGGCGCAGGAGTTGCAAACCGTGCCGGTCGCGCCCGACCCAACCCCAGGCGCACCGGGCACCCCGACGCCGACGCTGTACCCGCAAGTCACGCCACCTGCCGTGCCCAAGACCAACGGCTCGCCACCGCTGGTGCCCATCGTGTTGCCGACGCCGCCGAAGGACCAGACAGTGCCCGGCCTGCAGCAAAACGACAGCAAACCGAAGACGCCCGGCGGCTAGAACTGTTGGTTGAGTAGTTGCCCGTCGGCCATGCGCAGGCGTTTGGACAGGGCGATAGCAATCGCCCGGATGATCTTGGCGGCCACCCTGGGCGCTTCGTTGAGCATTTTTTCCAGGGAGTCCTTGCCCAGGTTCAGCAGTACGCAGTCACTGGCGGCCACACAACTGGCCGAGCGCCGCTCGCCGTCAAGCACCGCCATTTCGCCAAAGGCCCGGCCACTGCGCAGGGTGGCGATGGTCAGGCGCTGGCCGCCAGGGTTGGCTTTCTGCACCGCCACCTGGCCGCTGTGGATGATGCACATGAAGGTGCCGGCGTCGCCCTCGAGAAAAATTACCTCGTTCTGGGCAATGCTGCTGATATTGAAGTAGCCGGCGGCCACGTGAAAGTCTTCCGGCAGCAGCGGATCGAACAGGCCGCAGTCCATCAGCATGTCGCGAATTTCGTTATTCAATAAGGTCGGTTGGGGCATGGCTGCAATCTTGGTCCATCAATCAAGTAGGCGGTCCTGTGTTCAGACAGGGCCGCCGCACTAAGTTCCTTAAACCAGGCCCAGCGCCTTGAACACAAATGCATATTCGAGTGCTACGTCACGTAATCCCTGGTAACGCCCGCTCATGCCGCCGTGGCCGGCGCCGAGTTCGGTCTTGAGCAGCAGCAGGTTGTCGTCGGTCTTGGTGTCGCGCAACTTGGCCACCCATTTGGCCGCTTCCCAGTACTGCACGCGACTGTCGTTGTAGCCGGCGATCACCAGCGTAGCCGGGTATGCCTGGGCGCTGACGTTCTCGTACGGTGCGTAGGCTTTGATGCGTTCGTACACCTCGGGCTCTTCGGGGTTGCCCCACTCGTCGTACTCGGTGATGGTCAGCGGCAGCTCCGGGTCGAGCATGGTGTTGAGCACGTCGACGAACGGCACTTCGGCAATCGCCGCCTGGAATAGCTCCGGACGCTGATTGAGCACCGCACCGATCAACAGGCCGCCGGCACTGCCGCCGCTGATCGCCAGTTGCCTGGCGGTGGTCAGGCCCTCGGCGATCAAGTGTTCGGCGCAGGCGATAAAGTCGCTGAAGGTATTCTGCTTATGCGCCTGCTTGCCGTTGCGATACCAGGCTTCGCCCAGCTCGCCGCCGCCGCGTACATGTGCGATGGCGAACGCCACGCCGCGGTCCAGCAGGCTCAGGCGCGCATGTGAGAACCATGGGTCAAGGCTCTGGCCGTAAGCGCCGTAGCCATACAGGTATAGAGGCACAGGCTTGCCGAGCTGGTCGCGCTTGACCACCAGGCTGATCGGCACCTGGGTGCCGTCAGCGGAGGTGGCCCACAGGCGCTGGCTGACATAGTCGTCGGCGTTGAACGCGCCCAGTACCGGGGTTTCCTTGAGCACCAACTGCGTGCCTGTGGCCAACTCAAGCTGGCGCACCTGGGCCGGACGGTTCAGCGCTTCATAACGCAGGCGGATCTTGTCGCTGGCAAATTCCAGGCTGTTCTGTACGTAAAGGCTGTAGGCGGCGTCGGGCAATTCCACGCGATAGGCCGGCAGGCCCTCGGGGTGCACTTCGATCACCGGCAGGCCGCCGATGCGCAGGCTCAAGGTCATGGCGCCGGCATTCAGGCTTACGCCGTCGAGCATTACCTCATCGCTGTGGGGGATCAGGTTCTGCCACTCATCCTCGGTCGGCACGTCGCCGATGTCGGTAGCAACAAACAGTGCGTAATTGATGCCGTCACGGTTGCTGCGGATAAACCAGGTCCACGCGCCATTAAGCTGGCCGTGGTCGACATCGTATTCATGGTCTTCGACCCGTGGCGCCAGGCAAGTGAAGTCCAGGTGCGGCTGGTTGGCGTCAAGGGCCCAGATTTCGCTGGTGGTCTTGCTGCCCAGGGCCAGCAGCAACTGGCGCTCGGAGCTGGAACGGTAGCAATGCAGGAAGAATCGGCCGTCCGGCTCGTGGAACACTTCCTGCGCCGCTGTGCCATCCAGGCGGTAGCGATACAGCTTGTGCGGGCGGTGGGTGTCGTCCAGTTCGCCAAAGAACAGGGTCAGGCTGTCATTGGCCCAGGTCATGCTGCCGTCGCAGTTCTCGAACGCCAGTTCGCTGACCTTGTCGGTGGCCAATTCCTTCACGTACAGGGTGTAGATCTCTTCGCCACTGGTGTCCAGGCTGTAGGCCAGGCGCTGGTGGTCGGGGCTGATGCTGAACGCGCCCAAGGAGAAAAAGCCGCCATTGGCCAGCACGTTCGGGTCCAGCAGCAGTTCTTCGCTGTTCTCGTCCACCGCGTTGCTGTCATCCGCCGGGCGGCGGCAGCGGTAGTGGCGGGCGTATTCGTCACCGGCGGTGGTGCGCGTGTAATACAGGTACGGGCCCCAGGGGGAGGGCAGGGACAGGTCGGTTTCGAGGATGCGGCCCTTGATCTCTTCGAACAAGGTTTCACGCAGCGCCTGCTGGTCGGCCAGTTGGGCTTCCTGCCAGGCGTTTTCGGCCTTCAGGTAATCGAGGACTTCAGTGCTGTCACGTTCTTGCAGCCAGGCGTACGGGTCCTGGCCTGGCGCTTTGCGGGCAATCGGGGCGTTAGATGACGGCATGGATCACTCTCTGTCTGGCGGACGGTGGCAGGCATTGCAGCCGCGACACGCAAAAGCCGTTATCATAGCCGCCTGTTTGCCTACCTTGCCATGGACACCATGACCGAGAACGATTATCTGACCGCTTGGGGCCTTTACGCCTTCGCCGCTTTGGGCTGCCTGTTGGTGTGGTGGCGCATGACCCGCTGGATCTGGCGCTGGCTGCGCGAGCCGCTGCAATTGCTGATGGCGGTGCTGCTGTTCAGCCCGACTATCGTTGACCCGGTCAAGACTCAATTCGCACCCGCCGTGGCCATCACCGCGCTGGACCTGGTGCTCAAGGTTGGCAACAACGCCTGGCGGGCCATCTCCGATCTGTTTATGTACACCATGATCGCGTTCGGCGTGTACCTGGTGATCGTGCTCATCCGCTGGCCCATCGAGCGCGCCGCCAACGCCCGCCGTGAGCGCAAGGCTGCGGTTGATGCGGCCCTGGCCGCCGAGCCGCAGGATGAGGACGATGAACCTTACCGCCGTCCCGCGCCTGTGAGCGGTATGCGGGTCGAACCGCGCCTTTAACGTTGTCCGCCCTGCAGCGAGAGCCCTGGCATGTGTGAATTATTGGGCATGAGTGCCAACGTCCCCACCGATATCGTGTTCAGCTTTACCGGGCTGATGCAGCGCGGCGGGCGTACCGGCCCCCATCGCGACGGTTGGGGCATCGCCTTCTACGAGGGCCGTGGCCTGCGCCTGTTCCAGGACCCGGCCGCCAGCAGTGAATCGGAAGTTGCCCTGCTGGTGCAGCGGTATCCGATCAAAAGTGAAGTGGTGATCGGCCATATCCGTCAGGCCAATGTGGGCAAGGTGAGCCTGGCCAATACTCACCCGTTCGTACGTGAACTGTGGGGACGCAACTGGTGCTTTGCCCATAATGGCCAGCTGGCGGACTTCCACCCCCGCGCCACCTTCTACCGGCCGGTGGGCGATACCGACAGCGAAGCGGCGTTCTGTGACCTGCTCAACCGCGTGCGCGAAGCCTTCCCGGAGCCGGTGGACATCGAGCAAATGCTGCCGGACCTGATCGCCGCCTGCGCCGAATACCGCAGCAAGGGCGTATTCAACTGCCTGCTCAGCGATGGCGACTGGCTGTTTTGCTACTGTTCGACCAAGTTGGCGCAGATTACCCGGCGCGCACCGTTTGGCCCGGCACGCTTGAAAGATGTCGACGTGATCGTCGATTTTCAGGCCGAAACCACGCCCAATGATGTGGTGACGGTGATCGCCACCGAACCGTTGACCGACAATGAAAACTGGACCCGCTACGAACCGGGCCAATGGAGCCTGTGGCGACGCGGTGAATGCGTCAGCCAGGGCGTTACCGAGTAAGGATAGTGACCATGTTGCTCAGTTATCTGCGGTTGGTGCTGTTTGCCATTGGCTTGTTGGTCGGTGTGCAAGTGCCGGGGTTTATCAATGACTACGCCAAGCGCGTCGAAGCCCACCTGATCGAGGCCCAGACCGGCCTGCGCGGGTTTGAATCGACTGCGCAGCAGTTCTTCAAGGGCGACTTGCAGGCCCTCGTCGCCCATTACCGCGCCAGCGATGACCCGGTGTTCCAGAGCGACGCCAACAGCCTGGGCGCCATGCTCGATCGCCAGGTGGCATTGGATAAACAATTCCAGGCGATGCAAGGCCCGTGGTACATCCGCGCCTTGCAAGTGGCCGTGGCGGCCGACCCGGATATCCGCCTGGAAACCTGGAACGGCTACAGCTACCAGATCCTGCTGACCCCCGAGGCCATGGGCTGGGGCCTGGGCGGGGCGATGCTGCTGTCGTTCGGCATCGAGTGCCTGTTCCGGCTGATCGACTGGGTGGTGCTGGGCGGCAAGCGCTTGCGCCAGAGCCGGCCGATTGAAGAGCGCGACCTGAAGGGCCTCTAAAATGTGGGAGCTGGCTTGCCTGCGATAGCGGTGAGTCAGCTTGCACATCTGCCACTGATACACCGCTATCGCAGGCAAGCCAGCTCCCACAGGTTTAACCCTGTTTCGTCAGCACCATCCGCTCTTCACCGACTTCCTCGGCATACCGCGCCACCACCTTCTGGCACAGCCCGACTATCTCCTCCACCAATTCCACCCCCACGCGCCACGACACCACCACCTGCAAGTTCGGCAGCTTTTGCGCCATCGGCAGCATCACCAGCTCGCCGCGCGCCAGCTCTTCGATGACCAGCACCGGTGGTAGCGCGCCCACCCCGAACCCGTCGCGCAGCAAGCGGGTGATCGCCGACACCGAATTCACACAGTTCATGCGTGGCGCGGCCACGCCGTTGGCCTGCATCAGGCTCAGCACGTCCTGGTGCGGGTGGGAGTTTTTCGAGTAAGTAATGATGCGCTCCTGGGCCAGTTCGGCGAGGGAGGCGTAGTCGCGGTTGTAGATCGACTGGCTGGCGACGATCCACGCCATGGGGTGGCTGGCCAGTTCCAGGCTGCGCACGGTTTCGAGGCGCAGCAGGTCGGTTTGCAGGATCAGGTCGAGGAAGCCTTTTTGCAGCTGATCGCTGAGATTGAGCGCGGTATCGGCGACCAACTCGATTTCTACCAGCGGGAAATGGTCCATCAGTTCCGCCACCAACGGGCTGAGCCAAGTGTGAATCACCGTGTCCATCGCGCCGATGCGAATGCGCCCGACCTTGCTGCTGGTGGTCTCCAAGGACTGCTTCAACCCTTGCATGGTGACCATCATCTGCTCGGCATAATCGAGTACCTTCAAGCCTTCCGGGGTCAGGCTCACGCCCCGTGAGTCACGCAGAAACAGCTTTACCCCCAGCTCGCTTTCCAACACGGCGATGCGGCTGGAGATTGACGCCTGGGTGGTAAACAGCTTCTCGGCGGTCAGGCGAAAACTCTTGAGCTTGGCCACCCAGACGAAGGTTTCGAGGAACTTCAAATTCATGGGATCAACTTTTTCTTATGCATGGATCGGTTTTTATTAGTTGGACGCCGCACCGGGCCAGCGCCAAAAATCGAGCTATTCCACGATAAGCGTCGTTGGGGTGTCAGGACAAGTTGCGAGTTCTGTGTAAAAAATCCCACACTACAAAAAAACAAAGCCTACAGGAGCGTCCAGCGTGAGCCGTCTGCTACTCAATTGCGATATCGGCGAAAGCTTTGGTAACTGGACCATGGGTCTGGACGCCGAGGTCATGCCGTTCATTGATTGCGCCAACGTGGCCTGCGGCTTTCATGCCGGCGACCCGAGCATCATGCGCAAGACCGTCAGCCTGGCCCTCAAGCACGGTGTGCAGGTCGGCGCACACCCGGCGTATCAGGACCTGCAAGGTTTCGGCCGCCGTTCCATGGCCTACACGCCCGAGGAAATCCAGGACCTGTTGCACTATCAGATCGGCGCCCTCGACGGCATCTGCCGCGCCCAGGGCGGGCGGGTGAACTACGTCAAACCCCACGGCGCGATGTACAACGACATGATGGCCAACCCTGCACAACTGCGCGCAGTGATCCAGGCCGTGGCGGCTTACGGCGAGCTGCCGCTGATGCTGCTGGCAACCCGCGACAACAGCGCGGCGCAGGCCCTGGGCGACGAATATGGCGTAACCCTCTGGTTCGAAGCCTTCGCTGACCGTGCCTATGACCCCAAGGGGCATTTGGTTTCGCGCCAGCTGCCGGGCGCGGTGCACCATGATTCCGAGACCATCGTGCAGCAAGCCCTGACCCTTTCGCGTGGTCACGCGCTGACTGCCAGCGACGGCAGCCCCCTGGTCCTGCAGGCCGATACCCTGTGTGTGCATGGCGACAATGCCAGCTCGATCGCGGCGGTCCAGCGCATCCGCGAGGCGTTGAGGCCAGCATGAAGCCACGGATTGAAGTGGCTGCCATCGACTGCCTGATGGTGCGTTTATTTGAGGTGATCGCCGAAGCCAATATGCCGTGGATTCTCGCCGCTACCCAGCGTTTGCGCAGCGGTTTCGGCGCGGCGCTGGTGGACCTGGTGCCGTCCTACACCACCTTGATGGTGCATTACGACCTCACTGCGTTGAACCCGGCGCAAGCCCGCGAACTGATCGACCAGGCCCTCACCGACCTGCAACCCCAGGCCCAGGGCAGCGGCCGATGCCATGTGCTGCCGGTGTGGTACGACCTGAGCGTCGGCCCTGAATTGACCCTGCTCAGCCAGCGTAGCGGCCTGGCCGTCGACGAAGTGATTCGCTGCCACAGCGCTCACCCCTACCAGGTGTTCGCCCTCGGCTTTGCCCCCGGTTTCGCTTTTATGGGCTTGGTGGATGAACGCCTCGCCACCCCCCGCCTGAATACCCCGCGCAAACGCGTGGCGGCCGGCAGCGTCGGCATCGCCGAGCGGCAAACGGCCGCGTACCCGGTGGTGTCGCCGGGCGGCTGGAACTTGATCGGCCGTACACCGGCCAAACTCTTCGACCGCGAGCGCGATGGCTACAGCCTGATGCAACCGGGCGACACGGTGCGTTTCGAAGCGGTTGATCACGCCGAATTCATCAACCTGGGTGGCGATGACACGCCGTTGGAGGCGCAGGCATGAGCCGCTTGTTGATCGAGGCCAGCACGCCGCTGTGCCTGTTGCAGGACGCCGGTCGCTTTGGCGTGCGCCACCTGGGCGTGACCCAGGGCGGCGCGCTGGATTGGGTGTCGATGTCCTGGGCCAACTGGCTGCTGGGCAATGCGCTGGACGCGCCGGTGGTGGAAGTCACCCTCGGCGGCTTCACCGTGCAGGCCGAGGATTACTGCCTGCTGGCCCTTGCCGGTGCGGACCTGGGCGCCTACATCGACGAACGCGCCATCAGCCCCGGCCGCAGTTTTATCCTGCAAAAGGGCCAGCGTTTGCGCTTTACCCAGCCGTTCAGCGGTGCGCGGGCTTACCTGGCGGCGCCGGGCGGGTTTGATGCGCCGGATGTGCTGGGCAGTTGCGCCACGGTGGTTCGTGAGGCGCTGGGCGGGCCGGACGGTTTCGGCAAGGTGCTGGCCGAAGGCGGGCGGTTGGCGTATTCCGGTACGGGCGGTGCGATGAAGGTATTGAGTCACGCGGATGTGCACTCCGGCACACCGCTGGATGTGATCGTCGGCGCACAAATTGGCCAGTTCAGCGGGCAGAGCCTGTTCGATGCGTTCAACGCCGAATGGGCCCTGGACAGCCGCGCCGACCGCATGGGCATGCGGCTGTTGGGCACGCCGTTGCAGTATCAGGGGCCGTCGCTGATCTCCGAAGGAATTGCGCTGGGGGCGATCCAGGTGCCGCCGGATGGGCAGCCGATTGTGTTGCTAAATGATCGGCAGACCATTGGTGGTTATCCACGTTTGGGCGCGTTGACGCCGTTGTCGCTGGCGCGGCTGGCGCAGTGTCTGCCGGGGGAGAAAGTTCGGTTGGCGCCGGTGGTGCAGGAGACGGCGCATCGGCAGCATATCGAGTATTTGCAGCGGTTTGTGAATCGCTAAAAGCATCGCAGGCAAGCCAGCTCCCACAGGAAAATGCATTTCAACCGTGGAATACATATCCCTGTGGGAGCTGGCTTGCCTGCGGTAGCTGCACCGTTTATTTGGAGAGAAAGCGCATCCCTTCTTCCAGCCCGCGCAATGTCAGCGGGTACATCTGATCCTCCACCAACTCCCGCACAATCCCGGTCGAGGCGGTATACCCCCACGTATCCTTGGGATACGGGTTAATCCAGATCAACTTCTTGTACTTGGCCATGAAACGCTGCATCCACACATACCCCGGCTCCTCGTTCCAGTGCTCGACACTGCCGCCGGCCTGGGTGATTTCATAGGGTGCCATCGACGCATCGCCGATAAAGATCACTTTGTAATCGGCGCCGTATTTGTGCAGCAAGTCCTGGGTGGAGGTGCGTTCCGAGGTGCGGCGCTGGTTGTTCTTCCACACCGACTCGTACACGAAGTTGTGGAAGTAGAAGTACTCCAGGTGCTTGAACTCGGTCTTGCATGCCGAGAACAGCTCTTCACAGATTTTGACGTGGGCATCCATCGAGCCGCCGATGTCGAACAGCAACAGCAGCTTGATGGTGTTACGCCGCTCCGGGCGCATCTGGATATTCAGCAACCCGGCGTCGCGTGCGGTGTGGTCGATGGTGCCGTCGATATCCAGCTCTTCGGCCGCACCCTGGCGTGCAAACTTGCGCAGGCGGCGCAGGGCGATCTTGATGTTGCGCGTGCCCAGTTCCACCTGATCGTCGAGATTCTTGTACTCGCGTTGGTCCCAGACCTTTACCGCCTTGCCCTGGCGCTTGCCGGCGTCGCCAACGCGAATGCCTTCGGGGTTGTAACCACCGGAGCCGAACGGGCTGGTGCCGCCTGTACCGATCCACTTGTTGCCGCCGGCGTGGCGCTCCTTCTGTTCTTCCAGGCGCTTCTTGAATTCTTCGATCAGCTTGTCGAGGCCGCCGAGGGACTGGATCTGCGCACGCTCTTCATCGCTCAGCGAGCGTTCGAACTCCTTGCGCAGCCACTCTTCGGGGATCAACGCCTGCAGGTGGTCGTCGAGCTTTTCCAGGCCGTTGAAGTAGGCGCCGAACGCCCGGTCGAATTTGTCGAAATGCCGTTCGTCCTTCACCAGGATCGCCCGGGCCAAGTAGTAAAACTCGTCCATGTCGGCGAACACCACACGCTGCTTGAGCGCGTTGATCAGGTCGAGCAGCTCGCGCACCGACACCGGCACCTTGGCTGCACGCATTTCATTGAACAGGTTGAGCAACATCAGCGATTACCGCGACGGCTCATGAACGCCAGTCGTTCCAGCAATTGCACATCTTGCTCGTTCTTCACCAGCGCACCGGCCAGCGGCGGGATGGCCTTGGTCGGGTCGCGCTCGCGCAGCACGGCTTCGCCGATATTGTCGGCCATCAGCAATTTGAGCCAGTCGACCAGTTCGGAGGTAGAAGGTTTTTTCTTCAGGCCCGGTACTTTGCGCACATCGAAGAACACATCCAGTGCTTCGCTGACCAGGTCCTTTTTGATGTCCGGGTAGTGCACGTCCACGATCTTTTGCAGGGTGGTGCGGTCGGGGAAGGCGATGTAGTGGAAGAAGCAGCGGCGCAGGAACGCGTCCGGCAGCTCTTTTTCGTTGTTGGAGGTAATGATGATGATCGGGCGTTTCTTGGCCTTGATGGTCTCGTCGATTTCGTAGACGTAGAACTCCATCTTGTCGAGTTCTTGCAGCAGGTCGTTGGGGAACTCGATATCGGCCTTGTCGATTTCATCAATCAGCAGAATCACCCGCTCTTCGGACTCGAACGCTTCCCAGAGCTTGCCCTTTTTCAGGTAGTTGCGCACGTCGTGCACTTTGTCCACGCCCAGCTGTGAGTCGCGCAGGCGGCTGACCGCGTCGTACTCGTAGAGGCCCTGATGCGCCTTGGTGGTGGACTTGATGTGCCAGGTAATCAGCTTGGCGCCGAAGGATTCGGCCAGTTGCTCGGCGAGCATGGTCTTGCCGGTGCCCGGTTCGCCCTTGACCAGCAACGGCCGCTCCAGGGTGATGGCGGCGTTGACGGCCAGTTTCAGGTCATCGGTAGCCACATAGGCCTGGGTGCCTTCGAACTTCATCGGTCATTCCTCGAATTCATCAATGCCCGGACTATACCGCGCAGCTCCGGCGACTGTGAACGCAGACGGGTTATTCAGTCTCTGAATGGCCGGTCACGAGCGCTTGGTGTTTCTTTCCAACTCATAGGCCCGTGCGTCCGCCTTATTCCTGAGTTTGCTGCCGCCCCAGAGGGCGAGGGCGGCTAAAACCAGCGTGACCAGGCTGGTGAGAATCAAGTAGAGCGCCTGAGGGCCGCCGTTCATGGCGGCTGCGGCGATTTTTACCACGCCTGAATAAACCCACAGATAGCCTATGATTGTCAGTATCCATCCTGAGATTCGCATGGCAGTGTCCTTACGCGTTCATTGGGGGATTGGGCGGCATCATAACCGATGAAAGTGGACGGCCGCCTCAATCCGCCGAAGGCTTGGGTTGTTCATAGCGCGCATTGAACGCCTGGATAAACCCGTTACGCAAAATCGACAAAAATGCAGAGAACGCACTGACATTCTGCTGATGCACGCTGCCACTGAGTTCCACGCGGGTGGCGAACTGGTTCTTGGACTGGTTTTTCAACACGGTCTCGCTGGCGCCGACCACCGCCTCCCAGATCGAGCGGAAAATGTTTTTGTCCTTGTTTTCCACGTCCTGCTGCCAGTCGAACACTTCGACGTCGCGCAGCAGCGGCTTGATATAACCGGTCAGTTGGCCTTTCTCCGCCTGGGCTTCAATCACCACATCGCCGGTGCCGGCCTTGAAATCGAACTTGCCGTAGGCCGAGGCGAAGTCATTCATGCGCTTGAGCTGCAAGTCCTTGGCGCGAAAGCGGAATTCGAAGTTCTCGAAATTGCTCAACGGGTCGAAGGTGGCGGTGGCCTCCAGGGGCGCCTGGCCCTGCAGCAGGGCCTTGCCGTCAAAGCGGGCATCGCGCTTGCCCTCAACATCGACCACGTTGGTCAGGTTGTAGAAGCTGGCATTCACCGAGGTGGCGTTGATATTCACCGGGGGCTTGGAGCTGAAGTTATGGAAAGCAATCTTGCCCTCCTGGATGCGCACTTCATCGAGGGTGATCGGTGCCAGTTTGCTCAGTTGCTCGCGCCAGTCGGTGCCTTTACCGGTCTGGGATGCCTGCTTGTTGGCGCCGCCGTCGACGAAGTTCACCTCGGGGTTGATGAACTGCACCTTGGCCACCACCGCATGTTCGTACCACAACGAATGCCAGCTCACCGCCAGGTCGATCAGCGGCGCCTTGACGAACGGTACGGGCACCTTGCCGTCGACCTTGACGATCTGCAGGCCGTTGATCCGGTACGCGCCGCGCCACAGGGCCAGGTCCACGTCGGTGACCTGGCCTCGGTAGTCGCCCATGTCGGCGAGTTTGTCATTCAAGTAGTTGCGCACCAGGTAGGGCAGGGCGAGGTTCAGGGCAACCAGCACCACCACCAGTCCGGCAACGGTCCATAGCGGCCAGCTGTAGCGACGTTTCATCGAGCAGTTCTCCTTGCATGTAGTCGATGGACTGTTGCGATGCGTGCAACGTTCCGCTGACTGGACGCCTCGGTGGAACGAGGCTTACCCTTGTGGCCTTGTTCAAATTGCCTGAAGGACCCGTCATGAGCCGCATTTTTGCAGATAACGCGCACTCCATCGGTAACACGCCCTTGGTGCAGATCAACCGCATCGCCCCGCGTGGCGTGACCATCCTGGCCAAAATCGAAGGGCGCAACCCAGGCTATTCGGTGAAGTGCCGCATTGGCGCAAACATGATCTGGGACGCCGAAAGCACCGGCAAACTCAAACCGGGCATGACCATCGTCGAGCCCACCTCCGGCAACACCGGCATCGGCCTGGCGTTTGTCGCCGCAGCCCGTGGCTACAAGCTGCTGCTGACCATGCCGGCCTCCATGAGTATTGAACGGCGCAAAGTGCTCAAGGCCCTCGGCGCCGAACTGGTGCTGACCGAGCCGGCCAAAGGCATGAAAGGGGCCATCGACAAGGCGGCTGAAATCGTCGCTGGCGACCCGGCCACCTACTTTATGCCGGCCCAGTTCGAAAACCCGGCCAACCCTGCGATTCACGAGAAAACCACCGGCCCGGAAATCTGGAACGACACCGATGGCGCCGTGGACGTACTGGTGGCGGGCGTGGGCACCGGGGGCACCATTACCGGTGTGTCGCGCTATATCAAGAACATCCAGGGCAAACCGATTTTGTCGGTGGCAGTGGAGCCGATTGTGTCGCCGGTGATCACCCAGGCGCTGGCCGGTGAAGAGATCAAGCCCAGCCCGCACAAGATCCAGGGCATCGGCGCCGGTTTCGTGCCGAAGAACCTCGACTTGTCGATGGTCGACCGCGTAGAGCTGGTGACCGATGACGAGTCCAAGGCCATGGCCCTGCGCCTGATGCAGGAAGAGGGGATTCTGTGCGGTATCTCCTGCGGTGCCGCCATGGCCGTGGCCGTGCGCCTGGCCGAGAAGCCGGAAATGCAGGGCAAGACCATCGTAGTGATTCTGCCGGACTCCGGTGAGCGCTACCTGTCGAGCATGCTGTTCAGCGATTTGTTTACCGAACAAGAAACCCAGGCTTGATGCATAGCCTGTGGCGAACGGGCTTGTTGTGGCGAGCCTGCTTGCTACAGTGCAATGTTTGATTTGTGTCAGCCGGTCAGCTCGGGCCTTCTGCATAATGGCCCAACTGTTTATCATGGCCGGCTGCTACGTCTGCTGTTGGCCAGGCGATTATTTCCAGGAGTTGCTGCATGACCTTTTCTTTGGCCGCCAAGCTGTCGGTACTGGCGTTGTTTATTGGCAGCACGCTGTATGTGCACTTGCGCGGCAAGGCCCGGTTGCCGATGTTGCGCCAGTTCGTCAACCATTCGGCGCTGTTCGCCCCGTATAACGCCTTGATGTACCTGTTTTCGGCCGTGCCGTCCAAACCGTACCTGGACCGCAGCAAGTTTCCCGAGCTGGACGTGCTCAAGGACAACTGGGAAGTGATCCGCGAAGAGGCCATGCACCTGTTCGACGAGGGTTACATCCGCGCTGCCGAAAAGAATAACGACGCCGGTTTCGGTTCGTTCTTCAAAAAGGGCTGGAAACGTTTTTACCTCAAGTGGTACGACAAACCCCTGCCATCGGCCGAGGCGCTGTGCCCGAAAACCGTGGCGCTGGTGAGCAGCATCCCCAACGTCAAGGGCGCGATGTTCGCCCTGTTGCCGGGCGGCAGCCACCTCAACCCGCACCGCGACCCGTTTGCCGGTTCGCTGCGCTATCACCTGGGCCTGTCCACGCCGAATTCCGACGACTGCCGTATTTTTGTCGACGGCCAGGTCTATGCCTGGCGCGACGGTGAGGACGTGATGTTCGACGAAACCTACGTGCACTGGGTGAAGAACGAAACCGAGCAGACTCGCGTGATCCTGTTCTGCGACATCGAGCGCCCCCTGAGCAACCGTGTGATGACCCGCATCAACCGCTGGGTCAGCAAGCAATTGGGCCGCGCTACGGCGCCGCAGAACCTCGACGACGAACGCGTGGGCGGCATCAACCAGGCGTATGCCTGGAGCAAGACCTTCAGTGACAAGTTCAGTGGTGTGGTCAAACAGTGGAAGCGCAAGCATCCGAAGGCGTACCGCATTGCGCGGCCGGTGCTGGCGGTAGTGGTGCTGGTGCTGTTGTGGAAGTGGTTGTTCGGCTGATCTGAAACGCGGTCAAAACTGTGGGAGCGGGCTTGCTCGCGAATGCGGTGGATCAGTCAAAAATCTATCGACTGACACTCCGCTTTCGCGAGCAAGCCCGCTCCCACATTTGGGTCTCCAGTGTTGCTTAGGACGCGATCAACTGGCGCAGCACGTAGTGCAGGATGCCGCCCGACTTGAAGTATTCCACTTCATTGAGCGTATCGATCCGGCACAGCACCTCGACCTTCTCGCTGCTGCCATCCTCCCGCGTAATCACCAGTGTCAGGTTCATGCGCGGGGTGATCTCCACGTCGGTCAGGCCGAGAATGTCGATCTTCTCCTTGCCGGTCAGCTTGAGCGCCTTGCGGTTCTGGTCCAGCTTGAACTGCAACGGCAACACGCCCATGCCTACCAGGTTGGAGCGGTGAATCCGCTCGAAGCTCTCGGCGATCACCGCCTTGACCCCCAGCAAGTTGGTGCCCTTGGCCGCCCAGTCACGGCTGGAGCCGGTGCCGTATTCCTGGCCCGCGATCACCACCAGCGGCGTGCCCGAAGCCTGGTATTGCATGGCCGCGTCGTAAATAGGCATCTTCTCCCCAGTGGGGATGTAGATCGTATTGCCGCCTTCCTCACCGCCGAGCATCTCATTGCGGATGCGGATATTGGCGAACGTGCCGCGCATCATCACCTCGTGGTTGCCGCGGCGTGAGCCGTAGGAGTTGAAGTCCCGCGGTTCCACGCCTTGCTCGCGCAGGTAGCGGCCAGCCGGGCTATCGGTCTTGATATTACCGGCGGGGGAGATGTGGTCTGTGGTCACCGAATCGCCCAGCAGGGCCAGTACATTGGCGCCTTTAACATCCTTGATCACCGGCAAGGGGCCGGCAATGTCATCGAAAAACGGTGGATGCTGGATATAGGTGGAGTCCTTCTGCCACACATAAGTCGCGGCCTGCGGCACTTCGATAGCTTGCCACTGCTCATCGCCGGCAAACACTTCGGCATATTCTTTGTGGAACATGCCAGTGCTGACTTGGGCCACAGCATCGGCGATTTCTTTGCTGCTGGGCCAGATGTCCTTCAAGTACACCGGCTTGCCGTCCTGATCGTTACCCAGCGGCTCGCTGCTGATGTCGATACGCACGGTGCCGGCCAGCGCGTACGCGACCACCAGCGGCGGTGAGGCCAGCCAGTTGGTTTTCACCAGCGGGTGCACGCGGCCTTCAAAGTTACGGTTGCCGGACAGCACCGAAGCGACGGCCAGATCGGCCTTCTGGATGGCTTTTTCGATCGGCTCGGGCAACGGCCCGGAGTTGCCGATACAGGTGGTGCAGCCGTAGCCCACCAGGTCGAAACCGAGCTTGTCGAGGTATTGGGTAAGACCCGCCGCCTTGTAGTAGTCAGTCACCACTTTGGAGCCGGGGGCCAGGGAGGTCTTGACCCAGGGTTTGCGGGTCAGGCCCTTTTCCACGGCCTTTTTCGCCACCAGCCCGGCCGCCATCATCACACTCGGGTTGGAGGTGTTGGTGCACGAGGTGATCGCGGCGATTACCACCGCGCCGTTTTTCAGGCGATAGGTCTGGCCGTCGTATTCATAGTCGGTCTCACCCACCAGGTCGGCGTTGCCCACGGCCACGCCGCCACCGCCTTCACTTTCCAGGCGGCCTTCTTCCTTGTTGGTCGGTTTGAATTGCAGATCGAGGAAATCACTGAACGCCTGGCCGACATTCGGCAGTGACACGCGGTCCTGCGGGCGTTTCGGCCCGGCGAGGCTGGCTTCGACGCTGCCCATGTCCAAGGCCAGGCTGTCGGTGAACACCGGTTCCTGGCCGGCGTTGCGCCAGAGGCCCTGGGCCTTGGTGTAAGCCTCCACCAGCTTCACGGTTTCTGCCGGGCGGCCCGACAGGCGCAGGTAATCCAGGGTCACGTCGTCCACCGGGAAAAAACCACAGGTGGCGCCGTATTCCGGGGCCATGTTGGCGATGGTGGCGCGGTCGGCCAGGGGCAGGTCGGCCAAGCCGTCGCCATAGAACTCGACGAACTTACCCACCACGCCTTTTTTACGCAGCATCTGCGTGACGGTCAGCACCAGGTCGGTGGCGGTAATGCCTTCTTTCAATTTGCCGGTGAGCTTGAAGCCGATCACTTCCGGGATCAGCATCGACACCGGTTGGCCGAGCATCGCCGCTTCCGCTTCGATACCGCCCACGCCCCAGCCGAGTACGCCCAGGCCGTTGATCATGGTGGTGTGGGAGTCGGTGCCCACCAGGGTGTCGGGGAAGGCGTAGGTGCGGCCGTCTTCATCCTTGGTCCACACGGTGCGGCCGAGGTATTCGAGGTTGACCTGGTGGCAGATGCCGGTGCCCGGTGGCACGACGCTGAAGTTGTCGAAGGCGCTCTGGCCCCAGCGCAGGAAGGCGTAGCGTTCGCCGTTGCGTTGCATTTCGATGTCGACGTTCTGCTCAAACGCGCTGGTGGTGCCGAACTTGTCGACCATCACCGAGTGGTCGATGACCAGGTCCACCGGGGACAGCGGGTTGATGCGCTGCGGGTCGCCACCGGCCTTGGCCACGGCGGCACGCATGGCCGCCAGGTCGACCACGGCGGGTACTCCGGTAAAGTCTTGCATCAATACCCGGGCGGGGCGGTACTGGATCTCGCGGTCGGACTGGCGCTCTTTAAGCCACGCGGCGATGGCCTTGAGGTCGGCGCCGGTGACGGTCTTGTCGTCTTCCCAGCGCAGCAGGTTTTCCAGCAGCACCTTGAGGGACATCGGCAGCTTATCCAGGTCACCCAGGCTCTTGGCGGCTTCGGGCAGGCTGAAGTAGTGGTAGGTTTTGTCGTCTATCTGCAGGGTTTTAAGGGTTCTCAGGCTATCAAGGGATGACATTACATGACTCCTTATGGTCCGCACGGCTACGGACCTGACGGGACGAACAGAGCTTTCAACTTAGCCCTGTTTTCATTAGCAGGCTAATAACTGGACTCTATCGTTAAGTCCAAGGTTCCGAACTCGGCTATCATGCGCGCGTTTTCATGACAGGCATTGCGCTACAGCAAGCCGGTTGCCAGGAGATTCAATGAACACCCTTTTTATGCACTGCCGCCCGGGTTTTGAAGGCGAAGTCTGTTCCGAGATCGCGGAACACGCCGCGCGCCTGAACGTTTCCGGCTACGCCAAGACCAAGACCGGCAGCGCCTGCGCCGAATTCGTCTGCACCGAAGAAGACGGCGCCCAGCGCCTGATGCACGGTCAGCGCTTTGCCGAGCTGATCTTCCCGCGGCAGTGGGCGCGCGGGGTGTTTATCGACCTGCCGGAAACCGACCGTATCAGTGTGATCCTCAACCACCTGCAAGGCTTCCCGGTGTGCGGCAGCCTGTGGCTGGAGATGGTCGACACCAACGACGGCAAGGAACTCTCGAATTTCTGCAAGAAATTCGAAGTGCACCTGCGCAAGGCCCTGCTGAACGCCGGCAAGCTGGTGGACGACCCGAGCAAACCGCGCCTGCTGCTGACCTTCAAAAGCGGCCGCGAAGTGTTCATGGGCCTGGCCGAGTCGAACAACTCCGCCATGTGGCCGATGGGCATCCCACGATTGAAATTCCCGCGTGACGCGCCAAGCCGCTCGACCCTGAAACTGGAAGAAGCCTGGCACCACTTCATTCCTCGCGACCAGTGGGACGAGCGCCTGCACGGCGACATGACCGGCGTGGACCTCGGTGCAGCCCCTGGCGGCTGGACCTGGCAACTGGTCAACCGAGGCATGCTGGTGACGGCCATCGACAACGGCCCCATGGCCGAAAGCCTGATGGATACCGGCCTGGTGCAGCACTTGATGGCTGACGGCTTCACCTTTGTGCCCAAGCAGCCGGTGGACTGGATGGTCTGCGATATCGTCGAAAAACCGGCGCGCAATGCGGCGCTCCTGGAAACCTGGATCGGCGACGGCTATTGCCGTGAGGCGGTGGTGAACCTGAAATTGCCGATGAAGCAGCGTTACGCCGAGGTCAAGCGTCTGCTGGAGCGCATCGAAGAAGGGTTCAAGGCGCGTGGGATTCGGGTTGAGATCGGCTGCAAGCAGCTGTACCACGATCGCGAGGAAGTGACCTGCCACCTGCGTCGGCTGGTGGACGTGAAAAAAGCTAAAAAACACTGATATCAGGTGTGGGAGCTGACTTGCCTGCGATAGCGGTATAACTGTAGAAATCTATGTTGAATGTGCCCCCGTCATCGCGGGCAAGCCCGCTC
This sequence comes from Pseudomonas viridiflava, assembly GCF_900591205.1. Classification (GTDB taxonomy): domain Bacteria; phylum Pseudomonadota; class Gammaproteobacteria; order Pseudomonadales; family Pseudomonadaceae; genus Aquipseudomonas. The sequence continues at coordinate 217,640 of NZ_UUPU01000109.1, forward strand.
CCACTGGAGAACGGGTCTGTTTTAGGAGTGAAGTATGAGTCAGTCTCTGGATTTGCCCGTCGACGGCACCCTTGACGCCACCGGCCTCAACTGCCCGGAGCCGGTGATGATGTTGCACCAGCACATCCGCGACCTGCCGCCCGGCGGCTTGCTCAAAGTGATCGCGACCGACCCGTCGACGCGTCGCGATATCCCCAAGTTCTGCGTGTTCCTTGACCACGAACTGGTGGATCAGCAGGAGCAGGCCGGCACGTACCTGTACTGGATCCGCAAAAAGGCCGATTAAGCCCTTCAAACACCGCCCTGGTGGCAAGCACCGTATTTGTGAAAAACACTGCAGTTGTGGGAAAACACTGCAGTTGTGGCAAGCCCGCTCGCCACAGGTGTTGCCACAGGTGTTGCCATAGGTCCGGCCAGGGGTGTTGTCACAGGGTCGGATGGAGACGCTGCGCCTTGTCGGCGCGAATGCGCCGGCGTGCACTGCGCGCCAGGCGCACCAGCAACATCCCCGCCGCACAGCTCAGGCCCACGATCAGCCCCTGCCACAAACCGCTCGGGCCGCTAGGTTCGCCGAGCCAGTCGGTCAGCCCCAGCGCGTAACCCACCGGCAGGCCCACGCCCCAATAGGCAAACAGCGTCAGCACCATGGTCACGCGGGTATCCTGATAGCCCCGCAGGGCACCGGCGGCGGTGACCTGGATCGAGTCGCTGAACTGGAACAGCGCCGAAAACACGATCAGGGTCGACGCCAAGTGAATCACGATCGGGTCCGGGGTGTAGATCGCCGCGATCTGCTCGCGAAACACCAGCATCAGGCTGCACGACAAGCAGGCATAGGCCAGCGCCGTGCCCATGCCGACCCCGGCGGCGAACCGCGCTTCACGCGGCTCGCCACGCCCCAGCGCCTGGCCGACACGCACAGTGACCGCCATGCTCAGGGAGTAGGGGATCATGAAAACCAGGGAGCTGACGTTCAGCGCAATCTGATGCCCGGACACCACCGTGGCGCCCAGGCCGCCGAGCAGCAGGGCGATCACCGCAAAGATGCTCGATTCGGCAAAGATCGCGATGCCGATGGGCAGGCCAATCCCCAGCACACGCTTGATCACCACCCACTGCGGCCAGTCGAAACGCTTGAACAGTTCGCTGCTCTGGTAGGCCGGGCCCCAGCGGGTCCAGCCGGCCAGGCCGAGCATCATCACCCACATCGCAATCGCGGTGGCCCAGCCGCAGCCCACGCCACCCATGGCCGGCACACCGAGGTGGCCATAGATGAAGATGTAGTTCAGCGGAATATTCAGCGCCAGCCCGCACAGGCCCATGACCATACTCGGCCGCGTGCGGCCCAGGCCCTCACTGAAACAGCGCAGCACGTAATACAGCGCAATCGCCGGCATGCCGGCGGCGATGCCGTGCAGGTAGCCCATCGACGGTTTGATCAGGTCAGGCTCGACCTTCATGGCGTGCAGGATCGGTTCGGCGCACAGCAGCAACAATGCCGCGCTGATCCCGACCACCACCGCCAGCCACAAGGACTGGCGCACCAGCGGGCCGATCTGGCTGAACTGCCCGGCGCCGTAGCGCTGGGCGACTTTCGGCGTGGTGGCCAGCAGGGTGCCGGTCATCAGCAGGTACACCGGGATCCAGATCGAATTGCCCAGGCCCACCGCCGCCAGGTCCTGGGGGCTGACGCGCCCGGCCATCACCGCATCGACAAAACTCATCGCGGTGGTAGCCAGTTGGCCGATCATGATTGGCAGGGCCAGGGTCAGCAGATCGCGCACTTCCCGGCTGATGCGGGCGGGGCGGGTGAGGGTGGCGGTGGCAGTGTTCACGTACAAGTGTCCAGTAAAGAGCAGCGCAAGGACGGCGGATTCTACGCGTTGACGCAACGGTCAGGAAAAAACCAGTGTTGCTGATTTGTAATGCGCTCTACCAACAGGCGCTGAACCCCTGTGGGAGCTGGCTTGCCTGCGATGGCAGCACCTCGGTTCGGGCGATACACCGAGCCGCCCGCATCGCAGGCAAGCCAGCTCCCACTCAAGCCCTGTACACTGCTGTTCCGCGAAAGGAGCCTGCCATGTTGATTGTTGCCGACGAAAATATTCCGCTACTCGATGCCTTCTTCGAAGGGTTTGGCGAGATTCGCCGAGTGCCCGGGCGCTCGATCGACCGCGCCACGCTGGAGCAGGCGGACGTGCTGCTGGTGCGCTCGGTCACCAACGTCAACCGCGCGCTGCTGGACGGCACATCGGTGCGTTTTGTCGGCACCTGCACCATCGGCACCGACCACCTCGATCTCGATTACTTCAAGCAGGCCGGTATCCAATGGTCCAGTGCCCCCGGCTGCAATGCGCGGGGCGTGGTGGACTATGTGTTGGGCAGCCTGCAGACGCTGGCCGAGATCGAAGGCGCCGACCTCAACCAGCGCACGTATGGCGTGGTAGGCGCCGGTGAAGTCGGCGGGCGGCTGGTCCAGGTGCTCAAGGGCCTGGGCTGGAACGTGCGGGTGTGCGACCCGCCGCGGCAGATCGCCGAGGACGGCGATTACGTGAGCCTGGAGCAGATTATCGAGCAGTGCGACGTGATCAGCCTGCACACACCGCTGACCAAGTCCGGCAACGGTTCCACCTGGCACCTGTTTGACCGTCACCGCCTCAACCAGCTCAAGCCCGGCACCTGGCTGATCAACGCCAGCCGTGGCGCGGTGGTGGACAACGCCGCCCTGCGCGAAGTGCTGCTGGAGCGCGAAGACCTGCAAGCAGTGCTGGATGTGTGGGAAGGCGAGCCGCAGGTCGATGTCGACCTGGCCGACCTGTGCGTACTGGCTACGCCGCATATCGCCGGTTACAGCCTGGATGGCCGGCAGCGTGGCACGGCGCAGATCTATCAGGCGTTTTGCACCTACCTGGGCCAGGAACCCGCGATTCAATTGAGCGATCTGTTGCCGGAGCCGTGGTTGGCCGAAGTGCAGTTGAATGCCTCGACCGACCCCGCCTGGGCGCTGGCCACCCTGTGCCGCAGTGTGTATGACCCGCGTCGTGATGATGCGGACTTGCGCCGTAGCCTTGTGGGAACCGTGGAACAACAGCGCAAGGCTTTCGACCTGTTGCGCAAGGGCTACCCGGCACGCCGCGAAATTGACGGCTTGAGAGTGCGAGTCAATGGGGAGTCGGCGGTGTTGGCAAACATCGTCACCGCCCTGGGCGCCCAATCCCTGTAGGACTGCCGTAATCGTGGCGAGGAAGCTTGCTCCCGTTGGACTGCGTAGCAGCCCTGTTTTTTGGGGCCGCTAGCTCCCACAAAAAACCCGGCCACCTGGGCCGGGTTTGAAAGAACTTGGGCGCTTCAGCCCTGGGCAGGCTTGACCAGTCGCTGCTCCAGTTCGCTGCACGCCTGCTGGATCATCTCTTCGGTGATCTGCACTTCGCGGCCCTTGGCGTCGATGTACGAGCAAGGCAACTGCTGCGGTTGGCGAATCACTTCAATTTTGGCATCGCTGCTATTTTGCAAGGTCATGGCCTGTCTCCTCATCAGGTTGTGTACCTACTGTGAACCCCCCGCGTGACTGCGCTGTTACAACTCCTTGCACATTCATCGGTTCGAATACTCAGTCCACCAGAAACCATTACGAATTTCCAGCCGGGTATTAGACCGATAGCCTCTAGGGGCCAGCATCGGCGGGCATAATTAATCCGACTCATTGTTATTTACGCAGGTTCCCCCCATGTAATGGCGGTAGATACTTATCTCCCTTACGCAGGTGATGCCCTCCATGCTCTCAGTCCGTCAACGCCGTGCCATTCGCCTGGCCAGCCGCTTTATTGCGCCCTACCGCTGGCAGGCGCTGGGTGCGCTGTTGGCGCTGATCGTCACCGCCGGCATCACATTGTCCATGGGGCAGGGCATCCGCCTGCTGGTGGATCAGGGTTTCATGACCCAGTCACCGCACCTGCTCAACCAGTCCATCGGCCTGTTTATGGTGCTGGTGTTGGGCCTGGCCGTGGGCACGTTTGCGCGGTTTTACCTGGTGTCCTGGATTGGCGAGCGGGTAGTGGCGGATATTCGGCGGCAGGTGTTCAACCACCTGATCTACCTGCACCCCGGGTTCTACGAGAACAACCGCAGTTCGGAAATCCAGTCGCGGCTGACCACTGACACCACCTTGCTGCAATCGGTGATCGGCTCCTCGCTCTCGCTGTTCCTGCGCAATGCCTTGATGGTGATCGGCGGCATCGTGCTGCTGTTTATCACTAACCCCAAGCTCACCAGCATCGTGGTGGTGGCGCTGCCGCTGGTACTGGCGCCGATCCTGATTTTCGGCCGCCGCGTGCGCAGCCTGTCGCGCCTTAGCCAGGACCGTATCGCCGATGTGGGCAGCTACGTGTCCGAGACCCTCGGCCAGATCAAGACCGTGCAAGCCTATAGCCACCAGGTGCAGGACGAGCAGCGCTTCGCCGTGACCGTGGAAGACGCCTTCACCACGGCGCGCAAACGCATCGTGCAGCGCGCCTGGCTGATTACCTTGGTGATCATGCTGGTGCTCGGCGCCGTGGGCGTGATGCTGTGGGTCGGCGGTATGGATGTGATCGGCGGGCGCATCTCCGGTGGTGAGCTGGCGGCGTTTGTGTTCTACAGCTTGATCGTCGGCAGCGCCGTCGGCACCCTCAGCGAAGTGCTCGGGGAACTGCAACGGGCTGCTGGTGCGGCGGAGCGGATCGGCGAATTGCTGCAGTCGAGCAACGAGATCCAGGCACCTGCCACCGGCACCGTGCAGTTGCCCGAGCGCGTCAGCGGCCGTATGGAGTTGCAGGACCTGCGCTTTTCCTATCCATCACGGCCGGACAGCTACGCCATCGACGGTCTGAACCTGAGCATCAATCCCGGCGAGACCCTGGCGTTGGTCGGCCCGTCCGGCGCCGGTAAATCGACGATTTTCGATTTGCTGCTGCGCTTCTATGACCCGCAACACGGCCGCATCCTGCTCGAGGGCCTGCCGCTGACCGAACTCGACCCGCTGGACCTGCGCCGCCACTTCGCCCTGGTGTCCCAGAGCCCGGCGCTGTTTTTCGGCAGCGTCGAGGAGAACATCCGCTACGGCAACCCGTCCGCCACCCGCGAACAGGTCGAAGCCGCCGCCCGCATCGCCCATGCCCACGACTTTATCCTGCAAATGCCCGATGGCTACCAGACCCACCTCGGCGACGGCGGCATGGGCCTCTCCGGTGGCCAGCGACAACGCCTGGCCATCGCCCGCGCGTTGCTGGTGGACGCGCCGATCCTGCTGCTGGACGAAGCCACCAGCGCCCTGGATGCGCAGAGTGAACACTTGATCCAGCAAGCCTTGCCGCAACTGATGCAGGGCCGCACCACGCTGGTGATCGCACATCGGCTGGCAACGGTGAAGCATGCGGATCGGATCGCCGTAATGGACCAGGGCAAGCTGGTGGCGGTGGGCACGCACCAGCAGTTGATTGCGAGCAATCCGCTGTATGCGCGGTTGGCTGCCTTGCAGTTCAATGATGGCGACGAGCAGACCAAACCCTGACCATCGGCGAGCGGCCTGTTGTGGGCTGCGCCCTGTTGTGGCAAGCGGGCTTGTTGTGGCGAGCGGGCTTGCCCGCGTTGGAGTGCGCAGCGCTCCCGACCCAGGCGCTGCGGTGTGCCTGATAGACCGAGTGGGCCGGTCTTGGGGCTGCTTCGCAACCCAACGCGGGCAAGCCCGCTCGCCACAGGTTGTGGGGGCATGGCGACCGTATGTGCGGCTGGCGATGTTGCAGGTTAAACACTGACTTTTTGGCAAGCGGGCTACCGTGGCGAGCGGGCTTGTTGTGGCGAGCGGGCTTGCCCGCGTTGGAGTGCGCAGCGCTCCCGACCCAGGCGCTGCGGTGTGCCTGATAGACCGAGTGGGCCGGTCTTGGGGCTGCTTCGTAACCCAACGCGGGCAAGCCCGCTCGCCACAGTAAGTCCGCTAGCCAAAGCAAACCCGCTCGCCGGGAGGGGCTTTGTCAGCCAGGGTTACTGGTCATCAAAATACCGCTCATGCCAATCCACCAGTGGCTGTGGCGAGTTGAGCTTTTGCCCGTAGATCACTGAATAAGACAGCACGTTCTGCACATACTGGCGGGTTTCGTCGAATGGGATGCTCTCCACCCACACGTCGAAACTCAAGTGGTCTGCACCGCGCAGCCATTGGCGCACGCGACCTGGGCCAGCGTTGTAGGCGGCGGAAGCGAGCACGCGGTTGCCGTTGAACTGGCTGTGCACCTGGCTCAGGTAGGCCGCGCCGAGCTGGATGTTTTTGTCCGGGTCCAGCACCTGGGCCGGTGAGGCCAGCGGGATGCTGAACTTGCGTGCGGTTTCCTTGGCGGTGCCGGGCATCAGTTGCATCAGGCCGCTGGCGCCGACGCCGGAGCGGGCGTCGTCCATGAAGGCGCTTTCCTGGCGGGTGATGGCGAACACCCAGCTCGAATGCAGGCCGCGTACCTTGGCCTCGCGCACCAGGGTGTCGCGGTGGGCCATCGGGAAGCGAATATCCAGGTCATCCCAGTATTGCGCCTGGCTGATGGTGCGAATCGCCGGGAAATACCACTTCATGTCATAGGCCAGCTTGGCCTGGGCGACCATTTCGTCGCGGTTGAAGTGACGGCTGACGTGATACCACTCACGGCGGCCATCGACGATCTGGCCACGTGCATAAAATTCCAGGGCGCGCCGCACTCCCGGGGTGTTACGCACCTTGTTGACCAGCGCCTGGCTCATCAGCAGCGGCTTGTTTTTCAGCTGGTACGGGGCCTTGGAGCGGTCGGCGGCGAGGAAACCGTAGAAATCACGTTCCTGCGCGAGGTTTTTGTACAGCACCAGCGGCTGCGGGTTTTTCGGCTCGGCCAGCTCCAGGCTGCGCGCCTGCCAGTAGCGCCAGCGGTTGGTGGTGGCCAGGTCTTGTGGGAGCTTGCGGGTCAACTGGTAGGCATCTTCCCAGCGCGCCAGGCGCAACAGCAGGCGCAGGCGCCATTCGGAGACGGTGTTGTCACGCAGCTCGGGGTCATACTTGGTCATCACGTCCAGCGCACGCGGGTCGTAGCGGCGGGCGAGGGTCAGCCCGATTTCCCGGGCGATCGACACTTTTTCGTCACGCGAGAAGTGCATGCTGCTGGCGTAGCCGTCGAGCAAGGCCATGGCCTTGTCCGGGTCCTGACGCGCCAGACGACGCAGGCCCAGGCCAACGGCGTCAGACATGGCCTCGTTGGCCGGCAGGAAGCGTGACGGGTCGCTCAGCATGTCGGGCTTTTGCGCCACATCCACCATCAGGCGGCCGGTGGCGCCGAGGGTCGGCAGGGTTTTCACCAGGCTGTTGGCCAGCGCGTAGTTGCGCGCTTCGGCGGCGAGCTTGGCGCGGTCCCAGATTTTCTGTTCGGTGAGCTGGCCGTCGGCGGCCCACTGACCGAAGGTCGCATCACAGGCGGCTGGTTGGGACTTGCCGGTCAGCCAGAGTTTTTCGGTGGTCTTGTAGCCTTCGGCTTTCAGGTTATGAGTGAGCTGGAACTGAGCATGCAGGCAGTCCAGCTCGACGAAATTGAGTTTAGGGTCGTAGTACTTTTCAAAGGTCTGCCAGTCGCCACGCTCGGCCAGCCAGCGCAACCAGCGCAGCTTCATCCAGTTGGCCTGGGGCAGGTCGCCGTTTTTGGCGAGGAACTGTTCGATTTCCTCGTTGCTGGCGGTTTTCAAGCGAGCGGTCAGCTCGTCATAGGCCAGGTACGGCGTCAGCGGGTAATCGGCCAGGGCTTGGCTGTATTGCATGTAGGGGCCGGTATCGCCCTTGGCCAGGGCGCGTTTGGCTTCATCGTAGTATTGACGTTGGGTGGTGAGGTCCACGGCCTGGGCGGATTGAACGGCGGTGGCGGAAAGAAGCAGACAAGATAAAAAGTTGAAAAGGCGACTGCGCATGAGACATCCGTGCAGAGAAATCACGACTAGCACCGGCACCGCCGACACTGATTGCCCCTAGCTTAGCCTTTTGCCAGCGGCCGGCGAAAGCTTTGCCGGCCGGTTGGTTCAAGTTGCTGGGAAATGTCCTTCAGAACGTGTCTATAGCGAAAATGCCGACCGCATCCCAGCCTCAAGTCAGGTAGAATGCGCGCCCAGTTTTTGGAGAAGCGTATGACCCTGCTCAAATTCAGCGATGTGTCCCTTGCTTTCGGCGCTATGCCGTTGTTGGACAAGGTGTCCTGGCAGATCGCCCGTGGTGAGCGGGTGTGCATCATCGGCCGCAATGGCACCGGCAAGTCCAGCATGATGAAGCTGGTAAAAGGCGACCAGAAGCCCGACGACGGTTCTGTATGGCGCGCCCCGGGCCTCAAGATCGGCGAATTGCCGCAGGAATTGCCGGTCGCCGACGGACGGACAGTGTTCGACGTGGTTGCCGAGGGTCTTGATGGCGTGGGCGAGTTGCTCGCGCAATACCATCACCTGGCGCAGAACTGCGTCACCGAAGAAGACCTGGACAAGCTGATGCATGTCCAGCAAGACCTCGAAGCCCGTGACGGCTGGCGCTTGCAACAACTGGTCGACAGCACCCTGAGCCGCCTGCAACTGCCGGCCGACAAGACCCTCGCCGAGCTGTCCGGCGGCTGGCGTCGCCGTGTGTTGCTGGCCCAGGCGCTGGTGTCCGAGCCGGACCTGCTGCTGCTCGATGAGCCAACCAACCACCTGGACATCGGCGCAATCGCCTGGCTCGAAGAAGCCCTGAAGGATTTCCAGGGCGCTGTGCTGTTTATCACGCACGACCGTTCCTTCCTGCAAAACCTCGCCACGCGCATCCTTGAGCTGGACCGTGGCGGCCTGATCGACTGGAACGGCGACTACGCCAGCTTCCTGGTGCACAAAGAGGCCACGCTGGCCGCTGAAGAAACCGCCAACGCGCTGTTCGACAAGAAACTGGCCCAGGAAGAAGTCTGGATTCGCCAGGGCATCAAGGCGCGCCGCACCCGTAACGAGGGCCGCGTACGCGCCCTGAAAGCCCTGCGTGTTGAGCGCAGCGAGCGTCGCGAGCGCACCGGCAAGGCCAATATCCAGCTCGATACCGCCGACAAGTCGGGCAAGCAGGTGATGGTTCTGGAGAATGTCAGCTTCCATCACCCGGACGGCCCGTTCCTGATCAAGGACTTCTCCATGGTCCTGCAGCGGGGCGACCGTATCGGTCTGCTGGGCGCCAACGGCACCGGCAAGACCACCTTGCTCAAGCTGATGCTCAATGGCCTGCAACCGACCAGTGGCACCGTGGAAGAGGGCACGCGCATCGACGTGGCCTACTTCGACCAGCTGCGCCACCAGTTGGACCTGGAAAAGACCGTGATCGACAACGTGGCCGAAGGCCGCGACTTTATTGATATCGACGGCCAGAGCCGCCACGTGTTGAGCTACCTGGGCGACTTCCTGTTCAGCCCGCAGCGCGCACGTACCCCGGTCAAAGCCTTGTCCGGTGGTGAGCGCGCGCGCTTGCTGCTGGCCAAGTTGTTCAGCAAACCGGCCAACCTGCTGGTGCTCGACGAACCGACCAACGACCTCGACGTGGAAACCCTCGAGCTGCTGGAAGAGGTGCTGCTGACCTTCAATGGCACCGTGCTGATGGTCAGTCACGACCGGGCATTCCTCGACAACGTGGTCACCAGCACCCTGGTCTTCGAAGGTGAAGGCAAGGTGCGTGAATACGTCGGTGGTTATCAGGACTGGCTGCGCCAGGGCGGCTCGCCGCGCCTGTTGGGCGTGACCGAGAGCAAGTCCGGCAAGGCCGACTTGACGTCCGCAGTGGTGGCCCCGGTGGCCGCCGCTGCACCTGCCCAGGAAGCCGCTCCGGCTGCCAAGAAGAAACTCAGCTACAAGCTTCAGCGCGAGCTGGAAGCCTTGCCGGGCGATATCGACGCCAAGGAGCAGCAGATCGCTGCCGTAGAAGCGCAAATGGCTGACGCGGGTTTCTACCTGCGTCCGGCGGCGGAAACCGCCGAGGTCATTGCTTCACTGGAGACGTTGAACCAGGAGCTGGAAGTGCTGATGGAGCGTTGGGCTGAGCTGGATGCCTGAGTGATTCGTTGGCAATAAAAAGCCCGGCGCTCGTTTTTATGAGCACCGGGCTTTTTCATATCAAATGCAATTCAAAATGTGGGAGCTGGCTTGCCCTGCGATAGCATCACCTCGGTCTACCTGAATCACCGAGATGCCTGCATCGCAGGCAAGCCAGCTCCCACATTGGAGCTTCGTCGGGTCTTACTTGTCTTTTACCAGCTTCACCGCCAACACATCGCACGGCGCGCCGTGCAGCACATCATTGGCGGTAGAACCCAGCAGCAGCGCCAGGCCATGGCGGCCATGGCTGCCGACCACGATCAGGTCGCAATGCTGTTCCTTGGCCAGGTGGTGGATCTCCTGGCGAGGCTGGCCGTAAGTGAGGTGGGAGTTTTCCTTGGTCACTTCCGGGTATTTGAGGATCAACCGGTCCAGGCGCTCTTTGGCCTGATCAAATTGCTGTTGCTGCAGTTGGGAGAGATCCATCGGCACGTCGCCACCAAAGGCCATGGCCATAGGCTCGACGATGTGCACCAGTGACAGTTTGGCGTTGCTGGCAACCGCGAAGGCGCGGGCGCGCTTGATCACTGGATCGCACTCTTCGGTCAGGTCTACCGCGACCAGAATATGTTCGTAGGACATGGGGCGTTCCTCCAGGGGACTGCAATAGATTCAGTATGGCTGCTTTCAAGCGGATAGGGTTGCGTCAGATCAAATCCGCTCATCTGGAAATTCGGGAGTACACATATGACGGTCTGGATAGTGGTGTCAATCCTTGTGGTGGTTCTGAGCCCTCTGGCATGGCTGCGCCCCTCGCGCCATCAGAGCGGGCGCATGGCTCTGCGCATGGAGGCGCGCCGTATCGGCCTGGCCATGCAACTGGCGCCCCAGGAGTGGCCGCACTGGCTCAAGCAGGAGCCGCCGAGCCCGTGTGCGCAGTACTGCCGGCCACGGCGTGCGAGTGTGCCGGCGACCTGGAGTTATTGGCAGTTGGAGCCCGGGGTGTGGGTCAATCAATGGCGTGAAGTGTGCGTCGATGAAAAGTTGTTGCCGCATTTTGCAACATTGCCGGCGAACGTCTACAAGGTCGAGGCCGACAAGCAAATGATCGCGCTGTACTGGGGCGAGAAGGGCGAGGCAAGCGTGTTGAAAGATATTGACGCGTTGCTCAGGGCATTGGCCTGATGCCCTGGATAAAAGCCAGGCAATAAAAAGCCCGACATCATCATCGGGCTGGGTTGGCCAGGCAGGCCGGTAAATCTGTGATTCCAGCGTCAGGTGTTCATCCAGGCGCGTCAGGGTTGTCGCTAGCCTAGCGGTATATCCGGTTCTGTACAGCCTTTTCCCACATCTTTTCTATTATTGATCCTGTGAATCTTTGAGTATTGATGGGGCACACGCCCGTGGCCGGGGTTCTGAAATGACTGGAAAGTCGCGTTTTTCCTAGCCCTTCGAGCGATTGACAATTGGCCGGAATTGGATGAAGGTGGCGTACCCAAATCAAACGGGCGTATGAATTGAGCGTTTGTCTGTCAGACCGCTCATACAGAATCCCGACTATCGCATTGGCGGGTGTGCCTGGCGGATTGGCATGAGCATTGACGCAACTATCAATGTCCAACCAGAGGCCAGCGTCCAATGTGTACTGTTCAGCTTCCATATCGTGGAGATCAGTTGATGATTTACGAAGGTAAAGCCATCACGGTTAAGGCTCTTGAAAGTGGCATCGTCGAACTGAAATTCGACCTCAAGGGTGAGTCCGTCAACAAGTTCAACCGTCTAACCCTGAACGAACTGCGTCAGGCCGTAGACACCATCAAAGCAGATGCTTCGGTCAAGGGCGTGATCGTTTCCAGCGGCAAGGACGTGTTTATCGTCGGCGCTGACATCACCGAATTCGTCGACAACTTCAAGCTGCCCGATGCCGAGCTGGTGGCTGGCAACCTCGAAGCCAACAAGATCTTCAGCGATTTCGAAGACCTCAACGTGCCGACCGTTGCCGCCATCAATGGCATCGCGTTGGGCGGCGGCCTGGAAATGTGCCTGGCCGCAGACTTTCGTGTCATGTCGGCGACCGCCAAAATCGGCCTGCCTGAAGTCAAGCTGGGCATCTACCCGGGCTTTGGCGGCACCGTGCGCCTGCCGCGCTTGATCGGTGCCGACAATGCCATCGAGTGGATTGCCGCCGGTAAGGAAAACACAGCCGAAGACGCGCTGAAAGTCGGCGCCGTCGATGCTGTAGTCGCCCCGGACAAACTGGCCGAAGCCGCGCTTAACTTGATCAAGGGCGCCATCAGCGGCGAATTTGACTACAAGGCCAAGCGTCAGCCGAAGCTGGAAAAACTCAAGCTCAACGCCATCGAACAAATGATGTCGTTCGAAACCGCCAAGGGTTTCGTGGCTGGCCAGGCCGGCCCGAACTACCCGGCGCCGGTTGAAGCGATCAAGACCATCCAGAAGGCCGCGAACTTCGGGCGCGACAAAGCCCTGGAAGTGGAAGCTGCAGGCTTCGTCAAACTGGCGAAAACCTCGGCTGCCCAGAGCCTGATCGGCTTGTTCCTGAACGATCAGGAACTGAAGAAAAAGGCCAAAGCCTACGACGAGATTGCCCGCGACGTGAAACAGGCTGCCGTACTCGGCGCCGGTATCATGGGCGGCGGTATCGCCTATCAGTCGGCCTCCAAAGGCACGCCGATCCTGATGAAAGACATCAACGAGCACGGCATCGAGCAGGGCCTGGCGGAAGCCGCCAAGCTGCTGGTGGGCCGCGTTGATAAAGGTCGTATGACCGCTGCGAAAATGGCTGAAGTGCTTAACGGCATTCGTCCTACGCTGTCCTACGGCGATTTCGGCCACGTCGACCTGGTCGTCGAAGCCGTTGTCGAGAACCCGAAGGTCAAGCAGGCCGTACTGGCTGAAGTGGAAGCTCAGGTTAAAGAAGACACTATCCTGGCCTCGAACACCTCGACCATTTCCATCAGCTTGCTGGCCAAGGCCCTCAAGCGTCCGGAAAACTTCGTCGGCATGCACTTCTTCAACCCGGTGCACATGATGCCGCTGGTGGAAGTAATCCGTGGCGAGAAGTCCAGCGAGCTGGCGGTTGCCACCACCGTTGCCTACGCCAAGAAAATGGGCAAGAACCCGATCGTGGTCAATGACTGCCCGGGCTTCCTGGTCAACCGCGTGCTGTTCCCGTACTTCGGCGGTTTCGCCAAGTTGGTCAGCGCTGGTGTGGACTTCGTGCGCATCGACAAAGTCATGGAAAAATTCGGCTGGCCAATGGGCCCGGCGTACCTGATGGACGTGGTCGGTATCGACACCGGCCACCACGGCCGTGACGTGATGGCTGAAGGCTTCCCGGACCGCATGAAAGACGACCGCCGTTCGGCGATCGACGCGCTCTACGAGGCCAAGCGCCTGGGCCAGAAGAATGGCAAGGGCTTCTACGCCTACGAGGCCGACAAGAAGGGCAAGCAGAAGAAAGTCGCCGACCCGTCGGTACATGAAGTGCTCGCGCCGGTTATCTACGAACAGCGTGAGGTGTCCGACGAGGACATCATCAACTGGATGATGATCGCGCTGTGCCTGGAAACCGTGCGTTGTCTGGAAGACGGCATCGTGGAAACCGCCGCCGAAGCCGATATGGGCCTGGTGTACGGTATTGGTTTCCCTCCATTCCGTGGTGGTGCGCTGCGTTACATCGACTCGATCGGTGTGGCCGAGTTCGTTGCCCTGGCTGACAAATACGCTGATTTGGGCCCGCTGTACCACCCGACCGCGAAGCTGCGTGAGATGGCCAAAAACGGCCAGCGCTTCTTCGGTTAAGCGACCCTGACACTTGAGCGAGAATATTTATGAGCTTGAATCCAAGAGACGTGGTGATTGTCGACTTCGGTCGCACACCGATGGGCCGCTCCAAGGGCGGCATGCACCGCAACACCCGTGCCGAAGACATGTCCGCGCACCTGATCAGCAAGCTGCTGGAACGTAACGTCAAGGTCGACCCTAACGAAGTCGAAGACGTGATCTGGGGCTGCGTCAACCAGACCCTGGAGCAGGGCTGGAACATCGCGCGCATGGCGTCGTTGATGACCCAGATCCCGCACACTGCAGCCGGCCAGACCGTCAGCCGCCTGTGTGGCTCGTCGATGAGCGCGCTGCACACCGCCGCCCAGGCGATCATGACCGGCAACGGTGATGTGTTCGTGGTCGGCGGCGTGGAGCACATGGGCCACGTCAGCATGATGCACGGCGTTGATCCTAACCCGCACATGTCGCTGTACGCGGCAAAAGCGTCGGGCATGATGGGCCTCACTGCGGAAATGCTCGGCAAAATGCACGGCATTACCCGCGAAGCCCAGGACGCCTTCGGCTTGCGCTCCCACCAGCTCGCTCACAAAGCGACGGTGGAAGGCAAGTTCAAGGATGAAATCATCCCGATGAACGGTTACGACGAGAACGGTTTCCTGAAACTGTTCGACTACGACGAAACCATTCGTCCGGATACCACCCTGGAAAGCTTGGCGGCCCTCAAGCCGGCCTTCAATCCAAAGGGCGGCACCGTGACCGCCGGTACTTCGTCGCAAATCACCGACGGTGCTTCGTGCATGATCGTGATGTCGGCGCAGCGTGCCCAGGACCTGGGTATCCAGCCGCTGGCCGTGATTCGTTCGATGGCCGTGGCGGGTGTGGACCCGGCGATCATGGGCTATGGTCCAGTACCGGCCACACAAAAAGCCTTGAAGCGCGCGGGCCTGACCATCTCCGATATCGACTTCTTCGAGCTCAACGAAGCTTTCGCCGCACAGGCCCTGCCGGTGCTGAAAGATTTGAAAGTGCTCGACAAGATGAATGAGAAGGTTAACCTGCACGGCGGCGCGATTGCCCTGGGGCACCCATTTGGTTGCTCCGGTGCACGTATCTCCGGCACTTTGCTTAACGTGATGAAGCAAAATGGCGGCAATCTTGGGGTTGCAACCATGTGCATTGGTCTCGGCCAAGGCATCTCCACCGTCTTCGAACGTATCTAATCGTTTCGTCGACGGAAGCCGGGGCCCAGTGCCCCGGTTTTTGTTTTTTGGAATTTTTAATATTTTTTTTTAACAAATTTTGTAAGAGGGCCAGAGCATGAAAGTCGAACCAGGGCTCTACCAACATTATAAGGGGCCGCAGTACCGGGTTTTTAACGTGGCACGGCACTCCGAGACCGAAGAAGAAGTGGTGTTTTACCAAGCACTGTATGGCGATTACGGCTTTTGGGTGCGCCCATTGAGCATGTTCCTGGAGACCGTCGAAGTTGACGGCGAGCAGGTCCCGCGCTTTGCTTTGGTCCAGGCCGAACCCAGTCTTTTTTCAGGGCAATAACCGCAGGCCGCGCAGAATGCTGCGCTTGACCTCACCTTGTTGCCACTATATATAGCGTTGCCGCGACAGGCGCCAACTGCCTTTCACTTCTCGAATTCAGGAATTTTCCGATCCATGGGCAAATCGCTGGTCATTGTGGAATCCCCGGCTAAGGCCAAGACCATCAACAAGTACTTGGGCAACGAGTACGTGGTGAAGTCGAGTATCGGCCATATCCGAGACCTGCCCACCAGCGGTTCGGCTAGCGCCAGCAAGGAGCCTGCCGCCAAGCGCGGCAAGGCGGCTGCGGGCGAAGGTCCGGTGCTCAGCCCTAAAGAGAAGGCGCGCAAGCAGCTGGTCTCGCGCATGGGGGTGGACCCGGATCATGGCTGGAAGGCCAAGTACGAAATCCTTCCAGGCAAGGAAAAGGTCATCGAAGAGCTGCGCCGGCTCGCCAAAGATGCTGACACCATCTATCTCGCGACGGACTTGGACCGCGAAGGGGAAGCCATCGCCTGGCACCTGCGGGAAGCCATCGGCGGTGATGACAGCCGCTACAAGCGTGTGGTGTTCAACGAAATCACCAAGAAAGCCATCCAGGAAGCCTTCTCCAAGCCGGGCGAACTGGACATCGACCGTGTAAACGCCCAGCAGGCCCGGCGTTTCCTTGACCGCGTCGTGGGTTACATGGTCTCACCGCTGCTGTGGGCCAAAATCGCCCGTGGCCTGTCCGCTGGCCGTGTGCAATCGGTCGCGGTAAAGCTGGTGGTGGAGCGTGAGCGCGAGATCCGTGCGTTCAACCCCGAGGAATACTGGGAAGTCCACGCTGACTTGGGTACTGCCAAGGGCGCCAATGTGCGCTTTGAAGTGGCCCGCGAGAAAGGCGAGGCTTTCAAGCCGCTGAACGAAGCCCAGGCCATGGCCGCGCTGGAGAAGCTCAAGGCTTCCAGCTACAACATCGTCAAGCGCGAAGACAAACCGACCAGCAGCAAGCCGTCGGCGCCGTTCATCACGTCCACCCTGCAACAGGCCGCGAGTAACCGCCTGGGCTTCGGTGTGAAGAAAACCATGATGATGGCCCAGCGTTTGTATGAAGCCGGCTACATCACGTACATGCGTACCGACTCCACCAACCTGTCGGTGGACGCGGTCGCGATGGCGCGTACTTATATTGAAAGCGAATTCGGCAAGAAGTACCTGCCGGAGAAGCCGAACGTCTACAGCAGCAAAGAGGGCGCCCAGGAGGCTCACGAAGCGATTCGTCCTTCCGATGCCAACACCGAGCCAAGCAAGCTCAGTGGCATGGAGCGCGACGCTGAGCGCCTCTATGAGCTGATCTGGCGCCAGTTCCTGGCCTGCCAGATGCTGCCGGCGCAATACCTGTCTACCACCGTGAGCGTGGGCGCTGGCGACTTCGAGCTGCGTGCCAAGGGCCGTATTCTCAAGTTCGACGGCTACACCCGCGTGATGCCGCAAATCGCCAAGCCAGGCGATGACGACGTGCTGCCGGACATGGCCCAGGGCGACACGTTGAAGCTGATCAAGCTCGACCCGTCCCAGCACTTCACCAAGCCGCCGGCGCGTTATTCGGAAGCGAGCCTGGTGAAAGAGATGGAAAAACGCGGCATTGGTCGTCCTTCGACTTACGCGGCGATCATCTCGACCATCCAGGACCGTGGCTACGTGGCGCTGCACAACCGTCGGTTCTACTCGGAAAAGATGGGTGACATCGTTACCGAGCGCCTGTCCGAGAGCTTCTCCAACCTGATGGACTACGGCTTCACCGCCGGCATGGAAGAGAACCTCGATGACGTGGCCCAGGGCCAGCGCGACTGGAAAAACGTGCTCGACGAGTTTTACGGCGACTTCAAGAAAAAACTCGAAGTGGCCGAAAGCCCTGAGAGCGGCATGCGTGCCAACCAGCCGGTGATGACCGACATCCCGTGCCTTACATGCGGCCGTCCGATGCAGATTCGTACTGCGTCTACCGGTGTGTTCCTCGGTTGCTCGGGCTATAGCCTGCCGCCGAAAGAGCGCTGCAAGGCCACCGTCAACCTGGTGCCGGGCGATGAAATTGCCGCGGACGACGAGGGTGAATCCGAGTCGCTGGTACTGCGTGGCAAGCACCGTTGCCCGATCTGCAGCACGGCGATGGATGCCTACCTGCTCGACGAGAAGCACAAGTTGCACATCTGCGGTAACAACCCGGATTGCGACGGCTACGAGATCGAAGAGGGCAGCTACCGCATCAAGGGCTATGAAGGCCCTAGCCTGGAATGCGACAAGTGCGGCAGCGAAATGCAGCTCAAGACCGGCCGTTTCGGCAAGTTCTTCGGTTGCACCAACCCGACGTGCAAGAACACCCGCAAGCTGCTGAAGAGCGGTGACGCGGCGCCGCCGAAGATGGACCCGGTGAAGATGCCTGAACTCAAGTGCGAGAAGGTCAACGACACTTACATCCTGCGTGACGGCGCTTCGGGCCTGTTCCTGGCCGCCAGCCAGTTCCCGAAAAACCGCGAGACCCGTGCGCCGTTGGTGCTGGAGATCGTGCCGCACAAAGACGAGATCGATCCGAAGTACCACTTCCTGTGTGAAGCGCCGAAGAAGGATCCTGACGGTCGCCCGGCCGTGATCCGCTACAGCCGCAAGACCAAGGAGCAGTACGTGCAATCCGAAGTGGACGGCAAGCCTACCGGCTGGAAAGCGTTCTACGACGGCGGCAAGTGGAAGGTCGAGGACAAGCGCCAGGGCGCTTGATCGTCTAATCTGCGAAATATAAAGGCCGCCTGCATAGGCGGCCTTTTTTTGCGCTTGCAGGAGTCTCGGCTGATCCTTGACACTGTTAAGCCAGCATCACGCCTATTCGTTGTGGAGACTGCCGTTATGGCCAACGAACTCTATACCCGTACCAATCAGAAAATTTACTTCGCGGGTTTGTCCCTGGAAGCCCTTGGTCGCGCCGAGGAAGGGAAGGAGATGAATGCCATCGCGCTGGTCCAGGCGGGGCGTGAGGCGGCGTTGTTCCACTTGTACGGCGCCTTGTTGGGGCTGTGCCACGAAATCGCCGGGTTCTACCGCTTGCCCCAGGCCGGCTCGCCACGTGCGGAAATGATCATGAACCGCGAGGTGCTGGAGGCGATGGCCATTCCGGAGCTGGCCGAACTGGTTGAAATGGCCCAGAGCCCGGACAGCTGGATCGCACGCTTGCTCAAGGCGCATGCGGATATGTTCCAGCCGCCACGCGTGCCGCATGTGCCCAAGGGTGATGTGACACAGCCGCTGATCGTAGCGGTGACGTTGGAGGAGGAAGAGCCCAAGCCCCTGAGCCGGGAAGAGCTGGAAGGCTGGCGCCAGGAGCTGAAGAAGATGGCGCTGCGATTTCGGGAAGGTTTGAACGAGTGCTGAGACGGTGTCTCTGACGGAACACGGTTAAAAATGTGGGAGCGGGCTTGCTCGCGAATGCGGGGTGTCAGTCGACAGATTCCTTCCTGATCCACCGCATTCGCTAGCAAGCCCGCTCCCACATTTGAACCCAGTTAGATAGAAAGTCCGGTGCGGGCCTCAAAAGGCACCGTTCATCAAGCCGTAAAGAAACCTCTTCAGATCCTCAGCGAGGCCGGGCGGATGACTGATATAATCTCGGCCTTTCGTGGAGAACAGACTTTTATGCCGACGTCCTTTCTGGAAATTGTTGAACTGCCTGACGGCCGAATCGAGCTGCGCCGGGCTGAGGACGAGGGTTCTCTGGTTATTCTGGATTTTTCCGAGGACGCAAAAGCGTTCCTGCAGGGCCAGCACGTAGAAGTAGCAAAAGCCATGTTGAGCGTGGGTGTGCAGATGGCAGGTCGCCTGGCAGAAGGCGAACCGGAGAAAGAAGATGGGCCACGGGTTCTTCACTGATCTCTAGGGTGAAGGCGGCTGTTGTGATGTGGCGAGCAAGCTTGCTCGCGTTGGGCTGCGAAGCGGCCCTAAAACCAAGCGCCGTGGCATAACTGATATACCGCACTAATCTGTTTGGGACTGCTTCGCAGTCCAACGCGAGCAAGCTCGCTCGCCACAGAAGCTCGCTCGCCACACAAGCCCGCTTGCAACAGAGTCCGCTCGCAACACAAGCTCCTCATACAAGCTTGCTCATCACAACAAGCTCGCTTGCCATATAAGCTCGTTCCGCACTTACCCCAATCGAATATTCAAGCTCTGTGCATCGCCTGTGCGTGCGGCGCTGATCAGCTGTTGCTTGGCGGTCGCATTCAGCGGGTTCAGCCAGCTCACCACCGTATGGCTGCGGCCCAGGCGCAGCGCTTCGCAGGTCAACTGCTGGGCACTTTGCGTGCCGCGTGGTTGCAGCAACAGGATGCGCTCGCGGTTGAGACCGGCGTCCCGCAGCCATGCCTGGGTGAGGCTGGCAGGTGGGGCGATCAGCGTCAGCCAGCGGGCGTCCTGTTCCTCGCTCAATTCGCGAAGGATGGGTGCCAGCAGGCTCAGGCAGCTCCCAGCTGCACCGCGCAACGACAATTCACTGAACGCCTCGGGTTCAGCGCCCCAGGGCGCTTCGACCGTTTCCTTGAGGAGTGGCGCAAGGGGTTGGGCCATAAAGGCCTCGAACAGCGACAGTTGTGTGTGTTGGGGGGTGTGCACGAGCTGCATGATGTCTCCTTTAGCGGCGAATGACGCCGACACTCAAGCCTTCGATCACCAGGTCCTGATCTTTCAGGTTCACTTCAATCGGGGCGAACTCAGGGTTCTCGGCCAGAAGCCAGACCTTGCTGCCTTCGCGCTTGAAGCGTTTGACGGTGACTTCATCGCCGATACGCGCCACGACGATCTGGCCATTACGGGCTTCGCGGGTGGTGTGGACGGCCAGCAGGTCGCCATCGAAAATACCCACGTCCTTCATGCTCATGCCGTGGACCCGTAGCAGGTAGTCGGCGCGCGGATGGAAGAAGGTCGGGTTGATGTTGCACGACTCTTCGACGTGCTGCTGCGCCAGGATCGGCGCACCGGCGGCAACGCGGCCAATGATCGGCAGTGTCGACTCGTCGGCCTTGGCTTCGAAGCCAGGGATGCGAATACCGCGTGAAGCACCCGGGGTCATCTCGATTGCGCCTTTGCGGGCGAGGGCCTTGAGGTGTTCTTCGGCAGCGTTGGGGGACTTGAACCCCAGCTCCAGCGCAATTTCCGCTCGCGTCGGCGGGTAGCCGTTGTCATCGAGGCAGCGCTTGATAAAAGCCAGAATCTCAGCTTGGCGTGGCGTCAGTTTTAGCATGTTGATCGCTCTGTCTTTTTATACAGTGACTGGGATTATATACAGTGAACTGCACTTGGCAATCATCCTTTTCGGGCACTCCGCTGGACGGTCATTCGTCACCCGTCCTACAGGGCACAGATAGCGCTGCCTACAGACCCGTATGGATGTGATTAAATAGTGATGAAATAGATGACTGCCCGGCCGGAAAACGGACTCGCAGGCTTGACAAGACACAACCTGAAACGTATGTTTCAAACAAGTGTTTGTCAGGCGGAGTAGCCATGGCCCAGTCGGAAACCGTTGAACGCATTCTCGATGCTGCCGAGCAATTGTTCGCGGAAAAAGGATTTGCTGAAACTTCATTGCGGCTGATCACCAGCAAGGCGGGAGTCAACCTAGCGGCGGTGAACTATCATTTCGGCTCGAAGAAGGCCCTGATCCAGGCGGTTTTCTCGCGCTTTCTGGGGCCGTTCTGTGCCAGCCTCGACCGTGAGCTCGAGCGCCGCCAGGCCAAGGCGGATCACAAGCCGACCCTGGAAGATCTGCTGGAAATCCTCGTGGAGCAAGCGTTGGTGGTTCAACCGCGCAGCGGCAACGACCTGTCGATCTTCATGCGCTTGTTGGGCCTGGCGTTCAGCCAGAGCCAGGGCCACCTGCGGCGTTACCTGGAAGACATGTACGGCAAAGTATTTCGCCGTTATATGTTGCTGGTCAACGAAGCCGCGCCGCGTATCCCGCCTATCGAGCTGTTCTGGCGTGTGCACTTCATGCTCGGTGCTGCGGCATTCAGCATGTCCGGGATCAAGGCGTTGCGTGCGATTGCCGAGACCGATTTCGGCGTCAACACCTCCATTGAGCAGGTGATGCGCCTGATGGTGCCGTTCCTGGCCGCCGGCATGCGCGCTGAAAGCGGCGTGACCGATCAGGCCATGGCCGCCGCCCAGTTGCGCCCACGCAACAAGTCGACACCCAGCGCCGCCAAGGTTTGACTGCCCTGGGTGTGCGCGGCCGCTTGCATCCGCTAAGCTAGCCGCCATGCCGATTTCAGCTATTTACTCACAACCCGTTGTGCTCACCGCGCCAATCGCGCCGGGTGAGTGCAGCGGGTTGTGTGCGTTATTTAAGGAAGGTTTATGACTGCTGCGCTGCAAGGTTCTTTGATGGTAGACGTTGCCGGCACCTGGCTCACCGCCGAGGATCGCCATCTGTTGCGTCAGCCTGAGGTGGGCGGCCTGATCATTTTTGCACGCAATATCGAGCACCCACGCCAAGTGCGCGAATTGAGCGCGGCGATTCGTGCCGTGCGCCCGGACTTGCTGCTGGCCGTGGACCAGGAAGGCGGTCGCGTGCAGCGATTGCGCCAGGGGTTTGTGCGCCTGCCGGCCATGCGTGCATTGGCGGATAACCCCAATGCTGAGTACCTGGCCGAGCAGTGCGGCTGGATCATGGCCACAGAAGTGCTCGCCGTCGGCCTGGACCTGAGCTTCGCCCCGGTGCTGGACCTGGACTATCAACGCAGCGCCGTGGTCGGCACCCGTTCTTTTGAAGGCGATCCCGAGCGCGCTGCTGTGCTCGCCGGCGCCTTTATTCGCGGCATGAACAGCGCCGGCATGGCCGCCACCGGTAAACACTTCCCGGGCCACGGTTGGGCTGAGGCCGATTCCCACGTTGCGATTCCCAATGATGAACGCAGCCTGGAACAGATTCGTACGCATGACCTGGTGCCTTTCGCACGGCTGAGCAAGCAGTTGGCGGCGGTTATGCCGGCACACGTTATCTACCCGCAGGTGGACGCACAGCCCGCCGGCTTCTCGCGCCGCTGGTTGCAGGACATCCTGCGCGGCGAGTTGCAGTTTGACGGGGTGATTTTCAGCGATGACCTGTCGATGGCCGGTGCTCATGTGGTCGGTGATGCGGCCAGTCGGATTGAAGCGGCGCTGACGGCGGGTTGCGATATGGGGTTGGTGTGCAATGACCGTGCGGCGGCCGAGTTGGCGTTAAGTGCGGCGCAGCGGATGAAGGTGACGCCTTCGGCGCGAATTGCGCGGATGCGGGGGCAGGCGATTGCGTCGACTGAGTACAAGCAGGATCCGCGTTGGCTGGCGGCGCTTGCGGCGCTGCGGGATGCTCAGTTGATCGGCTGAAAATTGCGGCGCGCCTATCGCAGGCAAGCCAGCTCCCACCTTTGATGTGTGAATGCACTCAGGGTGGGAGCTGGCTTGCCTGCGATAGCGATCTAACAGTTAACGCTTCTCTTGCTTATGCGGCAATGGCGCAAACAGCGCCTCAATATCCTCATTGCCCAATTGCCAGTCCCCGGTCGTACGCCCATCCAGCACGCCTGCGGCCAGATCGGATTTTTCCTTCTGCAGGTGCTGGATTTTCTCTTCTACCGTCCCGCGGGCAATCATCTTGTAGACGAACACCGGCTTCTCCTGCCCGATGCGATAGGCGCGGTCGGTCGCCTGGTTTTCCGTGGCCGGGTTCCACCAGGGGTCGTAATGGATCACGGTGTCGGCTTCGGTCAGGTTCAAACCCACGCCGCCGGCCTTCAGGCTGATCAGAAAAATCTGCAGCTTGCCGCTTTGGAAATCCTTCACTGGCGTGCGCCGATCGCGGGTCTGGCCGGTCAACAAGGCGTAGGCAACGCCGCGGTTTTTAAGCTCGACTTCGATCAGGCTCAGCATCGAGGTGAACTGGGAAAACAACAGGATTCGGCGCCCCTCGGCAAACAACTCTTCGAGCATTTCCATCAGACTGTCGAGCTTGCCCGAGCTGCTGCCACGGGCGGGCAGCGTGGCGTCGTTGACCAGTCGCAGGTCGCAGCACACCTGGCGCAGCTTGAGCAGCGCTTCAAGAATGATGATCTGGCTGCGCGCCACACCTTTGCGGGTGATTTCGTCGCGGACTTTCTTGTCCATGGCCAGGCGCATGGTTTCGTACACGTCGCGCTGGGCCTCATTGAGGTCGACCCAGTGGATGATCTCGGTCTTGGGCGGCAACTCAGTAGCGACCTGTTCCTTGGTGCGGCGCAGCAGAAAGGGCTTTATCCGACCGTTGAGGTGCTGCAATCGCAGATCACTGGCGCGCTTTTCGATGGGCACGCGGTAATCGCGGTTAAAGCTTTTTACATCGCCCAACCAGCCTGGCAGCAGAAAGTGAAACAGCGACCACAGCTCGCCCAGGTGGTTTTCCAGCGGCGTACCGCTCAAGCACAGACGCTGCCGTGCATTCAGCTCGCGGGCCGCCTGGGCTGCCTTGCTGTTGGGGTTCTTGATGTACTGGGCCTCATCCAGGATCAGCACATGCAAGGGCAGGGCGGCAAGCTGTTCGATGTCTTTGGGCAGCAGCGCGTAAGTGGTCAGCAGCAAGTCGTAGTCTTGCAAGTTGTCGAAGTGCTTTTTGCGTGTCGCGCCGTACAGCGCCAACACTTTGAGTTGCGGGGTAAAGTGCGCCGCCTCGTCGAGCCAATTGGGAATCAAGCTGGTGGGCATCACCACCATGCAGGGTCGGTCCAGGCGCCCTGCGGCTTTTTCGCTAAGAATATGCGCCAGGGTCTGTAGGGTTTTGCCCAAGCCCATGTCGTCCGCAAGGATCCCGCCGACATCGAGTTGGCGCAGCGACTGCATCCAGCTCAAGCCTTCGAGCTGATAGGGGCGCAAGGTCGCGTTCAAACCTTGGGGCGCCGCACAGGTGAAGTCCTTGATGTCGCGCAGGCGCTGGGCGAAGTTGCGGATTTTTTCGCCGCCCTCCCATTGCAGCGGCAGGTCTTCCAGCGGGTTGAGGCGAATCGCATCCGCCTTGGCCAGGCGCAAAGTGGTGGTGCCGGCTTCCTGCAGGTAAAACTCGCCAAGGGTGGCCAGCACCGGTTTCAGCCGGCCGTAGGGCAGTGCTACTTGCAGCGGGCCGTGGCCGCCATTGGGCAGGCCGGGGATATTCACCAGGATCAGTTCATCATCGCGGCGCCGGGCGAGTTTTTCAGGGTTGAGGATCTCGGTGTGGGAGCGCATCAGGTTGAGCAGGATCGGCAGCAGGCTCAAGCGCTCGCCATTGACGATGATCCCCAGTTCGAGGTCGAACCAGTCGCGTTCCGGGCCGTCATCGACGGTGGCGTACCAGTCGTCGACGGCGCTCAGGTCGAAGCCGAAATCCTCATCTATCTGCAGCTCCCAACCCTCGGCGCGCAAAGTGGGCGATGCATTGAGGGTGAAGTTCAGCCAGGCGCTGTCATTGACCATCTCGAACAGCTCGCCGGCACTTTCCGGCAGGGCTTTGCTCTGACGCGTGGCGATCTTGAAGCCGAGCAGGCGCAGTTGCTCGCGATACGGTTGCTCCAGCTCGGGATGGCGTTTGATGCGCAGGCTCTGGGTCTCCTGGCGCACAATGATGTCGGCGTTTTTCTGCCCGCTGACATAGTTGCCCAGGTAGTTGAACGACAGCGCCGCCCGGTGCTGGATATAGCGCTGCATCTTGCCGTTGCGCGGTTCAAACGCGCTGAACTCGACACTTGCCAGCCACAGGCGTGGCACGGGCCGCACCTCTTCCATCACCACTTGGGGCAACGCCACGCGGTTATCCAGCACCGCCTGGAGTTTTTCCAGCAGCTCGGCATCCTGGGCGGCGGCCGGAAAGGCCAGGGTTTCCTGGACCTTGAGCAGCACTGCCGCGATATGTTTGCAATTGGTGTGCACCGGGCAGGTACAGCGGCTGTCCACCAGGATCAGCGTGCCCTTGGCTGATTCGCGCAGCGAAATGGTCTGCCGGTAGACGTTACCGCCCGAGCCTTCGCAACTGGCAACGATCGTGCTATCGCCGGACTCGACGATGCGCACACGGTTTTCCAGGGCATAGCGCCGCCCGCGCTCAAGGCTTTGCTCTTTAAAGCGATTGGCCCACGAAGGGGCCAGGGGTTTGGTCAACGACGGCGTCAGGGGCATGGCGCTGAATCAGTCCTGGATGTCGGGCGGTGGCGCGCTGGGGGGCTTGGCGGTCAGCGAAGTGATCTTGATCAGCAGCGCCAAGTGGCCGCCGTCGAGGTAGTTGAGCTGATTGTTCTTGGTGCGCACGTCTTTTTGCGCCAGGTGTTCGCTGGCGATCACGCTGCCGCTGCTGTCGAACTGGTTGATCCAGAAATTGGCGTCGATGTCGGTGAAACGCCCCAGTTGCAGGCTTAACACGCCTTCGATGGGGAATTGGCCGAATTGCTCCGGGCCGTCGGTGATCGCGATTTTGACCGGTTGTTCGCCGAGGTTCTGTTCCCATGCCTTGTGTGCCAGCACGGTGTAGCTGTTATCGGCGCGAAGCTTGTCGACGATATTGCTCAGGCGCGGCGGGCTCATTTTATCCCCCAGGCGCACGGCGCCGGCATCCCAGGTTTCCGGCGCGTTGGGGCTATTGATCACCGGCTCCGCGTTCTGGCGCACCAGGATCATTTCCACCTGGTACGGGCTGTCGGCAAATGCCGAAGGTGCAACGACCACCAACATCAGGCTCAAAATGCGGAACAGGCGCATTGGGGCGTCCTTCAAGCAGTTTTCGGGATGAGGCGCTCGAACAACGCCTCCAATGTATTAAAGCGTTCTTCAGCGCGTTCCATCGGCACCATGAACTTGAACAGCGTAGCCCCTTCGAACTTGTAGCGGTTGGGCTGGCCCTGGATCAGTTTGATCAGCACCAATGGGTCTACCGGCGTCTGCGCTTCGAACTCGATACGCCCGCCCTGCGGCCCGGCGTCGACTTTCTTGATGCCCAACTGCTCGGCCTGCAATTTGAGCAAGGTCAGGCGCACCAGGTTCTTGGTCGGTTCCGGCAACAGGCCGAAGCGGTCGATCATCTCCACTTGCAGGTCCTTGAGACCGTCCTCGTCGGTGGCCGAGGCGATGCGCTTGTACAGGATCAGCCGCGCATGCACGTCCGGCAGGTAGTCTTCGGGGATCAACGCCGGCAAGCGCAGGTTGATTTCCGGACCGCCGCCCAACGGTTGATCGAGGTTTGGCTGCTCGCCCTTGCGAATGGCTTTCACCGCACGCTCGAGCATTTCCATATACAGGGTGAAGCCCACGGCCTGGATCTGCCCGCTCTGGCCGTCACCCAGCAGTTCGCCAGCGCCACGGATTTCCAGGTCATTGGTGGCCAGTACAAAGCCGGCGCCCAGGTCCTGGGTGTTGGCGATGGCTTCCAGGCGCTTTTCAGCATCCCCGGTGATCTGTTGGCGTGGCGGCGTCAGCAGGTACGCATAGGCTTGGTGGTGACTACGCCCGACGCGGCCGCGCAGCTGATGCAGCTGGGCCAGGCCGAATTTGTCGGCACGCTCGATGATGATGGTGTTGGCGCTCGGCACGTCGATGCCGGTCTCGATGATGGTCGAGGCGATCAGCACGTTGAAGCGCTTGTGGTAGAAATCGCTCATCACCTGTTCGAGTTCACGTTCGCGCATCTGCCCGTGGCCAATGGCGATGCGGGCTTCGGGCACCAGTTCGGCGAGGTCGGCGGCGCACTTCTCGATGGTTTTCACATCGTTGTGCAGGTAGTAAACCTGGCCACCGCGCAGCAATTCGCGCAGCAGCGCTTCCTTGACCGTGCTTTTGTTCTGCTCCATCACGAAGGTGCGCACCGACAGGCGCCGCGCCGGTGGCGTGGCGATGATCGACAGGTCACGCATGCCCGACACCGCCATGTTCAGCGTGCGCGGAATCGGGGTGGCAGTGAGGGTGAGGATGTCGACTTCGCTGCGCAGGGCCTTGAGCTGTTCTTTCTGGCGCACGCCAAAACGGTGTTCTTCGTCGATGATCACCAGGCCCAGGTTCTTGATCTTCACATCGTCCGACAACAATTTGTGCGTGCCGATCACGATGTCGATCTTGCCTTCGGCCAGGTCAGCGACGGCGGCGTTCACTTCCTTGGCGGACTTGAAGCGGCTCATCACCTCCACGGTCACCGGCCAGTCGGCGAAGCGGTCGCGGAAGCTGTTGTAGTGCTGCTGGGCGAGCAGGGTGGTGGGCACCAGAATCGCCACTTGCTTGCCACCGTGCACGGCAATAAAGGCGGCGCGCATCGCCACTTCGGTTTTGCCGAAGCCCACATCACCGCACACCAGGCGGTCCATCGGCTTGGGCGCGAGCATGTCGGCGCGTACGGCTTCGATGGTGGTTTGCTGGTCCGGGGTTTCTTCGAAAGCGAAGCCGGCGCTGAAGGTGGCGTAGTCGGCTTTCGGGTCGGCGAAGGCATACCCTTCGCGGGCTGCGCGACGGGCATAGATGTCGAGCAGCTCGGCGGCGACATCGCGTACCTGTTCGGCGGCTTTGCGTTTGGCTTTCTGCCAGGTCTCCGAGCCCAGGCGATGTAACGGCGCCAGTGCGTCATCGCTGCCGGTGTAGCGGGCGATCAGGTGCAGGCTGGCCACCGGCACATACAGCTTGGCGCCTTCGGCGTATTCCATGGTGAGGAATTCGGCGGCCTGGTTGTCGATTTCCAGGGTTTGCAGGCCCAGGTAGCGGCCCACACCGTGGTCGATATGCACCACCGGCGCGCCTTCGCGCAGCTCGGTGAGGTTCTTGATCACCGCGTCGTTGTTGGCGTCTGCGCGCTTTTCACGGCGCCGGCGCTGCATCACACGTTGGCCGAACAGCGGGCTTTCGGCGATCAATGCCAGGGCCGGGTCGTCCAGTAGCAAGCCTTCATCCAGCGGCGCGATGGTGATCGCCAGGCGCTCTTTGCTCGCGACGAAGTCCGGCCAACTGTCGACGGTTTTCGGGCGCAGCTTGAGGCGTTCGAGCAATTCCAGCAGCACTTCGCGACGCCCGGCCGATTCGGCGGTAAACAGCACGCGGCCAGGGAAGTCGCCGAGGAAGTTGGACAGCGCTTCCAGCGGCTGCGTGGCTTTGGCCTGGATCGCCAGGTCCGGCAGCGTGCCTGCCGGGAAGCGTTCGCGGCCGCTGCCGGCGTCCACGTCCTGTTGGCTGGCGACTACGCGCGGCCAGTTTTTCAGGCGGGCGAAGCAGTCTTCCACCGGCAGGAACAGTTCGGCGGGCGGTAATAAAGGACGGGAAGGATCAACGCGGCGCTCTTCATAGCGGTTGCGCACATCGTTCCAGAAGTTTTCCGCCGCCTGCTCGATGCCCGGCAGCGAGAACACCTGGGTGTCCAGAGGCAGGTAATCGAACAGGGTGGAGGTTTCGTCGAAGAACAGCGGCAAGTAGTACTCGATACCGGCCGGTGTAATCCCGCTGCTTAAATCCTGAAAGATCGGGCAGCGGCGGAAGTCCACATCGAAGCGTTCACGAAAGCGCGCCTTGAAGCGCGTGACCGCGTCTTTTTGCAGCGGGAATTCTCGCGCCGGCAGTAGCTTGATCGACTCCACCTTGTCGATGGAGCGCTGGTTGTCCGGGTCGAAGGTGCGCAGGGTCTCAATTTCGTCATCGAACAGGTCGATGCGATACGGCAACTTGCTGCCCATCGGGAACAGGTCGATCAGTGCGCCGCGCACCGCGAACTCGCCGTGTTCGTACACCGTATCGACGCAGCGGTAACCGCTGGCTTCCAGGCGCGTGCGCATCTGCTCGACGTCGAGCTTCTGGCCGACATCCAGCACCAGGCTGCTGCCCAGCAGGAACTTGGTCGGCGCCAGGCGGTGCAGGGCCGTGGTAATCGGCACCACCAGCACGCCGTGAGCCAGTTCCGGCAAGCGGTACAGGCTGGCGATGCGCTGGGAGATGATGTCCTGGTGCGGCGAGAACAAGTCGTAGGGCAGGGTTTCCCAGTCGGGAAAATGCAGCACCGGCAAATCGGGGGCGAAGAAGCTCAGCTCCTGCTCCAGCCTCTCGGCACTTTGGCTGTCGGCGGTAAGCAGCAGGGTAAAGCGCTTGGCTGCGCTGGCAGCCTCGGCAATGGCCAGGCTCAGGGCGGCACCGGGCAGGTTGCCCCAGTGCTGTTTACCTGCCGCGGCAGGGAGAAGCGGTAGACGCAGAACGGGCACGGAAGGTTGAGCTCCAAGCGTTGCGACAAAGTCGGTAATTGTAACGGCCCGAGGTGCCGCCTGTCAGTTGCTGACTGAGCCTATTACGGTTTGTAGGAAATGTAGTGGCTAAGACAAACAATGGCGTGTTTTGACTCAATATGTAGTGCCATTTTGCGCGGATGTTTCGGAGAGTTACGGACAAGTCGGCGTAGGTGCTTGACTAGTGGCCTTCTGGAACCCGCGTATTTACTGGGCTGTAGCGCGGTGTTGTTTTTTGGCAAGGGGTTTTTGTTGTGGTCCGCGCATTGCTCCGAGGGCGGTCGGGCGGCATAATGTAGCCCCTTTTTTCAGCCCCTACATGTGGAAGGTTCCCGTGACTCAGAAGCCCGACCAGTGTCTTGGTGAATGGATCGACCGTGAAGCACTCGCAGAAGCGATGATCCCGCTTATCGGTCAGCTGTACCGCAATAACAATGTGGTGAGCTCGATCTATGGCCGCAGCCTGATCAACCAGTCCGTCATCGCGATTCTCAAAGCCCACCGCTTTGCACGCCATCGCTCTGCCGACGACAGCGAACTCTCCGTCCACGAAACATTCCCTCTGCTTAAAGCCATGAGCGAGCTCAAGCTCGGCGCGGCTTCGGTAGACCTGGGCAAGCTGGCCTACAAATTCCGCAAAGAAGGCGCCGGCCGCACCGCCGAGCAGTTTGTGCGTGAAGAAATGGCCGATGTGGTCGGCCAGCAAAACGCCGCCGCCCGCAAAGGCACCGACGTTGT
The DNA here is from genome assembly GCF_900591205.1 of Pseudomonas viridiflava. Taxonomy (GTDB): domain Bacteria; phylum Pseudomonadota; class Gammaproteobacteria; order Pseudomonadales; family Pseudomonadaceae; genus Aquipseudomonas. The sequence continues at coordinate 248,026 of NZ_UUPU01000109.1, forward strand.
GCTGTACGGCTTCGGTCGTATCGGCCGCCTGCTGGCGCGCATCCTGATCGAGAAAACCGGTGGCGGCGACGGCCTGCGCCTGCGTGCCATCGTGGTGCGCAAAGGCGCCGAAAACGACCTGACCAAGCGCGCCAGCCTGCTGCGTCGCGATTCGGTACACGGCCCGTTCAACGGCACCATCGTCATCGACGAAGAAAACAACACCATCACCGCCAACGGTAACCTGATCCAGGTGATCTACGCGAAGAACCCGGCCGAGGTGGATTACACCCAGTACGGCATCAAGGACGCTCTGCTGGTGGACAACACCGGTGTATGGCGTGATGCCGAAGGTCTGGGCCAGCATCTGGCCTGCCCGGGTGTCGACCGCGTTGTGTTGACCGCGCCAGGCAAGGGCAAGCTGAAGAACATCGTTCACGGCATCAACCACGGCGAAATCACGGCTGACGACAAGATCGTGTCCGCCGCGTCCTGCACCACCAACGCCATCGTGCCGGTGCTGAAGGCTGTGAATGACAAGTTCGGCATCGTTAACGGCCACGTTGAAACCGTTCACTCGTACACCAACGACCAGAACCTGATCGACAACTTCCACAAGGGCGATCGCCGTGGCCGCAGCGCCGCGTTGAACATGGTGATCACCGAGACCGGTGCTGCCACCGCTGCTGCCAAGGCCCTGCCTGAGCTGGCCGGCAAGCTGACCGGCAACGCGATCCGCGTGCCGACGCCGAACGTGTCGATGGCCATTCTCAACCTGAACCTTGAGAACGCCGCCACCCGTGAAGAGATGAACGAGTACCTGCGCTACATGGCGCTGCACTCCGATCTGCACAAGCAAATCGACTTCGTTAACTCGCAGGAAGTGGTGTCCACCGACTTCGTGGGCTCGCGCCACGCCGGTGTAGTGGATGCCGAGGCAACCATTAGCCAGGACAACCGCGTTGTGCTGTACGTGTGGTACGACAACGAGTTCGGTTACAGCTGCCAGGTGGTTCGCGTGATGGAAGACATGGCCGGGGTCAACCCGCCTGCGTTCCCGCGCTAAGCGTTTGCGGTAAATGAAAAAGCCCCGACTGGTTCGGGGCTTTTTTGTGCCTGGGTTTTGTGGTGGTAGGGAGGCCCCATCGCAGGCAAGCCAGCTCCCACATTTGAATGTGTTCGCTAATCAAAATGTGGGAGCTGGCTTGCCTGCGATGGGGCCATCAGTCCAAAAGCTTGCCGCGCAGGCTGTCGGACAACCCCTTGGGCGCCAACCATATTCCCAGGTAGGCACGCGCCAGTTCATCATTCTGACTGCTGAACACCACCTGCCCATTGATCTCCAGGTTCAAGCCGCGGCCGGGGCTAAAGTCCAGGGCATAACGATCGCCGCTGCGGATACTGCGAAAGCTGGCGTGCAGCTTATCTATCTCGGGCTTCAGGCGGGCGCCGGTTTGCTGGCGTTCCAGCGTGGCGGTGGCGGCCTTGATCACATCATTGCGGTCGATGTCGCGAAAGTAATACAGCACCAGACGCAGCGCTTTGCGCTGATCCCAGGCTTGTTTGGCGCTCAGCTCCTGAGGGGCATACAGCGCGGCCGCGTACACATCTGCCCAAAGATAGGTGAGCACGGCCTGGTTTTTCAGGGCCAGTGCCTGGGACTGTGCCGGGAAGTCCGCCTGCCTGAGCCGATCCGCTTCATTGGCTTGCGCCGTGAGCGACAACATCAGCAATAAACCGATAAACATATGCCGCATAATGGCTCGTCCTGAAAAGGGTGCGTGTCTACAGGTTAATTGAATTTCCGGTAGTGGTAGGGTTTAGCGATAATCTGCGTCGTGTAGTAAAGGCAAGACTGGCCTACGACGCGACCAAGGGTTAATGTGCGCGGCGTTGAGCCTTATATAGACTGTGCCCCGGTTCACACACTTGAGCCGAATTGTCCTTCATGACCGCTGGCCGCGGCATGATTTAGCCAGGCGTTCAACCGTGCGCCTGGCCTGTTCTGAGGAGTACGCATGGCTGTCTACAACTACGACGTGGTGGTACTGGGTTCCGGCCCGGCTGGAGAAGGTGCGGCGATGAACGCCGCTAAGGCAGGGCGCAAGGTGGCGATGGTCGATAGCCGTCGCCAGGTCGGCGGTAACTGCACCCACCTGGGCACCATCCCGTCCAAGGCCTTGCGTCACTCGGTGCGCCAGATCATGCAGTTCAACACCAACCCGATGTTCCGGGCCATTGGTGAGCCGCGCTGGTTTTCGTTCCCGGACGTGCTGAAAAGCGCCGAGAAGGTGATCTCCAAGCAAGTGGCGTCGCGCACCGGTTACTACGCCCGTAACCGTGTCGACCTGTTCTTCGGCACCGGCAGCTTCGCCGACGAGCAAACCATCGAAGTGGTCTGCCCCAACGGCGTGGTCGAGAAGCTGGTGGCCAAGCACATCATCATCGCCACCGGTTCGCGCCCGTATCGCCCGGCGGATATAGATTTCCACCACCCGCGTATCTACGATAGCGACACCATCCTGAGCCTGGGCCACACCCCGCGCAAACTGATCATCTATGGCGCCGGCGTGATCGGCTGTGAATACGCCTCGATCTTCAGCGGCCTGGGTGTGCTGGTGGAGCTGGTGGATAACCGCGACCAGTTGCTGAGCTTCCTCGACTCGGAAATTTCCCAGGCGTTGAGCTACCACTTCAGCAACAACAACATCACCGTGCGCCACAACGAAGAGTATGAGCGGGTCGAGGGCTTGGACAACGGTGTGATCCTGCACCTCAAGTCCGGCAAGAAGATCAAGGCCGACGCCTTGCTGTGGTGCAACGGTCGTACTGGCAACACCGACAAGCTGGGCATGGAAAACATCGGGGTCAAGGTCAACAGCCGTGGCCAGATCGAAGTGGACGAGAACTACCGCACCTGCGTGACGAATATCTACGGCGCCGGTGACGTGATCGGCTGGCCAAGCCTGGCGAGTGCCGCGCATGACCAGGGCCGTTCGGCGGCTGGCAGCATTATCGACAATGGCAGCTGGCGTTATGTGAACGACGTGCCAACCGGGATCTACACGATTCCCGAGATCAGCTCGATCGGCAAGAACGAACACGAGCTGACCAAGGCCAAGGTGCCTTACGAAGTGGGCAAGGCGTTCTTCAAGAGCATGGCGCGTGCGCAGATCGCCGGTGAGCCGCAAGGCATGCTGAAGATTCTGTTCCACCGCGAGACCCTGGAAGTCCTCGGCGTGCATTGCTTCGGCTACCAGGCGTCGGAAATCGTACACATCGGCCAGGCCATCATGAGCCAGCCGGGTGAGCTCAATACGCTGAAGTACTTCGTCAACACCACGTTCAACTACCCGACCATGGCTGAAGCCTATCGGGTAGCGGCCTACGACGGCCTCAACCGGCTTTTTTGAGCGGCTCCGGCCGGTGGCCTGAGCCGGCCGGGGAGACCGATTTCAGTAATTCTCGAGGGTGGCAGTGGCCAAACCGGGAAAGTCTGTAATCAGGCTATCTACGCCGAAGTCGGCGAGCCTGCGCATCAGCGCAGGTTCGTTGACTGTCCACACGGACACGTGCAAACCCTGGCGCTGGGCTTTTTCCAGACGTTCAGGGGTGCACAACGTCCAGTTCAACGCCAAGTACTCACAGCCATAGTTCTGCGCGACCTTCAACGGATCGAGCCAGGCGTATTCGGCGACCAGGCCGCGTGACAGGTCCGGGGTGAGTTCCACGGCGGCTTTCAATACTTCCCGCGAGCTTGAGGTCACGGTGACCTTGTCCATCAGGCCGTGACGCACAGCCATCTCACGAATCGCCAATACGGTCGTCGCAGCGCGGGTGCGCGAAGCGCTTTTGACTTCGAGCTGCCAGTGATCGAAGTCGCATTGCTCAAACAATTCCTCCAACCGCGGGATAGGGCAGGGCTTGACCCAGCCCGGCCCGCCTTTGCGCGCATCCATCTGCACCAGGTCCGCCGCCGAATACTCGACCACTTTGCCTCGCCGGTCGGTGGTGCGTTTCAGGGTCGGGTCGTGGATGACCATCAACTCGCCGTCCATGGACAGGTGCAAGTCCAGTTCGCAGCGGCGTACACCGTGCTTGAGGCACTCCTGGAAGCTGGTCAGGGTGTTTTCCGGTGCTTCGCCTTTTGCACCGCGGTGGCCGTAAATCAGGGTCACAGTTGCTCCTTTGCGCCAGGCTGGCTGGCGTAGTCAATACGAATTCAGATGTCGTCGCTTTGTTCTCGCGCCAGGCGGCGTTCCTGGGCTTGTTTCTGCAGGATATAGCGCGCCAGCAGTTGGCGTTGGGCATCGGTCATGGATTCGAATTCCGTGCCCACGTCAAACCCATTGCCCTTGGCATCGCAATGGGTGACCCGCGCCCGCAGCAGCAGGCCGAGCGCCTGGGGCATCAGCACCAGCTTGACCGCCAGGTGTGCGCCGGTTGGCAGGGGCGTGGCATGCTGGAAGTCGATGCCGCCTTCGGAAATGATCACCGGCTGCGGAGCGCCGACCTCATCCAGCAGGCCGCGAGCCATGATCTGGCTCAGTAGGTCCAGGCGTTTGTTCTGCACGCGCAGGAAGGCGGCGAGGGTGCGATCCTTCTCGCTGAGCTGGCGCAGCAGGTGCTGGGCTTCGAATTCACTCAGGTGCAGTTCACTGAGCAGATTGAACAGCGGGGAATCATCCAGCAACACTTCCTTGCTCGCCGCTTCGGGGGCAGACAGGCTTTTGATTTGAAGTGCGATCATGTCGTCGATACGGTAGTATTCGCGGCGCTCTTCTTCATCTAATGTCGACATGGCGAACCCCAGGTAACGGTAATGGTCTGAGTGTAAAGCTGCTTACCAGACCCCGCCACCGGGACGTCTTCTTTTCCTCCGAACAAGCCCCGACATGTTCAGACCTCTCTTCGTATTTATCGGCACGCGTTATACCCGTGCAAAGCGTCGCAATCATTTTGTGTCGTTCATTTCCTTGACCTCGATGATCGGGCTCGCCTTGGGCGTGGTCGTGATGATCGTGGTGCTGTCGGTGATGAACGGCTTCGATCATGAGATGCGCACCCGCGTGCTGGGCATGGTGCCCCACGCGACCATCGAGGGCGATGCGCCCATCAGCGACTGGCAAAGCCTGGCCGCCAAGGTCAAGCAGAACCCCAAAGTGGTGGCCGTTGCGCCATTTACCCAGATGCAGGGGTTGCTGACCAACGACGGCAAGGTGCAGAAAATCCTGCTCAATGCCATCGACCCGGCTCAGGAACGCAACGTCTCGATCATCGACAAGTTCATGCTGCAGGGCAAACTTGACGACCTGGCGCCCGGCAGCTTCGGCATCGTGATTGGCGACAAGGCCGCGGCCAAGCTCGGCGTGGGTATCGGCGACAAGCTGACCTTCGTCGCCCCGGAAGTCACCGTGACCCCGGCCGGCATGTTCCCGCGCATGAAGCGCTTTACCGTGGTCGGTACTTTCCACGTTGGCGCTGGCGAGATCGACGGCTACCTGGGCCTGACCAACCTCACCGACCTGGCGCGCCTGCATCGCTGGCAGCCGGACCAGGTGCAGGGCCTGCGCCTGAAGTTCAACGACCTGTTCGATGCCCCGCGTGGCGCCTGGGAAATCGCCCAGCACCTGGGTGAAAGCCAGTACTACGCCCGCGACTGGACCCGTACCCACGGCAACCTGTACCAGGCCATCCGCATGGAAAAAGCCATGATCGGCCTGCTGTTGCTGCTGATCGTCGCCGTGGCTGCGTTCAATATCATCTCCACGCTGGTGATGGTGGTGAATGACAAGAAGGGCGATATCGCCATCCTGCGTACCTTGGGCGCCACGCCGGGGCAGATCATGGCGATCTTCATGGTGCAAGGCACCGTGATCGGCGTAGTCGGCACCTTGATCGGCACCGCCGTCGGTATTCTGGCCGCGTTGAACGTCAGCGCTGCGATTGCCGCGCTGGAAAAAATCCTCGGCCACAAGTTCCTCAACGCTGACGTCTACTTCATCGACTACTTGCCGTCCCAGGTTCAGGCCCAGGACGTGTTGATGGTGGGCGGCGCCGCGTTGGTCCTGAGCTTCCTTGCCACCCTGTATCCAGCCTGGCGCGCGGCACGTACCCAGCCAGCACAGGCCTTACGTTATGAGTGAATCGGGCATGAGTGAAAAAGCAATCCTGAGCTGCCGCAACCTGGGTAAATCCTACGAGGAAGGCCCTGAATCGGTGGTGGTGCTGTCCAACCTGCAGCTGGAGCTGCACCCCGGCGAGCGCGTGGCGATCGTCGGCAGTTCCGGTTCCGGCAAAAGTACCTTGCTGAACCTGTTGGGCGGCCTTGATACGCCGTCCCAGGGCAGCGTCTGGCTGGCCGGGGAAGAGTTGTCGGCCCTCGGTGAAAAAGCCCGTGGCCAACTGCGCAACCGGTCGTTGGGCTTTGTGTACCAGTTCCACCACCTGTTGCCGGAATTCACCGCCCTGGAAAACGTGTGCATGCCGCTGTTGATCGGCAAGACCGCGATCCCGGAGGCCCGCCAACGTGCCAAAGCGCTGCTGGAGCGTGTCGGCCTCGGCCACCGCCTGGAGCACAAACCGGCCGAACTGTCCGGCGGTGAGCGCCAGCGTGTGGCTATCGCCCGTGCTCTGGTGAACAACCCGGGCCTGGTGATGCTCGATGAGCCCACCGGCAACCTCGACTCCCACACCGCCCAGGGCATCAAGGACTTGATGCTGGAGCTGAGCACCCAGATGCGCACCGCGTTCCTGGTGGTCACCCATGACATGAGCATGGCCCGCCAGATGGACCGTGTGCTGCACCTGCAGGAAGGTCATCTGGTCGCCATCTGACCCGTTTCAAGCCCGGCGCCTGGCGTTCGGGCTTTTTCATTTTTCAACGGTGCCCGCGAATGTTCAGACCGTTATCAATTTTTATCGGCACGCGCTATACCCGCGCCAAGCGCCGCAACCGTTTTGTCTCGTTTATCTCGATGACCTCGATGATCGGCCTCGCCCTGGGCGTGTTGGCGATGATCGTGGTGCTGTCGGTGATGAACGGCTTCCAGCGCGAAATGAGTTCACGCATCCTCGGCATGGTGCCCCACGCGACTATCGTCGGCGTAAAGCCGATTGATGATTGGCAGCCGGTGGCCGCCGCCGCGATGAAGAACCCGGAAGTCACCGCCGCCGTACCCTTCACACAGATGGACGGCATGTTCTCTTACAAGGGCGCCATGCAGCCGATCGAGATCAGCGGCGTTGACCCGGCCCAGGAAGGCAAGGTGTCGATCGTGGCCCAGCACATCGTGCAGGGCAAACTCGAAGACCTGAAGCCCGGCGAGTTCGGCGTGGTGGTGGGTGAAATTACCGCCCGGCGTTTCCGCCTGAGCGTGGGTGACAAGCTGACCCTGATCGTGCCGGAAATCAGCAGCGCACCGGGCGGTATCACCCCGCGCATGCAGCGCTTGAACGTGGTGGGGATTTTCAAGGTCGGCGCCGAGCTGGATGGCTCAATGGCCCTGATCCATATGGCCGACGCGGCAGAAATCCAGCACTGGCAGCCGAACCAGGTGCAAAGCGTGCGCCTGGCGGTGAAGGATTTGTACGCGGCGCCCAAAGTCTCTGCGGATATCGCTGCCAGCCTCGGCGCGGCCTACAAGCCGGATGACTGGACTCACACCCAGGGCAGCCTGTTCAGCGCGATGAAAATGGAAAAGACCATGATCGGCCTGTTGTTGCTGATGATCGTCGCGGTGGCTGCGTTCAACATCATCGCCACCCTGATCATGGTGGTGAACGACAAGGGCGCGGACATCGCTATCCTGCGTACCATCGGCGCCACGCCTCGGCAGATCATGGCGATCTTCATGGTGCAGGGCACCGTGATCGGCATTGTCGGCACCCTGATCGGTGGCGTGCTGGGGGTGATTGCCGCGCTGAACGTGAGTGAGCTGGTGGGCTGGCTGGAGCGGGTGACCGGGCAGCATATCTTCAGTTCGGATGTGTACTTCGTCAGCAACCTGCCTTCGGAGCTGCAAAGCGGGGATGTGGTGTTGATCTGCACGGCCGGTTTTGTGCTGAGCTTTCTGGCGACGATTTACCCGGCGTATCGTGCGGCGAAGATTGAACCGGCGCATGCACTGAGATACTCGTAATATTCAAGATAGCCATCGCAGGCAAGCCAGCTCCCACATTTTTAAGGTGTTCAGCCATCAAAACTGTGGGAGCCGGGCTTGCCCGCGATGAGGTCGGCCCAGCTTGCATCAATTGCCCTTGGGCAACTCAATCACAAACCGGGTCCACCCCGCGCCAGACTCACAGAAAATCCGCCCCCCATGCGCCCGCACAATCGACTGGGTAATCGCTAACCCCAGCCCCGCATGCTCGCTGCTGCCTTCACGGCGCGCCGGGTCGGCCCGGTAGAACCTGTCGAACAACCTGGGTAGCAACTCTGGCGCAATGCCTTCCCCGCTGTTCTGCACCGTGAGTGTCACCCCGCTTACGCCTTGCGTCATCCTCACTCGCACTTCACCGCCCGCCGGGGTAAACCGCAGCGCGTTATCCAGCAAGTTCGACAAGGCCCGACGCAACATACCGCGATCACCCGCCGTGTGGGCCGTGCCTTCGCGTACCAGGCTGACGTGCGCGTCCTCCGCCAGCAGTGCGAAGAACTCCAGCAGCGCCTCGACTTCATCCTCCAGTGCCAACGCTTCGCGCTTGGGCATCAGCAAACCATGGTCGGCCTTGGCCAGGTACAACATGTCATTCACCAATTGCGCCATCCACTGCAATTCTTCCAGATTGCTGTGCAGCGTCTCGCGGTAATCCTCCAGCGGGCGCGGCTGGGTGAGGATCACCTGGGTGTGGGTCAGCAGGTTCGACAGGGGCGTGCGCAGTTCATGCGCGATGTCGGCGGAGAAGGCCGACAGGCGCTGAAAGGCATCGTCCAGGCGGCCGAGCATGGCGTTGAAGGTCTGGGCCAGTTCGGCCAGTTCCGCCGGCATCTGCTGCTGGGGCAGGCGCTGGGTCAGGGAGTGGGCGGACACACTGGCGGCCACTTCACCCATGCGCCGCAACGGCCGCAGCCCACTGCGTGCGGCCCAGGCGCCGAGCAAGGCGGTGGCCAGGGCCGAGAGGCCAACGGTCAGCCAGATCAGGTGCTGCATGCGTTGCAGGAAGTGTTGGTGATGGGTGATGTCGAGCATCAGGCTCAGTTGTGGCGAGCCGGGTTGGTTGGGCTGCAAGGGCACGTTGTACACGCGGTAGTCGGTGCCGCCGTTTTGCAGGCTGTGCAGGCCAGGCGCCTCAGGCAATGCAACGCCCGGTGCACCGTCAAACCAGCGCTGGCCGGCGGCGCTGATGCGTAGCGCCAGGTCGGGCTGGCGATTGAGTTCGGTGCGCAATTGCGCTTCGCGTTGGGCAAATAACTGTGGCGTGTCGACACCCTGCAAAGTGCTGCGCAATGCCGCTAGCTTGCCGTCGAGCAACTGTTGGTCCAGTTCAATGAAGTGCGCCTCACTGGCCTGGTTGAACAACACGCCCGCGATCAATGAGACCACCGCCGTGCATGCGGCAAACAGCAGGGCCAGGCGGCTGGCCAGGGACAGGCGCCGGATCAACTGCATCGCTCCTCCAATACATAACCCATGCCGCGCACCGTGTGGATCAGCTTGGTGGGGAAGTTATCGTCGACTTTCAGGCGCAGGCGGCGGATCGCGACTTCGATGATGTTGGTGTCGCTGTCGAAGTTCATATCCCACACCTGGGAGGCGATCAGCGACTTGGGCAGCACTTCGCCCTGGCGACGCAGCAGCAGTTCCAGCAGGGAGAACTCCTTGGCGGTGAGGTCGATGCGCTGACCATCGCGTTCGACGCGGCGACGAATCAGGTCCAGGCGCAGGTCGGCCAGTTGCAGCGCGGTTTCCTGCGGTGCGCTGCTGCCACGGCGCAACAGGCTGCGAACCCGGGCCAGCAGCTCGGAGAACGCGAAGGGTTTGACCAGGTAATCGTCGGCGCCCAATTCCAGGCCGTGCACGCGGTCTTCCACGGCATCGCGTGCGGTGAGGAACAGCACCGGGATGTCCAGGCCGGCACTGCGCACCGCCTGCAGGATTTGCCAGCCGTCGCGCCCAGGTAACATCACATCGAGGATCAGCAAGTCGTAGTCGCCGGTCAGCGCCAGGTGCTGACCGCTGGTGCCGTCGGCTGCCAGTTCGGTGGTAAAACCCGCCTCGGCCAGGCCCTGGCGCAGGTAGTGGCCGGTTTTCGGTTGGTCTTCGACAATCAGCAGTTTCATGGGCAGCTCTGGGTAACGGGGCGCGACCGGCTTTATACCGTGGGACGCAGGGTAGGGGCGCAACCTGACAAACTTGTAATCTAGCAGTCAGCTGGCTGGCAGCGGAGCCATCTTAGAGTGCTGACCAAGCTGTTCACAGACTTTTGGAGACGAGAGATGGCGTTGCGTACACCTCTGATATTGGCAGGTTGCCTGTTGGCATTGAGTTTCGATGCAGTGGCTGACACGGCCCACACGTTCGCCTTCGGCCAGCCGGCGCCGGCGGATAAGGCCACGCGCACCGTGGAAGTGACTCTGCAGGACATTGCCTTTTCTCCCAAGTCGCTCGACGTAAAAGCCGGTGAGACGGTGCGTTTTGTACTGGTCAACAAAGGCCAGTTGCTGCATGAGTTCAACCTGGGTGACGCGGCGATGCACGCCGCACACCAGAAAGAAATGCTGAAGATGCAGGCCAGCGGCATGCTCACCGCGACCGGCATGGGCAAGATGGACCACAGCGCCATGGGGCATGGTGATATGGGCGGCATGAAACACGATGATCCCAATAGTGTGCTGGTGGAACCCGGCAAAACCGCTGAGCTGACCTGGACCTTCACCCAGGCCACCGGCCTGGAGTTTGCGTGCAACCTTCCCGGGCATTATCAGGCGGGCATGGTCGGCAAACTGACCGTTGAGTGAGGCGTTTCTTAAGGGCGGGGGCAAAGGCTGGTAGACTGGCGGGGTTTATTTAGCCAGGTTTCCGCCATGCATCCCGCAGCCGAACATTCGCCGCTGGGCAAGTCCAGTGAATACATCTGCACCTACACCCCTTCGTTGCTGTTCCCGATTCCGCGCGCCGCCAAGTGGGCCGAGCTGGGCCTGAGCGCCGAGACCCTGCCTTACAACGGCGTGGATTTCTGGAACTGCTTCGAGTTGTCCTGGCTGCTGCCGTCGGGCAAGCCGGTGGTGGCCATCGGTGAATTCAGCATCCCGGCCGATTCGCCGAATATCATCGAATCCAAGTCATTCAAGCTGTATCTCAACTCGCTCAACCAGAGCGCATTTGCCGATGTGCAAAGCCTGGAAGCGACCCTGCGCACCGACCTCAGCGCGGCTGCCGGCAAGCCGGTCAACGTGCGTATCCGCAGCCTGGCCGAGGTTGAGGCCGAAGGTGTGCAGGCGTTACCGGGTGTGTGCATCGACGACCTGCAGATCAGCGTCAGCAACTATGAGCACCCACGCCCTGAGCTGCTGCGGTGCGATGAGTCGCGTACCGTCGAGGAGAGCGTGCACAGCCATTTGCTCAAATCCAACTGCCCGGTCACCAGCCAGCCGGACTGGGGCAGCGTGGTGGTGCAATACCGTGGTTCGGCACTGGATCACGCCAGCCTGCTGGAATATATCGTGAGCTTCCGTCAGCACTCGGACTTCCATGAGCAATGCGTGGAGCGGATCTTCCTGGACTTGCAGCGCCTGCTGAAACCGGAAAAGCTGACGGTGTATGCGCGGTACGTGCGGCGGGGCGGGCTGGATATCAACCCGTATCGCAGTACTGAGGCTACGCAGTTCCAAAACCTGCGCCTGGCGCGTCAGTAGCCGTTAGATGAAACAAATGTGGGAGCGGGCTTGCCTGCGATAGCGATCATGCAGTCATACATCAGTTGACTGATATATCGTCATCGCAGGCAAGCCAGCTCCCACATTTTGCATCTGTGTTTGGCTTGGGCTTGGGTCAGATCCCGATATTGCCCAGGGTTGTCAGAATATTGCGTAATGTCCCGGAAATCACCGGATGTTCGGCATCAAACTCTATGGCCGCTTTATTCACATCATCGGAAATACTGGGTGTTTGAGTCGCCGGCTCAAGTTCAAGTTGTAATTCAAACTTGGCAATCAAGGCTTCCAGCGCTTGACGTTTTTCTTCCGGCAGCGGCGGTTCCTGTTCCAGCTGCCCGCGCAGGATCTCGACCTGTTCTTCCAGTTTTTTGCGATCAGGCATGACGTTCTTTCCTTTTATCTATAGGCACTGGCATAGACCACGGCACGCCGAGAAAGGTCTACGGGCTGACCTGTAGATTAATCCACCGGCGCCGACTGTGCATGATCTCAATCAGGGCTTCTCGCCTTTAAGCTGACGCAGGCTGATGTCGGCCAGGCAACTGCCGAGTTCGCCCAAGTGATCAATCACCGAGTGCACGCCCAGCCCGTACAACGACACGGTGGCCTTGCCGCGTTTGTGCTCGCGCTCCTGCTCGCTCAGCGCCTGCCACTGCGCGGGAGCCATGCCGCACAGCGAGCCGCAGGAGGCCAGGCCAATGGTCCACAGCCCGGCGTTCAGCCCCGATTGCAGCAGTCGCGGTTCGCCGCTGACCAGCACGCAGCCTTCCAGGCGTTCGATGTTCAGTTCCATCAAGGCTTGCCAGCAGGCGTGGGGTGCGGGCCAGCGGATCGAGGACGGTGATGCAGCCTTGAGCCAGGCGGGGAGTGCGGCGGCCAGCGGGGTGGTCACCGAGGGGGGCAGTTCATCCAGCCAGGCGCAGGGCACGCCTTGTTCCTTCAGGCTGCGCAGAATTTTCAGCGCGCCCGGTGTGGCCTGGGAGTCAGGGGCGGCGCAATCGCTGCGGGCCTGGGAACCAAAGTCCACCAGGCAGCCACTCAGTCCGAACAGAACAGCCGTCAAGGCAGGCGCGCTGGCAATGGCAATCTCGGCGTGAGGCATGTCGACATCCCTGAAATAGCTTCGACGCTATCGGGGCTGGATGACAAACCGATGACAAGACTGTGATAGGCGGGCAATTGTAGGAATTTTGTGCATTTTGTGTGTGACATTTCCTGTGGGATGCCTAATTCAACACTTCCGTCATATACTGGCGGCTTCATTCAGGGCATAGCGCCCATGACAGACCATTCAAGGAGCAAAAGCTATGCGCTGGAGCCAGTACTTCGCTCAGCTGTCGGTGTGTGCCACCGTCCTGTTGGCCCCGTTCGCCGCTCAGGCTGCGTCGGAAGACGATCCATGGGAAAGCGTCAACCGCCCGATCTTCACCTTCAATGACACCGTTGACACCTATGCCCTCAAGCCATTGGCCCAGGGCTATCAGTTTGTGACCCCGCAATTCGTGCAGGACGGCGTTCACAACTTCTTCCGCAATATCGGCGATGTCGGCAACCTGGCCAACAACGTGCTGCAGCTCAAGCCCTACAACGCCGGCGTCGATACAGCCCGTTTGTTGGTCAACACCACGTTCGGCGTGCTGGGCCTGGTTGATGTCGGCACCAAAATGGGGCTGCAACGCAACGATGAAGACTTCGGCCAGACCTTGGGTTACTGGGGTGTAGGCAGTGGCCCTTACGTGATGATCCCGCTGCTGGGCCCAAGCACGTTGCGTGATGCGCCGTCCAAATACGTGGACAGCTACACCCAGCCTTACCGTTATATGGACGATGTTTCCCTGCGCAATAGCGTGATGGGCCTGGGCATTGTCGACACCCGCGCGAGCCTGCTCGACAGCGAGAAGCTGATCACCGGTGACAAATACACCTTCATCCGTAACGCTTACCTGCAGAACCGCGAGTTCAAGGTCAAGGACGGCAAGGTCGTCGACGACTTTTAAGCCGTAACGTCATGAAACGAAAAAGGCGACCCTGAGGTCGCCTTTTTTGTGCGCGGCTCTCAGCGCATTTTCAGGATCTTGAGGCCCAGGTGCTGGTCTTCGCCGCTGGTTTTGGTCCATACCACTTCGGTATCCGCCTCCAGGCCCTTGAGGGCGGCATGCTCCGAATCAATGCGCACGGTCAGCAGATCACCCACCTGAAACTGGCGAGGCGCCTGTACCTGCATGCCGGAGCTGGAAAGGTCCACGCAAACCCCGGCAATCTCCTGCCCGGCGTGGATCAAAGACACATCCGCATCCACTCGCATGCGGATGAAATCGCGTTTTTCAGCGTAGTCGCGCTCGTGTTCGCTCACAGGTTCCATCCTTACTTTGTGTTGTGGTCGTGGCTGTTCTTATAACTCCCGGTGATTTGCGATGTAAAGACGCCCGGCGACCATCGGCATGAGCTTGAAACCCCTGGCGGATGGGAGTACCGTCTGCGCCTTAGAAGGGCACCTCTGCTTTACCGTTGTGCATGGGAAATAATCCCACGCTTTGTAGGACAGAGAGGCTAGAAAGCGAATCCAGTACGTGAGCCCGGCCATTGCCGAGCCACCTACGCCAACCTAATTCTGGCGCCGTTTGCCCACATGCAAAAAACCAGTGCCACGCTGCTGATAATCGATGACGACGAAGTAGTGCGCGCGAGCCTCGCGGCCTATTTGGAAGACAGTGGCTTCAGCGTCCTGCAGGCCGGCAACGGCCAACAGGGTCTCCAGGTGTTCGAGCGCGACCAGCCCGACCTAGTGATCTGCGACCTGCGCATGCCCCAGATGGGTGGCCTGGAGCTGATTCGCCAGGTGACCGAGCGTGCGCCGCAGACGCCGGTGATTGTCGTGTCCGGTGCCGGGGTGATGAACGATGCCGTCGAGGCCCTGCGCCTGGGCGCCGCCGACTACCTGATCAAACCCCTGGAAGACCTGGCGGTGCTGGAGCATTCGGTGCGCCGTGCCCTGGATCGGGCACGCCTGCTGTTAGAAAACCAGCGCTACCGCGAAAAGCTCGAAACCGCCAACCGCGAACTCGAAGCCAGCCTGAACCTGCTCCAGGAAGACCAGAACGCTGGTCGCCAGGTACAGATGAACATGCTGCCGGTGAGCCCCTGGAGCATTGACGAGTTCAAGTTTGCGCACCAGATCATCCCGTCGTTGTACCTGTCGGGAGATTTTGTCGACTACTTCCGCGTTGATGAGCGGCGCGTTGCGTTCTACCTGGCTGACGTATCCGGCCACGGCGCTTCTTCTGCGTTTGTGACCGTGTTGTTGAAGTTCATGACCACACGGCTGTTGTTCGAATCCAAGCGCAACGGCACCTTGCCGGAGTTTACCCCCTCCGAGGTGCTGGGCCACATCAACCGGGGCCTGATCAGCTGCAAGCTGGGCAAGCACGTGACGATGGTGGGCGGCGTGATTGATGAAGAAACCGGTCTTTTGACCTACAGCATTGGCGGTCACCTGCCGATGCCGGTTTTGTACACTCCAGACAGTGTGCGCTACCTGGAAGGACGTGGTCTGCCCGTAGGCTTGTTCAATGAAGCCACCTACGAAGACCATATTCTGGAGCTGCCGCCGACGTTCAGCCTGACGCTGATGTCCGACGGTATCCTGGACCTTCTTCCAGAGCCTACACTCAAAGAGAAAGAAGCCGCCTTGCCCCAAAAGGTCAAGTCGGCGGGCGGCAGCCTGGATGGCCTGCGGCAAGTTTTTGGATTGGCCACGCTAGGGGAGATGCCGGATGATATCGCCCTATTGGTGTTGAGCAGGAATCTTTGATGAGTACCGGAAGAATCCAATTCGCCGAGCAAGACGGGACCTTCGTCCTGAAATTTGTCGGTGAAGTGCGCCTGACCTTGTGTTCGGCGCTGGATGCGACGATTGAGCGGATTTTCACAGCGTTGAATTTCTCGGCGATCGTGATCGATCTGACCGAAACCCGCAGCATCGATAGCACCACCCTTGGGCTGTTGGCCAAGTTGTCCATTCTGTCTCGGCAGAAGGTCGGCCTGTTGCCGACTGTCGTCACCACCCACGAAGACATCACGCGTCTGCTGCAGTCCATGGGCTTTGACCAGGTGTTCAACATCGTTGACCGCCCGATCCCGTGCCCGGAATGCCTGACCGACCTGCCGTCCCAGGACCAGTCCGAGGAAGTGGTACGGGTCAAGGTGCTGGAAGCGCACAAGATCCTGATGGGGCTCAACGAGTCCAATCGCGAAGCCTTCCACGACCTCGTGAACGCGCTGGAACGCCACTAAGCCCCACTCGAAACACACTCCAATGTGGGGCGGGCTTGCTCGCGAATGCGGTGTGTCAGTCAGCCAATTCATAACTGACCTACCGCATTCGCGAGCAAGCGCGCTCCCATATGTTGTACTGGGTTCGGCTTGAGAGCAGCGAAACATAAAAAAGGGCGACACCCGCGAGGGTGCCGCCCTTTTTGTTGCAGGCCGCCTTACAGCTTGGCAGTCAGCAACGCCTCCAGCTTCTCCTGGTCCCGAGCAAACTGACGAATCCCCTCCGCCAGCTTCTCAGTCGCCATTGCGTCCTCATTGGATTCCCAACGGAACTGCGCTTCAGTCAAATGCACCCGCGCTTCACCGGCATGCCCTGGCGACAGCTTGCGCTCCAGCTTGCCTTCATCCGCCGCCAGTTTCTCCAGCAGGTCCGGGCTGATGGTCAGGCGATCACACCCGGCCAACTCTTCGATCTGGCTCAGGTTGCGGAAGCTCGCACCCATCACCACGGTTTTGTAGCCATTGGCCTTGTAGTAGTTGTAGATGCGCGTAACCGACTGCACACCCGGATCATCGGAACCGGTGTAGTCGTTACCGTTGGCCTTTTTGTACCAGTCGTAGATACGGCCCACGAATGGCGAAATCAGGAACACACCGGCTTCTGCACAAGCCACGGCCTGGGCGAAAGAGAACAGCAGGGTCAGGTTGGTCTGGATACCTTCTTTTTCCAGCTTCTCCGCGGCGCGGATGCCTTCCCAGGTGGAGGCGATCTTGATCAGCACACGGTCACGGCCAACGCCGGCCTTGTCGTACAGGTCGATCAGACGGTGCGCACGCTTGAGAATAGCGGCTTCGTCGAACGACAGACGGGCGTCCACCTCGGTGGAGATGCGCCCCGGCACCACTTTCAGGATCTCTTGACCTACCGCCACCGCAAAACGGTCGCTGGCCAGGCCCACGTCACCGTTGCAGTCCTTCACGCACTCATCCAGCAGCTTGGCATAGCCTGGAATCGAAGCGGCCTTGAGCAGCAGGGAGGGGTTGGTGGTGGCGTCTTGCGGCTTGAGTTTGGCGAGGGTTGAAAAATCGCCGGTATCGGCTACGACGGTGGTGAACTGCTTGAGTTGTTCCAGCTTGGAAGTCATGGGCGTGCTCTGTCCTATGGGTCTGAAGACATTACCCGAGCGCCGGCAGGCGCTCAAGGGCGCAAATGCGATCCATCGTTTGCGAGGGCAATAACCTGAAAACAGCCGTTTGAATGGCTGATCTTGCTGGTAAATAGGAGGGCAAAGTAACCGGCAGGTTCAACCCAAGTGCCATATAAGCACCGTAACCAGATTGTGGGAGCTGGCTTGCCTGCGATGGCGGCCCAAATGTGGGAGGGGGCTTGCTCCCGAAAGCGCCAGAGCGGCCACCTCATGCCTCAACTGGCACTCAACGCCCCTCCAGCAACGCCCCCGCCTGATCCAGCAACGCCAGCGGGTCCGCCGCCTTGTGAATATCCACCGACAACAACTGCCGAAACTTGCGCGCACCCGGAAACCCGGTGCCCAACCCCAACACATGCCGCGTAATGTGATGCATCGTTCCACCACTGGCCAAATGCTCGGCAATATAAGGCCGCAACTGCGCCAACGCCTCGGCCCGGCTGATCACCGGCTGGGTGCTGCCAAACAACTGCTGATCCACCTCTGCCAGCAAATACGGATTGTGATAAGCCTCACGGCCCAGCATCACCCCGTCAAACGCCTGCAAATGCTCATGGCACTGCTCCAGCGTCTTGATCCCGCCGTTGAGAATAATCTCCAACTCGGCAAAATCGCGCTTCAACTGCGCCGCCACGTCATAACGCAACGGCGGAATGTCGCGATTCTCCTTCGGCGACAGCCCCTCCAGAATCGCAATCCGCGCATGCACGGTAAAACTGGTGCACCCCGCGTCCTTCACCGTCCCCACGAAATCACACAGCTCGGCATAACTGTCCCGACCATTGATCCCGATACGATGCTTGACCGTCACCGGAATCGACACCGCATCGCGCATCGCCTTCACGCAATCGGCCACCAACGCCGGATGCGCCATCAGAATCGCGCCGATCATATTGTTCTGCACCCGGTCGCTGGGGCAGCCAACGTTCAGGTTCACCTCGTCGTAGCCCGCAGCCTCGGCCATGCGCGCGCAGGCCGCCAAATCCGCCGGAACACTGCCGCCCAGCTGGAGCGCAAGCGGGTGTTCCGCTTCGTTGTGGCGCAGGAAACGCTCGTGGTCGCCATGCAGGATAGCGCCGGTGGTGACCATCTCGGTGTAAAGCAGGGCGTGCTTGGAGAGCAGGCGCAGGAAGAACCGGCAGTGGCGGTCGGTCCAATCCATCATCGGGGCGACGGAGAAGCGGCGGGAGAGGGGAGCGGTTTGTAGGGGCATTGGGGGATCTGAGTCGATGAGGCGAATGGTGCAGTTTATCAGGGATGTATCTGGGGTGTTGGGGAGGTGTATACCTGACCTTTCACCATTTTGTGCGGGGACGCTGTCGCGTGTGGAATATGCCGAGGATCTGCGGGCGATCACCGCGAGCCCGATACGGGATCAGATAGGACCAGTTGGGCACCGCCCACTCCCTTGTCTGCTTGACCCGCCCCTCACTGGGCCAATTTGTCGACGCTGGCGAAATGTCATCGGAGAAGTCGTCAGCGGCTTTCGGATTTTCGAGAGCGATACTGACTGATGAAATTGATGAGATATTTTGCTGGAGCAATATTGGGTAGGTCAGGCCACGATATGCCTTAAGAATTTTCCTACGATTTTCTCAGCTTGCCCCTCAGACCTCCCATCGCTAACCTCCTCCAGCCGCTGCAAACCCCGCGGCCGGAGGTGGAAATCCGTATTGCTAAGGCGTTTTAACTCCCGAAAATATTGGAGCGTCGCCCATGCACAAAAAAACACGCAATCCGTATGCTGACCACAACGCTGCGCCCGTCGATACCAAACTTCATGCAGCCGCCAAGCGCGCGACTCATCATTACCTGCCCCCATCCGACGACGGTGCGCCCATCGAGCGCCCAAGCAACAACGTGTTCTTCGTCAGCCCCAACATAGACACCGAAACCCTCTTGGCCAACGCTGCCGAGAACCTGGAATCCGCCAACCAAATGGCCTCAAACCTGGCATTCGAAGTCGATGAGCCCCATCGGGCCATCGTGCTGGGCATTCAGCAGCTCATCGAATTAAGCGCTTTACTCGTCGACCGAGCCCAAGAGCAGGTGGCCCCTGCAATCCGCTGACAACTAACCCTCGCCGCCTTACTCAAAAGGCGGCAACCTGAACCAGCCCTGTCATCCCGCAAAGTTTCATAATTCCCTGAGCCTTTGGGGTCTACGATCCTCCCTATATAGAGGGGGCACCCGCACCTCCCACCCACAGAGCACTGATAAATGATCTCAAACCTCGCCAAAGTCGTGATGATCACCGGCACGCTGCTGCTGACTGCGTGTTCCGATATGAGCAGCAGCACGTGTTTCTCTGAGGGTTGCCAGTCGTTTGACGGGCACGGCGCAAATAACACTGCCACCAAAGTAAATTTTGGTGGCAGTGCCATCGGCAGCAGCTTTAGTCAGTACAGCTCGGGGTTGCTGCACGACGATTGATAGTGAATACGGCGCCTATGACTGTTGCTCATTCCAGGCCGTGCCCTGCACGCGCTCGCCGTTGAAGGTGCCGCTGGCCTTGGCCACGCCTTCGTAGGTGTCACGGCCCTTGGACGTGTCGCCGGGGAGGGGTGGGAAGGGGAAGTCTTGCGCATCCATCAGGCTTTCTACATGAATTACGGCGTCGAACGCTGGAATTTCGACCTTGAATTCCATGTAGAACAACACGCCGGTCGGGCCGGTCCAGGTTCTTCCTGTGGGGGTCATCACGCAGTCAGTCTGGTAGTACGTCGTCCCATCGGGAAATTCGATGGTTGCATTGCTCTGCACCGGCTTATCGAGCGTTGGCGGGGCGCCGCTGAAGGTGGTGTAGTGCGAAATGTGGATGCCGTTGTCCAGTTGCATTGTCTGCAGGAACCATAGGGCCGGGTCCTTGGCGCTACCAAAGTAGCCGTACTCGTGGTCCATCCATGTAAGCCCCTGCACTGCAAACGCTTCATCGCCGAGGGTGAGTGTGCCCTCTGTGTGCACCCGCGTCAGTGAGTAGTAATAGTTGTTGGTGGTGAGGCCGCCCGGTTTTTCCGGATGGTCCAACACGCCACGGCCCCATACATACAGCGGGCGTCCTTGCTGGGACATCCTCAGCGAAAATTTCACTACCGTCGGGGTATCGGTGTCGACCATCACCGCGTCTATCTGCATGTTTTTGGTCGGGTCGGCCTGGGGCGCTTTCATCGACACATACGACTGCTTGTCGGCGCTTTCCTGTTTCACCCACCAGTCTTTGCTCGGGTCGCTTTCTGCCCAATCCGTGATACCCAAGGTCATGGAGGTCAGCTGATAGTGTTTCTGGTTTTCGACATCCGTCAGCATTATTTGAAAGAAGCCCAGCGGGTAGAACGCCGCAGCGTTGATCTCAAAGCCGAACACGCGCCCGCCTGCCTTGAGTGTGCCGGTATGCCACCACCATTCCGTGGGCGCGCCGACGTGCAGGTAATGGTCCTTGGGGAGGTGAAGGACCACCTCGGATGAGGGAACGGGAACAGGAGCCTGCGAAAGCTGCGATGACTTCACGGTGTCGCCTCTCTATAAGAACCAGTTTGGGGGTGTAAACGCGGGCGGGGGAAGGGGTTTACTGGCGGCGAGAGGGGCTGGCCAGGTAGTTCTTCCATGAAGCAGCCGCAGCGGGGCTGGGGCTTCAAACGTCCTGGGCGAAGGCTAGCTGACAATTCTGAAGCTGCAATGTCAATTTGATGGCATTGGTTGTTCGGGAAGGAGGTTGAGCGGGTTTGGAGGGGCGGGAAGGGCAGGGGGCTGCTTCGCAGCCCAACGGGAGCAAGTTCCCTCGCCACAGGGGCGTGGGTTAGCCGGTAACCACTGTGCCCTTATGAAAAATCTCCCGACGCGCCCGACGGCTGATATTTTCATGCTTGCTGGCCGCGTACATTTCGGCAAAACGCTCGCGGTCAATGCCTGCATAGTGGGCCAGTTCTTCCATTACCAAATGGTCGTACTCTTTCTCGATCACGAACCGGAAAATCTCGCGCCGGTAGTAGAAGCCGAATTGAAATGCCAGCACCTCGGTCAGGTAGTCCGATGGGGTGAGGAAGCAGTTTTCAAGGTCGATGGCCTTGGCGACTGTTGGCTGCTTGGGGTCGATCATCACGTTGTTGGCCCAGAAATCCATGTGTACTACGCCCTTGCTGTGCAGGGAGCGCAGCAGATTGAACGACACATTGATCAAACCGTGGATGTCACGCGTTTGGTTGAGCCAGTCCAGGCCGCTGACGTAGCCGTCGAGCATTTGGGTAAAGATGAAAAATTCCTGGATCAGGCCAAGCGCCGACTTTCTATAGCCGAACCCGTACAAGCCGGCCACTGGGGCGCCACGCTTCTGGGCGCCGAGGGTGTTGATGACTTCTTCGACCGGCCAGTCGAACGTGCCGTCGCGTTTTGCGCGGCCGAACGTGACTCTTAATTTGGGTCTGAGGCTGTCGAGGGGTTGGGATTTGGCGAACAGGTCGTTCTCCATCCCTTTCAGGGGGGCACTGACGCGGTCTTTTAGCTCAAGGCGCGTGTCGATCAGGTCCTGAATCGCCTGCTGGGCACTCTCGTCGGTGCCGTGCGTGGTGTAAACCGTAGCGTTGCGATGGCTCAGTGTCGCGGGAAAACTTTGCAGCACGCTGCTGTCAGGAAAGCTCAAAACACGTCCTTGTACTATCAGAAAGATACTACAGGCATGTTACATGCTGAATGCATTGGATCCAACCTGAACCTAACCTGTACGGAAATGAAATTTCTGTCAGGAAGCGGAGTTTTCGGCTTTTTGAGGTTGATGGCTGTGGGCTTTTGTGAGCTTTTTTTCGAAGGGGCGGAGCAGGTTTCCCTGCCCCTGTCATTTAATGCCCGCCTTGCATCCGTCGTGCTATCAGGTAAACCCCTAGGCCGACCAATGCCGTGGCCGCGCCAATGTATCCGGTGCTGGTCCAGCCCATCCCCGCCGTGATCGCCATCCCGCCAAACCACGGGCCCAGCGCGTTGGCCAGGTTGAAGGCGGCGTGGTTGGAGGCTGCCGCGAGGCTCGGCGCTTCGTGGGCGATGTCCATCAGGCGGATTTGCAGCGGAGCGGCCAACGACACCATGGTGCCGACCAGGCCAATGCCCAGCAGCACGCCCCAGAGCGACCCGGCCGCAAAAGGGAAGAACACCAGCACTGCCATCGACCACACCAGGATCAAGC
Organism: Pseudomonas viridiflava; assembly: GCF_900591205.1. Lineage (GTDB taxonomy): Bacteria > Pseudomonadota > Gammaproteobacteria > Pseudomonadales > Pseudomonadaceae > Aquipseudomonas. Next base: position 270,536 of record NZ_UUPU01000109.1, read on the forward strand.
CCACCGCACGAAATTGCAGGCGATCAAACAGCTTGCCACCGGCAATGTTGCCGATGATCCCACCCACGCCAAACGCAGCCAGTCCGAACGGGATCCATTGCGGCGACACCTTGGTCACTTCCAGCATGGTCGGGGCCAGGTAGCTGAACACGCAGAACATCCCGGCAAACCCGATAGCGCCGATGGCCAGGGCCATCCACACCTGGGGTTTAGTGAAGGCGCGCAGTTCCTTGCGCGGGTCGCTGCGCGGTTCATCGCGGCGGTCGGGGACGTAGCGCCACACCAGCGCGATAGTGCACAGGGCGATCACGCTGACCAGTGCAAACGCCGAGCGCCAGCCCAGGTACTGCCCGAGGAAGGTGGCAATCGGGTTACCCAGCAGCATCGCCAGGGTCAGCCCCATCATCACCCGAGCCACGGCGCCGGCGCGTTTATCGTTCGCCACCATGCTCGACGCCACCACGGCGGCAATCCCGAAGTAGGCGCCATGGGGCAGGCCGCTGATAAAGCGGAAAGCCACCAGTGAACCGAAGGTAGGGGTGAACGCGGTGGCCAGGTTGCCCAGCGCGTACAGCCCCATTAACAACAGCAGCATATGTTTGCGCAGCAGTTTGGCGCCGAGGATCGCCAGCAGTGGCGCGCCGACCATCACACCCAGCGCGTAGGCGCTGATGGCGTGGCCCACTTGGGGTTCGCTGAGGTTGAGGTTGTGGGCGATGTCGGGCATCAGGCCCATGATGGCGAACTCGCCGGTGCCGATAGCGAAAGCGCCCACGGCCATGGCAGCTTCCATTTTGGCGGCGCTGCGCGCGGGCAGCACGTGCCCGGGTGTTTGGTGGATAGACATGGATCGCCTGTTTGGATGGATTGCTCAAAGGACAGCCGCCGATGCTACGCAGCCAGCGGCGAATGTGTCTAGAACAGCCTTTTTCCGCAGAGTTCAACCGCCCTTTGAGATCCGTCTTATTCTCCGGCTCCCTGGCGGCCCCTACGCTTGCAGTGATGAAACTCAAACATTTCCTGCAACCGCTCGACTCGTCCTTCTCTACGCCCAAGGCTGCCCGCAAGCTGCTACGCCTGTTTGCCCTGGCGCTGGTGCTGGGGGTGTATGCGGGCGCCTACAGTTACCTGCGCGCCGCGTTCAGCGAGGAGATTTCGTTGCGGCGCAGCTATATGAATGAGGCGGTCTCCGATGCGCAGAGTTTTTTCGTCAGCCGCCAGACGCTGTTGAAAAGCCTCGGCCTGTCGACGGTGCGGCATATGACGGCGCCGGTGGGCAACCTCAATGAGGTGCCGGCCGAAGAGGTGCATATCACCCTGGGCGAGGCGGGCAGTATCTGGAGCCTGTGGTTGACCCGGCGCATGCTCGATTACCTGGAGGTCAACCAGGTCAACCTGATCTACGTGGCCCAGCGTACAGCGCCTGCGGTGGAGCGCCTGTTTACCGTGGGCGTTGCGCCGGGCGAGGTGCCGCAAACGGTGTTGCAACGGCTGATGGCGGTGGACACCGGCAAGGTGTCGGTCAGCGATGAGTTGTGGCTCACCGAACAAAGCCGCCTGGATTCGCCGCTGTACATCTTCACCCGCCTGGATGAGCGCAGCCCGACCTCGGGCTGGCTCGGCCTGGAGGTTGACGGGCCGGACCTGATCAACGCCCTGCAGCATGAAAAAGCTGGCGACTTCATGTTGCTCGATGGCGCCGGCCAGCTGATTTTCAGCAGTGCGCCCCATCAACCAACGGCGGCGCAGGTGCTGCGCCAGTACCATTCCACGGCCAGTTTCGGCTGGGAGGGCAGCCGCTGGTTGCCCGACCGCCTGGCCATCCGCAAACACCTGGGGTATTCCCAGTGGCAGATCGTCTACAGCCTGGAGTTGCGCTCGTTGCTGCCGAGCTTGGCCCTGCCGTTGCTGGTGTGCCTGCTGCTGTGTGCGCTGGCGAGCGTGTTGATGGTGCGCTTGGTACGACGTATCGACCAGCGCCTGATTATCCCGGCGGCCAATCGCATCGAGGCGCTGGTGGAAAGCGAGGCGTTCAGCAGCGCGGTGATTCGTATCGCGCCGGTGGCCCTGTGCGTGCTGCGGCGCAGCGACGGCGGCGTGGTGCTGGAGAACCCCTTGTCCCGCCAATGGCTGGGCAACGGGCAGGAGCGCGAGCAACTGTGCCACGACTGGATCCGCCGCGCCTTCCACGACGCCGAACAAAGCAGCACCGATGAGCTGCAAATGGCCGATGGTCGGCACCTGTTCCTGAGCTTTGCGCCGACGCGTTATCAGCGTGAAGAGGTGTTGATTTGCGCCTTCAGCGACATCAGTGAGCGCAAGCAGGTGGAACTCGCTCTGGAGCAGGCGCGCACCCTGGCGGACGCGGCCAATGAGGCCAAGACGCTGTTCCTGGCGACCATGAGCCATGAAATCCGCACGCCGCTGTACGGCGTGCTCGGCACCCTGGAATTGCTCGCCCGCACCGACCTCAACAGCCAGCAACGCGGCTACCTGAATGCCATCGAAGGTTCGTCGGCCAACTTGCTGCAACTGATCTGCGATGTGCTGGATGTGTCGAAGATCGAGGCTGGGCAACTGTCCCTCGAACTCACGGTATTTTCCCCGCTGGAGCTGGTGCAAGAGGTACTCCAGGGCTACGCCGGCGCCGCGCAGAGCAAGGGTTTGCAGCTGTTTACCTGCCTCGACCCGCAGTTGCCCGATCGCGTGCGCGGCGATGTCACGCGTATCCGCCAGATCCTCAACAACCTGCTCAACAATGCGCTGAAGTTCACCGAGAGTGGGCGGATCGTCTTGCGCTTGCGCCTGGAAAGCCGCGAGGGCGAGCGCACCATGCTGCAATGGCAAGTCGTCGACACCGGCAAGGGCATTGCCGCGCACGACCAGCAGTACCTGTTTGAACCGTTCTTCCAGGCCAGCGGCAATGCCAATGTGGTGGCGGGCACCGGGCTGGGGCTGTCGATCTGCAAGCGTCTGGTGCACTTGATGAATGGCACGTTGCGGGTGGTCAGCGAGCCGGGCCTGGGCAGCAGTTTTACCTTCACCTTGCCGCTGGAGCAGGTCAGCGAACACGACGGCGAGCCTTGGGCCCTGCCGCTGTTGGGCGAGCGGGTGTATGTGGTGTCGCCGGTGCGTGAGCTGGCGGAAAGCGTCGGCGGCTGGCTGCGGCGCTGGGGCGCGCGGGCGCAATTGGGGTTGCCCGAGTCGGTTGAAGCGGACCCCGGTGCGGTGCTGGTGGAGCTTTATCCCGGCCCGGCCGAACTCGGCCAACGGCTGCGTTGGTCGGGGCCGCGGGTCATGGCGGCGGCCGATGAGCATGGCGCATACCCGGGCCCCGGCGCGTGCTGGCAGATCGGCTTGAACAACCTGCACGCCCTCAATCGTGCGGTCAGCCGTGCCCAGGGCATCGAGGAACACCTGTCGCCTACGCCCAGCGAGGCACCGGCCCAGCTCAACCTGAACCTGCGCCTGCTGGTGGCCGAAGACAACCTGATCAACCAGTTGATCCTGCGCGATCAACTCGAGGAACTCGGCTGCACCGTGGTGCTGGCCGCCGATGGCATCGAGGCACTGTCGCTGTGGGGCGAAACCCCGTTCGACATGATCCTTACCGACGTCAACATGCCACGCATGAACGGCTATGAGCTCACCGAGCACTTGCGCCGCCAAGGCTGCTCGCTGCCGATCATCGGCGCCACGGCCAACGCCATGCTCGACGAAGCGGAGCGCTGCCTCAGCGCCGGCATGGATCACTGCCTGGTCAAGCCCTTTACCTTGCGGGCCCTCTATCAGTGCCTGCAGCGCTACCAGAGGAGCGTGCTTTGAGTGGCTATCGCGTGCTCATTGTGGAAGATCATCCCTTTCAGCATGAGTACCTGATCAATGTATTCCAGGCCATCGGCGGCTTTGAGGTCGAGGTGGTCTGGGACGGCGCGAGCGCGTTGCAGCGCCTGGCTCGCCAGCGCTATGACCTGTTGCTCAGCGACCTGATGATGCCGGGGATGGACGGCGTGCAATTGATCCAGCAACTGGCGCGCCTGCCCGCACCACCGGCCCTGGCACTGATGAGCGTGGCCTCGCGGCGCATGCTGGTGGGTGCCGGGCAAGTGGCGGGCAACCTGGGGTTGACCGTGGCCGGGCTGATCTCCAAACCGGTGTGCGAGCCGCAAGTGCGGACCTTGCGCGGTTATCTCGACAAACTTGCCGAGCAGGCCCGTGCTCCCTGCTGCCATCGCGGTATCCGCCTGGTGCGGGGTAATCTTGTACGCGCGTTGGCTAACGGTGAAATTCAGGCTTGGTTCCAGCCCAAGAAATCCTTGCATGACGGGCGCATTGTCGGTGCCGAAGCCCTGGCCCGCTGGGTGCATCCGGTGGAAGGGCTGTTGATGCCCGGTGAGTTCCTCGGTGAAATCGAGCGCCAGGGCCTGGAAACCCAGCTGCTGACCTGCATCCTCGCCCAGACCCTGACCGCCCAGGCCCAGTGGGCGCAGCTGGGTTACCGGCTGCCGGTGTCGATCAACCTGCCCACCCATCTGCTCGACCAGTGCGACCTGGTCGACCGCCTGCTGGCCCTGGTGCAGCAGGGCGATGCCGAGCCCCGGCAGATCACCTTTGAGCTGATGGAAAGCTCCACCACACAGTTGCCCAGTAACTACTACGCTGGAGCATGCCGCTTGCGCATGATGGGCTTTGGACTGGCGCAGGATGATTTCGGCAAGGGCTTCAGTTCCTATTTCAACCTGGTCTCCACGCCGTTCAACGAAGTGAAGATCGACCGCTCGCTGGTGCATGGCTGTGCCGAGAACGAGAGCCTCGCCTCGGCCTTGCAAAGCATCGTCGAACTGGGCCGCAAGCTGGGGCTGACCACCATTGCCGAAGGCGCCGAGACCCAGGCCGAGTTGGCGGTACTGCGGCGTATTCGCTGCGACCAGGTGCAAGGCTTCCTCATCTCACAGGGTGTGGCCGCAGACAAGTTCAGTGCGTTATTGATCGAAGATGGCCCTGCGCCAGCACTTATCTGAACGGCCAGGGTCACACAGTCAAGAAGCCCGAAGGAAGGGTCGCCTGGTTTGCCGGGTGTTATTGGCCAATGCCGGGATCAAGCATAGGCCCCATATCCTGATTCAGGCTTTCGCGGTACTGACGATGAAACATGCAAGTCTGCGCCTGGACAAACTGGCGCAAAGTTCACAGCGCCTGAACAAAGCCCTGTTGCTGCTCACCGGGCTTGCCTTGTTGCTGTCCAGCAGTTGCTACTGGGCGGTGTCGCGGCTGCTCGATGCCGAGCAGGAAAAGGTCCAGTTTCACTTCGCCCGTGTCGTGGAAATCATCCATGAACATGAGGCGTTTCTGCGCAACGTGGCCGTGGGTTACAGCCGCAGCAATGCGCCGCCGCTGCCGGCGGTGCAATCGACCTCGGTGGTGGAGTTGCAGCGCGACGCCGGCGAGGTGGTCTTGCAGGCCAAGGGCTTTGCCTTGTCGCTGCCGTTCACCTTGGCCCATGACGCGGGGTTTTCGGCGGATGACACGCGCCGTGCGCTGGCGTTCGGCGTGCAGCTCACCGATTACTACGGCGGCTACTGGGCCAGCTCGTTTTATGCCTCGCCGCAACTGTTTGTGCTGACCCCCCATAATGTCGCCAGCCTGGCGGTGCCCGGCATCGGCGGCCTGCGCCAGCATCAACCGTTATTGCGCGAGCAGTACCGCGCGGTGGTCAGCCGCTTGCAGCAACTGCAGCAGAGCCAGCAGACCTTGCTGACCGACACGCGTGTGCGCTGGATGCGCGCCCCGTTGCGCCTGTATCAGAACAGCCGCAACGTGGTGGCGATGATCGGCCTCGATGCGCCCGCTGCCCTACTGCCGGCCAGTCAGCCCCAGGGCCTGCTGACCCTGGCTGCCGTGGTGGATACGTCCCAGGTGGATGAGTTCGAGCGGGTGCTGCAACTCTCGGTGTACAACCAGTTCACCCTGATCTCGCCCGAGGGCGAGGTGTTGCTGGGGAGCCTTGGGGACGAGCACATGGCGCCGCTGGGCTTGAGTTTCAACCGCCAGGGCCTGCGCTTCAAGATGGTCAGCGAAAGCGGTGAACGCTGGACCGGTTTGTACGCCATCAGCTATCAGGATTTCCTGCGCTACGCCAAATGGCCGCTGCTGGGCCTGGGCCTGACCTTTATTGCGGCGCTGCTGCTGGGCTGGTGGATCAACCATTGGTACAAAACCCGCATCGTAAGCCCGGCCCAGCGCGCTCAGGAGCGCTTGTTCGAGAGCGAAGCCTTCAACCGCATCATGCTGCAAAACGCCCCGGCCGGCCTTTGCGTGGTGCGGCGCAGCGACCGCCAATTGCTCCTGGAAAACCAGCGCGCGCTGCACCTGGGCGGCACCGCGTCGCTGGTGGAAGTGCTCAAGGCCAACGATGGCCCGGACACTCCCGGCGAGATGTGCCTGGCGGTGCAGGGCCGCTATCTGCAGGTGGTGGTAGTGGCGGCGCGGTATGAAGGCGAAGACGTCTTTCTGTGTGGCTGCAACGACATCACCCGGCATGTGGATGAGACCCTGCTGCTGAACCAGGCCCGCCAGGAAGCGACTGCCGCCAATGAGGCCAAGACCGTGTTCCTGGCCACCATGAGCCACGAGATCCGCACGCCGCTGTATGGCGTGCTGGGCAACCTGGAGCTGATGGCCCTGACCGACATGAGCGAGCGCCAGCGCCAGTACCTGGAAATTATCCAGGGCTCCTCCACCGTGCTGTTTCAGCTGATCAGCAACGTGCTGGACGTGTCGAAGATTGAATCCGGGCAGATGGCCGTGGAAGCGTCGCCGTTCAATCCCCGGCAACTGGTGGAGGAGGCGGTGCTGGGCTTTACCGCCACGGCGCGCAACAAAGGCTTGCAGATTGACGCGGAGATCGACCCGCAAGTGCCGCAGCAATTGCAGGGCGATGCGGTGCGGATTCGTCAGATCCTGCATAACCTGTTGGGCAATGCGATCAAGTTCACCGAGTCGGGGCGCGTGCGTTTGCGCTTGACCGTGCAGGAACTGCTTGAAGATGAGGTCGCCCTGCAATGGCAAGTCACCGATACCGGCGTGGGCATTGCGGAGAAGGCCCTGGACCAGTTGTTCAAGCCGTTTTATCAAGTGGCGGGCGGCCAGGACGGCAATGGTGCGGGCCTGGGCCTGTCGATTTGCTCGCGCTTGAGCGAGTTGATGGGCGGCCACATGCGGGTGGTCAGTGAGCCGGGGCTGGGCAGCAGTTTTTCGCTGTTTATCACCTTGCCGATCCTCAGCGACGCCTTGTCCGCAGCCGGCCCGGTGCTGGCCGAGCCGTGTCTGGACGCGCCCTGCCTGAACGTGCGCGTGCTGGTGGCCGAAGACAACCCGGTCAGCCAGGCGGTGCTGCAGGAACAACTCGAAGCCCTCGGCGCCCAGGCCACGGTGGCGCGGGACGGCGAGCACGCCTTGCAGATCTGGGGCTCGCAGCCTTTCGACCTGGTGATCACCGACATCAACATGCCGCGCCTCAACGGCTACGACCTGGCCCGCGCCTTGCGCGAACAGGGCGTGCAGGTGCCGATTATTGGCGTCACCGCCAATGCGCTGCGCGAAGAGGGCGAGCGCTGCCTGGCGGTGGGCATGAATGCGTGGGTGGTCAAGCCGCTGAGCATGGGCATGCTGCGCCAGGCCCTGATGGCGCACTGTCGTCGCGCCACCGCCCTGGCGGTTCCGCAGGTAGACCGCGACCGCGAAGGCTGGATCGTATTGTCACCGGCCATGCGCCAACTGATGGGCGACACCTTGCTGGTCGACGTGCAACACATCGAGCAGGGCCTGGTCGACGGCGATGCGGAGCGGGTTCGCCAGCGCCTGCACAGCCTTAATGGTGCGCTGGCCAGCGTGCGGGCCACAGCCTTATCCAGCGCGTGTCAGACATGGGAAAACACGCTGTATGACGGCCCCCTGGATAGCCACGCCACCGCCCAGATCCGGGTGTTGTGCGAGAGGCTGACGGCGGTCGCGCAGTGCTTGCTGGCAGAGTCAACGGCTCACTACAAGGAAGATAAATAATGCGAGAAATGAACGTTGTTATCGCCGATGACCACCCGATCGTATTGGTGGGCGTGCGCGAGATCGTGCAGCGCGATTCACGCTATCGCCTGGTGGGCGAGGCCGTCAGTTCCAGCCAACTCATCGAGCTGTTGCGCAGCCATCGGCCGCAGGTCCTGATCACTGATTTCAACATGCCCGGCGACGACACCTATGGCGATGGCCTGAAGCTGATCGAGTACATCCTGCGCCACTTCCCCGAGACCCAGGTGCTGGTGCTGACCATGATTTCCAACAGCCTGATCCTCACCCGTTTGCAGGAACTGGGCGTGGCCGGGGTGATCCAGAAAAACCATCTGCATGGGGAAATCGAAAAGGCCCTGGGCGCCATCAGTGCCCAGCGCAGTTACCAGGCACCGGAGCCTGCGGCGACCTCGGTGGTCGGTAACCCGTACCAGGTGCAGGAGCGGTTCCAGAGCCTGTCGCCGCGTGAGATGGAAGTGCTGCGTTTATTTGTGACGGGCATGAGCGTCAGCGATATTGCGCGGCAATTGAGCCGCAGCAACAAGACCGTCAGCGCGCAGAAGATCTCGGCCATGCGCAAGCTCGATGTGGACAGTGACCAGGCGCTTCTGACCTATTGCATCGAGGCCCGGCAATTCCAGTAGGTGGCTCAGCGGTAGGTCATCTGCATCAACAGCGTTGCGCTGTAGCTGCCCGCTTCGGGCAGTTCACCCACCGACACCGGCTTGACGCGCAGGGTGAGTTCCAGGGGCCCGTCCTCCACTGGCCAGGTGCCGGTTTCGCCCAGGCTGAAGTCGGCCTTGACGCTTTGGCTCAACAGCCCCAAGCGTAACCCCAGGCCCTCGCGATTGGTGAGCAGGGTCTGGCTATCGGCGCTGCCCAGCCCCGCCGAAAGCGTCAGGCTCACGCGGCTATTGGCTTGGCAATCGAAGACCAGCGGCACATCGGTGACGGCGGCGCTGTCGTCGACCAGTTGGTTGAGGTTGACCTGGCGCAGGTCCACCTGTTGCGTACTCGGAAAACGCGCCGTGCACGGCGGTGCGATCAGCTTGCCGGTGACATCGATTTGCGCGTGCTCCGCCGATTGCGCAAAGGCGGTGCCGGCCACAGCCAGCAGCATCCAGGCGAGCGCTTTCATAGGTAATTGATGGTCATGACCATGGACGAGCTGAATGCCCCCGGCACCAGCGTGCCGCGTGCCACCAGTTGCGCCTTGAGGCTGATATCGACAGCGCCGCTGAGGTTTGTGTAGCTCTTGGTGGTGCCGTTGAGGTTCGCCGCGGTGTTGTCCGCCCATAGCAACGACACGCCGAGGTTGTCCGCCGTGGTCTTGGCGACGGTGGCGGTGTGTGTGCCATTGTTGGCGGTGAAGCTCACATTCAGCGATGACCCCGCTGGGCAGGTCATGCGCACCGGCACTGCCACGGTTTCGGTCGTGGCCACCTGGTCGGTACGCACATTGCCGAAGGCGGCGGTGAGGGTGGTGCTGCTGCTGAGCACACACGGCGGGCGGGTGAGGGTGCCGCTGACGGTGATATTCACCGTGTCGGCGGCCTGGGCACCGGCGCTGAGCAGCGCCAGGGCGAGCAGTGAAGATTTCATGGGGATGGCCTCAGCGGTAATTGATGGTCAGGGTGTACTGGCTCTGGAAGGCGCCGGTGGGCGACTGCCCGGCGACCAATTGCGGTTTGAAACTCAGGTTCACATTGTTGCTGCCGGTCTTCAGTTGCAGGTTGCGTGGGCTGGTGAAGTTCACCGGGTTGGAGGAGTCGCTCCAGATCGCCTGCATGTTCAGGCCGGCCAGTGTGGTGCGCGACACGCCGGTGGTAGCGCTGACCACTGCCTGGCTCGGCACCAGGGTGGCAGTGGCTTGCACGGCGGCGGCGCAGGTGACCGAGACCGAGGTCGATTGCACCTGGCTGCTGAGGTCGGCATTGCTGAGGGTGCCGAAGCGCAGGTTGACCGCGCTGGGAGAGCTCAGCGTGCACGCCGGGGTGTAGACGGTGTACACAAACGGCATATCCAGGAACCACTCGGCCCACGCCAAGTAGTTGAGGGAGGTCACCCCAATTCGCACCTGCACATTGCGCGTGCCGGTTGTGCGGGGCGCGGTGCCCACCAGGTTGTAGTGGTAACGCACCACGGTATTGATGGGCAATTGCCGGCATGTGCCACCCAGGCAGACACCACTGAACTGGCCGATGTCGAGCAGCGGCATATAGGTCCAGCTGGAGGGGTCGACAAACCGCAGCGCGGCGTGGTTGTAGCCGCTTCCATAGGTGACGCTGGTGTTCACGCCGGCGGCATAGGGAAAGGCGCGGCGAATCGTGCACGTGGCGCTGTACTCGACGTTGATCGCTTCACCCGGCTGGAAACGGTAGCCCAAGGTCGGGTAGCCGGGTGTTCCGCACTCGACGTTGCCGCCGATCAGCGCCTGTGCCTGAAACGACAGCCCACACAGTAGGCCGACCAACAGCGCCAGCGTCAGCCGGCGGGGTATGTTCATGTTCATGCTCACGAGTCCTTGGCGCCCGACCCACCGGCCGCGCGCTCGCATTGAATGTTCAGTTGCGTAATCCCGCCCTCGGCAGGTGCGTCGTCGTTCAGGTTCAGTTCGCGGCTGCACCATGGCTGCCCGTCCACGCTGATCAGCAAGCGCGCCTGGGGCGGCACGCCGGTCAGGAAGGCGCGGCCCTTGTCCGCCACCAAGGTGTTGCCCAGCGAACGACCGTCCGCTGCAAACAGTTCAGCGCGGGCCGCAAACGGCGCTGCTTCGCCCTGTGTATCGTGAATGCGAAACAGAATGCGTTTGCCGCGTCGGGTGTCGAAGTCGGCCAGTACAAAGGCGCCGCGATTGGGCGTGACCTCTTGCACCGGCTCGGCGATATCGACGTCAGCGGACATTGATTGGGTGTCCAGCGACACGCGGTTCTTGCGGTAAGGCAGGGCGGACGGCATCACCGTGTAGCCATTGGCGTTGGTACGCACTCCGCGCTTGTTGGTGATCGCCACGTCAGCGGCGCCTGGCGTCGCGACGATCACGTTGGTTTCGCCCAGCGGCTGGCTGAAAATCAGGTTGCTGCCGTACGCCACCACCGAGCCTTCCACCCCCAGGTCCAGTTGGCGGTTGCCGGTGGACTCGTTATAAGCGCCGCGCACAATCGCGCCGGGTGCGTCGTACTGGGCGGCGAAGGTGCCGCCGGCCTGGCGTTGAGCACCGTTGACTTGCTGCGACACGCCCGCGCTGTAGGCCAGGGTGTCGTCGTCAAGCGCATTGCCGCTGAGGGTCGCGGTGCGTGACGCGGCGCCATGCGCACTCTGGTTCATATTCGCCGTAACGCGCTGATTGCGTGTGCCACCCAGAGGCATGCTGATGCTCAGGGACAGGCTGCGGTCATCGGCGTCGGCACCTTTGGTCACGCCCAGGCCGAGGGAGTAGGAAATGCTTCCGGAACTCACGGTGTAGCCCAGTTGGATCGAGGTGTCGGCTTTGCCCCTGTCCCAGTAGGCGGTTTTCGACACGTTGGCGTACACCCCGCCATAGCCGCCCAGTTGCTGGGACAGGTTGGCGGTAAAGTTGCTTTTCATATGGCCGCTGCGGTACGTGTCCAGGGCTTGCCCGGCATTGCGGCTGTTGAGCGCCTCGTTGAACGAGTAGTAGCCGCCGGTGGAGTAGCGGTAGCCGATCAGGCTGAAATTGGTGTCGGTGGCCGCCAGGGATTTGGAGTAGCGAAAGCGAAACGATTGGCCGCTGGCGCTGGTTTTGTCATGGCCCATGGCGTCGCTGCGGGCGTGGGTAACGTCCACCGAAATCGCGCCGAAGCCGGCAAAATCATGGGCAAAACCCAGCAGGCCGGCGTTGTATTGATCACTGATCAGGCTGCCACCGAACAGCGTGGTGCCGCCGCTCAAGCCCCGGCGCAGGGAAGCCTGGATGAAGGTCGGGGTCTGCTGGGCAAAGGCCGATTGCGCCGGGCGGTACTGGCCGGCGAATACCGAATAACTTTGCTGGCCTTCGCGCAGCATGTAAGGCACTGACGAAAACGACTGGGTGTAGACCTGGCGCTGGCCGTCCGGGCCTTCTACGGTGACTTCAATGTCGCCGTTGCTGGCGGTGGGGTACAAGTCGCTCAAGGCGAACGGCCCCGAGGGCACCCATTGTTCATGGATCACGTAGCCACGCTGGCGGATGATCACGCGTGAGCGGCCATTGGCGATGCCGCGAATCACTGGCGCGAACTCACGGGCTTGATCCGGCAGCATGTCCAGGTCCGAAGCAATGCCCAGCCCGCGATAGGGGATAGCGTCGAACAGGTCGCCTTCGGTGGTGGCGTCGCCGAGCGTGGCGATCGCCATCATGTTGCCCATGTCGCGCTGGGCGTAGGTTTCCAGCGACTCCCAGCGCCCGGTGTCGCCGGTGCCTTTCTGCCACGTCGAGAAGTTGCGCAGCCGCCAGGCCCCGGTGTTGAGGCCGCTGCGCAGGCTGCCGAACTGGTTCTGGCGGCGGCCGGTGTCCGACTCTGCCGTACTGCCGGTGAAGCTGTAATTGGTGAACGCCACTTGCTCGCCGTTGCTCCACTGCCGGCGGCGGACCTCAAACGGGATGCTGCCCAGGTAGGCTTGGGGGATTTCAATCGAGAGTATCTGGCGGTTGAAGTCGTAGTCGTAACTCACGCCGGCCAGCCCCTGGTCGAAGCCAATGCACGTGGCGTCGGTGTCGCTGCGGTTTTGCAGGGCGCTATCGGCCACGCCCTGGGCGCGGAAAAACTCGGCGTCCAGGCACGGAAACAGGCCGGTGGAGGAGTTGTCCTGCGTGCCGGTGGCGCGAATAAAGCGCACATCACGCTGCTCGATCGAACGTTGATTGAGCACGACATCCACCCGATAAGTCCCGGGTAACTGGCCGCCGCTCATGGCGCTGACCTGTTGTTTCACTGCGGCCGAACTCTGCCCGCCGCCGATCTCGAGGAACGACGCATCGAACTCGTAACCGGCCTGTGCGGGGGCCATGTACAAGGCCACGGCCGCTGCAAGCGGGCAGCCAAGGGCCTTCACGGCGCGACGGCGCATGAATGGGCGTGAACGGGGCATGGGCGTTCCTGGAGGGGGCGTGCGCGTTTATCAGTGAATGCGGATAACGGGTGCGTCCACGGTGCTGCCGTAGTCGTCGATGTAGCTGAGCGACACTGCATCGCCTGCTTTGGCTTGGATCGGCAGTTCGCGCTGTTCAAAGGGGCGCAGCACATCCGGCGCCTGAGTGATCGGCAGGCCGTTGAGCTTCAGTTCGCTGACCACCACGTGGAGCTTGGAGGGGTTGTTGAACGTCAACGCACCGGCTTGCGCCTTCCAGCTCACCTGCGCCACCGCGTCCTTGAGCGAGCTGTTCAGGCCGGCCGGACGGTAGAACAGCTTGATGGTGGTCTTGAGGGCGATCTGCAACACGTTCTTGCCTTTTTGCTCATCGCTCATGGCCGGGATCGCCTTGACGTTCATCAGGAACAGGCTTTCGCGGTCCTGTGGCACCTCGGGACCGCCGGTAAAGATGATGCGCAGGATGTTTTCCTTGTTGGCATCAAGGCGGAACAGCGGCGGCGTGACGATAAAGTTATCGACGCTTTCGTCATTACCGCTGCCGAAACGGCTGACCCAGGACTGCACCAGGTAGGGCGAGGTGTCTTCGCGATTGCTCACGGTCAGGTTGGCTTCGTTGGAAGCGCCGTCGTAGATCAACCGAGTGGCGCCGACGGTGACGGCGGCGTGGGCTGCCGCGCTGTGCCAGAGTGGCAGCAGGGCGAGCAGAAAATACAGTTTCAAACGCATGATGAGGGACCTTTGCAAGCCCGTGGGCTGGCGCACGCGCGCCCGGCCCACGGTGTTGACGAGCAATTACTTGTAGGTAACGTCGAAGCTGGCCAGCGCGTGCACCTGACCGGTGCCGATACCGGACGTGATCTCGGCAGCTTCGCCTTCGCCGGTGGTCACGTCGGCCACGGTGCGCACGTAGGCGGCGGTGAAGTCAAAGGTGTTGGACTGTGCACGCAGGTCGTAATCGGCGGTCGGCGTGTTCAGTGGCAGCTTGTTGCCGGTACGCGAGTCGGCGATCTGGATCGCGATGCCGCGCACCTGGTTTTCCCCGGTCAGGCCCAGCAGGGTCGAATCGGTGGCGTCCTGCTGACCGCTGAAGGTAATTGCAGCGTTCTTGCGGGTTGCGGTGCTGCAGTTGTCCAGGCTGATGGAGAACGCTTTGGGCTTGGCGGTGGAGCCCACGGTCGGCGCGAAGTCAGCGATACGCACCGCGTCCAGGGTCACGGATTTGTTCACGTCGCCGGTGGTGATGGTGCACGCGTTGTCGGTGACGGAACCGGTGAATTCGATCTGCCCGTCCGCAGCCTGTGCAGTGCCAGCCAGCAGCCAGCAAGCGCCGCAAGCAAGGGTGAGTTGGCTCAGTTTGTTCAGCATTGCAATGCCTCTTTTGAGAGATGGAAGGTTGTCTGCTACCCGTTGGGTAAGCCAATCCATAGTGCAATGCTGGGATTTGGAGGCACATGAGACAGATCTTAAAAGCTGGCCAAGTGCTTCCGCCCGACCGGTGAGTCCATATCCGACGCCGGGCGTGATATTCTGCGCGCCATCTTGGTCTGGTCTCTCTCTGGCACGTACATCCGTATACGTCCCCGCGATTGACTGTCGCCCAGGTAGCTGAAGCCAATAATGATAAGAAGTCAGCGCAGAAGGGACATAAAAGTGAGGTCGATACGTCGGCCTTGTGTGCCCACCCTGCGGCCCTCGAATAAATCTGCACACCCCGCGGTGCGTTGCCTGGCGCAGCGTGATTGAGGGGTGCCGATGATCAGGGGCGGTGGGGCGGACGGCGTTTTATCATAGGTGCTACTGATGTTTAAAAAAGTAAACACTGCCCTGCTGGGGCTGGCTTTGTCGCTGGGGATCACGTCCGTTCACGCGGAAGAGGCAAAGAAAGTCGATGTGCTGCTGATCGGCGGCGGCATCATGAGTGCAACCCTGGGTGTATGGCTCAACGAGCTGCAGCCGGACTGGTCGATGGAAATGGTCGAGCGCCTCGATGGCGTGGCCGAAGAAAGCTCCAACGGCTGGAACAACGCAGGCACCGGTCACTCGGCCCTGGCTGAGTTGAACTACACCCCGGAAAACAAGGACGGCAACGTTGAGATCCCGAAAGCGGTCGAAATCAACGAAGCGTTCCAGATCTCCCGTCAGTTCTGGTCCTGGCAGGTTCAGCAGGGCGTCCTGAAGAACCCACGTTCGTTCATCAACACCACACCGCACATGAGCTTCGTGTGGGGTGATGACAACATCAAGTTCCTCAAAAAACGCTACGAAGCCCTGAAGGCCAGCCCGCTGTTCGCTGGCATGCAGTACTCCGAAGACCCGGCGCAGATCGCCAAGTGGGTCCCGCTGATGATGGAAGGGCGTGACCCGAACCAGAAAATCGCGGCCACCTGGAGCCCGCTGGGGACCGACATGAACTTCGGCGAGATCACCCGCCAGTTCGTCGCTCACCTGCAAACCACCCCTAAGTTCGACCTGAAACTGTCGAGCGAAGTGCAGGACATCACCAAGAACGCCGACGGTTCGTGGCGTGTGAGCTACAAAAACCTGAAAGACGGCACCAAGACTGAAACCGACGCCAAGTTCGTGTTCATCGGTGCGGGCGGCGGTGCACTGCACCTGCTGCAGAAGTCGGGCATTCCTGAAGCCAAGGAATACGCTGGCTTCCCGGTAGGCGGCTCGTTCCTGGTGACCGATAACCCAGCAGTGGCCGAACAGCACCTGGCTAAAGCCTACGGTAAAGCTTCGGTTGGCGCGCCACCGATGTCGGTTCCGCACCTGGACACCCGCGTGCTGGATGGCAAGCGTGTGATTCTGTTTGGCCCATTCGCAACCTTCTCGACCAAGTTCCTGAAAGAAGGCTCGTACCTGGACCTGCTGACCAGCACCACCACCCACAACATCTGGCCAATGACCAAAGTCGGTATTCGTGAATACCCACTGGTCGAGTACCTTGCCGGTCAATTGATGCTGTCGGACGACGACCGCTTCAAAGCCCTGCAAGAGTACTTCCCGAACGCCAAGAAAGAAGACTGGCGCCTGTGGCAAGCCGGTCAGCGCGTGCAGATCATCAAGCGTGACGAAGAGCAGGGCGGCGTCCTGAAACTCGGCACCGAAGTGGTCAGCTCCGCCGACAACACCATCGCAGGTCTGTTGGGTGCATCGCCAGGCGCGTCCACCGCGGCTCCGATCATGCTGACCGTGCTGCAGAAAGTGTTCAAGGACAAGGTTGCGACCCCTGAGTGGCAGGCAAAACTGCATCAGATCGTACCGAGCTACGGCACCAAGCTGAACGACAACCCTGAGGCTGTTGCCAAGGAATGGGCCTACACCGCCAACATCCTTCAGCTGCCGACACCGCCCGTGATTCCACAGGGCGCTGCTCCAAAGGCCACCGAGGCTGCCAAGCCTGCGGCTGAGCCGAGCAAGCCGGCGTCTGACCTGGCGCTGTAAGCAACACCGTATAAAAAGCCCGCTGAACCGGTAACGGTCAGCGGGCTTTTTTGTGGCGGGGTGTTTATGCGCGGCGTGGGGCTCGCGGGACGGGAGGCAGTTCAACCGTGCGCTCGGCCGCGGCCAGCGCGGCCTTCAAGCCGGCCTGGTCCAGCGCGACGCAATAGGCGGGCTTGGCCCGTTCAAACCGCCAACTTTCATCCAGCCCGCCCGCATCCACGGCATCGAAGCCCAGTTCGTCGAGCAACGTGATTACCTGCGCCTTGGCCGCTGCGTCATCCGCTGCCACCGGCAGTGCCCGGCGATCCGCTGCGCCGTGGGGGCGGGCATCCTCGGTCAGGTCGGGCGCGAAGATCGCGTTGAACACTTTCACCACGTGCGCGTGCGGCAAATGTTCGGCAAGCAGCCGGCTGGTGGTGGTTTCAAAGCGGTCCAACACCGCGATCTGCCCATCGCGTTCGGGGTAGTAATTGTTGGCGTCCATCACCGTTTTGCCCTCAAGCCATTGCGCAGGCACGCTGCGGTAATGTTCCAGGGGGATAGCCACCAGCACTACATCGCCAAACTTGGCCGCGTCTGCGGCGGTGCCCACCTTGACCCCGAGAATACCGCTCACCACGCTGCTCATCGTCTGCGGCCCACGGGAGTTGCTCAACATCACTTCGTGCCCGGCGGCCAACGCCAGTTGCGCCACGGCGCGCCCGATAAAGCCTGCGCCTATTACACCAATCTTCATGGCCTTGCTCCTGTTGGAAGAGGGAAGCCGCTATGATGATTGGCAACCAATTGGCGATAAATAAGTGTTCTTGCTTGAGTGTTGTTACTGGGAGTAGAGAATGATGGATCGTTTATCCAGCATGAGTGCCTTTGTGATGGCGGCTGAGTTGGGCTCCTATGCCCGCGCCGCTGAGCGCTTGAACATGTCGGCGCAAATGGTCGCCAAACACGTCACCGCGTTGGAGCAGCGCCTGGGCGCACGCTTGCTCAACCGCACCACGCGCAGGCAAAGCCTGACTGAGTTGGGTAACGCGTACTACGAGCGTTGCAAGCACATACTGACGGAGGCCGAGGCGGCCGACTCGCTCGCGCAGATCATGAATGACACCCCGCGTGGCAAATTGAAAATCACCGCCCCGGTGACCTTCGGCTCCTACAGCCTGATGCCGTTGATTACCGGGTTTCTGCGGGACAACCCGGAGGTGGAAATCGACCTGCACCTGACCGATCGTTTCGTCGACCTGGTGGAGGAGGGCTATGAAGCGGCCTTTCGTATCGGCCCCCTCGCAGCCAGTGGCCTCACCGCCCGGCCGCTGGCGCCTTATCGGCTGGTGGTCTGCGCCGCGCCGGCGTACCTGGCGGCACGCGGAACGCCGCAGACGCCGGCCGACCTTGAGCATCACGAATGCCTGGGCTACGCCTTCTGGTCGCGCCCGGCGGATCGTGAATGGGTGCTTTTCGATGGGGCTACGCCACATAAGGTGCAGGTGGCCAGCCGTTTGCAGATCAACGAAAGCCGCGCCTTGATGTCGGCCGCGCTGGACGGTTTTGGCATCGTCCTGGGGCCCGAAGACTTTCTGCGCACGGCGCTGGCCAAGGGCGAGCTGGTGCGGGTGCTGCCGGGTTTTGATTCGCCGAGCCGGCAGATGCACCTCGTCTACACGGCGAACCGGCAGCGCACCGCCAAGCTGCGGCGCTTTGTCGAAGCCGTGTTGGGGCGTTTCGGCCCCGCGTGAACTCTCAAATGTGGAAGCCGTGTTTGACTTGCTCGTACAAGTGCAAGGCCAGCGCATTGCTGGTATCGCACAGCAGGTACAGGTGGTGAACCGGCAGCGGCGGTAACGCAAAACCTGCGATGACGTGTGTCAGCCCTTCGCCCATGCGGCTTTCCTCGATCAGCCCCACCGCCACCCCGCTGCGGATACACGCCTCGACCGCTGTGGAATTAGGGCTTTCGAGCAATATCCGGTGATAAATCCCGTGGTCTTTCAGCGTCTGCAGCGCGGCTGCACGATACGGGCACCCAGCGACCGGCACGGTGATGGGCAGTGCACCATTGGCCGGGCAACTGAAGTGCTCGGCCGCGACCCACAACGGCTGCACAGACCCCAGGCGCTCACCTTGTGCCAAGGGGTGCGCGGTAACGGTGATCGCCAGGTCCAGCCGATTTGCCATAAACAAATTCAGCAGCTCGCCGCTGGTGCGCGCTTCGACTTCCAGTTCCAGCAGTGGGTTGTCGGCGATCAACTGCGGCAGAAATTCCTGCATGAAGGCGGGGGCATAG
Organism: Pseudomonas viridiflava; assembly: GCF_900591205.1. Taxonomy (GTDB): domain Bacteria; phylum Pseudomonadota; class Gammaproteobacteria; order Pseudomonadales; family Pseudomonadaceae; genus Aquipseudomonas. The sequence goes on from NZ_UUPU01000109.1 coordinate 289,422, forward strand.
GTGTCCGGCACACCCAGGCGGATCTTGCCCTGCATGCGTTGGGGCATCAGTGAGATCAGCAGGCGGTCATGGCTCTTGAGGAAATCGGTGGTTTCGCCCAGCAACTTGTGGCCATACAGCGTCAGTTCCACGCCCTGGTTGCTGCGGCTGAACAGACGTTGGCCGACTTGATCTTCCAGCTTCTGGATTTGCGTGGTCACGGTGGACGCGCTGCGATGCACGTGTTCGGCGGCCTCGTTGAACCGCCGAAAGCGCGCCACGGCGTGAAAGGTACGTAACAGCTCGATGTTCAGTTGTTTGGGCATAATTCCACTTTTACGGACCAGTTGTGCAGGTTATTCAAATATACAGAATCATGCGCGGCCCTTAGCCTGGCAGTCAACGTACAACGGCTGGAGGCTGCATGAAGCGATCAACCCTGGGGCGGCTGCTGTTGCAAGCTGCATTCGTCCTGTCGTGGAGCTCCGGCTATATCGGCGCCAAACTCGGGACTCAAGGGGGTGGGGCGTTCAACCTGCTGTTCTGGCGGTTCCTGTTGGTATCGGTCTGCCTGGGGCTTTTTTTGAATGTCAGGTTGCTGAAGGTTTCGTGGGAACTGATTCGCCATTACGCCGTGATCGGTTTTCTGTCGCAGTTCCTGTACCTGAGTTGCCTCTACGTCGCGATCCAGAATGGCCTGCCGCCCGGCATCGCCGCAATCATCGCGGCGCTGCAGCCCTTGATGACAGCGGCGTTGTCCACGGGAAACGCTGCCGAGCGCAGTGGCGGCTGGCAGTGGCTGGGGCTGACGATCAGTTTTGTCGGTGTGTCGACGGTGATCGCCGGGCAGTACGGCAGCGGTGGCCAAGGTATTGGCCTGGTGATGTACCTGTTGCCGCTGGCGGCTGCGCTTGGGCTGACGCTGGCAACCTTGTACGAGCGCCGCACCCCTCAGCACCAGGATGTGGGCCTGGTGTTGCCGCTGTTTATCCAATCGGTACTGACCTTGATAGGGTTTACCGCGGCCGTGCTCTACACCGATACCCTGAGCATTCCGAGTGACCCGGATGTACTGATCTCGATTGTGTGGCTGACGGTGTTTTCCACGTTTATCGCCTACCTGAGCCTGTGGATGCTGCTGCGGGTGATGACGGCCACCCGCGTGGCAGCACTGGTTTACCTGGAGCCGCCGGTGACCCTGGTCTGGGCCGCACTGATGTTTGGCGACGTGATTCACCCATCCACCTATGCCGGCATTGCGGTGGTGGTCGCGGGGCTGCTGCTGGTGCGCCTGAAGCGACCGACCGTCGCGTGCGCTTCTTGAGGCACGAGGGTTCAGCAAGCTGACAGACATCACCTGTTAAAACTTACCCAGGCCAAGCAGGAGCATGGCTGAACCAAGGGGGCATTTTTTACAGTTGCAGGTGTTGGGCGCCAGCGCCCGAGGGTTTTGTATGTTGCTACGTTATGCAGCATTGGCGGCCATGGTCGTCGCGGCATCCGGATGTGTGCAAGAGCGCGTCGTGCATGAGCGCAGGCCGGTGCAACGTGAGTACGTGGAAGTCGTCGCGCCGCAACCGCCGCCGGTGCAGGTGATCGAAGTCGAGCCGCCCGTGCGGTATGGCTATGTCTGGTCACGCGGTTACTGGCGCTGGGAAGGCGGGCGCTACGTCGCGGTACATGGCCATTGGGAGCCGGTGCGCGAGGGCTATCGTTATGTGCACCCGCACTGGGTGCAGCGCAATGATGGCTTCCACTGGCAGGCGGGTGGCTGGGTCCGTTGACCCTTGGCTAGATCGGCTTTTGGGTTCCCAGCAGTCGAACCTCGCGTAACAGCGCGGCACCGAGCTGATCGGTGCCCAGCTCCCGGTAACCCACGGCCTTGATCTCGCCGTTCTCTTCCGCCTGGATGATGATCACCGGTGTCTCTTTGCCGCTGGTTTCGTCGACGTGCATCGCGTACTGGGGAATATCCAGCTTGATCGGTGTGCCCGCCGCCTGGCCTTTCACATTGATCAGAAACGCCGCACAACCCGTATCGACATCCGTACTGGTGGCGGAGCGGCCGCTGACGAAGCAGGTCTGCGGCAGGTCGGGCCAGGTGATGGCGTCGGCCAGGGCGAGGGTTGGCGTCATGGCCAGGGCTGCGAGAAGAAACGTGCGCACGTGGGGCTTTCTCTCGATCAAAGGTAAATGCGTTTTTTACCAAAGCCTGCCGGTTGCCGCAACGCTGCGGCTCACGCCAGTCGCTGCATGCCCGCCGACTTGACCGCGTTGAGGTCGAAGGTCGCGGTGTATTTGCACCCGGCTGCGTGGGCGCAGCGCTCTATCAGGCAGTCGGCGAAGTCGGCTTTATTGGCTGAGAATCGCCGAAGCGCCTGCCAGATAACCTCCGCATGCTCGATGGTCAATTCACGGGTGCGCAACAAGGTTTCCAGCACCGTCACCACATCGCTCTTGGCCGACTGGTAGCAGCTTTGTAAAACCCAGACCAGCTCCACCACGGACACCAGGCTGACAAAGCCGGGTGAAAATGTGCTGAGCGATTCGATCAGCTCGTTGGCTTTGGGGGATTGCACGGGATCATCCTGGGTGACATAGCGCACCAGCACATTGGTATCCAGGCCGATCATCCAGCCTTCGCTCCCTGTGCTGCGATGGCGCGGTTCATGTCCTCAATGGAGACAGCCTGCGCAGGCTTGCGGATCAGCCCTTTTAGGTCATGAACGGTTTTGCTCGCGGCAATCATGGAAAACTTGCCGTCTTCCATTTCGACAAATTCAACCCGGTCTCCGGTTTCCAGGCCCAGGGCAGTCCTGACTTGGACGGGAATGGTGATTTGTCCTTTTGAGGTAAGTGTGGCGGTTGCCATATTTAAAATCTCCATCGTGATATTCCTTACCTTAGAGTAAGGAGTTGTGGAGGACAAGATCCGTTGGTCCATAGGTCGCTCATCTGGTGTGGGTTGGAAGGAACAGGTAAAAAGATAGACCGTTTCCCCCCGTCGACACGCCTGAAAGCACCTGAAAAGAGATACCGCATATGACTGACCGCCACCTCATCATCCCGCCCGCCATGCTCCCGATTGTCGAGCGCGCGGGTTACGTGCCCGCCGTCAAGGTCGGCAAGACGCTCTACTGCGCAGGGCAAGTTGGACGCACGCAGGCACTGGCGGTGATCGAAGACCCCGAGGCGCAATTCATTGCCGCCTGGGACAACCTGCGGGTGGTATTGGAGGAGGGTGGTTGCACCTTCGACGATGTGGTGGACATGACCACCTACCACGTGAACATGCGCCAACACATGGCGGTTTTTCGTGAGGTGAAAAACCGCCTGTTCCCACGCGGGCATTGCGCCTGGACCACGATTGGCGTGTCCGAACTGGCGCATCCCGGTTTGCTGGTGGAAATCAAATGTGTGGCAATACAGCGCTGACGGGTTACTGCACCACCCGATAACACGGCACATACGCTGCGCCGCCCGGCAATTTCATGCGGTGCTGGGCGACGAAAGCCTGCAGCAGTTCGTCCAGCGGCTTCATGATCGCCGGGTCGCCGTGGATTTCGTAAGGGCCGTGCTCTTCGATCAGGCGGATGCCCTTGTCCTTGACGTTACCCGCCACGATGCCCGAGAACGCACGGCGCAGGTTGGCTGCCAACTCATGCGGCGCCAGCGCGTGGTTCAGTTGCAGGCTGGCCATGTTTTCGTGGGTCGGGTCGAACGGGCGCTGGAAGCCCTCGTCGATTTTCAGCAGCCAGTTGAAGTGGAACGCGTCGTTGCGCTCGCGGCGGAACTGCTTCACCGCCTTGAGCCCGGCGGTCATCTGGCGCGCAACCTCGGCCGGATCGTCGATGATGATCTGGTAGTGCGCCTGTGCGGCCTCGCCCAGGGTGGCGCCGACAAACGCGTGCAACTGTTGCAGGTACGGCGCGGCGTGTTTCGGCCCGGTGAGGATGACCGGGAACGGCAGGTCACGGTTGTCCGGGTGCATGAGGATGCCCAGCAGGTACAGGAACTCTTCAGCCGTGCCGGCGCCACCCGGGAAGATGATGATGCCGTGGCCGACGCGCACGAAGGCTTCCAGGCGTTTCTCGATATCCGGCAGGATCACCAGCTCGTTGACGATCGGGTTCGGCGCTTCGGCAGCGATGATGCCCGGCTCGGTCAGGCCCAGGTAGCGGCCGCCGGTAATGCGCTGCTTGGCGTGGGAAATGGTCGCGCCTTTCATCGGACCTTTCATCACGCCAGGGCCGCAACCGGTGCACACGTCGAGGCTGCGCAGGCCCAGTTCGTGGCCGACTTTCTTGGTGTATTTGTATTCTTCGGTATTGATCGAGTGCCCGCCCCAGCACACCACGATTTTCGGCTCGACACCCGGGCGCAACGTACGGGCGTTGCGCAGCAGGTGGAACACGTAGTCGGTGATGCCCTGGGAATTGCTCAGGTCGATGCGCTGGCTGTCCAGTTCGTTCTCGGTGTAGACGATGTCGCGCAGAGCGCTGAACAGCATCTCGCGGGTGCTGGCGATCATTTCGCCATCGACGAAAGCGTCCGCCGGTGCGTTCAGCAGCTCCAGGCGTACGCCGCGATCCTGCTGGTGGATGCGCACTTCAAAGTCTTTGTAGGCGTCGAGGATGGTCTTGGCGTTGTCGATATGCGCGCCGGTGTTGAGGATCGCCAGGGCGCACTGGCGGAACAGCGTGTAGATGCTGCCGGAACCGGCTTCACTCAGTTGCTGGACTTCACGTTGGGACAGGGTTTCGAGGCTGCCCTTGGGGCTGACGGAGGCGTTGATGACTTGACGTTGGGGCATTCTGATTCCTTGAAAGCGCAGCCAGCGCACCCCTTGAGGTGCAATGGCTTGAGAATGGTGGCGCCGAATTCGGTCGCACGAGACAGTTATTTACCTCAGGCGCAATGCCGAGTGCAAACACCGTCTCGCACCATCATGCCGCAGAACTTACTGAATCAGCTTCCAGTTTTTGTAGAAAACCCGACGCAGGGTAAAGACCATGCCGGCAAACCCCGCGATCACGGCGTTGAGCACCGACGGCAGCGGGGTCGGCCGGACGATGTCGATAAACAGGCAGTAGCGTTTTGCATCGTTTTTATTGAAGGAGGCGTGCATCAGCGTGTCATCGAAAATAAACAACGGGTCGTCGTGCCAGTAATGCTTGTGTTTGCCCACCTGAATGTAAACGCCCTCGTGATGGGGCGCCGGGGCCATGTTGTAGAGCACGCGGAACATCATGCGCAGCGGGCCGAAGTGGAACGAGGTCGAACGGTTCTCATTGAACACCGACACGCCGATGGTCTTCACGAACGGCAGTTTTTCCCGAAGTTTCGGAAGGTCCAGTGTGGTCTCGATCGGCCGCCCATACCATTGGAAAAACAGCATGCCACGCTTCTTCTCGGCCATGCGTTCGTCCAGGTAGCCGATGATTTCATCCTTGTGGGCCATGGCATCGTCGATCACTTGTTGCAGGTCCGCACGCCAGGCGGGCGGCAGGTCGTGCATCGTATAAACGTGACGGTTGCGCGAGCTCAGCAGGTCGAACAGCGTATTGAACGGCGCCAGCAGCCAGGTGTTGCGGCCGCTGCCGATAAAGTATTTCTTGATCGTGGGCGCGTCATACAAACCGTTACGCAGGAAATCGTAAATACCGCAGACCAGCACCAGGCCCAGGAACACCAGCGTGGTTTCGGGGAACACGTCGATAATCAGCAGTACGCCGAATACCCAGGCGACCGATATCGCTTTTTTACGCAAGCCAGATTTGTTCATGACACTCAGCTCCAACAGGACGCCATTCGACAGGTCCGGGTCCATGGCTGCGAGTGGTGGGGTTTTTGAAACATATTGAAACAACTACGCCATGATAAGGCGTTCAGCGCCGGATGGGCGTTTTAAATAGTGCGAAGTTGTGCAGGCTTTACACGGTTTTTGACCCTTGCCACGCTTGGGCGGATTGGATTTTGTAATCGGAAGATTTGCGACTATCGTGACGCTTCGGTTTTTCAGGCGTCATAGACCGGTACGATTGAAGTTGAATGGCCACCATTGGCCTTCGGCACCTTGGAAGAGGCAGAATTTTTATGATCATCAAACCGCGGGTTCGTGGCTTTATCTGTGTGACCGCTCACCCTGTTGGCTGTGAAGCGAACGTCAAGGAACAGATTGACTACGTGACTCAACACGGCGCCATCGAAGGCGGCCCAAAGAAGGTGCTGGTCCTCGGCGCTTCCACCGGCTACGGCCTGGCCGCGCGCATCAGTGCTGCGTTTGGCTGCGGCGCCGACACCCTGGGCGTGTTTTTTGAGAAAGAAGGCGAAGAAGGCAAGTTGAGCTCCGCCGGCTGGTACAACAGCGCCGCGTTCGAGAAGTTTGCCCTCGAAAAAGGCTTGTACGCCAAGAGCATCAACGGCGACGCGTTCTCCGACGAGATCAAGCGCCTGACCATCGAAACCATCAAGAAAGACCTGGGCAAGATCGACTTGGTGGTTTACAGCCTGGCCGCGCCACGCCGTACCGACCCGCAAGGCGTGGTGCATACCTCCACGCTCAAGCCGATCGGCAAGGCCGTGACCCTGCGCGGTATCAACACCGACAAGGGCGTCGTAGTCGACACCACTCTTGAGCCTGCTACCCAGGAAGAAATCGACGGCACCGTGAAAGTCATGGGTGGCGAAGACTGGCAGTTGTGGATCGACGCCCTGCGTGACGCCGACGTGCTGGCCGAAGGTGCCAAGACCACCGCGTTCACCTACCTCGGCGAGAAGCTGACCCAGGACATCTACTGGAACGGCTCCATCGGCGAAGCCAAGAAAGACCTCGACAAAAAAGTCCTGACCCTGCGTGACAACCTCGCTGCGCTGAAGGGCGACGCCCGGGTGTCGGTGCTCAAGGCTGTGGTCACCCAGGCCAGCTCGGCGATCCCGATCATGCCGCTGTACCTGTCGCTGCTGTTCAAAGTGATGAAAGAGCAGGGCACTCACGAAGGTTGCATCGAGCAGGTCTACGGCCTGTTCAAGGACAGCCTGTATGGCGCAGAGCCCAAGCTTGATGCCGACGGCCGCCTGCGTGCCGACCTGGCCGAGCTGGAGCCGAAGGTCCAGGACGCCGTGGCGGCCCTGTGGAACCAGGTCACCGACGACAATGTCAACGAAATCAGCGATTTTGCCGGCTACAAGGCTGAATTCCTGCGCTTGTTCGGCTTTGAAATCGACGGCGTGGACTACGATGCCGACGTGAACCCGACTGTGAAAATCAATGGCCTGATTCAGGCTTAAGACACGGTCAAAAAATGTGGGAGGGGGCTTGCTCCCGATAGCGGCGTGTCAGTCACCGATTGTGTAACTGAACCACCGCTATCGGGAGCAAGCCCCCTCCCACAGTCGTTTTTGCGTCATGCCGGTTCCCACTCTCCCCGCCTATCTGCCAGACTCTTTGCGTTCAAACCACGCTAACGGAGGATCTGATGACGATTCGTGCTGTAGTTTTTGATTTCGGCGGTGTGCTGTTCGACTGGAACCCCCAGCACCTGTATCGCAAGCTGATTGCCGACGATCACGAGCGGCAGTGGTTCCTCGATAACATCTGCACCCAAGCCTGGAACACCGAGCAGGACGCCGGGCGTGCCCTGGCCGATGGCACGCGCAGCCTGATCGCTGAATACCCGCACCACGAAGCCTTGATCCAAGCCTATTACGACCGTTGGCACGAAATGCTGCGCGGCCCGTTGCCCGAAGGCGTGGCGATTCTCGAGGCATTGCATCAGGCCGATATGCCACTGTTCGGGCTCACCAACTGGTCCGCCGAAACATTTCCCTACGCACGCGCCAATTACCCGTTCCTGCAGTGTCTGCGCGATATCGTGGTGTCCGGCGAGCTGAAGCTGATCAAGCCGGATGCGGCGATCTACCACGCCAGCCTGGCTCAGGTACGCGCCCACCTGCCGGATATCCAGCCGGCGCAAGTGGTGTTTATCGACGATGTCGCTGGCAATATCGAAGCCGCTGCTGCCCTTGGCTGGCAAGGCATTCACCATGTATCGGCCGAGCGCACTGCTGCACGCTTGCGCGAGTTGGGTGTGAGCTTCTAGCGTGCCCACTTTTCCATGGCGAAATCCACAAATGCACGCAATTTGGGCAGGCGGTAGCGATCCTGTCTATAGAGCAGATGCATGGGGCGGCTGGGCAGTTGATAGGTGGTTAACAAGGCCAGCAGTTTGCCGCTCTCCAGGTCCGGTTGCACCAGGGCATCGGCCAGCATGATGATGCCCATGCCGTTTACGGCCGCCTGGCGCAAGCCTTGCGAGCTGTTGATGGTCAATGAGCCGGCGACCGGAACCTCTACCTCGCCTTCATCGCCGGTCATGCGCCAGAGTTTGTCGGTGTCACGCCAGTTGTCGGTCGCGGGGTAAGCGAACGCCAGGCAGTCGTGATGCTGCAGGTCATCGGGCGTTTGCGGAGTGCCACGTCGCGCCAGGTAGGCAGGTGATGCGCAGAGGGTGAGGGTGTAAGCCTGCATGGGCCTGGCGATCAGGCTGGAGGTTTCCAGTTCGCCGAGGCGTATCGCCACGTCGAAGCCGCTGTCGACCAGGTCCACTCGCTCATTGCTCAGCCCTACGTACAGGTTGATCTGCGGGTAACGCCTGGAAAATTCGCTCAGGGCGGGTGTCAGACGTTCGGTGCCGAACACCGGTGGGGCGGTGATGCGCAGGGTGCCCCTTGGCACGTCGCTGTGGGCTTGTTCGGCGAGTTGCTCGGAGTCGGCCACCAGCCCCAGCACTTCCAGACAGCGCTGGTAATACTGCCCGCCGAATTCGGTGAGGCTTTGTTTGCGGGTGGTGCGCTTGAGCAGGCTGACACCCAATCGTTGCTCCAGGGCGCGCAAGTGATTGCCTACCATGGTGGTCGATATCCCACAGGCTTGGGCGGCGGCGGTCATGCTGCCGGTCTCCACCACCTTCACGTACACCGACATCGCCTGGAATAAATCCATTATCAATCTCTGGTTTAAAGTCATTGCAGTAATTTGCAGTTTATCCAGCTCAGGTGGCTAACGATACTGCAGCCATCATAACGATGCACTGGAGCCCGCCACCATGACTGCCGCCTGCCTGATGACCACTTACCAACCCCTGGCCTTAAGTTTTACCCGTGGCCTGGGCACGCGCCTGTGGGACCAGCAGGGCCGTGAATACCTGGACGCGGTGGCCGGTGTGGCGATGACCAATGTCGGGCATTCCCACCCCCGTTTGGTGAAGGCCATCAGCGAGCAGGCCGGCTTGCTGTTGCACACCTCCAACCTCTACAGCATCGACTGGCAACAGCGCCTGGCCCAGCGCCTGGCACAGTTATCCGGCCTGGACCGGGCCTTTTTCAATAACTCCGGCGCCGAGGCCAACGAGACGGCGCTGAAACTGGCGCGCTTGCACGGTTGGAAAAAAGGCATTGAGCAGCCGTTGGTGGTAGTCATGGAAAATGCCTTTCATGGCCGCACGCTGGGCACCATGGCGGCCAGCGATGGCCCTTCGGTGCGGTTGGGGTTCCAGCGCCTGCCGGGGGATTTTCTCAAGGTTGGCTTTGGTGATCGGGTGGCACTGGAGGCGATTACCGCGCAATTCGGAGCGCGTATCGCCGCGGTGTTGCTGGAGCCGATCCAGGGCGAAAGTGGTGTGCTGCCCGCACCGGCCGGTTATTTGAAGGCCCTGCGCGAGCACTGCACCCGTCACGGCTGGCTGATGATGCTCGACGAGATCCAGACCGGCATCGGCCGCACCGGCGCATGGTTTGCCTTCCAGCATGAAGGCATCGTGCCGGACGTGATGACCCTGGCCAAAGGCCTCGGCAACGGCGTGCCCATCGGCGCCTGCCTGGCCCGGGCCGCCGTGGCCCAGTTGTTTACCCCCGGCAGCCACGGCAGCACCTTTGGCGGTAACCCGCTGGCGTGCCGGGTGGGCTGTACCGTGCTGGAGATAATCGAAGAGCAAGGTTTGCTGCAGAACGCTGCCGTTCAGGGCGAGCGTTTGCTGGCGCGGTTGCGGGTTGAGTTGAGCGAGCACCCGCAGGTGCTGGCGATTCGCGGGCAGGGCTTGATGATCGGTATCGAGTTGGCCAGCCCGTACCGCGACCTGGCGCAGCGTGCGGCGCAGGAGCATGGGCTGTTGATCAATGTCACGCGGGGCAAAATCATTCGCCTGCTGCCGCCGCTGACGCTGGATGCCAAGGAGGTCGAAATGATCGTGCGGGCTATCACTCGACTACTGGATTGAAATGCGATCAACATGTGGGGTTTTCAGAGATCTGGGCCATTCAGCCACTCCTGATTCAGGGTTGGCGTATCCCCCAGATACTCCAGCAACCACGCCATCGCCGGGGACAGTTTGTTCTGCGCCCAGGCCACGCACGACGGGCTGGCCGGGAACGGCCGGCTCAATTGCAGCGCCACCAGCTCGCCACGTTCGATCCACGGCAGCACCTGATGCGCTGGCGCCATGCCGACGCACAGGCCGTCGCGCAAGCAGTCGATGGCCGAGGCCCAGTTGGGCACTACCAACCGGCGCTGGTTATCCAGGGTCCAGGTGTCGCGCTTGGGCAGGTTGCGTGAGGTGTCGGTCATGCACAGCGACGCGAACGGGCGCAGTTGGTCATCGCTGAGCAAGCCTTGCTCACTCGCCAACGGGTGCCGCGCACTGACCACGCACAACCAGTTCAACAAGCCCATGTCGCGAAAAGTGAAGTGGCTGGCGACCGGCACCGCACTGGTGGCGCCGATCACGATATCGGTGCGTTCATCCGCCAGGGCATCCCACACGCCGTTATATACCTCGTACTCCAGCAGCAATTCCACCTCGGGAAACTGCCGATAGAAATCCAGCACCAACTGCCGGCAGCGCTGGGGTTTGACGATGGAGTCCACCGCCACCTTCAACTGGCCGCTCCAGCCATTGGCCACCTGCTGGCACAAACGCCGTGTGCCGAGCATTTTTTTCATCACGCCACGGGCTTCGTCGATAAACAGACGCCCGGCCGGGGTCAACTCCACATCGCGGTGACGCCGTACAAACAGTGGCACCGCCAGCCATTCTTCGAGCTGACGCACCGTATAACTGATGGCCGACGGCACGCGGTGCAATTCCTGGGCGGCGGCGCTGAAGCTGCCATGGCGCGCTACCGCATCGACTACATCCAGGGAGTATTCGGACCACATGACGAGTGCCTTCAAAATATTTGATCAGAGCTTCCAATTATTATCGCTTCACACTAAATCTGTCAGCTTCATAATGGGCGCCAGTCAGCAAATAGTTTGATGGCAGGATCTACAAGGCTTCAATGAAAAATTCTTTTGGTTTCACCTGGTATCTGGCGGGACTGAGCATGCTCGGTTATCTCGCCATGGACATGTACTTGCCCGCCTTCGGCGCCATGGGCGAGCAGTTGCAGATTGGCGCAGGCGCGGTGGGCGCCAGCTTGAGTATTTTCCTCGCAGGCTTCGCCGTTGGGCAGTTGCTGTGGGGGCCGTTGTCCGACCGCCTGGGGCGCAAGCCGATCCTGCTCGCGGGCCTGAGCCTGTTTGTGCTCGGCTGCGCGGGGATGTTCTGGGTCGAGACCGCGCCGCAGTTGCTGGCCTTGCGCTTTATGCAAGCGATTGGCGTGTGTTCCGCCGCCGTGAGCTGGCAGGCGCTGGTGATCGACCGCTACCCGGCCGACAAGGCACACCGCGTATTCGCCAGCATCATGCCGTTGATGTCGCTCTCGCCGGCGCTGGCGCCGCTGTTGGGGGCGATGGTGTTGAACCACTTCGGCTGGCAGGCGATTTTCGGTGTGTTGCTGGGTGTATCGCTGCTGTTGCTGTTGCCGACATTGTTCCTGCGCAAGCTGCCGAAACGTCAGGCAGAGGAGGGCGAAGCTACGCGCCTTGGTTATGGGCAGTTGCTCACCTCCCGAGTGTTCACCGGCAACGTGATGATTTTTGCCGCGTGCTCGGCCAGTTTCTTCGCCTGGCTTACCGCCTCGCCGTTCATCCTGGGCGATATGGGCTACAGCCCAAATGACATCGGCCTGAGCTACGTGCTGCCGACCCTGGCGTTTCTGGTGGGTGGCTACAGCTGCCGCAGCGCCTTGCAGCGTTTCCAGGGCAAGACCTTGCTGCCCTGGTTGCTGCTGGCCTATTGCGTGAGCATGGTGGCGTTGTACCTGGTGGCGACCTTGACCGTGCCGACCCTCACCACCTTGTTGATTCCGTTCTGCCTGATGGCCCTGGTCAACGGCGCCAGCTACCCGATTGTGGTGGCGAATGCGCTGATGCCGTTTGCAGAAAACTCCGGCAAGGCGGCGGCGCTGCAAAACACCTTGCAACTGGGTCTGTGCTTTCTCAGCAGCCTGCTGGTGTCGTCGATGCTCGAGCAGCCGCTGCTGATTACCGTGATCGTGATGCTGGCGACCGCGCCGTTGGCTGTGTTGGGTTACTGGCTGGCGCGGCCGAAGGCTGACCGTAGCGAACTGGCAACGAATCTGAAGTGACAGTCCGATCAAAAATGTGGGAGCTGGCTTGCCTGCGATAGCATCGCCTCGGTGTAGCTGATACGCCGAGTTGCCTGCATCGCAGGCACGCCAGCGCCCACAGTTGCATTGGGTTTCTTCAGGGTTAGAAGGTTACTTCCATGTTGACCGTCGGGGTTGATGTGCGGGTGCCCCGCCCGCCGTCCACGCCGAACTTGTTATGCCAATACTCGTAACCCACCCCCAGATACAGGTTCGGCTTTACGTTTTTACCCGGCCGCACCGCCACCATCAGCGCGGTGCGCATCAGCGCTTCCGGTGCGGTGTCGCGGCCATGGTAATCCTCGCCCTTTTCCCCGACGTAATTGATAAACCCCTGGAATTTCGCCGCATGGCTGGCGATCTCGAATGGGCGCATCCACGTCAGATTTAGCAGGTAGGTGTCGTCAAAGGTGTGGTTCGACTCCTGCGCCCCAGGGATGCCGGTGTGGTTGCGTTCCTTGTAGTACATCAGGCTCAGGTCCAGCACACCGACGGTGTTGAATTTCAGGGTGGGGCCGATCACCAGGGCGCGCTTTTTCGCCGACGCAACGTTGTTGTTACGGTTGGCATCGAAGCCCAGAGTCAGCGCGTAATCCTTGATCAGGCCGGTGCCCAGCGGCACATCGAACACGCGTGAGGCATATAACTGGTGCCGATACACCGCGTACACCTCACTGCCTCCGTGTTCGGTGCCCTTGCGCGGGTCGCGGCTGTCGGACAGGAACACATCGAGGTTCAGGAAGTTGCTGCCGTACCGGTAGCCGCTGGCGTGGGTGAAACTGTAGATCCGCTTGCTGAATTCATCGGGGTTATTCGGGTTGGTGAACTGCTGCCCGTAGCGAAATCCTACGCTGTTGTTCATCCACTCCACCGCGACGGCCTCCCCGCCGCCGAGAAGGGTGAGGGCGACGGTGGCTCCCTGTAAGGCTCTTTTCATTTTTATAGGTCCTTTGGCGTCCTGGCTTATTTCGGCCAGATTGTTTTTGTAACGCCGACGAAGGGTATCTTGTTCGATTGATTGTATACAACTCTATGGACATTCAGTCCAAACATTGAATACAGTGTTCGCACAACAAAAACAGAGAACCCCTCACCATGACTATCCCGAAGGCGTCACCGCAGCGGCCAGAAGATGAGAATCTCGGCGTCGCCGCCAACATGGCTTACGGCCTGCAGCATGTGCTCACCATGTACGGCGGCATTGTCGCGGTGCCGTTGATCGTCGGCCAGGCGGCCGGGTTGTCGCCTGCGGATATCGGCCTGTTGATTGCCGCGTCGCTGTTTGCCGGTGGCCTGGCCACGCTGCTGCAAACCCTTGGCCTGCCGTTTTTCGGCTGCCAATTGCCGCTGGTGCAGGGCGTGTCGTTTGCCGGTGTGGCAACCATGGTGGCGATTGTCGGCAGCGACGGCGCTGGCGGGTTGCCGGCGATTCTGGGGGCGGTGATGGCCGCGTCACTGATCGGGCTGCTGATCACCCCGGTGTTTTCGCGGATTACCAAGTTTTTCCCGCCGTTGGTCACCGGTATCGTGATTACCACCATCGGCCTGACCTTGATGCCCGTCGCTGCACGCTGGGCCATGGGCGGCAACAGCCGCGCGGCGGATTTTGGCAGCATGTCCAATATCGGCCTGGCGGCGCTGACCCTGGTGCTGGTGCTGCTATTGAGCAAGATTGGCAGCGCTACTATCTCGCGCTTGTCGATCCTGCTGGCGATGGTGATCGGCACGGTGATCGCGGTGTTCCTGGGCATGGCGGACTTCTCCGGCGTGACCCAGGGGCCGATGTTCGGTTTCCCCACGCCTTTCCATTTCGGCATGCCAACCTTTCACGTGGCGGCGATCATTTCCATGTGCATCGTGGTGATGGTGACCCTGGTTGAAACCTCAGCGGACATCCTGGCGGTGGGTGAGATCATCAACACCAAGGTCGACTCCAAACGCCTGGGCAACGGCCTGCGCGCCGATATGCTGTCGAGCATGTTCGCGCCGATCTTCGGCTCGTTCACCCAGAGTGCGTTCGCCCAGAACGTCGGCCTGGTGGCGGTTACCGGCGTGAAGAGCCGCTTTGTGGTGGCGACGGGCGGGGTAATTCTGGTGGTCCTGGGCCTGCTGCCGTTTATGGGGCGGGTGATTGCGGCGGTGCCGACCTCGGTGCTGGGCGGGGCCGGGATTGTGCTGTTCGGCACGGTGGCGGCCAGTGGTATTCGCACCCTGTCCAAAGTGGATTACCGCAACAACATGAACCTGATCATCGTCGCCACCAGCATCGGTTTCGGCATGATCCCGATTGCCGCGCCAAGCTTCTACGATCACTTCCCCAGCTGGTTCGCGACCATTTTCCACTCGGGTATCAGTTCGTCGGCGATCATGGCGATCCTGCTGAACCTGGCATTCAACCATTTCACAGCGGGTAATTCGGACCAGCAGTCGGTGTTTGTGGCCGGGACCGAGCGCAGTTTGTGCTTTCGCGATGTGTCGCAACTGCGTGACGGGGATTACTTCAGCGGCGGCAAGTTGTTTGATGCCGAGGGTAGGGAGATTCCGTTGGTGGCGGATGTGCCGAAGAGAACATCCAAGCCTGAGACGACTGAGGTCTGAAAATGTGGGAGCCGGCCTGCCTGCGATGGCGATTCTGAAACCACCACCGCTATCGCAGGCAAGCCAGCTCCCACACTGATTTAGCCGGCTTTGAGTTCTTTGTAAGGCACCGAACACACCTCATCCAGAAACTTCACCACTGTCCCCATGCACGCTTGGCGTTCTTCCACGTGGGGCATGTGGCTGGAGTCTTCAAACAGCGCCCAGCGCACATCGGCGATTTCATCCAGGAACGGTTTGACCACCAGCGGCGTCGCCTCATCATGTCGGCCGGAGATCACCAGGGTCGGCACATTGATTTGCGACAGGCGGCCAATCGACTTCCAGTCCTTCAAGCTGCCGATCACATGGAACTCGGTCGGGCCACTCATGGCGTGGTACACCGTAGGGTCTGAGTCGACTTGGGCGAAAGTCCGCGCCACTTCTTCCGGCCACGGGTTGACCCGGCATACGTGGTGGTCATAGAACACCCGCGAGGCGGCGAGGTATTCCGGGTCCTGGAAGGTGCCGGCCGCTTCATGCTTGAGCAGGGTTTCATGCACACCTTCGGGCAATAACTTGCGCAGGCGGTTGGCTTCGCTGACCCAGGTGCGCATGCACGTCGGCGAGTTGGCGGGGATAAAGGCGCGCAGGCCCTTGGGCTGCAGGATCGCGTGTTCGCTGCCGAGCATGCCGCCCCAGGACTGGCCGAGGATCGCGTAGTTATCGCTGATCTGCAGGTGGTCCAGCAGGTTGTTCAGTTCGGCGAGGAACAGCTCGACGGTCCAGAAGGACGGGTCTTTGTCCGGCAAGTGGGTGGAGCGGCCGTTGCCCAGTTGGTCATAGTGGATGACGGCGTGACCACTGGCGGCGACGTCTTTGAAGGCGTCTACATAGTCGTGGGTGCAGCCCGGGCCGCCGTGGATAACCACCAGGGGGGTGCGGCCGCTGCAGAGGTCACCGGTGACGCGGAACCAGGTCTGGTAAGCGCCAAACGCCGCATACCCTTCGCGGATTTTTTCGATGAATTCCATTTCGTACCCTGCTCTGAAAAAAAGGATCAGGGACACGATAATGCGTGGGAGAAATTTAAGTAACTAGCAAAACAGCTAGGTTTTTGCCGCGGTCAGTCTTCGAGCAGGCGGTAATGGGTGGCGCGCACCACAGCCTGCACCCGGTTTTTGGCGCCCAATTTGTGCATTGCCGAGGCCAGGTGCAGGGTGACCACCGCCAGCGAGCGGCTCAGTTGGGTGGCGATTTCGGCGGCGGTCAGGCCGTCGGCGGCCCATTTGAGGCACTCGCGTTCGCGTTTGGTCAGGTGAATGTGCGGGTAAGTACGTAGCTCTTTACTGAACAGCGGGTAGGCCGCTTCCTGCAAGGCATGGGTAATCAGGCTGAAATCCGACAAGGTCTGCTGCGCATCCTGCAACACGCTATGGGCTTTGCCGATGCGTAGGCCGGTCAGCGAAGCGAAACCGCCACGCGGCAGGTGGATCGGCACGCTGACGCCGCAGGTCAGTTGCTGGTCGTGCAGGTAGGACGACACAGGCGCGTGGCACGGGTCGATGATCTTTTGCAGGGCGGTGTCGGCCTTGGCTTCATACGACCACACAAACGGCGAAACCGTGCGCAGGGCCAGGTGCTGCACCGGGTCGATCTGGTAGAACCCTTTGCTGCACCACAAGGCATGCCAATCGGCCGGGGTGTTACGCAACTCCAGCACGGAGGGGGTGATCAGTGCACCATCCTGGTCGATGGGCACCGGGGTGTAGTCGTACACCAGTGCATCGAAGCCCAACTGTTGGGCGAGGATGAAAGTGTTGTCCATCTGCTCGTCCAGGCTCCTGCCCGGCATCAGACGGTGATTTAAGGCAGTCAGCTTGGCCAGCATCCGTTCTGCTCCCGAATTCATTTGAATCTCGACTTGCTGCAAGTAGAATGCCACGCCCCGGCGAAGGACTGCCAGGCCAAACCTATAAGAAATGCTAGGTTATGGACGCACGGCATCCTAGGTAGTGTTGGCCCGATACACGGCCGCTACCTGCCAGGCCGACACAACACAAGGAATGTATGCATGTGGCGTGAAATTGCCCCCGACCAGCAGTACAACGTGCAAGTCGACGGCCATAACCTCGTGGTCTACAGCTTTGGCGACGGTGATGAGGTGCTGCTGTGCCTCAATGGCGGCCCCGGGCTGCCCTGTGACTACTTGCGCGACGCTCATGGTTGGCTCAAGGACCATAACCTGCGAGTGGTTGCATTCGACCAGCTTGGTACGGGCGCATCTGCCAGACCAACCGACGTTTCCTTGTGGGAAATCGGCCGTTATGTCGAAGAAGTTGAAACCGTGCGCCAAACCCTGGGCCTGGGCCGCGTGCATTTGCTCGGGCATTCCTGGGGCGGCTGGCTCGGGATCGAATACGCGATCCACTATCCCAATGCTCTGAAAAGCCTGATCCTTGAGAACACCGTCGGCGACATTCCGCACCTGTCCCAGGAGCTCGAACGCCTGCGCGGCGCGCTGGGCAGCGAAACCGTGGCCATGATGCAGCGCCACGAAGCCATGGGCACCCTGGACCACCCGCAATATCAAGCGGCCATCACCTTGCTCAACTATCGCCACGTGTGCCGCCTGGATGAATGGCCAGAGCCGGTCAAACGCTCCCTCGGCGACTGGAACATGGGCCCCTACGAAACCATGCAGGGGCCCAACGAGTTCCTCTACGTCGGCAACCTAAAGGATTGGAACCGCATCAAGGAAATGGGCGAGTTCAGGATGCCGATCCTGATCACCACCGGCCAGCACGATGAGCTCACCCCGGCCTGCGCGATGCGCATGAAGATGGCGGCCCGCCACGCCGAACTGCATGTGTTCCCCAACAGCAGTCATATGCCTTTCTACGAGGAACCCCAGGCATATTTCCCGGTGCTGTTGGACTTTCTCGCTCGCCACCGAGGCTGACGGATGAACCTGGCGCGCTACCGTTTTGTGTTGTCCCGGCCGCTGCAATTGCTGCCGGTGCTGTTTGGCATCAGCCTGATTACCTTTGTGCTGGTGCGCTCGATCCCCGGCGACCCGGCGCGAGCCCTGCTCGGGTCGCGCAGCACGCCCGACGCCTTGCTGAAAATTCGCGCCCAGTACGGCCTCGACCAACCGTTGTGGCTGCAATACTTCTACTTCCTGAAAAACCTGCTCAAAGGCGACCTCGGCCAATCCCTGTTGTACAAAGTCGACGCTTTGAAGCTGATCGTCACCCGCATCGAGCCGACCCTGGTGCTGGTGCTCGGCAGCGTGGTGCTGGCGCTGCTGATTGCGGTGCCGCTGGCGACATGGGCCGCACGCAACAAAGGCGGCTGGGCAGATAACCTGATTCGCCTGTTCACCACCGTGGGCCTGGGCATGCCGGCGTTCTGGCTGGGCTTGATGCTGATCCTGCTGCTCAGTGTGCAGTGGGGCTTGTTCCCGGTGTCCGGCTACGGGCGGACTTGGCTGGACAAGGCTCACCATATGGTCTTGCCCTGCCTGACTATCGCCCTGGCGCTCTCGGCGGTGCTGGTACGTAACCTGCGGGCGAGTATGTTGATGGAGTTGCAGGCGGATCACGTCACGGCCGCCCGGGCGCGAGGGTTATCGGAAGCCGCCGTGTTTCGCCGCCATGTATTGCCCAATTCGCTGGTGCCGGCGGTCAACCTGCTGGCGGTGAATATCGGTTGGCTGATCAGCGGCACCGTGGTCATCGAAAGCCTGTTCGCCATTCCCGGCATCGGCCAATTGCTGGTGCGCGGGATTTTCACCCGTGACTACATGGTGGTGCAGGGCGTGGCCATGGTGCTGGCCTGTGCGACGGTGGTGGTCAACTTTGTCGCCGATGTGGTGACGGTGGCCCTCGACCCTCGAGTGAAGATGCAATGAGCAGCCGACCGTTGATTACCCCATGGCGTTTGCGTCTGCGCTTTGGTTTTCGCAATGGCCGGCTGACGGCGGCATGGGGCCTGTTGATTCTGCTGCTGTGGTTGGTCCTGGCCGTGTTTGCCCCGTGGATCGCGCCCTATGACCCGATTGCGCAGAACACCGATTTCAGCTTGCTCGGACCGAGCCTCGCGCATCCATTCGGTACGGATAACTACGGGCGGGACATCCTGTCGCGAGTGATCTGGGGCGCGCGCATCGACCTGCAGCTGGCCATCGTCGGGGTGATCTTTCCATTTATGATCGGCACCTTTATCGGTGCCGTGTCCGGCTACGTCGGCGGGCGTTTCGACAGTTTCTGCATGCGCGTGATCGACGTGATCCTGGCGTTCCCGTTCCTGGTGTTGATGCTGGCGATCATGGCCATCCTCGGGCCGGGGTTGAAGAGCTTTTATATCGCCATGGCGCTGGTGGGCTGGGTCTCGTATGCGCGGCTGATCCGCTCGCAGATCCTGGTGCTCAAGGAAAGCGACTTTGCCCTCGCCGCCAAGAGCCTGGGCTTTGGCCATGGGCGCATTCTGTTTCGGCATTTGTTGCCGAATGCGATGTTCGGCTCGATTGTGTTTTCCATGTCCGATGCGGTGCTGGTGCTGCTTAACGGCGCGGCCGTGAGCTACCTGGGTCTGGGCGTGCAACCGCCGACCGCTGAATGGGGCACCATGGTCGCCGAAGGCCAGGCGTTTATCACCACCGCCTGGTGGATCTGCACCTTTCCGGGGCTGGCCATTGTGACCCTGGCCATGGGCTTCAGCCTGTTGGCCGATGGTGTGGCGCAAGTGCTGGGGGATCGCACATGAGCCTGTTGCAGGTCCGGGACCTGAGCGTGATCGCCAACAATAGCGGGCGCGATGTCACCCTGGTTGACCGTGTGTCTTTCGACCTGGCCGAAGGTGAAATCCTTGGCCTGGTGGGCGAGAGCGGTTCGGGCAAGACCATGGCCTGTCGCGGGCTGATGCGCTTGTTGCCGTCGCCCAACCTGCGGGTGCAGGGCGGTTCGGTGTGCCTGGCCGGGCGGGATTTATTGCAACTCGATGATGCCGGCATGCGTGCCGTACGCGGCGGGCAACTGGGCATGATCTTCCAGAACCCCAGCAGTCACCTTGACCCCTTGATGCGCATCGGCGAGCAGATCGCCGAGGGCATTCGCCTGCATCAAGGTGCGTCGAAAAAGGATGCACGCCGGCAAGCCATCGAGGTGCTGCGCCAGGTCGGTATTCCGGACCCTCAGGCACGGGTCGACAACTATCCCCACGAGTTTTCCGGCGGTATGCGCCAGCGCGCCATGATCGCCGTGGCCCTGGGCTGCAACCCGCACGTGCTGATTGCCGACGAGCCGACCACCGCCCTTGATGTGACGGTGCAGGCGCAGATCCTGCGGTTGCTGCTGGAGCTGCGCGACCAGCGCGGCCTGTCGATCATCATGATTACCCATGACCTCGGCGTGGTGGCGCAGACCTGTGATTCCATTGCCGTGATGTATGCCGGGCGCCTGTGCGAACACGGCAGCAAATATGACCTGCTGGCCCACCCGCAGCACCCGTACACCGCCGGCTTGATCGACTGCCAGCCCGCCCACAGCAGTGGGCATGCCTTGCTGCGTACCATTGCCGGCCAGCCGCCGTTGCTGGATGCCTTGCCCGCCGGTTGCCGCTTCAACCCGCGCTGCCCGCAGGTGGGCGCCTTGTGCACTGAGTTGCTGCCGGAAGGTGCGCGGGTGGCATGTCACTACCCATTGGGAGGCCGCCCATGAGCCTGTTGCAAATCAAGGATCTGGAGGTGCGCTTTGCGGCGTCCGGCAGTGGCCTGTTCGGCCTGAAAAAGCAGTGGGTGAGGGCGGTGAACGGGGTGTCGCTGAGCCTGGCGGCAGGCCAGACCCTGGGCTTGGTCGGCGAGTCCGGCAGCGGCAAAAGTACGCTGGGGCGGGCGATCCTGCACCTCAACCCGATCAGTGCCGGCCAGGTGTTGTTTGATGGCGTCGATATGGCCCACGGCAGCGCGATCGACATTGCCCGCCTGCGCCATGAAACCGCGATGATTTTCCAGGACCCGTATGCCGCGCTGAACCCGCGTCACACCATCGGCGAAACCCTTGCCGAGGTCTTGCGCGTACAACGCAAAGTCGCCGCGCAGCAGATCCCCGCCCGCGTGGTTGAGTTGCTCGACCTGGTGGGCCTGCGCCCGGAACTGGCCGGCCGCAAACCCGGCTCCCTCAGCGGCGGCCAGTGCCAGCGGGTGGGTATCGCCCGGGCGCTGGCGGTGGAGCCGCGCCTGATCATCGCCGATGAATGCGTGGCGGCACTCGATGTGTCGATCCAGGGCCAGATCATCAATTTGCTGCTGGAGTTGCAGCAGCGCATGAACCTGGCGATCCTGTTTATCGCCCATGACCTGGCCATTGTGCGCCGCCTGTGCGATCGCGTGGCGGTGATGTACCTGGGCAAGATCGTCGAGGAAGGGCCGGTGGAGGCGGTGTTTACCGCGCCGCGCCATCCGTACACGGCAGCGCTGATCCAGGCGATTCCCGAGATTGATCCGCATCGGCCACTGCCCACGGAACCGTTGCCCGGTGAACCCCCGAGCCCGCTGAATTTGCCGACAGGCTGTGCTTTTCACCCGCGTTGCCGGTATGCGCGCGCCATGTGTTCCGTGGTGTTGCCGCCGACCCATTTCCTGCACGAGCAGCGATACAGTTGCGTGCTTGAAGAACCGTTGCTTTAACCCTCTGCCATTCATTAACAAGGAGTTGTGATATGCAATCGCGCCACTTGAAGTTGCTCGCCGCCGCTACATTGACCGCGTGGTCGCTGACCGCCGGTTTCGCCCAGGCCGCCGGCGTCCTGACCATCGGCTGCCGTGAAGACAGCACCACCTTCGACCCGATCAAAAGCGCGCAAAACCGCGATACCTGGGTATTTGCCAATGTCTACGACACCCTCGTGCGCGTGGATAACCTGGGCACCAAGATGGAACCGGGCCTGGCAGAAAGCTGGGAGATTTCCAAGGACGGCCTGACCTACACCTTCAAACTGCGCGACGCGAAGTTCTCCGATGGCTCGGCGATCACCGCCGATGATGCGGCGTTCAGCCTGCTGCGTATCCGCGATAACAAAGCTTCGCTGTGGGCTGACCCCTTCAACCTGATCAACACGGCCAAGGCTGCGGACCCGAAAACCCTGGTGGTCACCCTGAAGACCCCGGCAGTAGCCTTCCTCTCGCAACTGGCGTCGCCGACGGTGTCGATTCTGTCGGAAAAAGCCATGACCAAAATGGGCGAAGACGCCTATTCGGAAAACCCGGTGACGTCCGGTGCGTTTACCGTGGATGAATGGCGCAAGGGCGATCGGGTGATCCTGAAAAAGAACCCGAATTTCTGGCAGGCCAAGAACGTGAGCCTCGATGGCGTGGAATGGGTCTCCGTGACCGATGACAACACGCGTATGCGCATGGTGCAAAACAACGAGCTGGACACGGCGATCTTCGTGCCGTTCTCCCGGGTAGAAGAGCTGAAAAAAGACCAGAACGTGGTGATTCACTCTGACCCGTCCACCCGTGAAGATCACCTTTTGATCAACCACGCGCATGGCCTGCTGGCCAAGCCGGAGGTTCGTCAGGCGCTGGACATGGCCATTGATAAACAATCGCTGGTGAAAACCGCCACTTACGGTCAGGGCACTGTGGCCTATTCCTACATCCCCAAAGGCTCGCTGTACCATTACGCCAACAACCTGCAGCGCCCGTATGACCCGACGGCCGCCAAGAAGCTGCTGGCGGATGCCGGTGCCAAGGACTTGAAGCTCAACTACGTGGTCAACGCCGGCAACGAAGCCGACGAGCAGATTGCGGTGATTATCAAGGACCAGTTGGCCAAGGTCGGCGTAACGGCCAACCTGCAGAAAGTCGATCCGACCCAAAGCTGGCAGATGCTGGTGGACGGTGAGTACGATATTTCGGTGATGTACTGGACCAATGACATTCTCGACCCGGACCAGAAGACCACCTTCGTGCTGGGCCACGACACCAACCAGAACTACATGACCCGTTACAAGAACGACAAGGTCAAGGAACTGGTAGCGGCGGCGCGGATCGAGGCTGACCCGGTCAAGCGCGAGCAGATGTATGTCGACCTGCAAAAACTGGCGAAACAGGATGTGAACTGGATCGACCTGTACTACAGCCCGTACATCAACATCTCACGCAAGAATGTGAGCAATTTCCTGCAGAACCCGCTGGGGCGTTTCACCCTGGAAGAAGTGGTGAAGAACTAAACGTGTAACCCGACGTAGGGCGAGCCACGTGGCGAGCGGGCTTGCCCGCGTTGGGCTGCGAAGCAGCCCCAGTAGAGGCACCGCGGTCTAACGAGCGTGCGCGGTGGCAGGTTTTGGGGCCGCTTTGCAGCCCAACGCGGGCAAGCCCGCTCGCCACAAAGGCCGGCCACCTTTTGGTTTGTGGCGTGTCAGTGCTTACTGCGCGTCAAACGCCTGCCCATTGATGCCCGTGCTATCCGGCCCCATCAGGTACAGGTACACCGGCATGATCTCTTGCGGCGTAGGGTTATCCGTCGGGTTTTCCCCCGGATACGCCTGGGCCCGCATGCTGGTGCGCGTGGCGCCCGGGTTGATGCTGTTGGCCCGTACCGGCGCAACCGTGTCCAACTCGTCGGCCAGGGTTTGCATCAAGCCTTCAGTCGCAAACTTCGACACCCCATAAGCCCCCCAATAGGCCCGACCTTTACGCCCGACGCTGCTGGAGGTGAACACCACCGAGGCATCCTGGGACAGCTTGAGCAGTGGCAGCAGGGTGCTGGTCAGCATGAACATCGCATTGACGTTCACGTGCATCACCCGCATGAAATTCTCCCCGGACAGCTGTTCGATCGGCGTGCGCGGGCCGATGATCGAGGCGTTGTGCAGCAGGCCGTCGAGGTGGCCGAATGCTTTTTCGATCATCGCCGCCAGCTCATCGTATTGATGGGGCAGGGCGGTCTCCAGGTTGAACGGAATCACCACCGGTTGCGGCTGGCCCGCGGCCTCGATCTCGTCATACACCTGGGCCAGGTTGGCTTCGGTCTTGCCCAGCAGCAGCACAGTGGCGCCATGGGCGGCGTAGGTTTTTGCCGCCGCCGCGCCAATCCCGCGACCGGCGCCGGTGACCAGGATCACCCGGCCTTTGAGCAGTTCTGGACGTGCGGAGTAATCAAACATAAACAACAACCTCTACATAATTCGCATTGGTAACCCATTCGAGTGGGAGCTGGCTTGCCTGCTCCCACACTGACCTCGGTGGTTTCAAGAGCTTCGAACAGTCAGCAACTGCACAATGCGTTATCCAGCACCTTACGCAGTTCCAACGGGTGATCCACCACCACGTCGGCGCCCCAGTGACGCGGGTTATCGTCCGGGTGGATGTAGCCATAAGTGACCGCCGCCGTTCGCGTGCCGGCGTCGCGGCCGGACTCGATGTCGCGCAGGTCGTCGCCCACGAACAACACGCTGGCCGGGTCCAGGTCGAGCATCTTGCACGCCAGGATCATCGGCTCCGGGTCCGGCTTGCTGTTTTTTACATGATCGGGGCAGATCAGCAGCGCCGAGCGTTCGGCCAGGCCCAGTTGCTGCATGATCGGTTCGGCAAAGCGCAACGGCTTGTTGGTGACCACGCCCCAGATCAGCTTGGCTTTCTCAATGTCTTCCAGCAGCTCGGCCATGCCGTCGAACAATTTGCTGTGGACGGCGCAGCCCTTGAGGTAGCGCTCAAGAAATTCCTGGCGCAGTTCTTCAAAACCGGGCGATTCGGGGTCCATCGAGAAGGTCACGGCGACCATCGCCCGCGCGCCGCCGGAAATTTCATCACGGATGTGCTGGGGGTTGACCGGCGCCAGGCCACGGTCGGCGCGCATGGCCTGGCAGATGGCGATAAAGTCCGGCGCGGTGTCCAGCAGAGTGCCGTCCATATCGAAGAGAACTGCTCGCAACTTCACAGGCTCACTCCTCGCGCAGGGTCTGGATCATGTAGTTGACGTCGACGTCGCTGGCCAGCTTGTAGTGCTTGGTCAGCGGGTTGTAGGTCAGGCCGATGATGTCCTTGACGGTCAGGCCGGCCTGACGGCTCCAGGCGCCCAGTTCGGAGGGGCGGATGAATTTCTTGAAGTCATGGGTGCCGCGTGGCAGCAGCTTCATGATGTATTCGGCGCCGATGATCGCGAACAGGTAAGCCTTGGGGTTGCGGTTGATGGTGGAGAAGAAAACCTGGCCGCCGGGCTTGACCATGCGAAAGCAGGCGCGGATCACCGAGGACGGGTCCGGCACGTGTTCCAGCATCTCAAGGCAGGTGACCACGTCGAATTGCTCGGGCAGCTCTTCGGCCAGCGCTTCGGCGGTGATCTGGCGGTACTCCACGCTCACGCCGGATTCCAACTGATGCAGCTGGGCCACGGCCAACGGCGCTTCGCCCATGTCGATGCCCATCACGGTGGCGCCGCGCTGGGCCATCGCTTCACTGAGGATGCCGCCGCCGCAACCGACGTCCAGCACCTTCTTGCCGGCCAGGTTGACGCGCTCGTCAATCCAGTTCACCCGCAATGGGTTGATGTCGTGCAGGGGTTTGAATTCGCTTTCGCGGTCCCACCAGCGGTGAGCCAGGGCTTCGAATTTGGCGATTTCGGCGTGGTCGACGTTGCTCATGGTGAATCCTCTAAACCTGATAAATCGTGTTGTCGGTGCTGAACGTACGGGTTCAACCCCTTCGTTATTCGCTGTGCCCGCTGATGCGTTGGCCCCAGGCAATGGCCGTGGCGGTCAACTGTTGTTCATCCATGCGGGTCAATTGCCGGTCGTCGAGCAACTGCTTGCCGGCGACCCAAAGATGTTTCACACACTCGCGTCCGGTGGCATATATAAGCTGTGAGACCGGATCGTAGATCGGTTGTTGCGCCAGCCCGGAAAGATCGAAGGCCACGATATCCGCCGCCTTGCCGACTTCCAGCGAGCCGATCTCGCTCTCCAGGCCCATGGCGCGGGCGCCGTTGAGCGTGGCCATGCGCAGGGCGCGGTGGGCATCCAGTGCGGTGGCCGAGCCGGCGACGGCCTTGGCCAGCAGCGCCGCGGTGCGGGTTTCGCCCAGCAGGTCCAGGTCATTGTTGCTGGCGGCGCCGTCGGTGCCGATGGCCACATTGACCCCAGCCTGCCACAGACGCTCCACCGGGCAAAAGCCGCTGGCCAGTTTCAGGTTCGATTCCGGGCAATGGATGATGCTGGTGTTGCTTTCTACCAGCAAAGCCAGGTCGTCCTCGCTGATTTGGGTCATATGAACCGCCTGGAAGCGCGGGCCCAACAAGCCGAGGCGCCCCAGGCGGGCCAATGGCCGCTCTCCGGTCTGCTCGACGGCCTGTTGTACCTCATAGGCGGTTTCGTGCACATGCATATGGATCGCGGCGTCCAGCTCTTCGGCGATCACGCGGATTTTTTCCAGGTTGGCGTCACACACAGTGTAGGGCGCGTGGGGGCCGAAGGTGATCTTGATGCGCGGGTGGTGCTTGAGGTCGCCGAACAGCTCGATGCCCTGGCGAATCGCCTCATCGGCGGTGCTGGCGCCGGGGATCGGGAAGTCGAGGATCGGAATCGCAATCTGTGCGCGCATGCCACTGTTGTGCACGCAATCGCTGGCGACTTTGGGGTAGAAGTACATATCGGAGAAACACGTGATGCCGCCCTTGAGCTGTTCGGCGATGGCCAGATCGGTGCCATCACGCACGAAGGCTTCATCGACCCACTTGGCCTCGGCGGGCCAGATGTGTTTTTCGAGCCAGGTCATCAGCGGCAGGTCATCGGCCAGGCCGCGAAACAGGCTCATCGCCGCGTGCCCGTGGGCATTGATCAGGCCGGGGCTGAGCAGCATGCCCGGCAGCTCGCGGACCTCGCTGGCCGCAAGCTTCAGCGCCGCCGCGCGAGGGCCGATAAAGGCGATGCGCCCGTCGCGAATGCCCAGACCGTGCTCCTTAAGTACGACACCGGCAGGCTCGACCGGAACCAGCCAGGTGGGCAGCAGCAATAAGTCGAGCGGGGCGGCGGTCGGTGTCATCGAGGGCGGTTTCCCTGGCATCTATAAAGAACGGCGAAGTATACCCGAGCGTCCTGGCTGGCGGATCGCTATAATCGGCGGCTTTTGTTGATGAGTACGGGGTGAGGGATGCGCGATCGACTGTTGGCAGCGGAGAAAGTGAAGGCCATCGAATGGCGTGATGGCGCACTGCACCTGCTCGATCAGCGTGCGCTGCCGGCCCGGGAAAGCTGGGTGACCTGCAACACCGTCGAGGAAGTGGCCGCCGCCATTCGTGCGATGGTAGTGCGTGGTGCACCGGCTATCGGCATCAGCGCCGCCTACGGCCTGGTGCTCGCCGCCCGTGAGCGGATCGCCGAGGGCGGTGACTGGCAGGCCGCGTGGGAAGAAGACTACGCGTTGCTGGCTGATTCCCGTCCGACTGCGTCCAACCTGTTCTGGGCCCTCAAGCGCATGCGCGACCGCCTGGACCGCCTCAGGAAACACGCCGACCCCCAGGCGGTGCTGGAGGCCGAAGCCATTGCGATCCATGAAAGCGATCGCGAAGCCAATTTGGTCATGGCCCAATTGGGCGTCGAGCGGATTCGCAAGCACCAGGGCAACGCCCAGGCGATCCTGACCCATGGCAATGCCGGCGCACTGGCCACGGGCGGTGTCGGTACGGCCCTGGGGGTCATTCGTGGGGCGTTCATGGAAGGGCTGGTCGAGCGTGTGTACGTCAATGAAACTCGCCCATGGCTGCAGGGCTCGCGGCTGACCTCCTGGGAGCTGGCGGGCGAGGGCATCCCGGTCACGGTGAATGCCGACTCGGCGGGCGCGCATATCCTCAAGACCAAAGGCGTGACCTGGGTGATCGTCGGCGCCGATTGCATTGCCGCCAATGGCGATGTGATCAGCACGATCGGCACTTACCAACTGGCGGTGTGCGCCATGCACCATGGCGTGCGCTTTATGGTGGTGGCACCCAGCTCCACTCTGGACTTGATGATGGCTACCGGCGATGACGTCGCCCTGGAAGAGCGCGATGCCGGCGAGTTGCTGGAAGTCGCCGGCCAGCGTTTTGCCGCCGATGTGAATGCCTATAATCCGGTGTTCGACGTGACCCCGGCTGACCTGATCGACGTGATCGTGACCGAAAAGGGCGTCGTCGAGCGGCCGGACGCCGCCAAACTGGCCAAGTTGATGTGCCGTAAGCGTCTGCATTGAGTGCTTCGGTGTCGGTGAGATCGCCATCGCAGGCAAGCCAGCTCCCACACTGAATGTGTTCACAGATCAAAATGTGGGAGGGGGCTTGCCCCCGATTGGCCCTAAAAGTCAATAAACCCCTCGGATCCACCCTCAAAAAACAGCACGACCCCAGCTCTGAGCCCCTCTCGTCCCTCTCAAGCCTGTCACCCGTCAAATTACTAGCCTCCATGCGCATCAGGGGGATAGGTGCGTGGCGGCGATTGTGATAACATCCGGCGGTTTCCAGGGCCGCCCCAAGGGGCTGCCTATAACGTGCAGATCCGTGTCATAACTCGTTGATTTGTCGTAAGTCGTTGTCAGGCACTCTGCCGGCAGCGGCGAGCTTCGTTCGTCCCATATGGATGCGACGAGGTTTCACCCGAAAAAGGAATCAGGCTTCTCATGGGCGAACTGGCCAAAGAAATCCTCCCGGTCAATATCGAAGACGAGCTGAAACAGTCCTACCTCGACTACGCGATGAGCGTAATTGTCGGTCGGGCACTGCCTGATGCGCGCGACGGCTTGAAGCCCGTGCACCGGCGTGTGCTGTTCGCGATGAGCGAGCTGGGTAACGACTGGAACAAGCCGTACAAGAAATCTGCCCGTGTTGTCGGTGACGTGATCGGTAAGTATCACCCTCACGGCGACACTGCGGTGTACGACACCATCGTTCGGATGGCTCAGCCGTTTTCCCTGCGCTACCTGCTGGTAGACGGCCAGGGCAACTTCGGTTCGGTCGACGGCGACAACGCTGCGGCCATGCGATACACCGAAGTGCGCATGACCAAGCTGGCGCACGAGCTGCTGGCCGACCTGCATAAAGAAACCGTGGACTGGGTGCCGAACTACGACGGCACCGAAATGATCCCGGCGGTCATGCCGACCAAGATCCCCAACCTGCTGGTCAACGGTTCCAGCGGTATTGCCGTGGGCATGGCCACCAACATTCCGCCGCACAACCTCGGTGAAGTCATCGACGGTTGCCTGGCCCTTATCGACAACCCAGAGCTGACCGTCGATGAGCTGATGCAATACATCCCCGGCCCGGACTTCCCGACCGCCGCGATCATCAACGGTCGTGCCGGCATCATCGAAGCCTACCGCACCGGTCGTGGCCGCATTTACATGCGCGCCCGCTCGATGATCGAAGACATCGACAAGGTCGGTGGCCGCCAGCAGATCGTCATCACCGAATTGCCCTACCAGCTGAACAAGGCGCGTCTGATCGAGAAGATCGCCGAGCTGGTTAAAGAGAAGAAGCTGGAAGGCATCACCGAACTGCGCGACGAGTCCGACAAAGACGGTATGCGCGTGGTGATCGAGCTGCGTCGTGGCGAAGTGCCTGAGGTGATCCTCAACAACCTCTACGCCCAGACCCAACTGCAAAGCGTATTTGGTATCAACGTGGTGGCCCTGATCGACGGCCGTCCGCGCATCCTGAACCTCAAGGATCTGCTGGAAGCCTTCGTGCGTCACCGTCGCGAAGTGGTCACCCGCCGTACCGTGTTCGAACTGCGCAAGGCCCGCGAACGCGGCCACATCCTGGAAGGCCAGGCGGTTGCACTGTCGAACATCGACCCGGTTATCGCCCTGATCAAGGCTTCTCCAACGCCGTCGGAAGCCAAGGAAGCCCTGATCAAAATGCCGTGGGAATCCAGCGCCGTGGTGGCGATGGTTGAGCGTGCCGGTGCCGATTCGTGCCGCCCGGAGACCCTGGACCCGCAATACGGTCTGCGCGATGGCAAGTATTTCCTGTCGCCGGAACAGGCCCAGGCCATTCTGGAGCTGCGCCTGCACCGCCTGACCGGCCTGGAGCACGAGAAGCTGCTGGCCGAGTACCAGGAGATCCTCAACCAGATCGGCGAGCTGATCCGCATCCTCAACAGCGCCGTGCGCCTGATGGAAGTGATCCGCGAAGAGCTGGAAGTGATCCGCGCCGAATACGGCGACGTGCGCCGCACCGAAATCCTCGATGCTCGCCTCGACCTGACCCTGGGTGACATGATCCCGGAAGAAGAGCGTGTGGTGACCATCTCCCACGGCGGCTATGCCAAGACTCAGCCGCTGGCTGCGTACCAGGCCCAGCGTCGTGGTGGTAAAGGTAAATCGGCTACCGGCGTGAAGGATGAGGACTACATCGCTCACCTGCTGGTTGCCAACAGCCACACCACGCTGCTGCTGTTCTCCAGCAAGGGCAAGGTGTACTGGCTGAAAACCTACGAAATCCCGGAAGCCTCGCGTGCCGCCCGTGGTCGCCCACTGGTCAACCTGCTGCCGCTGGACAGTGATGAATACATCACCACCATGCTGCCGGTCGAGGAATATACCGAAGGTCACTTCATCTTCATGGCCACTGCCAAAGGCACCGTGAAGAAGACCCCGTTGGAATCCTTTAGCCGTCAGCGCAGCGTGGGTCTGATCGCACTGGAGCTGGATGAAGGCGACGTACTGATCTCCGCCGCGATCACCGACGGCGAGCGTGAAGTCATGCTGTTCTCCGACGGTGGCAAGGTTACACGCTTCAAGGAATCCGACGTTCGCGCCATGGGCCGTACCGCCCGTGGTGTGCGCGGCATGCGTCTGCCTGAAGGGCAGAAGCTGATTTCGATGCTGATCCCGGAAGAAGGCAGCCAGATCCTCACCGCTTCCGAGCGTGGTTATGGCAAACGCACCGCCATCAGCGAGTTCCCGGAGTACAAGCGTGGCGGCCAGGGCGTGATTGCCATGGTCAGCAACGATCGCAACGGCCGTCTGGTCGGCGCGGTCCAGGTGCTCGACGGCGAGGAGATCATGCTGATTTCCGACCAGGGCACCCTGGTACGTACCCGTGTGGCTGAAGTGTCGAGCCTGGGCCGTAACACCCAGGGCGTGACCTTGATCAAGCTGGCCAAGGACGAAAAACTGGTCGGCCTGGAGCGTGTGCAGGAGCCTTCGGAAGTTGAAGGTGAGGAGCTGGAAGGTGAGGAGTTCGAAGGCGAGGTGATCGCAGCAGGCGATGACAACGTCGACGAGCCAACCCTCGATGCTGCCGCAGACGAAGAAGAACCGCAGGAATAAGCGGACACACAGGGGGCGGATGAAGATTCGCCCCCTTGTTGTTTGTCCCTTGTGAAATAAACGTCCTTTGGCTGGGCGCGGTCAATGTGGGAGCTGGCTTGCCTGCGATGGCAGCACCGCGGTATCACTGCGCTACCGAGGTGCCCTTATCGCAGGCAAGCCAGCTCCCACAAGGGTTCGCTCCAGATAAAGGTTGTTGCCGAATATGATTGCAGCCCCACCAGATCAGAGTGAGATTGGATGTGAGCAAGAGAGCCTATAACTTCTGTGCCGGTCCCGCGGCGCTTCCTGAAGCAGTCCTGCAGCGTGCGCAGGGTGAACTCCTCGACTGGCATGGAAAGGGCCTCTCCGTGATGGAAATGAGCCATCGCAGTGATGAGTTCGTGTCCATCGCCACCAAGGCCGAGCAGGATCTGCGCGACTTGCTGGCCATCCCCTCCAACTACAAAGTGCTGTTCCTGCAAGGCGGCGCGAGCCAGCAGTTCGCCCAGATTCCGCTGAACCTGCTGCCGGAAGACGGCACTGCCGATTACATCGACACCGGGATCTGGGGCCAGAAAGCCATTGAAGAGGCGTCGCGTTACGGTCACGTCAACGTGGCAGGCACCGCCAAGCCTTACGATTACTTCGCGATTCCCGGCCAGAACGAGTGGAAGCTGTCGAAGGACGCTGCCTACGTTCACTATGTGGCGAACGAAACCATCGGTGGCCTTGAGTTCGACTGGGTGCCGCAAGTGGGCGATGTGCCACTGGTGTGCGACATGTCCTCGGACATTCTTTCGCGCCCGATCGACGTGTCCAAGTACGGCATGATCTACGCCGGTGCGCAAAAAAACATCGGCCCGAGTGGCATCCTGGTCAACATCATCCGTGAAGACCTGCTGGGTCGCGCCCGCTCGCTGTGCCCGACCATGCTCAACTACAAGGTCGCGGCCGACAACGGCTCGATGTACAACACCCCGCCGGCGTTTGCCTGGTACTTGTCCGGCCTGGTGTTCGAGTGGCTGAAAGAGCAGGGCGGTGTCGCCGCCATGGGCAAGCTGAACGAGGAGAAGAAGCGCACCCTGTACGACTTCATCGACGCCAGCGGCCTGTACAGCAACCCGATCAACCTCACCGACCGCTCGTGGATGAACGTGCCGTTCCGCCTGGCTGACGACCGCCTGGACAAGCCATTCCTGGCCGGTGCCGACGAGCGCGGCCTGCTGAACCTCAAGGGTCACCGTTCGGTTGGCGGCATGCGCGCCTCCATCTACAACGCTGTCGACATCCACGCCATCAAGGCGCTGGTTGCCTACATGGCAGAGTTCGAAAAGGAACACGGCTAATGTCTGAGCAAGAACTCAAGGCCCTGCGTGTACGCATTGACAGCCTGGACGAGAAAGTCCTGGAGCTGATCAGTGAGCGTGCGCGCTGCGCCCAGGAAGTGGCACGGGTAAAAATGGCCTCCCTGGCTGAAGGCGAAGTGCCGGTGTTCTACCGGCCTGAGCGCGAAGCCCAGGTGCTCAAGCGCGTGATGGAGCGCAACAAGGGGCCGTTGGGTAACGAAGAGATGGCGCGGTTGTTCCGTGAAATCATGTCCTCGTGCCTGGCGCTGGAGCAGCCGCTGAAAGTGGCGTACCTCGGCCCGGAAGGCACCTTCACTCAAGCGGCGGCCATGAAACACTTCGGCCACGCGGTGATCAGCAAGCCGATGGCGGCGATCGACGAAGTGTTCCGTGAAGTGGCGGCCGGTGCGGTGAATTTTGGCGTGGTGCCGGTGGAGAACTCCACTGAAGGCGCGGTCAACCACACGCTGGACAGCTTCCTCGAGCACGACATGGTGATCTGTGGCGAAGTCGAGCTGCGCATCCACCATCACCTGCTGGTGGGCGAGAGCACCAAGACCGACAGCATCAGCCGTATCTACTCCCACGCGCAGTCGCTGGCCCAGTGCCGCAAGTGGCTGGATGCGCATTACCCGAATGTCGAGCGCGTGGCGGTGTCCAGCAACGCCGAGGCCGCCAAGCGGGTCAAGGGTGAGTGGAACTCGGCGGCGATCGCCGGCGATATGGCGGCGGGGCTCTATGGTTTGACGCGCCTGGCCGAAAAAATCGAGGATCGCCCGGATAACTCCACGCGCTTTTTGATGATCGGCAGCCAGGAAGTACCGCCGACCGGCGACGACAAGACCTCGATCATCGTCTCCATGAGCAACAAGCCCGGCGCGCTGCATGAACTGCTGGTGCCGTTCCACGATAACGGGATTGACCTGACGCGAATCGAAACTCGCCCTTCGCGCAGCGGTAAATGGACTTATGTGTTCTTTATCGACTTCATCGGCCACCACCGCGACCCGCTGGTTAAAGGTGTGCTGGAGAAAATCAGTCAGGAAGCCGTGGCACTCAAAGTGCTGGGCTCTTACCCGAAAGCGGTTTTGTGAGGCTTTAACATGAGTGGCAACTTTCTCGCCCTGGCCCAGCCGGGCGTGCAACAACTGTCGCCTTACGTTCCGGGCAAGCCTGTGGATGAGCTGGCGCGTGAGTTGAACCTGGATCCTTCCAAAATCGTCAAGCTGGCGAGTAACGAGAACCCGCTGGGCCCAAGCCCTAAAGTATTGGCGGCGATTCGTGAAGAGCTGGCCGAACTGACGCGCTATCCGGACGGCAACGGCTTTGCCCTCAAGTCGCTGCTGGCGGAAAAATGCCGGGTCGAGCTGAACCAGGTGACGCTGGGCAATGGCTCCAACGACATCCTTGAGCTGGTAGGTCGCGCCTACCTGGCGCCGGGCCTGAATGCCGTGTTCAGCGAGCACGCGTTTGCGGTGTATCCGATCGTCACCCAGGCCGTTGGCGCCGATG
Organism: Pseudomonas viridiflava; assembly: GCF_900591205.1. Classification (GTDB taxonomy): domain Bacteria; phylum Pseudomonadota; class Gammaproteobacteria; order Pseudomonadales; family Pseudomonadaceae; genus Aquipseudomonas. Next base: position 323,673 of record NZ_UUPU01000109.1, read on the forward strand.
CCCGCGTGATTCCTGCCAAGGACTGGGGCCATGACCTGCCGGCCATGCTGGCCGCCATTGACGCCCAGACCCGCGTGGTGTTTATCGCCAACCCGAACAACCCGACCGGCACCTGGTTTGATGAGCAGGCGCTTAACGAGTTTCTGCAGGACGTGCCGGAGCACGTGCTGGTGGTACTGGACGAAGCCTACATCGAGTACGCCGAAGGCAGCGACTTGCCGGACGGCCTGGACTTTCTGGCGGCTTACCCGAACCTGCTGGTGTCGCGCACCTTTTCCAAGGCATATGGCCTGGCATCGCTGCGAGTCGGTTATGGCCTGTCCACCGCCGTAGTGGCTGACGTGCTGAATCGCGTGCGCCAGCCGTTCAACGTCAACAGCCTCGCCCTGGCGGCGGCCTGTGCGGCGGTGCAGGATGCCGACTACCTGGAAGAAGGTCGCCGCATCAACGAAAGCGGCATGCTGCAATTGCAGGAAGGCTTTCGCGAGTTGGGCCTGGGCTGGATTGAGTCCAAGGGCAACTTTATCTGTGTCGATCTCGGCCAGGTGGCGGCCCCGGTATTCCAGGGCCTGCTGCGTGAAGGCGTGATCGTGCGTCCGGTGGCCAACTACGGCATGCCGAACCACCTGCGCATCACCATTGGCTTGCCGGCTGAAAACAGTCGCTTCCTGGAAGCATTGGCCAAGGTTCTGGCTCGTGGTTGATGTCACTGCATTGCAACCTGCTGTGCCTATGATCGGTCGCCTGGTGGTAGTTGGACTGGGTTTGATCGGCGGCTCCTTCGCCAAGGGCCTGCGTGAAAGTGGGCTGTGTGGCGAAGTGGTCGGTGTGGACCTGGACCCGCAATCGCGCAAGCTGGCGGTTGAGCTGGGCGTGGTGGATCGCTGTGAAGCAGACCTGGCGCTTGCGTGCCAGGGCGCGGACGTGATCCAGCTGGCCGTGCCGATCCTGGCCATGGAGAAGTTGCTGGCGGTATTGGCCGGCATGGACCTGGGGCAGGCGATCCTTACTGACGTCGGCAGTGCCAAGGGCAATGTGGTGCGTGCGGCGCAACGGGCGTTTGGCGGTATGCCGTCGCGCTTTGTGCCGGGCCATCCGATTGCCGGCTCAGAGCAGAGCGGGGTGGAAGCCTCCAATGCGCAATTGTTCCGTCGCCATAAAGTGATCCTGACGCCGCTTGAGCAAACCGACTTGGCGGCCTTGGCCGTGGTGGACCGTTTGTGGCGCGAGCTGGGGGCGGATGTGGAGCATATGCAGGTCGAGCGCCACGACGAAGTGCTGGCGGCGACCAGCCATTTGCCGCATTTGCTGGCGTTTGGCTTGGTGGACTCCCTGGCCAAGCGCAACGAAAACCTCGAGATTTTCCGTTACGCCGCCGGTGGCTTCCGCGATTTCACGCGGATTGCCGGCAGTGACCCGGTGATGTGGCACGACATCTTCCTCGCCAATCGCGAAGCGGTGTTGCGCACGCTGGATACTTTCCGCAGCGACCTTGACGCTTTGCGCGACGCGGTCGATGCAGGCGATGGCCATCAATTATTGGGCGTGTTCACCCGAGCGCGAGTGGCGCGTGAGCATTTCAGCAAGATCCTGGCGCGCCGGGCCTATATGGAAACCGCTGTGAACGCCGATGAGATGACCTTTCTTGCCAATCCGGGTGGCCGCTTGAGCGGGCGGATTCGGGTGCCGGGCGACAAGTCGATCTCCCATCGGTCGATCATGCTCGGTTCATTGGCTGAGGGTGTGACGGAGGTCGAGGGTTTCCTCGAGGGCGAAGATGCCTTGGCGACCTTGCAGGCTTTTCGTGACATGGGCGTAGTGATTGAAGGGCCGCACCATGGGCGCGTGACCATCCATGGGGTGGGCTTGCATGGCTTGAAGCCCGCGCCGGGGCCGATCTACCTGGGTAACTCCGGCACATCCATGCGCCTGCTGTCCGGGTTGCTGGCGGCGCAACGCTTTGACAGCGTGTTGACCGGCGATGCGTCGCTGTCCAAGCGCCCGATGAGTCGCGTGGCTAACCCTTTGCGGGAAATGGGCGCGGTGATCGAGACCGGGCCGCAAGGGCGTCCGCCGCTGACTATCCGAGGCGGGCAGGCTTTGAAAGGCGTGGACTACTCAATGCCGATGGCCAGCGCGCAGGTCAAATCCTGCCTGTTGCTGGCCGGGTTGTATGCCGAAGGTAAAACTTCGGTAACCGAGCCTGCGCCGACCCGTGACCATACCGAGCGCATGCTGCGCGGCTTTGGGTATCCGGTGGCGGTGGAGGGCGCGACGGCGTCGGTGCAATCGGGGCATGCGTTGACCGCTACCCATATAGAAGTGCCGGGGGATATTTCCTCGTCGGCCTTCTTCCTGGTGGCGGCGTCGATTGCCGAGGGTTCCGAGCTGTTGCTGGAGCATGTCGGCATCAACCCGACCCGCACCGGGGTGATTGATATTCTGCGGCTGATGGGCGCGGATATCACCTTGCAAAACCAGCGCGAAGTGGGTGGCGAGCCTGTCGCAGACCTGCGCGTGCGCGCTGCCGCGTTGAAAGGCATCGAGATCCCCGAAGCGCTGGTGCCGTTGGCGATCGACGAGTTTCCGGTGCTGTTTATCGCGGCGGCCTGTGCTGCCGGGCGCACCGTGTTGCGCGGCGCTGCGGAGCTGCGGGTGAAAGAGTCCGACCGGATCCAGGCGATGGCCGACGGTCTGCTGGCGCTGGGGGTGAAGTGTGAACCGACCCCCGATGGGATTATCATTGACGGTGGCCTGATTGGCGGTGGCGAAGTGCATGCCGAGGGCGATCACCGGATCGCCATGGCATTCAGCGTTGCGTCCCTACGGGCGGCGGCGCCGATTCGTATCCGTGACTGCGCCAATGTTGCTACGTCTTTTCCGAATTTTCTTACACTGTGTGCCCAAGTCGGCATCCGTGTTGCCCAAGAGGCTCAATTGTGAATATCAAAGCACCGGTGATTACCATCGACGGGCCAAGCGGCTCGGGCAAAGGCACGATCGCCGGCATCCTGGCCAAGCGCCTGGGCTGGTGCCTGCTGGATTCCGGCGCGCTGTACCGCCTGCTGGCATTCGCCGCACGCAACCATGGCGTCGACCTGACCAACGAAGAATCCCTGAAGCTGCTGGCGGCGCACCTTGATGTGCAGTTCGTCGGGGCGACGGAAGGTCATCCGCAGCGCATCATCCTGGAAGGGGATGACGTGACCGATGACCTGCGCAACGAACAAGTCGGCTCCTGGGCCTCCCAGGTTGCCGCGCTGCCGGCCGTGCGCGATGCCTTGCTGCAGCGCCAGCGGGCGTTTCAGGAGCCGCCGGGCCTGGTGGCCGATGGTCGCGACATGGGCACGGTGGTGTTTCCGGAGGCGCCGCTGAAGATTTTCCTGACCGCCAGCGCCGAGGAGCGGGCTCGCCGCCGTTACTTGCAGTTGAAGGGCAAAGTCGATGGTGTTAGTCTGTCGAGTCTGCTAGATGAGATCCGTGCACGCGATGAGCGTGATACCCAGCGCGCAGTAGCCCCGCTCAAGCCGGCGGCTGATGCCATACAGCTGGATTCCACGGAGTTGTCCATCGAGCAGGTGCTGGAACGCATCTTGAGTGAAATCGCCATTCGCGATATCGCCGGGTGACCAAGAAGGCCGCAGGGGACCAGTCATAGTCCTGTGGTGCTTCTTCTAATTGAAACTAACCCACACCGTCTGGGGTGTGGAGATGGGCGTATTCTTCGCCCTTATCAACAGGAATTAAAATGAGCGAAAGCTTTGCGGAACTCTTTGAAGAAAGCCTAAAAACCCTGAACCTTCAGGCTGGCTCCATCATCACCGGTGTTATCGTTGATATCGATTACCAAGCTCGCTGGGTAACCGTTCACGCTGGTCTGAAGTCTGAAGCTCTGATCCCGCTGGAACAGTTCTACAACGATGCTGGTGACCTGACTATCAATGTCGGTGACGAAGTTCACGTTGCTCTGGACTCGGTTGAAGACGGTTTCGGTGAAACCAAGCTGTCCCGTGAAAAAGCCAAGCGCGCTGAATGCTGGATTGTTCTCGAAGCAGCCTTCGCAGCTGAAGAAGTGGTCAAGGGCGTTATCAACGGTAAGGTTAAAGGCGGCTTCACTGTCGACGTTAACGGCATCCGTGCGTTCCTGCCAGGTTCTTTGGTCGACGTTCGTCCAGTGCGCGACACCACGCACCTGGAAGGCAAAGAACTCGAATTCAAGGTCATCAAGCTCGACCAGAAGCGCAACAACGTTGTCGTTTCCCGTCGCAGCGTCCTGGAAGCAGAGAACTCCGCCGAGCGTGAAGCTCTGCTGGAATCCCTGCAGGAAGGCCAACAAGTCAAAGGTATCGTCAAGAACCTCACCGATTACGGCGCATTCGTCGATCTGGGTGGCGTCGATGGCCTGCTGCACATTACCGACATGGCTTGGAAGCGTATCAAGCATCCTTCCGAAATCGTCAACGTTGGCGACGAGATCGACGTCAAGGTTCTGAAGTACGATCGCGAGCGTAACCGCGTTTCCCTGGGCTTGAAGCAGCTGGGCGAAGATCCATGGGTTGCTATCAAAGCACGTTACCCAGAAAGCACTCGCGTTACCGCACGTGTTACCAACCTGACCGACTACGGCTGCTTCGCTGAGCTGGAAGAAGGCGTGGAAGGCTTGGTACACGTTTCCGAAATGGACTGGACCAACAAAAACATCCACCCTTCGAAAGTCGTACAAGTCGGCGACGAAGTGGAAGTTATGGTTCTGGACATCGACGAAGAGCGTCGTCGTATCTCCCTGGGCATCAAGCAGTGCAAATCTAACCCATGGGAAGATTTCTCTGGCCAGTTCAACAAGGGCGATAAAATCTCCGGCACCATCAAGTCGATCACCGATTTCGGTATCTTCATTGGTCTGGACGGCGGCATCGACGGCCTGGTTCACCTGTCCGACATCTCCTGGAACGAAGTTGGCGAAGAAGCTGTTCGTCGTTTCAAGAAGGGCGACGAGCTGGACACCGTTATCCTGTCGGTTGACCCAGAGCGTGAGCGCATCTCCCTGGGCATCAAGCAACTGGAAAGCGATCCGTTCTCCGAGTACGTTCAAGAGAACGACAAAGGCGCAATCGTTAAGGGCACAGTGAAAGAAGTTGACGCTAAAGGCGCCATCATCACTCTGGCCGACGATATCGAAGCGACTCTGAAAGCCTCCGAAATCAGCCGTGACCGCGTTGAAGACGCGCGCAACGTTCTGAAAGAAGGCCAGGAAGTAGAAGCCAAGATCATCAGCGTTGACCGCAAGAGCCGCGTAATCCAACTCTCCATCAAGTCGAAAGACGAAGTGGAAGAGAAAGAAGCTATCCAGAGCCTGCGCGACAAGCCAGCCTCCTCGGATACTCCAGTTGACACCACTCTCGGTGCTCTGCTGCGTGCGCAAATGGAAAAACAGAACTAAGTTCTGTAAGACCATAGAAAAAGGGCGACTTCGGTCGCCCTTTTTTGTGCCTGAAATTCGTTGAATCAACACCGAGAACCAAGAGGCGCAGCTCACTGTCAGAACTGACTATAGTCTTAATGAAAGCTGTGCCAGCGTTGTTGTTTCAATAAGGATTTGAATGAACAAGCTTATCGTAATATTCGTAGTCATCGTGCTCGCTGGCTGCTCGACCACCAGCGCCAAGACCCACGCCAGGCGTGGTGTCAGCGGTATCGAGATTGATTGCTCGGGGCTGGGCAATAACTGGGACAAGTGTGAGAAGCGCGCTGCCCGCGAGTGCAAGATGCAGGGCTACAAGGTCATCACCCGCTCCAGTGACGCCAAGGATGAAGAGGGCGACTATCTGTTCGGCTGGAACCCTGCTGGCGCAGTTACCCGTACTATGCTCGTAATCTGCAACTGAGGCTGTTGTGCGGTCGTTACGGCTGTTTATTCAACCAGCAGATAAGTTGATGCATGGGCTGTTCAAATTCATCAAGTCATGCTAAAACCTTCGAAGCGCTTTTCCTAGCTGCTTGAAAAAGAAGGGAAAAATATGACGAAGTCGGAGTTGATCGAACGAATTGTCACCCATCAAGGGCTGCTCTCATCCAAAGATGTGGAGCTGGCTATCAAGACCATGCTCGAGCAGATGTCCCAGTGCCTGGCGACTGGCGACCGCATTGAAATCCGTGGGTTTGGCAGCTTTTCGTTGCACTACCGCGCACCGCGGGTGGGGCGAAATCCAAAGACCGGGCAGTCGGTGAGTCTGGATGGCAAGTTTGTGCCTCATTTCAAGCCGGGGAAGGAATTGCGGGATCGGGTGAATGAGGACGAGGAAGAAGGCGTTTAAGTTTTTTCAGGTAAGGGGAAAGGTATGCTGAAAGCAAAGCGTATTTTGCTGACCTTGATAGTTGCTATTGTCACATTGGCGATCTTGGCTTTTGTGCTTGAAAATCAGAATGGTGTTACGTTGTCGTTTCTGGGATTGAGTACGGCCCAGTTACCGGTTTCGGTGTTTGTAGTGCTGGCACTCATTGCCGGTATGCTGATAGGCCCGTTATTTGGGTTGCTGACCCGGCGTAACCACCGCCGTAAACCGACGGTTGCCGGGCAATAGTAAATTTTGCTTGCTGTAACGTCTGAAGTCCGGGGAACAGTAGTTGTTTGTCTTTTTCAAGACTTAACGCCTGCGTGTAAAGGGCTTTCACCACCGTGCGCCTGCGCGGAACCTTTGTTCTCGGGTCAGGGTGTGCTTTTTCCCAGTTCACTGAACTGCTGAGGATAGAGCAGCACTCCTTGCGAGTTTTTCTGTGCTCACCCACAAGGCATTGTTGATTGCCTGGCCAGTTGGTCAGCCGATGAACTGAGCGTGGGGTGCCCGAAGCCCCCCCTAAAAAATCATTGTCCCCGCATCCCTGCCTCGACTTCATTACGTACGCTATGAGGTACAGGAAGTGCTGCGCGATGCGTATGATGGCGCCTGCGGTTCGTTTGAACAAATGGCACCGTGTTTATCAAGGCACGCTGAGAAAACTATCGCTTTCCTGCCGCCGGACAGCATCGGCAATTGGGTTTGGAAGAGGCCAATACTTTAATGATCGACTTGAAGATATCGTTCAAGATTTCCAGTTGTTTTTTCAAATGAATCCGTTCGGCAACGTACTGCTTACGGGCGCATCAGGGTTTGTTGGGTCAGCGCTGCTGGCGCAGTTACTAACGCGTGCAGATCATTCGGTGGTTATTGCGTCTCGAGCGGAAAATCCCGCCCTCGACCGGCAATATCGCGTGCACAACCTCGGGAAGTTTGGCGCTGAAACCTTATGGCATGAAGCGCTGGTCGATATTGACTGTGTGGTTCACGTGGCGGGGCGTGCCCATGTCTTCGAAAAGGAGAGCGACGCGCTTGAGCTGTTCAGGGAGGCGAATACTCACGCGACCCTGAACTTGGCCAGGCAATCTGCGGCATCCGGCGTAAAACGCTTCGTTTTCATCAGCTCGATCGGTGTGAATGGTGCGTTTACAACGGACACGCCCTTCTGCGAAGACTCCGTGCCCTCCCCAAGCACCGACTACGCCCTTTCAAAATTTGAAGCCGAAATCGGTTTGATGCAGATTGCGGCCGCCACGGGAATGGACGTTGTAATTATTCGGCCACCTCTGGTCTACGCAGCCCATGCGCCTGGGAATTTCTGGCGTTTATTGAAGCTTGTCGGGACGGGCGTTCCCTTGCCATTTGGGCGCGTAAGAAACAGTCGCAGCATGATCGCTTTGGAAAATCTGGTTGATCTGATCATTGTCTGTATCAGCCACCCTGCGGCAGCCAATCAGATTTTTCTCGCGTCCGATGGCGAAGATCTTTCCACGGGGCAGTTGGTAACCTGCCTGTCGCAAGGCATGGGGCGAGGGGCGCGATTGCTCCCGGTCCCCGTTGTGTTATTGCGAATACTCGCAACACTTGTCGGTAAGCAGGGTATTTTTACCCAGCTGTGCGGTTCTTTGCAGATTGACTCGTCCAAAGCTGGCCGCGTTCTAGGCTGGACGCCGCCATTGTCGGCTGGAACTGCATTGAAATCGGCGGGAAAAAAATTCATTGAGCGGGTTGCTGCTTCGTAACGGCGTTTGGAGCTGGATAGATGGTTTGGATGTTTTTGATTATGGGCGGTGTTATTTCCTTGCTGCTCACTGCTGCATTACGACGTTATGCGCTTGCTAAAAGCTTGATGGATATTCCCAACGCTCGCAGCTCACATACCGTCCCGACGCCAAGAGGCGGGGGCGTGGCCATTGTGCTGAGTTTCTTGCTGTTGTTGCCGGTGTTCCCAGCTTTGTCCCTGCTGTCCTGGACATTCACTTGGGGGTTGATCGGTGCGGGTGCTGCAATCGCCGTGCTGGGCTTTCTGGATGATCATGGGCACATCGCGGCGCGGTGGCGGCTGCTTGGGCATTTCGGTGCGTCGGCGTGGGCGCTTTTCTGGCTGGGCGGTTTGCCACCAGTGACCCTGCTGGGAACGACCTTCGACCTTGGTTATCTGGGCTATCTGCTTGCCGCCCTCTATCTGGTCTGGCTCCTTAACCTCTACAATTTCATGGATGGAATTGACGGCTTGGCCAGTCTTGAAGCAATCAGCGTGTGCCTGGGCGCTGCACTGATTTATGCATTGGCAGGTTTCAGTTCGCTGGCCTGGGCGCCGTTATTGCTCGCGTTTGCAGTAGCGGGTTTTTTGTATTGGAACGTTCCACCGGCAAAAATTTTCATGGGCGATGCCGGTAGCGGCTTTTTAGGTATTGCTCTCGGCGTACTGTCGTTGCACGCCGCCTGGATGGCACCCTCGCTGTTATGGGTCTGGATCATTTTATTGGGCGTATTTGTCGTTGATGCGACGGTCACGTTAATTCGGCGACTGGTTCGAGGCGAGAAAGTTTATGAGGCCCATCGAAGTCACGCCTACCAATATGCCTCCAGAAGGGCGGGGCGGCACTTGCCAGTGACATTGGCCGTGGGGTTGCTGAATGTCTGCTGGCTGCTCCCTGTCGCGGTGTGTGTTGCTCTTTTCGGGCTGGATGGGTTTTTGGGTGTAATAATTGCCTACACACCGTTAGTCGTACTGGCGTGGAAGTTTAATGCGGGCGCGGTGGAAGAACCGGTCAGCCAGTAGTGGATCCAGGATTTGCAGCAAGGCGTTTGAATATCGGTAGTTGCTCATTTGTGAAGCGGCTCGCCTTTGGAGGTTAATATGGAGATGTTGCGAACCTACTTGTTGAGTTTGCCGCGTCGATACAAAAGATCCATTCAGGTAGCCACAGATGTGCTCCTGGTATGGTTAGCGCTATGGATGGCATTTGTTGTACGCCTGGGCGTTGATGAAATGATCAACCCGATCCGAATGCATTTTTGGTTATTTTTGGCTGCCCCGGTTGTTGCTATCCCGTTATTTATTCACTTTGGCATGTACCGTGCCGTCATGCGCTATTTTGGCAACGATGCATTGATTGCCATTATTAAGGCCGTCAGCCTCGCCTCGCTGATGCTTGCCGTGGTCATGTTCTGGTACAGCAACCACCAAAACGTCGTACCACGTTCGATCATCTTCAACTACTGGTGGCTCAGCATGGTCATGATCGGTGGTTTGCGATTGGCCATGCGTCAGTACTTTCTGGGCGATTGGTTTACTGCTGCCCAGCACATGCCTTTTACCAGTCGGGACAATGGTCTGCCCAAGGTTGCCATCTACGGTGCAGGCTCCGCCGGAAACCAGTTGGTTGCCGCTTTGCGTATGGGCAGGGTGATGCGCCCGGTTGCATTCATTGATGATGACATCAGTATTTCCGATCGGGTTATTTCCGGTTTACAGGTTTATAAACCCAAGCATATCCAGCGCATGATTGATGAGACGGGGGCCGAGGAAATTTTGCTGGCGATTCCCTCATCGAATCGCGGTCGCCGCCGTGAGGTTCTGGGCTTTCTCGAAGGGTTCCCACTTCATGTAAGAAGTGTTCCAGGCTTTATGGATCTGGCCAGCGGTCGAGTGAAGGTCGACGATATTCAGGAAGTCGATATCGCCGATTTATTGGGTCGTGATTCGGTCCCGGCTCAAGCCGAACTGCTGGAGCATTGCATCAAGGGGCAGAGCGTTCTGGTGACGGGGGCAGGCGGCTCCATAGGGTCGGAACTGTGCCGGCAAATCTTGTCCCTTCGCCCCACTACGCTGCTGTTGTTCGAACACAGTGAGTTCAATCTCTACAGTATTCTCTCGGAGCTTGAGCAGCGTATTACGCGGGAGTCGTTGCCGGTGAAACTTCTACCGATTCTGGGGTCGGTAAGAGATCAGGCCAAGCTGTTCGATATCATGAAAAGCTGGCGGGTAGACACGATCTATCACGCTGCGGCCTATAAGCATGTGCCGATGGTGGAGCACAATATTGCAGAAGGCGTACTCAATAATGTGATCGGCACCTTGAATACCGCTCAGGCGGCACTGCAATCAGGCGCGTCGAACTTCGTGTTGATCTCGACCGACAAAGCGGTTCGCCCGACCAATGTAATGGGCAGCACAAAACGCTTGGCGGAGTTAACCCTTCAAGCCTTGAGTCGTGAATTGGCGCCTGTGCTGTTTGGCGACAAATCCAATGTTTCCCGCGTTAACAAAACCCGCTTTACCATGGTGCGGTTTGGGAATGTGCTCGGCTCCTCCGGGTCCGTTATTCCCCTGTTCCACAAGCAAATCAAATCCGGCGGCCCGTTGACGGTCACCCATCCCAAGATCACTCGTTACTTCATGACGATTCCAGAGGCCGCCCAGTTGGTCATCCAGGCGGGTTCCATGGGGCAGGGCGGTGATGTGTTCGTACTCGACATGGGTGAGCCGGTCAAAATAGTCGAGCTTGCCGAGAAGATGATCCACCTCTCCGGCCTGAGCATTCGTTCCGATAAAAACCCCCAAGGTGATATCGCCATCGAATTTACCGGGCTGCGTCCCGGCGAAAAGCTTTACGAAGAGTTACTGATCGGCGAGAACGTGGTGGCCACTCAGCATCCGATGATTATGAGTGCCAACGAGGATCATCTCTCGTGGGATGTGCTCAAAGGAAAGCTGACCGAGCTGCTGGCAGCCGTGGGCCAGGACGATTACACCCGCGTTCGCCAACTCTTGCGCGACACCGTCAGTGGCTATTCCCCGGACGGAGAAATCGTTGACTGGATCTACCAGCAGCGTCGTCGGGAGCCTTGATTCAGCCGAGTTCACACTCTGTAACTCAGCCATTTTTGACAGCCTCCAAACATCGCCTAAGTTTGAGAAGCAGCTTCGGAAAAGCTGCTTTTCTCTTACGCATGTCATGGAGCGTCAAAATGCAAAACACCTACCTCACCTCGTTGATTTTTGCCTTTCTCACCACCCTCTCGGTCACCACCAGCGCAGCCCCGTCCATCAAGCCCGAAGCCCCAACCCCCATCACCGCTCAAATCGCAAACCTTGAGCAATCCGCCAAGGTCAACCTGAACGCCGCCGACGCTGAAACCTTGCGTCGAGATCTCTTCGGCATTGGTGCTGCCAAGGCGAAGGCGATCGTTGCCTACCGCGAGAGCAATGGTCCGTTCACGGCGGTGGACGAGTTGTTGGAAGTGAAGGGCATCGGCAAGGCGTTGCTGGAGAAGAATCGCGATAGGCTGGCAATCAACTAAACCGCCCAGGAGGGCCGGTCATTGGCCGGCCTTTTCAGCCTCGGGGGTTTGAGCCTTCAGGCTTTCTCGCACCACCTCCATAACGCGCAATCGCCAACAGCGGCTCCTCGACACCCTGGCCAGAACCAGCGCCCCCACCCGTATCGACTTCATCACCAGCCCCTGGGCATCGCCACCGCCATCTCCCAGTGCGTGTTCCGAAGACCCGTCGTTGGCATGAAAAGTGATTACTTCTTTGCATAGGATTGTTCAACAATCGTGAGGTAGTGATGACGCTCAGCCTGTCTTTAGCTGACCAGATTGCCCTGGAACTGCGTGCCGACATCATCGGCGGGCGCCTGTTGCCGGGCATGGCATTGGTCGAGACGCAATTGGTGAAAGCCTATAACGCCTCGCGCAATACCATCCGCGAAGCATTGCACCGTTTGGAGCAGGAAGGGTTGACCCGTTACGTGCGTAACAAGGGCGTGATGGTTCGTAGGCTGGAGCGCGCAGAGGTGCGTGATTTGTTTGTAGTGCGCCGCACCCTCGAGTTGCAGGCCATCGCCCAGAGCGGTGCGCTCACTCACGATCAGGCCGAGCGCATGCAGGACGCCATCGAGGCCACGACCCTGGCCCGTGAGCGCGAAGATTGGCGCGCCGTGGCCACCCACAGCCTGGTGTTCCACCAGCAGATCGTCGGGCTGATGCGCAGCCCATTGTTCGATGAGTTTTTCGCCCAGGTCATTGCCCAACTGCGCCTGGTGTTTTGCGCGGCGCCCGATGAGCAGCGTTTCCAGTCGCCTTGGCTCGAGCGCGACCGTGAGATTTACACATTATTGGTCCAGCGGGACAAACCGGCAGCCGGGGAGGCGATGAGCCTGTACCTGGATGATTCGGAACGCCTGTCGCTGGCCTTGTTCGACCATCCCTGATCGAGGACTCGTATCATGTACAAAGACTATCCGGCCGCTTACCAGGTCAGCAAAGGCTCGGCGTTGCAAGTTGACACGGCGTTCTATGAGCGGATTCGCAACAACGTTGATCAGCGCACGCTGATCGAGCAATTCGAGGTGCCGATCCGCACGGGCAGGGCGTGGAAGGTGCCGGCCGGGCATGTGTTTCGTGTCACTACCCCGGTTGGCCCACAAGTGGGGGACTTTAACGTGTGGAACGCCAACGACCCTCGCGAACGTCTTTGGGCGGCGCGCACCCGCCAATTGCAGGGCGCGCATGTCAGCACCCATGACCGGCTGTGGTCGAACCTGCCGTTTCTGCGCCCTCTGGTCACCATCACCGATGACAGCCTGGCCGGTTATGGCATTGATGAGCACGGCGGTCGCTTGCACGATCTACTCGGTACGCGCTGCGATCCCTACGTGAATCGCATGCTCACCGGTGAGGACTTCCACCACCACTGCCACTCGAACCTGACGCGTGCGGTTTTGCCTCACGGTCTGACAGAGTTCGATGTACATGACGTGCTGAATATTTTCCAATGCACCGGCCTGAATCACGACGATATGTATTTCATGAAGGCGTGCCCGGCGCAGAAGGGTGACTACCTGGAGTTCTTTGCCGAGATTGATTTGTTGTGCGCGCTTTCGACGTGCCCGGGTGGGGATTTGTCGCTGCCGATGTGGGGGCCGGACGCGCAGGACCCGCTGACGGTATGTCGCCCGCTGGGGGTTGAGATCTACAGATTGGATGCGCAGTTACTGAACGGCTGGAGCCAGCCGGAGCGTGCTGCCTATAAAGGGCAGCACGGGTTGCAGATTGCCAGGGCAGATTGGGAGTAACCCGGGCTCAGCGATCCTGCGCGTCCTTGGCATCCGCCTGGGCGTTGCGCTCGGCCACGCGCTTGCGTTGTTCGTCGGTGAGTTCCACCTTGTTGGCGCTGTCACGCAGCATCATCAGGCCACCGACGATCGACCCGATGGCGACCACTAAAATCAACCATGCATACCACGGCATAAGGCTCTCCTTGAGGCAGATTGCCGTGGGAGAATTTTCCCACGGGAATAACTGCTTTGAGTAACGGGCTTTCTTACTAGTTCAGTGTAGGCCCGTTCTGCCTCCAGTAGATCAGAGCCCGGTCAACATCGCATCCGCCGGCGCATCGGCACGGTCTTGCGCGGTCATCTGGAAGTAGATGAAACCCACCACCATGAAGCCCAGGAAGATCAGCCCGATCAGCGCGTTGAACCAGGCCATGGCCACCAGGCATACCACCGCCAGCACCAGCGCGATGCCTGGCACGATCGGGTAACCCGGTGCGCGGAACGTGCGCTCCAGCAGCGGTTCGGTCTTACGCAGCTTGAACAGGCTGAGCATGCTCATGATGTACATCACGATCGCGCCGAACACCGCCATGGTGATCATCGCTGCGGTCAACGTCATGCCGCCCAGGTTGATCAAACCGTCGCTGTAGATCGCCGCGATGCCGACCACACCACCGGCGATGATTGCCCGGTGCGGTGTCTGAAAACGCGACAATTTGGCCAGGAAAGATGGCAGATACCCGGCGCGGGCGAGGGCGAAGAACTGGCGTGAATAGCCGAGGATAATGCCGTGGAAGCTCGCCACCAGGCCGAACAGGCCAATCCACACCAGCATGTGCAGCCAGCCGGAGCTGTCGCCCACCACGGTTTTCATCGCCTGTGGCAGTGGGTCGTTGATATTGGAGAGAGTGCGCCAGTCGCCCACGCCGCCCGCGAAGAACATCACACCCATGGCTAGGATCACCAGGGTCAGAATGCCGCTGATGTAGGCTTTTGGAATAGTGCGCTTCGGATCTTTCGCTTCCTCGGCCGCCATGGCAGCGCCTTCGATGGCGAGGAAGAACCAAATGGCAAACGGAATCGCCGCAAACATCCCGGCAATCGCCGGAGCGCCGAAGGTGTCGGAACCGGCCCAGCCATTCAGGGCGAAGTTGCTGAAGCTGAAGGCGGGGGCGACCACGCCCATGAATACCAGCAGTTCGGCGACGGCGAGCACGCACACCACCAGCTCGAAGGTGGCGGCGAGTTTCACGCCGAGAATGTTCAGGCCCATGAACACGATGTAGGCACCGACGGCCGCGTGCTTGGGGTCCAGTGCCGGGAACTGCACATTCAGATAAGCGCCGATGGCCAAGGCGATGGCGGGTGGTGCGAACACGAACTCGATCAAGGTCGCGAGGCCGGCGATCAACCCGCCTTTCTCACCAAAGGCGCGACGGCTGTAGGCAAATGGCCCGCCTGCGTGAGGAATTGCAGTGGTCAGCTCGGTGAAACTGAAGATAAAGCAGGTGTACATCAAGGCGACCATCAACGAGGTCACCAGAAAGCCCAAGGTGCCGGCCACGCCCCAGCCATAACTCCAACCAAAGTATTCGCCGGAAATCACCAGTCCGACCGCAATACCCCACAAATGCAGAGTGCCCAAGGTGGGTTTGAGTTGTGTGTTCATTGTGTTGCTCTCCCTGAACCGTTTGGAATGATTCAAGGTGTTGCAGCGGCCATGCCACTCTTGAGAACCGTGTCGTAAAGCTGCGCAACTGTCGCCGACGGGACGGTTTGGCGTTTGAAGTTTTCTCTCGTTGCACCAGATAAGTGCGGTGATGCTCGAACTGCCGTCATCGCGGGCAAGCCCACTCCCACACTGGAATGCAGTCACTGTGGGAGCCGGGCTTGCCCGCGATAGCCCCCTCCCAGCCTCTATAAATCCCCCTGTAAACCCCGCATAAACCCACTCTTTACGCCGTCTTTACGCCCTGCCCACCGACTCGCTCTCGTTCCTTTACGCCACTCCTGCCGACAATTGCCCTACACGCGGCAATCGCCGCTAAACGGAGAGACTTCCATGAGCGTTCTGGACGGGGTGTCACTGCTATTGGCCGTGGCGCTGTTCATTTATCTGCTGGTTGCGCTGTTACGCGCGGATCGGAACTAGGAGCAGGCTATGCACAGTTATGACTATTGGCTGATCATCGCCTTCTTCGCGGTGGTGCTGGTGCCGGCGCCGTTCCTCGGGCGCTTCTATTACAAGGTAATGGAGGGCCAGCGTACCTGGCTCAGCCCGGTACTGGGGCCGGTCGAAAACGCCTGTTATCGCCTGTCCGGTGTCGACGCGCAGGAAGAGCAGAGCTGGCAGAAATACATGCTGGCCTTGCTCGCCTTCAACCTCGCGGGTTTTGTGTTGTTGTTCGCGATCCTGTTGTTCCAGGACTATCTCCCACTGAACCCGCAGAAATTGCCGGGCCAGGAATGGACCCTGGCCTTCAACACTGCGGTCAGTTTCATGACCAATACCAACTGGCAGTCCTACAGCGGTGAGGCGTCCCTGAGCTACCTCAGCCAGATGGCGGGCCTGACCGTGCAGAACTTCGTCAGTGCGGCCACCGGCCTTGCAGTCCTGGTCGCTCTTTGCCGTGGGATCGGTCGCAAATCTACCAAGACATTGGGTAACTTCTGGGTCGATATGACCCGTGCCACCCTCTACGGCCTGCTGCCGATGTGCCTGGTGCTGGCGCTGTTCCTGGTGTGGCAGGGCGTGCCGCAAACCTTCGCGCATTACGTGGACGCGGTGACCCTGCAGGGCGTGGATCAGGTAATCCCGCTGGGCCCGGCGGCTAGCCAGATTGCGATCAAGCAGTTGGGCACCAACGGCGGTGGCTTCTTCGGCGTCAACTCGGCGCACCCGTTTGAAGACCCGACCGCGTGGGCCAACCTGTTCGAATTGGCGGCAATCATTCTGATCCCGGTGGCGCTGGTGTTTACCTTTGGCCACTACGTGAAAGACCTGCGCCAGAGTCGCGCAATCCTCGGCTGCATGCTGGCGCTGTTCCTGATCGGCGGCGCGACGTCGCTGTGGGCCGAATACCAGCCCAACCCGACCCTGAACAACCCGGCCGTGGAGCAGACCGCTCCGCTGGAAGGCAAGGAGGCGCGCTTCGGCACTACCGGCACCGTGCTGTGGTCGGTGGCCACCACCGCAGCGTCCAACGGTTCGGTAAATGGCATGCAGGACAGCCTCAACCCGCTCAGCGGCATGGTGGCGCTGGTCAACATGATGGTCGGCGAAGTGATCTTCGGCGGCGTCGGCGCCGGTATGTACGGCATGTTGCTCAACGTGTTGATCGCGGTGTTCCTTGCCGGCCTGATGATCGGCCGCACCCCGGAATACCTGGGCAAGAAGCTGCAGGCCAAGGAAGTGCAATTGCTGGTGGTGACCCTGCTGGTGATGCCGGTCGGGGTGCTGGTACTCGGTGCCATCGCTGCGAGCCTGCCCGGCCCGGCCGGTGCCATCAGTAACCCTGGCGCTCATGGTTTCAGCCAGTTGCTCTATGCGTATACCTCGGCCAGCGCCAACAACGGCTCGGCGTTCGGCGGCTTCAGCGCGAACACGCCGTTCCACAACCTGATGCTGGGCCTGGGCATGTTGATCGGCCGCTTCGGCTACATCCTCCCGGTACTGGCCCTGGCCGGCAGCCTGGCAATGAAGAAAACCGCACCGATTGGCCAGAACAGCTTCCCGACCCATGGCCCGCTGTTTGTGACCCTGTTGACCGTGACCATTTTGCTGGTGGGCGGCCTGACTTTCCTGCCAACGCTGGCGTTAGGCCCCATCGCTGAACACTTGAGCATGGGCTTCTAAAAAGGGGATATGAAAATGAATATGCCTGCAAAAAATGCGGCTCCCGTGAACACCCAGGAACCGCCGAAAACCGCGATCTCCGCCCTGTGGCGCCCGGCGCTGGTCCAGGCGTTCGTCAAGCTGGACCCGCGCCAGTTGCAACGCTCGCCGGTGATGCTGGTGGTCGAGCTCACCGCCATCCTCACCACGGTGCTGTGCTTTGTGC
The DNA here is from genome assembly GCF_900591205.1 of Pseudomonas viridiflava. GTDB lineage: Bacteria > Pseudomonadota > Gammaproteobacteria > Pseudomonadales > Pseudomonadaceae > Aquipseudomonas. Next base: position 341,139 of record NZ_UUPU01000109.1, read on the forward strand.
CCGACACCGCCGTACCGACTTTCGTCGCCGTGCAAATCGCCGTGTGGCTGTGGTTCACCGTGCTGTTCGCCAACTTCGCCGAAGCCTTGGCCGAAGGGCGTGGCAAGGCCCGTGCCGACAGCCTCAAGGCCGGCAGTGAGGGCCTTAGCGCACGCCGCAAGGAAGCCGATGGCAGCTTTAAGGTCGTACCGGCCACCAGCCTGCGTAAAGGTGATGTGGTGCGTGTCGCCGCCGGGGAAATGATCCCGGGTGACGGCGAAGTTATCGAAGGCATCGCGGCGGTCAACGAAGCGGCGATCACTGGCGAATCCGCGCCGGTCATCCGTGAGTCCGGCGGCGACCGCTCGGCCGTCACCGGCAACACACGCCTGGTGTCGGACTGGCTGCTGATCCGCATCACCGTCAACCCCGGCGAGTCCACACTCGACCGCATGATCGCCCTGGTAGAAGGCGCCAAACGCCAGAAAACCCCCAACGAAGTCGCGCTGGATATCCTGCTGATCGGCCTGACCCTGATCTTCCTGCTGGTGGTGGTGACCCTGCAGCCGTTCGCGCACTTCGCCAATGGCAGCCTGCCGCTGGTGTTTCTGGTCGCACTGCTGGTGACGCTGATTCCTACGACTATTGGCGGTTTGTTGTCGGCCATCGGTATTGCCGGTATGGATCGCCTGGTGCGCCTCAATGTCATCGCCAAGTCCGGCCGTGCCGTAGAAGCGGCGGGGGACGTGCATGTGTTGCTGCTGGACAAGACCGGCACCATCACCTTTGGCAACCGTCGCTGCTCGGCGGTGGTCGCGGCGCCCGGCGTCAGCGGTTTGGAGGTGGCCCAAGGCGCGCTGTTCGCCTCGTTGGCGGACGACACGGCGGAAGGCAAATCCATCGTCGAATACCTGCGCGCCCTGCATCCCCAGTCCGAGCCATCCCTGGATGAGCTGACCGCCGTACCCTTCAGCGCTGAAACCCGTTTGTCTGGTGTCGACTACCAGGGCCGCGTCTTCCGTAAAGGCGCAGTGGACTCGCTGCTGGCGTTTATCGGTCAACAACGTCGCGACCTTGCACCTGCGTTGTCGCGGGAAATCGACAAGATCGCGCAGAGTGGCGGCACGCCTTTGCTGGTGTGTGCCGACGGCAAATTGCTGGGTGCGATCCACCTCAAAGACGTGGTCAAGCCCGGCATCCGCGAGCGTTTCGCCGAGCTGCGCAAGCTTGGGATTCGTACCGTGATGGTCACCGGCGACAACCCGCTGACCGCCGCCGCGATTGCCGCCGAAGCGGGTGTGGATGATGTGCTGGCGGAGGCCACGCCGGAGAAAAAACTCGCGCGTATCCGTCATGAGCAGAACGACGGTCGCCTGGTCGCGATGTGCGGCGACGGTGCCAACGATGCCCCGGCCCTGGCCCAGGCGGACGTAGGCATGGCGATGAACGACGGCACCCAGGCGGCACGTGAGGCCGCCAACATGGTCGACCTCGACAGCGACCCAACCAAGCTGCTGGATGTGGTGCAGATCGGCAAGGAGTTGCTGGTGACACGCGGCGCGTTGACTACGTTTTCCATCGCCAACGACGTGGCCAAATACTTTGCGATCCTGCCGGCGCTGTTCGCCTCGATCTACCCGCAACTCGGCGTGCTCAACGTGATGCACTTGCAGAGCCCGCAGAGCGCGATCCTCTCGGCCATTGTGTTTAACGCGTTGATCATCGTGGTGCTGATTCCGTTGGCGCTGCGCGGTGTGCGCGTACAGGCGGCGAGTGCGGCGGCATTGCTGCGCCGCAACCTGCTGATCTACGGGCTGGGGGGGATTGTGGTGCCGTTCGTGGGCATCAAGGCGATCGACATGCTGCTGACCGCGCTGCACCTGGTGTAACTAACGCTTCTATGTGGCGAGGGAGCTTGCTCCCGTTGGACCGCCCAGCGGTCCCAGGTTCTGCGGCTGCTACGCGGCCGAACCGGAGCAAGCGCCCTCGCCATAGGGTGTCTCGACTGATTGAGGATTTGAAAATGACTAACATAATCCGCCCGGCCCTGAGCCTGCTGGTACTCATGACCCTGATTACCGGCGTCGCCTACCCGCTGGTGGTGACCGGCGTCGCCCAGGTGGCGTTCCCGGACCAGGCGAATGGCAGCCTGGTGCGCGATGCCGGGGGCAAAGTGCGTGGCTCCAGCCTGATCGCCCAGGATTTTACCGGTGACGGCTGGTTCCATCCGCGCCCATCGGCCGGTGCTTTTGCGACGGTGTCCAGCAGCGCCAGCAACCTGGGCCCCAGCAACCCGGCGTTGGCCACACGTATTTTTGAAGATGCTAATAAACAGCAGGTGCCAGGCCAGGGACCAGTGCCGCTGGCCTCGCTGACTACCTCTGGCAGCGGTCTTGATCCACACTTGCCACCACAGGCGATTGCCTATCAACTGGCGCGAGTGGCTGGCGCACGGAATGTGCCGGTGTCGACCTTGCAACGTTTGTTGGATGAGCACATCGAAAGCCCGTTGGTGGGCCCGCCGGTGGTGAATGTGCTGGCGCTGAACATGGCCCTGGAAAAGTTGTAGGCAAGCCAGGCCCCATTGAGGGCAAGCCCCTCCCACATTTGGAATGCATTCCCCTGTGGGAGGGGACTTGCCCCCGATGGAGCCCTATAAGACTCTGTATAAATACCTGAAGGAACCCCCGCGCATGAGCGACTCCGGCCGCGCCGATGCCCTGTTAGCCGATCTGCCACGCAACGGCCGTGGCCGGCTCAAAGTCTTCCTCGGTGCCGCGCCGGGTGTAGGCAAGACCTACGCCATGCTCCAGGCCGCCCACACCCAGTTGCGCCAAGGTGTACGCCTGATCGCCGGCGTGGTCGAAACCCACGGCCGCGCCGAGACCGAAGCCCTGCTCAGCGGCCTGCCACAGCAACCCTTGCTGCGCAGCGAATACCGTGGCGTGATGCTCGAAGAAATGGACCTCGACGGCCTGCTCACCGCCAAGCCCAAGCTGGTGCTGGTGGACGAACTGGCTCACAGCAACGCCCCCGGCAGCCGCCATGAAAAACGCTGGCAAGACATCCAGGAACTGCTCGCCGCCGGCATCAACGTATTCACCACGGTCAACGTCCAGCACCTGGAAAGCCTTAACGACCAAGTGCGCGGCATCACCGGTGTGCAGGTGCGCGAAACCCTGCCGGACTGGGTGCTGCAAGAGGCCGACGAACTGCTGCTGATCGACCTGCCATCCCGCGAGCTGCTGGAGCGCCTGCGCGACGGCAAGGTGTATGTGCCGGAACAGGCCCGTGCGGCCATTGATGCGTTTTTCACCCAGACCAACCTGATGGCCTTGCGCGAGCTGGCGATGCAAACCGCCGCCGCCCACGTCGATGATGATTTGGCCCAAGGCTATCGCCAGCTCGGCCAGGCCGCCCCGGCGGTGCGTGGCCGCTTGCTGGTGGGCGTGGACGGCGACGCGCAGGCCGAGCGGCTGGTACGTCACGCCAGCCGCGTGGCCCAGCGCCGGCATTTGCCGTGGAGCCTGGTGCATATTGATAACGGCCGTGCACGTGATGAGCAATCGCGCCTGCGCCTGCAAAATGCCCAGCAATTGGCCGAGCGCCTGGGCGGGGAAGTGGTGCTGTTGCGCGCTGGGGAGGTGGCCAAGACGCTGATCCAGCATGCCGCCGAACGCCGCGCCAGCCTGCTGTTGGTAGGACAGTCGCGGATGCGCTGGCGCCGTCGGCTGTTTGGTGGTGGCTTGGCCGCACGATTGTTGCGCAATGCACGGGGCCTGGAGATCAACGTGCTCGACAGCGACGACATTCCCGCGCCGCCACGCCTGCCGGATGTACGCGGGCTGGTGTGGTTCGACTATGCCTTGGCTGTGCTCGCCACCGTGGTCGCCGCCGCCGTGGCCTGGGGCGTGTCCAGCGTGTTGCCGCTGCCGAATATCTCGCTGGTGTTTCTCGCTGCCGTGTTGCTGGTGGCGGTGCGCAGCAGCCTGGGCCCGTCATTGATGTGCGCCGCGCTGTCGTTCATGACCTACGATTTTCTGTTTATTCCGCCGAATTTCTCCTTCGCCATCCAGCGCGAAGAGGACGTGTTGACCCTGTTGTTCTTCCTGCTGATGGCGGCGCTGACCGGCAACCTCGCCGCACGCCAACGCCGCCAACTGCAAGCGTTGCGCGACACCCAGGAAGAAACCAGCGAATTGCTCGACCTGTCGCGCAAACTGACTGCCGCGACTGATCGCCAGGCGGTCATCAGCGCGGCGGCGCACCATCTGGAGGGCTGGAGCGACCTGAACCTGTGCCTGGTCAATCGCGATGGCCAGGGCGGTTGGAAGGTCGAGACCGGTGGCCCGCTGACCCTTACCGAAGCGGAGCGCGCTGCCGCCGATTGGGCCTGGCAGCATGACCAGCCGGCAGGCATGGGCACCGGCACCTTGCCGTTCGGCCGCTGGTGGTGGTGGCCGTTGTCGAGTGAAGAGGGGCCCTTGGGATTGCTCGGCGTCAGTGCGAAACCGGGCCTGGAATTGAGCGGCCAACGCCGCCGCTTGCTCACTGCATTAAGCCAGCCGCTGGCCCAGGCCCTGGCGCGCGCGCAGCTGGCACAGGAACTGGAATCGGCACGCCTGCACGGCGAAACCGAGCAATTGCGCAGCGCCTTGCTGGCCTCGGTGTCGCATGATTTGCGCACACCGTTGACCTCCATGCGCGGCAGTATCGACAGCCTGCTGGCGCTCGGTGAGGCCATCCCCCTGGAGGACCGCCGCGAGTTGCTGGAAGGCACCCGCGATGAAGCCGAGCGCCTCGACCGTTACATCCAGAACTTGCTCGACATGACACGCCTCGGTCACGGCGCCCTGAAACTGGCGCGGGATTGGGTGTCGCCGGGCGATATCGTCGGCAGCGCACTCGGGCGTTTGCGTGCGGTGCTGGCGCTGCTGCAGGTGCACACCGATGTGCCGGCGCAGCTGCCATTGCTGTACGTGCATGCCGCGCTTATCGAACAGGCCCTGGTTAATGTGCTGGAAAATGCGGCGCGGTTTTCACCGCCCCAGGGGCGCTTGCAACTGAGCGCCGGGGTCTTGGACAACCAGCTGTTTTTCGCCGTAGCCGATGAGGGCCCCGGGATTCCCGAGGATGAACGTGCAAAGATTTTCGATATGTTCTACACCGCCGCCCGCGGGGACCGTGGCGGGCAGGGCACGGGCCTGGGCCTGGCGATCTGCCAGGGCATGGTCGGCGCCCACGGTGGGCATATCAGCGTGGCCGATGGCATCGACGGGCGCGGCACCTGCATCACCTTGTTCCTGCCGTTGCCGACGCAGCCTGGCCTGGAAGGTGAGCCGTGAGCTACGCTCTTTTCTCCACGGGTTTTGATTGGACACCATGAGCCAGACCGCGACGATTTTAGTCATTGATGACGAACCGCAGATCCGCAAATTCCTGCGTATCAGCCTGGCCTCCCAGGGCTACAAAGTGATCGAAGCCGGCACCGGCAACGAGGGCCTGGCTCAGGCGGCGCTGAGCAAGCCGGATTTGCTGGTGCTTGACCTCGGCCTGCCGGACATGGACGGCCAGCAGGTGCTGCGCGAGTTTCGCGAGTGGTCGATGGTGCCGGTGCTGGTGTTGTCGGTACGCGCCAGCGAAGGGCAGAAGGTCGAGGCCCTCGACGGGGGCGCCAATGACTACGTGACCAAACCCTTTGGCATCCAGGAGTTTCTGGCCCGCGTGCGCGCCTTGCTGCGTCAGGCACCGGCGGGGGAGGCCCAGGAAGCCGCTTTGCGTTTTGGCCCCTTGACCGTGGACCTGGCCTACCGCCGTGTGGTGCTGGACGGTGCCGAAGTGGCGCTGACCCGCAAGGAGTACGCGGTGCTGGCGCAACTGGCGCGGCATCCGGGGCGGGTGATTACCCAGCAGCAATTGCTCAAGGATATCTGGGGGCCGACCCATACCGAGGACAGCCACTACTTGCGCATCGTGGTCGGCCATTTGCGCCAGAAGCTGGCGGACGACCCGACCCAGCCGCGCTTTATCGTGACCGAGGCGGGGGTGGGTTACCGGTTGTTGAATGCCTGAACCGGCGTCATCGCAGGCAAGCCAGCTCCCACATTTGGAATGCATTCTCCTGTGGGAGCTGGCTTGCCTGCGATGGGGCCATCAGCGTCACCCAGGATCTCAGCGCTGCTCACTCTCATACCGATCCAACGTATCGCTGGCAATTTCCCTTCCCAGCGCGATCAACTCCGGCGCCTTGTAGAACTCGAAAAAGCGGCACACCCGCTTGGGCACGTTGATCAGCACATCCGGGGGGTAGCCGGCGATTTTGTACTGCGCCAGCGACGTCTGCATCACTTCGAAGCTCTGGTTGATCAGGTCCAGCAATGACGCCGGGCCGACGTTATCTATAATGAACGAGCCGGTCGCCGACTTCGGCGCCCCGGCTTTTTCCGGCGCGGCGGCGGGTTGCTGGGATTCGGGCTCGGCGGAGTCCAGCCACGGGTTGATCTCGGCCGCCTGGGCCTGCAGGGCCTCCTGTTCGAGCTTCAATAACTGTTCTGCCTGTTTACGGCGAAAGGGCAGGTGCGAACCGAGGGATTTCACCAGGCTGTCAAAACGACTCTTGAACGCCGGCGGGCGCTGGATGACCGGCAATTGGTAATGCTTCTGGTTGGTGGCGTTGAGGTTGACCGCGATGATCAGGTCGCAATGGCTTGACACCACCGGCACGATGGGCAGCGGGTTCAGCAGGCCGCCGTCCACCAGCATGCGGTTGCCTTGCATCACCGGGGTGAACAGGCTGGGAATCGCCGCTGAGGCGCGCATGGCCTGGTGCAGGCAGCCTTCCTGGAACCAGATTTCCTGCTGGTTGGTGAGGTCGGTGGCGACGGCGGTGTAGGGAATGCGCAGCTCTTCGATATTGATCTCGCCGACGATCTTGCGGATTTGCCCGAAGACCTTCTCGCCGCGAATCGCCCCCAGGCGAAAGCTCACGTCCACCAGGCGTAGCACGTCGAGATAGTCGAGGCTTTCAATCCAGTTGCGATACTCATCCAACTTGCCGGCGGCGTAGATCCCGCCCACCACGGCCCCCATCGAACAGCCGGCGATACAGGCAATGTCGTAGCCGCGCCGTTCGATCTCCTCGATCACCCCGATATGGGCGTAGCCCCGGGCCCCACCGGAGCCCAGCACCAAGGCAACACGCTTTTTCATGGTCTATGTCCTCCCCTGGGCAGGTGCCCACAATGCACCCATTGAGGGGGCGGCTTCAATCTTCATGGGGCCTGCAATTTTTTTCCAGAATAGCCACAGTGCTCGGGTATGCTCTGGCAATAGGCGAGTTTGATTTCAGGCTGACTGACAAGGCACTTTTCCTTGTAGGCAACGTCTACACCGTACGACTGTTTTTCTTTAATTGAGGTGTCATCAATGAAAGCCTGGATGTGTGTGCCTGTGATCGTGTTGGCCCTGGCTGGTTGTGCCGGGAAGACCGCGTACCGCGACAGCTGCGGCACGCAACTGGATGCGGCGTGGCACGAGCTGGACCTGGCCAAGGCCGAAGGTTTTGCCGGCACCGTGAGCTACTCCAAGGCACTGTCCTTGTTGACGGGCGCCAAGACCCAGCAGCAATTCGAAGCGTTTGAAGGCTGCTCCAACAAAGCCGAGAAAGCGCGGTTCTATATTCGTGAGTCGCGCGCCGGGCGTTAAGCCGTCTAAGCTTGCGTGATTCAGCAGGGCATTTTCATCGTCAAGGGGGGGAAGGATGTCTGCTTTGGTTGATCAGTTAGTCGCTCAGGTCATTGGCCTGGAAGTAGGGTTACTGAGCTGCCAGGCTCGCCTCGCGGCCGTCACCGACGATGAAGCCCTGCATGATCTGCGCACCACCGTGCGCCGCCTGCGCAGCCTGTTGCGCCCTTTGCGCGGGCTGCCAGGGGTGGAGCAACTTGAGTCCGCCGCCCGTGCGGTCGGCCAATTGACCACGCCGCTGCGCGACCGCGAGGTGCTGGCGGCGTATTTGCACCAGCACGGTCATCATGACGCGGCTGACCGGCGTTTGCGCCTGCAACCGGGTGCTTATCGCCAGGTGGCGCAAGGCCCGGAGCTTGCTCATTTGCTGCAGATCCTCGATGCATTCCCGCGCTTTATCCGCGCCTCCCAACACCAGCAATTGCTCAAGGGCCTGCGCCCGCGCATCGAGAAACGCCTCGCCAAGCAATGGCGCGGGCTGGACGACGCGCTGAAAGACCCCGACCACGATCGCCATCGCCTGCGTTTGTTGATCAAGCGCGTGCGCTATGCCGCCGAGGCTTACCCCGAACTGGACAAGCTCCCCGAAAACGCTATGTCACGCCTGAAAAAAGCCCAGGCTGCCCTGGGCGATTGGCATGACTGCTGGCAGTGGTTGGCCCAGGCCGAACATCAGGCGGACTTGCAGCCCTGCGTTGCGGTGTGGCATCGCACCATGGCCAAGGCCGAAGGGCAGGCGGATCGGGTGCTGGATAAACTCAGCGCCGATTGTTTCTGAGCCGGGACGCTTCGCGCCGTCACATTGTCCGGCTTTTGGCCGGAATAGGCGCTGTACCTGGCGAGCACGATGGTTAAGATCCCCCATCTGTTTCTTTTGATGTGAGGTCGCCATGCGCTTCAGTGATTTGCTCGACGCCGCCCGTAGCAACCCGTTGGATGTGACCATTCCCGCTGAATGGGCCCAAGGCCGCGCCACCTTTGGCGGCCTGGTTGCTGCGTTGGAATACGAAGCCTTGCGCGCCGAGGTGCCCGTGGATCGCCCACTGCGCTCGCTGGCGATCACCTTCGTTGGCCCGGTGGCGCCCGATGTGCCTGCGGCTTATCAAGTCGAAGTGTTGCGCGAGGGCAAGGCCGTCAGCCAGTTGCTCGGGCGTGTGGTGCAGAACGGCGAAGTGGCGACCTTGGTCCAGGCCAGTTTCGGCGCGCCCCGTGAGTCGCAGATTGATGTCGCGAGCGAAGCTCCGCCGCTGTTCAAACATTGGGATGAGTGCCAGGAACTGCCGTACATCAAGGGCGTCACCCCAGAATTCATGCGCCATTTGGCGATGCGCTGGAGCGTTGGCGGCCTGCCGTTTACCGGCAACAAATCGCGCGATATGGGCGGCTGGGTTCGCCTGCGCGGGGACGTAAAAGAAGAACCGCTGACCGAGGCGCATATCCTTGCCCTGGTCGACGCTTGGCCCCCGGCCTTGCTGCCGCACCTGAACAAGCCCGCGCCGGGCAGCACCCTGACCTGGACCATCGAGTTCATCCAGCCCCTGCAGAATCTTACGACCCTCGACTGGTGCCAGTACTACGTCAACATCGAACATGCCCGCGACGGCTACGGCCATGCCGCCGCGGCACTGTGGGGCCCGACCGGCGAGCTGATCGCCATCAGCCGCCAGACCGTGGTGGTCTTCGCCTGACTTTCAGAAACTCTTACTGGTTTGAGCTTCCAGCCTATGGCCATGGCGTCGCAGCGCCACGCCTGCCAGCACACCGATCACACCGACGGCAAAACTCGCCAAGCTCACGCTAAACACACCTGACGCCAGCAGCAGAAACCCGATGATCAACAGCGGCACTGCAATCAATTGCAGCCCTACATTAGTCGGGTTTTGGTGGTTTTGTGGTTGATTGCGCCATTGCCAGGCGGGGAGATTAGGATGACGTTTGCCCATGATGGTGAATCCTCTATCCGTTGAAACAACATGGGCAGAGTTTAGGTGGGGTGGGTGGAGGGGGCGAATTGGGCTTGGCTATGGGGGGCATAGGAGTTTTATATTCATGTACTTATAAGCTCTAGAAAAAATAATCATCAGGTCCGTTTATGTACACATTTGGATCGCAAAGTGAAATATATTTAGCCTTGAATTCAATTGAGGCGTTTTTGTTACTTGCTTGGAAGTGGAACTGATCATTATTACGTGTGATAGTTACGGAAAATACTTCACGAATGGGAAGGTTTTGAATTTTTAGGTCGCGGATGCCATGGCAGTCAATTCCCATCCTACAAGTGTTATAGCCTTTATCTTGCCATTTGGGCGGTAATATGTCTGGGAAGTCAGGGATGTCGAACCCTAACCCCAGCGACGGTCGATCGTTTTCTATCTGCAAAGAAAATAATGCAATTTTTCCAATCTCTACAGGTTTGCTAAATAGCTTCTCGAAAAATATATTCTGATCTAATTCGTTCCAGTATTTCATTTTTTAATCCTGAAGTTGTAATGTTCTTTCGCTCCGGAAATATGCCCGTTGCGGGGCTTGTCTATTGGCCGTAAGTTGAAGTGTGTTGTTTGGTCTCCCACTCCATCCGGTCTGCCAAATTTATGCCCGGCAGAATGGTCCTGAATAAGAATTTTGGAGCCATCTGCTCTGGTGAATTGATAAACCCTCGTATTAATGGTCATGCCATTGTCATCCAGTACATTGTGATCATTCAAATCAGTCATTTTTTCTTTTCTGTATTGTGTTGCCCTGCCTGACTTCGAATGCGTAATCATATCTGGCTGTTGAGTCATCGGTATTTTGGCGTCTCTTTTGGCTTCCCGAAACGCCCCTTTACGAGATGCGTCAGGCAGTTCCGGCTCAGCAGCTAAGGCGCAGGTTGGTGTTTTCTCTGCTGAACCAGGGCAGTTAGCGTTTAGCCCTAACGGATCCACCCACCCCGTCGGATTGGGCACGTACTGGTACGCGTTAATCCCACCCGCCAGCTTCACCGGGTCCGGCGTGAGATACCGACCAATATTTGGATTGTAGTAGCGATGGCGGTTGTAGTGCAGCCCGCTTTCCTGATCGAAGTATTGGCCCTGGAAACGCAGCGGGTTGTCGATTTTTCCGATGTCGAGGCGGGCGATTTCGCCGTAGGCGCGGTAGTGGGCGGACCAGACGATTTCGCCTTCGGGATTGGTGAGTTCTTGTGGGGTGCCGAGGTGGTCGAGTTGGTAGTGGTAGGGCTTGGTTTGTTTTGGGCCGAAACCTTCCAATAGGGCTAACGGCCGGAAGCTGTCCGGTTCGTAGATGTAGCTGCGGTGGCGATTCGCGTGATGTTCGGCAACCAGCTTGTCGCCTTGCCAGAAAAACTCCGTGGTTAGCCCATCCACGGTTTTGCTGATGCGTCGGCCAAGCGGATCGTAGTGATAGCTGGCAGTCTGTCCGTTGGGTTGGGTGATACTGATCAGCCGGTGTTGGCAGTCGTAGCGGTATTCGGTGACGAGTTGATGACCCTTGCCACGTCGTTCGCGGATCAGGTTACCGAAGGCGTCGTAGTCGTAGTGCCGGTCGCCCTGGATCATCAAGCGGTTGCCGGCGACGATGTCGGGGCCGGGGCGGTCTTGCATCAGCAGGTTGCCGGCCGGGTCGTGGGCGAAGCGTTCTTGCACGTCTTGTGAGTGGTCGGCGCGGGTCAGGCGGGCGAGCGGGTCGTAGTGGTAGAGGTGTTCGCCTTTGCGGGTGTCGAGCAGGCGGGTGAGGTTGCCGGATTTGTCGTAGTCGTATTGGCGTTGGTAGAGGGTGTGTTGCTGTTGGGTGACGGCGTGGGCGTGCAGGCGTTGCTGGTCGTCGTAGTGGTAGTGGCTGAGGAGTTGGCCTTGTTGGCGTTGGTGTTCCT
>NZ_UUPU01000108.1 GCF_900591205.1 Pseudomonas viridiflava
GACTATCGTCGTCGCCAAATTCAGTCTTTTCCAGCAGATTGCCGTTGAGGTCGTAGGCATACGCCGTGCGTTGGCCGTCAAACCCGGTCTCCTGTTGGATCAAGCCGTTGGGGTGGTACTGCAACCCATATGTTTCGCCGACTTCATTTTCAATTTCAGTCAGCAGCAACCGCACGTTGTCGTAGCGGTAGTTGACCTGGCTGCCATCGGCGTTGATGCGACGGCTGATCAGGTGCAAGCCATCGGCGTATTCGTAGCGAGTGGTCTGCCCCAACTCGTCACGTT
>NZ_UUPU01000107.1 GCF_900591205.1 Pseudomonas viridiflava
TTGTTTTTCCTCGGGTCAAGGCGACAGCTTGCCCTAGTGCATGACAAGGCCACAAGACCTGCACAGAACGCCCCTTACGAATACTCGATACTGACCCACATCAAATAATTGAAAAAATCTTGCTGCGTCATAAAAAATTTTTCCATCAGCCCGTTGTCGGGTGCTATTTCTAGTGCTGGTCAGACCGCTCTGATAACACCGTAGGAAAGCAGCATGATGCGGCCAGGAATTACCTCGGTAATTCTTACCCGCTCTCTCGGGCTTTTGCAGGTTGAGTCTCGGTGGGTCGCCATACCCTATGAAGCCCGGAAGTGCTCGATTGAATCAGGTGGGCCATCGTCATGAATATAGCC
>NZ_UUPU01000106.1 GCF_900591205.1 Pseudomonas viridiflava
CATCCTTGGCCCAGCGCGGCTAACCCGGCGTCCTGCCGGGTTACCCACGGATTCAAGCCTGCGTGCGGCCAGCGTGTTTAACGGGGCGCCTGGATCAAGGTCACGATCAAAAGCGCAGATCAAAAGATCGCTGACTTCGTCAGCGCAAAGGATGTAAGGGCCAGAGCAAAAACTCAGCGGAGCAAAAACAAAGCGCTTTTGATTTACACCACTCAGGTCGGCTACTAGGCCGCCGTGCTCTGCTTTTGATCTTTTTGATCTTGATGTTGATCTCAAACGCCCCGTAAAACCACGCTGGCCGCACGCAGGCTTTGGAGCGTGGGTAACCCGGCAGGACGCCGGGTTAGCCGCGCTGGGCCAAGGATGGCCCATCGCGGCGGCCCACGCTCCAAAGCCTGCGTGCGGGCACACCGAGCCTAAGCGAGGTGCCGAGTGGTGGGGCGAAGACCTTTTGGTTACTTTTGGGGCGTTTGCCAAAAGTGACCCGCTGTAAGAGCGGAACCATAAGTAGCCGTTACCACAGAAATGGATATGTACTCCGTGTACAGCCTTCACGAAACCACCTCCCCAACCACCACCCCATCCACCCACCACCGCGCCAGCCCCTGAACATTCGGCGCTTTGAGCAAAGTAAAGTGATTCCCCCCGCCATACCAAACCTGCAACCCACTCCCCTGTCGCCGCCACCCCTCAACCATCAACCCCTGCTCCCGCTGATTCCCGGCCGCGTCCAACGCCGGATCCTGCGCCAACACCAACCGCACCACCCCCTCATACCGCCGCCCAGGCCGATACACCGTACGCAACGCCGCCGCATAAGTCCGCGCCGGCCCCGACATGGCGTCCACACCGGCACGAGCCGGCAACAGCCCCACCCCGACCATCCCCGCATGCAACCATTGCCGCTGCGCCCCCTCATCGCGCCCTGCGAAATCCACCAGGTCAATACCCAACGACCTGCCAGCCGCCAACTGCATCGCCTCAATCAAACGCAGCAACGCGGCTGTTGTTGTATAGGCTTTCCCCTGCCCCCCAGGCGCCTCACTGTCGATCACCGTCAGCGACGCCACTTCACGCCCGGCCGCCTGCAGCCGTAGCGCCATTTCCAGCGCCACCCAGCCACCAAATGAATGCCCCACCAGATGCACCGGCCCCTGCGGGCATTCCTGCTCCAGCGCCGCCAGATAACAAACCGCCGCAGCTTGCACTTGGCTGTGCGGCACCGCGTCGCCATCCAGACCACGCGGCTGCAGACCGAACAGCGGCCAATCGCGCCCGAGGGCCTCGCTCAAACCGACAAACCCGGTGACGCTGTCCCCCGCCCCCGGCACGCAGAACAACGGCGCATGCCCGGCCCGGCCACTCTGAATGCGCAACAACGGCTGATGCGGTGCCTGCCTTGCAGGCGAACACCTGGCCAACGCCTCGCTCATCGCACGGCCCAGGGCCTGGATATGCGGTGCCTGCATCATGCTCTGGTGATCCCCCGGCACCTCGACCTGGCGCAATTGCCCAGGCGCCAAAGCGTCGTCCCAGCCCAGCGAGACACTGCGCCGTGACAACTGCGTCGGCCGTTCGCTGGCGCTGAACAGGTGCACCGCGATCGGCAGCGGGAACAGGCTGTAATGCGCCAACGCATGCCCGTGCCCAACTTCCCGTTCGATAAAGCTCAAGAGGTCCGCGTCCGCAGCCGCCGCCATTTGCGCGTATAGCAAACCTTGATCGCGACAGCGTTGCAGCAGGCCCGCAAAGTCCAGCTGTCCAATGCTTGCCTCCAATTGCTCAAGACTCGCCAGCTCATTGACACCTCCCTGTGCTTTCCAATACGCCGTGCACTGCAGCAGCAAATGCCGCTTGAGCGCATCCGGCCCGCTCCAGCGCGCCTTGCCCTGATCGGTCATGCGCGGCACGTAGCTGTCGATCAACCCGAGGAACGCCACCGACTCATCCAGCCCCAGTAGTTGCATGGCCACTTCATAGGCCAGCACGCCGCCAAACGACCAGCCCGCGATCCGATAAGGCCCGTGGGGTTGGATGCCGCGAATCAGGCTGACCAGACGCGCCGCCAAGCCTTCCATGCTGTGCAGATGCGCCTCGCCGAGCGCTACGCCCGGCAAGCCATAGATGGGATAGTCGCCCGGCAGGTGCTGGCCCAGCGCCGGAAAATACACGTCCATGCCACTGAACTCATGCACCAGAAACAGCGGCGGTTGCGCGCCGCTGCTGCGCACGGTAATCACCGAGGTCTCACGCAGCGGCACCGCCGTGCGCTGGCGCAACATCGCGCACACCGAAGCCACGCTGGCATGCTGGAACAGCTCGGCCAGGGACACCTGCAACCCTGCTTCGTCCATCAGGTTGACCAAGCGAATCGCCAACAAGGAATGCCCGCCCAGCTCAAAGAAGCTGTCATGCCGACCGACTTGCTCCAGCTTCAGCACCTCGGCCCAGAGTTGCGCCAGGGTCTGTTCCAACGCATCGGCCGGTGCTTCAAAGTCGCGGCTGGCCAACGCGCCCTGGGCAGGTGCCGGCAGGGCTTTGCGGTCGATCTTGCCATTGGCGGTCAGGGGCAACTGCGCCAGCGGCACATAGGCCGATGGCAGCATGTACTCGGGCAGTTGACCTTGCAGATGGGCACGCACCCTGTCGAGATCGACCGCTTCGGCGGCCCAGGTGAAATAGGCCACCAGGCGCTTGTCCCCCGGTGCGTCTTCGCGGGCCAGCAGCACCACGTCGCGGATCGCGGCGAAGGTCGCCAGGCGCGCTTCGATCTCGCCCAACTCAACGCGGAAACCGCGGATTTTCACCTGGTCATCATTGCGCCCGATGCACTCCAGCAGGCCGTCCGCCGTCCAGCGGCCGAGGTCGCCGGTGCGGTACATCAAGGCGCCTGGGTTGAAGGGGTCCTGCACAAATTTTTCGGCGCTCAGCTCAGGGCGATTCAAATACCCCTTGGCCACACCGTCGCCGCCAATGCAGATTTCACCCGTGACGCCCAGCGGCACCGCCTGTAAATACGCATCCAACACATGGATTTGCGTGTTGGAAATCGGCCGCCCCACCGGCACGCTGTCGGCATTGTCGGCCACTGCACGCACCTCATGGGTAGTGGCGTAGGTGGTGGTTTCCGTCGGCCCGTAGCAGTGCACCAGCCGCAGCGCCGGTGCCTGCGCCAACAGGCTGCGGAAGGCCGCCGGGTCGGCCCGCTCGCCGCCACAAAGCAGGATGCGCAAGCCGGCCAGGGCCTCGGGGATCATCTGTACGTATTGGTTGAACAGTGCCGTGGTCACAAACAGCACCGTCGCCCCACGCAACGCCGCGCCGAATGCGGCCGGGTCGAGCAAGGTGGCGTGGTCGATCACCTGCACCTGGCCACCGTTGAGCAGCGGGCCCCAGACGTCCATGGTGCTGGCGTCGAACGCCGGGTTGGAGGCGAAGGCCACGCGGTCGGCGGCATTGAAGTCGGCATAGCCGTTGTTGAGGACCAGGCGCGTG
This sequence comes from Pseudomonas viridiflava, assembly GCF_900591205.1. Taxonomy (GTDB): domain Bacteria; phylum Pseudomonadota; class Gammaproteobacteria; order Pseudomonadales; family Pseudomonadaceae; genus Aquipseudomonas. The sequence continues at coordinate 3,496 of NZ_UUPU01000106.1, forward strand.
ATACCACGATGCGGCACCAGCACGCCTTTGGGCGTACCGGTGGAGCCGGAGGTGTACATGATGTAGGCCACGCTGTCCGAAGCTTGCGACAGGTCCGGGTTGTGGCTCGGTTGCGGGTCGAGGGTCAGCGCATCAAGGTCCAGGCGACGGGCCGGGAAGTCGACGGCGAGGTCGCTGCGGGTCAGCAGCCAGGTCGCGCCGCTGTCTTGCTGCATGAAACCCTGGCGCTCGGCCGGCGCGTTGATATCCAGCGGTACATAAGCAGCGGCACATTTGAGAATGGCCAGTTGGCTGACCAGCAACTCCACGCAGCGTGGCAGCAAGATCGCCAGCGTGTCCGCAGGACGCACCCCAAGCCCAAGCAGATGATGGGCCAGGCGGTTGGCGCGAGTGTTCAGCTCGCCATAGCTGATGGCCTGCTCGCCGTGCACCGCCGCCAACGCATCAGGCCGGGCCTGAGCCTGGGCTTCAAACAGACGCTGCACGGTATGTTCACGCGGGAAAGCGCGTGTGGTGGCATTCAAATCCAACAGCTGCCGGCGCTCGGCAGCGGGCAGGATCGGCAAGTGGCTGATGGCAATCTCGCTGTTGTGTTCGAGTGCCTGCACCAACTGCTCAAGTGCGATCTGCAGGTAGGTGCACAAACGCCGCGCCCCCTGCCCCACAGCCTTCAGCGCAAAACCATCGCCCAGGTCATCCACGCTCATCGACAGGCCGTAGTTGGTGTGTTCCTCAGCCTTGAGCAATTGAATGCCCTGCCACGCCTCGGCCACACCCGCGGTGTGCGGGGCGCTGTGGCGATAGTTGAACAACACACTGAACAACGGCGTCGACGCCGGCACCCCGCTGCAACGCTGGGCCATCGCCAACGGCGCGTGTTCATGGCTGAGCAACTGGCTGAGCCGTGCATGGGTTGCACGCAACGCGCTACGCACCGAGTGCTCACCCAGGTCGACCCGCAGCGGCAGGGTATTGATAAATACGCCCATGGCCCGCTCGGCCCCTTCCCCCCCTTGCAGGCGGCCGAGCATCACCGTGCCGAACACCACCTGCTCGCGGCCACTGACCTTGCTCAGCACGTGAGCCCAGGCCAGGTGCATCAGGCTGGCGGCGCTCACGCCGGACTGGCGCGCCTGCTCGCGCAGGCGTTGGCTCACTTGAGGTTCAATTGCCAGGTGCGCGGTTTCTTCAACGCCCAAGTGTTCAACGATCGTCGGCGCATCAATCTCACTGAGCATCTCGCGGAAGAACCCTTCGTGATCGTCAATGCCCAAGCGGGTCTGCGCCACGTAATTGCGGTACGGCACAGCAGCGCCCAACTGATCCTGAGCGCCCAGCAGAAAAGCCTGCAGCTCGTGTTGCAGGATCTCCAGCGCGATGTGGTCCATCACCAAGTGATGGAACAGCAACGTCGCGACCACGCGCTGCGGCTCCTCGGCGTACACCAGGCGCATCAGCGGCGCCTGGCCCAGGTCCAGGCGCGGCGGCAACGGCCCCGGCTCCACGCGCAATGTCGCGTCACGCCACACCACTTGCACCGGTTCTTCGAGGCCCTCCCAATGGAACGAAGAGCGCAGGCTGTCATGGCGCCGGATCACCGCCTGCAAGGCCAGCGCAAACGCGTCCAGACGCTGACGGCTGTCGAACGCAAACTGCGCCTGCAGCACATAGGCGTCACCGGACTCCACAGCACGATGCTGATAGAGCATGCCGGCCTGCAACGGCGCCAGCGGGTAGATGTCCTGCACATTCGCCGCCCCGCCGGGGATACAGGCGACGATCCGCTCAATGGCCTGCGGGGTCAGCTGGATCAACGGCAACATGGCCGGGGTGATCTGTGTGCAGTCGGCGGCGATGCCATTGGCCGGCACTGCCACTTCACGCCCGCCGCCGAGTGCCGCTGCCAGTGCGGCCAGGGTCGGCTGGCCGAACAATACCTTCACATCCGCCGACCAGCCGAGGCGGCGCAGGCGCCCCATCAGGCTGACCGCGAGCAACGAGTGCCCGCCCAGTTCAAAGAAATGGTCGTGACGTCCGACCCGCTCCACATTGAGCAACTCGGCCCACAGGCTGGCCAGGGTATTTTCCATAGCGCCCAGTGGCGCTTCGTACTCGCGACCCAGCAGCGAATCGGCACCGGGCGCGGGCAGTGCCTTGCGGTCGAGCTTGCCGTTGGGGCTCAGGGGCAGTGCCTCCAGGTGCACGAAAATCGCCGGCACCATAAAGTCTGGCAAGTGCTGCAGCAGATGCGCACGCAGGCTGTCGATCGCGCTGTGAATGCCGGTGTAGTACGCCACCAGACGGTCCTCGCGGGCGACCACAGCGGCTTCGTTGATCGCCGGGAACTCGATCAACCGCGCCTGGATTTCGCCGAGTTCGATACGCAGGCCACGGATCTTCACCTGGTCGTCATTGCGGCCCAGGTATTCGATATTGCCGTCGGGCAAGTAGCGCCCGACGTCGCCGGTGCGGTACATCCGCCCAGCACTAAAAGGGTCCTTGAGGAAGCGCTCGGCCGTCAGCTCAGGCCGGTTCAGGTAGCCGCGCGCCACTTGTACGCCGCCGATAAACAACTCGCCGACCACGCCCAGGGGCACCGGCTGCAATTGCTCATCCAGCAGGTACATGCGGGTATTGGCGATGGGCTTGCCGATGGGGGTGTTGTCCGGCGTCAACGCGCCCGCGCAGTGCCAGGCGGTGACATCCACGGCCGCTTCGGTGGGGCCATACAGGTTGTGCAATTGGCTGGCGGGCAATTGCTGCTTGAAGCGCCGTACCAGGCTGCCGGGCAAGGCTTCGCCGCTGCAGATCACGCGCACCAGGCCGGCGGCCTGACTCACATCGCCATGGGCCAGAAACAGGTCGAGCATCGACGGTACGAAATGCACGGTGGTAATCTGCTCAGCCTTGATTACATCGCACAGGTACACCGGGTCTTTATGGCCCCCAGGGCGCGCCAGCACCAGGCGTGCGCCGGTGAACAGCGGCCAGAAGAACTCCCAGACCGACACATCGAAACTGAACGGGGTTTTCTGCAGCACGCTGTCTTTGGCGGTCAGCGCATATTCGTCCTGCATCCACAGCAAGCGGTTGACCACCCCGGCGTGGTCGTTGATCACGCCCTTGGGCTGGCCGGTGGAGCCGGAGGTGTAGATCACATACGCACTCACGCCCCGGACCATGGGGTTGTCGGTGCACGGGTGCTGCCAGTCAGGCTGCTCCAGATTGACCACCGGCACCTCGCCCAGCAACCCACGCGTCGCGCCCTGGGCCAGCACCACGACCGGCGCGCTGTCCTCCAGCATGTAGGCGATACGCTCCAACGGGTACGCCGGATCCAGCGGTACATAGGCGGCGCCGGCTTTGAGGATCGCGTACAAGCCAATGACCATCTCCAGGCTGCGCTCCACGCAGATTGCCACCCGCGAATCCGGCTGTACGCCGCGTTCCAACAGGTGATGGGCCAACTGGTTGGCCCGCGCATTCAACGCGGCATAGGTCAGTTGCCGCTCGCCCACCTTGAGCGCAATCGCGTCCGGCGTGCGAGCCGCCTGCGCTTCGAACAGGCCGTGCAGGGTCTGGTCGAGGTTGTACGCCACCTCGGTGGCATTGAACCCGAACAGCAATTGCTGACGCTCGCGCTCATCCACCAGCGGCGCATGCGCCAGCACCGCCTGGTCGTTGTCGACCATGGCCTGCAGCACCCGGGTGAAGTAGCCGACATAACGCTGCACCGTCGACTCGTCGAACAGCGCCACCGCGTATTCCAGCGCGCCGATGATCGTGCCTTGCACTTCGCCCAGGTCCAGCGACAAATCGAACTTGGCAAAATGGCTGCTCTGCACGATGCGCTCCAGAGCCAGTTCGCCCAGGGCGAGGGTCGGCGCGCTGCTGTCCTGCCACGCCAGAAAGGTCTGGAACAGCGGGCTATGGGCCAGGCTACGCGGCGGCCGGGTGATTTCCACCACCTGTTCGAACGGCAGGTCCTGATGGGCCTGGGCCGCCAGGGTCACGGCCTTGACCCGCGCCAGCAGCGCCTCGGTGCTCAGCTCGCCCGAGGTGTCGATACGCAGCGCCAGTGTGTTGACGAACAGACCGATCAGCCCTTCCACCTCACTGCGGGTGCGGTTGGCCACCGGTGAACCGATCACCAGTTCCGACTGGCCGCAAAGCCGCGCCAGTAACGCGGCCCAGGCGGTGATCAACGTCATGTACAGCGTGGTGCCATGGCGTTGGCTCAAGGCTTTGAGCCCGGCGGTGAGGCGTTCATCCAGGCGCACCGCGACGCTGCTGCCGGCGTAGTCCTGCTGCGCCGGGCGCGGGCGATCGGTGGGCAGCGTGAGCAAGGCCGGCGCACCGGCCAGGGTCTGCTGCCAATAGCTGCTCTGGCGATGCAGCACTTCACCGCTGAGCCACAACCGCTGCCACACGGCAAAGTCGCCGTACTGGATCGGCAGCGTTGGTAACGGGTCAGGCAGGCCATGGCTGAAGGCCCGGTACAGCGCCATCAGCTCACGGGTGAGCACGCCCATGGACCAGCCATCAGAGACAATATGGTGCAGGGTCAACAGCAGCACATGGTGCTCATCCGCCAGCACCACCAGGCGCCCGCGCAGCAGCGGACCACGCGCCAGGTCAAACGGCGCCGAAGCTTCGCCGTGGATCAACGCATCCAGCGCCTGCTGGGGCTGCGGGTGGCGGCGCAGGTCCTGCACTTGCAGGGGCAGCACCTCTTCGGCCGGCACCAACAGCACCTTGGCCACATCACCGTGCTGGGCGAAACGGCTGCGCAGGGTCGCATGCCGCGCAACAATCCGCGCCAGCGCCCGTTGCAATGCCTCGACATGCAATTGCCCACGCAACCGCAGGCCAATGGGAATGTTGTAGGCGGTGTTGGCGCCTTCCATCAGCGCCAGGAACCACAGGCGCTGCTGGGCAAAAGACAGCGGCACGTCTTCATCGCCACTGGCCGGGAGGATATCCGGCAAGGTGCTGCGACCAGCCCGGGCCAGCACTTCGGCGACTGCGGCGAGTTCGGCATTGGCGAACAAGTCGCCGAGCAACAACTCAACCCCCAGACGCTGACGCACCTGGGACACCATGCGCATCGCCAGCAACGAGTGCCCGCCCAGCTCGAAGAAGTGATCGCGGCGCCCCACACGTTCAAGCTGCAGCACATCGGCCCAGATCTGCGCCAGCACGCTCTCGATCTCGCCCTGGGGCGCGGCGTACTCGCGGGTAAACACCGCGGCCAGGTCCGGCGCGGGCAAGGCCCTGCGATCCAGCTTGCCGTTGGCGGTCAGGGGCAGCGCGTCCAGCTTCATCAAGGCGGCCGGCACCATGTAATCCGGCAGGTGCGCCACCAGATGGGCGCGAATCTCACCCACGCTCAATGGGTCGAGCTGCGGGTTCTCGGTGAAGTACGCCACCAGACGTTCTTCACGTACCAGCACCACCGCTTCCTGGATGTTCGGCAACTGGTTCAGTTGGGTTTCGATCTCGCCCAACTCGATCCGCACGCCACGGATTTTCACCTGGTCATCGTTGCGCCCAAGGTACTCCAGGGTGCCGTCGGGCAACCAGCGCGCCAAATCGCCGGTGCGGTACATGCGCCCGGGGTTGAACGGGTCTTGCAGAAAACGCTCGGCGGTCAGTTCCGGGCGGTTCAGGTAACCGCGTGCCACGCCCTTGCCGCCCACAAACAGCTCACCTGCCACCCCCAAGGGCACCGGGCGCTGCTGAGCATCCAGCAGGTACACCGTGGCATTGGCCACAGGCTTGCCGATATGCAATGGCTGGCCCGCCTCGACCTTGCCGGAGGTGGCGACCACCGTGGCCTCGGTAGGGCCGTAGTTATTGATCAGCTCAAAACGCTGGGTACGCGAGAACTGGCGCAGGCGATCGCCGCCGACCAGCAGGGTGCGCAAGGTAGGGTGTTCAATCTGCTGGCTGAAGGCGTACTCGGCCACCGGGGTCGGCAGGAAGCACACATCCAGCGGCTGCGCGCACCACCAGGCCAGCAGCGCGTCGATGTCTTCGGCGCCGTCATTGGCTGGCGGCAGGTGCAGGGTCGCGCCGACACACAGCGCCGGCCAGACTTCCCAGGCCATCGCATCAAAACCGAAACCGGCGACGCTGGCGGTGTGGCGCCCGGCTCGCAGGTCAAATGCCTGGCAATGCCAGTCCACCAGGTTGCCCACGCTGTGGTGCTCCACCATCACGCCTTTGGGCAGGCCGGTAGAGCCGGAGGTGTAGATCACATAGGCGAGGTTCGACGGGGTGACCGCAACCGCCGGGTTGCTCGCCGAATGGTGCTGCCAGGTATAGCGGTCGAGGTTGATCACCGGCACCTCGAGGGCCGGCAGGCGCGCCAGCAACGCGTGCTGGGCCAGCACCGCCACCGGCGCGCTGTCGGTCAGCAGGTAGCTCAGGCGCTCTGCCGGGTGGGACGGGTCCACCGGCACATAACAGGCGCCGGCCTTGAGGATCGCCAGTAACCCGGCCAGGGTGTCCAGGCCACGGCGGGCGACAATCGCCACGCGGTCATCCGGTTTCACGCCCAGCGCCAGCAGGTGATGGGCCAGCAGGTTGGCTTGCTGGTTGAGCTCGGCGTAGGTCATTTGCCGGCCCTGATGCACCGCAGCGATGGCATCCGGCGTAAGGGCTGCCTGAGCTTCGATGCGCCCGTGCAGGGTGCTGTCCCGCGGGAAATCTGCCTGAGTCGCATTGAACTGTTGCAGCATCAGTTGTTGTTCGGCCACCGGCACCACAGGCACCTGTTTGAGCGCGGTATGGGGCGCCTGCTCCAAGGCGGTCAGCAGGTTTTCCAGGGCAGTTTGCAGGTAGGCGCAGACGCGCTGCGCGTCCACTTGAGTACTGGCGAGCAGGCTCAGGCCGAAGCCTTCGCCCAGGTCATCGACACTCAAGGTCAGCGGGTAGTTGGTGCGCTCCTGCGCACTCAGCGCCGCGATCCCTTGCCACGCCGAGACGGCCTCGGCGCTCGCCGCCGGCGCGCTGTGGCGGTAATTGAGCAAGGCACTGAACAGCGGCGTCGGCGCGACCACGCCGCTGCAGCGCTGGGCCAGGGCCAGCGACGCATGTTCATGGCGCAGCAAGGTGGTCAGCCGGGCGTGGGTGGCCTTGACCCCGGCGCGCACGTCCTGCTCGTCCACATCCACGCGAAACGGCAGGGTGTTGATGAAGATGCCCAGCGCCCGTTCCGTGTCATGGCTGCCTTGCATACGGCCCATCAATACCGTGCCGAACACCACCTGCTGCTTGCCGGCCAATACCCCCAGCACCTGCGCCCAGCCCATATGGAACAGGCTGGCGGCGCTCACCCCCAGCTGCCGCGCCTGCGCCCGCAGGCGCTGCGACAATTGCGGGGTCAGCGCCAGGTGGACCTCGGTGATGCCTCGCGCATCGCCCTGCACATCGTGCAGGCCGAACGGCAAAGTCGGTTCGCTGATATCGCCGAGCATCTGGCGGAAGAAGCCTTCGTGCTCCTGCTCGCTGATCCCCAATCGCGCCTGCGCCACATAGTTGCGAAACGGCACCGCCTGGCCCAGTGCTGCGCCCTGCCCCAGCAGGCACGCCTGCATTTCATGGCACACCACTTCGAGGGCACTGTGGTCCAGGGCCATATGGTGGAACAGCAGCGTGGCGACGATGCGCTGATTGGCCGGGTCGTCAGCGCGTACCAGGCGCAGCAGCGGCGCCTGGGTCACGTCCAGGCGATAGTGACGCGGGTCGAACAGCGCATGCAACTGAGTGGCGATATCGCCATCGGCCGGGTCCAGTTGCAGCGCCTGCACCGGCAGGCGCGCCGTGCGCCACACCACTTGCGAGGGCTCCTGCAAACCGTCCCAGACCACCCCGGTACGCAGGATGTCATGGCGGTCCATCACCGCCTGCAACGCCTGGGAAAACGCCTCGAAACGCTCCAGGCTGTCGAATGCGAATTGCGACTGCATCACATACGGGTCGCCTTGTTCGGCGCTGACGTGGTGGAACAGAATGCCCTCCTGCAACGGCGCCAGCGGGTAGATATCCTGGATATTCGCCACCCCGCCGTCGACGCTGGCGACGATACGGTCGATCTCATCCTGGCTCAGGTGCGACAGGGTCAGCATCGCCGACGTGATGTGCGCAGCGTTGGCCGGGATGCCATTGGCCGGCACCTCGATTGCGCCGGCCTTGGCCGGCGAATAGGCCCCGGCCTTGATCAGCTCGATCAGCGCCGGTTTGTGTTCGCGCAACGCGGCGAGAATCGCCGGGTCGCCCAAGGCTTGCTTGTTGCCCTGCACCGACAACTGTTCGCCCTTGAGGGCCAGTTGGATGTCCTTGGTTTTCAGCGTCGCCAACAGTTGGTTGATGCTCACAGGACGATCTCCATTCGTTCAGTCATTGCGGCGTAGCCAGCCAGGGTCGGCTGTTCGAATAACGCACGCACATCGGCTTCCATGCCTTCCTGGCGCAAGCGCCCGATCAAGCTCACGGCGAGCAGCGAGTGCCCGCCCAGTTCAAAGAAATTGTCCTGGCGCCCTACCCGCTCGACGTTGAGCAATTCGCTCCAGAGCCGGGCCAGGAGGATTTCGGTCTCACCTTGCGGCGCCTCGTACTCACGCACCACCAGCGCGTCCAGGCCAGGCGCCGGCAGGGCCTTGCGATCGAGCTTGCCGTTAGGGCTCAGGGGCAGCGCCTCCAGGTGCACGAAAATCGCCGGCACCATGAACTCCGGCAGCGACTGCAACAGATGGCTGCGCAGGTGTTCGATAGCCGTCTGCACGCCGGTGTAGTAAGCCACCAGTCGGTCTTCGCGGGCCACCACAGCGGCTTCGCCGACGTGAAGATGCTCCAGCAGCCGCGCCTGGATTTCCCCCAGTTCGATACGCAAACCACGGATCTTCACCTGGTCATCGTTGCGCCCCAGGTATTCGAGATTGCCGTCGGGCAGGTAGCGGCCGACGTCGCCCGTGCGGTACATGCGCCCGCCGGTGAACGGGTCCTTGAGGAAGCGTTCGGCGGTCAGTTCCGGGCGGTTCAGGTAACCCCGCGCCACTTGCACGCCGCCAATAAACAACTCGCCGACCACGCCCAGCGGCACCGGTTGCAACTGCGCGTCCAGCACGTACATACGGGTATTGGCGATGGGTTTGCCGATCGGCGTGTTGTCCGGCACCTCGGGCCGTGCGCAATTCCACGCGGTCACGTCCACCGCCGCCTCGGTCGGGCCATACAGGTTGTACAGGCCGATGTCCGGCAATTGCTGCTTGAAGCGCCGCACCAGACTGCCCGGCAGCGCTTCGCCGCTGCACATCACACGCAGCAGCCCGGCGGCCTGGCTCACATCACCGTGGGCCAGGAATACATCGAGCATCGAGGGCACAAAGTGCAGCGTGGTGATCCGTTGCGCCTGGATCACTTCGCACAGGTAGGCCGGGTCCTTGTGCCCGCCTGGGCGCGCCATCACCAGGCGCGCACCGGTGAACAACGGCCAGAAGAACTCCCACACCGACACGTCAAAGCTGAACGGGGTTTTCTGCAACACCGCATCATCGGCCTTGAGGCCATAGGCGTCCTGCATCCACAACAGCCGGTTGACCACCCCGGCGTGTTCGTTGATCACGCCCTTGGGCTGGCCGGTGGACCCGGACGTGTAGATCACATAGGCCGGCTGCTGCGCAGTGAGGCCCGGGACCCGAGGGTTGGTTGCGCTCTGGTGCTGCCAGGTGCACTGGTCGAGGTCGACCACCGGCACCTCGCCCAGTCTCTCAAGGGTTGCGCCTTGGGCCAGCACCACCACCGGTGCGCTGTCTTGCAGCATGTAGGTAATGCGGTCCTGCGGGTAGGCCGGGTCCAGTGGCACATAAGCGCCACCGGCCTTGAGGATGGCGAGCAGACCGACCAGCATCTCCAGGCCACGCTCCAGGCAAATCCCCACCCGCGTCTGCGGCTGCACGCCCAACGTGCGCAGGTGCTGCGCCAGGCGGTTGGCTTGTTCATTGAGCGCCTCGTAGGTCAGGTGCTGGTCACCGGCGATCACCGCCACCGCCTGCGGCGTGCGCTCCACCTGGTCTTCGAACAGGCCGTGCAGGGTCTGATCGAGGTTGTAATCCACTGCCGTCGAGTTGAACGCCACCAGCAGTTTTTGCCGCTCATCATTGCCCAGGATCGGCAAGCGATTGAGCGCCTGCTGCGGCGCCTGCTCCAGGGCGTCGACCAGGCCGACCAGGGCCACCTGCATGTAGCCGCACACCCGCTGCGCGTCGATCTGCGCCAGGGCGGTGACCGTGTAACCATCGCCCAGGTCATCCACGTTCAAGGTCAGCGGGTAGTTGGTGCGCCCGTCATTGACCAGCGTCTGCATGCCTTCCCAGGCGTGCTGCGCATCGGCAGAACGGGTTGCCGCGCCGCGATGGCGATAATTGAGCATCGAGCTGAACAGCGGCGCCGGTGCAGCCACCCCACTGCAACGCTGGGCCAGGGCCAGCGACGCATGCTCATGCCCGAGCAAAGCTGTGAGTCGCGCATGGGTCGCCCGCACGGCGTCGCGGGCACCTTGCTCGTCGATGTCCAGGCGCAGCGGCAAGGTATTGATAAAGACCCCGAGTGCACGGTCAGCCCCCTCGCCGCCTTGCAGCCGGCCGACCAATACGGTGCCGAACACCACGCTATCGCGCCCCGACGTGGCTGCCAGCACCCGGCCCCAGGCCAGATGGAACAGGCTCGCGGTGCTCACGCCCAACAGCCGGGCCTGGCCGCGCAGGCGACGGTTGAGGTCGCTGTCCAGGTGCAGGCAGTGTTCCTCGATAGCGCTGCCGTCGCCGCGCACATCCTGTAAGCCGAAGGGCAACGTCGGCTCAGCGATATCGCCAAGCATGTCGCGGAAGAACGCTTCGTGCTCCTGCTCGCTCACGCCCAACCGCGCCTGGGCCACGTAGTTGCGGTATGGCATCGGCGCCGCCGCAGGGGCTGGATGGCCCAGCAGGTAGCCCTGCATCTCACGCAGCACTACGTCGAAGGCGGTGTGGTCGAGGGCGATATGGTGATAGAGCAAGACCGCCACCACACGCTGATTGGCCGGGTCCTGAGCGAACATCAGGCGGATCAGCGGCGCCTGACTGATATCCAGGCGATAACGCCGCGCATCGAAACGCTGGTGCAGACCGGCCAGTACATCGCCTTGCAGCTGCAGTTCCTGCACGCTCAACGCCGCCTTGCGCCACACCACTTGCACAGGTTGCGCGAGCCCTTCCCAAGCCACCCCGGTGCGCAGGATATCGTGACGTTCGATCACCTGTTGCAGCGCGCGGGCGAAGGCTTCCAGGCGTTCCAGGCTGTCGAACGCCAGGTGCGATTGCAGCAGGTAGGGGTCGCCCTGCTCGGCGGTGATGTAGTGGTAGAGAATGCCTTCCTGCAACGGCGCCAGCGGGTAGATATCCTGCACATTGGCGGCGCCACCGGGGACTCGGCTGACGATCTGGTCGAGGGTAGATTGGTCGAGGTCGACCAGGGGCAACAGGTCCGGCGTGATGCGTACGCAATCCGGCGCAATCAGGTTTTGCGGCACGCGCACTTCGCGGCCACTGCCCACGGCGGCGGCCAGAGCGGCCAGCGTTGGCTGGCTGAACAACACCCGCACATCGGCGCTGAGGCCGACCTGACGCATGCGCTCGATCAGGCTGACCGCCAGCAGCGAGTGCCCACCCAGTTCAAAGAAGTGGTCATGGCGCCCCACCTGCTCGACTTGCAACACCTGGGCCCAGATTTGCGCCAGGCGGGTTTCGACTTCGCCCTGGGGCGCCTCATAGGCACGGCTCAGCACCGCAGCCTGATCGGGTTGCGGCAACGCCTTGCGGTCCAGCTTGCCGTTGGCGGTCAGGGGTAATGCGTCGAGCCTGACGTAGGCCACCGGCACCAATGCGTCGGGGAGTTGCGTTTGCAGGCGCGTGCGCAGGGTTTCGAGCGCCAGCGGGTAATGCTCGGTAAACCAGGCCACCAAGCGGCCCTCGCGCACTAGCACCACCGCTTCGCCGACACCTTCGAGTGCCGCCAGGCGGCTCTCGATCTCGCCCAGTTCAACCCGTACACCACGTACTTTGACCTGGTCATCATTACGGCCCAGGTACTCGAGATTGCCGTCGGGCAGCCAGCGCACCAGGTCCCCGGTGCGGTACATGCGCCCCTTATTGAAAGGGTCTTGCAGGAAGCGTTCGGCGCTCAGTTCGGGGCGGTTCAGGTAGCCCCGCGCCACGCCGCTGCCGCCCACGTATAGCTCACCCGCGACACCCACCGGCACTGGCCGCAACTGCGCATCCAGCACATACACGCGGGTATTGGCGATCGGCCGGCCGATATGCAACGCCTGCCCGGCGCGCACGCGGCCGGAGGTCGCGACCACCGTGGCCTCGGTAGGCCCGTAGTTGTTGATCACCGCAAAGCGCCGCTCCTGGGTGAACTGGCGCAGGCGGTCACCGCCGATCAGCAGGATACGCAAGGTCGCATGGTGCAGGTTCTGGCTGAAGGCGTACTCGGCCACCGGGGTCGGCAGGAAGCTCACATCCAGCGGCTGCGCCAGCCACCAGGCAAGTAGTTCGTCGATGTTCTCATTGCCCACTTCGGCAGGCGGCAAGTGCAACGTGGCGCCCACGCACAACGCCGGCCAGACCTCCCAGGCCATCGCGTCGAAACCAAAGCCGGCGACGCTGCTGGTGTGGCTGCCGGCATGCAGACCGAAGGCTTCGCAATGCCAGTGCACCAGGTTTTCCACAGTGCGATGTTCCACCATCACGCCTTTGGGCTGGCCGGTGGAGCCGGAGGTATAGATCACATATGCCAGGTGCGCCGGGGTCAGGGCGCCCGGTTGCGGATTGCTCACGGGATAGTGCTGCCACGCGTTGTCGTGCAGGTCCAGCGTGACGACCGCCCCCAGCGACGCCTGTGTCGCGGCCTCGGCCAACACCGCCACCGGCGCGCTGTCCTGCAACAGGTAGGCGATGCGTTCGGCAGGGTATGCCGGGTCGATGGGCACGTAAGCCGCGCCGGCCTTGAGAATACCCAGCAGCCCCACCAGCATCTGTGGGCCGCGACGGCAGCACAGCGCGACGCGGTCATCCGGCTGCACGCCGAGTGCCAGCAGATGATGGGCCAACTGGTTAGCGCGCTGATTGAGTTGCTGATACGTCAGGCTTGCGCCGCCCTGTTGCACGGCGATTGCGTGAGGCTGGCGCTCGGCCTGGATTTCGAAGGCGCCGTGCACCGTCTGCCCGCTGGGGAAATCGGCGGCAGTGGCGTTGAATTCATGCAGCAGGGTTTGGCACTCCGCCGCTGGCAGAACCGGCAGCTGGTTGAGTGGGCGACCGGACGCTTGTTCCAAGGCCGTCACCAACTGCTCCACGGCATTTTGCATGTAGCCACACAGCCGCTCGGCGCCAATTTGCGGCAGCGCCAACACGCTCAGGCCAAAACCTGCACCCAGGTCATCGACGCTGAGGGTCAGCGGGTAGTTGCTGCGCTCCTCGCCGCCCAGCAGTTGCACGCCTTCCCAGATGCCGTGGCCGTCGCGGGCCATCTCAGCAGGTGTGCTATGGCGGTAATTGAGCAACGCGCTGAACAACGGCACGCTGACCGGCACGCCGCTGCACCGTTGCGCCAGGGCCAGTGATGCATGCTCATGGCCCAGCAGTGCGCTCAAACGCCCATGGGTGGCCTTGACCGCTGCGGCCGCGCCGGCGCCCAACGCCACCCGCAGCGGCAAAGTGTTGATGAACATGCCCAAGGCACGGTCCGCACCGTCACCGGCTTGCATACGCCCCATCAACACGGTGCCGAACACCACGTCATCACGCCCCGACACCAGCCCCAGCACCTGCGCCCAGGCCAGGTGCATCAGGCTTGCCGCACTCACGCCCAGCAGCCGCGCCTGCTCACGCACGCGCAGCGCCAGCCCAGCCTCCAACGGCCGTTCAGCCTCTTCGATAGCGCGGCCATCACCCTGCACATCGCGTACGCCAAATGGCAAGGTCGGCTCATCGACATCGGCCAGCATCTCGCGGAAGAACTGCTCGTGTTCCTCCACGCTCACCCCCAGGCGCGCCTGGGCCACGTAATTGCGAAACGGCGCGGGCGCGGGCAAGCCCTGCGCCTGGCCAAACAGAAACGCACGCATCTCCTGGCCAACCACTTCCATGGCGGTATGGTCCAGCGCCAAGTGGTGGAACAACAGGATCGCCGCGACCCGCTGGTTGGCCGGATCCTGGGCATAAACCATGCGCAGCAGCGGTGCTTGAGTAATGTCCAGGCGATAATGACGGGCATCGAAACGTGCGTGCAGTTGCTCGATGATGCCGCCGTCGGCCGGGTCCAGCGTCAGTTCCAGCACCGACAGCCGGGCATCACGCCACACCACCTGCACCGGGCTGTCCAGCCCTTCCCAGACCACGCCGGTGCGCAGGATATCGTGCCGCGCCACCACCTGTTGCAGCGCGCCCATAAACCCGTGTAAACGCTCAAGGCTGTCAAACGCCATGCGCGATTGCAGCAGGTACGGGTCGCCCTGTTCGGCGCTGATGTGGTGGTAGAGAATGCCCTCCTGCAGCGGCGCCAGCGGGTAGATGTCCTGAATATTCACCGCGCCACCCGGCACGCTGGCGACAACCCGGTCGATGGCGGCCTGGTCGAGTTGCACCAGGGTCAGCATCGACGGTGTGATCCGCGTGCTGCCCGCAGTAATGCCATTCGCCGGCACCACTACCTCACGCCCACTGCCCACCGCCGCCGCCAACGCCGCGAGGCTTGGCTGGCTGAACAGCACGCGCACGTCGGCGCCGAGGCCGACCTGGCGCATGCGCTCGATCAGGCTGACCGCCAGCAGCGAATGCCCGCCCAGCGCAAAGAAATGATCATGACGCCCGACGCGCTCAAGCTTGAGCACGTCCTGCCAGATCTGCGCCAGCAGCTGTTCCACCTCGCCTTCCGGCGCCTCATAGCCACGGCTGAGCAACGCACTGTGGTCCGGCACCGGCAGGCCCTTGCGGTCGAGCTTGCCGTTGGCGGTCAGCGGCAACAGCTCCAGCCAGACATAGGCCGACGGCACCATGTAGTCGGGCAAGCGCGCTTGCAGATGGGCGCGTAACGCTTCGATATCCAGCGCGGCCGGGGCGGTGTAGTAAGCCACCAGGCGCTTGTCGCCAGGCTCGTCTTCGCGGGCCAGCACCACCGCGTCTTTCACCCCGGGGAAAGCGGCCAGGCAGGCTTCGATCTCGCCGGGCTCGATGCGAAAACCACGGATCTTCACTTGCAGGTCATTACGCCCCTGGTACAACAACGTTCCGTCGGCCTGCCAACAGGCGAGGTCACCGCTGCGGTACAGCAGCCCGTCGCCGAAGGGGTTCGGGATAAACTTTTCGGCGGTCAGTTGCGGCTGGTTCAAATACCCTGTGGCCACGCCTGCGCCACCGATATACAGCTCACCCACCACCCCCAACGCCACCGGTTGCCGGCGCGCATCCAGCACATAAGCCTGGGCATTCGCAATCGGCCGACCAATCGGGATACCGCCCTCGCCCACCGCAGTGATCGCGAACGTGGTGGAAAACGTGGTGGCTTCGGTCGGCCCGTAGCCGTTGAGCAGGTGTTGCGGTTTGCCGTGCTTGAGCACGCGACCGATGACCAGTGGGTCGAGCACATCACCGCCGACGATCAGGTAACGCAACTGACGGAACGCCGGCATCAATGCATCGGCGTATTGGTGGAACAGCCCGGCAGTCATCCACAACACGCTGACGGCCTGCTCTTGCAGCAACACGGCAAAGGCAGCCTGGGAGAGCAACTCCGCCTGTTCGACCACCACCACACAGCCGCCATTGAGCAACGGCGCCCAGACCTCGAGGGTACTGGCGTCAAAGGCCGGGTTGGAGGCGAAGGCCACGCGGTCACGTGCGTTGAAATCGGCATAGCCGTTGTTGATCACCAAGCGCGAGATGGCGCGGTGCGGCACTTGCACGCCTTTGGGCGCGCCGGTGGAACCGGACGTATAGAGGATGTACGCCACGCTTTGCGAAGACACTGCCAGGTCGGGGTTGAGCGACGACAGCGCGTCGAGATTCAGGTCGGCCAGGCTACTCAGCACCCGGCGCGCGCCACTGTCCTGCACGATAAACGCCTGGCGCTCGACCGGCGCGTTGACGTCCAGCGGCACATACACCGCCGCGCACTTGAGGATCGCCAGCTGGCAAATCAGCAGGTCCAACGAGCGCGGCAGCGCGATGGCCACGCTTTCCCCGGGCTGTACGCCTTGGCCGATCAGGTGATGGGCCAGGCGATTGGCACGGCGGTTGAGGTCGCGGTAGCTCAGGGACAGCTGGCCCTGCACCGCCGCCACCGCCTCGGGATGGGCCAGCACTTGGGCTTCAAACAGTTGCTGCACGCACAGGTGCGCCGGGTAGTCACGAGCGGTCGCGTTGAAGCCCTCCAGCAGTTGTTGGCGTTCGGCGGCGGGCACTATCGACACGGCCATAAGCGGCGTGGTCGGCGCCTGTTGCAACGCGCTCACGACGTGGCGCAGTGCGGTCAGCATGTAGTCGCCCACGCGCTGCACATCCAGGCTGGCCACACCTTGTACGGTCAGGGCGAAACCTGTGCCCAGGTCATCGACATTGAGCACCAGCGGGTAGTTGCTGCGCTCTTCGGAGCTGAGGATTTCAATCCCGGACGCACTGAACGGACTCGCCCCCGGGGCCTCATCGGCTGCGCTGTGACGGTAGTTGAGCAGTGTGCTGAACAATGGCAGCGAGCCCGGCACCCCACTGCAACGCTGGGCCAGGGACAACGAGGCGTGTTCATGCCCGAGCAATTGCGCGAGCCGCGCATGGGTGGCGCGCACCCCGGCCTGCACCCCGACGGCGCCCAGGCTGACCCGCAGCGGCAAGGTGTTGATAAACATCCCCAGCGCCCGGTCGGCCCCCTCGCCGCCCTGCATGCGACCCAGCAGCACCGTACCGAACACCACCTCTTGCTGGCCCGAGACTTGCCCCAGCACCTGCGCCCAGGCCAGGTGCACCAGGCTCGCGCTGCTGACCCCCAGTTGCCGCGCCTGTTCACGCAGGCCAAGGCTGAGTGCCGGCTCCAGCGGCAGATGCGCCTCGACAATCCCGCTGCCGTCGCCGTTCACGTCCTGCAAGCCGAAGGCCAGGGTCGGCTCGTCGATATCACCCAGCATCTCGCTGAAAAACGCTTCGTGTTGCGCCTGGCTGACCCCAAGCCGCGCCTGGGCCACGTAGTTGCGGTACTGCACCGCGTCGGCCAGTTGCGCATGGCTGCCGGACAGGCTGGCGCTCATTTCCTGCACCAGCACGTGCAAGGCAGTGTGGTCCAGCAGGATATGGTGCAGCAGCAGGATGCCGACGTAGCGCTCGCCCTCCTGGGCATAGGCAAAATGCATCAGCGAGGCTCGCGTCAAGTCCAGGCGGAAGTGGCGCGGGTCGAAACGCCGTTGCAACTGCGCCAGGGCATCCGCGCCCTGGGTGTCGACCCGCTCCACCGCCAGCGGCGCCTGGCGCCATACCACTTGCACCGGCTCGTTGAGACCTTCCCAGAGGATCGCGGTGCGCAGGATGTCATTGCGTTCGATAACGTGCTGCAACGCCTGGGTAAAAGCATCCACTGCCGTCTGGTCATTGAAGCTGAACTGCACCTGCAACACGTAGGGATCCCCCTCGGTGGTTGCCAGGTGGTGGTACAGAATGCCCGCCTGCAACGGCGCGAGGCCGTAAATATCCTGCACATTGCTGATGCCGCCGGGCACGCTGTGGATGATGTGGTCGAGGGCGGCCTGGTTCACTTCCACCAGCGGCACCATGTCCGGGGTGATCTGCCGACTGGCCGGGGTGATCAGGTTGGCGGGCACCTGCACCTGATGCTGCCCGCCCACCGCAGCGGCCAGCGCTGCCAGGGTCGGCTGGCCGAACAGCACGCGCACGTCGGCGGCGAGGTCGACCTGGCGCATGCGTTCGATCAGTTTGACCGCCAGCAGGGAATGGCCGCCCAGTTCAAAAAAGTTGTCATCGCGCCCGACCTGGTCGAGCTTTAGCAGGTCTTGCCAGATCGCAGCGATGGCCATCTCTACCGTGCCTTGTGGCGCTGCGTAACCTCGGCGGGCCAGGGCCTCGGCATCGGGCGCGGGCAAAGCCTGGCGGTCGAGCTTGCCGTTGGGCGTCAGCGCGAAGGCATCCAGGCGCACAAAGGCACTCGGCACCATGTGTTCGGCCAGGCTCAGCAGCAGGTGGTCGCGCAGGCTGGCGACAGGGAGTTCGCCGTCGGCAATCACGTAGGCCACCAGGCGTTTGTCCCCCGGTTCATCTTCACGGACGATGACCACGGCGTCACGCACGCCCTCGGCGGTGGCCAGGTGGGCCTGGATTTCCCCGAGTTCGATGCGAAAGCCACGGATTTTTACCTGGTCATCGTTACGCCCCAGGTACTCGACGCTGCCGTCGGCCAGCATGCGCCCGAGGTCGCCGGTCTTGTACATCCGCAGGCCGGTGGCCGGGTCGGGCAGGAAGCGTTCGGCAGTCAGCGCGTCGCGGTTCAGATAACCCCGCGCCACGCCGGCGCCGCCCACGTACAACTCGCCCACCACGCCAAACGGCAGCGGCTCGCGGCGTTCATCCAGCACGTACAGTTGCAGGTCGGGAATGCGCACGCCAATCGGGCTGGCACCTACCCGCTGCGCATCCGCCGCGTGCAACGCGTAATACGTCACGTGCACGGTGGTTTCGGTGATGCCGTACATGTTCACCAGTTGCGTGTCGGCGTTGATCGCGCGGGCGTACCAGGGTTTGAGCATCCCTGGCTCCAGCGCTTCACCGCCGAAAATCACCTGGCGCAAGGAGTGCGCCCGAGGGTTCTGGCCCTGGGCGGCGATCAATTGGCGAAAGGCACTGGGGGTCTGGTTGAGGATGCTCACGCCGGCTTCGCAAAGCAGCGTGTAACACGCGTCCGGCGAACGGCTGACCAGTTGCGGCACGATCAGCAACTGGCCGCCATGCATCAGCGCACCCCAGATCTCCCATACCGAAAAGTCAAACGCAAATGAATGGAACAGGGCCCACACATCGTGGCTGCTGAAGCCGAACCAGTGCCGGGTGGAGGTGAACAAACGTGCCACCTGGCGGTGCTCGATCATCACACCTTTGGGCTGGCCGGTGGAACCGGAGGTGTAGATCACGTAAGCCAGGCTCGCCGGGCTGACCGTCACCCGTGGGTTGACGATGGACTCACCGCGCAGGCCATTCAGGTCGATCTGCGCCAGGTCGCCCACCAGGTGGCGGGTGTCGGCCTGCACCAGCACCGCCAGCGGCTCGCTGTCGGCCAGGGTGTAGGCGATGCGCTCCAGCGGATAGGCTGGGTCGATCGGCACGTAACCCGCGCCGGCTTTGAGGATACCCAGCAGGCCGATGATCATCTCCGGGCCACGCTGCACGCAGATCGCCACGCGGTCATCCGGGCGTACACCCTGGGCCAGCAGGCGGTGGGCGACCTGGTTGGCGCGTTCGTTGAGCTGGCGGTAGGTGAGGCGCTGGTTGTCGAAAAGCAACGCGATGGCGTCGGGCTGGGCGGCGGCGTGGGCTTCGACTTGCTGGTGGATCAGGGCGTCGTCGGAGTAAGTCTGCGGGGTGTGGTTGAGGCTGTGCAGCAGGGTGTGGCGCTCGGTGTCGGGCAGGATGTTCAGGCCGCTCAGCGGCATCTCCGGTCGCTGCTCAAGGGCCTCGGCCAGGCTGCCCAGGGCCGTGTGCAGATAGCCCGCCACACGCTGCGCGCCGATGGACGCGTCGACCATTACGGTCAGCGCAAAATCTTCGCCCAGGTCGTCCACATTCACCGTCAACGGGTAGTTGGTGCGTTCTTCGGCGCCCAGTACCTGAATGCCCTCGGCCACTTCAATCACCTCGGCCATATCGCCGGCAGCGCTGTGCCGGTAGTTGAGCATGGCGCTGAACAGCGGCGTCGGCGCGGCCACGCCACTGCAACGCTGGGCCAGCGCCAGGGACGCATGCTCATGATTGAGCAAGGTGGTGAGGCGCTCATGGGTGGCCTTGACCCCGGCGCGCACGCCCTGCTCGCCCACATCCACACGCAGCGCCAAGGTGTTGATGAACATGCCCAAGGCCCGTTCACCGCCCTCACCGGCGCCCATGCGGCCGAGCATCACCGTGCCGAACACCACTGCCTCGCGACCGGACACCACCCCCAACACCCGGGCCAGCGCCAGGTGCAGCATGCTCGCCACACTTACCCCCAACGGCCGCGCCAGGCTACGCAGGCGGCGGCTCAGGGCACTGTCGACGGCGATACGCACCTCGTCGATCCCCTGGCCATCGCCCTGCACATCCTGCAAGCCGAATGGCAAGGTTGGCGCGTCGATATCCGCCAGCATCTCGCGGAAAAAGTCTTCGTGTTCCTGCTCGCTGACGCCGTGGCGCACCTGGGCGATATAACCGCGAAACGGCACCGGCTCAGCGGCCTGGGCCTGCTCGCCGGCCAGGTATAGCTGGATTTCATGGCGCACCACATCGAGGGCGGTGTGGTCGAGGATGGTGTGATGGAACAGCAGCATGCCCACCACACGCTGGTTGGCCGGGTCATCGGCAAACACCAGGCGCAGCAGCGGCGCCTGGCCCAGGTCCATGCGGTAGGTACGTGCGTCAAAGGTGTTCAACAAGCGCTCGAGGACGTTACCACCACTCAAGTGCGCCTCTTCACAGGCCAGGTTCGCCTTGCGCCACACCACTTGCAGCGGTTCATCGAGACGCTCCCAGGCCATGGACGTACGCAGGATGTCGTGGCGGTCGATCACCCATTGCAGCGCCTCGGCAAAGCTTTGCAAACGCGCCCGGCTGTCGAACACAAACTGCGCATGCAACACGTAGGGGTCGCCTTGCTGGGCCGACAGATGGTGGTAGAGCATGCCTTCCTGCAGCGGCGCCAGCGGGTAGATGTCCTGCACGTTCGCCGCCCCACCGGGGATGGCGGCGACGATGCGATCAATGGCCGCTTGATCGAGGCTGGCCAGGGGCAACATGGCCGGAGTGATACGGTAGGCCGGGCTCAGCCAGTCACCGCCATGCTCGGCTACCCACTCGAGCAAGCGGGGTTTGTGGGCGATCAGTTGATCCCACACTGCATCATCGAGCGCTTCGTCGTCGCCCAGGATGATCAGGTCGCCTTCTTCCAGTTGCAGACGGATCGCGTGGGTGGAAATCGCTGCCAATAATTCGCTGAACTGCATGGGGGTAACCTGCCTGATAAGTCACGGTGGAGAAGAAAGTCCGTTTTCAGCTGCCGTCTGGATCGCTGTTGTTTCGCCCTGGGTGGAATTGCGGGCGCAGCCGGGGGGCTGGTGGGCTTCCGGCAGGGTTGGGAAATTAAGGGATTTGGGGGGTGGGGGGTGACATGGGAAGCGGGGACAAGGGGTGGGTTGGGGTTGGGTTGCGTGGGATGGGGTGGCGTGTATATCCGGTTTTTAGGTGATGGCGAGTATGGGTTCCGCCCTTACGGCGGGTCACTTTTGGAAAAGAGCCCCAAAAGTAACCAAAAGGGCTCTTGCCCCACCACTCGGCACCTCGCCTCCGGCTCGGTGTGCCCGCACGCAGACTTGAATCCGTGGGCCGCCGCGATGGGCCATCCTTGGCCCAGCGCGGCTAACCCGGCGTCCTGCCGGGTTACCCACGGATTCAAG
>NZ_UUPU01000105.1 GCF_900591205.1 Pseudomonas viridiflava
AAGCCAGCTCCCACATTTGAACCGAGGAAGGCTTCAATAATCAGGTCGGCTGTCAGGCCGCCGTGCTTTGCTTTGTTTTTGATCTGGCCCTTACATCCTTACCGCTGACGAAGTCAGCGATCTTTTGATCCAGGGCTTTTGATCGTGATCTGAGGCGCCCCGTCAATCACGCTGGCCTCACGCAGGCTTGAATCCGTGGGCAACCCGGCAGGACGCCGGGTTAGCCGCGCTGGGCCAAGGATGGCCCATCGCGGCGGCCCACGCTCCAAAGCCGGAGTGAGGGCACACCGAGCCAGAGCGAGGTGCCGAGTGATGGGGCGAAGACCTTTTGGTTACTTTTGGGTCTTTCCAAAAGTGACCCGCTGTAAGAGCGGAACCATAACCCGCCGTAACGCAAACAACGGATATACACCCCACCCCCACCCCCACCCCAAACCACCCCATGACTATTGCAATTTGGGCAACAGTCATTATCTTGTTACACTCTGTACCCCACCGCTACCCTGCGTTAATTTGACGCATCGACGAGCGCATCGGCAAAGACAGCCCCCCCCGCGCCCAAATTCCCCTCGACTTATTTCCAGGGCTCTACACTGGGAATCTGTCTTAAAGCCGCTGACTTCAGCGGCTTTTTTTTGCCGTAAAAAAAGGCCAGGCACACCCCCACGACACTGGCCGTTTTCGATTGACCAAAGGAGCTTTACCGGTGAAGAACTCGCTGACGCTGACCCCGTTATTCCTCGCGATTGCAGCAACGATCATCCCCCTTGCCCACGCAGCAGACACCCCACCCACCGACGGTTTCGTCGAAGGCTCACACCTCACGATCAACACCCGCAACTACTACATGAACCGCGACCGCCGCGACATCCACACCGATGACAGCAAAGAATGGGGCCAGGGCTTTCTCGGCACCTTCGAATCCGGCTACACCCAGGGCACCGTCGGCTTCGGCCTCGACGCCCACGCCATGCTCGGGCTCAAGCTCGACGGCGGTGGCGGCACCGACGGTTCCAGCATCCTTCCCTATGGCAGCGGCAACGGCAAAGCGCCCGGCTCGTTCTCCACAGCCGGCGGCACCTTGAAAATGCGCGCCTTCGACACCGAGCTGAAGGCCGGCGACCTGTTCCTCAACAACCCGGTGATCGCCGGCGGCATGACCCGCATGCTGCCGCAGACTTTCCGTGGCGTGAGCCTGACCAACCACAGCTTCGACGGCTGGATGCTCGAAGGCGGCCAGGCCAGCTTCACCAAGCTCTACAACCAGAGCGGCCACCGGCGCATCGGCACCAGCTACGGCGCCCTGCCGACCAACACCGACAGCCAGCACATGAACTGGGCCGGTGTGTCGTTCAGCGGCATTGATGGCCTGACGAGCAACCTGTACGCCTCCGAACTCAAGGACGTATGGCACCAGTACTACTACGATTTGGACTACACCTACGCGCTCAATGACCTGGTCAGCCTCAACCCGGGCCTGCACTACTACCACACCCAGGACACCGGCCAGTCGCTGCTAGGCGATATCGACAACAACACCTACAGCCTGCATTTCACCGTAGGCGTGGGCAACCACAGCGTCACCGCCGCCTACCAACGGGTCAACGGCAATACGCCGTTCGACTACATCGCCCAGGGCGATAGCGTGTATCTGGACAACTCCCAGCAATACTCGGACTTCAACGGCCCCAATGAACGCTCGTGGAAGCTCAAGTATGCCTACGACTTCGCTGGCCTCGGCATGCCTGGCCTGACCTCGGCGGTGTCCTACATCAGCGGCAAGACCGACCTCACCAAGGTCGACCCGCAAAGCCGTGGCTACAGCGCCTGGTACAGCGCCGACGGCAAGGACGCCAAGCACTGGGAACGTGATATCGACCTCAAATATGTGGTGCAGGGCGGCAAGGCCAAGGACCTGGCCGTGCGCCTGCAGTGGGCGACCAACCGCGGTAGCAACGGCTACTCGGCGGTGGACCGCGATGTGGATGAATACCGTGTGATCGTCGACTACCCGATCAACGTGTTCTGAGACTCGAATCTTTCTTTTGAACCAGTGATTTAATTTTCATCGCGCAGAACTAAACTGCCAGTATCTTCCCGGTTGAAGTCTGCGCGATGAGTCAACACCGTGTCCGTACCCCACCTGCACACCCGGAGCGCTTGCTGATCCTCGGCAGCGGCCTGACTGTCGTCCTGATTGTGATCATCGTCGCAGCACTGCTGATCCGCGAACACAGCAGCACGCTGCAGGCGGCCAAACGCTCCACCACCAATATTGCCCAACTGATCAACGCCGACGTACTGCGAAATGTCGAGCTATATGACTTGGCACTCACGGGGCTGATTGCGGCCACGCAACGCGAAGACCTGTCCCGGGTTGCCGCGAATATCCAGCACCTGGTGCGGTTCGACTTGTCCACAGCCGCGCCGTATAAGGGCGAAGTGCTGCTGTTGGATGCCGAGGGCAATGTCATTGCAGACTCATCCACCTTGCAGCCTACGCCGCGCAATTTTGCCAACCGCGATTATTTCCAGGCGCATGCAAAGAATCCCCAAGCCGGTTTGTTTATAAGTCGCCCCTTCAGGATCCACTGCAACTGCGACCAGGTATGGCGGATGGCATTCAGTCGCCGCGTGTCAGGCCCCAATGGTGAGTTCGCCGGCGTGGCCGTGGCGACCATGCGCCTGGCGTATTTCGACCAGCTGTTCAACACCCTGACCATCGGCAACGGCAGCAGCGTCAACCTGCTCAACAACAAAGGCATTCTGCTGGCCCAACAGCCGCTGCTGGAACGCGACATGATCGACAAGGACCTGAGCGAACGGCCGAACTTCAAGCGCATGCTGCGTGAAGGCAGTGGCAGCTTCCAGGCCATCTCGGCGATCAGTGGCCAGGAGCGCCTGTACACCTTCACCACTGTCGGCGAACTGCCGCTGATTGTAGTGGTGGCGCTGTCCAGCCAGGATGTGTTCGCCCCCTGGAAACGCGCCGCGTGGCTGACCAGCGGCGCTACCGGCATTCTCTGCATTGGCCTGTTGTGGCTGACCTGGATGCTGCGCCGGGAATTGCGCCGTCGTTATCGCGCTGAACGTGTGCTGTCAGAACTGGCAGCCACCGACGCCCTGACCGGCCTGGCAAATCGTCGCGTGCTGGATGAACGCCTGCGCCTGGAATGGGACCGCGCTCAGCGTTCCACCGAACCACTGACGGTGCTGATGATCGACGTGGACCACTTCAAGGCATTCAACGATCGCCACGGCCATCAAGGCGGTGATGAGGCGCTGCGGATGGTGGCGCAGGTAATCGGCACCAATATCCGCCGCCCGGCTGACCTGGCGGCACGCTACGGCGGAGAGGAGTTTGCGGTGGTGTTGCCAGTGACCGATGCCAAAGGCGCGATGGTCATCGCCGAGCATATCCGCAGCGGCGTCGAACACTTGCCTCGTGTGGCGGGGAGCGAGCGCCCGATCACGGTGAGCATTGGTATGAGTACCTGGGATAAACGCAGCCGTATGTCCCTGGAGGCATTGTTGTTGAGTGCGGACCAGGCGCTGTATGAAGCCAAGCACACCGGGCGCAATCGAATTGTGGATGCTGCGACGCTCTGAATCGCGCAGCCCCTCCCGATGTGGCGAGCGGGCTTGCCCGCGTTGGGCTGCGAAGCGGCCCCAGAACCTGAGGCCGCGTTTGGCCAGGCGGTTCGGTAGGGGGCTTTTGGGGCTGCTTCGCAGCCCAACGCGAGCAAGCTCGCTCGCCACAACAAGCTCGCTCGCCACGACAAGCTGGTTTGCAACAAGATATTGCTTGCCACATTAGGCCGGATCGCTTCGGGCATAAAAAAAGGCCACCCTAAGGTGGCCTTTCAAAACTAAAGAAAGAGAGTTGTTACTTACACCGCCGCAACGGGACGCATGTAAGAGATCGGTGCGGTGCTGGCATCTTCGAAGGTCACGACTTCCCAAGCGTCTGTCTGCTCAATCAACTTGCGCAGCAGCTGGTTGTTAAGGGCGTGGCCCGACTTGAAGCCTTTGAACTCGCCTATCAGGCTATTGCCCAGCAGGTAGAGGTCACCGATTGCATCGAGGATCTTGTGCTTCACGAATTCGTCTTCGTAGCGAAGGCCGTCTTCGTTCAGTACACCATCCGCGTCGACCACAATGGCGTTTTCAACGCTGCCGCCGAGTGCGAGGTTGTGCTTGCGCAGGTACTCGATGTCACTCATGAAACCAAAGGTACGGGCGCGGCTGACTTCTTTTACGAACGAAGTGCTGGAAAAATCCACGCTTGCACTTTGGGTGCGGTCACGGAATACCGGGTGATCGAAGTCGATCTCAAAGCTCACTTTAAAGCCTTCGAACGGGACGAAGGTGGCGCGCTTGTCGCCGTCTTCTACTGTCACTTCCCGCAGAATGCGTATGAACTTCTTGGCTGCGTCCTGTTCTTCCAGGCCGGCAGATTGAATCAAGAATACGAAGGGTCCAGCGCTGCCATCCATGATCGGGACTTCGGACGCGGAGAGCTCGACGTAGGCGTTATCGATGCCCAAACCGGCCATGGCCGAGAGCAAGTGCTCCACCGTGTCCACCTTGACGTCACCGTTGACCAATGTGGTCGACATCGTGGTTTCGCCAACGTTTTCCGCGCGAGCAGGAATCTGCACCACAGGGTCCAGGTCGGCACGCACAAACACGATGCCGGTGTCGACAGGTGCAGGCTTGAGGGTCAGGTATACCTTCTCCCCGGAGTGCAGACCTACACCTGTGGCACGAATAATATTCTTCAGGGTGCGTTGTTTAATCATGGCTTGGACCGCTTCAGCGCAAATTGCGAACTGGTATCAACAAAGGCTGGCGATAATAGCAGACCAGACCTTTGCTGAACACCAATCACCTTCATAGCCCTGATACATTCCATTAATCGGCCTGACGACGCAGGAATGCCGGGATGTCCAGGTAGTCCAGATCATCTTGCGGATTCGGGCTACGGGACGCCGCAGCACCGGCCTGAGCCTGGTTGCGCATCACGGTCGGACGATCCAGATCACGGTAGTTAACCGACGGCAGTTCCTGGCGCGCAGGCGCTGGAGCGGCAGCCGATTGGCTGGCGTGGCTGGTATGAACGGTATTGTCGATGACCTTAACAGGCTTCTCGATTTTTGCGCCCAGACCGGTCGCAACCACGGTCACGTGCAGTTCGTCGCGCATGTCCGGATCAATAACCGTACCGACTTTGACCATGGCGTGTTCGGAAGCGAAGGCTTCGATGATGCTACCCACGTCGGAGTACTCACCCAGGGACAGGTCAGGACCGGCGGTGATGTTCACCAGGATGCCGCGTGCGCCTTGCAGGTTCACGTCTTCCAGCAACGGGTTGCGGATGGCCGCTTCAGTGGCTTCACGTGCACGGTTAGGACCGCTGGCGCAGCCAGTGCCCATCATCGCCATGCCCATTTCGCTCATCACGGTACGTACGTCGGCAAAGTCGACGTTGATCATGCCTGGGCGCTTGATGATGTCGGAGATACCGCGAACGGCACCCGCCAGTACATCGTCAGCCTTGGCGAACGCGGACAGCAGGCTTGCGTCCTTGCCCAGAATGGTCAGCAGCTTCTCGTTGGGAATGGTGATCAACGAGTCGACGCTTTCAGACAGCAGACGGATGCCTTCGTCGGCGATCTGCATGCGCTTGCGACCTTCGAACGGGAACGGACGGGTCACGACGGCAACCGTCAGAATCCCCATTTCCTTGGCCACTTCGGCAATGATTGGTGCTGCACCGGTGCCGGTGCCGCCACCCATGCCGGTGGTGATGAACACCATGTTGGTGCCTTGCAGCACTTCAGCGATACGCTCGCGGTCTTCCAGAGCGGCTTGACGGCCGACTTCCGGGTTGGCGCCGGCGCCGAGGCCCTTGGTCAC
Source organism: Pseudomonas viridiflava (assembly GCF_900591205.1). Classification (GTDB taxonomy): domain Bacteria; phylum Pseudomonadota; class Gammaproteobacteria; order Pseudomonadales; family Pseudomonadaceae; genus Aquipseudomonas. Next base: position 5,920 of record NZ_UUPU01000105.1, read on the forward strand.
AGCTGTGCCCAATTGCAGGATGGTCCGCGCGCCGATGCTTTTCAGCGCCTGGGCATCAGTGTTGGCGCAGATGAATTCAACGCCTTCAATGTTGCTCTTGACCATATGGTTGACAGCGTTGCCGCCGCCACCACCAACACCAATCACTTTGATGACCGGGCTGGCGGGGATGTTGTCTACGAGTTCGAACATGTTCCCTCTCCTTTCGTTTTCTCTAGTTTTTTCGCCTACTGCTTACTGCGGTGTTGCGGTAAATCTTTAGAAATTGCCCTTGACCCAAGCCTGCAAGCGCTCGAACAACGGCGCTTTCGCCTCGTCGTCGCTGCGGTAGCTGTCACGGTTGCTCGGGCCCGACAGGGAAATGCCGTCGGTCTGCTTTTGCAGCCCGTACAACAGCAAGCCCACACCGGTGGAATAAATCGGGTTGCGCACCACGTCGCCCAGGCCCTTGACGCCATGGGGCACGCCCAGGCGCACCGGCATGTGGAAGATTTCCTCGGCCAGTTCGACCGCGCCTTCCATCTTCGAGGTGCCGCCGGTCAGCACGATGCCGGCCGGGATCAAATCTTCGTAGCCGCTGCGGCGCAGTTCCGCCTGGATCAGGGTGAACAGCTCGTCGTAGCGCGGTTCGACCACTTCGGCCAGAGCCTGGCGCGACAGTTCACGCGGTGGACGGTCGCCGACGCTTGGGACCTTGATGGTTTCACCGGCACCGGCCAGCTTGGCCAGGGCGCAGGCGTAGCGGATCTTGATTTCTTCGGCGTACTGGGTCGGTGTACGCAGCGCCATGGCGATGTCGTTGGTAACCTGGTCGCCGGCAATCGGGATCACGGCGGTGTGACGGATCGCACCTTCGGTGAAGATCGCGATGTCGGTGGTGCCGCCGCCGATGTCGACCAGGCATACGCCCAGCTCTTTTTCGTCGTCGGTCAGTACCGAGTAGGCCGAAGCCAACTGCTCAAGAATAATGTCGTCGATTTCCAGGCCGCAGCGGCGCACGCATTTTTCAATGTTCTGTGCGGCGTTGACGGCGCAGGTCACCACGTGAACCTTGGCTTCCAGACGTACGCCGGACATGCCCAGAGGCTCGCGAACGCCTTCCTGGTTATCAATCACGTAGTCCTGCGGCAGCGTATGCAGCACGCGCTGGTCAGCCGGGATCGCCACGGCCTGAGCGGCGTCGAGTACACGCTCAAGGTCAGCCGAGCTGACTTCGCGGTCGCGGATCGCCACGATGCCGTGGGAGTTCAGGCTGCGGATATGGTTGCCGGCCACGCCGACGAACGCCGAGTGAATCCGGCAACCGGCCATCAGCTGCGCTTCTTCGATAGCGCGCTGGATCGACTGCACGGTGGACTCGATGTTCACCACCACGCCCTTCTTCAGGCCCCGGGACGGATGCGTGCCAATACCGACGATTTCGATCGTGCCGTCTTCCCCGACCTCGCCCACCAGCGCCACCACCTTGGAGGTGCCGATATCGAGACCGACGATCATTTTGCCGCTTTGCACGTTTGCCATGGGTCCTGCCTCTTCTTAATTCTTCGCGACAGCGGGTTGCGCTGCCGTGGGCGCAGCCGGTTCACGCCAGCCGACGGCAAGGCCGTTGGCGTAACGCAGGTCGACGCTCGCAATGTTCGTAATCTGTTCTTTCAAGGTCTTGTCGTAGATGGCAATAAAACGGCGCATCTTTTCCACCAAGCGGTCGCGTCCCAGCAACAACTGGATGCCTGGGCCGGAACTGCCTGCCCCGGTCGTCAAAAACCAGCTGCCCCGCTCACGCAGTTCCAAGCGTGCAATGGAGAAGCCCAGTGGCCGCAGCATCTGGCTCAGGGCCTGGTACTGCTGCATCACTTGCTGTTGCGCCCGCTGCGGTCCGAACAGCTGCGGCAGGTGCTCGTAGTTGGCCAGCTCACGCGGGGTGAACGCCTGGCCCTGGTTGTTCAACAGCGCTTCGTCACCCCAGCGGGCCACGGGCAGTTGTTCTTCCAGGCGGATCGTCACCTGGTCCGGCCATACGCGGCGAACTTCGGCGTGAGCGATCCACGGCATCTGTTCCAGCTCCGAGCGCATACCGGCCAGGTCGATGGTAAAGAAGCTCGCCGCCAGGTAGGGGCCGATGCGCTGCTGCACCGCTTGCTGACTGATGTAGCTCAGGTCGCCCTGCACACTGATCTTGGTGATCGGCCGGTCGGCATACGGCAATAGACGCTGCGCGCCTTCGTAAGTGCCGAAGCCCAACACCACCAGCATTACCGGCCAGAACAGCGCCTTGAGGAAACCAAAGTTGGCTTTCGGCAGGCGCGCCGACATCGGCTCTTTAGCCACCATTCGGCTGGCACCCCGTGGCACCGGCTTGCGGCTCGGTGCTTGCGGGGGCTGATGACGAAGCGATGCGCCTTTCATGTCCTTAGCCTCTTGGCTCAATGCTGTCGGCCAGGATCGCCAGCACCAACTGCTGGAAATCCAGACCGGCAGCGCGGGCTGCCATAGGGACCAGGCTGTGATCGGTCATGCCCGGTGCAGTGTTGACTTCCAGGAACCAGAAATCCCCTTGGTCGTCCTGCATCACGTCTGCCCGTGCCCAACCGGCAATACCCAGCGCCTCACAGGCTTTCGCCGTGAGGTCCATCAATTGCTGTTCCTTGGTTGCGTCGAGGCCGCAGGGGATCCGGTACTGGGTATCGGAAGCCACGTACTTGGCGTCGTAGTCATAAAAGGTGTGGGGCGTGCCCAATGCGATAGCTGGCAATACCTGGCCACGCAGGGTGGCGATGGTGTACTCAGGGCCTTGAATCCACTGTTCCACCAACACTTGAGAATCGTAGGTACTTGCCGCTTTCCATGCGTCGATCAATTCGGCGGCCGAGTTCACTTTAGCCATGCCGATACTGGAGCCTTCATGGGCTGGTTTGACGATCAAAGGCAGGCCCAGTTCCTTGGCTGCAGAAATACAATCGTCTTCGCTGCACAGAACGCTGTGACGCGGGGTTGGAATACCCAGGCTGTGCCACACCTGCTTGGTGCGCAGCTTGTCCATGGCCAGCGCCGAAGCGAGGATGCCGCTGCCGGTGTAAGGGATGCCGGCGCACTCCAGCAAACCCTGCATGCTGCCGTCTTCACCGCCACGGCCGTGCAGGATGATGAAGGCGCGGTCGATTTTCTCGGCTTGCAGGCGGGCGAGGAAGTCATCGCCCACGTCGATACCGAACGCGTTCACGCCGGCGCTTTGCAGCGCCTCGAGCACGGCATTGCCGGACTTGAGCGAGACTTCGCGCTCGGCGCTTTTACCGCCGAACAACACCGCCACGCGACCGAAGTCGGCAGGTGCGATTGTCGAGAACAGGGAGCCGTAGTCGTTGATCATTTCGACTTCCCCTTGGCAGCCGCAAACAGTGGGCTCGCCAGCAATTTAGGCGCAAGACCACCGATATCACCGGCACCCTGGCACAGCAGGATGTCACCGGCGCGCAGCAGCGGCTTGACGATCGGCGCCAGGTCCACACCGCGTTCGATGTAGATCGGGTCCAACTGGCCACGCTGGCGAATGCTGTTGCACAGCTTGCGGCTGTCGGCGCCCGGGATCGGTTCTTCACCGGCCGGGTAAACTTCCATCAGCAGCAGCACGTTGGCATCGGCCAACACATTCACGAAATCGTCGTACAGATCGCGGGTGCGGCTGTAGCGGTGCGGCTGGTAGACCATCACCAGCCGGCGCTCCGGCCAGCCACCGCGTACGGCCTTGATCACCGCGGCGACTTCGGTCGGGTGGTGACCGTAGTCGTCCACCAGCATCACATCGCCGCCGTCTACCGGCAGTTGGCCGTAGACCTGGAAGCGACGGCCGACACCGGCAAAGCGCGACAAACCCTCGACGATGGCTTCATCGCTGACGCCTTCATCGGACGCGATGCAGATGGTTGCCAGGGAGTTGAGCACGTTGTGGTTGCCCGGCATGTTCACCGAGACGTCCAGCGGCTCGCGGTCGGGGCGCAGCACGGTGAAGAAGGTTTGCATGCCTTCCTGGCGCACATTGATTGCGCGCACGTCGGCGTCTTCACTGAAGCCATAGGTCACGGTCGGACGCTTGACCAGCGGCAGAATTTCGCGCACCACCGGGTCGTCCAGGCACACCACGGCCAAACCGTAGAACGGCAGGTTATGCAGGAACTCGACGAAGGTTTTCTTCAACTTGTTGAAGTCACCGTCGTAGGTGGCCATGTGGTCTTCGTCGATGTTGGTGACCACCGCGACCAGCGGTTGCAGGTGCAGAAAGCTCGCATCGCTTTCATCGGCTTCAGCGATCAGGTAGCGGCTGGTGCCGAGCTGCGCATTGGTGCCGGCTGCATTCAGGCGGCCACCAATCACGAAGGTCGGGTCCAGGCCACCGGCGGCGAACACCGAGGCAATCAGGCTGGTGGTGGTGGTCTTGCCGTGCGTACCGGCTACGGCGATGCCGTGGCGATAGCGCATCAGCTCGGCCAGCATCTCGGCACGTGGCACCACGGGAATGCGACGCTCAAGGGCGGTGGCCACTTCCGGGTTGGCAGTGTTCACGGCGCTGGACACCACCAGTACGTCAGCCTCGGCAGCGTTCTCGGCACGGTGGCCGATAAAGATCTGTGCGCCAAAGGATTTCAAGCGCTCGGTGACCGGCGACTCTTTCAAATCGGAGCCGGACACCTGGTAACCCAGGTTCAGCAGCACTTCGGCAATGCCGCACATGCCCACACCGCCGATACCGACGAAGTGGATGCGACGGATGCGGCGCATCTCCGGCTGCGGCATGGCTTTCTGATTCTCAACCATGGGCCACCTCCAGGCAGATATCGACCACGGTGCGGGTTGCGTCAGGTTTGGCCAGGCGGCTTGCGGTGCTCGCCATGCTGTTGAGTCGTTCCGGTTGCATCAAAACCTCGGTCAGGCGTGCGGCCAAATCGGCGGCGCCAGTCGTTCTTTGCGGCAGCAGGAAGGCAGCGCCCTCCCCGGCCAAATATTCGGCGTTGCGGGTCTGGTGATCGTCGATGGCATGGGGCAAAGGCACCAGCAATGACGGCAGACCGGCGGCGGCCAGTTCACTGACGGTCAGCGCACCAGCGCGACAGACCACCAGGTCGGCCCAGCCATAGGCATGGGCCATGTCTTTGATGAAGGGCTGTACATTCGCCTCGACACCGGCCTCGCGATAGCGCTCGGCGGTGATTTCATCGTGGTTCTTGCCGGCCTGGTGGAAGATCTCCGGGCGCAATGGCTCAGGCAGTTGCGCCAGCGCTTCAGGCAGCAATTTGTTCAGCGGCTCGGCACCCAGGCTTCCGCCCAGGATCAGCAGATGTGCCCTGCGCCCGGCCAGGGCCTGACGGGCGATGCCCATAAACAGTTCGGTACGCACCGGGTTGCCGGTGGTGCGGCGTTTGCCCGAGGCACTGAAGGTGTTCGGGAACGCTTCACACACCCGCGCGGCCAAGGGCACCAGCAGGCGGTTGGCGGTGCCGGCGACGGCGTTCTGCTCATGCACGATCACCGGCACGCCGGCGAGCCTGGCGGCAACGCCGCCAGGGCCGGTCACATAACCGCCAAAACCGAGCACACACACCGGTTTCAACTCACGGATGAGCTTGCGTGCCTGCCACAGTGCCTTGAGCAACACGAAAGGCGCCTTGAGCAGGGACAGCTTGCCCTTGCCGCGCAGGCCGGTGACGTTGATCAAATGCAGCGGCAAGCCGGCATTGGGCACCAATTCATTTTCGATCCCACGCGGCGTGCCCAGCCAGTGCACGGTATAGCCACGGTTCTGGAATTCCCGCGCACAGGCCAGGGCCGGGAACACGTGGCCCCCGGTGCCGCCCGCCATGATCAGCACGTTAGCGCCCATGGGCTGGCTCCTCGGCGAAGTCGCTTTCGCTGAACTCCATCTCTTCGCTGCCCAGATGGGTTCGACTCTCCCACTCGATGCGCAACAACAAACCCAGGCACGCGCAGCAAATCACCAACGAACTGCCGCCGTAGCTGAGGAACGGCAAGGTCAGGCCCTTGGTCGGCAACAGGCCGACGTTCACACCAATGTTGATCAGGAACTGGCCGATCCACAGGAACGACAAGCCATACGCCACGTAAGCGGCGAAATACTGCTTGGCCTTCTCGGCCCACAAGCCGATGTACATGCCGCGCACGCACACAAACACGAACAGTGCGACGGTGCACAACGAACCGACCACGCCCAGCTCTTCGGCAAGTACCGAGAACACGAAGTCGGTGTGCGCTTCCGGCAGGTAGAATTGCTTCTGCACGCTGTTGCCCAGGCCCACACCCAGCCACTCGCCGCGACCAAAGGCGATCAACGCCTGGGTCAACTGGTAGCCGGAGCCGAACTGATCGGACCAAGGGTCGGTAAAGGTAATCAGACGCGCCATCCGGTAGGGTTGCGCCTGCACCAGGATGGTCACCGCCGCCACCGCCAGCACCACCATCAGCGTGAAGCGGAACAGGCCGACGCCGCCGAGGAACAGCATCGCCGCCGCCGCGCCCATCATGACCACGGTGGCACCGAAGTCCGGTTCCATCAGCAGCAGGCCGGCCATCGGCAGCAGCACGATGAACGGCTTGAAGAAGCCCATCCAGCTTTCGCGCACTTCTTTTTGACGCCGCACCAGGTAACCCGCGAGATAGATCACCACGAACACCTTGGCGATTTCCGACGGCTGCACGTTGAACGCGCCGAAGCCGATCCAGCGCATCGAACCGTTCACCTCCCGGCCGATGCCGGGCAAGATCACCATGATCAGCAAGCCGAACGCCCCGATCAGCATCAACCAGCCCAGGCGTTGCCAGGTGGCGATGGGGATCATCATGGTCACGATGCATGCGCCCAGGCCGATCACCAGGTACACCAGGTGGCGAATCATCATGTACAGCGTGTTGCCCGACTGCACGGCGGCCACTTCGGAGGACGCCGAAGTGATCATCACCAGGCCCAGGCCCAGCAGTGCCAGGCAACCGGCGAGCATCGGGAAATCAAGGTCGATACCGCGCCCGGTGATGATCGGCGACGGATACGGCTTGATGATGTTTCTGAAGTTGAGGTTCATGCCAAGCCCTCCACGGCGCGGGCGAACAGCTGGCCGCGCTCTTCGTAGTTCTTGAACATGTCGAAACTGGCGCACGCCGGCGACAGCAGCACCGCATCGCCCGGCTGCGCCAGGGCTTTGCACTGGGCGAGGGCGTCGCCCAGGGAGGTGGCGCGTACCTGCGGCACGGCGTCACCGAGGGCGGCGGCGATCAAATCGGCGTCGCGGCCCATCAGCACCACGGCGCGGCAATGCGCGGCCACCGGGCCTTTGAGGTCCTTGAAGTCGGCGCCTTTGCCGTCGCCACCTGCGATCAGCACCAGCTTGCCGTCGATATCGGCACCCAAGCCTTCGATGGCCGCCAGGGCAGCACCGACGTTGGTGGCCTTGGAGTCGTTGTAATAGCTGACGCCATTCAAGTCGCGTACCCATTGGCAGCGATGCTCAAGGCCGCCGAAGGTGCGCAGGCTCGACAGCATGGCGTCGAACGGCAAGCCCACGGCATGCCCGAGTGCCAACGCCGCGAGGGCGTTGGACTGGTTATGCGCGCCACGGATTTTCAGTTCGCGCACCGGCATCAGGTTCTGGAATTCGAAGGCCAGGTATTTCTCGCCGTTCTCTTCACGAATGCCGAACGCTTTGAAATCCGGTTTGCCCAGGCCGAAGGTCCAGCAAGGCATGCCTTCGCCCATCAGTGGACGGCTCAGCGCATCCTGGCGGTTGACCACAAATTGCTTGGCGCCACGGAAGATCCGGTGTTTGGCCAGGTGGTAGGCCGGCAGGCCGCTGTAGCGGTCCATGTGGTCTTCACTCACGTTCAACACGGTGGCCACTTCGGCGCCCAGGTCGTGGGTGGTTTCCAGCTGGAAGCTCGACAGCTCCATGACGTACAGCTCGACGTCGTCGCTGAGCAGGTCCAGCGCCGGGGTGCCAAGGTTGCCGCCTACGGCTACGCGCTTGCCGGCCGCAGCCGCCATCTCGCCAACCAGGGTGGTCACGGTGCTTTTCGCGTTGGAACCGCTGATCGCGATGATCGGCGCCTTCGCGTTACGCGCGAACAGGTCGATATCGCCGGACAGCTTCACGCCACGCGCGGCTGCAGCTTGCAGCGCCGGTGTTGCCAGGGCTAAGCCTGGGCTCACGTAGAGCTCGTCGGCACGGCACAGAAACTCGACATCCAACTCGCCACAGCGCACTTCCACGTGCGGGTAGTCACGGCGCAGCGTGACCAGCTCCGGTGGATTTTCCCGCGTATCGGCCACGGCAAACGACGTGCCCCGGTTCGCCAGGAAGCGAACCAGGGACATGCCGCTCTTGCCGAGGCCGACAACGATGCGGAAGTGGTCTGAAGCGATCAGGGACACTCGTTTCTACCTCAGTTTCAGGGTGGCAAGGCCGACCAGTACCAGAATTACGGTGATGATCCAGAAGCGGACGATCACGCGTGGCTCAGGCCAGCCCTTGAGTTCAAAGTGGTGGTGAATCGGCGCCATGCGAAACACCCGGCGCCCGGTCAATTTGAAGGAAGCCACCTGGATGACCACCGACAGGGTTTCCATCACGAACACACCGCCCATGATGAACAAGACGATTTCCTGGCGAACAATCACCGCGATGGTGCCCAGGGCCGCGCCCAGCGCCAGTGCGCCGACATCGCCCATGAAGACTTGTGCCGGGTAGGTGTTGAACCACAGGAAGCCAAGGCCGGCACCGATCAACGCGCCGCAGAACACAATCAGCTCACCCGCGCCCGGTACATACGGGATCAGCAGGTATTCGGCGAATTTCACGTTACCCGACAGGTAGCAGAAGATGCCGAGCGCGCCGCCCACCATCACCGTCGGCATGATCGCCAGGCCGTCGAGGCCGTCGGTCAGGTTGACCGCGTTGCTGGAGCCGACGATCACGAAGTAGGTCAACACTACGAAACCGATACCCAGCGGGATGCTCGCATCCTTGAGCATTGGGATGATCAAGGTGGTTTCCACCGCACTTGGGGCAGTGGTGTAGAGGAAGATTGCGGCGCCGAGGCCGAACACCGACTGCCAGAAATACTTCCAGCGGCTTGGCAGCCCCTTGGAGTTCTTCTCGATCACTTTGCGGTAGTCGTCGACCCAGCCGATGGCGCCGAACAACAAGGTCACCAGCAGCACAGTCCAGACGTAGCGGTTATGCAGGTCGGCCCACAGCAAGGTGCTGATGCCGATGGACGACAGAATCAGCGCGCCGCCCATGGTCGGAGTGCCGGACTTGGACAGGTGCGACTGCGGGCCGTCATTACGAACCGATTGACCAATTTGCAGGTTCTGCAGGGTGCGGATCATCCACGGCCCCAGGAACAGCGACAGAGACAGCGCGGTCAGCACACCCAGAATCCCGCGCAGGGTCAGGTACTGAAAGACCGCGAAGCCTTTGTGGAACTGTTGCAGATACTCAGCCAGCAGCAGCAGCATTAATGTTTCTCCGTACTTGAGCCACACAAGGCCGCGACGACGTTTTCCATCACCGCGCTGCGCGATCCCTTGATCAAAATGGTTGTGTGTTTGTCTTGTTCCGCCACGCCCAGCGCCTGGATCAACTCAGCCTGGGTGGCGAAATGCCGTGCACCAGGACCGAAAGCGGCTACCGCGTGGGCCATGTTCGGGCCGACGGCGTAGAGCGCGTCGACTTTGCCGGCAGCGTAGGCGCCCACCTCACGGTGGCCTTGTTCAGCCCAATCGCCCAATTCGCCGATATCACCCAGCACCAGCACCTTGCGCCCGGCAAAACCTTTCAACAGGTCTACAGCGGCGTTAATGGAGGACGGGTTGGCGTTGTAAGTGTCATCAATCACGCGCATACCGTTGGTGGCCAGTTGCGCGACCGTGCGGCCCTTGACGGGCTGCACCGCGCCCAAGCCGGTGGCGATACCGAACAACGACACGCCCAGGGCGTATGCGGCAGCGGCGGCGGCCAAGGCGTTGGCGACGTTATGGTTGCCCAGCAGATTCAGTTGCACGTGTTCGCTGCCTTGCGGCGTATGCAAGGTGAAGGACGGGCAGCCACGGGCATCGACGGCGATGTTGGAGGCGTGAAAATCAGCCGCCGCATTCAATACGGCAAACGTCAGCACCTTGCGACCGGCAGCACGTACGCGCCAGGTCTCGAAAGCTTTGTCGTCCAGATTCAATACAGCCGTGCCCGAGGCATCGAGGCCCTCAAGGATTTCACCCTTGGCTTCGACGATTTTCTGCGGGCCGCCGAATTCGCCGACATGGGCGGTGCCGGCGTTGTTGATAATCGCAACGTGGGGCTTGGTCAGCGCCACGGTGTAGGCGATTTCGCCGATGCGCGAAGCGCCGAGTTCGATCACCGCCGCCGTATGTTCCGGGGCCAGTTCGAGCAGGGTCAGCGGAGCGCCGAAATCATTGTTCAAGTTGCCACGGGTGGCGAGTACCGGCCCGCGTGTGCGCAGGACCCCGGCGAGCAGTTCCTTGACCGTGGTTTTGCCGCTGGAACCGGTGATGGCCGCGACGGGCTGGGTGAAGGCGGCGCGGTTCAGCGCCCCCAATTGGCCCAACGCCAGGCGGGTATCGGTTACCAGCAACTGTGGCAAGGTGGAGTCCGCCACCTCACGTTGCACCAAGGCACCCACGGCGCCTTTGGCCGCGACGTCATTCAAGTAGTCGTGGCCGTCGAAACGCGGACCGGTCAGCGCAATGAAGAGTTGCCCCGGCTTGATGTTGCGACTGTCGATACTGACGCCGTCGAAGCTGCAATCACTCGACAGCACACGGGCCGACAGGGCCTGGGTCAGTTGGCTGAATTTCATCGCCTTAAGCATGGGCGACCTCCCAGGCGGTCAAGGCACGATCAGCCTCGACCAGATCGGAGAAGGCATGCCGTTCGCCGTTGATTTCCTGGTAGTCCTCGTGACCTTTGCCGGCCAGCACCACCACGTCGTCAGCGCTCGCGCCGGCGACCAATTGCGCGATGGCGGCACCGCGTCCAGCCACGAAGGTGGCCTTGGACACGTCTTTGAAGCCTGCGCGGATATCGTTGAAAATCTGGCTCGGGTCTTCGCTGCGTGGGTTGTCGTCGGTGACGAGCACACCATCGGCCAGACGTTCGACAATCTCGGCCATCAGCGGGCGCTTGCCGCGATCGCGGTCACCGCCACAGCCGAACAGGCACAGCAACCTGCCCTTGGCGTGAGGGCGCAAGGCTTCGAGGACTTTTTCCAGGGCATCCGGGGTGTGGGCGTAATCGACCACCACCAGCGGCTGCGTACCGCCACCCAGGCGTTGCATGCGACCGGCCGGGCCTTCCAGCTTGGGCAGCACACGCAGGATTTCGTCGAGGGCGTAATCCAGGCCGAGCAGCGCGCCAACGGCGGCCAGCACGTTGCTAAGGTTGAAGCGACCGAGCAAGGTGCTGCGCAAATGGTGTTCGCCTTGCGGCGTGACCAGCGTGGCGCGCACGCCTTCATCATTGAATTGGGCATCGCGGCAATACAGGTACGCGCTGGAATCTTGCAGGCTGTAGCTGATCAGGCGCGCTTCGCTGTCTTCACCAGCCAGTTGGCGGCCGAATGCGTCGTCCAGGTTGATCACCCGGCACTTCAAGTCATTCCAGGCAAACAGCTTGGCCTTGGCGGCAGCATAAGCCTCCATGGTGCCGTGGTAATCGAGGTGATCACGGGACAGGTTGGTCATCACCGCCACATCGAAGGCCAGGGCAGTAACGCGGCCCTGGTCGAGGCCGTGGGACGAGACTTCCATGGCAACCGCCTTGGCACCGGCCTTTTTCAGGTCGGCCAGGGTCGCCTGCACGGCGATGGGGTTCGGCGTGGTGTGCAGGCCGCTTTGCAGCGCGCCATAAAAACCGCTGCCCAGGGTGCCGACGATGCCGCAGTGCTGGCCCAACAGGTCAAGCGCTTGCGCGACGAGCTGGGTCACGCTGGTCTTGCCGTTGGTGCCGGTCACGCCTACCAGGTTGATGTGGCGGCTCGGGTCGCCATAAAAGCGCCCGGCAATGTCCGACAGTTGTTTAGCCAAGCCTTTGACCGGAATCAGCGGCACATCGGTGATCGGCAGCACGGTGGCGCCTTCCACTTCATAGGCCACAGCTGCCGCACCGCGTTGCAGGGCGTCGGCGATATGCGCACGGCCATCGTACTTGCCGCCCGGAACCGCCAGGAACAGGTCACCGGCGCGTACATTACGGCTGTCCAGGGTCAACTCGCGAATCAGCAGATCGCGGCCGGCGTGGGCAAAAATCTTGTTCAGGCTAAGAGACATCAGCCGCGCCCTCCATTGGCTTTTACAGCAGCGGCCGGTGGTCCGGCGTTCGCTTGTTGAGTCGGCGGCAGGTTGTCCGGCGTGATGTTCATCAGGCGCAGGGTGCCGGACATCACTTTGCTGAACACCGGCGCCGATACCAGGCCGCCGAAGTAACCGGCTTTGCTCGGCTCGTCGATCACCACCACGATTGCGTAGCGCGGGTCGCTCATCGGGCCGAAGCCCGCGAACAGCGAGCGATAGGAGTTTTCCGCATAGCCCTTGGTGCCCACCGAGGTTTTACGTGCAGTACCGGACTTGCCGGCCACGTGATACGCCGGCACCTGGGCACGGAACACGCCACGCGGTGCTTCGATCACTTGTTGCAGCATGCCTTGCATGGTCTTGGCGACGTTTTCCGGGATCACCTGGGTGGCTTTCGGCGCTTCGTCGACATGGATCAGGCTCAGCGGAACCATCCGGCCATTATTGGCCAATACAGAGAAAGCGTGGGCCAGCTGGATCGCCGTCACCGACAGGCCATAGCCATAGGAAAGCGTGGCGGTCTCGGCTTTTTTCCAGTCGCGGTAGTTCGGCAGGTTACCCACGCGCTCGCCCGGGAAATCCAGGCCGGTGGGTTGGCCCAGGCCGATTTTTTGCGCCAGGTGGTAGATGGTTTCACCGCCGATATCGAAGGCGACCTTACTCATGCCCACGTTACTGGAGTTGATCAGAATACCTGTCAAATCCAACACCGGACCTTCAGTTCTGGATACGTCACGAATGGTGTATTTGCCCAACTGCAAAGTACCCGGATACACCTCGACCTTATCGCTCGGCTTCCAGCGCCCGGTTTCCAGGGCGGCACTCATGGAGATGGCTTTCATGGTCGAACCCGGCTCGAACACGTCGATCATGGCGCGGTTGCGCATCATCGCCGGTTGCAGGTTGCGACGGTTGTTCGGGTTGTAGGTCGGCTGGTTGACCATGGCGAGGATCTCGCCGGTCTTCACGTCCATGATCACCAGGCTGCCGGCCTTGGCGCCGTTCTCGATGATCGCGTTACGCAGCTCGCGGTTGGCCAGGTATTGCAGGCGCAGGTCAATCGACAACGCCAAGGGCTTACCGGCCTTGGCGTTTTTGGTGACTTGGACATCCTTGATCAGTCTGCCGCGCCGATCCTTGATGACTTGTCGTTTGCCGGGAACCCCGGCGAGCCATTCATCGTAGGCGAGTTCCACACCTTCACGGCCGTGGTCGTCAATGTCGGTGAAGCCCACCATATGCGCGGTGGTTTCACCGGCCGGGTAGAAACGACGGAATTCCTCGATGCCGTAGACACCGGGGACTTTAAGGTCGAGCACCTGCTGGCCCTGCTCGGGGGTCAGGCCGCGAACCAGGTAGATGAATTCTTTATTGGCCTGGGCTTCGAGGCGCTCAGCCAGGGCTTTCGGGTCCTGGCCCAGCGCGGCAGCCAGCGCCGGCCAACGGTCTTTGGCCACCTGCAATTCCTTGGCGTTGGCCCACAGGGTGGTTACCGGCGTACTGACGGCCAGAGGCTCACCGTTACGGTCGGTAATCAGACCACGGTGCGCAGGAATCGGGATATGACGCAGGCTACGAGCGTCGCCCTGGCCGATCAGGAAGTCGCGATCCACCACTTGCAGGTCGATGATCCGCCAGGTGATCGCACCCACCATCAATGCCAGCAAGCCGAGCATCAGGCGGAAGCGCCATGGGTAGAGTGCGCCTTCGAGTTTCATCATGGCGCCACCATGCGAACTTCGGCCGCGCCCGGGATGTGCATTTTCAGCTGTTCGGTGGCCAGCACTTCGATACGGCTATGGGCCGTCCAGGTGCTTTGCTCCAGTATCAGCCGGCCCCACTCCGCCTGCGCCTTGTCGCGCACGCTCAATTCCCCGTACAGGGTATTGAGCAGTTGGCGGTTGTAGTGCGCACTGTAGGACACCGCAATTGCGGAAATCAGCACGCCCACAAACAGCAGCAACATAAAGAAGCTGCCGCCCGGAAGGGGCTTGGCGAAAAGCTTGCTCACCGCAACTTCTCCGCGACGCGCATGACGGCGCTGCGCGAACGTGGGTTGGCCTTGAGTTCGGCTTCGGAAGCGAACTGCGCTTTGCCATGGATTTTGATTTTCGGCACAAAGGCTTCGAAACGCACCGGCAGGTTGCGCGGCAGGTTGTCGGACTCGCCCTTGACCAGACGACGCATGAACAGTTTGACGATGCGGTCTTCCAGCGAGTGGAAGCTGATCACCACCAGGCGACCGCCCACTTCCAGCGCCTCGAGGGCGGCCTCCAGGCCAGCCTCCAGGTCACCCAATTCGTTGTTGACGTGAATGCGCAGGCCCTGGAACGCTCGGGTAGCCGGGTTCTTGCCCTTTTCCCACGCAGGGTTGGCGACTTTCAGCACTTCGGCCAGATCGGCGGTGCGTTCGAACGGCTGGATCTCCCGGCGCTCGACCACTGCGCGGGCCATACGGCCGGCGAAACGTTCTTCACCGTATTCCTTGAACACACGGGTAATTTCTTCGTGTGGCGCGGTCGCAATGAACTCGGCCGCGCTGATGCCGCGGGTCGGGTCCATGCGCATGTCGAGCGGGCCGTCGTTCATGAAGCTGAAGCCGCGCTCCGGGTCGTCGAGCTGCGGCGAGGACACGCCCAGGTCGAGCAAAACCCCGGCCACCTTGCCCGCCATGCCGCGCTCGGCCACTTCGGCACCCAGCTCGGCAAAGCTGCGCTGCACAACGACAAAGCGGCCGTCTTCGGCCGCTAGCGCTTGCCCGGTGGCAATCGCTTGAGGGTCTTTGTCGAACCCGAGGAGCTTACCGTCGGACCCGAGCTGGCTGAGTATCAACCGGCTATGCCCGCCCCTGCCGAACGTGCCGTCCAAATAGCAGCCATCCGCGCGTACGGCGAGAGCCTCAACGGCTTCGTCAAGCAGTACGGTGATGTGGTTAAAGCCGCTATCAATAGTCACAGGATCAAATCACGCAGTTCATCAGGCATGGCGCCCGGTTGTTGAATAGCAGCCAGGTCAGCTGCAGAAACAGCATCCCAGGCATCTTCGTCCCACAATTGGAACTTGTTCAGTTGGCCCACCAGCATTGCGCGCTTGTCCAGCTTGGCGTACTCGCGCAAACGCGGCGGCACCAGGAAACGACCACTGCCATCGAGCTCGAGGTCGACGGCATTACCGATCAGCAAGCGCTGGAGGCGGCGGTTTTCTTCACGCAATGAAGGCAGAGCGCGCAACTTGGTTTCAATCAACTCCCACTCATCGAGAGGGTAAACGCACAAACACGGATCAACGGCATCAATGGTGATGATCAACTGCCCGGAACTTCGCGAAATCAGCTCGTCACGATACCGGCTCGGCATGGCGAGACGGCCTTTTGCATCGAGACTGATAGCGTTAGCTCCGCGAAACACAGATGCGTTTCTCCAAATTTTAGCGTTTTACGTTCAAAAAACCCACTTTGTGCCACTTTCCGCCACTTGCGCACACTATAGGAATGCGCCCACCACACCGTCAAGGCGCGGATTCAAGGAAAAGCCTTACAGAACGGAGATTTAGGAGCGTAAAAGGAGGAGAAACCAGAGTTCAGCGATGTTTTTGGCCCAACAAGCACAAACAGCTCAAAGAGCTATGGCTTAAAGTTAAAGTGATTTATTAAGAGTAAGATTTTTTTGGTATTACGAAGATGCATCTGCCAATGATTCGGCAGGGAGGGATTCTTGCGTTATTACCGGGTTTGCGCCCGAGATTCGGACAAAAGGAAAAAGGTGGAGAGTCGATCTGTAAGCCGGGTTCTGTCTTGAACAGTCATTCGTCTACGATGGCCATCACTGGACATCTTTAGCAACCTACCCGGTCCCAGCGCGGGCCACGCCTTGGGACCCTATTTGGTCTTGCTCCAAGTGGGGTTTACCTAGCCACGAACTGTTGCCAGACGTGCGGTGCGCTCTTACCGCACCTTTTCACCCTTACCGGCACCGAAGTGCTTAGGCGGTTATTTTCTGTGGCACTTTCCGTAGGCTCACGCCTCCCAGGCATTACCTGGCACTTCGCCCTATGGAGCCCGGACTTTCCTCCCCCCCCTAATTTTCATAGAAGGCAGCGACTGTCCAATCGACTCTCCGCCGCGCAGGTTAACGGCACGGCGGCCTCAGGACAAGTATTAAAAGCGCAGCAATGCCATCACGTTCGGACGAAATACAGATTTAACCCCGGAACTATTCGTCTTTCTGTTTATCCAGCGCAGCCTGATACAAAAGATTCTTGCGCACGCCGGTAATTTCCGCCGCCAGAGCCGCAGCTCGCTTGAGCGGCATTTCCTCGAGCAGCAGATCCAGGATGCGCATCGCTTCGCTGCCCACCGCGTCTTCACTCTCCGGTGCGGTCCAGCCTGCCACCAGCACCACGCACTCGCCACGCTGCTGGTTGCTGTCGCCTTCGACGAACGCGCGCAGCTCTTCCAGCGGCAGGCCCTTGAGGGTTTCGAAGGTCTTGGTCAACTCGCGGGCCAGCAACGCCAGGCGCTCGCCACCGAAGACCAGTTCCATGTCTTGCAGGCATTCAAGAATACGGTGCGGGGCCTCGTAGAAGATCAGCGTGCGCGGTTCCTCCTTCAGCGCCTGGAGGCGCGCACGCCGCCCTACAGCCTTGGCCGGCAGAAAACCTTCAAAAATAAACCGGTCCGACGGCAGGCCCGCCGCCGACAATGCCGCGATCAGCGCGCACGCTCCCGGAACAGGCACTACATTGATACCAGCGGCCCGCGCCTGGCGAACGAGGTGATAGCCAGGGTCGGAGATCAGCGGTGTGCCCGCGTCGGAGATCAGCGCCACATCGTCGCCCGCCAGCAAACGCACGATAAAACGGCTGCCTTCCTCGCGCTCGTTGTGCTCGTGGCAAGCCGCCAGTGGCGTACTGATACCAAAATGCTGCATCAATCGCTGGGAGTGCCGCGTATCTTCGGCCGCGATCAATTTAACGTCGCGCAACACTTTAAGCGCCCGGGCACTGATGTCGTCCAGGTTGCCAATGGGCGTCGCCACGACAAAAAGCGAGCCTGCAGTGGAATTCAAAGGACCTGGAGCAGTCAAAACGCACACCTCGATGGTTGGCAAAAGCCACATTGTAGCGCGTAGGCGCTTCGAAAATATGCCATCAAGGCCGATGCCGTTTCAGCCGTTGATAGCGGATAGCAACATTTGCACCACCTAAATCGACGGTTTCACGCCAGTAACATCGCGCCTGGGCCAGTGCTTGGGTACAATTCCACGCTAATTTGATCGGTATCAGGAACACTTACATGATCGCTTGCCTGCGGCTGCTCTCCGCCCTCTGCCTCGCTGCCTTGCTGGCCGCGTGTGCCAGCTCGCCCTCGTCCAGCCTTGGCGACCTTCCACGGACCCCGGACGCCAGTATCGAGCAACTGCTCGAACAGGCCACAACCGCCAACACGCCAGAAAAGGCCGCGTTACTGCGCCTGAGTGCGGCTGACCTGGCCTACAAGCAGAACAACCCTGGTCGCTCGTCGCAGATTCTGGCGCAAGTGCCCCTGGACGTGCTCAAGCCGGCGGCGCAAGTATTCGCCAGCACCCTGGCCGCCGAACTGGCCATGGCGCGCAACCAACCCAAGGCCGCCCTGACCGCCTTGAATCATCCAAGCCTGCAAAGCCTGAAGGACCTGCCGCCTGAACAGCAGATCCGTACCGGCACCGTGCACGCCCGTGCTTACGAAGCCGATGGCCAGACCCTGGCCGCCGCCCGTGAGCGTGTCGCCATGGCCCCGCTGCTGACCGGCGACGCCGCCAACAGCAACCACGAAGCCATCTGGGCATTGATTGCCGCCCTGCCGGCCGAACAGCTGCAAGTCAGCGGCAACCCGGTGCTGGACGGCTGGATCACCCTGGCCCAATCGGTCAAGGGCGCCGGTACGCTTGAGCAACAGCAAGCCGCTATCGACACCTGGCGTGCGCAGAACCCGGGCCACCCGGCTGCGGTGCAACTGCCGACGCCGCTGACCAAGCTCAAGGAACTGGCCAGCCAGCCCTTGAACAAGATCGCCCTGCTGCTGCCCCAGGACGGCCCGCTGGCTTCCGTGGGCAAGGCCCTGCGCGAGGGTTTCATGGCCGCCCACTACCAGGCTGAACAAGCCGGGCAGAAGCCGCCGGTCATCGAGTTCTATGACAGCTCGCGCCTGACCTCCATCGACGAGTTCTACGCCAAGGCCCAGGCCGCCGGCGTGCAACTGGTGGTCGGCCCGCTGGAGAAGCCGCTGGTCAAACAGCTTAGCGCTCGCCCGCAACTGCCGATTACCACCCTTGCACTCAACTACAGCGAGACTGATCGCAGCCCGGCGCAGTTGTTCCAATTCGGCCTGGCCGCTGAAGACGAAGCTCGCGAAGTGTCGCGCCGCGCCCGCGCCGACGGTCTGCATCGCGCTGCGGCGATGGTGCCGCGTGGCGAATGGGGTGAGCGCGTCTACAAAGCCTTCCGCCAGGATTGGGAAGCCAATGGCGGCACAGTAGTAGGTGTCGAGTATGTCGACCAACCGGTCGCCCTCGCCCAGCAGATTGCCGACCTGTTCCAGCTGCGTAAAAGTGAAGGCCGCGCCAAGAGCCTGCAAAGCACCGTCGGCACCGACGTTGCCGCGCAACCGTCGCGTCGCCAGGACATCGAGTTCATCTTCCTGGCCGTTACCCCGCAGTTGGCCCAGCAGATCAAGCCGACCCTGAACTTCCAGTACGCCGGTGATGTGCCTGTGTACGCGACTTCACACGTGTTCAGCGCCAGCGGTGACAAGAACCAGTATCTGGACATGACCAATGTGATGTTCTGTGAAACCCCTTGGCTGTTGAACACCACCGACCCACTGCGCAACCAGGTTGCCGCGCAATGGCCGCAAGCCAATGGCAGCCTCGGCCGCCTGTACGCGATGGGTGTCGACGCCTACCGCCTGGCGCCACGCCTGGGCCAACTCAAGGCGCTGCCGGACACCCGGGTTGACGGCCTTTCGGGCAGCCTGGGGATCAGCGCCAACCAGCGTGTTGATCGCCAGATGCCATGGGCCAAGTTTGTCGGCGGCGACATCCAGCGCCTGCCGGATACCCCGCGCTGATGCCCGAGCGGTCCAGCGCACAAAGCGGCAAGGATGCCGAACTTCAAGCTCTGAAATACCTGCAGCAACAGGGTCTGCGCCTTCTGGCGCAGAACTGGTTGTGTAAACGCGGCGAGCTTGATCTGGTCATGCTTGACGGCGATACAGTAGTATTCGTCGAAGTCCGCTACAGAAAACACGCACAATGGGGTGGCGCGCTCGCCAGTATCGACGGGCGCAAGCGTCAGAAGCTGATACTCGCCGCGCAGTTTTACCTGCAAAAAGAGCATCGCTGGGCCGACGCCCCCTGCCGTTTCGATGTGGTTGCCATAGAAAGCACACCGTCTGGTCAGGCTGATCTGAACTGGCTCAAAGATGCCTTCGACAGCTGACTCACCGGACATTTTCACCACACACTTTTGCTCTTTGCTTTGCGGGCTGCACATTCCTGTGCCAAACAGCCGCGCTACTTAAGGTCACACAGATGGACATGCAATCCCGAATTCGCCAGCTTTTCCAGGCCAGCATCGACACCAAGCAACAGGCGATGGACGTACTTGCACCGCACATCGAGCAAGCCAGTCAGGTCATGGTCAACGCCTTGCTCAACGAGGGCAAAATGCTTTCGTGCGGCAACGGCGGTTCGGCCGGCGATGCCCAGCATTTCTCGTCCGAGCTGCTCAACCGCTTCGAACGTGAGCGCCCGAGCCTGCCGGCGATCGCGTTGACCACCGATTCGTCGACGATCACCTCGATCGCCAACGACTACAGCTACAACGAAATTTTCTCCAAGCAGATCCGCGCCCTGGGCCAACCGGGCGATGTGCTGCTGGCGATTTCCACCAGCGGCAACTCGGCGAACATTATTCAAGCGATCCAGGCCGCACATGATCGCGAAATGATTGTCGTAGCATTGACCGGACGCGATGGCGGCGGCATGGCCTCGCTGCTGCTGCCCGAGGACGTTGAAATTCGCGTCCCGGCCAATGTCACTGCACGTATTCAGGAAGTCCACCTGCTGACGATCCACTGCCTGTGCGATCTGATCGACAGCCAACTGTTCGGGAGTGAAGAATGACCGTTAAACGTCTCAGCCTATTGGCTATTGCGCTGTGCCTCGGCCTCAGCGGTTGCAGCACGGCCATCACCGCAACACGTGACACCCCCATCCAGGACGACAAGGGAACCCGCACCTTCGGCAGCAAGATTGATGACTCGCTGATCGAAACCAAGGTAGAAGTGAACGTTGCCAAGGCCGCCACCGACCTGGGCAATGGCGCATCGCGCATCGTCGTGACCAGCTTCAATGGTGTAGTGCTGCTCGCCGGCCAAACGCCACGCGCAGACCTCAAGGCCCAGGCCGAACAAGCCGCCGCGGCCGTACAACGGGTCAAGAAAGTGCATAACGAATTGCAGGTGATGGACCCGATCACGTTGCTGGCCATCAGCAATGACGCGCTGCTGACCACCAAGATCAAGGCGCAGATGCTGACCGACAACGCGATCCCCGGTTCGCGCATCAAAGTCGTCACCGACAACGGCATTGTGTACCTGATGGGCCTGCTGACCCAGGCCGAAGCCACCCGCGCCGCCAACCTGGTACAGGGTGTGTCGGGCGTGCAGAAAATTGTAAAAGTGTTCGAATACATCGACTGATGTAAAGCCATACGAAAAAGCCCCCTGCGCCTCAGGCGCCAGGGGGCTTTTTTTGTGCGTCGATTACTGGTATTGCGAGTACGGGTTGCCCTGGAACTGGTTGTTCTGCTGTGGCGCCTGTTGCTGGGCGCCTGGCTGACCGTACTGCTGCCCTGGGATCGGGCCGAGGTTCACTTCTACGCGACGGTTCTGGGCGCGGCCGTTGACGTCGGCGTTGCTGGCGATCGGGTTATCCGGGCCGGCACCACGCGCACTCAGGTTGGCAGCGCTGACGCCCTGGGAAGTCAGGTAGTTGGCCACGCTCTGAGCACGACGCTGGGACAGGTCCATGTTCAGCTGGCGGCTGCCGGTGCTGTCGGTGTAACCCACGATCTGGATGGTGTTCTGGCTGAACTGCTTGAGCGAGTTGGCCAGGTTGTTCAGCGGCGTGTAGAAGCTGCTGGAGATCGCGTCCGAGTTGGTCGCGAAGGTGATGTTGCCCGGCATGATCAGCTTGATCTGGTCGCCCTGGCGCTGAACTTCAACCCCTGTATTGGCCATGCTTTCGCGCAGTTTCTTTTCCTGCTGGTCGGCGTAGTAGCCGTAACCTGCTGCGCCTGCACCTGCGACCACGGCACCGATCAGCGCGCCTTTGCCACGGTTGTTATGGTCAATGGCCGCGCCTGCCAATGCACCGGCCAGGGCGCCCAGGCCACCGTATTTGGCGGTCTTGCTCATCCCGCCGGATTGATTGCCCGCCTGTCCCTGGCTGCTGCCGTCATAAGGATTAGGTGAAGCGCAGCCGGATAACAGGGCCACGACTGTAGCGACAACAAGCAGACGACGCGAAGTGAACATTAGGGTAGCTCCTACTTTTGCATTCTGTGGTGCAAAGGACATTGGCAATGGACCTGTGCCGAGCTTGGAACGCGACAAACGGCAAAAATTCCATGGCGGCGTGTTGAGCTGTAACAAAACATTGGCCAGCTTCGCCGCTACAGAAACCGTAGCAGACAGATCCTGAATGCGACCTGTGTTTTTGCTACAACACGTCTCCTTCAACAACCGTTGCCGGGCGCCGCATCATGCGCGGACAAACGGGTTCTCGCGCATCTCCTCCCCCAGCCGGGTATCCGGCCCGTGCCCCGCCACCACCGTCGCGCCCTCGTCCAGCGTGTACAGCCGCTGCTTGATCGAACGCACGATGGTCGCCTGGTCCCCACCCCACAAATCCGTACGCCCCACGCCACGCCGAAACAGCGTGTCCCCGGCGATCAGCAGCTTGGCATCGGCAAACCAGAAGCTCATCGAGCCCGGCGTATGGCCCGGCGTGTGCAACGCCACACCGCAACCGCAGGCCAATTCCTCGTCATGTTCCAGCCAGCGATCCGGCGACGGCACCGGCGTATAAGGCACGCGAAACATCTGGCACTGCATTTCCAGATTGTCCCAAAGGAACTGGTCTTCCTTGTGCAGGTGCAGGGTGGCGCCGGTTTTTTCTTTCAACTGTCCCGATGCCAGGAAATGATCAAGATGGGCGTGGGTGTGGATGATACTCACCACTTTCAGGCCCAGCGCATCGAGGCGAGCCAGGATCAGCTCATAGTTGCCACCCGGGTCGACCACGATGGCTTTTTTGGTGATGGGGTCGCCGATGATGGTGCAGTTGCACTGCAAAGGGCCGACGGGGAAGGTTTCGCGGATAAGTGTCGGCGTGGCGGTGGTCATGAACGGGCCTCTGGTGCAAATGAAGTGAACTATTAAACCAGACTGAGGCTGCTTAGCCGATCAACCTCAACTCCTGCGCCCGCGCCACTGCCTGGGTGCGCCGCTCCACCCCCAGCTTGCTGTTGATATGGCTCGCGTGGGTCTTGACCGTGTGCAGGGAGATGAACAGCCGGTTGCTGATCTCCTGGTTGGAGCAGCCTTGCGCGATGAGCTGCAATACCGCGAGTTCCCGGGCGCTCAAGGTTTCATGGTTAGCGGGGGGGTCGATGACGGCGGCGGCGGGCAGCTGCGCCATGAGGCTCTGGTTCAGCAAGCCATGGGGGTCCTTGCCGAGTCGCTCGCGCATCCAGTCCGGATGGCTTTCCAACAGCCGCTGGAAGGGTTGCAGCGCGCCGCCTGCGCCCGCCTCAAGGGCCCGGGCCAAAACCGCCCGTGCCTTGGCTTCCTGGCCGCTGCCCAGGAGCAATTGCGCCTGTTGGGTCAGGGCCATCAGGGCAATCATCTGGCGCCCGCTGTTGTGCGCCTGTTGCGCCAACTCCTCGAGCCGGTGCAGGGCGGCATCGGTTTGATAGCGAGTGGCATCCAGTGCCGCCTGTTGCAGCCCGATATGTTGCGGCAGATGCGGATGAAACTCCGGCGCGGCGGCGGCATGTTCGCCGTTGTAGGTTTGCCCCAGGCGGGCCAGCCAGGCGTCGGCCAGGTCGGTGCGGCCCTGGGCCAGCCACAACTCGCATTTGATCAGGGTGATCATCGCCAGGTAGTAGATCGGCGGTACATCCCAGATGTGCATCAAGCGTTCGGCTTCGGCGAGTTCGGCGAAAGCGCCGGGAAAGTCACCGCGCCGCCCTTCGAAACTGGCAATCACACAATGCCCGATCAACACGCTGATATCGCGGCAGGCGCGGGCCTCGGTGAGCCCGGCGCGCAGGCGGGCGAGCCCGGCTTCGGTCTGGAACCGCACCAGCAGCAAGTAACCTTCATAGAGCGACAACCGCGCACGCACCGCGTATAGCCGCTGGGGCGCCAAGCCATGCAGGCGTTGCAGGCCCTGACGCACTTCATCCAGGGAACGCAGGATTTCGCCGCGCGCCTGCAGCACCCGCGCCCGGTCGTAATGGGCCAGGGCCTCAAACAGCGGGTTGCCGACACGCTGCGCCAACTCCAGGGATTCGCGATTCAAGCCACGGGCACGCCACAGGTCGGCATCGACAATGGCCAGATTGGACAGGGTCGACAGGCACATCAAACGCTGGCCATAACGCCGTTGCGGCAGGCTTTCCAAGGCTTCGCTGCAATAACGCTGGGTCAGCTCGCGGTCCCCTCGCCCGCGCGCGATGATCCCGCTCAGCGCCAGCCATTGCGCCAGCATCGACTTTTGCGCAGTGGCCGACGGTGCCGGCAGGAAACGGCAGAGGTAGCTGGATAATTCCTCCGCCGCGTCCAGCTGGCAGGCCAGGCCCAGGGCCCAGCTGTACAGCACGATCAAGCGCGGCGTGCTGATCAGCAGGCTGTCGGGCAAGTCCATTTTCCAGCGCAGCAGCATGCCGACATTTTGCTCGGCCAGCAGTTGCTCTTCGGACAGGTTCTGCACCAGATTGGCCGCCACATCCAGATGGCCGGCGCGCAACGCCTGTTCCACCGCTTCATCTATCAAGCCCTGGGCATTGAACCAGCGGCAAGCGCGCAGGTGCAGACTGGCAGCCGGCAACACGTTGCTACTGGCGCGCCGGGTGCGCAACAAGTCGGAGAACAGATGGTGATAACGAAACCAATGGCCCTGCTCGTCCAGCGGCACCAGAAACACTTGGTGGGATTGCAGGTAGCGCAGGATTTCGGCGCTGTCGTGGGCCTCCCGCACGGCATCGCACAGCTCGCTGCAAAAACGCTCCTGGGGGGCAGTGTCGAACAGGAATGCCTGCACTTCGGCCGGCAGGCAGTCGATCACCTCTTCGAGCAGGTAATCGCGGATCAGCCCTTCACCGCCGTGCAGGCTTTGCGGCAGGGCACCTTCGCTGCCCGCCTCGGAAGCAGCCAGCAACCAGAAGCGCAGGCCGGCCACCCAACCCTCGCTGCGGCGGATCAGATTATCGAGGGCCTCACCGCGCAAGGAACTGCTGTGACGGTCCAGCACGGCCAGGGATTCGGCATGGGTCAGGCGCAGGTCCTGTTCATGCAGTTCCAGTAAATGCCGCGACAGCCGCAGCCGCGCCAGATGCCAGTCCGGGCGCTGGCGACTGGTCACCAGCACCAGCAGGCCATCGGGCAAATGGTTGAGGAAAAATTGCAGGCAGCGGTCGAGCACCGGGCCCTGGGCCAGATGGTAGTCATCCAGTACCAGTAACAGCGGCGCCCGGGTGGAGAGGTGTAGGGTCAGCTCATCGAGCAGGCCATCGAGCCATTCTTCAAAGGCGAAGGGTTGGTGGCGCTGACGCATTTTCAGCAGGCCCAGGGATTGGGCACCGAGTTGCGGGAAGTATTGCTGCAAACCGTCGAGCAGGCGCTCGAGGAAGCGGCCGGGATCATTGTCCCGGGGGCTCAGGCCCAGCCACAGGCTTTGCCAGTGGGCCGGCAGGCTCTGGCAGAACTCCACCGCCAACGAACTCTTGCCGAACCCCGCCGGTGCGCTGACCAGCAACAGTCGCCCTTGCAGCCCACCGGCCAGGCGTTCGCACAGGCGCGGCCGCAGCACGTAGCCGTCAGGCAGCGGTGGCCGGTAGAAGCGACCTTCCAGAGCTGGAATTACCGCGCTGGCAGGCCCTTGGATTCGGGACAGATCAGTCATCGCCGGGCTCTTGTAGAAGGCTGTTGTCGGCATTGCAGATGTCCGCAGACTAGCGGTAAAAGCGGCAGGTTTGTAGATCTTTGCAACAATTGCCTGAAAAGAACTACGACAAAAAATGTGAGAGGGGGCTTGCTTCCGATTGCGGCGCAACAGTCGATGCATCTTTTGACTGTCGGACCGCTATCGGGAACAAGCCCCCTCCCACATTCGAGTACAGCTACAGCTTAGCGAACACCGTCCTGGCGCAGGGCCGCCGGGGTGAAGTCGCTGGCGGTGGCGGTGAAGCCGAAGTCATAAGCCTGCTTCTCTTCGTTCTTCATGCCCAGCGCCAGGTAGCGGCCGGACTGCAGGTCGTAGAGGGTTTCCAGGGCGTACCACGGCACTTGCTTGTCGTAGTAGTTCTCGGCATGGGCTTCGGCGACACGCCACAGTTGACCACGACCGTCGTAGTGGTCGATGACCGCCGCTTGCCAGGTGTCTTCGTCGATGAAGAAGTCACGCTTGGCATAGATGTGGCGCTGGCCTTCCTTCAAGGTCGCGACCACATGCCAGACGCGGCGCAGCTCGTAGCGAGCCAGGTCCTGGTTGATGTGGCCGGCCTTGATGATGTCGGCGTACTTGAGCTTCGGATCGTCGATCTTGTAGCTGTTGGAAGCGATGTAGATTTCCTTCTTGCCTTCCAGTTTCCAGTCGTAGCGGTCCGGCGCACCGTTGTACATGTCGAGGTTGTCGGAGGTACGCAGGCCGTCGGCAGCGGTGCCCGGGCCGTCATAGGAGACTTGCGGCGCCCGCCGCACGCGGCGCTGACCGGCGTTGTAGACCCATGCCGAACGAGGCTCCTTCACCTGGTCCAGGGTTTCGTGCACCAGCAGCACACCACCGGCCAGACGCGCCGGCGCAGTCACTTGCTGCTTGAAGTAGAACAACACGTTGCCCGGGTTTTTCGGGTCGAAGTCTTTCATTTTGTCGCGGAATACAAACTGGTCGCGAAAGTACACCAGGCTGTAGGAACCATTGGTTTGCGGCGTAGCCTGGGTGACCAGGCGCGTCACGCTGCCGCCGCGATAACGGGTGATGTGGTTCCAGATGACTTCCACGCCGCTTTTTGGAATCGGGAACGGTACGGCCGTTTCGAAGTTCTCCAGGCCGTTGCCGCCGGACACCAGGTTGGTGGTGGTGGCGTTCTTCTTGATGGCGGCGAACACCTCCGCGGGCACGGTAGCGCCGCGATGGGTCGGGTAAACCGGCATCTTGAAGGTTTCCGGGTAACGCTTGAACATCGCGTATTGCCCCGGCGCCAGCTTGTCTTTGTACTGCTCGACGTTTTGCGCGGTGATGGTGAACTGCGGTTGCTCGCTGGCATACGGGTTGGCCAGGAAGCCACGAGCATCCACGGCGCCGGCGTTGGTTGGCAGTGGCGACCACTTGGGAATGGTGCCTGCCGCGTTACCGGCCATTTCAGCGCCCATCGGGGTCAAGGTAGTACCGAGCTTGGCAGCTTCATCCGCCGAGACTGCCGCCATGACGTTACTCGCCAGGATCGACAGCCCAAGCACCCCCACATGCAACAGACTTTTAGTTATTTTCATGTTCTGGTTCTTCCTGAAAATACATGCAGCTGAAAAGAGTGTGCTTAGAAGTTCATGCCCGCGCTCAAGGCAACGAAGTCACGATCATCCACCGTGCTGAACTTGCCACCGAAGAAGTTGGTGTAGTTCAAACCCACGGTGTAGGTGTTCTGGTACTCCGCATCCACACCCAGGCTGACCGCCTTGCGGCCTTCCTCGAAGTTGCCACCAGGGCCCGGCGAATAGCCTTTGACGTCATGGGACCAAGCCACGCTAGGCTTAAGGTTCACCCCGGCGAACGTATCCGGGTATTCCCAGATGGCACGACCACGGTAGCCCCACGAAGTGGCTGTAGTGAAACCGTCGTTATCGCAATACTTGGAGACATTGCTGGCATCAGCCCCCGCCCCGGCGCCACCGATAGTGGACGGGTTAAGGATCTGCGAGCAGGTGTTACGCCCACCGGTAGACGGCAGAGCGCCAGGACCGAAGACCGGATCACGGCCATAACGAACTTTGTTTTTGCTCTCAAGCCCACCCACATGCGTCACACCCACCTCTCCGACGAGGGTCAAGCGGCTGGCGCCCATCACCTGATCGAAAAAGTGCGTCAGCGTGGTTTGGAACTGAGTGATTTCCTTACGACGATAACCATTCAGGTCCTGGCCCTTGGCACCGCTGAGCAGAGAGGCATTCGAAAATGCGCCACCCAGGTCTTTGACACCTGCATAGAGGATGTCGGTGGTGTTGAGCTGTACCGGCGCGTTAGGGCGGTAGCTGAGTTCCCCGCTCCAGGCAGTACCGGTGGGCAACGTGGTCGAGAAGCTCAAACCGTACAGGCGGATATCTTCCGGGTACTCGATAAAGTACTTGGAGTTACCGGCGATAAACACCGGCGCCAGCGTGCCGAAGGCCGGTGCAATTGCATAAGCCGAGGCAGGCGCCGCGGTCGCGCTGAAGATCGGCGCACGGCTGTGGTAGTTCATGAAATAGGCACCAAACTCGGTGTCCAGCGGTTCAAAGTTGTAGTGCATGGCCACACCAAACTGGCCGCTGTCACGTGCATCCTTATCGGCGCCACGACGTACCAGGGTGCCTTCTTCGTTGGTGTCCACGCCGCGAGCAGCAAATTGAGCGAGCGCCCCACGACCCGGCGCCGTGGCAGCAATGGTAGAACGCTTGGCAAGCAGACGCAGGTTGTCGCTGCAACCATCGGAAACCACATCCGGCTGGGAGAAGAACGTCCCGCAGTTGTCGGTAACGGTCTGGTCCCATTCCAATTGATAGAAGGCTTCTGCCGAGAGGTTATCGGTCAGCGTTTGCGACACGTAGAACATGTTGACCGGAATCAAGCCTTCCTTGATTTCGGCACCCGGGCGACGGAATGCGGACACGTCAATCGGGTTGATGGAGTTGATGCCGCCACCAATGAATGTACTTTCGCCCCAGCTCACCACCTGCTTACCGAAACGCACGCTGCCGGGTTGATCGGCAATCGCATAGTTGTGGTAAATGAAGGCATCGAGAATCTGCCCGCCCGAGGATTTGGCGCCCTCTTTACGGTTGTTGTTGCTGACGTTCTTGAAGTCCAGGTCTTCGTTTTGAAGCGCGAAGTCATACCAGTACTTGCCACGCACAAATACGCCGGTGTCGCCGTACTTCAACTCAAGATCATGAATGCCTTTGAAGATCTTCGAGAACGTATCGCCCTTGTCGAAGTTCAGGTGCCCATCATCGGAGGTTTGCGATAACCCCTTGCCACCGTTATTGACGCCGATCAGGTTGCGGTTGCGTTCAGCTGTAGACCAGCTCGCCCCCACCGAAAGCGACGAGTCAAAACTCCCTTCGATTTCACCGATATTGAAACTGACGCCGAATGCGGGCCCGGCGAGCGTAGAGGCGAGACTGACGGCCAGGGGCAGTCGTGCCCGGCGCCAGAACTGGTTTACTGAGGTCATCGACGCTACTCCATGTGCATTATTGTTATGGCAGTGAGTTTTTTCTGTAATGCGTGTAACGGCCGGAATACAACGATTCCAATGCCGCTCGGCAGCCGAGCCCCCATGGCCCGAAGCGCAACATCCGTGAAAAACTCTGGAAGGGACTATAGCCAGCAGGGGGTAGTGCTTGATCCCTCTAAAGTGTGATTTGCATCACCGACCCGTCTGCCACAACCCTTTCGCCATGTCGGCGAGGGCCGACGCGGCAAGGATGGCTGAAAAATCGCAAATCACAAGTAAAGGCTTGAGATAGAGCATTGCCGTGCCCTACAGGCACGGCAACGCAGCTCAGAGGGTGGACAGGAACGTACTGTTGTTGGCCTGCCATTCAATGATGTCAATCCGGATACGTTTTTTGTCGAGTTTGCCGACACTGGTCTTGGGAATTTCCGTAACAACGGCGATCTGGCTTGGAATCGCCCACTTGCTCAAATGGCCCAACTCCACGAAAGGCTTGAGATGTTCCTTGAGCTCACGAGCCCCTATCACATGGCCATCACGCACCACCAGCAATGCAAACGGGCGTTCGCCCCACTGCGGGTCGGCGATGCCCACCACCGCTACTTCGCGTACCGCCGGGTGACGGCTGACCAGATCCTCGAGGGCCAGGGAGGAGATCCACTCGCCACCGGTCTTGATCACGTCCTTAATGCGGTCGCGGATATCAATCACGCCGAAAGCATCCAGCGTGGCCACGTCGCCGGTGTGCATCCAGCCGCCGGCCCACAGTTCGGCGCCTTTTTGCGGCTCGTTGTAATAACCCTCGGTCAGCCACGGCGCGCGCAACACCAACTCCCCTTGAGACTCGCCATCGGCAGGCAGGAAATTGCCCTCGCTGTCGACAATCGCCGCGTCCACCAACGGCCCCGGCACGCCGGCCTTGATGCGATAGGTGGTGCGCTCGTCCTCGGTGCCGGCCATCAGCTCTTCGTTGAGGTGGGCGCAGGACACCAGCGGCCCGGTCTCGGACATGCCGTACGCGGCAGTCAGTTGAATCCCACGTGCTTTGGAGGCTTCATACAGCGAACGGTTGAGGGCGCTGCCGCCGATGACGATTTTCCAGCCGCCAAAATCCACGTCCTGGGCGGCCTTGGCGTTGAGCACCATTTGCAGGATGGTCGGCACGCAGTGCGAGAAGGTGACCTTTTCCTTGCGCCACAGCTCCACCAGGTATTCCGGGTCGTAGCGGCCGGGGTACACCTGCTTCAGGCCGAGCATGGTTGCCACGTATGGCAGGCCCCAGGCATGCACGTGGAACATCGGTGTGATCGGCATGTACACATCGTTGGTGCCCAGCAGGCGCACGCTGTCGACACTGCCCATGATGGTCGCCACGCCGATGGTGTGCAGCACCAACTGGCGGTGAGTGAAATACACACCCTTGGGGTTGCCGGTGGTGCCGGTGGTGTAGAAGGTAGTGGCGACGGAATGTTCGTCGAAATCCTCAAAGTCGTACTTCGGGCTGGCGGCCGCCAGCAGGGTTTCGTACTCGCCGACCAGGTTGGGCAGCTCGGCGGTCTTGGCATCGCCGTCAGTCAGCAGCAGGGTCTTGTCGACCGTGCTCAACTGCCCGGCGATCGCCTGGTAGAGCCCCACGAACTCGCTGTTGACCAGCACGAAGCGGTCCTCGGCGTGGTTCATGGTGTACAAAATCTGTTCCGGCGACAGGCGCACGTTGATGGTGTGGATCACCGCGCCAATCATCGGGATGGCGAACATGCACTCCAGGTAACGATGGCTGTCCCAGTCCATCACCGCCACCGTGTCGCCGGCCTTGACCCCGGCCTCGGTCAATACGTTGGCCAGGCGGGCAACGCGTTCGATCAACGTGGGGTAGGTGTAGCGCAGTTTGTCGCGGTAGACGATTTCCCGGGTCTTCTCGTATCGGGTTCCGGACATCAACAGGCGTTTGATCAACAACGGATATTGGTACGCACCTTCGGCGGGCGGGATAACACGGGTCTGCAACATACGAATCCCTTTTATGACTGCACGGTCTTGGCTTGAAGACCTGCACTTTAGAGACCTTATGTGTCAGCCAAATCAGCCAAAGGAATGATTTGCAGAGCCCAGCAAATGCTAGCTTTGCGCCATTACCGAGACCCAAAGTGGGAGCGGGCTTGCTCGCGAATGCGGGGTATCAGTCGGTATAGCTTTGACTGAACCACCGCATTCGCGAGCAAGCCCGCTCGCACATTTTGAGCTGTGTCCGCTCGAAAATGTCGTTTACTTCATGCTGGTGAAGGCGAGTTTTACACCGATGGCAATCAGCACCGCGCCCATGGTGCGGTCGAACCAATGCCCCATCCGCGCAAAGCCAGCACGCACGCGCTGTTGGCTGAACAGCATGGCCACCAGGCAGAACCACAGCGCCGTCGCCACGGCCAGGTACACGCCGTAACCGGCCTGCACCGCAAGCGGCGTGTGCGGGTTGATCACCACGGTGAACAGCGAGAGAAAGAACAACGTGGCCTTGGGGTTCAAGCCGTTGGTCACAAAACCTGCGGTAAACGCCCCACGCGGGGTGCGTTCGCCGGCTTCGCGGTGCAACCCCCCCTCGGCGGCAGGCTTGGCCGGTTGCGCACGCAGGGCCTTGAAGCCGATGTACAACAGGTAAGCCGCCGCCGCCCATTTCAGCGCGTTGAACAGCACGATGGACTGGGACACGATCAAGCCGATACCGAGCAATGAGTAACCCACGTGCAGGAATATCGCCGAGCCTACCCCCAGCGCGGTCCACGTCCCGGCGCGACGGCCATGGGTAACACTTTCGCGCACCACCACGGCGAAATCCGGGCCGGGGCTGGCCACCGCCAACAAGTGAATCAAGGCTACGGTCAAAAACTCGGCGACGTACATGCTCACTCCATTAAGTAACTGATTATTTCATCTGATAGGCTCGGCAGATTACGCCTTCGAACCCTTGCACAAAAGGTACAGTTGATGACGAACAATCGCCGCGCCGTCTTCCTTGATCACCCGTCCCTGGACTTGGGGGACCTTGACCTCAGCGAGCTGCGCAACAGCTTCAGCGACCTGCAGTTGTTTAGCGACACCACCGCACAGAACGTAGTGGAACGCCTGCAAGGCGCCCAGGTAGTCATCAGTAACAAAATCGCACTCAATACCGAGACACTGGCGGCGTGCCCTGAGTTGAAACTGATCCTGGTGTCGGCCACCGGCACCAACAATGTCGACCTCGCCGCCGCCCGCACCCACGGCATTACCGTGAGCAACTGCCAGGGCTATGGCACGCCGTCGGTGGCGCAGCACACGATCATGCTGCTGCTCAACCTGGCAACGCGCCTGAAGGACTATGAGCGCGACATCGCCGCAGGCAAATGGCAGCAGGCCAAACAGTTTTGCCTGCTGGACTACCCGATTGTCGAGCTGGAAGGCAAAACCCTCGGCCTGCTCGGCCACGGCGAACTGGGCAGTGCGGTGGCGCGCCTGGCCGAAGCCTTCGGCATGCGCGTGCTGCTGGGTGCGATTCCCGGGCGCCCTGCCCGCGCCGACCGCGTACCGCTGGATGAACTGCTGGCGCAGGTCGACGCGCTCACCCTGCACTGCCCGCTCAACGAACACACCCGCGACTTTATCGGCGCCCGCGAACTGGCGCTGCTCAAGCCCGGCGCGTTTATCGTCAACACGGCGCGCGGTGGCTTGATCAACGAACAGGCGCTGGCGGACGCGTTGCGCAATGGCCATCTGGGCGGCGCGGCCACCGATGTACTGAGCGTGGAGCCGCCGGTCAACGGCAACCCGTTGCTGGCCGGCGACATCCCCCGGCTGATCGTCACGCCGCACAATGCCTGGGGCAGTCGCGAGGCACGCCAGCGCATCGTCGGCCAGTTGGCGGAAAACGCCCGGGGCTTTTTCAGCGGCGCCCCGCTGCGCGTCGTCAGTTGATAAACTGCGCCCCTTTTCAAGGAGCAGACCATGGATCCGCGCAGTGAAGTACTGCTTCGTCAGGCCGAACTTTTTCAAGGCAACCTGCTGCTAGTGGGCTTGCCCGCCGACGACTTGCTCGGCCGCCTGCCCAACGCCCACGGCTGGAGCTGGCATGCCGGTGACCAGGCGGCGCTCGACGCACGCTTCCCCGAGCGCAGCCATTTTGGGGTGAACCTGCCCGAGCGCACGTTTGATGCGGCGGTGATCTTCCTGCCCAAGTCCAAGGACCTCACCGACTACCTGCTCAACGCCGTAGCGGCACGTTTGCCCGGCGCCGAGCTGTTTCTGGTGGGGGAGAAAAAAGCCGGTATCGAAAGCGCCGCCAAGCAGATGAACCCCTTCGGCAAGCCGCGCAAGCTCGACAACGCGCGGCATTGCCAGCTGTGGCAAGTCACCGTGAGCAACGCCCCGCAAGCGGTCGAACTGGAAAGCCTGGCACAGGTCTTCGAGGTGCCGCTGGCCGAAGGGCCGCTCAAGGTGGTGAGCCTGCCAGGGGTATTCAGCCACGGTCGCCTGGATCGCGGCACTGAGTTGTTGCTGGAACATCTGGACAAGTTGCCCAGTGGGCATTTGCTCGATTTCGGCTGCGGCGCCGGGGTGCTGGGGGCTGCGGTAAAACGTCGCTACCCGCACAACACGGTGACAATGCTCGACGTGGATGCTTTCGCCGCCGCCAGCAGCCGCCTGACCCTCGCTGCCAACGGTCTGGAAGCCGAGGTGCTGACCGGCGACGGCATCGACGCCGCACCGATGGGTTTGAACGCGATTTTAAGCAACCCGCCCTTTCATGTCGGGGTGCACACTGATTATTTCGCCACCGAGAACTTGCTGCGAAAAGCGGCGAAACACCTGGCAAAAGGCGGCGAACTGCGCCTGGTTGCCAACAGCTTCCTCAAGTACCAACCGCTGATCGAGGAGCACTTGGGCGTGTGCGCAATCAAGGCCGAAGGCAATGGTTTCCGCATTTACCGTGCCAAACGCGGCTGATGGCTTTTTGAAAAAGAAGGCTTGCCGAATGGGTTTTGCCTAGGCAGAATCCGCTCCGTCCTAGGGGAGTAGTCTCCCACGAGCGCCACGCTCGTCCGGCATACGTCAACATACTTGGTCAGCAGACCATGGCGTATGCGACCCAGGAGTCCGCACAGACGGACCGGGGTTTGACAAGACCTATGACACGCACACCTTACCCGGGGCGGGAAGGCTGTACGTGTCATAGCCGTGTCGACCCGCCCCTGGAAACCTACCTGATGCTGGATTCATTACTCGTTCCTACCGCAATCGTTGCCTTGGCCGAAATCGGCGACAAGACGCAGCTGCTCGCGCTCATCCTTGCCGCACGCTTTCGCAAACCCTGGCCGATCATCGCCGGCATCGTTGCTGCGACCCTGGCCAACCACGCCGCAGCCGGTGCCGTGGGCGCCTGGTTCGGGAGTTTCTTCTCGGATGCGGTGCTGCACTGGATCCTCGCGGCGAGCTTCTGCGCCACCGCGCTGTGGACCCTGGTGCCGGACAAACTCGACGATGACGAAGCCAGCACCACGCGCAAATTCGGGCCGTTCCTGACCACACTGATCGCGTTTTTCCTCGCCGAAATCGGTGACAAGACCCAAATCGCCACAGTGATGCTTGCGGCTCAATACCCTGAGTTGTGGCTGGTGATTATCGGCACCACCCTGGGCATGTTGATTGCCAACGTACCGGTGGTTCTGGCGGGGAATTTTGCGGCAGAAAAACTACCGCTGACCCTGATTCGTCGACTGGCGGCTACCGCGTTTTTCATCCTGGCGATTGTTGCAGTGTACAAGGCCATGCAGAGCAGCGGCTGGATCTGAGGCTGCAAACCCAGCGCCTGTAGGCGCTGGCTTGCCTGCGATGGCATCAACTCGGTGCATTTGAGTGACCGAGCTGCCTGCATCGCGGGCAAGCCCGGCTCCCACAGGGTTAGCGTGAAGTCAGGATTTTTTGGCCTGCTGGTAAAGCGGCATCACCTTCGGAATCGCCGCCTGCAACGAGGCGATCCGGCTGTCGGACGCAGGGTGCGTACTCATGAACTCCGGCGGCGCGCCTTCCGAAGCCTTGGCCATTTTGTTCCACAGCGTAATGGCAGCGTTCGGGTTGTAGCCGGCACGCGCTGCCAGTTCCAGACCGATGAGGTCCGCTTCGTTTTCATTGCTGCGGCTATTGGGCAAGGTCATGCCGTAGTTGGCCACCGTGTCCGCCAGCGCCAGGCTGTCCTGGCCCAGGCCGAACAAGGCACCGGCGCCCTGCTTGGCCATCTCGATCCCGTAGGCTTTGGACATGGCTTCACGGCCGTGCTCACGCAAGGCATGCGCGATTTCATGGCCCATGACCGCGGCCAGTTCGTCATCGGTGAGCTTGAGGTTATCAATCAGCGCGCTGTAGACGAAGATCTTGCCGCCTGGCCCGCAGTTGGCGTTCATCTCGTCGCTCTTGATCAGGTTCACTTCCCACTTCCACTGCGCCGCATCCGGACGGAAGGTGGGCGCCTGGGCGATCAGGCGGTTGGCGATCGCCTGCACGCGCTTGGCGTTGGCGCTGGTCTTGTCGAGCATGCCTTTGCCGCTCGCCTCACCGAGCGTCTGCTGGTAGGACTGCGCATACATCTGGTCGACTTCCTGACTCGACAGCATGCTGAACATGTATTGCTTGCGCTCCACCCCCACGGCGCCGCCGCTGGTGGTGTTGACCGACTGGCAACCTGCCAGCAGCATAGCTGCAACCAATCCACTTACCGCCAGTGATTTCTTCATGAAACGTCTCCCTGAAAACATGGCGCGTATCGTAGGCGGTCATTTGTATCTGCGCCAGATACACAAGACGTTTAACTGCGAAGTTTCGGACAAATCCGACGCCCAGCCGCGGCTGATCAATCAGCTCAGATCTAAAGATTTGCAGAGGCTTTGAGGCCGCCTTCGCGAGCAAGCCCGCTCCCACATTTTGAATGCATTCGCAGATCAAAGTGTGGGAGCGGGCTTGCTCGCGAAGGCGTCAGTCAACTTGACCCAAAACTCACTGATTCAAGCCGGCGTCAGGCACTCCGGCCCATTGAGCTTGGGATCGTTGACCATATTGGCCAGGACCCGCTCGCGCAACGCGGTCGGCTCACTGGCCAGCAAGCCTTGCAACACATGTAGCGGCGTCTCAGGGTCAAGCCAGGCTTCCTGCCCAGCCGCGTCCAGGATCAACGGCCGCCGCTGGCTCTGCGCGGCCTGGGTGACCACCGCCGTACTCAGCCACACCTGCTCCTGCACCGGGTACGCTTCCCAGATCGCCGCAAAGAACAGCGTGGAACCCTCGCCCGGCGTCAGCCAGTACGGGCGTTTGCGCTGGGTGCCGCGCCATTCGTAGAACCCGTTGGCCGGCAGCAGGCAACGGCGCTGGCGAAAGGCTTCGCGAAACATCGGTTGCTCGGCCAGGGTTTCGGCGCGGGCGTGGGCCGGGGTGCGCGAAAGGTCTGTGAGCCACGGCGGCGTCAGGCCCCAGCGCGCTCGCGCCAGGGTGCGCTGGCCCTCGCTTGAGCGCTGGATCAGCACTGAATCATTCGGGGAGATGTTCCACTGGGGCTGTTGGTCGGCCGGAAAGCCAGGCAAGGCAGCAAACGCGGGATTCCAGCGAAACAGGGCATAACGTCCACACATGGGGTAACACGACTCTTGGGGTAAACCGACCGACAGCCTAACAGACCAACACGTCAGGGAAGCTGTCGGGTTCATCGCCGGGCACAGGCTGCGCGCCGATGTAGGCGGTGATCAACGCACGGGCGTCGACGGCCTGGTCGTTGTCCACCTCCAGCCCCAGCAACCCGAATATCGGTAATTCGCCGGTGCCGCCAAGCAGATGGCGCCCCACCAGGTGCGCCTCGATGCCCTCGCTGGCAAGCATCTGTTGCAGCAGCTCGCCTTCCATCAGGTTTTCCGGTTCATAGATTCGCTGCATGGGCGCCCCCGCTATTCGTTTTCACTACGGGTTTCAAGCATCCATTCGTCGCCGTGCACCTGCAGGTCGAAAATGATCGGCCGGCAACACACCTGGCAGTCTTCTATATAGGTCTGATCACCACCGGACAAATCCACGGTTGTCTCGACCACTTCCCCACAATAAGGACAATCGTATGTCGCGGTTTCCAGCATCGCAGTCTCCCAGGTGACTTGTGCGTATAATCGCCGGTCTATTTACAGGGCTATATTTCGGCCGAGCCTATTACTCAGGCCGCACCCTGGTATTTCCTTTACTTACCCTAGCCGTTTCTAACAAGAGAGCATGATGGGCGAATTCGATACCATCCGACCTTACAACGACAGCGAAGTCCCGGCAGTGCTGGCACGTCTGTTCAGTGACAAGGCCTTTCTGGACATCCTGACCCACTTCCGCTTCCCGCGCTTTGCCGGCGCCCTGGGCTGGCTGCTCAAGCCGATGATCGCCCGCAAATTGCGCCGTGAGTTCGCCGGCGTCACCACCGTGGCTACCCTGCAGGACAAAGTCGAGTACTACGTCGACCACACCATCGACCGGGCGACCGACGGCGTCACCTACACCGGCGTCGAGCAACTCAAGTCCGGCACCGCCTACCTGTTCCTGGCCAACCACCGCGATATCGTGATGGACCCGGCCTTCGTCAACTACGCCGTCTACCACGCCGGCCTGCCGACGCCGCGTATCGCCATCGGTGACAACCTGCTGCAAAAGCCATTTGTCAGCGACCTGATGCGCCTGAACAAGAGCTTTATCGTGCACCGCTCGATCACCGGGCGAAAGGAAAAGATGGCGGCCTTCAACCTGCTGTCGGCCTACATCAACCATTCGATCCGCAACGATTGCCAGTCGATCTGGATCGCCCAGGCCGAAGGCCGTGCCAAGGATGGGGATGACCGCACCGAGTCGGCGATCCTCAAGATGTTCCACGTCAGCCGCAAGGACGAGCCGTTTGCCGAGGTGATCCAGTCGCTGAACCTGACGCCGGTGTCCATCAGCTACGAGTACGACCCGTGCGATACCGCCAAAGCTCGCGAGCTGTACATCCGCGCCACCACAGGCACCTACAGCAAGGCACCGGGCGAGGATGACGTGAGCATCGCCCTTGGCATCACCGGTTACAAGGGCCGGGTGCACATCAACTTCGCGCCGCCGATTACCGAGCGTTTCGAAGACACCAAGCTGCTGGCGGTGGAAATGGATCGGCAGATTTTAGGCGGTTACCGGTTGTTCCCGGTGCACTACCTGGCGTACCAGCAATGGAGCGAAGCTGACCCGCAATTGCAGGTGCCGAACGCGGCTGACGTGTTCCCGGCCGATGAGTTGGCCAAGGCGAAAGCTGAGTGGGAGCGGCGCTTGAACGAATGCCCGGCCGAGCACCGACCATTTTTGGTGGTGCAATATGCGACGCCGGTGCGTAATCAGTATCGGGTTAAAGCAGGCATCCCCCTGTAAACACCGATCAAAAAAGTGTGGGAGGGGGCTTGCTCCCGATGAGGGTGGGTCAGTCAATACATGTATCGACTGAAACACCGCTATCGGGAGCAAGCCCCCTCCCACATTCGTTCTGCGGTGTTTTTACAAATGGGTGCTGAGCCAGGAAATGACCAGCGCCAGCCCAAGGCAGGCAAACCCGATGCGGTAGGCAACGCGGTGCGCCCGTTCGGTGCGCACATCCAGAAACAACATTGGCTGGTCAATCGCGCGGTTTTCGCTTTGTGCGGCCAGCTCGGCCACGGCGCGCTGTTCGCGCAGACGGGTAATAAACAACAGGGCCGCACCCGGGCAGGCCACCGATAAAGCCACGACATTGATCAATAGTGCGGGCAGCGCCATCGCAAACCTCGGTAAAACAGTGTTTTGGTATCGGTTCAGATACAAACCTGAACGATAGTGGCCTCCGGCGCCGCAAACGCTCCCTCCCCCAATGACGGTTAATGTATCCAGTAATTTACGCCGTCACCTGAACGTCACCTTAACAAGCCACTCTGTTGGCCTTCGAACGTTCGGGAGCTTGTCATGCTGCACGCGCACAACCAGGATCGGCTGTATCTGATAGCCCCAAGCGATGAGCAAGAGGCGCTGATCGGCGGCCTGGCGTTTAACGTTCAAGACCGCCACTGGCTGGTGTATTGCGCCCTTGGCGGGCACCAGCATGCGGACTTGCCGGAGGCCGATCTGTTGACAGGGGTCAGCCTGCTGGACTTCTGTATCGACACGGCGGCATGAAACTGAAGACGAAAAAAAGCCGGGCTCATCACTGAGCCCGGCGTTTCTTTTAAACAGCGTCAGCGGTTATTGCGAGCTGAGCAATGAACCGATGCTTGGGTCTTTGAACAGGCGGGTCAAGGCGTCACTCAGCACGTCGCTGACCAGCTTGGTGTTGGTTTCCTGGTTCGGCGACATGCCGAAGCGCTGGTTGAGCGAAGCGCCGTAACGGCCGCTGTAGCGACGGGTGCCGGCGGTGACGTCGGACTTGAACGTTGCGCCGATGGACGCTTCAGTCACATACAAGCCTTCTTTGGGCGACTGGTATTTCAGCTCGGCCAGGGTGATGGTCAACTGCGGCGCGCCCGGCGAGTTGGCCGGGGTGAAGCCCAACAGGCGTACGGCAGCTTCGGCCTGGGCCTGCAGCTTGGGCAGCACATCCTGAGCATTTACCGAGACCAGCGCGGTTTCAGGGTAAAGACCGCCACGGGAACCCAATGTTGGCGACGGACGACCATCCACCACACGCACCGACACCGGCTGGCCATGCCCCACCGGGGCCAACTGCGTGGTGATCTTCGGTTCAGGGCTCAGTTGTTGCGGGCTGTTGGCGCAGCCAACCAGGGTCAAGCTGGTCACAGTGATCAAACCGAACAACAGGCGTTGCAACATGCTCTTCTCTCCAGAAATCAGGAACCGACAGGCCGGCAGTATAGCGGGGCGCCCCTGCAGGGAACTAGCCGCAGTTACAACCTGTGACCTGTTGCCCGGACAGCCGTTCGATGTAACCCAGATGTCACAGCCGTTACATGGGCTCGTCATCCCGGGCAGGCATGCTTGGTTCCAATTTCAGGAGGTTGATCGCCATGCATTTTCTCTGGTCGCTGTTTACGCGCAAGCCCGCCCTTCGCCAGTTTGCCTTGCTGGATGCGCAAGGTCGCTGCCAGGCATTCAAAGAGTGCTGCCAGCCTCCGGTCGGCGAAGGCTGGGTGGAAATCGAAGAAATTCGCCTGAGCTGGATGCACCGCCCGCTGCCGGCCAGTGCGCGGGTAAGCCCACGCCCGGTGCGGTCGCTGCGCCCCCAGCCGTTGGCCGCCTGACCGAACACCTAATAAAAGTCATAAAACACGCCCATTTCCTTGGCGTTCTTCGCTACAATCTCCCCCCGATTATAAGGACGTCTCCTGATCGGGCCTCGCAGCATCGTTAATGCCTCGGTATTAACCCCCAAATCGCCCACAGAGAGCCGCCCACACAGATCGAGTGAAGCTGGCGAGCTTGCTGTTTTCTTTGCAAACCACCCCTCTTTACCGAATCTGCCAGAGCTGCCATTGCGCTCGGCCACTTGAGTTGTTCGCCTGTTTTGCCGCGTGTCGGTAAAGGTTTGCGGGCCAGGTGCCAGGCTGGGGCAGCCCTTTTTTGAGGTTCACGTCTTCAAAAGAGCGTGAAAAAACGGGTTTTCACAACTTCACAAGAGTGTGGCGAGCAAATGAATAGTTTGGCGTTTGTACAAGCACCATCAGCGTCTGGAACAGCCCAACCACACAGGACCGAGCACGCCTCAAAAACCGGAGCTTGAGCCTGTCCGCTACGGATTGGTTGCACGAATCGCACGCTTTGACCATAAGTCGAATTGCCACAGGCGCCCATGAATGCGTTCATAGGCAGATTAGCCCGGCAGGAAGCGTGTGCTGAAGTTGCAAAGAATTGCGAAACGGACATGGCGATCCTGGCCATGGGTAATCTGGGGCAACACGTGAACCGCCCCGTCACTCCTGGCAGCCATGCCGTCAATTTGGTGCTGCAGATTTTGGAGACGCGTTAAATGGCGCATAACGAAGCAGTCGACGTAGTACTGGTAGGGGCCGGCATCATGAGTGCCACCCTGGCCGTATTGCTCAAAGAGCTCGACCCCGGCCTCAAGCTGGAAGTCGTTGAGCTGATGGATTCGGGTGCCGCGGAAAGTTCCAACCCGTGGAACAACGCCGGCACCGGCCACGCCGGGCTGTGTGAGCTGAACTACACGCCCCAGGCCGCCGATGGCTCCATCGACATCAAGAAAGCCGTGCACATCAACACCCAATTCGAGGTGTCGAAGCAGTTCTGGGCGTACCTGACCAAAAAGGGCACCTTTGGCTCGTCCAAGTCCTTTATCAGCCCAGTGCCGCACCTGAGCTTCGTGCAGGGCGAAAAAGGCGTGGACTTCCTCAAGAAGCGCTTTGAATCCCTCAGCCGGCACCATGCGTTTTCGGACATGCATTACACCGAAGACCGCAATGAGATGGCCGAGTGGATGCCGCTGATGATGCCGGGCCGCCCGCTCGACGAAAAAATCGCCGCCACCCGCGTGATGAACGGCACGGACGTCAACTTCGGTGCGCTGACCAACCAGTTGCTCAGCCACCTGACCAGCTCGCCGGACGCCCAGGTCAAGTACAGCAAGCGCGTCACCGGCCTCAAGCGCAACGGCGCCGGCTGGACCGTAAGCATCAAGGACGTCAACAGCGGCAATAGCCGCGAGGTGGACGCCAAGTTCGTGTTCCTCGGTGCCGGTGGCGCGGCCCTGCCGCTGCTGCAAGCCTCGGGCATCGAAGAAAGCAAAGGCTTCGGCGGCTTCCCGGTCAGTGGCCAATGGCTGCGTTGCGACAACCCGGAAGTGGTCAAGCACCACCAGGCCAAGGTCTACAGCCAGGCCGCCGTGGGTTCGCCACCGATGTCCGTGCCGCACCTGGACACCCGCGTGGTGGATGGCAAGAAGTCCCTGCTGTTCGGGCCATACGCCGGTTTCACCACCAAGTTCCTCAAGCACGGCTCGTTCCTCGACTTGCCGCTGTCGATTCGCGCCGGCAACATCGGCCCGATGCTGGCCGTAGCCCGCGACAACATGGACCTGACCAAGTACCTGGTCAGCGAAGTGCGCCAATCCATGGAACAGCGCCTGGAATCCCTGCGCCGTTTCTACCCCGAGGCGAAAGCCGAAGACTGGCGCCTGGAAGTGGCCGGCCAACGGGTGCAGATCATCAAGAAAGACCCGAAAAAAGGCGGCGTGCTGCAATTCGGCACCGAGCTGGTCGCGGCCAAAGATGGCTCACTCGCGGCCTTGTTGGGCGCGTCCCCAGGAGCTTCGGTGACCGTGTCGATCATGCTGGAGCTGATCGAGCGCTGCTTCCCGCAGAAGGCTGCCGGTGAGTGGGCGACCAAGCTGCACGAGATCTTCCCGGCGCGGGAGAAGGTCCTGGAGACCGATGCCGAGCTGTATCGCAAGATCAACACGCAGAACAACATCAGCCTGGAACTGGTTGAGCAAAGCAACGAGGCCGAGAGCTACGCTTAAGGTCCGGTCATAAAAAACGCCCCGAACGGGGCGTTTTTTTTATCTCGGAT
Organism: Pseudomonas viridiflava; assembly: GCF_900591205.1. Classification (GTDB taxonomy): domain Bacteria; phylum Pseudomonadota; class Gammaproteobacteria; order Pseudomonadales; family Pseudomonadaceae; genus Aquipseudomonas. Next base: position 48,620 of record NZ_UUPU01000105.1, read on the forward strand.
CATCAGCCTCGAGCGTTTTCGATCAACACGATGTACTCGTCCGCGTTGCGCTGGTCCTTGATCAAGTCCACGAAGGTCTGGCCATGCTCATCCTTGCCATCAAGATCCAGACCGGCTTCCTTGAAGAAACCCAGGAACCGCTCGAAGTCGTCGATACGCAGGCCACGGTAGGCTTTGATCAGTTTGTGCAGGGAGGGTGAAGTTGTGTCAACCGGCTCGAAGTCCAGGAACAACTTGATCTGATCGTCGCCGATCTCGTCACCAATCACCTGTTTCTTATCTTTACGCATTACCGACTCCAGCCTGCAGACATTTACACGGGACTGGAAGTCTACCTGCCGGACACCACCTTCGAAAACAACCAAACACTCCTGTGGGAGCTGGCTTGCCTGCGATAGCGGTGTGTCTGCGCAATAGTGTTCCACTGACAGACCGCTATCGCAGGCAAGCCAGCTCCCACATTGATTGGGTTTACATAGGGAAACCCGTGTCGACTGGTTACTTGGAACGCACGGCCCCGGTGTGCAGATCCGCCCAGATATGCCCGTTGGCATAACTGAGGAACTGCACATACACCGTGTCATTACGCAACAGGTCGACGATCACGCGATATTGAACCACAGGATAGGACAGCGTCAGTGTCTTGGTCTTTTCATCGAACACCGGTTTTTTCAGGCTTTTGCTTTCGGCGTCAAAATTGAGCACCACTTGGGCAATGGTCGCGCCTTTGTTCAGGGACTTGCCCTTGAGGCGGATCATCAACGGCGAGGTCACCGGGATCGGCTGCTGGTTGGATTGGCGCTGGTTACCCACCACCACCGCGTATTCGGTGACTTGCAGCAGTTGCTGCTGGTCCGGGGTTTCGGCGCGAAGGGTCAGGTCGTCCGAGGGCAGGAACTGGCTGTGCATCGGTGCAGGGGCCGCAGCCAGGGGCAAACTGAAAATCAGCGCCAGGGCGGCGCAAGTGCGAGTCAACAGGCTCATGAACAGCTCCAGACGCAGGGGCCAGGCACGATAGCATGACAACCCTGCGCCTGAATCCTGCTTACATCCCTTTAACGGCGAAGATGCCATTGGCATTACGCCAGTAGCCTTTGTAATCCATGCCGTAACCGAAAATGTAGCGGTCGATGCACGGCAGGCCGACGTAATCGGCTTTCAGGTCCGGACGGGCCTTGCGGTCGTGGTCTTTGTCGATCAGCACGGCGGTGTGCACTTTGCGTGCGCCGGCGTGTTTGCAGAAGTCGATAATCGCGCCCAGGGTGTGACCTTCATCGAGGATGTCGTCGATGATCAGCACATCGCGGTCGATGAACGAGACTTCCGGCTTGGCTTTCCAGAACAGATCACCGCCGCTGGTTTCGTTGCGATAACGGGTGGCGTGCAGGTAGGAGGCTTCCAGCGGGAACTGCAGATGGGTGAGCAATTTGCCGGCGAAAATCAGGCCACCATTCATCACACAGAAGACTACCGGGTTGGTCTCGGCCATTTCACGGGTGATGTGAGCGCCGACCTTCGCGATCGCCTCTTCGACTTGCGCTTCGGTGTACAGGCAGTCAGCCTCGCGCATGATTTGACGGATATGCTCGAGATCAGCGGACATGGCGCTCTCCAAGGGGTGCTGTGGCAAGAAAAGCGGGCAAAGGTACGCATGTGAGGCGCAACGATCAAGCCTTAATGGACTAACGTACTAGATGTCTATAGGACAACACCCTCGGATAGATTAATCTAGGCCGGTTTTTTTGCCCGCCGCCGGAGCCTTTCCCATGCCCACTCGCGAGATCCGCCACCCGCTGATCCGACACAAACTCGGCCTTATGCGCCGCGCCGACATCAGCACGAAGAATTTCCGTGAGCTTGCTCAGGAAGTCGGAGCGCTGCTCACTTACGAAGCCACCAAGGATCTGCCCCTGGAAAACTACGAGATCCCCGGTTGGGCCGGTCCCGTGCAGGTGGAGAAAATTGCCGGCAAGAAAATCACCGTAGTGCCGATCCTGCGTGCCGGCATCGGCATGCTCGAAGGCGTGCTCAGCCTGATCCCGGGCGCCAAAGTCAGCGCCGTCGGCGTGGCCCGCAATGAAGAAACGTTGCAGGCGCACACCTACCTGGAAAAACTCGTCCCGGAAATCAACGAACGCCTGGCCATGATCATCGACCCGATGCTCGCCACCGGCAGTTCCATGGTTGCCACCATCGACCTGCTGAAAAAAGCCGGTTGCAAGGACATCCGCGCCATGGTGCTGGTCGCCGCTCCCGAAGGCATCGCCGCCGTCGAGAAGGCCCACCCGGATGTGCAGATTTATACCGCATCCATTGATGAGCGCCTGAACGAACACGGCTACATCATCCCTGGCCTGGGCGATGCCGGTGACAAGATCTTCGGCACCAAGCAGAAGGACGCGTGAGCATGCAGGACGAATTCAACGACCCGCTTTGGCGCCAGATCCTATCTGGCGCACAGATGCTCTTCGTAGCATTTGGCGCGCTGGTGTTGATGCCACTGATCACAGGTCTTGATCCAAACGTTGCACTGTTTACCGCGGGCCTGGGCACGTTGCTGTTCCAGCTGGTCACCGGGCGGCAGGTGCCGGTGTTCCTGGCGTCGAGCTTTGCCTTTATCACCCCGATCATTCTCGCCAAGCAGCAGTTCGGCCTGGCGGCGACCATGGGTGGGGTGATGGCGGCCGGTTTCGTTTACACCTTCCTCGGCGCTGCAGTGAAGATCAAAGGCACCGGGTTTATCGACCGGCTGCTGCCGCCCGTGGTGATCGGGCCGGTGATTATTTCCATCGGCCTGGCCATGGCGCCGATTGCCGCCAACATGGCAATGGGCAAGTCCGGCGACGGTGCCGAACTGATCCCCTACAAGACAGCCATGCTGATCTCGATGCCGGCGCTGCTGACCACGCTGATCGTGGCGGTGTTCGGCAAGGGCATTTTCCGTCTGGTGCCGATCATCTCGGGCGTGCTGGTGGGCTTTGCCATGGCGTTCTACTTTGGCGTGGTCGACACGGCGAAGATCGCCGCCGCACCGTGGTTCGCTCTGCCCCACTTTACCGCGCCGGAGTTCAACTGGCAGGCGATCCTGTTTATCGTCCCGGTGGCCCTGGCCCCGGCGATCGAACATATCGGCGGTGTGATTGCGGTGGGCAGCGTGACCGGTCGCGACTACCTGAAGAAGCCCGGCCTGCACCGCACCCTGCTGGGTGACGGGATCGCCACCACGGCTGCCGGCCTGTTTGGCGGCCCACCGAACACCACCTACGCCGAAGTGACGGGCGCGGTGATGCTTACCAAGAACTACAACCCGAAAATCATGACCTGGGCGGCAGTGTTTGCCATCAGCCTGGCGTTTATCGGTAAGTTCGGCGCCCTGCTGCAAAGCATCCCGGTGCCGGTGATGGGCGGGATTCTGTGCCTGCTGTTCGGCTCGATTGCGGCTGTAGGCATGAACACGCTGATCCGCCACAAGATCGACCTGGGTGAGGCGCGCAATCTGGTGATTGTGTCGGTGACCCTGGTGTTTGGGATTGGCGGCGTGCTGGTGGGGACCGGCAACGGCCCGGATGATTTCGGCCTGAAGGGCATCGCCCTGTGTGCGGTGGTAGCGATTGGTTTGAACCTGTTGCTGCCGGGCAATGATGGCTGGAAGAACAAGAAGCCGGATGAGCCGTTGCTTTAAGGCTACTGTTTTTCGGTGTTGCTGATGACCTCATCGCGGGCAAGCCCGGCTCCCACATTGGAATGTATTTCCCTGTGGGAGCCGGGCTTGCCCGCGATGAGGCCGGTTCAGTCAATCAAGATCAAAGCTCACCAAGGCCATCAATCAGCGCCTGATTCTGCTCCGGCGTACCGATGCTGATCCGCAGGAACTGGGCAATCCGCTCCTGCTTGAAGTGCCGCACGATCACCCCTTGCTCACGCAACTTGGCGGCCAGGCCCGCTGCATCGTGTTGAGGGTGGCGGGCAAAGATGAAGTTGGCCGCTGACGGCAACACCTCAAAGCCCTCACCTTGCAGCTGCGCGACCACCTGGTTGCGGCTGTCGATCACCTGTTGGCAGGTCTTCTCGAAGTACTCACGGTCTTCAAATGCCGCCGCCGCGCCAACAATCGCCAAGCGATCCAGCGGATAGGAGTTGAAGCTGTTCTTGACCCGCTCCAGCGCTTCGATCAGGTCCGGGTGACCCACGGCCAGGCCCACGCGCAAACCGGCCAGTGAACGCGATTTGGACAGGGTCTGGGTCACCAGCAGGTTCGGATAGCGGTCCACCAGGCTGATCGCGGTTTCGCCGCCGAAGTCGATATAGGCTTCATCGACCACCACCACCGAATCCGGACTGGCCTTGAGGATCTGCTCTACTGCATCCAATGCCAGTACGCAGCCGGTGGGTGCGTTCGGGTTGGGGAAGATGATCCCGCCGTTGGGCCTGGCGTAATCCGCCACACGAATCTGGAACTGCTCGTCCAGCGGCACCGGGTCGGACTTGATGCCATAGAGGCCGCAGTAAACCGGGTAGAAGCTGTAGCTGATATCCGGAAACAGCAGCGGCAAATCGTGCTGGAACAGGCCGTGGAAGATGTGCGCCAGGACTTCATCGGAACCATTGCCGAGGAACACCTTGCCGGCGTCGATCCCGTAATACTTGGCCACGGCCTGCTTGAGCAGGTCGCTGTTGGGGTCCGGGTACAGGCGCAGGTTATCGTTCAACTCGGCCTGCATCGCGGCCAGCGCTTTGGGCGACGGGCCGTAGGGATTTTCATTGGTATTGAGCTTCACCAGCTTGGTCAGCTTGGGCTGCTCGCCGGGCACGTAAGGCACGAGGTCCTTGACGAAAGGGCTCCAGAATTTGCTCATGTCTTATTTCCCCTCTTCAAGGATTCGATACTCGGCGCTACGGGCGTGAGCGCTGAGGGACTCACCACGGGCCAGCACCGAGGCGGTCTTGCCCAGTTCGGAAGCGCCTTGTGGCGAGCAGAAGATGATCGACGAACGCTTCTGGAAGTCATACACCCCCAGCGGCGACGAAAAACGCGCGGTGCCGGAGGTCGGCAGCACGTGGTTGGGGCCTGCACAATAGTCGCCCAGGGCTTCGCTGGTGTGGCGGCCCATGAAGATCGCACCGGCGTGGCGAATTGACGGCAGCCAGGCTTGTGGGTCTGCGACGGACAACTCCAAGTGCTCCGGAGCGATACGGTTGGCCACCTCGATAGCCTGCTCCATGTCACGCACCAGAATCAGCGCACCACGGCCATTGATCGACTTCTCGATGATTTCGGCGCGGTCCATGGTCGGAAGCAGCTTATTGATACTGGCGGCCACCTTGTCGAGGAATTCGGCGTCCGGGCTGACCAGGATCGCCTGCGCGTCTTCGTCGTGTTCGGCCTGGGAGAACAGGTCCATGGCGATCCAGTCCGGGTCGGTCTGGCCATCGCACACCACCAGGATCTCCGAAGGGCCGGCAATCATGTCGATACCGACCTGGCCAAACACATGGCGCTTGGCGGTGGCGACGTAGATGTTACCGGGGCCGACCACTTTATCGACTTTCGGTACGCTTTCGGTGCCATAGGCCAGGGCTGCAACGGCTTGCGCACCACCAATGGTGAACACGCGGTCGACGCCGGCGATGCAGGCGGCAGCCAGCACCAACTCGTTGATTTCGCCACGCGGGGTCGGCACCACCATGACCACTTCGGTCACGCCCGCCACTTTGGCCGGGATCGCGTTCATCAATACCGACGACGGGTAGGAGGCTTTACCGCCCGGCACGTACAGCCCGGCACGGTCCAGCGGCGTGACCTTCTGGCCCAGCACAGTGCCGTCGGCCTCGGTGTAGCTCCAGGAGTCCTGTTTCTGCTTTTCGTGGTAGCTGCGCACCCGCGCCGCCGCCACTTCCAGGGCTTCGCGCTGGGGCGCGGTGATGCGCGTCAGCGCCAGCTCCAGGCGCTCACGGGGCAGGATCAGGTCGGACATGGACGCCACGTCCAAGCCGTCGAACTGGCGGGTAAAATCCACCAGCGCCGCATCGCCGCGCTCGCGCACGGCCTTGATGATATCGAGTACTCGCTGGTTGACCGAGTCGTCGGACACACTTTCCCAGCTCAGCAGATGATCCAGATGATGGGCGAAATCCGGGTCGGCAGCGTTGAGTCGGGCAATTGCAGTGGACGTGGTCATAGCGAGGGCCTCATAGGATTGGCAAAAGTACTCAGGCGCCGAAAGTTAGCAGTCGATCCGCTTGGGCACCTGAGAATTCTGGCTATGAGGCGGATAGACGGGCGCGACCTAAGGCCGCGCAGGTGAGTCAACCGCGGTGTCGAGACTCCACTGCCTTGCGCAGGGTGTCGATCAACGCCTGGATACGGGCGTGTTGCATCTTCATCGAAGCTTTGTTGACGATCAGGCGGGAGCTGATGTCGGCAATGAAATCCTGAGGTTCGAGACCGTTGGCACGCAGGGTGTTGCCGGTGTCGACCACGTCGATGATCTTGTCGGCCAGGCCGATCAGCGGGGCCAGCTCCATCGAGCCGTACAACTTGATAATGTCGACCTGACGGCCTTGCTCGGCGTAGTAGCGCTTGGCAACGTTGACGAACTTGGTGGCAACGCGCAGGCGGCCTTTGGGCTCGACATCCCCAACACGGCCGGCGGTCATCAGCTTGCACAGGGCGATACGCAGGTCCAGCGGCTCGTACAGGCCCTGGCCACCGTATTCCATCAACACGTCTTTGCCGGCGACGCCCAGGTCGGCCGCGCCATGCTCAACGTAGGTAGGCACGTCGGTAGCCCGTACGATCAGCAGGCGAACGTCATCCTGGGTCGTGGGGATGATCAGCTTGCGGCTCTTGTCCGGATTCTCGGTCGGCACGATGCCCGCTTCAGCCAGAAGCGGCAAAGTGTCGTCAAGGATGCGGCCCTTGGACAGTGCGATGGTCAACATGGAAACGTCAGTCCTTCATCAGGCTATTGCTGTCCGGTCGCAAACGGCGCCAGACACAGATCGAGGCCATTACAGCCTCGACTTGAAACAAATTCAGTAACAGCTCAGGTAACAGCAAACACAGATCTGTGGCGAGCGGGCTGGCCCGCTCGCCACAGTGACAGTGTTTGCAGCCCGGGGTTAGCCCGGTACGCGGCGGATTTTTGCGCCGAGCATTTGCAGTTTCTCTTCGATGCACTCATAACCACGGTCGATGTGGTAAATGCGGTCGATCAGGGTGTCACCGTCTGCGCACAACGCAGAAATCACCAGGCTGGCCGACGCACGCAAGTCGGTGGCCATCACTGGCGCGCCCTTGAGCTTGTCGATACCGGTGACGATGGCAGTGTTGCCTTCGACCTGGATCTTGGCGCCCATGCGGTGCAGTTCATACACATGCATGAAGCGGTTTTCGAAGATGGTCTCGATCACGGCACCGGTGCCTTCGGCAATCGCGTTCAAGGAAATGAACTGCGCCTGCATGTCAGTCGGGAACGCCGGGTACGGAGCGGTCCGCACGTTGACGGCTTTTGGCCGCTTGCCGTGCATGTTCAGCTCGATCCAGTCGGCACCGGTCGTGATTTCAGCACCGGCTTCCTTGAGCTTTTCCAGGACAGCTTCAAGGATGGTCGGATCGGTGTCCTTGACCTTGACGCGGCCACCGGTAACGGCAGCAGCCACCAGGTAGGTGCCGGTCTCGATACGGTCCGGCATCACTTTGTAGGTGGCCGAGTGCAGGCGCTTCACACCTTCGATGGTGATGGTGTCGGTGCCGGCGCCGGTGATATTGGCACCCATGGCGATCAGGAAGTTGGCCAGGTCGACCACTTCCGGCTCGCGCGCGGCGTTTTGCAGCACGCTGCGGCCGTTGGCCAGGGCAGCCGCCATCATGATGTTCTCGGTCCCGGTCACGCTGACGGTATCAAAGAAGAAGTTGGCGCCACGCAGGCCGCCTTCCGGCGCCTTGGCCTTGATGTAGCCGCCTTCGACGTCGATGGTCGCGCCCATGGCTTCAAGGCCACGAATGTGCAGGTCTACCGGACGCGAGCCGATGGCGCAACCGCCAGGCAGGGCCACTTCGGCCTCACCGAAACGGGCAACCATGGGGCCGAGCACCAGGATCGACGCACGCATGGTTTTCACCAGTTCGTACGGGGCGATCAGGGTCTTGATGGTGCGCGGGTCGATTTCGACAGCCAGTTTCTCGTCGATCACCGGCTCAATGCCCATGCGGCCGAACAGCTCGATCATCGTGGTGATGTCGTGCAGGTGCGGCAGGTTGGCTACGGTTACCGGGCCATCGCACAGCAGGGTCGCCGCCAGGATCGGCAGGGCGGAGTTTTTCGCACCGGAAATGCGGATCTCGCCATCAAGGCGGCCACCACCGGTAATAATCAATTTATCCATAAGAATCTCGACGCCTTGGGGGCTCAGGTGCGCTCGGCCCAGGCCGCGCGGCTGAAAAATTTCATAGTGACCGCATGGATGCTGCCATCGGTGATCCACGGGTTCAAATGGGCATAGATCTGCTGCTGACGCTTGACCGGGCTCAATGCCGCCAGTTCATCGCTAATCACGTTCAGCTGGAAGTTGCAGCCTTCGCCTTCAACTTCAACGCTCGTATCCGGCAGCTTTCCTTCAAGGAAGCTCTTAACTTCTAGGGCCTGCATGCTCAACCTCTATCGGCGCCCAGTGCGCACGGGTCGCACATCATACAAAAAAGCCCCGCGCCTGCGAACCCCGCATAGCAGGACTCTGACGGGGGGCTTTTTCGATAATGTGTATTAAGGATGCGCCAACAGCTCGGTCAAACCGGAAACTTCGGCAATTTCGCGCATGTCATCCGGCAATGACCGGATGCTTACCGGCTTTCTGGCCGCCTGTGCATCACGCATAAAGCACAGCAACAACGACAAGCCGACGCTGCTGGACTTGGTCACCGCCGAGCAATCCAGCACCAACTCAGGAGCGGTGTTGGTCTTGATCAGTGCCTGGCCCTGCTTGCGCAGGTCCGGCCCGGTGCGGTAATCCAGCACGCCGCTGATGAACAACTCGCCGGCGTCGCTAAGACGAACAGCCGACTCGCTCATTGCGCGGGCTTCCCGGCAGCTTTATCGGTTTCTTCCTTGGCCTTGGCCACTTCACCGGCCCAACCATTGATGGTTTTGTCCAGATCGTTGCCATTGCGCTGCATCGCGTCGGCGAACTGATCACGGAACAGTTTGCCGATGTTGATACCGTTGATGATCACGTTACGCAGTTTCCACTCGCCGTTGACCTTCTCCAGGGTGTACTGCACAGGGTAGACGGCACCATTGTTGCCTTTGACGCTCATGTTGACGCTGGTGCGATCGCCCGACTCGTCGCCGGCTGGCGCAACGGTAATGCCCTGGTTGTTGTATTCCAGCAAGGCGTTGCCGTAGAACTGGAACAGACCTCTCTTGAAGTTTTCCTGGAAGGTCTGCATCTGCGCAGGCGTAGCCTTGCGCGAATACTTGACCGTCATGATGCTGCGGGAAATGCCCTCGGCATCGACCACAGGGCCGACAATGGTATTGAGCGCGCTATAGAACTGACTCGGATCTTGCTTGTACTTTTCCTTGTTGGCCGACAGGTCAGCCAACATCTTGTTAGTCGTGTCCTGCACCAGCTCGTGGGCAGAGCCCGCCGCGTTGGCCATCAGCGGCAGCGCTGCCAACAGCACCAGCAGGCCACGTCGCAAGGTAGAGATCATGAACAGATTCCTCATTTGGCGTCTTTATTGACCGTATTGAGCAGGAATTTACCGATCAAGTCTTCAAGCACCAACGACGACTGTGTGTCGTGGATTGTCGAACCATCCTTGAGCAGGGCTGTTTCCCCACCCACGCTGACACCGATGTACTTCTCGCCCAGCAGACCCGCAGTGAGGATAGATGCAGTGGAGTCGGTCGGCAGGTTATCCACCTTCTTGTCCAGTTGCATGGTCACTCGCCCGGTGAAGCTGTCGCGATCCAGATCGATTGCCGTGACCTTGCCGATAGTCACACCGGCCATGGTCACCTTAGCTCTGACAGTCAAACCGGCGATATTGTCGAAGTACGCGTAAAGTTTATAAGTATCGGCGGTGGGGCTGGCCGACAGGCCACTGACTCGCAGGGCCAGCAACAGTAAAGCCAGGATGCCAGCCAGCAAGAAAAGGCCGACACCGATTTCCACAGTGCGGTTTTGCATCAGAAATCTCCAAACATCAAGGCGGTCAAAATGAAGTCAAGGCCCAGTACCGCCAGCGAGGCGTACACAACGGTCTTGGTGGTGGCGCGACTGATCCCTTCTGATGTGGGCTCACAGTCGTAGCCTTGGAATACGGCGATCCAGGTCACTACAAAGGCAAAGACGATGCTCTTTATGATGCCGTTGAGCACGTCACCGCTGAAGGTCACGCTGTTTTGCATATTGGCCCAGTAGGAACCGTCATAGACGCCCAGCCAGTCCACCGCTACCCATGAACCGCCCCAGATACCGACCACGCTGAAAATCATCGCCAGCAGTGGCAGGGAAATGAATCCGGCCCACAGGCGCGGCGCAACAATGTATTTGAGCGGGTCCACGCCAATCATTTCGAGGCTGGACAGCTGCTCGGTGGACTTCATGTTGCCGATCTCGGCGGTCAGCGCCGAACCTGCGCGACCGGCGAACAGCAAGGCCGTGACCACCGGCCCCAGTTCACGCAACAGCGTCAGGGCGACCATCTGCCCCACCGCCTGCTCCGAACCATAGCTGGAAAGAATATTGAAGCCCTGCAACGCCAACACCATGCCGATGAACACGCCGGAGACCACGATGATCACCAGCGACATCACACCCACCGAGTGCAATTGCTTGATCAGCAGGCCAAAGCCGCCACCAATGCCGCCGCGGCCGAGCAAGGCGTGGAACAGGAAAATTGTTGAACGCCCCAGCACTTCGACGATGTCGATACCGGAGCGACCGAAAAGACGAACCTTTTCGATAAGAGATGTCTTGCGCATCAGCGCTTCCCCAGAAGATCTGAGCGGTAATCCGCCGCCGGAAAATGAAAAGGCACCGGCCCATCGGGATCGCCGGTCATGAATTGGCGAATGCGCGGGTTGTCTGCGTTCATCAGTTCTTCAGGCGTGCCCTGGCCCAGCACCTGGCCATCGCCGACTACATAGAGGTAATCGGCAATGCTCGCGGTTTCTGCAAGATCGTGAGAGACCACAATGCTGGTGATCCCCAGTGCATCGTTGAGCAGGCGGATCAGGCGCACCAGCACTCCCATGGCGATCGGGTCCTGGCCGACGAAGGGCTCGTCGTACATGAGGATCTGCGGGTCGAGGGCGATGGCACGCGCCAGCGCGACCCGGCGCTTCATGCCGCCGGACAACTCGTCAGGCATCAGGTCGATGGCACCACGAAGGCCCACGGCCTGCAGTTTCAGCAACACAATGTCACGAATCATTTCGTCGGACAGCTGGGTATGCACCCGCAGCGGGAAGGCGACGTTCTCGAAAACATCAAGGTCGGTGAACAACGCACCACTCTGGAACAGCACACCCATGTGCTTGCGCGCATCGAACAGATCGCTGCGCGACAGCGTCGGCAGGTTCTGGCCGTTGACCCACACTTCGCCGGCGCTGGGGCGCAATTGCATGCCCATCAGGCGCAACAAGGTGGTCTTGCCGCAACCGGAAGGCCCCATGATGCCCGTGACTTTGCCGCGGGGAATGCGAATATCGACGTTATTGAAGATGCTGCGCGTCCCGCGCTTGAAGGTCAGTCCCTTCAGCTCGACCGCGAAGGCGTTATCGGCACTCATCTAAACTCCTTGGGATGCAGCCTCTCACTCAGACACCACGCTTGCGACAAACGTTTGCAACGGTTGCGCAATAGATAGCCACATGGGCTGGGCGGACCGAACTGGCGGCGAACTATATCACTGGTGGTACAACGCGCCCAAGGCCGGAACAGCGCTTGTTCAGATTGGCGACAGTGAAAAAACGTTGCCGAGCATGTAAGCAAGGAAGGAATCTCGCATCCCCAGTGAATAAAGCCTGACGAACTTGCGTGAGGGAATTGATCATTACCGCTATAATCGCCGACTTTTCGTCAGGCTATACGATTTCAGACATGAGCCAATCCAGCGACCTTATTCAATCCGCACAACGCACCATCCGCCTAGAGCTTGAAGCCGTCGAAGGCTTGCTGGCCCGTATCGACGCGGATTTCGTACGCGCCTGCGAGATGATTCTGGCCAGCAAGGGCCGCGTTGTCGTCGTCGGCATGGGCAAGTCGGGCCACGTCGGCAACAAGATCGCCGCCACCCTGGCCAGTACCGGGACCACCGCTTTTTTCGTGCACCCGGCCGAAGCCAGCCACGGCGACATGGGCATGATCACCAAGGATGACATCATCCTCGCCCTGTCCAATTCCGGCACCACCAACGAAATCGTGACCCTGCTGCCACTGATCAAGCGCCTGGGCATCAAGATGATCAGCGTCACCGGCAACCCGGAATCGACGCTGGCCAAGGCGGCCGAAGTAAACCTGAATGTTCACGTGGCCCATGAAGCCTGCCCGCTGAACCTCGCGCCGACCTCCTCCACCACCGCTGCCCTGGTCATGGGTGATGCCCTGGCTGTGGCGTTGCTGGAGGCCCGCGGCTTTACCGCTGAAGACTTCGCGTTTTCCCACCCGGGCGGCGCCCTGGGCCGCCGCTTGCTGCTTAAAGTGGAAAACGTCATGCACTCGGGCGATGAATTACCCCACGTACAGCGCGGCACATTGCTGAAAGACGCGCTGATGGAAATGACCCGCAAGGGCCTCGGCATGACCGTGATCCTGGAAGCCGACGGGCGCCTGGCGGGAGTCTTCACCGACGGCGACTTGCGCCGCACCCTGGACCGCACCATCGACATCCACACCGCCACCATCGACGCGGTAATGACCCCTCACGGCAAGACTGCACGCCCCGAGATGCTCGCGGCCGAAGCCTTGAAGATCATGGAAGACCACAAGATCGGCGCGCTGGTGGTGGTCAATACCGACGACCACCCGATTGGCGCCCTGAATATGCACGACTTGCTGCGTGCAGGAGTGATGTAAATGACCAGCGACCTGATGCAACGCGGCAAAAACATCAAGCTGGCGATTTTCGACGTTGACGGCGTGCTGACCGATGGCCGCCTGTACTTCCTCGAAGATGGCAGCGAATTCAAGACGTTCAACACCCTCGACGGCCAAGGCATCAAGATGCTGATGGCGTCGGGCGTACAAACCGCAATCATCAGCGGCAGAAAAACCCCGGTTGTGGAACGCCGCGCACAAAACCTGGGGATTCCTCACCTGTATCAGGGCCGTGAGGATAAACTGGTGGTTCTGGACGAGCTTCTTGGCCAACTCAACCTAAGCTATGAGCAGGTTGCCTACTTGGGCGATGACTTGCCGGACCTGCCGGTTATCCGCCGAGTCGGCTTGGGCATGGCCGTGGCCAATGCGGCGGCGTTTGTTCGCGAGCACGCCCATGGCATCACCACCGCGCGTGGTGGCGAAGGTGCCGCCCGTGAGTTCTGCGAGCTGATCCTGCGTGCCCAGGGCAGCCTTGAAGCGGCCCACGCCGCCTACTTATAGAGCGTTTTATGCTGAGCAAAAAGATTCGCAACTTCCTGCTATTCGGGGTCATCGCCGCGCTGTTCCTGGCGGTGGGCTACTGGAATATCAGCCCGGAGCGCTTTCTCGACCAGCCTGCTGCGCAGGTTGACGAAGGCGCTATCGACTACTACGCCATCAATGCCAAAAGCGTGCAGTTCCTGCCCGATGGCAAGGTGCAGTACGAGATGACCTCGGACAAGGTCGAGCATTTGAAGGCCACCGAAGTCACCCTGCTGACCAACCCGGACATGAACATCTACCGCGGCACCGAGTTTCCGTGGCACGTCACCAGCAAGCGTGGCGAGGTCAACCCGGACGGCACCGAGGTGGAACTGATCGACTCGGTGCGCGTTGCGCGCACCGACGCAAAAAACCGCGATACCGTGATTACCAGCAGTCGCATGACCGTATTCCCGCAGAAGCAATATGCGCAGACCGAGCAAGACGTTAGAATCGACGGCGCTGGCGGTGTATCGACTGGCAAGGGAATGAAAGCGTATTTGAAAGAAAGCAGGATACACCTGCTATCGAACGTAAGAGGACAGTATGAGGCTCGTTAAAACTCTCCCTATTTTGCTCGGTCTGGGCGCAGCACTGGGAAGCGTGAGCGCCTGGGCTCTGCCGAACGATAGCCAGCAACCGATCCACATCTCGGCTGACGATGCGCAGCTGGATGACAAGCAAGGCGTCGCCACCTATACCGGCGGCGTGATCATCACCCAGGGCTCGATGAAAATCACCGGCAACACGGTGACACTCACTCGTACCCAGCAGGGCGACATCGACGTAGTGACTTCGGTGGGCAACCTGGCCTACTTCGAGCAGCAGCAGTCGGCAACCGATACCGGCAAGATGAAGGGCTACGGTAAGACCATTCAGTACCATGCCCAGCAGAACCGCATTGTCCTGATCGACCAGGCCAAGGTGCTCAGCCCCGATGGCAACTCCACGGAAGGTGAGAAAATCACCTACGACACCGTGAAACAGATCGCTAACGCCGGTCGTGCCACGGGTAGCAAGCTCAGCACGCCACGCCCACGCATCGACATGGTTATCCAGCCGAAGAAGAAGGCCGAGTAATGGCAACCCTGAAAGCCCAGCATCTGGCCAAGGCCTATAAAAGCCGTCAGGTCGTGCGCGACGTCAGCCTGTCGATCGACAGCGGCCAGATCGTCGGCTTGCTCGGCCCCAACGGCGCCGGCAAGACCACCTGCTTCTACATGATCGTCGGCCTCGTTCAGGCGGACCAGGGTCGCGTGCTGATCGACGACCTGGACGTCAGCCACCAGCCCATGCACGGCCGCGCCCGTGCCGGTATCGGCTATCTTCCGCAAGAAGCGTCGATCTTCCGCAAACTGTCGGTAGCCGACAACATCATGGCAATCCTTGAGACCCGCAAGGAACTCGACCGTGACGGCCGTCGCAAGGAGCTGGAAAGCCTGCTGCAGGAATTCCACATCAACCACATCCGCGACAACCTCGGCATGAGCCTGTCCGGTGGTGAGCGCCGCCGCGTGGAGATCGCCCGGGCCCTGGCTACCGCACCCAAGTTTATCCTGCTGGACGAACCGTTTGCCGGCGTCGACCCGATCTCGGTCGGCGACATCAAGCAGATCATCCACCACCTCAAGGCCAAGGGCATTGGCGTGCTGATCACCGACCACAACGTCCGTGAGACCCTCGACATCTGCGAAACCGCCTATATCGTCAACGATGGCCAGCTGATCGCCGAAGGCGACTCCGCCACCATCCTGGCCAACGAGCTGGTCAAGGAAGTGTACCTGGGTCACGAGTTCCGCCTGTAAATCTGCCTGTAAACACTGGCGGTGGCAGGTCGTTTGCCCGAAGTGCGGGAGTCAATAAAAACCTCCGGATTTTTATTGTTACCGCGCTCTAGGCAAAGCCCCCGATATCAGGCATATAATTTGCTTATGTTTGGCGCTCACGCGCCCTGTCGTGGATGGCGCATTGCGCCGGCGAATAAGGTGTTAAGCCCCTGCCATGAAACCATCGCTAGTCCTGAGAATGGGCCAGCAGCTGACGATGACACCGCAGCTGCAACAGGCCATCCGCCTGCTCCAATTGTCGACCCTGGACCTGCAACAGGAAATCCAGGAGGCCCTGGAGTCCAATCCGATGCTCGAACGCCAGGAAGAAGGCGACGACTTCGATAATGCAGACCCGCTGGCCGACAACATCGAGCAAAAACCCAATCCTGACGTGCAGGAACCCTCCTATCAAGAAACCGCTCCCACGGTGGATAACCTTGAGGAAGGTGACTGGAACGAACGCATTCCCAACGAGCTTCCCGTCGACACCGCCTGGGAAGACGTCTACCAGACCAGCGCCAGCAGCCTGCCGAGCAATGATGATGACGAGTGGGACTTCACCACCCGCACCTCCGTCGGCGAGAGCCTGCAGAGCCATCTGCTGTGGCAACTGAACCTTGCGCCGATGTCGGATACCGATCGCCTGATCGCCGTGACCCTGATCGACTGCATCAATAACCAGGGCTATCTGGACGAGACGCTCGAAGAAATTCTAGAGGCGTTCGACCCGGAACTGGACATCGAGCTGGACGAGATCGAAGCCGTCCTGCACCGCATCCAGCAGTTCGAACCTGCCGGCATCGGCGCGCGCAGCCTCAGCGAATGCCTGTTGCTGCAACTGCGTCAACTGCCCGCCAAGACCCCCTGGCTCGCCGAAGCCCAGCGCCTGGTCACCGATTACATCGACCTGCTGGGCAGCCGCGACTACAGCCAGCTGATGCGCCGCATGAAGCTCAAGGAAGACGACCTGCGCCAGGTCATCGAACTGGTGCAGAGCCTCAACCCACGCCCAGGCTCACAGATCGAGTCCAGCGAAGCCGAGTACGTGGTGCCTGACGTGATCGTGCGCAAGCACAACGAGCGCTGGCTGGTGGAGTTGAACCAGGAGTCGGTGCCACGCTTGCGGGTCAACCCGCAATACGCCGGCTTTGTACGCCGCGCCGACACCAGCGCCGATAACACCTTCATGCGCAACCAGTTGCAGGAAGCGCGCTGGTTCATCAAGAGCCTGCAAAGCCGCAACGAAACCCTGATGAAAGTGGCCACCCAGATCGTCGAGCACCAGCGCGGCTTCCTGGAATATGGCGACGAAGCGATGAAGCCTCTGGTTCTGCACGATATCGCCGAGGCGGTGGGCATGCACGAATCGACGATTTCGCGGGTAACCACGCAAAAATTCATGCATACCCCGCGAGGTATATATGAGCTGAAATACTTTTTCTCCAGCCATGTAAGCACCTCCGAAGGCGGCGAATGCTCGTCCACGGCGATCCGCGCGATCATCAAAAAACTGGTTGCCGCGGAAAATCAGAAAAAGCCGTTGAGTGACAGCAAGATCGCTGGTTTACTGGAGGCACAAGGCATTCAGGTCGCCCGTCGAACCGTCGCCAAGTACCGCGAGTCTCTCGGGATCGCGCCTTCCAGCGAGCGTAAACGTTTGATGTGACGGGCGGGCCACAGCGTTCCAGTGGCAGGTATTCCTACCTGCCGCTTTATGCACTGGCAACGAAGGAGAAGCTGTATGCAAGTCAACATCAGTGGACACCAGCTGGAAGTCACCAAGCCCCTGCGTGAGTACACCGAGAGCAAGCTGAACAAGCTTGCGGGGCATTTTGACAAGATCACCAACGTGCAGGTCATCATGGAGGTCGACAAGCTCAAGCAGAAAATCGAGGCCACCCTGCACGTACCGAATGCGAAGCTCGTCGCCAACGCGGAGCATGAAGATATGTACGCAGCGATTGACTCGCTCTACGACAAGCTGGACCGCCAACTCATAAAGCATAAGGAAAAGAATCTGCACCTGATGCAAGGTACAGGTCGTTAACTCTCCCCCCATGATCCGACTTGAAACCATCCTGACCCCCGGCCGTTCACTTGTGAACGTGCCGGGCGGCAGCAAAAAGAAAGCCCTCGAACAAATTGCCAAGCTGATCAGCCACGAAGTGCCTGAACTCGATGAGCAAGTTGTTTATGAGTCGCTGATTGCCCGTGAAAAACTGGGTTCTACCGGTTTTGGTAACGGCATCGCCATTCCTCACTGCCGCCTGCAAGGGTGCGAATCCCCTGTCAGTGCCTTGCTGCACATGGAAAAACCCATTGATTTTGACGCCATCGACGGCGCCCCGGTCGACCTGCTGTTTGTACTGCTGGTCCCGCAGGCCGCCACCGATGCACACCTGGAACTGCTTCGGCAGATCGCCAGCATGCTCGACCGCAAGGAAGTACGCGACAAACTGCGCAGCGCCAGCAGCAATGAGGCGTTGTATCAGGTTGTCCTGGATGAACAAAACGGGCAGTAATCATGCGTTTGATCATCGTCAGCGGCCGTTCCGGCTCGGGTAAAAGCACCGCCCTCAATGTTCTTGAGGACAACGGCTTCTATTGCATCGACAACCTGCCGGCCGGCCTTCTACCGGAATTGGCAGAGCGTGCGCTGATTCACACCGAACTGGCGCAGCCCCTGGTCGCCGTTTCAATTGATGCCCGCAACCTGCCCAGCCACCTTGAGCGGTTCCCGCAATTGCTCGAGGAAGTGCGGGCCAAGCACATTCATTGCGACGTGCTGTACCTGGATGCCGACGAAGAGACCCTGCTCAAACGGTTCTCCGAGACCCGTCGACGTCACCCTCTCAGCAGCCCGCATCGCTCGCTGGCCGAAGCCATCGAAGACGAGACCAAGCTGCTGGGACCGATCATTGACCTCGCCGACCTCAAGATCAACACCACCGGCCTCAACCTGTACCAGTTGCGCGATGCCATCAAACTGCGCTTGCTGAACCAGCCCGAGCCCGGCACGGCGTTTCTGGTGGAGTCTTTCGGCTTCAAACGCGGCATGCCGGTGGACGCCGACCTGGTATTTGACGTGCGCTGCCTGCCCAACCCCTACTGGAAGCCGGAATTGCGTGACCAGTCCGGGCTGGACCAGCCTGTGGCGGAGTACCTGGCCGCGCAACCGGATGTTGAAGAGATGTTCCAAGATATCTCCAGCTACCTGCTCAAATGGCTGCCGCGCTTTGCCGCGAGCAATCGGGCCTATGTCACCATTGCCATCGGCTGCACCGGCGGCCACCACCGCTCCGTCTACCTGACCGAGCGCCTGGGCCGGGTGCTGCAACAAACCCTCAAGAATGTCCAGGTTCGCCACCGCGACCTTAGCTGAAAGGAACACCTGCGCGATGCCCGCTCTGGAAATTGAAATCATCAACAAGTTGGGCCTGCACGCCCGTGCCTCGGCCAAATTCGTCGGCGTGGCAGGGCAGTTCCCCTGCCAGATCCGCGCAGGGCGC
Source organism: Pseudomonas viridiflava (assembly GCF_900591205.1). Lineage (GTDB taxonomy): Bacteria > Pseudomonadota > Gammaproteobacteria > Pseudomonadales > Pseudomonadaceae > Aquipseudomonas. The sequence goes on from NZ_UUPU01000105.1 coordinate 67,590, forward strand.
ACTCCGGAGTCCATGGTCGATGGCAAAAGCATCATGTCCATGATGATGCTGGCTGCCGGCAAGGGCACCAAGATTTACTTGAAGACTGAAGGCGAGCAAGAGCAGGAAGCGATGGACGCGCTGGTGGCGCTGATCAACAAACGTTTTGATGAGGGCGAGTAAAACGCGTGAGGCTGCAGTAGCCTCACCCCAGTGCCGTATCCATCACCATCATCAAACAAAACCCGATGCACAGCCCCAGGCTGGCAAGCTTCTCGTGGCCATTGCGTCGCGACTCCGGGATCACCTCGTGAGTCACCACCAACAACATTGCACCGGCCGCCAGCGCCAACCCCAAGGGCAATAGCACCTCGGCCAGGCTCACCAGCCAGGCGCAAAGCACGGCGAATACCGGCTCCACCAACCCTGATGCAGCTCCGATCAGGAAGGCTTTGACCCGAGACATACCCGCCCCGGCCAACACCAGCGCAATGACCAGACCTTCGGGCACATCCTGCAAGGCGATGCCCATGGCCAAGCTGTCGGCATCCGGCATGCCGCCACCGGCGGAAACGCCCACGGCCATGCCTTCCGGAATGTTGTGGGCAATGATGGCAAACACAAACAGCCAGATACGCGGCGGGATTACCGGTTTTTCCGGCGTGCCCACCAGCATTTCAGGGCTCGCACCGGAGACCTTGCGGTCAACCAGATACAACCCGAAAGCACCCAGCATGATGCCGAAGCTGATCAAGCCACTGGCGCCCCAGGGCGAGAGCCCCAAACCTTCAGCGGCGGCGATGCCCGGCACAATCAGCGAAAACGCCGTGGCCGCCAGCATCACCCCGGCACCAAAGCCCAGCAGCGTATCGCTCAACGCCACTGGCATCCGCCTGATCACCAACACCGGAACCGCGCCGAGCGCCGTACCGAGCGCGCAGATCGAACCGCCCTGCAACGCTCGCAAAATGCGCGGTTCTAGGTCCAGCCAGGCCAGCCCGTGGGCCACCAGCAATGCAGTCCCTGCCAATAGCAACAGCGAGCCAAACGCATAACGAAACATTCGCCCGCTGCTGATCGCCAGTGTTTCAGTGCCCATAGTCGGCCTTAGATCTTGTTATAGAGGTAAATATCAGGCCAACGCGGCCTGATAGCGTGCGGTGACTTCCGGCCAATTGATGACACTGTAGAAGGCGTTGATGTATTCCGGACGACGGTTCTGGTACAGCAGGTAGTAGGCGTGCTCCCAGACGTCCAGGCCCAGGATCGGTGTGTTGCCGTTCATCAGCGGACTGTCCTGGTTACCACTGCTTTCCACGACCAGCGTCTTTTGTGGGGTCACGCTCAGCCACGCCCAGCCACTGCCGAAACGGGTCAAGGCGGCCTTGGTAAACGCCTCCTTGAAGCTATCGAAACCGCCCAGTTGCTCGTCGATGGCTTTGCCCAGCGCGCCTTCCGGCTTGCCCCCGCCCTTGGGCGACATTACGGCCCAGAACAACGAATGGTTGGCGTGGCCGCCGCCTTGGTTGATTACCGCCGCACGCAGTTTTTCCGGCAGTTGCTGCACGCTCGACACCAGCTTCTCTACCGGCCAGCCCGCGAACTCAGTGCCTTCGACCGCAGCATTGAGGTTGTTGATATAGGTCTGGTGGTGCTTGGTGTAGTGAATCTCCATGGTTTGCGCATCAATATGCGGCTCCAGGGCATCGTAGGCGTAAGGCAAGGCAGGCAAGGTGTAGGACATATCAATGTGCTCCGTAATGAGGAGTGGCCGGTTGCGGGGCAGTACCGCCGAGCAAGCGATGGGTACGCGGGTATTCGCCGTGATCGCTGATGAAATTCAACAATTCGACGTAGGTCTTGCTGCTCTGGCGCAGGGCCGCCTCGCGCAATTGCGGGCTCAGGCGTGGGTCCTGCATGGTCTGTAACAAGCGCTGATGGATGGCACAGAGGTATTCCGCGCTTTCCTCCGGCTGGTTCAGGCGCAGATGCAGGTCTGCCAGGTTGTGATGGGAAATGACGCAAGCCGCCACTGCTTCGTCGGCGTCCGCCCAGCGTTCGAACAACACTTGGGCCAGGGCCAGGGCTTGCAAATAGGCCTCGCGAGCGTCAACCAGCTCGCCCGCCATAAAGCAGCGATTGGCCCGTTCGATCGTACGTTTCCAGTGCTCCATGGTGAGCCTCCAAAGCAGGGTCGGTGTTTACACGCCGCCAGCCGTGAGCTTTTCCGGGTCCAGCAGGACCTCCAGTTGGCTGCGCGGCAAGTCGGTGTGCTCGAGTGCGACGTCAATCACCGGACGGCCTTGCTGATAAGCCTTCTTGGCGATTTCAGCGGCTTTCTGGTAACCAATGATCGGGTTGAGTGCGGTGACCAGGATCGGGTTGCGCGACAGCGCTTCCTTGAGCTTGGCCTCATTGACCTTGAAGCTGGCGATGGCCTTGTCGGCCAGCAGACGGCTGGAATTGGCCAGCAATTCGAGGCTGCTGAGCAGGTTCTGGGCAATGATCGGCAACATCACGTTCAGCTCGAAATTGCCTGACTGACCAGCGATGGTGATCACGCTGTCATTGCCGATGACTTGGGCGGCGACCATCGCGGTCGCTTCCGGAATCACCGGGTTAACCTTGCCCGGCATGATCGAGGAGCCCGGCTGCAAGCCTTCCAGCTCGATTTCACCCAAGCCTGCGAGCGGACCGGAGTTCATCCAGCGCAAGTCATTGGCGATTTTCATCAACGACACGGCGGTGGCCTTGAGTTGACCCGAGACGGCAACGGCGGTGTCCTGGGAGCCGATCAAGGCAAACAGGTTCTTGCCGGGGGTGAATTTCACACCGGTCAGGCTGCTCAGTTGCTGGCTGAAACGTGCGGAAAATTCCGGGTGCGCGTTGATCCCGGTCCCCACGGCCGTACCGCCCTGAGCCAACGCCTGCAGGCTCGGCAGCAGGTCTTGCAGGTGCCCGATATTGGCCTTGAGCTGTTGCGCCCAGCCATTGAGCACCTGGCTCATGCGCACCGGCATCGCGTCCATCAGGTGCGTGCGCCCGGTCTTGATGAACGGATGAACCTCTTCGGCCTTCTGCTCGATCACCTGCACCAGGTGCAGCAGCGCCGGCAGGGTTTGCTCATGCAGCACCAAGGCTGCGCTGACGTGGATGGTGGTCGGGATGATGTCGTTACTGCTTTGGCCACAGTTCACGTGGTCATTAGGGTTGACCGCCTCGCCCAGCAGGCGGCTGGCCAGGGTCGCAATCACTTCGTTGGCGTTCATGTTGGAACTGGTGCCGGAGCCGGTTTGGAAGATATCCACCGGGAAGTGCTGCATGTAGTCGCCTTCCAGCAGGCCCTGGGCAGCGTCGACGATCGCCTTGCCCTGCCCTTCGCTGATCTGCTTGAGGTCGACGTTGACCTTGGCGGCTGCCGCCTTGGCCAGGATCAGGGCGCGAATGAATTGCGCCGGCATGCGCTGATTGCTGATCGGGAAGTTGTTCACCGCACGCTGGGTCTGCGCACCGTACAGGGCCTCGGCGGGCACCTGCAGTTCGCCCATGCTGTCGCGTTCGATACGGGTGTTACTCATCGTTAGATCCTTGCACCAGGTCGGAGTGAGAAATAGACGGCAGCAATTCGCAGGTCGCCAATTGCCAGGCAAAGGTCTGCCAGCGCTTGAGGCGGCAGGCACAGTGAGAGAGTTTTTCCAGGTCACGCAGTGGGCGCCATGCCTGGTCCAGGCATGTGGAGCGCCAGTGCCACGGCAGCGCAATGTCGCTGGCGGTGTCGATCAGCAGGCGGAATGAAGTTTCGGCGATCGTCCACGGATGGGTGGCGGTACAACACGCCAGGTAGCGCCCCTCGTTGAGGTAATGTTCGATCAGGCGAGGCTCATTGGGATCAAGGCCACAGCGAATCTGACGACTCATCCAGCGCCAGCTCTCCAGGTAAGGATCCTCATGCAGGACAGAACTCATGATCCACACTCATTCGGTAATGATATTTATTATTAAATGATATTGAGAATCAACGCAATGGCGGCATCGTGCTTCACCTGAAATGCGGACACAAAAAAAGCGCGCTATCCGTGGGGATAGCGCGCTTTTTAGCGGAACGTGCGGATCAGCTGCCGGCGACGGTCATCCGCTCGATCAATACCGAACCGGTGCGAATGTTGCTGCGCAGCTCCAGGTCATTCCCAACGGCGACAATCTGTTTGAACATATCGCGCATGTTGCCGGCGATGGTGACTTCCTGAACCGCGAATTGAATCTCGCCGTTCTCCACCCAAAAACCCGCCGCGCCACGGGAGTAATCGCCCGTGACCATGTTCAGGCCGTGACCCATCAATTCGGTCACCAGCAGGCCACGCCCCATACGCCGCAACAGCGCGGCCTGGTCTTCATCGCCATGGGTCACGAACAGGTTATGCACGCCGCCGGAGTTGGCGGTGCTTGGCAGGCCAAGCTTGCGCCCGGCGTAAGTGCCCAGTACGTAGGACACCAACTCGCCCTTCTCGACGAACGGTTTGGCATAGGTCGCCAGGCCATCACCGTCGAACGCCGAGCTGCCCATGGCCCGCATCAGGTGCGGACGCTCATCAATGGTCAGCCATTGCGGAAACAGTTTCTGGCCGATTGCCCCCTCAAGGAACGAGGATTTGCGGTACAGGTTACCGCCGGAAATCGCCCCCAGAAAGCTGCCAAACAAGCCACCGGCCAGCTCGGCCGAAAACAGTACCGGCACTTCGCACGTCGGCACCGGGCGTGCGCCCAACCGGCTCGCAGCGCGTTGCGCAGCGCGCTGGCCAATGCTGACCGGGTCCGCCAGCAATTCGCCCTGGCGGCTCACGTCGTACCAGTAGTCACGCTGCATCTGGCCATCGGCCTCGGCGATCATCACACAGCTCAAGCTATGGCGAGTGGACGCATAGCCGCCGATAAATCCATGGCTATTGCCGTATACGCGGCAACCTTGATGAGTGCTCAACGTGGTGCCATCAGCGTTCTTGATGCGCGGATCAGCGTCGAACGCCGCCGCCTCACAAATCAGTGCCTGCTCGATGGCCTGCTCAGGCGTAATATCCCAGGCATGGAACAGGTCAAAGTCCTTCAGGTCCTTGGCCATCAGCGCCTTGTCAGCCAGGCCCGAGCTTTCATCTTCGGAGGTGTGCTTGGCAATCGCCAAGGCGGCGGCGACCGTTTCGCGAATCGCCTCCGGACCGCTGGCCGAGGTGCTGGCCGAGCCCTTGCGCTGCCCCACGTACAAGGTGATGCCAAACCCCTGGTCACGGTTGAATTCAACGGTTTCCACTTCCCGCTGACGCACCGAAGTCGACAGCCCCTGTTCCAACGACACAGCCACCTCGCAGGCACTGGCCCCCTGGCGCTTGGCCTCGGCAAGGATCTGCTCGACTTGTTCCTGCAGTGCCGGTAACGCTTGCGGACCGACGCTTTGGGCTGCACTCATGGTTTTCTCCACTCAAATTCTGCTTTCGGTTAAGGCCATCGAGCGACCGGGCCGGACAAGCGGCCCCCGACTGGTTATCATGGCGGCGTTTCTTTGCGGACTGCCACCATGGTTGATTCTTACGACGACTCCCTCGATGGGGAGAAAAGCAAAACCCAGGTCAAACGTGAGCTGCATGCTCTGGTTGACCTCGGCGAGCGCCTTACAACGCTCAAGAAAGACTTGATTGCAAAACTGCCACTGACCGACGAAATGCGCCGGGCGCTTGCGGATGCACCCAAGCACACCGCGAATATCGCGCGTAAACGGCACATCATGTTTATCGGCAAGCTGATGCGCGATCAGGACACTGACGCGATTCTGGCCTTGCTTGATCAAACCGATGCCTCCACTCGCCAGTACAACGAACGCTTCCATAACCTGGAGCGTTGGCGTGACCGCCTGATCTCGGGCGATGACGCGGTGCTGGAGAAATTCGTGCTGGACTACCCGGATGCGGACCGCCAGCAATTGCGCTCCCTGATCCGCCAGGCCCAGCACGAGCAGGCGCATAACAAGGCGCCGGCCACCAGCCGTAAAATCTTCAAGTACATCCGAGAGCTGGACGAGACTCAACGCGGCCTGCGCTGATCCTCTTCCCCGGGTGGCGGTCTGCGCCACCCGAAGCTCCACCTCTTACGACCCCGTGCCACCCACGGTGATCGCATCAATTTTCAGCGTTGGCTGGCCGACACCGACCGGCACCGACTGCCCATCCTTGCCGCACGTGCCCACGCCACTGTCCAGCGACAGGTCGTTACCGACCATCGACACCTTGCTCATGGCTTCCGGCCCGTTACCAATCAACGTTGCACCTTTGACCGGCGCGGTGATCTTGCCGTCTTCGATCAGGTACGCCTCGCTGGTGGAGAACACGAATTTGCCGCTGGTGATATCCACCTGGCCACCGCCGAGGTTGGCGCAGTAGATCCCGCGTTTGACCGAGGCGATGATTTCCGCCGGGTCGCTTTCGCCACCCAGCATGTAGGTGTTGGTCATGCGCGGCATCGGCAGGTGCGCGTAGGATTCGCGACGACCGTTACCGGTACGCGCCACACCCATCAGGCGAGCGTTGAGCTTGTCTTGCATGTAGCCCTTGAGCACGCCGTTTTCGATCAGGGTGGTGCACTCGGTCGGCGTGCCTTCGTCGTCGACGCTCAGCGAGCCACGGCGACCGGCCAGGGTGCCGTCATCGACAATTGTGCACAGCTTGGACGCAACCATCTCGCCCATGCGCCCGCTGTAGGCCGAACTGCCCTTGCGGTTGAAGTCGCCTTCCAGGCCATGGCCTACCGCTTCGTGCAGCAACACGCCGGACCAGCCCGAGCCCAACACCACCGGCAACGTTCCGGCCGGCGCCGGGATGGCTTCCAGGTTGACCAACGCCTGGCGCAGCGCTTCACGGGCATAGCCCATGGCGCGGTCTTCGGTGAGGAAATAACGGTAGTCGGTACGCCCGCCGCCGCCGTGCCCGCCGCGCTCGCGACGGCCGTTCTGTTCAACGATCACACTGACATTGAAACGCACCAGCGGCCGCACATCCGCCGCCAGCCCGCCGTCGGTGGATGCCACCAGGATGCGCTCCCACACACCGGCCATGCTCACGGTGACTTGCTGGATACGTGGGTCGAGGGCACGCGTGGCGGCGTCGATACGCTTTAGCAAATCGACCTTTTCCGCACGGCTGATCACTTCCAGAGGGTTATCCGGTGCGTACAACTGGGCCACATCCTGGGTGCTGAATGCCTGCACGGTGCCATTTTGACCAGCACGGGAAATCGAGCGCGCCGCACGCGCCGCCAGGCCCAAGGCTTCCAGGGTGATGGCGTTGCTGTAGGCAAAACCGGTTTTCTCACCGGATTGCGCACGTACACCCACGCCCTGGTCAAGGTTGAAACTGCCTTCCTTGACGATGCCGTCTTCCAGGGCCCACGACTCGGAAATCTGCCCCTGGAAATACAGGTCGGCCGCGTCGATGCCCGGCCCGGCCAGATCGCCAAGCACGGTTTGCAAACTTTCGATGGTCACGCCACCGGGTGCCAGGAGGTGTTCACTGACTGAGGACAACAACTCGCTCATAGGTTTGGCCTTAAATTCATCGTTCTGAAGCAGGTCGCTGCGCGCCCTGCGAGAAAAAGCGCCGATGGTTGACCACCGGCATGCGCGCCCGTATCGACGCCTGTTCACTGCTATCGCGTTCGGCCAGCAGCACCGCTTCGCCTTGATCCTGTTGGGTCAGCACACGCCCCCACGGGTCAACAATCGCCGCGTGGCCGTAGGTTTCCCGTGGCCCCGGATGCACCCCGCCCTGCGCGGCCGCCAGCAGGTAGCACTGGGTCTCGATGGCCCGTGCGCGAATCAGCACGTCCCAGTGTGCGGCGCCGGTCACCGCCGTAAACGCCGAGGGCGCGGTGATCAATTCAGCCCCCGCCGCACGCAGCTCGCTGTACAGCTCCGGGAAACGCAGGTCGTAACACACCGTCAGACCCAACCGGCCCACCGGTGTATCCACTACCACCACGTTGCCCCCGAAAGCATAGTCATCGGATTCGCGATAGCGACCGCGGGCATCGGCTACATCGACATCGAACAAATGCAGCTTGTCGTAACGAGCGACGATTTCGCCCTGATCATCAATCAGCAGCGAGCAGGCATTCACCTTAGCGTCGGGTTGGTCCTTGGGCGGCAGCGGCAAAGTGCCGGCCACTATCCATAAGGTGAGGTCGCGGGCGGTCTGTTTCAACCATGGCAGGATCGGGCCTTCGCCCAATGCTTCGGCGCGACCGATAGCGGCCACGTCACGGCGGCCCATGGCGGCAAAGTTCTCCGGCAATACCGCCAACTTCGCACCGCCCGCCGCCGCTTGCTCCAGCAAGCGCCGGGCCTGGGCCAGGTTGGCCAGCACATCACTCTGGCTGACCATTTGAATTACCGCAAAGGACATGGGCCGACACTCCATACAAGGCATGCGGCCATGCTACTCCACAGGCTCTCAGTTTGGTTTTTCAAATGGCTTGTCGAAAGTGATTTTTGGATCCTTCCAGGGGCCTTCTACCTTGTATTGCACGCTGGCAAAGCGCGCAACACGGTCACCGATCAGCTTGTCGATCAGGAACAACGCGCCGCCAATGGCAGGCGCACCGACAATCAACGCGGCAATCGGCAGGTTATTGGTGACCGGCAGGGTGACCAGCAACTTGGCGTCGACACGGTCTGCCACCAGGTCCAGGGTGCCATTGAGTTCCAGGTTGGTGGAGGGCCCGGTCATGGTGATGGGCTCACGGGTCACAAACACACCATCACTGGCCGCCAGCAAACCTTTGACCCGGTCATAACTCAACCCTTTACCGAGCAAATCAGAGAAGTCCAGCCGCAGACGACGGCCGATGGAGTTGAAGTTAAGCAGGCCGAACACCCGCAGCGCCTGGGCGCCACCTTCCACCTCAACGAACTGGCCCTTGCGGAACGCCGCATCCAGGCTGCCGGAAAAGCGCTTGGGCCCGACCCAGGCCGGTGAACCCGGCCAGCGACCGTCCACGTCCACGTGAAACTCTTCACTGGTCACGCTCGGTGCAAACCCCCAGCCCTTGAGCACATCGCCAATATTCTTGCCATCCAGACGCCCCTTGTACCAGCTGCTGCTGGCCCCCGGCGCGCCCTCCCAACCACCGGCACCCTTGAGCTGCATGCCCTTGAGCCCCAGGTCCAGGGTGTTGAAGGCCAAGCCTTTGGCGGTTGGACGGATTTTCAGCGACCAGGCCCCAACCAGGTCGGGCCCCTGGAACAGTTGATCAATGGCGATATCGAGTGCCGGAATATCCTTGGGATCAATATCAGCCAACGGGTCCGGTGCATTTTCGTCAGCCTGCACAGTCGGGTCCACCGCCGGCAGCTTCACGTATTGCAGGTTGATCGCAATCGGCGCGCCCTTGGCATCCGGCAGGTTCACCGCGCCTTTGGCTTGCTGGCTGTCGAGCTGCAAGCCCCAGGCAGCGGGTTTACGGTCCAGTTGCAGGCTGACCTGGTCAAACTGAGTGCCGAAGCCGGTCAGTTTGCCGACCTTGAAGTCGGCGCCGCTGAGCAGTTGCTTGGCACTGCCGCCTGGGTCATTGCCGGCGTAGCGGTCGACCAGTTTTTTCCACGGGTCGATATCCAGCTCCGAGAGCACGCCGCGAATACGCAGGCCCTTGCCGGCGGGCAGTAGAGCATCACCGTCACCGAGGAACAGCTCGCCGCGACCCTCATTGAATTTGTCTGGCGGCGCGGCAAAGGTGAAGTTTGCCAACTCGCCATAATCGAACCAATAACGGCGCTCGGCGCCCTGCAAGGTCATGCGGAACGTGCTGTCACGCCCCTGGCTGGCCGGCATGCCGAACGGTGCCGGCAAATCCACGACGACCCCTTTGAGGTTGGAATTGACCATCAACTGGCTGTCGGCGCCGTCCAGATTGACCTGCAACTGGTACGGTATATCCCCGGACACCGGCAGCGGCTGGCTGATTTTCAGCCAATCCGTCAGCCGCTTGACCGTGACCTGGCCCTTGGCCGTGATCCGGGTGCTGATATCGCCGGGCTTGCCCTCGGCAAAAATCTGCGCAGTGACAGGCCGGTCGAACGCTTGGGCCGTAATGTTCTGCCCGCTAAGGCCCTTGGCGCTGTCGAAGCGGAATTCGCCCTTGAGTTGCGTCAGGTCCAGGGTAGGTTCGGCCAATTGCAGGCGCGCCTTGTCGGTCTGAAAGTCCACTACGATCTTGGGCTCGGTGCCTTTGGCCAGCGCAATATCCAGGTCCAGCTTGCCTTGCAGGTCGCCTTCGCCTTTCCAACCGGCAAAGGTCGATGCGGTGCCGATCGGCGCTTCCTGCAGGATTTTCAGGCCGTCGCCAAGCCCGCCGGCAAAACCGCCAGTGAGCAGCAGATGGCTGTCCTTGCCCGCCGGCGCGTGGGGAATATTGACGTAGATATCCTTGACCTTGGTGTCGAGCAACTGGCCCTTGCTGGCCAGGATGCGCACGCCGCTCTCTTCGACAAACACTTCGCCCTTGACCTTGCTCACGTGCGGCCAACCCGGCTGGAATGCCAGCTCGGCGTCATGCACTTTGAAGAACAGGCTGATATTGCGCGAAGCCGGCAGCGCGTCGTGATTCAACGAGCCCTGGTACTGGAAGAAGCCTTGCTCGACCGCGCCCTTTAAAATCGCCGTGCGCAGCCATTCGTCGAGGGCCGGACTGAGCACCGCAGGCAGGTACTTGGGCGTGAACTTCCCATCGCCATCGACCATGCCGACCCGTAGGTCCATGTAGTCTTCCTGGCTGTGGTCGAAATGCAGGCGAATCAGAAAATCGGCGGCGATCTTGCCCTCTTCGCCCAGCACCTTGATATACGGTGCGATCAGGGTGAAGCCTTCTTTATCCAGCTTCCAGGTCAGGCGTGCATTGGCCTGGATGTATTGCCAGGGCTTGGCGAAGATCGGGTCCAGGTGCAAGGAGAAATCCTTGCTGTCCATGCGCAACTCGCCATGGCCCAAGTCACCACTGATGCTGCCGGAGACGTTGCGCGCCGCCGGTGCACCGAAATACGCATCAAACCCCACGCGCTCAAGGTTGGCGGCGAAACTGACTTTCTGGTCGGTAGTGTCCTGGGGGCGAAAATCCACCAGGACATTGCGCAGCAGGCCGGTGGCCTTGAGGTGCTCGACGGTTTTGGCGAAGCCTTCCGGCAATGGCGCCAGGGCGTTCAACAATGGCGTGATCGGGGTCAGGTCGAGACGGTCGGCCTGTAACTTCCAGACCTCCAGGGTTTTGTCGGTCGCAAGGCTTTGCTGCAACTGCAGGCGCGATTCCCAGCGGGTCTCGCCCAGGTTCATCGCCAGCGAATCGAACAACACCTTGAGGCCGGTCTGACTGCGTTGCAGGTAGGCGGTCAGCGCAAGGTTCTCGATATGCACCGGCTTGCGGTCGGCGTAACTGCCCTTCACTTGTGGCGAATTGAGGCGCACCACCGCGCTTTGCACGGTGCCCTTGGCCCAGCTCAGCCAGAATTCACCGCCGGCCTTAAACTGTGTGAGCTTCCATTGCTGGGTAAGCCTGGCCGGAATCCACTTGGCCCAATCGCTCTGGGGCAGGCTCAGGTATGCCTCGACTTCGCCCTCCTTCCATTGGCTCGCACGAATGCGGCTGCGCAGGCTCAGGGCGAGTGGCTGGCCATCGGGCAGGGTCAGGCGGGCGTCAAGCCGTTGGCGAGTGGCGCCGGTGTGCAAACTCAGCCCCACATAAGTCAGGGTCAGCGGCGCCTGGTCAAACGGTTGCAGGGTGACCTGGCTGTCGAGCAGCGATACGCGCTTGACCAGTTGCATGCGTTTGAGCAACTGCTCCGGATCCAGCGGCTGGTCGTCCTGCACCGGTACGCCTTGCAGCGCCCAGTGGCCGTCCTTGTCTTCCTTGACGCTCAATTGCAGGCCGCTGACTTCCAGATGCGCAATGCGCACTTCACGCGCCAGCAGGCTGGCCCAGATATCCGGCACCACTTCAACCTGGTCCAGGCGCAGGGCACTGCTGCCCTCGCCGACCATCACGTCGTGGGCCAGCAATACCGGGGCAAAGCCGCTCCAGCGCCCTTCCAGGCTGCCGATGTGCAGCGGCATGTCCACCGCGGCCTGGGCCTTGGCTTCAACTTCTGCACGGTATTCAGCCACCAGCGGGGTCAATTCACGACCCAGGCTCACGTACACCGCTGCCAATACCAGCAGCAAGGCACACAGGCCCAGGCCCCAACGGGTCAAAGCGGCAAAAAAGCGTATCAGACGCTCCATGTCAGGCGACCCTCAAAGCAGTAAGCGGACAGCAGATCAAGGTCTGCCGGTCTCGTATAAAGAAAGCGACTGGGGATCAGAGCAGCACCACGTCGTATTGTTCCTGGGAATACATGGTTTCGACCTGGAAGCGAATCGTGCGTCCGATAAAACCTTCCAATTCAGCGACGTTACCGGACTCTTCATCCAGCAACCGATCGACCACTTTCTGGTTGGCGAGCACTCTATAACCTTCCGCCTGGTAGGCACGCGCCTCTCGTAAGATTTCCCGGAAAATCTCGTAGCAAACCGTTTCCGGGGTCTTCAACTTGCCGCGCCCCTGGCAACTGCTGCACGGCTCGCACAGCACTTGTTCAAGGCTTTCGCGGGTGCGCTTGCGGGTCATCTGCACCAGGCCCAGCTCGGTAATCCCGATGATATTGGTCTTGGCGTGATCGCGTTCGAGCTGCTTCTCAAGGGTGCGCAACACCTGGCGTTGGTGCTCTTCGTCCTCCATATCAATGAAGTCGATGATAATGATGCCGCCCAGGTTGCGCAGGCGCAGTTGGCGCGCAATAGCGGTGGCCGCTTCGAGGTTGGTCTTGAAGATGGTTTCTTCGAGGTTTCGATGGCCCACGAACGCGCCGGTGTTGACGTCGATGGTGGTCATGGCTTCCGCCGGGTCCACCACCAGATAGCCGCCGGACTTGAGCGGCACTTTGCGCTCCAGGGCTTTCTGGATTTCGTCTTCGACGCCATACAGGTCGAAGATCGGCCGCTCGCCTGGGTAATGCTCGAGGCGGTCGGCAATTTCCGGCATCAGCTCGGCAACAAATTGCGTGGTGCGCTGGAAGGTTTCCCGCGAGTCGATGCGAATTTTCTCAATCTTGGGGCTGACCAGATCGCGCAGGGTACGCAGGGCCAGGCCCAGGTCTTCATAGATGACACTGGGCGCGCCGATAGTCTTGATCTGCGCCCCGATCTGGTCCCAAAGGCGTCGCAGGTAGCGGATGTCCATCAGGATTTCATCGGCGCCTGCGCCCTCAGCGGCGGTGCGCAGGATAAAACCACCGGCTTCCTTGATACCTTCGGCAGCCACGCAGTCACTGACTACCTTTTTCAGGCGCTCGCGCTCGGCTTCATCTTCGATTTTCAGGGAAATGCCGACATGCGCGGTACGCGGCATGTACACCAGGTAGCGCGACGGGATCGACAGCTGGGTGGTCAGGCGTGCGCCTTTGGAGCCGATGGGGTCCTTGGTGACTTGCACCACCAGGCTCTGCCCTTCATGTACCAATGCGCTGATGCTTTCCACCGCCGGGCCTTCGCGCAGGGAGATTTCCGAAGCGTGGATAAACGCCGCACGGTCCAGCCCGATATCGACGAATGCGGCTTGCATCCCTGGCAATACGCGCACCACTTTGCCTTTATAGATATTGCCGACGATCCCGCGTTTTTGGGTACGCTCGACGTGCACCTCTTGCAGAACACCGTTCTCTACCACCGCCACGCGTGATTCCATCGGCGTGATATTGATCAGAATCTCTTCACTCATGGCTGGGTCTCGTTCAGGCGTTTTCACAATAGTGACCGGTCGCTTAAGGCTGGGCGCTGAAGTACAGCGCTCAGCGCACGGTAAGGTTTTGCCAACAGGGTATGCCGAATTGGTCGAGCAGTTGCGCGGTTTCGCACACCGGCAGTCCTACCACGGCGGAATAACTGCCATTGAGGCCGGCGACAAACACCGACCCCAAGCCTTGGATAGCATAGCCGCCCGCTTTGTCCTGAGGTTCACCACTGTGCCAGTAGGTTGTAGCCTCCTCGACAGAAATCCCGCGAAAACGCACATGGCTGCTTACACAGAGCGTTTCGCAGCGCTGACCATCCGTGAGGGCAATCGCAGTCAGGACTTCATGCTCACGCCCTGCCAAGGCCATCAACATCGCCAACGCATCAGCCTGGTCCACGGGCTTGCCGAGGATCTGGCCGTCAACGATCACGGCCGTGTCGGCCCCCAGCACACAGGCGCCCGTGGTTTGCTCAAGCGCAGCGAAACCCGCCGTGGCCTTGCCCCGAGCGAGACGCTCGACGTAGGCAACGGGGGTTTCGTTAGTAAGAGGGGTTTCATCAATGGCGGCGCTGACCACGGTGAAAGGCACACCGATCTGGGTCAGCAGTTCACGCCGCCGCGGGGAGCCCGAGGCCAGATAAAGCGAATTCATTGCAGACTCTCCCTGTAGAGTTCGATAACCAGGCAGAGCCTCGCAATCCATTCAATTGATTTTATAGCGACGACGTAACCCACGCAGGCCGAAACTGATCCATGGCCACAACAAGGCACTGACCAGGGCCGGCAACACCAGCGCCAGGGTCGGCTGGCGGTTACCGGTCAAGGCGCTCAGCCACAGCTGAACCAGCTGCGCCAGGCCGAAGATCACCAGGATCACCAGGCACTGCTGCCATATCGGAAACATGCGCAGACGTTGCTGCAGCGACAGTACCAGGAAGGTGATCAGGGTCAGGATCAACGCGTTCTGACCCAGCAAGGTGCCATAGAGCACATCTTCCGCCAAGCCCAGGAACATGGCCGTGACCATGCCGACTTTATGCGGCAGGTTCAACGACCAGAAGGCCAGCAGTAACGCCAGCCAGAGTGGGCGCAGGATTTCCATGAATTGCGGCAGTGGCGAAACGCTGAGCAGCAAGCCGATGGCGAATGTCAGCCAGACGATCCAACCATTGTGTGAATGTGTACCGGCCATTATTCCTCCCTCTGCCGCGTGGTAGCCGGGGCCGCTGGTCGGGTTGCCGGGGTGACAGCAGCCGGCGGTTTAGCCGCTGGAGTTGTGGCTGGCGTCGTCGCCGCGGGCTTCGCCGGGCGGGCGTTGTGAACCGCCGGCTTGACTGGCGTCGCCACGGGGGCTGTCGGGGTTGACGCAGGTGCCGGCGGCCCCACGAACGCCGGTTTCGGCACCGTGGCAGGCACGGTCGGTACGCTGCCGTTCTGTTTGTCTTCCGCTTCCTGGGCCTGGGCGGCGTCGTTGGCGCGCTCTTCCGGGGTACGGTTATCGCTGAACACCAGAAGCAGGTAGCGGCTGCGGTTCAAGGCAGCCGTGGGCACGGCGCGCACAATAGCGAATGGCTGACCGGAATCGTGAATCACTTCCTTGACCGTCGCCACCGGGTAACCCGCCGGGAACCGCTGACCCAGGCCGGAGCTGACCAGCAGGTCGCCTTCCTTGATGTCGGCAGTGTCCGCCACGTGCCGTAATTCCAGGCGCTCGGGGTTGCCGGTGCCGCTGGCAATCGCACGCAGGCCGTTACGATTGACCTGCACCGGAATACTGTGGGTCGTGTCCGTCAGCAGCAGCACCCGCGAGGTGTAGGGCATCAGTTCGACCACCTGGCCCATCAGGCCACGGGCATCGAGTACCGGCTGGCCAAGCACCACGCCGTCGCGCTCACCCTTATTGATGATGATGCGATGGGTAAAGGGGTTGGGGTCCATGCCGATCAACTCGGCCACTTCGACCTTTTCGTTGACCAGCGCGGAAGAATTGAGCAACTCGCGCAACCGAACGTTCTGCTCGGTGAGGGCCGCAAGCTTTTGCATGCGCCCCTGCAGCAGCAGGTTTTCAGTCTTGAGTTTCTCGTTCTCGGCGACCAGCTCGGTGCGGCTGCCGAATTGGCTGGCCACGCCCTGGTAGAGACGTTGCGGCAGGTCGGTGATCCAGTAAGTCTGCATCAACACCAGCGACATCTGGCTACGCACAGGCTTGAGCAGTGCAAAGCGGGCATCGACCACCATCAGCGCGACCGAAAGCACGACCAGCACCAATAAGCGCACGCCCAATGAGGGGCCTTTGGCGAAAAGCGGTTTAATAAGCCGCTCCTCCCAGGCAAATGTTCTCTTTATTCATACGGCATCTAACCGGCCTGGATGCAGATTGAAGAAGATAAACGCCAACAGGCAGCACTGCAAAGTGCTGCCTGTTGGCGAAACATGGGCTAACGAGCAAATACTTATTCGCTGGAGAGCAGGTCCATGGTGTGTTTATCCATCATTTCCAATGCACGGCCACCGCCACGGGCGACGCAGGTCAGCGGGTCTTCGGCGACGATCACCGGCAGGCCGGTTTCCTGGGCCAGCAGCTTGTCGAGGTCACGCAACAGCGCGCCACCACCGGTCAGCACCAGGCCACGCTCGGCGATATCGGAAGCCAGTTCCGGCGGCGATTGCTCCAGGGCGCTCTTCACAGCCTGAACGATGGTGGCCAGGGACTCTTGCAGAGCTTCCAGCACTTCATTGGAGTTCAGGGTGAAGGCACGTGGAACGCCTTCGGCCAGGTTGCGACCGCGAACGTCTACTTCGCGAACTTCGCCGCCCGGGTAAGCGGTGCCGATTTCCTGCTTGATGCGCTCGGCGGTGGATTCGCCGATCAGGCTGCCGTAGTTACGACGCACGTACGTGATGATGGCTTCGTCGAAGCGATCGCCGCCCACACGTACGGATTCGGCATACACCACACCGTTCAGGGAAATCAGCGCGATTTCAGTGGTGCCACCACCGATATCCACCACCATCGAACCGCGGGCTTCTTCAACCGGCAGGCCGGCACCGATCGCAGCGGCCATCGGCTCTTCGATCAGGAACACTTCGCGGGCACCGGCACCAAGGGCCGATTCACGGATGGCACGACGCTCCACCTGAGTGGACTTGCATGGAACGCAGATCAGCACACGAGGGCTGGGCTGCAAAAAACTGTTTTCGTGAACCTTGTTGATGAAGTACTGCAGCATCTTCTCGCAGACACTGAAGTCGGCGATCACGCCGTCTTTCATCGGACGAATGGCAGCAATATTGCCTGGTGTACGGCCGAGCATGCGCTTGGCCTCGGTGCCGACGGCAACGACACTTTTCTGATTACCATGGGTCCGAATGGCCACAACCGATGGCTCATTCAGAACGATACCGCGCTCGCGCACGTAAATAAGGGTGTTGGCAGTGCCCAGGTCAATGGAAAGATCGCTGGAAAACATGCCACGCAGTTTCTTGAACATGGGAAAGGGACCCTAGGCAACGCGTGGGTAAAAAAGTGCGGCAAACTCTAACAACGACAGGGATTTTGGGCAAGGCGCCAATGTGCTAAATTGGCCGACTTTCTGTGCACCAACCCCCACAATCGCGGCCGTAAGACCGTAGAAATGCGGTAGTGTTCCGACAATCTAACACACGGACAGCTTCCGTTCTGTTTTCCACTGGAGATTCCCATGACACTTGAACGCTCCGACGTGGAAAAAATCGCTCATCTGGCCTCGCTTGGCCTCAATGATGCCGATCTTCCACAGACCACCGCAGCCCTGAACAGCATTCTCGGGCTGGTTGACCAAATGCAGGCAGTGAATACCGACGGCATCGAGCCTCTGGCTCACCCGTTGGAAGCCAGCCAGCGCCTGCGCGCAGATGTCGTGACCGAGCGCAATAATCGCGAGGCCTATCAGTCCATCGCACCAGCGGTCGAAAACGGCCTGTACCTGGTTCCGAAAGTCATCGACTAAAGGGAAAGAGCCTGCAATGCATCACATGACTCTGGCCGAGATCGCCCGCGGTCTCGCCGACAAAAAGTTTTCCTCCGAAGAGCTGACCAAGACCCTGCTGGCGCGTATCGCCGAGCACGATCCAAAGGTCAACAGCTTCATCAGCCTCACTGAAGAGCTGGCCCTGAGCCAGGCCAAGGCCGCCGACGCACGTCGCGCCAACGGTGAGAATGGCGCGCTGCTGGGCGCACCGATCGCCCACAAAGACCTGTTCTGCACCCAAGGCATTCGCACCAGCTGCGGCTCGAAGATGCTCGACAACTTTAAAGCGCCCTACGACGCCACCGTGGTATCCAAGCTGGCCGCCGCCGGGGCTGTGACCCTGGGCAAGACCAACATGGACGAATTCGCCATGGGCTCGGCCAACGAATCGAGCTACTACGGCGCGGTAAAAAACCCGTGGAACCTGGAACACGTGCCGGGTGGTTCGTCCGGTGGTTCGGCTGCCGCAGTTGCCGCACGCTTCCTGCCGGCCGCCACCGCCACCGACACCGGTGGCTCGATCCGCCAGCCGGCGGCCTTCACCAACCTCACCGGTTTGAAGCCGACCTACGGTCGCGTTTCCCGTTGGGGCATGATCGCCTACGCCTCCAGCCTCGATCAGGCCGGCCCTCTGGCACGCACTGCCGAAGACTGCGCGATTTTGTTACAAGGCATGGCAGGCTTCGATACCCAGGACTCCACCAGCATTGATGAGCCGGTGCCGGACTACAGCGCCAGCCTGAATACCTCGCTCAAGGGCCTGCGCATCGGCGTGCCGAAGGAATACTTCAGCGCCGGCCTCGACCCACGTATCGCCGAACGGGTGCACAACTGCGTCAAGGAGCTGGAAAAGCTCGGCGCGGTGATCAAGGAAATCAGCCTGCCGAACAACCAGCACGCGATTCCTGCCTACTATGTAATCGCCCCGGCGGAAGCCTCCTCCAACCTGTCGCGTTTCGACGGCGTGCGTTTCGGCTACCGCTGCGAAAACCCGAAAGACCTCACCGACCTGTACAAACGCTCGCGTGGCGAAGGCTTCGGCGCCGAAGTACAACGCCGCATCATGGTGGGGGCCTACGCCCTGTCGGCCGGCTACTACGACGCGTACTACCTCAAGGCGCAAAAGATCCGTCGCCTGATCAAGAACGATTTCATGGCTGCCTTTAATGAAGTCGACGTGATCCTCGGCCCAACCACGCCGAACCCGGCCTGGAAAATCGGCGCCAAGACCGGCGACCCGATCGCCGAGTACCTGGAAGACCTCTACACCATCACCGCCAACCTCGCGGGCTTGCCGGGCTTGTCGATGCCCGCAGGCTTCGTCGATGGCCTGCCGGTCGGCGTGCAATTGCTCGCCCCGTATTTCCAGGAAGGCCGCCTGCTCAATGTGGCGCACCAGTACCAGTTGCACACCGACTGGCACACCCGCACCCCTACCGGCTTCTGAGGAGAACACTATGCAATGGGAAGTTGTGATCGGGCTGGAGATTCATACCCAGCTCGCCACCCAATCGAAGATTTTCTCCGGTAGCGCCACCACGTTCGGCTCTGAGCCGAACACCCAGGCCAGCCTGGTCGACCTGGGCATGCCCGGCGTGCTGCCGGTGCTGAACCAGGAAGCGGTGCGCATGGCGGTGATGTTCGGCCTGGCGATTGACGCCGAGATCGGCCAGCACAACGTGTTCGCACGCAAAAACTACTTCTACCCGGACCTGCCCAAGGGCTACCAGATCAGCCAGATGGAATTGCCGATTGTCGGCAAGGGCTACCTGGACATCCCACTGGAAGACGGCACCATCAAACGTGTCGGCGTGACCCGTGCGCACCTGGAAGAAGACGCCGGCAAGAGCCTGCACGAAGAATTCCCGGGCGCCACCGGTATCGACCTGAACCGCGCCGGCACGCCGTTGCTGGAGATCGTCTCCGAGCCGGACATGCGCAGCGCCAAGGAAGCCGTGGCCTACGTCAAGACGATCCACGCGCTGGTGCGTTACCTGGGCATCTGCGACGGCAACATGGCTGAAGGCTCGCTGCGTTGCGACTGCAACGTGTCGATTCGCCCGAAGGGCCAGGTCGAGTTCGGCACCCGCTGCGAGATCAAGAACGTCAACTCGTTCCGCTTCATCGAGAAGGCGATCAACAGCGAAGTGCGGCGCCAGATCGAACTGATCGAAGACGGCGGCAAAGTGATCCAGCAAACCCGCCTGTACGACCCGAACAAAGACGAAACCCGCGCCATGCGCAGCAAAGAGGAAGCCAACGACTACCGTTACTTCCCCGACCCGGACCTGCTGCCGGTGGTCATCGAGGATTCGTTCCTCAGTGACATCCGCGCCACCCTGCCGGAACTGCCGCAGCAGAAACGCGAGCGCTTCCAGGCGCAGTTCGGCCTGTCGGTCTACGATGCCAGCGTGCTGGCTTCCAGCCGTGAACAAGCCAACTACTTTGAAAAGGTCGTGAGCATCGCCGGCGACGCCAAACTGGCGGCCAACTGGGTGATGGTTGAGTTGGGCAGCCTGCTGAACAAGCAGGGCCTGGAAATCGACGAAGCGCCAGTCACCGCCGAGCAACTGGGCGGCATGCTGCTGCGGATCAAGGACAACACGATTTCCGGCAAAATCGCCAAGACCGTGTTTGAAGCCATGGCCAGCGGTGAAGGCAACGCCGACGAGATCATCGAGAAGCGCGGCCTCAAGCAAGTCACCGACAGCGGCGCCATTTCGGCCGTACTCGATGAAATGCTGGCGGCCAATGCCGAGCAGGTCGAGCAATACCGTGCGGCAGACGAAGCCAAGCGCGGCAAGATGTTCGGCTTCTTCGTCGGCCAGGCCATGAAAGCCTCCAAAGGCAAGGCCAACCCGCAACAGGTGAACGAACTGCTGAAAAGCAAGCTCGAAGGCTGACAGCGGTTGCCTCACTGCAGGGACCGGCGCCTGTGGGAGCTGGCTTGCCTGCGATAGCATCGCCTCGGTGTATCTGAAAAACCGAGGCGCCTGCATCGCGGGCAAGCCCGGCTCCCACACAAACCGGTTTCTACATTACTTTCGGGGATACCTTCATGAAGCGTCTACTTGGCCTGCTGGCCTTGTTCTCTCTACTGGCCGGCTGCGCCAGCGGCATCATCAACCCCAACGGCTACGACGAAACCGGCACCGCCTCCTATTACGGCGCCAAGCACCATGGCAACAAGACCGCCAGCGGTGAACCCTTCAACCAGAACGCCCTGACCGCCGCCCACCGGCGACTGCCCTTCGGCACCCAGGTCAAGGTCACCAATCTCGACAACGACAAATCTGTCGTGGTCCGCATCAATGATCGCGGCCCGCATACCCGTGGGCGCTTGATTGATCTTTCACGCAAAGCCGCCGAGCAACTGGGTATGCTCAGCAGCGGCACCGCACGGGTTCGCGTGCAAGCCCTGAGCAACTGAACCACAGCGCAAAGGAGCCCTGGCCATTTTCGGATTAACCGCCCTCTCGCCCTGGAGCCTGCTAGAACTGGTCAGCGGCCTGCTGCTGCTGATCGTCGGCGCCGAAATCCTGGTGCGCGCCGCTGTGCGCCTGGCCGCTAGCCTCAAGGTGCGGCCACTGATCATCGGCCTGACCATCGTCGCCTTCGGCAGCAGCGCACCGCAGATGACCGTGAGCCTGCAAGCCACCCTGGCCGGCAATACCGATATCGCCGTGGGCAGCGTAATCGGCAGCAGCATCTTCAACATCCTGGTGACCCTGGGCCTGTCGGCGCTGATCGTTCCCCTGCGGGTCTCGCGACAGCTGGTGCGGCTGGATATCCCGGTAATGATCCTCGCCGGTTTGCTGGTGTTCACCCTGGCGGCCAATGAAGAACTCACGCCGGTCGACGGGCTGCTGTTGCTGGTTGCCCTGTTGGGCTACCTCGGCGTGCTGCACTACCAGACGCGCCATTCGCGCCGCCCGCGCACGCTGGACACCGTGGCCCGTGCGCCCTGGCTGAGCAGCGTGCTGCTGATGCTGGGCGGGCTGCTGATCCTGGTGCTGGCCGGGCATTTGCTGCTCGGTGCGGCGGTGGATGTGGCGGCTGACCTGGGTTTGTCGGAGCGCATCATCGGTCTCACGCTGATCGGCGTCGGCACCTCGTTGCCGTGCCTGGCCACCTCGCTGATCGCCGCCCTGCGCGGCGAGCGGGAGATTGCCGTGGGCAATGTGATCGGTAGCAACCTGTTTAACCTGCTGGGGGTGCTGGGGTTTACCGCGCTGGTGGCACCGTCGCCGCTGTCGGTGTCGCCCAATGCGCTGGACTTCGACCTGCCGGTGATGCTCGGCGTGGTGGTGCTGTGCCTGCCGGTGTTTTATACCGGCTATCGCGTCACACGCGCCGAGGGCCTGGTGCTGCTGGGCCTGTACCTGGCTTACGGGCTGCATGTGATGTCATTCACCACTGGCATGCCCCTGGCCAACAAGCTTGAACAACTGATGCTGTATTACGTCTTGCCAGTGCTGGTGGCTTTTCTGTTGTTCAGCACGCTGCGAGCCTGGCGCCGCCAACACAAGAGGGAATCGCAATGACCGATCAAAAAAAGCCCGGGGTTGAGATGCGTCGCCAGGTCATGGGCGATGTGTTCGTCGACCGCGCCCTGGGCAACGCCACCGAGTTCACTCAACCGCTGCAGGATTTCGTCAACGAACACGCATGGGGCAGCGTATGGAACCGCGAAGGCTTGCCGCTGAAGACGCGCAGCCTGATCACCCTCGCCGCCCTGACCGCGCTCAAGTGCCCGCAGGAACTCAAGGGCCACGTACGTGGGGCGCTGAACAACGGCTGCACCGTGGAAGAGATTCGCGAGGCGCTGCTGCATTGCGCGGTGTATGCCGGTGTGCCGGCGGCGATTGATGCGTTTCGTGCGGCGCAGGAAGTGATCGAGGCGTATCAGGCCGATAAGCAGTGAGGCTCAAATAGCTATCGCAGGCAAGCCAGCTCCCACCCTTGGATGTATTCACACATCAAACTGTGGGAGCTGGCTTGCCTGCGATTAGGCCCTGAAGATCACTCGAGACCTCAGATCCAACCACCCGCCTGCAGCACGAAAATCCCGATATTGGTGGTCACCGCCGCCATCAACGTGGTGATCACAATAATCGCCGCCGCCAGTTCATGATTGCCCTCGGCCGCCCGGGCCATGACAAAGCTGGCCGCCGCGGTCGGCGCGCCGAAGTACAGGAACAGAATCCCCAGCTCCGGCCCGCGAAACCCCAGCAGCCAGGCCCCCAGCGTCGCCACCAGCGGCAAGCCGACCATCTTTACCAGGCTGGCACTCAGGGCCATGCTCCCGCTTTTGCGCAAGGCCGCCAGCGATAAGGTGCCGCCGATACAGATCAGCGCCAGTGGCAACGTCATATCCGCCAGGTACTGCCCGGACGACTGTAGCCAGCCCGGCAGGCCGATCTTGAAAATCGCGAACGGCGCAGCCACGATCACGCTGATGATCAGCGGGTTGGCCACCACACTTTTGCAGATGCTCCACGGGTCGGACTTGATCACCGGGCTGTACACCGCCAGCACGATGGTAGAAAGGGTGTTGTAGAACAGGATCACCAGCGCCGCGAGGATCGCGCCGAGGGAAATGCCATAGTCGCCGTACATGCTGGCCGCCAGCGCCAGGCCGATCACCCCGTTATTGCCGCGAAACGCGCCCTGGGTATAGATGCCCCGGTCGTCACGCGGGCAGCGAAAAATCGCCCAACCCCAGGCCAGGGCAAAGCTCAGCAGCGTCGCGACAGCAAAATAGATCAGCAGGCCCGGCTTGAGCGCCGAGTGCAGGTCGGCATGCAGGATGCCAAGAAACAGCAACGCCGGCATGGTGACGTTGAACACCAGGGACGAAGCCGTGTGGATAAAGTTGTCGTTGATCCAGTTGACGCGCTTGAGCAGCACCCCCAGGAACAGCATGGCAAACACCGGCGCAGTGATAGTGAGAGTGGTGAGGAAAATTGCCAGCATGCCGGGAGAACCTTGGTGAGCGTCGTTAGGTGGCTAATGATAAGCCATGCAGCCCGGTTCGTCTGGTCTACCGCCATTTCCCAACACCCTGTGGCGAGCGGGCTTGCCCGCGTTGGGGCGCGAAGCGGCCCCAAAGCCAGACGCTGAGGGGTGCCTTATGTACCTTTGTTGGCTTTTAGGGGGGCGCTGCGCGCCCCAACGCGGGCAAGCCCGCTCGCCACAGCAAGCCTGCCCGCCAGAACATGCCTGTCATCCCGGAATCAGGTAATCGGCGCCGGGTTGAACAAGGTGATGTCGTTGTGCAGCTTGTGATGCTCCGCCCAGGTCTGCTTCTTGCCGCTGGCCACGTCCAGGTAGAAGTGGAACAACTCCCAGCCCAGCTCCTCGATGGTCGCACGCCCGGTGGCAATGCGCCCGGCGTCGATATCAATAAGGTCCGGCCAGCGCTGTGCCAGTTCCGTACGCGTTGAGACCTTCACCACCGGCGCCATCGCCAGCCCGTAAGGCGTGCCGCGCCCGGTGGTGAACACATGCAGGTTCATCCCCGCCGCCAACTGCAAGGTGCCGCACACAAAGTCACTGGCCGGCGTGGCGCAAAAGATCAGGCCCTTGCGCTTGAAACGCTCGCCCGGACCGAGCACACCGTTGATCGCGCTGCTGCCGGACTTGACGATAGAGCCCAAGGACTTCTCGACAATGTTCGACAACCCGCCCTTCTTGTTGCCCGGCGTGGTGTTGGCGCTGCGATCCGCCTCGCCCTTGGCCAGGTAACGGTCGTACCAGTCCATTTCCCTTACAAGCTCTTGGGCAACTTCTGTGCTTTCAGCACGCGAAGTCAGCAGGTAGATGGCATCGCGGACTTCAGTGACTTCAGAAAACATCACCGTCGCCCCGGCCCGCAGCAGCAAATCCGAGGCATAGCCCAGCGCCGGGTTGGCGGTGATGCCAGAAAACGCATCACTGCCACCGCATTGCATGCCCAGGATCAGCTCGGACGCCGGCACGGTTTCCCGGCGGCGCTGGTCGAGTTTCTTCAAGCGGGTTTCGGCCAGTTCCATGATCTGCTCGATCATCTCGGTAAAACCGTGGCTGGAATCCTGCAGCCGATACAGCCACGGCTCGCTCAAATCGACGGAGCTGTCGTTGTCGTGCATCACCTGCCCAGCCTGCAATTTCTCGCAACCCAGGCTGATCACCAGGGCCTCGCCGCCCAGGTTCGGGTTGCGCGCCAGGTTGCGCACGGTACGGATCGGGATATAGGCATCCGTTGCGGTGATCGCCACCCCGCAGCCGTAGCTGTGGGTCAGTGCCACCACGTCATCGACGTGCGGGTACTTGGGCAGCAACTCGTCCTTGATGCGCTTGACCGCATGGTCCAGCACACCGGTCACGCACTGCACTGTGGTGGTAATGCCGAGGATATTGCGCGTTCCGACGGTGCCGTCGGCATTGCGGTAACCCTCGAACGTAAAACCTTCCAGCGGTGCCTGGGTTTCAGGCACCTCGGTGGACAGCGGCAAGCTGTCCAGCGGCGGCGCGGTAGGCATGCGCAGTTGATCTTCCTGGACCCAACTGCCACGCGGAATCGGCGCCAGGGCGTAACCGATGGTCTGGCCGTAGCGAATTATCTGACCGCCTTCGGGGATATCTTCCAGCGTCACTTTGTGGCTCTGGGGGATGAAATCCACGGTCACCAGGCCGTCCGGGAACTCGGTCCCGGCCGGTACGCCCTGGTCGTTGACCACGATCACTACGTTGTCGCGCTCGTGCAAACGGATCGAGCGCGGCGAGTCGGCATGTTCAATCAACTGCATCACGGGGCCTCTCAGGAATGCGCTTCGGTTAGGTTGGTCAACTCTGGCCCCTTGCTTGGCGGCTCTTTGAGTACTACACGTTTGATCGGGCCGACGATGACCAGGTAGCTGAACACCGCCACCAGCGCGTTGGCGCCGACGAACACCAGGGCCCATTTGAACGAACCGGTGGTGCTGATGATGTAGCCGATGACAATCGGCGTAGTGATCGACGCCAGGTTACCGAAGGTATTGAACAAGCCGCCACTGAGGCCGGCGATTTGTTTCGGCGAGGTGTCGGACACCACCGCCCAGCCCAGTGCGCCAACGCCTTTACCGAAGAAGGCCAGCGCCATGAAGCCCACCACCATCCATTCGATATCCACGTAGTTGCAGGCCACGATGCTGCTGGAGATCAACAGGCCACCAATGATCGGCGCCTTGCGGGCGAAGGTCAGGGAATGGCCCTTGCGCAGCAGGTAGTCGGAAATCACCCCGCCGAGCACGCCGCCGATAAAGCCGCAGATCGCCGGCAACGAGGCGATGAAACCGGCCTTGAGGATGGTCATGCCACGGTCCTGCACCAGGTACACCGGGAACCAGGTCAGGAAGAAGTACGTGATGCCGTTGATGCAGTACTGGCCCAGATACACTCCGAGCATCATGCGGTTGGTCAGCAACTGACGGATGTAATCCCACTTCGGACCGTCGGTTTTCTTGCCCTTGTCCTGGTCCATATCGACCATCGCGCCGTTGGCGGCGATGTGATTGAACTCGGCCTCGTTGATCATCGGGTGCTGGCGCGGGCTGTGGATAACTTTCAGCCAGATCAGCGAGAAGATGATGCCGATCACCCCCATCACGATAAACACGTGCTGCCAGCCGAAGCTGTAGACGATCCAGCCCATCAGCGGCGCGAACAACACCGTGGCGAAGTATTGCGCCGAGTTGAAGATCGCCGAAGCCGTACCGCGTTCAGCCGTGGGGAACCAGGCGGCGACAATACGCGCGTTACCGGGGAAGGATGGCGCTTCAGCCAGGCCCACCATGAAGCGCAGCATGAACAGCGCAACAACCGCAGTGGAGACACCGAACTCACCAACATAGCCTTGCAGCACGGTGAACAGTGACCAGGTGAAGATGCTCAAGGCATAGACTTTTTTCGAACCGAAGCGGTCCAGCAGCCAGCCGCCAGGGATTTGCCCGGCCACGTAGGCCCAACCGAATGCAGAGAAGATATAACCGAGGGTGACCGCGTCGATGCCGAGGTCTTTTTGCAGGCTGGAGCCCGCGATAGCAATGGTGGCGCGGTCTGCGTAGTTGATCGTGGTCACCAGGAACAGCATGAGCAGGATCAAATAGCGGACGTGGGTCGGCTTGGTCGCTTGCATGTAGAAGTACTCCCACTAATTATTTTTTTTGCGGGTAATTGTTTTCTGTTTTTGTTGTGAGAACCGACCTATGTGGGAGCCGGGTTCGCCCGCGATGCAGGCACTGCGGTGTGTCAGTCACACCGCAGTGATGCTATCGCAGGCAAGCCAGCGCCCACACAAGCCCGTGGTCACGGGTATTGCGTATTACGAACCGATGTAGCTGGTTTTCACCACGGTGTAGAACTCTTGCGCATAGCGACCCTGCTCACGCGAACCATAGGAGGAGCCCTTACGGCCACCGAATGGAACGTGGTAATCCACACCCGCGGTCGGTAGGTTGACCATCACCATCCCGGCCTGGGAATGGCGCTTGAAGTGGTTGGCATACTTCAACGACGTAGTAGCAATGCCCGCCGACAGACCGAACTCGGTGTCATTGGCCATGGCCAGCGCCGCCTCGTAGTCCGCCACGCGCACCACGTTGGCCACCGGGCCGAAGATCTCTTCACGGCTGATACGCATGGCGGCTTCGCTGTCGGCAAACAGCGTCGGCGCAAGGTAGTAGCCTTCGGTATCGCAGGTCACCAGGCCGCCACCGCTCACCAGCCGCGCACCTTCGCTTTGGCCGATGTCGATGTACTTGAGGTCCTGATCCAGTTGCGCCTGGGAAACCACCGGACCGATATCGGTGCCGCTTTTCAGGGCGTGGCCGACTTTGATCGACTTCATGCGCTCGGCCATCGCCGCGACGAACTGGTCGTGAATGCCGGCGGTGACGATCAAGCGGCTGGAGGCGGTGCAACGCTGGCCGGTGGAGTAGAACGCGCTCTGTACCGACAGCTCGACGGCCTGCTTGAGGTCGGCGTCATCGAGGATGATCTGCGGGTTCTTGCCGCCCATTTCCAACTGCACCTTGGCCTGGCGCGACACGCAGCTGACGGCGATCTGACGACCCACGCCGACCGAGCCGGTAAAGCTGATGCCGTCGACTTTAGGGCTGTTGACCAGCACGTCGCCAACCACACGGCCGCTGCCCATCACCAGGTTGAACACACCGGCCGGGAAGCCGGCGCGGGAGATGATTTCGGCCAGGGCCCAGGCACAGCCCGGAACCAACTCGGCCGGCTTGATCACTACGCAGTTGCCGTAAGCCAGGGCCGGGGCGATTTTCCACGCAGGGATCGCAATCGGGAAGTTCCACGGGGTGATCAGGCCAACCACACCGAGGGCTTCGCGGGTCACTTCTACGTTGACGCCCGGGCGTACCGATGGCACGTAATCACCGGACAAACGCAGGCATTCACCGGCAAAGAATTTGAAGATGTTACCGGCGCGGGTCACTTCGCCGATGGCTTCGGGCAGGGTCTTGCCCTCTTCCCGGGCCAGCAGGGTGCCGAGCTCCTCGCGGCGAGCGAGGATTTCGCTGCCGACTTTATCCAGCGCGTCGTGGCGGGCCTGGATACCGGACGTCGACCAGGCCGGGAACGCGGCGCGGGCGGCGTCGATGGCGGTGTTGACTTGGGCTACGTCGGCCTTGGCGTATTCGCCGATGACATCAGACAACTCCGACGGGTTGAGGTTGACGCAATAGTCGGCACCGGCCACCCATTGGCCATTGATGTAGTTTTCGTAACGTTGAGCTTGGGACACAAATCTTCTCCTGACGCAAAAGGCCGCTGATTACTCAGCGGCCTTGTAGATAGGTTATTGCGCGCCTTGCTTGTCGATCAGCGCGGCCAGGGCTTCGTACTCTTCCGGCAACAGGTCGGTCAGCGGCGTGCGCACCGGGCCCGCATCGTAACCGGCGATTTTTGCACCTGCCTTGACGATGCTCACCGCATACCCGGCCTTGCGGTTACGGATATCCAGGTACGGCAGGAAGAAGTCGTCGATGATCTTGGCGACGGTGGCGTGATCGTCCTTGGCAATGGCGTGGTAGAAATCCATCGCGGTTTTCGGGATGAAGTTGAACACCGCCGAGGAGTACACCGGCACGCCCAGGGCCTTGTAGGCAGCGGCGTAAACCTCTGCTGTCGGCAGGCCGCCGAGGTAGCTGAAACGGTCACCAAGGCGGCGGCGGATAGACACCATCAGTTCGATGTCACCCAGGCCGTCTTTGTAGCCGATCAGGTTCGGGCAGCGCTCAGCCAGGCGTTCCAGCAACGGCGCGGTCAGGCGGCAGACGTTGCGGTTGTACACCACCACGCCGATTTTTACCGATTTGCAGACTGCTTCAACGTGGGCGGCGACGCCGTCCTGGCTGGCTTCAGTGAGGTAGTGCGGCAGCAACAGCAAGCCTTTGGCGCCGAGGCGCTCGGCTTCTTGCGCATATTCGATGGCCTGGCGAGTCGCACCGCCGACACCGGCGAGAATCGGCACGCTGGTGGCGCAGGTATCAACGGCGGTTTTTACCACCTGGGAATATTCGCTGGCGGCGAGGGAGAAAAACTCACCGGTGCCGCCTGCCGCGAACAGCGCGGTGGCGCCGTAGGGCGCCAGCCATTCCAGACGCTTGATATAGCCCGCCTGGTGGAAGTCACCCTGGGCGTTGAAATCGGTCACTGGGAAAGACAGCAGACCGTGGGAGAGGATGGACTTCAGTTCTTGTGGATTCATTATTCGAACACCCTGGGCGAAAACTTTCTGGGGAAAGGTTGTTGTTGGTTTTGATGATGTCGTACGTCATCGTACAACTATAAATAATTTCGTCAACAGCAATTTGTCGCTGATTCGGTGCGAGGACATCCGGCACTACGCGCACACAATGTGGGAGCGGGCTTGCTCGCGAAGGCGGTGGATCAGCGAAGACCTCTGTAACTGACCCACCGCCTTCGCGAGCAAGCCCGCTCCCACACGGGTTATGCGGCGTGTAGAGGGCTATCACGCGACCTTCTTGACGTAGGAAATTATTCCTCTATGCTCGACATAACTGTATATACATACAGTTTTTAAGGAAGATTCCTACGACATAGCAAGGAGCTAACATGTCAGGTCTTGAACTCGCAGCCCCCGAAAAGAACCCGCCAACCCTGCGCTTCGAAGGGAGTGAACACACCGCCATCGGCGATGACACGCTGTTGCGTTTCGCCAAGGACGCCCCGGCGATTCCCGCACGCCAAGTCGAGTTGCACCTGCCCAATGGGCTGGCACTCACCTACGGCCAAGTGATCGCGTTGGGCGGTGACTTCTATGGCATCCCCGGCCAGCCGATCAGTGATGGCGCGTCCCCCGCCGACCGCGTTCAACGCTTCAGCGCAGCCTTCAATTCGCTGGCGACGCTACCCGCCTCGCGGGAGGAAGCACACAAGATCCTCGCGGTCATGCAAAAGGAGATCAATGCGGTCAACCAGGCGATCAAGGACGGCAAGCAAGCCCATGAAGCCTACGATGCTTTGGGCGATACGCTGTCGGAGGAATGGAACCGCATCACCGGCGGCGGCAGTGCGGTCTCGGCGCTGATTCCGTTGGGGCGTTACTTGAAGCTTGCAGCGGACAACGCCGACCACTTTGGCGAATGGGCGCTGTCGGCCTACCTGGCGGGCCATACGGCGGCGCTGCAGCAGGCGGTGGTGGCTCACCAAACCGGCACCGACCAGGCGCTGGAACTGGCGTATGCGATGAACAGCTTTGCGGACCACTTCTTGACCGACCTGTTTTCTGCCGGCCACCTGCGGGTGCCGCGCAAACAACTGGCAGCAGTGGTAACACCGGGCGAGCTGGGTTCACTGATCAGCCGCTTCATGCACGACGAAGACAGCAAATTCGGGCTCAAGGTGCGCAATGCCCTGGGTGATCAATGGCATGCCTATGGGGATAAACGCTACTTCGACGCCAGCGACGCGGACAATCGAGTGCAGGTCAAACGAGCGGTGCAAGCCTCGGCGGATGAGATCTTCGAGACCTTTATCAGCGGCGCGGCGCCCTCCCCGGCCAACTTCAAGGCGCCGCTGTATGTGCCGGATTTGAACGCAGCGCAGAACCCGGCGAACAACTTCTCGCCGCTGTTCAAGGTCGAGGGTGACAAGGTGCTGCGGCGCAAGGACGTGAACAACCTGAACGACAAGCACTGGACCAATGATTGGTGGGGGTGGAGTACTTATCTGCTGCTCACGGATTACAAGCCGAACACGCCTGCCAACTAAATCGAAACGCAATTCCAAATAATGGAGATCAACTGTGGCGAGCGGGCTTGCCCGCGTTGGGCCGCGTAGCGGCCCCAAAACCGAACGCTGAGTTCTTTCAGGAAAAAACGGGGCCTTTTACTGGGGCTGCTGCGCAGCCCAACGCGGGCAAGCCCGCTCGCCACAAGGGAATGTATCTGTTTTATTTCGCGATTAATTACGCTGCGCTTCTGCCTCTTCGTGAGCATGGCGCAGCCGCTCACGGCTGTTGGTCAGGTGCAAACGCATGGCCGCGCGCGCCGCATCCGAATCCTGGCGGGCAATTGCCTCGTAGATCTCTTCGTGCTCGCGGCTCAGGCGGCTCATGTAATGCTGATGGTCATCATGGGCCAGGCGCGCCGAATTCAGGCGGGTACGCGGAATGATGCTGGTGCCCAGGTGCGTCATGATGTCGGTGAAGTAGCGATTGCCGGTGGACAGCGCGATTTCCAGGTGGAACGCGAAGTCCGACGCTACCGCATCACCGGCGTGCGCCGCGCTTTCATTCAGGGCGTCGAGCGCTGCACGCATGGCCGCCAGCTGTTCATCGCTACGGCGTAACGCAGCAAGGCCGGCAGACTCCACTTCCAGGCTGATACGCAACTCGAGAATCGCCAGCACGTCACGCAAGGTCACGACCGTGGCCGGGTCAATCCGGAAACCACTGGGGCTGGGCGTATCCAACACAAACGTGCCGATACCGTGGCGGGTTTCAACCTGCCCTGCGGCCTGCAAACGTGAAATGGCCTCACGCACCACCGTGCGGCTGACCCCATGGGCATCCATGATTGCCGACTCGGTGGGCAACTTGTCACCCCGCTTGAGTTGGCCGTCACGGATCTGCTCGGACAACACCGTGACCAATTCCTGGGCAAGGCTGCGGCGCTTGCGGGGAAGACGAGGGGCGGTGCTGGCGTTTTCCATGTGAAATCATCTATCTCGGTGGACTAAAACAGCATCATAGCCCATGGTGGTTGTACGATCACCGTTCTATCACGACTTTCATACATATCCTGCGCGCAAAAAAATGCCCCGACACAGGTCGAGGCATTTTTCCGGCACACCCGAAGGTGATGGCCGCTTATTTCACCACTTTCAGGCTCGGCCGGCCGCTAGGACGCGGCGGCTCGGTGTCTGGTGGCGGCGCATCATCACCCTCTTGGTGTTCGATCGTTTCGTCATCCTCAAAAGGCGACTCCAGATCAAACACCATGCCCTGGCCATTTTCACGGGCATAGATCCCAAGAATGGCCCCGATCGGCACGAACAGCGTATGCGGCACGCCGCCAAAACGCCCTTCGAAACTCACGGCCTCATTGTCCATGTGCAAGTGGCGCACGGCACTCGGTGACACGTTCAATACAATCTGCCCGTCGCTGGCAAAACCCTGCGGCACCTGAACCGCAGGAAATTCGGAATTGACCAGCATGTGCGGGGTGCAATCGTTGTCCACAATCCACTCATAGAGCGCGCGGACCAGGTAAGGTCGACTGGAGTTCATCAGCGGCTCCTTAAGCCTTAGCGCATATCGCGTTCGACACCAGACAGACTCGCCTGGAAAGCCTCACGCGCAAACTGGCGCTCCATGTAATCAAGCAGCGGCTTGGCCGGCCGCGGCAGTTCAATACCGAGAATCGGCAAACGCCAGAGTATCGGTAATAGGCAGCAATCCACCAAGCTTTGTTCCTCGCTGAGGAAAAAAGGTTTGTCGGCAAACAGCGGCGAAACACCGGTCAGGCTCTCACGCAATTCCTTGCGAGCCTGCACCCGAGCCGCTTCTTTACTGCGTGAATCCAGAATCACATCCACCAACCCGCACCAGTCACGCTGGATCCGATGGATCAGCAGGCGGCTGTTGGCGCGCGCCACCGGATACACCGGCAGCAAAGGCGGATGAGGGTAACGCTCATCCAGGTATTCCATCACCACGGTTGACTCCCACAACGCCAGGTCACGATCGACCAGGGTGGGCAAGCTGCCGTAAGGGTTCACTTCGATCAGTTTCGGCGGATGACGGCCTGCTTCCACACTGATGATCTCGGCGCTGACACCCTTCTCTGCGAGCACGATGCGTACTCGGTGGGAATAGTGGTCGGCGGGGTCGGAGTAACAGGCCAACCGGTTGGTCACGCCCATGGCGGTCCTCCTCGCTTGTTGAAATTATCGAAAGCTCAAAAACGAGCGCGCCCAGAGAGCATCCCTGTAGTGCCTGGTTCAACCAGACCGCTACGTATTCAGAGATGCCGCTGGGCGCGCAAGATTAACAGCAATTGCTTACGGTTGGATCAATGCACATCCTTCCAGTATTCGCGTTTGAGCAGATAGGCGAATACAAAGAAGAAGGCCAGGTACAGCAACACATACGTACCAATGCGCTGATGCTGCAATTTGACCGGGTTAGCCGAGTAGGCCAGGAAGGTCACCAGATTCTTGACCTTCTCGTCGAACTGCTCTTCGTTCAGCGTACCGGTCTTGGGCACGATGGTCAGTTGATCGCACGCCTCATGCGTCAGCGGCGTGCCGGTCAACGGATCATATTGCTTCTTGCCGTCTTCAACGACCTGAACCTGCTTGCATCCTACCACTTGACGACCCTGCAGGCCGACCAGAACGTTAGGCATGCCGACGTTCGGGAAGACTTTGTTGTTCACCCCGTACGGGCGCGCCGGGTCCTCGTAGAAGGATTTGAGGTAACCGTAGAGCCAATCGGTGCCGCGAACACGTGCCACCAGGGTCAGGTCGGGCGGCGCAGCCCCGAACCAGGTCTTGGCGTCGGCCGGTTGCATGCCGATGCTCATGTGGTCGCCGATCTTCGCGCCGGTGAACACCGAGTGGCTGAGCATTACGTCATGCGGGATGCCCAGGTCATCGGCAACACGCTCGTAACGCTGGAACTTGGCGCTGTGGCAGCCCATGCAGTAGTTGGTGAAGGTACGCAGCCCATCCTGCATGGCGGCCTTGTCGGCCACGTCGATATCGACTTTTTCCAGCTCCGGGCCACCGTGCTCGGCAGCGAAGGACAGTAGCGGCAGCGCCGCAAGCATCAAAGCAACAAATAACTTTTTCATCAGCCAGTCACCCTTTCCGGAACCGGTTTGGTCTTCTCTAGCCGGGTGTAGAACGGCATCAGAATGAAGTAGGCGAAGTACAGAAAGGTGCAGACCTGCGACAGCAACGTACGCTCAGGGGTCGGCGCCAGTACGCCCAGCACACCCAGGATCACGAACGAAATGCAGAACACCCACAGCCAGATTTTGCTCAGCCAGCCCTTGTAGCGCATGGACTTGACCGGGCTGCGGTCGAGCCAGGGCAACACGAACAGCACCGCGATGGCCGCGCCCATGGCGATCACACCCATAAGCTTGTCGGGGATCGCCCGCAAGATTGCGTAGAACGGCGTGAAGTACCACACCGGGGCAATGTGCTCAGGCGTCTTGAAGGCGTTGGCCTGCTCAAAGTTAGGCTTCTCCAGGAAATAACCGCCCATCTCCGGGAAAAAGAACACGATCGAGCAGAACACGAACAGGAACACCACCACGCCGACAATGTCTTTTACGGTGTAGTACGGGTGGAATGGAATGCCATCCAGCGGGATGCCGTTCTCGTCCTTGTGCTTCTTGATGTCCACGCCATCCGGGTTGTTGGAACCCACTTCGTGCAGCGCCAGGATATGCAGCACCACCAGGCCCAGAATCACGATCGGCAGCGCCACCACGTGCAGGGCGAAGAAGCGGTTCAGGGTGATGCCGGAGATCAGGTAGTCACCACGAATCCACTGGGTCAGGTCGTTGCCGATCACCGGGATCGCGCCGAACAGCGAGATGATCACCTGGGCGCCCCAGTACGACATCTGACCCCACGGCAGCAGGTAGCCCATAAAGGCTTCAGCCATCAGCGCCAAGTAGATCAGCATGCCGAAGACCCACACCAGCTCGCGAGGCTTCTGGTACGAACCGTAGAGCAAGCCACGGAACATGTGCATGTAGACCACGATAAAGAACGCCGAAGCACCGGTGGAGTGCAGCAGGCGCAGGATCGAGCCGTACTCGACGTCACGCATGATGTACTCGACGGAGGCAAACGCCTCTTCCGCCGACGGGGTGTAGCTCATCGTCAACCACACACCGGTGACGATCTGGTTGACCAGCACCAGCAGTGCGAGGGAGCCGAAGAAGTAGAAGAAGTTGAAGTTTTTTGGCGCGTAATACTTGCTGAGATGGTCTTCCCACATTTTGGTGGCGGGGAAGCGCGCATCCACCCAATCCATGAACTTGCTCATCAGGCTTTCTCCCCCTGGTCGACACCAATGATCACGATACTGTC
Source organism: Pseudomonas viridiflava (assembly GCF_900591205.1). Classification (GTDB taxonomy): domain Bacteria; phylum Pseudomonadota; class Gammaproteobacteria; order Pseudomonadales; family Pseudomonadaceae; genus Aquipseudomonas. The sequence continues at coordinate 103,058 of NZ_UUPU01000105.1, forward strand.
AGTCTCGTATTGATGCGGCGGAACCGGCAGGTTCAAGGGTGCGGGTTGAGACTTGTAGACGCGGCCGGCCAGGTCGTAATGCGAACCGTGGCAAGGGCAGAAATAGCCGCCGACCCAGTCCTTGCCAAGGTCGGCAGGCGCAACTTCAGGGCGGAAGGTAGGCGAGCAGCCCAAGTGAGTGCAGATACCGATCAGCAGCAGAATCTCTGGCTTGATCGAGCGAATTTCCTTATCAACGTAGGCAGGTTGGTCGGAATTTTTCGAGTCGGGATCAGACAGCTGACCTTCGATTTTCTTCAGATTCCCCAGGATTTCCTCGGTACGACGAACAATGAAAACCGGCTGGCCGCGCCACTCAGCAATCATCTGCTGGCCTGGCTCGATCTTGCTGATATTCACCTTCACCGGTGCACCTGCGGCTTTCGCCTTGGCACTGGGAAACCATGACCCCACGAACGGGACCGCAGCCCCCACCGCTCCTGCAGCACCCACCACGGATGTGGCTGCTACCAAGAAGCGACGCCGGCCTGCATTCACGCCGTCATTGCTCATTCAGTCCTCTCCCATCAGCTTTTTGGCCTGTTAAATCAGGCGTCTACTAAGTGTTGAATCTTTTACTTATAAAAATTTTGTCGGATGGTAATGAAAAGCCCCACGTATGACAAGGGAATTGCCCGAGCCTGCGCCTCCAGGCCCTGTAGTATAGGGGGTCTACGGATGTGGCAAGTTGTCACGGCGTTTTTTTACATAAATCGCAGGCAATAAAAAACGCCCAGCTCCGTGAGGAGTTGGGCGTTTTTGTGGAACGTAAAGCGAATTAACGCTTCGAGTACTGCGGACGCTTACGCGCTTTACGCAGACCGACTTTCTTACGTTCAACTTCACGGGCATCACGAGTCACGAAGCCAGCTTTGCGCAGAGCGCCACGCAGGGTTTCGTCGTACTGCATCAGAGCGCGAGTGATACCGTGGCGGATTGCGCCAGCTTGACCACTTACACCGCCACCGATAACGGTGACGTAGATGTCGAACTTTTCAACTGTCTCGGTCAGTTCCAGCGGCTGACGAACTACCATGCGGGCAGTTTCGCGACCGAAGAAGTTATCCAGAGTGCGGTTGTTGATCGAGATGTTGCCAGTGCCCGGACGCAGGAAAACGCGTGCGGTTGCGGTTTTGCGACGGCCAGTGCCGTAATTTTGAGTCGCCGACATAATGAACTATTCCGTTAAAACTTCAGTTCTTGGGGCTGCTGAGCAGCATGAGGGTGTACAGCGCCCGCATAGACTTTCAGCTTGCGAAACATATCGCGACCCAGTGGGCCCTTCGGCAGCATGCCTTTGACCGCGATTTCGATCGGGGCTTCAGGCTTCTTGGAAATCAGGCCTTCAAAGTTCGAAGACTTGATACCGCCTGGGAAACCGGAGTGACGGTAGTACATTTTGTCTTGCGCTTTGTTGCCGGTAACACGTACCTGCTCAGCGTTGATGATCACGATGTAGTCACCGGTGTCAACGTGAGGGGTGTACTCAGGCTTGTGCTTGCCACGCAGACGGCTGGCGACTTCAGTGGCCAGACGACCCAGGGTCTGACCAGCGGCGTCGACGACAAACCAGTCGCGCTGAACTGTTTCCGGTTTTGCAGTAAAAGTTGTCATTCTTTAATAGCCTCAGGGGCCGCCCTGTAAATTAGACGGCGGATCTTACTGAATAGTGCGTACTTTGACAAGTCAAAGGCAGCCGGATACAGACGCTATCGGGGGCTCGGGTCGGCGCGTCCGTTCAACGGCAAGATTCTTCGGCAGGCGGCGCATCACTTCCACTGCAGAAAGAGGTGGGCAATTATGCAGATTGCGAAAAAAAATTCAACCTGCTTTTATGATTGTTTTCCCCGAAGGAGTACCCGATGGATTATCGACAGCTGGGCCGCACCGATCTGAACGTAAGCGCGATCGCCTTGGGCACCATGACCTGGGGTGAGCAGAACAGCGAGGCAGAGGCTTTCGCGCAGATCGAACGGGCCAAGGCCGCGGGGATCAACTTCCTCGACACGGCGGAAATGTACCCGGTGCCGCCCAAGGCCGACACCTATGCCACCACCGAGCGTTACATCGGTAATTACTTCAAAAGCCGTGGCGACCGCGCCGACTGGATCCTCGCCAGCAAGATCGCCGGCCCCGGCAACACCATCGACTACATCCGCGATGGTCACCTGCGGCACAACCGCAAGCACATCGTTGACGCCCTGGATGCCAGCCTCAAGCGCCTGCAAACCGACTGGATCGACCTCTACCAACTGCACTGGCCGGAGCGCAGCACCAACTTCTTCGGCCAACTGAGCTACAAGCACAAGGACGAAGACGACCTCACCCCGCTGGAAGAAACCCTCGAAGCGTTGGACGAACAGGTGAAGGCCGGCAAGATCCGCCACATCGGGCTGTCCAACGAAACCCCGTGGGGCACCATGAAATTCCTCGCCCTGGCCGAAGCCCGCGGCTGGGCCCGTGCGGTGTCGATCCAGAACCCCTACAACCTGCTCAACCGCAGCTTTGAAGTGGGCCTGGCGGAAGTCGCCATTCGCGAACAGTGCGGCCTGCTCGCCTACTCGCCCCTGGCGTTCGGCATGCTCAGCGGCAAGTACGAAAACGGCGCACGCCCGGCCAAAGCGCGCCTGACCGAGTACAGCCGCTTCAGCCGCTACTTCAACCCGCAGTCGGAAGCGGCGTGCAGCCGTTATGTGGCACTGGCTCGGGAACATGGCCTGGACCCGGCTCAGATGGCCCTGGCGTTTGTGACGCAGCAGCCGTTTGTGACCAGCAACATTATTGGGGCCACCAGCCTGGAGCAACTGGACAGCAACATTGCCAGTGCCGACCTGAAGCTGTCCAAAGAGGTGCTGGAAGGGATTGAGGCGATTCAGAAGGATCATCCGAACCCGGCGCCTTGATTGGCAGTTAGACCGCTTTCGCGAGCAAGCCCGCTCCCACATTTGACCGAGTACACCCCTTTGGAATGCGATCGAATGTGGGAGGGGGCTTGCCCCCGATGAGGCCCTGACAAACACCACAAGACTCAAAGCGCCCGCGCAATAATCTCCTTCATGATCTCATTGGTCCCCGCATAAATCCGCTGCACCCGAGCATCCGCCCAGGCCCGCGCAATCGGGTATTCCCACATGAAGCCGTAGCCGCCGTGCAACTGAACACACTCGTCGAGCACCTTGCATTGCAGGTCAGTGGCCCAGTACTTCGCCATCGCCGCCGTAGGCACATCCAGCTTGCCTTCCAGGTGCAACGCCATGCACTTGTCGACGAACACGCGGCCGATCTGAATCTCGGTAGCCATCTCCGCCAGCTTGAACCGGGTGTTCTGGAAGTCGGCAATCGCCTTGCCGAACGCCTTGCGCTCGCGGGTGTAGTCCAGGGTCCACTGCAGCGCCGCCTCGGCGCAGGACAGCGCGCCAATCGCCACGCTCAGGCGCTCCTGCGGTAACTCCTGCATTAAATACGCGAAGCCCATGCCCGCCTGGCCCAGCAGATTTTCCTTGGGCACGCGCACGTCCTGGAAAAACAGCTCGGAGGTGTCCTGGGCCTTCATACCGACCTTTTCCAGGCGCTTGCCTTTGGCAAAACCCGGCGTGTCAGCCTCCACCAGAAACAGGCTGGTGCCCTTGGCGCCGGCCTTGGGGTCGGTCTTGGCGACCACAATCACCAACTCGGCGAGAAAACCGTTGGTGATAAACGTCTTGGACCCGTTGATCACATACTCATCGCCGTCCAGCACTGCGGTGGTCTTGACCCCTTGCAAATCGGAGCCGGCCCCCGGCTCAGTCATGGCGATGGCCGTGACCATCTCCCCCGAGATCAATTTGGGCAGGTATTGGTGCTTCAGCGCCTCACTGCCGTAATGCAGGATGTACGGCGCGACAATGTCCGAATGCAGCGAAAACCCGATGCCGGTCAGCCCCAGGCGGCTGATCTCCTCGATCACCACCGCGCTGTAGAGAAAGTCCGCGCCGAGGCCGCCGTACGCCTCTGGCAGGTGGGAACACAGCATCCCAGCCTCCCCCGCCTTGCTCCACAGGCCACGGTCGATATACCCCTGTTTCTCCCATTGCCCATGGAACGGCGCGGCGTGTTTTTCGAGGAAAGTGCGCACGCTTTCGCGGAAGAGTTCGTGTTCCGGGCTGAACAAGGTTCTGGGGATCATGGGTCACCTGCGTGGATTGTCGGACAAAGACGAGCCCACAGAGCCTATGCCGCGAAGGCGTCACGGGACACTGGACACATGCGACAAAAAATAAGACGATCCAGCCGTCTGGTGACCACTTTCCCCTATAAGAATAAATGAAATTATGTCTAACCAAATCTCCACCCCATTGCGGCGCGTCAGCATTTTGGCCATTGATCGGGTATTCGCTTCAACCCTCATGCAAGCCAAGGATTTTTTCCACCTCGCCAGCCTGCGGTATGGCAAACAGCAGGGCCTGGGCCTTACGCCCGCGTTCGAAACGCGCCTGGTCAGCCCCGACGGGCAATCGGTGCGCAGCTTCAGTGACGTGATCATGCCGGTGGATGGCGGACTCGAAGACGCCGACATCATCGTATTACCGGCCTTCTGGGATGACTTCGACGCGCTGTGCACGCGCTACCCGCAGGTGCTGCCCTGGTTGCGCGAGCAACACGCACGCGGCGCCGTGCTCTGCGGCGAAGCTACCGGGGTGTTCTGGCTGGCCGAGGCCGGGCTGTTGGATGGCAAGGAGGCGACCACCTACTGGCGTTTCTTCACGGCCTTCAGCGAGCGCTTCCCCAAGGTCCAGCTCAACCAGGACAAGCACCTTACCGACGCCGACAACCTGTATTGCGCCGGCGGCACCACCTCGGCGTGCGACCTTTACATCTACCTGATCGAGCGTTTCTGCGGCGCCACTATCGCCCAGGCCGTGGCCCGCGACATTCTCTACGAAGTGCAGCGCAGCTATTCACCGGGGCGCATTGGTTTTGGCGGGCAAAAGCTGCATCAGGACGTGATCATCCTGCAGATCCAGCACTGGCTCGAAGAGCATTTTGCCGACAAGTTCCGCTTCGAAGACGTTGCCCGGGAACACGGCATGAGCATCCGCAACTTTATGCGCCGCTTCCAGACCGCCACAGGGGACAAGCCGCTGCATTACTTGCAGAGACTGCGCATCGAGACGGCCAAGGGCTTGCTCTCGGGCAGCCGCAAGAGCATCAAGACCATCAGTTATGAGGTGGGTTACGACGATGCGAGTTTCTTTGCGCGACTGTTCAGGCAGCACACCGAGCTCTCGCCGAACCAGTACCGCCAGCAATTCCAGCAGGCCGCATAAACCAAATGTGGCAGGGGGCTTGCCCCCGATAGCGGTATGTCAGTGCCAGATTTGCTGACTGACCCACTGCCATCGGGGGCAAGCCCCCTCCCACATTTTGATCTACACCGTTCTTAAGGCTTGTGCCCACGCGACAGGAACTCGTGGGACTGCATCTCCAGCAAGCGGCTCAGCGTGCGCTGGAATTCGAAGTTCAAACGCCCACCCGTGTAGAGATCCTTCAGCTCGACTTCCGCCGAGATGATCAGCTTCACGTTACGGTCGTAGAACTCATCGACCATGTTGATGAAACGGCGCGCGATATCGTCGGTGGTGACGCCCATCTGCTCTACGCCGCTGAGGATCACCGCATGGAAGATCTTGCCCAGTTCGATGTAGTCGTTCTGGCTGCGCGGGCCGTCGCAGAGCGCGCGGAAGTCGAACCAGGCCACGTCATCGCAAGTACGCAGCGCGATGATTTCACGGTTCTCGATCATCAGCTTGTCGTTTTCCACCGCCTGCGTGCATTCCGGCGTGAGGGCACGGAAGCTTTTGCGCAGGCTTTCGTGCGCCGCTTCGTTCAGCGGGAAGTGGAACAGCTCCGCTTGCTCGAGGTGACGCAGGCGGTAGTCGACGCCGCTGTCGACGTTGACGATCTCGGTGTTCTGCTTGATCAGCGCGATGGCCGGCAGGAAGCGCGCGCGCTGCAGGCCGTCCTTGTACAGGCCGTCGGGCACGATGTTCGAGGTGGCGACCAGGGTCACGCCATTCTTGAACAGCTCTTCCATCAGGGTGCCGAGGATCATGGCGTCGGTGATGTCGGAGACGAAAAACTCATCGAAGCAAATCACCCGCGCTTCTTCGGAGAAACGCTTGGCGATGATGGTCAGCGGGTTTTTCTCACCCGGCAGGGTCTTCATCTCTTCGTGCACACGCTTCATAAAGCGGTGGAAGTGGGTGCGGACCTTTTCCTTGAACGGCAGCGCCTCAAAGAAGGTGTCGACCAGGTAAGTCTTGCCGCGGCCGACGCCGCCCCAGAAATACAGGCCCTTGACCGGCGTGTGGTCTTTCTTGCCAAACAGCTTGCTGAACATCCCTGGCTTGCTTTGCGAGGCCGCGACCAGGTCTTCGTACAGGCGCTGCAAATGACGCACCGCATTTTCCTGGGCCGCGTCATGGAAGAATTCAGGGCGTTTCAGATCAGCTTGATATCGTTCTAGGGGCGTCATAATTTCGTTAGCAAGGCAACAAAAACGGGCCGTCACTGTAACGACGGCCCTGGATAATGGCAATCAACCCTTGGTCGGGTTAATCCTCGGTTGGGGTCAACGCAACGCGCAACGCCTCAATGGCCGCATCACGCGACGCACCGTCGACAAACTCGGCGCTGTCGGCCACCGCAGCGCCGTCCAGCCATACGCTGAAGCTCAGGGCCTCAGTACGCACATCCAGCGCGTCAGCGCTTTGCAGTTGCTTGGTCACCGCGCCGGCTGTTTTGCCGTCGGCGAAGTTGCGCGACAGCAGCAGTTGCTCACCATCGGCCGCCAGCAGGCGGAAACGGAAGCTGCCATCGTCTTCGCGAAAGCTCACAAAGCGTGCGGCTTTGGCGGCTTTCTTTTTGGTGGTCACCGGCGCAGCCGCCTGGTTGACGAACGAACGCAGGCCAACCGCCTCGCGCAGCTCGGCGAGGAACGGCGCTGCCACGGCGCGGGCCTTCTTGGCGCCGACCAACAGCAAGTCTTCCATGTCCGAGGGGCGCGACATCAGTTGGTGGTAACGCTCGCGGGCTTCGCCCAATTGGCCGTCCAGCAGCTTGAACAAGCGGTTCTTCGCCTCGCCCCAGCCCAGCCCCTGCAGCAGCTCGGCGCGGAACTCTTGTTCCTGGGCCTTGCTGGCAAACGCCTGGTACAGGGTGAACAGGTGAGAGGTGTCCGGGTCCTTGGCTTCGCCGGGTGCGCGGGAATCGGTGACGATCCGCGAGATGGCGTCCTTCATGTCCTTGGCGCTGGTGAACAACGGGATGGTGTTGTCGTAGCTTTTCGACATCTTGCGGCCGTCCAGGCCCGGCAAGGTAGCGACGCTTTCTTCAATCAACGCCTCGGGCATGGTGAAGAATTCTTTACCGTTGCCGAACAGGTGGTTGAAGCGCTGGCCGATGTCGCGGGCCATTTCCACATGCTGGATCTGGTCGCGGCCGACCGGCACCTTGTGCGCGTTGAACATCAAGATGTCCGCCGCCATCAGCACCGGGTAGCTGTACAGGCCCATGGTAATGCCCGCATCCGGGTCTTCGCCGGTTTCCACGTTTTTGTCCACCGAAGCCTTGTAGGCATGGGCGCGGTTGAGCAGGCCCTTGGCGGCGACGCAGGTCAGCAGCCAGGTCAGCTCGGGGATCTGGGGGATGTCGGATTGGCGGTAGAAGGTCACCCGGTTTACATCCAGGCCACCGGCCAGCCAGGTCGCGGCGATTTCCATACGCGAGCGCTGGATGCGCTGCGGGTCATCACATTTGATCAGGGCGTGGTAGTCGGCCAGGAAGTAGAAAGAGTCGGCATTCGCGTCCTGGCTGGCGAGGATTGCCGGGCGGATCGCACCGGCGTAATTGCCCAAGTGCGGCGTGCCGGTGGTGGTGATGCCGGTGAGGATACGGGTACGAGTCGTCATGGGTAATCGCTTATCAGACTGCTATCAATTCGAGAGGCGCGGCAGCACCAGATCCTTCAGATCGGTCAGCTTGCCATGAAAAAAGTGTCCGCATTCTGCCACTTTCAGCAGCTCATGGGGGCGTTTCAGGGCGCCGGACCAATCGTAGACGAGTTGCGGGTCGACTACTTCGTCGGTTTCCGGCTGGATCAGGGTCAATGGGCAACCCTGGGGCAGCACGTCGCTGTCGCGCAGGCGCATCACCGCAGCGGCGACCATGAACAGGTGCGCGAGCTTTTCGCCCTTGGCTTCCAGGCGCCCACCGAGGCTGGCGGCCACATAACCGCCGAAGGAAAAACCAAGCAAGGTGATCGGCAAGTCGGGGTGTTTTTCGCGCAGCCAGCTGACGGCCGCTTCAGCATCGTCGACTTCACCGGTGGCCATGTCGTGGGTGCCGGCACTCGCGCCGACGCCACGATAATTGAAACGCAATGTGATCAAACCGGCATCGCGGGCGGTGCGTTGCAGGGTCGATACGACTTTATTGAGCATGGTCCCACCCTGCACCGGGTTAGGGTGGCAGATCAGCGCCAGGCCACGTGGCTCGGGGTGATCCAGATACAGGGCTTCCAATTGGCCCACCGGGCCATCTATCAAAACCGGGGTTTCACGCATGAGCAAGGAATGAACTCCGTGACCTCTCAAAGGGTCGACTCGTCTAGCTAAAAGTCTGTGCATGGCATCATTGCGAGCTTAATCGCGGTATACAGCGCAGGTCCGAGCCGTTAACGTAAAGCAAAGCCGTTTATAGAGGAAGGACTCGTGGAACACTCGCTCTTAGTTTGGTTGTTGCCGACTCTTGCCCTGGTTGCCGGTGTCGCCATTGGTTTCCTGGTTGCTCGCTTGCTGCCGAATGCCGCGCCTAACCGCACGCAGCGTCAGCTGGATGACATTCAGGAACGTTTTGACAGTTATCAGAACGAGGTTGTTACCCACTTCAACAGCACCGCGACCCTGGTCAAGAAGCTCACTCAGAGCTACCAGGAAGTACAGGATCACCTCGCCGATGGCGCCAACCGCCTGGCTCTCGACGACATTACCCGTCAGCGCCTGCTGGCCGCGCTGCATTCCGATGCACCGCAAGCTCCACGCGAACGCCTGACCCCACCCCGGGAAAACCAGGAGCCACCACGGGACTACGCGCCAAAAACGCCGAACGCCCCAGGCATGCTGGATGAGCATTACGGCCTGAAGAAGTAAGCCCTCTTCAAGCACTGAAAAAGCCCGGCTGATCAATGATCAGCCGGGCTTTTTTGTGCGTGCTCACTCGCCGGAACACTGAGGTCAACTGTGGGAGGGGCGGTGCGACGATTCGACTTGCCCCCGATGGCAGTTTGTCAGTCACAACACCTGCAGCTGACACACCGCTATCGGGGGCAAGTCGAATCGTCGCACCGCCCCTCCCACACTGACCGAGTTTGACCTTACGCGGGCTGCTGTTCCTGCAACCGCCCACCCTCGATCCGCACATGCCGCCCATGGAAGCGCTTGAGGCTGCTGCGGTGGCCGACGCTGACGATGCTCAGCCCCGGCAGTTCATCAATCAACGCCTGATACAGCGTCGCCTCGTCCTCTTCATCCATCGCCGACGTGGCTTCGTCCATGTACAGCCATTGCGGTGCGAACAGCAAGGCGCGAGCAAAGGCCAGGCGCTGCTGCTCGCCTGGCGAGAGCATGCGCTGCCAGTGGTTGGCCTCATCCAGGCGGGCGACCAGATGCGGCAGGCGGCAGGTCTCCAGCACCTGTGCATAACGTTCCGCGGGGTAGGCGCTGTCGTCCTGTGGATAACTCAACACCGCCTTCAACGTGCCAATCGGCAAGTAAGGTTTTTGCGGCAGGAACAGATAACGCTCGGCCGGCAAGCGGATAGTGCCGTGACCGTTGGGCCACAGGTTGCCCATGGCACGCAGCAAGGTCGACTTGCCGCTGCCGGAGCGACCGCTGAGCATCAGCCGCTCGCCTTCGGCCACCGTCAGGTCGGCGCCCTGCAGCAAATGGCGGCCGTCGGCCAGGTCCAGGCTCAAGTCTTTGACCTGCAATTCGCCGCCCTGATGCTGCAGGCCGATCCCCATGGCGCGGCCTTCGTTGTCCTGCATGGCCTGGCCGAAACTCAGCAGACGATCACAGGTGGCGCGCCAACTGGCGAGCAGCGTATAAGCATCGACAAACCAGCTCAGGCTGCCCTGCACACTGCCGAACGCCTGGGCCACCTGCATCAGCACGCCCAGTTCGATTTTTCCGGCAAAATAACGCGGCGCCGCGACCACAAAGGGAAAGATGATCGCGATCTGCGAGTAACCGCTGGTAAAGAAGCTCAGACGCTTCTTGAGCTGCATGATGCTCCAGAAGTTGCTCCACACCCGCCCAAAACGCGCACTCAATTGCTGATGCTCGTTGGGCTCGCCATTGAACAGCGCGATGCTTTCCGCGTTCTCGCGCACCCGCACCAGACTGAAACGCAAGTCGGCCTCAAACCTTTGTTGACGATTGCTCAAGCCGATCAGTTTGCGACCAATCAAGTGAGTCAACCAACTGCCGATCACCGCGTAAACCAGCGCGGCCCAGAACATGTAGCCGGGAATCGTAATGCCCCATACCTCGATGCTGCCGGATACGCCCCACAGAATCACCGAGAACGACACCAGGCTCACCAGGTTGCTGATAAAACCCAGCCCCAGGGTAAGGGTGCTGCTGGTGAAGGCGTTGAGGTCTTCGGAGATACGCTGGTCGGGGTTATCGGTGTAACCGCCGTATTCCAGGTGGTAGTAATTTTTGTGGCCGAGCCATTGGGCAAAGTAGCTTTCCGTCAGCCAGCGGCGCCAGCGGATGGTGAGCATCTGTTGCAGGTAAGAGGTGAACACACCGGTCACGATCGCCACCACGGCAATCACGCTGAAGTACATCAGCAGATGGGTGAAAGCGTCGTAGTCCTTGTGTTCCAGTGCGTTGTAGAAATCCCGGTTCCAGCTGTTGAACCACACCGAGACGGCGACGCTGAACAGCGACAACCCCAGCACCACCAACAATAGCAGCCAGGCTTTGCCCTTCTCTTCGCTGCGCCAGTAAGGCGTGATCAACCCCCACACCCGCCGTAAAAATTGCCCACGCACCGCGTCGTTGACCGCGGAATATTCAGCGTTCTGATTCATCGTTCAGGCTCGGTAGGGAAATGGAGACAGGCGTTTGAACCGATCATAGACGATCGGTTCAGGGCTCCGTGCGGCCTGAAGCAGGTTGTTCAGACTTCGTTCAGCGACGTACCGGGCGCTTCTGCAACTTGCGCTGCAAGGTGCGGCGGTGCATGCCCAAGGCGCGGGCCGTGGCGGAGATGTTGCCTTCGTGCTCGGTGAGCACACGCTGGATGTGCTCCCACTGCAGGCGGTCCACCGACATCGGGTTTTCCGGCACCAGGGTGTCGAGGTCGGCGTGCTCGGAGAGCAAGGCGGCCAGCACATCATCGGCATCCGCCGGTTTGCACAGGTAGTTGCAGGCGCCGCGCTTGATCGCCTCGACAGCGGTGGCGATGCTGGAATAACCGGTGAGGATCACCACGCGCATTTCCGGGTCGAGTTCCAGCAGCTTGGGCAGCAGCACCAGGCCGGAATCGCCGTCCATTTTCAGGTCGAGCGCGGCGTAGTCCGGCAGATCGGCCTGGGCGATGGTCAAGCCTTCCTCGGCTGAACCTGCGGTGCTCACGCGAAAACCGCGACGGCTCATGGCGCGCGCCATCACGCGGGTAAAGGTGGCGTCGTCATCTACCAGCAGCAGGTGCGGCAGTTCTTCGCCTTCGACTTGGATCTCGTCACTCATCGATATCTCCTCGTGCGACACGGGGCAGGCGCAGCTCGGTGAGCGTGCCGCCTTCCTCATGACTATAGAGCTTCACTGAGCCGCCCGCGCGGGTCACGCTGGCCTTGCTCAAAAACAGGCCAAGGCCGAAGCCTTTGCCCTTGGTGGTAAAGAAAGGTTTGCCGATCTGCTCGGCAATCGCCAGCGGCACGCCCGCGCCGTGGTCGCGAATGCTGATGGTCACGTGTTCGGCATCCCAGTCCAGCTGTACGCCCAACCCCTCGGGGCAGGCGTCGGCGGCGTTGTTCAGCAGGTTCAGCAGCGCCTGGGTCAGGTCCGGCGGCGGCGCCATACGCGGCACACTGCCCTGCCCTAACAGGTGAAAACGGTAACTGGCTTCGGGACGCATCAGGTGCCAGCGGTTCAGAGCTTCGTCGAGCCACTGGGTCACGTCCTGCATCTCTACCGCCAGGCGGCGATTGGCTTCGGCGGCGCGTACCAGTTGCTGCAAGGTCTGCTTGCACTGCTTGACCTGTTCCTGCAACACGCTGAGGTCATCCTGCAGGGCCGGGTCGTGATGGTCCTGGGTCATTTCCTTGAGCAGCACGCTCATGGTGGCCAACGGCGTGCCCAGCTCATGGGCCGCACCGGCGGCTTGGGTGGCGACGGCCAATAGCTGCTGGTCACGCAGGCCCTCTTCCCGGCGAATGGCGCGCAGCTCTTCCTGGCGGCGCAGTTCTTCGGCCATGCGTGCGGCGAAGAAGGTGATGACCGCGGCAGACAGCGCAAAGCTCAACCACATCCCGTAGATCTGCAGGTTTTCGCGGGCGATGGGGAACGTTTGCAATGGATAGAAGCGCGCCAGCAGCAAGGTGTAGAGGGTCAGCGCAATGCCCGACAGCACCACCGAGTAGCGCCATGGCAAGGTCACCGCAGCGATGGTCAGGGGCACCAGGTAATAAGAAACAAACGGGTTGGTGGAACCGCCGGAGAAATACAGCAACACACTGTGGATAAACAGGTCGCAGGCCAATTGCAGGGCATATTCCAGCTCGGTCACCGGCCACGTGGTGCGCAACCGGATCGCGGTGAACACACACAGCACAATCGAAAAGCCGAGGGTCACGGCCAGTTGCAGCCAAGGCAGCGGCAACAGATCGAACCAGTAGGCGAGCCCGACGGAACCGGCCTGTGCGGCCAGTACCAGGGTACGAATGAACGTCAGGCGCCAGAGGTTCTGGCGGGTGGCGGAAGTCAGTTTTACGGCGGCGAGCATGTGCTCTCCCGTTGAGCGCTGCAGGCGGATCGCCGGGAGTATAAACGAAGCAGGCCCACTGACACGGCGCGTGTGGCTCTTTGACGCAGGCCGGGCAAATGACCGTTCGTCGGCCGCGCCACCACGTGTAGCGAATGTGTAAACCCGAAGAACCCGATGCCACCGTCTACAGTCATACCGAACACGAACATCCCAAGGAGCTTCCATGTCTCGTTTCACTCGCAGTGCAGCCGTATTCACCCTCAGCGCCAGCGCCCTGGCCAGCCTGCCGGCCATGGCCGCCGATGAACTGCATTACAACCAGATTTCCCTGCGCGCCGAGGCCAGCCAGGAGGTGGCCCGCGACAAAATGATCGTCACCCTCTATACCGAGTCGCAAAATACCGACCCGGCCAAGCTCGCCGCCGAAATCACCACCACCCTGAACACCGCCCTCGGCCAGGCCCGCGAAGTCAAAGGCGTGACCCTGCGCCAGGGCAGCCGTAACAGCTACCCGATCTACGACAACAAGAACCAGAAGATCACCGGCTGGCGTGAGCGCGCCGAACTGCGCCTGGAAAGCGCAGACTTCCCGGCTCTGTCCAAGCTGACCGGCGAGCTGCTGAACACCCTGAAAATGGACAGCATGGACTTCGCCATCGCCGACGCCACCCGCAAGGCCAGCGAAGATGCGCTGCTCAAAGATGCCGTTGCCGCGTTCAAGGCCCGCGCACAACTGGCCACCGATGCACTGGGTGGCAAGGGCTACAAGATCGTCAACTTGAACTTCAACACTAATGGTTACCCACAACCGTATGCCCGTGGCGCAATGATGATGAAGGCATCCATGGCGGATTCGGCACCGACGCCGGAAGTCGAAGCCGGCACCAGCCAGGTCAGCATGAGTGCCGATGGTGTGATCGAAGTACAGATGCCGTAACCCCTACCTGACAAACCTCAACGGCGGTAACCTCGGTGACCGCCGTTTTCGTTTAAGCAGCGTTTATATGCCTGCCACTTCAGGGGTCTCCATGGAAAGAATCACCTTAAAACCGCTGCTCCTCGCCGCCGGCCTGCTGGCCTTTATGCCATTGGCGCAGGCTGCCAGCACCCTGGTCTATTGCTCCGAAGCCAGCCCCGCCGGCTTCGACCCCAGCCAGTACACCAGCGGCACCGATTTTGATGCCTCAGCCGAAACCGTGTTCAACCGCCTGACCCAGTTCAAACGCGGCGGCACCGAGGTCGAGCCGGGCCTGGCAACGCGCTGGGAGGTGTCCAAGGATGGCCTGACGTATACCTTCCATCTGCGTGAGGGCGTCAAGTTCCACACCACCGACTACTTCACCCCTACCCGCGATTTCAACGCGGATGACGTGCTGTTCACCTTCAATCGCCTGCTGGATGCCGACAGTCCGTTCCGCAAGGCGTACCCCTCCGAGTCGCCGTACTTCACCGACATGGGGTTGAACAGCACCATCAAGAGTGTCGACAAACTCGACGAGCACACGGTGCGTTTCAACCTGAACAACGTCGATGCCTCATTCGTGCAGAACCTGGCGATGAGCTTCGCCTCGGTGCAGTCCGGCGAATACGCCGCACAGTTGCTCAAGCAAGGCAAAGCTGAAGAAATCAACCAGAAGCCGGTGGGCACCGGGCCGTTTGTGTTCAAGCGCTACCAGAAAGACTCGCAGATCCGCTACGCCGCCAATAAACAGTACTGGAAGCCCGAGGATGTGAAGCTCGATAACCTGGTGTTCGCCATCACCCCGGACGCCGCCTCGCGCCTGCAAAAACTCAAGGCCGGTGAATGCCAGGTCAGCGGCTACCCACGTCCCGCCGACATCGAGGTGATGAAGCAGGACCCTAACCTGCGCGTACTGCAGCAGGCCGGTTTCAACCTGGGCTTTCTGGCCTACAACGTGACGCACCCGCCACTGGACCAGCTCAAGGTGCGCCAGGCCCTGGACATGGCCATCGACAAGCCGGCAATCATCAAGGCCGTGTACCAAAGCGCCGGGCAATTGGCGCAGAACGCACTGCCACCGGCGCAGTGGTCTTATGACCCGACGATCAAGGATGCGCCTTACGATCCAACCAAGGCGCGGGCGCTACTAAAAGAAGCAGGGGTTGCACCTGGCACCACCATCAACTTGTGGGCAATGACGGTCCAGCGCGCCTCCAATCCGAATGCGCGAATGTCGGCACAAATGATCCAGCAGGATTGGGAGAAAATCGGCATCAAGGCCAATATCGTCAGCTATGAGTGGGGCGAATACATCAAGCGTGCAAAAAATGGCGAGCACGATGCGATGATTTATGGCTGGACCGGGGACAACGGCGACCCCGATAACTGGCTCGGCGTGCTCTACAGTTGTGCTGCCGTCAAGGGCAGCAACTACGCTAAATGGTGTAACCCGGCCTACGACAAGCTGGTGCAGCAGGCCAAGGTCAGCAGCGACCGCGAGCAACGCATCAAGTGGTATCAACAGGCGCAAAAAATACTTAAGGAACAAGTACCTATAACGCCTATTGCGAACTCGACGGTTTTCCAACCTCTGCGCAAGGAAGTCCAGGACTTCAAGATCAGCCCCTTCGGCCTGACCCCTTTCTATGGCGTGAGTCTAGATAAGTAACAGCGACGCCCCAACCGAGTGCGCTAGACGCCTCGGCTGGGCTTTTTTGGTGCGCGCAATGCACCGAAAAAACCCTCAAAACAGACGTAATTATGTACAAACTTTCATAATTGCGACATTCCTGTACGTTCGTACCACTCTTTGCCTATTGCAACGGTTCAACATCTTGCAATGGGTATGGCGCCTGCATAAGTATCCGCAGGCCGACTCACGAGGTCGCCCTCACCACCAAAAATGACAACAAATCATGAGGCCAACATGTTCAAACACGCAGTCCTTCCGTTATTAGTGAGCGCTGGCCTTATGGCCGCAGCCCCGTTCGCCCAAGCGGCGACTAACTTGGTGTTCTGCTCCGAAGGGAGCCCGGCTGGTTTTGACCCAGGCCAGTACACCACCGGAACAGACTTCGATGCCTCGGCCGAAACCATGTTCAACCGTCTGACCCAGTTCGAACGCGGCGGCACCGCTGTGATTCCTGGGCTGGCCACCAACTGGGACGTGTCCCCGGATGGCCTGACGTACACCTTCCACCTGCGCGACGGCGTCAAGTTCCACACCACCGCCTACTTCAAGCCGACCCGTACCTTCAATGCCGATGACGTGCTGTTCACGTTCAACCGCATGATCAACAAGGACGATCCGTTCCGCAAAGCCTACCCCACCGAGTTCCCGTACTTCACGGACATGGGGATGGACACCAACATCAAGAACATCGAGAAAGTCGATGACCATACCGTCAAGTTCACCCTTGGCACTGTGGACGCGGCCTTCATCCAGAACCTGGCGATGAGCTTCGCGTCGATCCAGTCGGCCGAATACGCCGCCCAACTGTTGAAGGAAGGCAAAGCCGCCGACATCAACCAGAAGCCGATCGGTACTGGCCCGTTCGTGTTCAAGAGCTACCAGAAAGACTCGAACATTCGCTACACCGGCAACAAGGACTACTGGAAACCTGAAGACGTGAAGATCGACAACCTGATCTTCGCCATCACCACCGACCCGTCGGTGCGTATCCAGAAGCTGAAGAAAAACGAATGCCAGGTCACCCTGTTCCCACGTCCGGCCGACCTCAAGGCGCTGGGCGAAGACAAGGACCTGAAACTGCCGAACCAGGCCGGTTTCAACCTGGGCTATATCGCCTACAACGTCATGGACAAGGTCAAGGGCAGCGACCAGCCTAACCCGCTGGCCGACCTGCGAGTACGCCAGGCACTGGACATGTCGGTGAACAAGCAGCAGATCATCGACTCCGTGTACCAAGGTGCCGGTCAACTGGCCGTCAACGCCATGCCGCCGACCCAATGGTCCTATGACACCACCATCAAGGATGCCAAGTTCGACCCTGAGAAAGCCAAGGCGCTGCTCAAGGAAGCGGGCGTCAAGGAAGGCACCGAGATCGTTCTGTGGGCCATGCCGGTTCAGCGTCCGTACAACCCGAACGCCAAGCTGATGGCAGAAATGCTGCAGAACGACTGGTCCAAGATCGGCCTCAAGGTCAAGATCACCAGCTACGAGTGGGGCGAGTACATCAAGCGCTCCAAAGGTGGCGAGAACCAGGCCATGATCATTGGCTGGAGTGGCGACAATGGTGACCCGGACAACTGGCTGAACGTGCTGTTCGGCTGCGACTCGCTGGCCGGTAACAACTTCTCCAAATGGTGCGACAAGAAATTCGACGGCATCGTGAAAGAAGCCAAGGCCACATCGGATGTCGCCAAACGCACCGAGCTGTACAAGCAGGCGCAACATATCCTCAAAGATGCAGTCCCGATGACACCTATCGCGCACTCGACGGTGTATCAACCCATGCGCAACACCGTGCAGGACTTCAAGATCAGCCCGTTTGGCTTGAACTCCTTCTATGGCGTGAGCGTAAGCGGCAAGTAAGGATCAATAACGGCGACGTTTCATAACGTCGCCGTTATTGCATTCTGCCCTGACCCCAGGAAACAGAGCACATTCGCTGACGCTGTGTCCTACAGCAACGGACCGCGATAAACAGCTCTGTTGCCTACAACGTCAGTCCGTTTTGGCGCATTTACTGTGAAGTCCGCGACCCATAACGTCGTAGGACAGCAGAGCCACCAATCCGGGAAATAGCACTTGCTGTGCGTGGGATCAGTGATGTCCCCCAGTCCGAAAGTCTGGGTGATTGCTCGCTGATGACAATTACAAACAAGGATCGGGATCGTCATGCGCCATACCACCGTTCTATCCGCAATTTTTGGCACCAGCCTGCTGGCTGTGGCCACGATGGGCCAAGCCGCCGACAAGAAGAGCCTGGTATTTTGCTCCGAAGGCAGCCCGGCAGGGTTCGACACCGCGCAATACACCACCGCCACCGACAACGATGCGGCCGAGCCGCTGTACAACCGTCTGGTCGAGTTTGAAAAGGGCGCGACCAACGTGGTTCCTGCTTTGGCAACCAAGTGGGATATTTCCGAAGACGGCCTGACCTACACCTTCCAGCTGCGTGAAGGGGTGAAATTCCACAGCAACAAGGAATTCAAGCCGACGCGCGATTTCAACGCCGACGACGTGCTGTTCACCTTCAACCGCATGCTTGACCCCGACCACCCGTTTCGCAAGGCTTACCCCACCGAGTTTCCATACTTCAACGGGATGAGCCTGAACAAGAACATCGCCAAGGTCGAGAAAACCGGCCCGCACACCGTGGTGATGACGCTGAACTCGGTTGACGCCGCGTTCGTGCAAAACATCGCCATGAGCTTCGCTGCGATCCTGTCGGCCGAATACGCCGAGCAGTTGCTCAAGGAAGGCAAGCCCAGTGACATCAACCAGAAGCCGATCGGCACTGGCCCGTTTGTGTTCCAGCGCTATCAGAAAGACTCGCAGATCCGCTATGTGGCCAATAAACAGTATTGGGACCCGAGCAAGGTCCAGCTGGACCAACTGATTTTCGCCATCAACACCGACGCCTCGGTGCGCGTGCAAAAGCTCAAAGCCGGCGAATGCCAGGTAACCCTGCACCCGCGCCCGGCTGACGTCGATGCCCTCAAGGCCGACCCCAACCTGCAACTGCTGACCAAGCCCGGGTTCAACCTCGGCTATATCGCCTACAACGTGCGCCACAAGCCGTTTGATCAGCTCGAAGTGCGCCAGGCGCTGGACATGGCGGTGAACAAGCAGAGCATCCTGAATGCCGTGTACCAGGGCGCAGGCCAATTGGCGGTCAACGCCATGCCGCCGACGCAATGGTCCTACGACGACAGCATCAAGGACGCCACCTACAACCCGGAAAAAGCCAAGGAACTGCTCAAGGCCGCCGGCGTGAAGGAAGGCACCGAAATCACCCTGTGGGCGATGCCGGTGCAACGGCCGTACAACCCCAACGCCAAGCTGATGGCCGAGATGCTGCAAAGCGACTGGGCCAAGATCGGCCTCAAGGTCAAGATCGTCAGCTACGAGTGGGGCGAATACATCAAGCGCACCAAGAACGGTGAGCACGATATCAGCCTGATCGGCTGGACCGGCGACAACGGTGATCCGGACAACTGGCTGGGCACCCTCTACAGCTGCGACGCCATCGGCGGGAACAACTACTCCATGTGGTGTGACCCGGCGTACGACAAGCTGATCAAGCAAGCCAAGGTCGTGACCGACCGCGAACAACGGACTGTTCTGTACAAACAGGCGCAGCAACTGCTCAAGCAGCAGGTGCCGATCACGCCAGTCGCCCACTCGACGGTCAACCAGCCGTTAAGCGCCAAAGTCGAAGGCTTCAAAGTGAGCCCCTTCGGCCGCAACGTGTTCTCGGGCGTCAGCGTTACCCCATAAGAAAATAACCGGATTGCGCAGGGCGGCCCGCCGCTCTGCTGCAAACGTGCAGCCTTTTATCGGGATTTTTCCTACGGCAAACGTTTGCAATGGCTTGAACGAGTTACACACCCAATAGCCGGTTCACCAAAAAAGACCGGCATTAAAAAGAGAACCAAAGGAGCTTCACCCATGAAACTGAGCAGCAAAGCGCTTCTGGCCCTGGCCATCAGCAGCATCACGGCCACCGCCTACGCTGAACCCGCCAGCCAGGAATTCGTGCCTACCACACTGGCCGGCTCCAGCGCCCAAAGCGAGGCCAAAGGTTTTATCGACGGTCAAAGCCTGGGCGGTACTACCCGTAACTGGTACTCCAACGAAATGAAATTTCGTGGCCAGAAGTTCGGCTACTACAAAAATGAAGCCGATAAAGCCAACGACGTAACTACCCGCGTCTCTCGCCGCTACAACTGGGCCCAGGGCACCATCCTCAACTACACCTCGGGCTTCACCCAAGGCACCGTTGGCGTCAGCACCGAAGTTGCGGCGTACAACTACATCGCGCTCGACCGCGACCAGAAAGACATCGCCGGCGGCTCCAACCGTACCCTGGCTCACTCCTTCGGTGACGCCGTAGGCCAGTGGAGCAAACTGGGCCTGGCCAACGTCAAGTTCCGTGTGTCCAACACCACCTTGACCGCCGGTCGCCAGAACTTCAGCACCGGTATCATCGACACCATCGGTAACCGTGCGCTGCCTTCGAGCTTCGAGGGTGTGAGTTTCAACAGCGAAGAGCTGAGCAACCTGTCGTTCCAGGGCGGTATCTTCGACCGCGTTTCGCCACGTACCGAACAGAGCCTGTCGAAATTCCGCTCCGAATACGGCAATGGCCAGGAAACCGACAAAGTCAAAACCCTGGGCTTCAACTACCAGCCGTTCAAGAGCCTGAAAACCAGCGTGTTCGCCGCTAACGTCGAAGACTTCTGGAACCAGTACTACTTCGGCGCCACCCATGAACTGGGTGATGCACAGACCCTGGCACTGACCACCGGCCTGAACTACTACAAAACCACCGATACCGGCAGCAAGAAGATGGGCAAGATCGACAACGACACTTACTCGTTGTCCCTGGGCCTGACCCACCAGGCTCACAGCCTGACCTTCTCGTACCAGGAAGTTAACGGTGACGAGTACTTCGACTACCTGCACGAAACCAACGGCATTTACCTGGCCAACTCCCTGACATCCGACTTCAACAGCCCGAACGAGAAGTCCTTCCAGATCGCCTACGGCATCAACATGGCCGAGTACGGCGTACCGGGCCTGAAGTTCAACGTCTACTCGGCTCGTGGTTGGGGCATCGACGGTACTCACTACAATGGCACCGCCTACGGCACCGCGGGCGAGAGCCGCAGCGACCTGCGTCTGATGGACGGCGAGAAACACCAGGAATACGGTGTTGGCACCTCCTACGCGATCCAGAGCGGCCCACTCAAGGCCACCACCATCCGTGGCACCTACGTCACTCACCGCGCCAGCGCTCAACAAGCTGACGGCAACATCAAAGAGTTCCGTCTGGTCACCACCATCCCGTTCAACATTCTTTAATTAGCACCAGGTAAACGGCGGGCTCAGGACGAGCCTGCCGTCTACGCTTGTCTGGTCCCATAGATTGCAGAGGGCTCTGAATGAAAATGCTCCCGCTACAAGCCGCCATTGCTGCCGCGCTGTTGAGCGTGGCCGTCGGCATTTCGGCCAAACCGCTGGTGGTCTGCACCGAAGCCAGCCCGGAAGGCTTCGATCCGGTCCTGTACACCACGGCCGTCACCGCTGACGCCGCGGCGGAAACCATGTTCAACCGCCTGGTGGACTTCAAGCCCGGCACCACTGAAGTGATCCCCGCGCTGGCCAAAGACCTGCCCGAGATCAGCGCCGATGGCCTGACCTACACGTTCCACCTGCGTGACGACATCAAGTTCCACACCACCGACTACTTCAAACCCACGCGCAACCTGAACGCCGACGACGTGCTTTGGAGCTTCCAGCGCCAGCTGGACCCGAATCACCCGTGGCACAACAAGTCCCTCGTGGGCTACCCGTACTTTGAAAGCATGGGCTTCAAGGAACTGCTCAAGAGCGTGACCAAGACCGACGATCACACCGTGGTCTTTACCCTGACCCGTCCTGAAGCACCGTTCCTGGCCGACCTGGGCATGGCATTCTCTTCAATCCACTCGAAGGAATACGCCGACCAGTTGCTCAAATCCGGCAAGACCGAAGACCTCAACGCCAAGCCCATCGGCACTGGCCCGTTTATCTTCATCCGATATCAGAAAGACGCTCAGGCGCGGTTCAAGGCCAACCCCGACTACTTCCGCGGCAAACCGGCAGTCGACCCGCTGATCCTGGCAATCAGCACCGATAACAACGTGCGCCTGCAGAAGCTCAAGGCCAACGAATGTCAGATCGCGCTGTTCCCCAAGCCGGATGACATTCCAAGCATCAAGAAAGACCCGAACCTTAAAGTCGATGAACTGGCGGCGATGACCACCAGTTACACCGCGTTGAATACCACCCACAAATACATGAGCGATGCGCGGGTACGCCACGCGATCAACATCGCGTTCGACAAGGCCGGTTATACCGAAGCCCTGTTCGGCAAAGGCAACGCGGTAGTGGGCACCGGCCCTTATCCGCCGACCTTGCTGGGTTTCAGCGACAAACTGAAAAACCCGCCGCGTGATCTGGACAAGGCCCGTGCCCTGCTCAAAGAGGCCGGTGTACCGGAAGGCACCGAATTCACCCTGTTCACCCGTAATGGCGGCGGCCCGACCAACCCCAACCCGATGCTCGGCGCCCAGCGCATGCAGGCGGATCTGGCGCAGATTGGCCTGAAGATCAATATCAAAGTCATGGAATGGGGCGAGATGCTCAAGCGCGCCAAAAACGGCGAGCACGACATGGTTTCGGCTGGCTGGGTAGGCGATAACGGCGACCCCGACAACTTCCTCACGCCGAACCTGAGTTGCGATGCAGCCAAAAACGGCGAAAACTACGCGCGCTGGTGTAACAAAGAGTTTCAAGACTTGATCGACAAGGCGCGCGCCATCGCTGAACCCGGCCAACGCGCTGCACTCTATGAACAAGCACAGGACGTTTTCGACAAGGACCAACCATGGCTTCCCATGGCTTACCCGAAACTGTTCACCGCCATGCGCAAGAACGTAGAAGGCTTCACCCAAAGCCCTCTGGGGACAAATAACTTCGCCACCACTCAGGTGAAGTAAATAAGAGAAACGCTCGGCGCCGTCGACATTGACGGCGCCGAACCTGCCTAACCGGCTGATTGAGGTACACAACAAGATGTTTAGTTTTATTGCCCGCCGACTGGGGTTATTGATCCCCACGTTTTTCGGCATCACTTTGTTGACGTTTGCGTTAATTCGCATGATCCCTGGCGACCCTGTCGAAGTCATGATGGGCGAACGCCGCGTCGACCCCGAGATGCACGCACAGGCAATGGAACGCCTTGGCCTTAACAAGCCGTTGTATGCGCAATACCTGGACTATGTCGGCAAGCTCGCCCAAGGCGACCTGGGTGAATCCCTGCGCACGCGCACCAGCGTGTGGACCGAGTTCACCGCCCTCTTCCCCGCGACCCTGGAACTGTCCATGGCCGCCCTGTTATTCGCCGGTATCCTGGGCCTGTTGGCCGGGGTGATCGCGGCACTCAAACGAGGATCCCTGTTCGACCACGGGGTGATGGGCATCTCCCTGGCGGGATATTCGATGCCGATCTTCTGGTGGGGCCTGATCCTGATCATGTTCTTCTCGGTGAGCCTGGGCTGGACCCCGGTTTCCGGACGGATCGACCTGCTCTACGACATCGAGCCGCGCACCGGCTTCATGCTGATCGACACCCTGCTGGCCGACGAGCCGGACGCGTTCTGGGACGCCCTGCACCACCTGATCCTGCCGGCCATCGTACTTGGCACCATCCCGCTGGCAGTGATTGCGCGGATGACCCGCTCCTCGATGCTCGAAGTATTGCGTGAAGACTATATCCGTACCGCCAAGGCCAAGGGCCTGTCGCCGGCACGTGTGGTGTTCGTGCACGGCCTGCGTAACGCGCTGATTCCGGTGCTCACCGTGGTCGGCCTGCAAGTCGGCACCCTGCTGGCCGGTGCGGTACTGACCGAAACCATCTTCTCGTGGCCCGGCATCGGCAAATGGCTGATCGAAGCCATTGGCGCACGGGACTACCCGGTGGTGCAAAACGGCATCCTGCTGATCGCCTGCCTGGTGATCCTGGTGAACTTCGTGGTGGATATCCTCTACGGCTTCGCCAACCCACGCATCCGTCACCAGCGCTGAGATCATGACCATGACCACACCTACTCCAGTGTCAGCAGTCGATCAAAGCCTGCTGTACCCGTCCCCGTACAAAGAATTCTGGCAAGCCTTCTCCAAAAACAAAGGCGCGGTTGCCGGCCTGTTGTTCATGCTGCTGGTGGTGTTCTGCGCGATCTTTGCCCCTTGGGTGGCGCCGCATAACCCCAGCGAGCAATACCGCGACTTCCTGCTGACCCCGCCGTCGTGGCTGGAAGGCGGGCAGATCCAGTTCCTGCTCGGCACCGATGAACTGGGCCGCGACCTGCTCTCGCGCCTGATCCAGGGCTCGCGCCTGTCGTTGCTGATCGGTTTGTCGTCGGTGGTGATGTCGCTGATCCCGGGCATCCTGCTGGGCCTGTTCGCCGGGTTCTTCCCGCGTTTGCTCGGCCCGACCATCATGCGTCTGATGGACATCATGCTGGCCCTGCCGTCGCTGCTGCTGGCCGTTGCCATCGTCGCGATCCTCGGCCCTGGCCTGATCAACACCGTGATCGCCATCGCTATCGTCTCGCTGCCGTCGTATGTCCGCTTGACCCGCGCAGCGGTGATGGGCGAACTGAACCGCGACTACGTGACCGCCGCCCGCCTCGCCGGCGCCGGCCTGCCACGCCTGATGTTCATCACCGTGCTGCCTAACTGCATGGCGCCGCTGATCGTGCAGGCCACTTTGAGTTTCTCTTCGGCGATCCTCGATGCCGCGGCCCTGGGCTTCCTGGGGCTTGGCGTTCAACCGCCAACGCCTGAGTGGGGCACCATGCTGGCTTCGGCCCGTGACTACATCGAACGCGCCTGGTGGGTGGTGAGCCTGCCCGGTCTGACTATTTTGCTCAGCGTGCTGGCAATCAACTTGATGGGTGACGGCCTGCGCGATGCGCTGGACCCGAAACTCAAGAACGCCGCCTGAGGAGATTCCCATGTCACTGTTAGAAATCAAGAATCTCAACGTGCGCTTCGGCGACAAGACCGCCGTACCGGTGGTCGATGGCCTCGATATTTCGGTCGACAAAGGCGAAGTACTGGCGATCGTTGGCGAGTCCGGCTCGGGTAAATCCGTGACCATGATGGCGCTGATGGGCCTGATCGAGCACCCCGGCATCGTCACTGCCGACGCCCTGAACTTCGACGGCAAGAACATGCTCAAGCTGAGCAACCGCCAGCGTCGCCAGATCGTCGGCAAAGACCTGGCGATGGTCTTCCAGGACCCGATGACCGCGCTGAACCCCAGCTACACCGTGGGTTTCCAGATTGAAGAAGTGCTGCGCCTGCACCTTAAAATGTCCGGCAAGCAAGCCCGCAAACGCGCCATCGAGCTGTTGGAAAAGGTCGAGATCCCAGGCGCTGCCAGCCGCATGGATGCCTACCCGCACCAATTGTCCGGTGGTATGAGCCAGCGTGTGGCCATCGCGATGGCCATCGCCGGTGAGCCGAAACTGCTGATCGCGGATGAGCCGACCACCGCGTTGGACGTGACCATTCAGGCGCAGATCATGGAGCTGCTGCTGGCTCTGCAAAAAGAGCAGAACATGGGCCTGGTGCTGATTACCCACGACCTCGCGGTGGTGGCTGAAACCGCCCAGCGCGTGTGCGTGATGTACGCCGGCCAAGCGGTGGAAGTCGGCCAGGTGCCGCAACTGTTCGACATTCCGGCGCACCCGTACAGCGAAGCCCTGCTCAAGGCGATCCCCGAGCACAGCCTGGGCGCCACGCGCCTGGCCACGCTGCCCGGCATCGTGCCGGGTCGCTATGACCGCCCGCAGGGTTGCCTGCTGTCGCCGCGCTGCCCGTATGTGCAGGAAAGCTGCCGTCAGACCCGCCCGGGTCTGGACCCTAAATCCAACAGCCTTGCGCGCTGCTTCTACCCCTTGAACCAGGAGGTGGCGTAATGGCCGTCGTTCTTACCGCCCGCGACCTCACCCGTCACTACGAAGTGTCCCGTGGCCTGTTCAAGGGCCACGCCACCGTGCGCGCCCTCAATGGCGTGTCCTTCGAGCTGGAAGCCGGCAAGACGCTCGCCGTTGTAGGCGAGTCGGGTTGCGGCAAATCCACCCTGGCCCGTGCGCTGACGCTGATTGAAGAGCCGTCGTCGGGCTCCTTGAAAATCGCCGGCCAGGAAGTCGCCGGCGCCGACAAGGCCCAGCGCAAGCAATTGCGCAAAGACGTGCAGATGGTGTTTCAGAGCCCGTATGCCTCGTTGAACCCGCGCCAGAAGGTCGGCGACCAACTCGGCGAGCCGCTGTTGATCAACACCAACCTGTCCGCCGCCGAACGCCGCGAAAAAGTGCAGGCGATGATGAAGCAAGTGGGCCTGCGCCCTGAGCATTATCAGCGCTACCCGCACATGTTCTCCGGTGGCCAGCGCCAGCGCATCGCCCTGGCCCGCGCCATGATGCTGCAACCCAAAGTGCTGGTGGCGGATGAGCCGACCTCGGCCCTCGACGTGTCGATCCAGGCCCAGGTGCTCAACCTGTTCATGGACCTGCAGCAGGAATTCAACACCGCCTACGTGTTCATCTCTCACAACCTGGCGGTGGTGCAGCACGTGGCCGACGACGTGATGGTGATGTACCTCGGCCGCCCGGTGGAAGTGGGCCCCAAGGACGACATCTACGCCCGTCCGCTGCACCCCTACACCCAGGCGCTGCTGTCGGCCACACCGACCATTCATCCGGACCCGAACAAACCGAAGATCAAAATCGTCGGCGAGCTGCCTAACCCGTTGAACCCGCCGCCTGGCTGCGCGTTCCACAAGCGCTGCCCGTACGCCACGGCGCGCTGCAGCAGCGAGGAGCCGTTGTTGCGGCCGTTGGATAACCGCCAGGTGGCGTGCCACTACGCGGAGCAGTTTGTGGCTTAAATTGCACACAGCTCTGCGCGGGTGAGCTGCTTTGGTGGCGAGGGAGCTTGCTCCCGTTGGAGTGCGCGGTAGTCCCAAGCGTTTTGGGGGCGCTTCGCACCCCAACGCGAGCAAGCTCGCTCGCCACAGAAGGCACCGCGACTATCAGAGAGTTCTACAGCCCTTCCCATCAGGTTGCGCATCAGCCTGGTGGGAAGGGCTTTTCTTTTGGGCGCGGCCTACGTCTGGCTGTCGCCGTCATCATCGTCCGGGTCGTCGCTGTCCGGCTCGTTGGTGGTCGAGTCATCATCGTCCTTGCTACCGCCCTGGTCCTGATCACCGGGCTCAGCCTCGGACTTGGCCAGCTGCAACCCCTTGCCCGGCTCGCTCTGCACCGCCGACACGCCTGCCTGGCTGTGCACCGGGTTATGTGCCCAGGCCGCCGACATGCCCAAAGACATCAGCACCAGCACCTTTATCAACAGCATTACTCGTTGAAAAATACTCATGGTCGATTTCCGTCCAGTCAGTAGATGAGTCCCGCACGACAACGGTTTACCGTCGCCAGTGATTGACGCTAGTTCTGATACCGGGTTCGCGCCAGCGATCAGGTGTCGCCGTCGTCATAGGTTTCGCTGTCTTCACCCTCGTTGTAGGGGTTTTCCGCATCCTCCTTGGGCGCGGGCTGGGCCTGGGGCTGCCAACTGCCGGAGTTGACCTCGTTCTGCTTGCGCTTGCTGACCGGGCCGGTGTCTTTCCACTGGGGCGTTCCTGCATCCGCCAGCGCCGATGTGTACGCCAGGGTGGCAGACAGGCCCATGACGCCGAGTAGCATCCATTGAATGGCGCGTTGAGTTATACGCACGGTGGTCTCCTATTCCGTCGGTGTATGGAAACGCTAGACGCAATGCCGGGTTAACGCCACCTCCCAGGCATGTGCAAAGCCAGCTCCCACAAAAAAGGGCGAAGCCATCACAGCTTCGCCCTTCATCGACCGCTCAGACCTTAGTGGTGTTCGCGGGTCGCACGGAATTTCACATCCGGCCAGCGCTCTTCCATCAGCGCCAGGTTGACGCGGGTCGGGGCCAGGTAGGTCAGGTGACCACCGCCGTCGACTGCGAGGTTTTCCACAGCCTTATTGGAGAACTCTTCCAGCTTCTTCTTATCGCTGCAGTCGATCCAGCGCGCGGAGTACACGG
This sequence comes from Pseudomonas viridiflava, assembly GCF_900591205.1. Lineage (GTDB taxonomy): Bacteria > Pseudomonadota > Gammaproteobacteria > Pseudomonadales > Pseudomonadaceae > Aquipseudomonas. Next base: position 130,963 of record NZ_UUPU01000105.1, read on the forward strand.
TGATGGGCTCGTAGGAGCATTCGACCTTGTATTCCTCTTTCAGGCGGCTGGCGACCACATCGAACTGCAGCACACCGACGGCGCCGAGGATGATGTCGTTGCTGCGCTCGGGGAAGAACACCTGGGTCGCGCCCTCTTCGGCCAGCTGCTGCAGGCCCTGGCGCAGTTGCTTGGATTTGAGCGGGTCACGCAGGCGCACGCGGCGGAACAGTTCCGGGGCGAAGTGCGGGATACCGGTGAAGCCCAGCGCTTCGCCTTCGGTGAAGGTGTCGCCGATCTGGATGGTGCCGTGGTTGTGCAGGCCGATGATGTCGCCGGCGTAGGCTTCTTCGAGCTGTTCACGCTCGGAGGAGAAGAACGTCAGAGCGTCGCCGATACGCACGTCCTTGCCGGTGCGCACGTGGCGCATCTTCATGCCTTTTTCGTATTTGCCGGAGCAGATGCGCATAAAGGCGATACGGTCGCGGTGTTTGGGGTCCATGTTCGCCTGGATCTTGAACACGAAGCCGGTGAATTTCTCTTCGACCGGCTCTACGGTGCGCTCGTTGGCAACACGGGCCAGCGGCTTCGGCGCCCAGTTCACCACCGCGTCGAGCACGTGGTCGACACCGAAGTTGCCCAAGGCAGTACCGAAGAACACCGGCGTCAGTTGGCCGTCGAGGAATTCCTGCTGGTTGAACGCGTGGCAGGCGCCCTGCACCAGCTCCAGCTGATCGACAAAGCGGTCGTACTCGTCACCCAAGTGGGCGCGGGCTTCGTCGGAGTCGAGCTTCTCGATGATTTTCACATCGGTGCGTTCGTGACCATGGCCGGCGGTGTAGACAATGATGTAGTCGTCGGCCAGGTGGTACACGCCCTTGAAGTCGCGGTAGCAACCGATCGGCCAGGTGATCGGCGCGGCCTTGATCTTCAGGACCGCTTCGATCTCGTCCAGCAATTCAATCGGGTCGCGGATATCGCGGTCGAGTTTGTTGATGAAGCTGACGATCGGCGTGTCACGCAGACGGCACACGTCCATCAGCGCAATCGTACGAGGCTCAACCCCCTTACCGCCGTCCAGAACCATCAAGGCCGAGTCCACCGCCGTCAGGGTGCGGTAGGTATCTTCGGAGAAGTCTTCGTGGCCCGGGGTGTCGAGCAGGTTGACCATGTGGTCGCGATACGGGAACTGCATGACCGACGTGGTAATGGAAATACCCCGTTGTTTTTCCATTTCCATCCAGTCGGAGGTGGCATGGCGGTCGGATTTGCGGGATTTCACCGTGCCGGCCACTGCGATTGCCTTGCCCATCAGCAGGAGCTTCTCGGTGATGGTGGTTTTACCGGCATCGGGGTGGGAAATAATGGCGAAAGTGCGGCGTTTCGCGACTTCGGCGGCCTGGTGGGTCATGGGAAATCGCCTGGCAGGTGAGTCAAAAAAGGGCGGCGAGTATAGCGCAAACCCTGGGGGCCGGACCACCGTTCACCCGATTGGGGGTGGCTAAATGCTGCCAAGTATGGAACCTTTTAAAAGGTAGAGACGTCCACTCCCCTGCTACCGCACTCGGAACAGGGGCTGATAAATCAGCAAGTTAGCCTGACGAGGCTGCGCTCATGGCTCGATCGCATACTGCATTGCCAGTATCGGCGAGCTGCTTTTCGCGAACACATTCGCCGACAGCCAGGAATGGCATTGCCGCTCGGAAATGTGTTCGCCGACAAAAGAAAAAAGGAGTCCGCCTGTGGCTATTCGCTATGGCAAAGGGCTGATAGGAGGAGCGGTTGTCGTCGCCCTCCTGGCCCTGCTGGTCCACTGGATCGGCATCAACACGATCGAACTGTACCGCGACGATTTGTTGTTTTACCTGCAAGCTCATTTGATCCTTGTTCTAGTCTCGATGCTGGCGGCCCTGATTGTGGGCATTCCCGCCGGTATCCTGCTCAGCCGACCGAACATGGTCGGGCGCGCAGAACGCTTCATGCAAATCTTCAACATCGGCAACACCGTCCCGCCCCTGGCCGTACTGGCCATCGCCCTCGGCGTCCTGGGCATCGGCAGTGGCCCGGCCATCTTCGCGCTGTTCCTCGCCTCCCTCCTGCCCATCGTGCGTAACACCTACGAGGGCCTGAAAAACGTCCAAGGCTCGCTCAAAGAAGCCGCTACCGGCATCGGCATGACCCCGCGCCAGGTGCTGTTTCGCGTGGAGCTGCCCAACGCCGTGCCGATCATCATCGGCGGTGTGCGCGTGGCCCTGGCGATCAACGTCGGCACCGCACCGCTGGCGTTCCTGATTGGTGCCAACAGCCTGGGCAGCCTGATTTTCCCCGGCATCGCCCTGAACAATCAGCCGCAATTGCTGCTTGGCGCCGCGTGCACCGCGCTGCTGGCATTGCTGCTCGACGGTCTGGTGACCATGGCCAGCCGCCTATGGCTGGAACGCGGGTTGCGTCCGTCTTAAGGCTTGGCAAAGGAACTCACATGAAAAAACTGACATTGATATTGAGCTGCGTCCTGCTGCTTGCAGGTTTCGCGCAAGCCGCTGAAAAACCGGTGATCCGCATCGGCGCCCGGGTGTTCACCGAACAGACCCTGCTCGCCGAAATCACTTCCCAGTACCTGCGCACCAAGGGCTACGACACCCGTGTGACCGGCGGCCTGGGCAGCAACCTGGCGCGCAGTGCCCAGGAAAGCGGGCAACTGGACCTGATCTGGGAATACACCGGCGTGTCGCTGGTGGCGTACAACCATGTGGATGAGAAGCTCGACAGCGAACAGTCCTACGCACGGGTTAAAGAACTCGACGCGAAAAAAGGCCTGGTCTGGCTCTCGCCGTCGCACTTCAGTAACACCTACGCCCTGGCGCTGCCAGAGAACGTGGCCAAGGAATTCCCGCAGATCAACAGCATCAGCGACTTGACCCAAGCCCTGGCCGAGAAAACCAAAGGCACGCGCCTGGTGGCCCTGGACACCGAGTTCGCCAACCGGTCCGACGGCATGGGCGGCATGGTCAAGCTGTACGACATGAACCTGACCCGCAAAAACACCCGCCAGATGGACGCCGGCCTGGTCTACACCGCGCTGCGTAATGGCCAGGTATTTGCCGGGTTGGTCTACACCACCGACGGTCGCCTGAATGCCTTCAAATTGAAGCTGCTGGAAGACGACAAGCACTATTTCCCGGACTACACCGCCGCCCCCGTGGTGCGTCAGGTTTATCTCGACGCCCATCCTGAATTGGCCGCAGATCTTGCGCCGCTGGCCGCGCTGTTCGATGACAAAACCATGCGTGAGCTGAATGCACGGGTCGACGTCGCGCATGAAAGCCCGTCCGCTGTTGCCGCCGATTTCCTGCGCCAACATCCGATCAACTAAGAAGGAGAAGACATGGAATTCCTGAACGCCTTTTCCCATCTTGATTGGGCCCAAGTCCTGCAACTCACTGGGCAGCACATCACCCTGGTCGGTATCGCCGTGTTGCTGGCGATCTTTATCGGCGTGCCCCTGGGCGTGCTGATGACCCGCTTCCCGAGCCTGGCCGGGCCGCTGCAAGCCAGCGCCACGGTGCTGCTGACCGTGCCGTCCATCGCCCTGTTCGGCCTGCTGCTGCCGTTCTACTCCAAATTCGGCCAGGGCCTGGGCCCGATGCCGGCGATTACCGCCGTGTTCCTCTACTCCCTGCTGCCGATCATGCGTAACACCTACCTGGCCCTGACCGGCGTTGAACCGGGCATTCGCGAGGCCGCCAAAGGCATCGGCATGACCTTCGGCCAGCGCCTGCGCATGGTCGAGTTGCCCATCGCCGTGCCGGTAATCCTCGCCGGTGTACGCACCGCCGTGGTGATGAACATTGGTGTGATGACCATCGCCGCCACCATCGGCGCCGGTGGCCTGGGTGTACTTATTCTGGCTTCCATCAGCCGCAGCGACATGTCGATGCTGATCGTCGGCGCCGTGCTGGTCAGTCTTCTGGCCATCTTCGCCGACCTGCTTCTGCAATGGCTGCAACGCTCGCTGACTCCAAAAGGACTGCTCAAATGATCGAACTTCAAAATCTGACCAAGACTTTTCAAAGCAACGGCAAAACCGTGTCTGCCGTGAACGACGTAAGCCTGACCGTCAACGAAGGCGAAATTTGTGTGTTCCTTGGCCCATCGGGTTGCGGCAAGAGCACCACGCTGAAAATGATCAACCGCCTGATCAAGCCGACGTCGGGCAAGATCCTGATCAACGGCGAAGACACCACCGACCTCGATGAAGTGACCCTGCGTCGCAACATCGGCTATGTGATCCAGCAGATCGGCCTGTTCCCCAACATGACCATCGAGGAAAACATCGTGGTCGTGCCCAAGCTGCTCGGCTGGGACAAACAGAAATGCCACGACCGCGCCCGCGAGTTGATGAGCATGATCAAGCTGGAACCCAAGCAGTACCTGCATCGCTACCCGCGTGAGCTGTCCGGTGGTCAGCAACAGCGGATCGGCGTGATTCGTGCGCTGGCGGCGGATGCCCCGCTGCTGCTGATGGACGAACCGTTCGGCGCGGTCGACCCGATCAACCGCGAGATGATCCAGAACGAGTTCTTCGAGATGCAACGTGCGCTGAACAAGACCGTGATCATGGTCAGCCACGACATCGACGAAGCCATCAAGCTGGGTGACAAGATTGCGATCTTCCGTGCCGGCAAGCTGCTGCAGATCGACCACCCGGACACCCTGCTGGCGCACCCGGCTGACGAGTTCGTCAGCAACTTCGTCGGACAGGACAGCACCCTCAAGCGCCTGCTGCTGGTGAAAGCCGAAGACGCGGCGGACAACGCCCCGTCGGTCAGCCCGGAAACCCCGGTGGCCGAGGCCCTGGAGCTGATGGACGAAACCGACCGCCGCTATGTGGTGGTCACCTGCGCCGAGAACAAGGCACTGGGCTATGTGCGACGTCGCGACCTGCACCGTCAGACCGGCACCTGCGGCCAGTACCTGCGCGAGTTCAACGCCACGGCGGCGTACGACGAGCACTTGCGCATCCTGTTGTCGCGCATGTACGAGTTCAACCGCTCGTGGTTGCCGGTGATGGATGCGGAGCGGGTGTTCCTGGGCGAGGTGACCCAGGAGTCGATTGCCGAGTACTTGAGCTCCGGTAAATCGCGTGGCGGCAAGACCAGTATCGTGTCGCCTGCCGAGACTGCGCTGGCCTGATAGACCGCTATCGCAGGCAAGCCAGCTCCCACACAGGAATGCATTTCAACAGATGAATGCAATCCAGTGTGGGAGCTGGCTTGCCTGCGATGAGGGCGCCACAGATCCCTCTGATTTGCCCCATCCGGGGAACATCAATCCGTCACACCTGTCGGTTACATAAGTAGCTGCACGTGGCTCCGCGACGAACGCGTGCAAAAACGCGACATTTTTAGTTGATCTATGGCCCCTCACGTCCTAAAGTTCGCGCCGAACGTCCATGCTGGAAACGATCCATCCGGCTCAAGTACTGACGACGAGACAGCAAGGCCAAGGGAAGCGTCTATTCTCATGGCCTTTTTGCTTTCGGCGACATGCCTTGGGAAGTAGGCGAACCAAAGTGGGGATACGGAGGACGTTCATTTGCACCCATTGATCAAATTAGTTTGCCCTTAGGAGTTCCCAGCATGTCGATCAACGTCGAAGATTATTTCGCGCGCGCCACTTTTGACAAAATGAAGGCGTTCGCCGACAAGCAAGAAACCCCGTTCGTGGTGATCGACACCGCGATGATCAGCCAGGCTTACGATGACCTGCGCGCCGGTTTCGAATTCGCCAAAGTCTATTACGCAGTCAAGGCCAACCCTGCGGTCGAGATCATCGACCTGTTGAAAGACAAGGGCTCGAGCTTCGACATCGCCTCGATCTATGAGCTGGACAAGGTCATGGACCGTGGTGTCAGCGCCGACCGTATCAGCTACGGCAACACCATCAAGAAATCCAAGGACATCCGCTACTTCTACGAGAAGGGCGTGCGCCTGTTTTCCACCGACTCAGAAGCTGACCTGCGCAACATCGCCAAGGCCGCGCCAGGTTCGAAAGTGTACGTGCGTATCCTCACCGAAGGCTCGACCACGGCTGACTGGCCTTTGTCGCGCAAATTCGGCTGCCAGACCGACATGGCCATGGACCTGCTGATCCTCGCCCGTGACCTCGGCCTGGTGCCGTACGGCATCTCCTTCCACGTGGGTTCGCAACAGCGCGACATCAGCGTATGGGACGCGGCAATCGCCAAGGTCAAAGTGATCTTCGAGCGCCTGAAAGAAGAAGACGGCATCCACCTCAAGCTGATCAACATGGGCGGCGGCTTCCCGGCCAACTACATCACCCGTACCAACAGCCTGGAAACCTACGCCGAAGAAATCATCCGCTTCCTCAAGGAAGATTTCGGCGACGACCTGCCGGAAATCATCCTGGAGCCGGGCCGTTCGTTGATCGCCAACGCCGGTATCCTGGTCAGCGAAGTGGTACTGGTGGCGCGTAAATCGCGTACCGCCGTCGAGCGTTGGGTGTATACCGATGTGGGCAAATTCTCCGGCCTGATCGAAACCATGGACGAAGCCATCAAGTTCCCGATCTGGACCGAGAAAAAAGGTGAGATGGAAGAAGTGGTTATCGCCGGGCCTACCTGCGACAGCGCCGATATCATGTACGAAAACTACAAGTACGGCCTGCCGCTGAACCTGGCAATTGGTGATCGTTTGTACTGGCTGTCGACCGGTGCCTACACCACCAGCTACAGCGCAGTCGAGTTCAACGGCTTCCCGCCGCTGAAGTCGTTTTACGTGTAAGAGCAGCCGCTGGTTTTCAGCGGCAAGCTGCAAGAAGAAGCCCATGACGTGTCATGGGCTTTTTTGTGGGTCAGGAAAGGGTCACGGCACGTTGTTGGTAGGTGTCTGCCATCGCACGAATCTGCGGATCACTCGCAGCAGCCAATGCGTCGTGCGCCGTTCGCAGAAACTTGAGATTGCCACCCGCCAACGCCTTGCGCAGCCACTCCAGCGCAGCGTCGATCTGGCCGCTGTCCGCCAGCACCGCCGCATAACTGAACTGCCCGCGAAAATCCCCGGCTTCGGCGGAACGTCGATACCATTGCACAGCGTTTTCCAGATCCCGAGGACAAAACCGGCCATCCTCCAGATACCGACCCACCAAGTTCATCGACTTGGCATGGCCCTGCTCCGCCGCCTGGAGGTAAAGCGCCAGCGCCTGCTGCGGCGCCTCGGCCACTCCGCGCCCGGTAGCCAGCAGGTTGGCGTAGTTGTATTGCGCCCAATCCAAACCGGCCTCGGCCGCCCGGCGATATTCCCGCGCCGCCGCTGCTTCATCCACGGCACAACCCCAACCATGCTCCAGGCAGCGCCCGGCCATATTGCGCGCCATCAAATGCCCGCCATTGGCCGCAATCTGAAACCAGCGCAGCGCCAGCGCTTCATCACGCGCAATGCCGCGCCCTTCCAGCAGGATCTGCCCGAGCAGCGCCTGAGCGTCGACCACGCCCTCCTTCGCCGCCATCAGGATGGCCTGGGCCGCTCGCACCGGGGAGTCGTCGAGCATTGATTGCAGTTGCTCGACGTTGAGTACTTCTTCGCGGCGCAATAAAAAGCCCATGCTCAGACCTCGACCCAACGGCGCAACAGGTTGTGATAAGTGCCGGTGAGCTGGATCAACGCGGGGTGGTCGGGTACGTCCGAGGTCAACTGCTGGATCGCGCCGTCCATCTCGAACAGCAGCGTGCGCTGGCTGTCTTCACGCACCAGGCTTTGGGTCCAGAAGAACGAGGCATAGCGCGCCCCTCGGGTCACGGCGTTGACCTTATGCAGGCTGGATCCGGGGTAGAGCACCATGTCACCGGCCGGCAATTTGACGCGCTGCAGGCCGAAGGTGTCCTGGATCTCCAGTTCGCCGCCGTCGTATTCCTGCGGATCGCTGAAGAACAGCGTGGACGACAAATCCGTGCGCACCCGCTCATGGCTGCCCCGGGCCTGGCGCACGGCATTGTCGATATGGAAGTCGAAACTGCCGCCGGCGGTGTAGCAGTTAACCAACGGCGGGAAGACCTTGTGCGGTAACGCCGCTGACATGAACAACGGATTTTTCCACAACCGCTCGAGCATCGCCGCGCCGATTTCCTTGGCCAATGGATGGCCTTCCGGCAATTGCAGGTTGTGTTTGGCCTTGGCGGACTGAGGCCCGGCAGTGATTTTGCCGTCGGCCCACTCGGTGGTTTCCAGGGCCTTGCGGATGCGCTGCACTTCCTCACGAGAGAACAGGCCGGGAATGTGCAGCAACATGGGCAATACCTGAAATCAGAGAGGCGCCAATGGTATTGATTCTTATCCTGCCTGTAAAACGCGACAGACGGATGAGTTCGTAAAAACCGTAAACAGAAAGTGTAAAGAATGTAAATTCGTTGCAATTAGCAATGTATCTCAATTGATATAAAGTCTTGTTAACCCTATATTCCGCGGCCTCACATCCTTGGGGAAAGGACACGTCATGTCGCGCACCACTACAAAAATATCTGCCGGTTCACCACGCATTCTGGCTTCGGCCATCGGCGTTGCCCTTAGCGCCAGCTCTGCTGCCCATCTGGCACAAGCGGCCGAAGACACCGAACAGAAAGGCCAGCGCAACAGCATCTCCCTGGGCGCCACCAGCATCACCGGCGAAGAACAGGACAACACTTCCTACCAGGTCGAAAAAGCCTCTTCGCAAAAGTACACCGCGCCGCTGGTGGACACGCCGCGCTCGGTGACCGTGGTGCCGCAACAAGTGCTCAAGGACACCGCCGCCACCTCGTTGCAGGATGCTTTGCGCACCGTGCCGGGGATCACCTTCGGCGCCGGTGAAGGCGGCAACCCCCAGGGCGATCGCCCGTTTATCCGTGGGTTTGACGCCCAGGGCGACACCTACCTGGACGGCGTGCGCGACACCGGTGGCCAGAGCCGCGAGATCTTCGACATTGAATCCATCGAAGTCAGCAAAGGCCCCAACTCCTCGTTCGGCGGCCGTGGTTCGGCCGGTGGCAGCCTCAACCTGGTGAGCAAAACCCCACAAGCGCGGGACTTCACCAACGGCGGCTTCACCTACGGCTCCGACCAGACCCGCCGCTACGTGCTCGACGTGAACCGCCAGTTCCTCGACGACAGCGCCGCGTTCCGCCTGAACCTGATGAGCCACGAACAGAACGTCGCCGGCCGCGATGCGGTGAATTACGACCGTTGGGGCGTCGCGCCGTCGCTGACCTTCGGCCTCGGCACGCCGACCCGCGTCAACCTCAGCTACTACCACCTGGAAAGCAACGACCTGCCGGATTCGGGCATTCCCTACGGCTACAGTTCACCGACCGCCACCGCCCACGTACACGACAAACCCACCGACGGCGGCGACAGCAATAACTTCTACGGTCTGAAAAGCCGCGATTTCCGCAAAACCCGCGCCGACATCAGCACGGTCTCCGTCGAGCACGACCTGAGCGACACCATGACGCTGAAAAACACCCTGCGCCATGGCAGCACCGGCCAGGACTACGTGCTCACCCAGCCGGATGACAGCCAGCGCAACGTCAACCGTTTCGGCACCGTGTGGCGTCGCGCCAACACTCGCGTCTCCACGACCACTACCACGACCAACCAGACGGATCTGTTCGGTAGCTTCCAGGCCCTGGGCTTCAAGCACAGCTACTCCACCGGCCTGGAATTTACCGGTGAAGAAACCCGCGTCAGCGGCTATACCGTCAGCCCGAACGCCAACCCGACCTGCACCGTGGCCGGTGGCAGCCGTGGCGGGCAGTGCACCTCGCTCGCCAACCCAAACCCGGACGACGCCTGGAACGGCAGCATCGCGCGCAATTACAACGGCACCAACACCAAAGCCACCAGCCGCGCCGCGTATGTGTTCGACACCATCGAACTCGACCCGAAATGGCTGCTGAACGTCGGCCTGCGCTACGACACCTTCGACACCCAAGCCAATACCAATGCCGTGCCGACCGCCACCGTCCAGGCGCGCAGCAAGGTCAAGGACGACAGCCAATTCTTCAACTGGCAAGCGGGGCTGGTCTGGAAGCCACTGGACAACGGCAGCATCTACACCTCCTATGCCACCTCGGCCTCGCCGGCCGGCGGCCTGGTGGGTGAAGGCGTGGACAGCAACGCGATCCCGACCGGTATCAACACCAGCGACCTCAAGCCGGAAGAAACCGTCAACTACGAGTTGGGCACCAAGTGGGACCTGTTCCACAACCGCTTGTCTCTGTCGGCCGCGGTGTTCCGTACCGAGAAGAAAAACACGCGCATCCTGGTGGATTCCAACACCTACGAAACCGCCGGTGAATCTCGTGTAGATGGCCTGGAGCTGTCGGCCAGCGGCAAGATCACCGATCTTTGGCAAGTGTTCGCCGGTTACAGTTACTTGAAAGCCGAGCTGGTTGACCCAGGCAAGAACGGTAACCGCCAGGGCGTGGTCCAGGCCGGTTCCAACAAAGGCAACCAGATGCCCAACACGCCAGAGAATTCGTTCAGCCTGTGGACCACTTATGACGTGACTCCGAAGCTGACCATCGGCGGCGGCGCGTTCTATGTCGACCAGGTTTACGGCGATGCGGCCAACACCGTGTATGTGCCGTCCTACACACGCTACGACGCGATGGCCAGCTACAAATTGAGCAAGAACATCGACCTGCAACTGAACGTACAGAACCTCACCGACAAGACCTACTACGACAAGGCGTACGCCTCGCACTTCGCCAACCAGGCAGCCGGTCGTACGGCACTGTTGTCCACCAGTTTCCACTTCTAAACGCGGCACGCCACAGCAAAAAGCCCCACGCATCGGATGCGTGGGGCTTTTGCGTGTAAAACAGAATTTTTCTCGTTAACCCACGGCATAATGCGCGCCGTGCCCTACATATCCAGATAGACGAGGCGTCAGACGTGTTGAAGAAAACCCTGTTCCAGTTGCACTGGTTCTTCGGCATTAGCGCCGGGCTGGTGCTGGCCTTGATGGGGATCACCGGGGCTGCGGTCTCGTTTCAGGATGAACTACTGCGGGCGCTCAACCCGAGCGTACTGACCGTGCAAAAACGCGAGGCCGGTGTACTGCCGCCCGCCGAACTGGTGCGCAAGCTGGAGGCCACCGAAGGCCAGACCGTGGCCATGCTGTTCGTGGAAAGCGAAAGCGGCAACGCCGCCCGCGTGTTCTTCACCCCCCCGCCCGGTGAGCGCCGTGGCCAGTTGCGCTATTTCGATCCTTACACCGGCGACTACATGGGCGACGTGGTCGGCCAGGACGTCTTCGGGTTCCTGCTGCAATTCCACCGTTTCCTGGTGATGGGTGATACAGGGCGCAACATCACCGGCGCCTGCACGCTGATCCTGGTGTTCTTCTGCCTCTCCGGCCTGTACCTGCGCTGGCCGCGCCAAGTGGCGAGCTGGCGCGTCTGGCTGACGCTGGACTGGCGCAAGAAGGGTCGTGCCTTCAACTGGGACCTGCACTCGGTATTCGGCACCTGGTGCCTGCTGGCGTACCTGCTCTCGGCGCTGACCGGTTTGTATTGGTCCTACGACTGGTACAGCCAGGGCCTGACCAAGCTGCTGTCCGACGCGCCGCAAAATGAACGGGTACGCAAGCGTGGCCCGGCGCCCGCAGGCCCGACACCGGTGGCCAACTACGACGCGATCTGGAGCAGCATCTACAGCAACGCAGGCCCGGGCCTGAGTGCCTATAACATCCGCATGCCGGGCGTCGCGGGGCAACCGGCCACCGTCTACTACCTGCTGAAAAACTCTCCGCATGACCGGGCGCTGAACCAGATCAACCTGGACCCGGCCAGCGGCGAGGTCAAATCCCATGACCAATACGCGAACAAAAGCTTCACGTCGCAGTTGTTGACCAGCGTTTATGCGCTGCACACCGGCAGTTATTTCGGCCTGGCGGGGCGGATTATCCTCACCGTGACCTCGCTGCTGATGCCGCTGTTTTTTATCACCGGCTGGCTGCTGTACCTGGATCGTCGCCGCAAAAAACGCCAGGTACGCGATGCACGCAAAGGGCTCAGCGCCAATCACAGTGATGCGCCGGCCTGGCTGATCGGTTTTGCCAGCCAGAGCGGTTTTGCCGAACAGCTGGCTTGGCAGACCGCCGGGCAATTGCAGGCGGCCGGCCTGCCGGTGAAGGTGCAGCCGTTGGGCAGTGTCAGCCAGGAGGACCTGCGCCAGTCAGAAAACGCGTTGTTTGTAGTCAGCACCTTCGGCGACGGCGAAGCGCCCGACAGCGCCCGTGGTTTCGAGCGCAGCGTGCTCGGCCAGGACCTGCCGCTCAAGGGCCTGAACTATTCGGTACTGGCCCTGGGTGATCGTCAGTACGAACACTTCTGCGGCTTTGCCCGGCGCCTGCATTTCTGGCTGACCAACCAGGGCGGCAACCCGCTGTTTGCCCCGGTGGAAGTCGACAGCGGCGACAGCGCGGCGCTGCTGAACTGGCAGCAGCAGCTGGGCCAACTCACCGGCCATGCACCGGCAGCGGCATGGCCGACCGCCCAGTATGAACACTGGACGCTGAACCAGCGCACCCTGCTCAACCCTGACAGCAGCGGTTCCAATGTGTACCTGCTGGGCCTGACCAGCGCCTCGCCGCAGCGCTGGGAGGCCGGTGACCTGGTGGAAGTCCTGCCACGCAACTGCCCCTGGGCCATCGAGCACTTCCTTGAGGGCCTGGGCCTGGCAGGCAGCGACGGCGTGCTGGTCGACGGCCTGCCACACACCCTCAGCCAGGCCCTGGCGACGCGCCAACTGCCGGACAACCGCGCCCATCTGGTGGGCCTGCACGCCCAGGCGCTGGTGAACGCGCTGGCACCGTTGGGCATGCGCGAATACTCCATCGCCTCGATTGCCGGCGACGGCGTGCTGGAACTGATCGTGCGCCAGGAACGCCACCCGGACGGCAGCCTCGGCGTGGCCAGCGGCTGGCTGACTGAGCACGCGGCCGTCGGCTCGGGCATCCGCCTGCGCCTGCGCCGCAACAGTGGCTTCCACCTGCCGGATGCGCCGGTGCCGTTGATTCTGCTGGGCAATGGCACCGGCCTGGCCGGCTTGCGCAGTTTGCTCAAGGCGCGGATTGCCGATGGCCAGCAGCGCAACTGGCTGTTGTTCGGCGAACGTAATATCGCCCACGATTTCCTCTGCCAGGACGAGCTGCAAGGCTGGCTCGCCAGCGGTGACCTGGCCTTGCTGGACCTGGCTTTTTCCCGCGACCAGCAGGAGAAGATCTACGTGCAGGACCGCCTGCGCGAATCCGCCGAGGTGCTGCGTAAATGGCTGGCGGACGGCGCGGCGATTTATGTATGCGGGAGCTTGCAGGGCATGGCATCGGGGGTGGATCAGGTGCTGCACGATGTGCTGGGCAGCGAAGCGGTGGAGCGCTTGATTGAACAAGGCCGCTATCGTCGGGATGTGTACTGATTAAATGTGGGAGCTGGCTTGCCTGCGATAGCGGTGGTGAATTCACTACCGCTATCGCAGGCAAGCCAGCTCCCACAGTGTTGATTGCATTTCAAATCAGACCGGCTGCAGCTTTTGCTCGAAGACTGAAACCCCATCCAGGTCGCGCAAAATAACGGTCAACTCCGCCGTCTGCCCATCAATTTGCACCTCGCCAAAAAACTGAAAGCCAGCAAACGGCGAGGTGTTTTGCGCAGGCGGGGCCTTCTCGAACACCACTTCAGGGCCAAACGTCTTATCCAGTGGATTAGGCCCAAAACTCCCGGCATTCAACGGCCCAGCGACAAACTCCCAGAACGGCTCGAAATCCTGGAACGCAGCGCGATCCGGGTGGTAGTGATGCGCCGCGCAGTAATGCACATCCGCCGTCAGCCACACATGGTTGCGCACCTGTTGCGCCCGCAGGAACCCCAGCAGCTCGGCGATTTCCAGCTCGCGGCCTTGCGCAGGGCCCGGGTCATTGTTGGCGATGGCTTCCCAGCGCGGCACACCGGGGCTGACTTCGCCGTCGGGCACGCCGAGGCCGATCGGCATGTCGGCGGCGATCACCTTCCACTGGGCCTGAGATCCTTTCAACTCGCGCTTGAGCCAGTCCAATTGCTCGCGACCAAGGAAGGGTTTTTCCGCCCCCAGGTTGTCGTCGTTGGGGCCGCGATAGCTGCGCATATCCAGCACAAACACATCCAGCAACGGGCCATAACTGAGCTTGCGATAAATGCGCCCGCCGCCGTCGGCGCTCTGCCGGCGCATCGGCGAATATTCCAGCCAAGCCTGGCGTGCGCGGCCCACCAGGGTGTTGATGTCCTTGGTCTGGTAGCGCTCGTCGAGTTGCTTGCCAGGCGACCAGTTATTCACCACCTCGTGGTCGTCCCACTGCCAGATCTGCGGCACTTCGGCATTGAAGCGCCGCACGTTTTCATCAAGCAGGTTGTAGCGGTAATTACCGCGATACTCATCCAGGGTTTCGGCGACTTTGCTCTTGGCTTCGGTGGTGATATTGCGCCAGATGCGCCCGCCTTCGGTGGCCAGTTGTGCGGGCACCGGGCCGTCGGCGTAGATGGTGTCGCCGCTGTGGATAAAAAAGTCCGGCAGGCGCAGGCGCATGGCTTCGTAGATACGCATGCCGCCGATGTCAGGGTTGATACCGAAGCCCTGCCCCACGGTGTCGCCGCTCCACACAAAACGGATGTCGCGACGCTGTTGCGGCACGCTGCGCAAGTGGCCGAACCACGGCTCGCTGGCGACGCCGGTCTGGGCGTCTTCGAAGTGCACGCGGTAGAAAATCGCCTGGTCGACCGGCAGGCCGGTGAGTTCGACGCGGGCAGTAAAGTCGGTGTGGCTGTCGGCCAGCGGCGAGATGAATTTGCGTGGGTTGCTGAACACGCTGCGGGTGTCCCACTCCACTACCATTTTCGCGGGGCGGTCGCTGCGGCTCCAGATCATGGCGCGGTCGCCCAGCAGGTCGCCGGACTGCACGCCATCGGTCAGTTGCGGGCGGTCTTTGACCGACGCGATCACTGCCGGCGCCAGGCCCGGCAGCAACAGGCCGGCGCCAACGACTTGCATCACGCGGCGGCGGCCAAGATCGAAGTGGCTCATGGCGAGTTCCCCTTGCTGATTCAAAAGGAGGACTTAAGCACGCCAGGATGAAAAAGGTATGACACCCGCGCCGCACGAGAACACCGCTATATTAATTGCCGGCCCACCAGACTTACCGGTGCCTTGACTTCCTTGACGACAAACGCAGTGCAGACGTCTTTAACCCCAGTAAACCCATTTATATGCAGCCTGGCAAACTCGCTGAATGCAGCCAGGTCGGTTGCCAGAACAGTCAGCTGATAATCAAAGACCCCGGAAACACAATGGCAAGCGATCACCTGCTCAAATGAGGTGATGGACGTTTCGAAAGCCTGCAAGCTCGCCGTATCTTTTTGCTCCAGGGCGACCTGTACAAATGCGGAAACCGCGTACCCCAGCATCTGGTGATCGATACTTGCGTGATAGCCACGAACCACACCGGCTTGCTCAAGCCTTTTGACCCGACGCCAACAAGGGGATGCGCTCAAGGACACCAGTTCGGCCAGTTCTGCGCTTGAAAGCCTGGCGTCGCGTTGTAGAGCCGCCAGTAAACGCCGGTCCGTTGCGTCTATTTTTATTTTCGCCACCTGGATTTCGCCTCCTGCAGGCTGGAAGTCTTGCGCCAGACACCTCGATGAAAAGTGACGTTAGCACAGGCTTTTTCCCCAAGGCCTTTTGCCTAAACATCCGGCAAAACATCTTTATTCAAGCCACGCCAGGACGGCCAAAAGAACAAGCAGCAGTAAAGGCGCATTGAGCAAAACCCTGCCCCCCAAAGAACGTACTGGCCGAGGTCTGACACGCTCAGACATAGGTCAGCCAATGGGCATAAGCCGGGTCGTTACCTTTCACCGCCGAGAAATAAGCCTGTTGAAGTTTGCGCGTAATCACGCCCTGGAGCCCGTCACCGATTTTGCGCCCGTCAAGCTCACGCACAGGGGTTACTTCAGCAGCGGTGCCAGTAAAAAACGCCTCGTCGCAGCAATACACTTCGTCACGCGTGATACGTTTTTCCCGAACGTCAAAACCGAGGTCTTGTGCGATCACCTTGACCGAGTCCCGAGTGATACCGTCCAGGCATGACGCCAGGTCGGGCGTGTAGATGACCCCGTCACGCACCACGAAGATATTCTCCCCCGCCCCCTCACTCACATAACCTTCGGTATCCAGCAGCAGCGCCTCGTCAAACCCAAGTGACATGGCCTCGCGATTCGCCAGGATCGAGTTGACGTAATAACCACACGCCTTGGCCCGCACCATCGAAGCGTTGACGTGATGACGTGTGAACGACGAAGTTTTCACCCTGATACCTTTCTCCATCCCCTCATCACCCAGGTAAGCGCCCATCGGCCATCCGGCGACAGCCACATGAATGCGGTTATTCGTGGCCGCGATACTCAGGAAGTCCGAGCCTATCCACACCAATGGCCGCAAGTAGCAGGCGCCATAGCCATTCGCTCGAATCACCTGACCGCAGGCGTCGCGAATAGCCTCTTGATCGAAGGGAATATCCAGTTGAAAAATCCTGGCTGAATTGAACAATCGCCGGGTATGTTCATTTAAACGAAAAATAGCCGGACCACGGTCGGTGTCATAGACGCGCAGGCCCTCAAATACTCCCAGCCCGTAATGCAGGGTGTGGGTAAGAATGTGAGTATTGGCGGCGCGCCACTCAACCAACTCGCCGTCCATCCAAATTTTTCCGTCACGATCAGCCATCGACATGTTTCTATCTCCACGCTCGGGGAACAGTCCAAAGAAGGTCGGTCGCGCCTTATCTTTCGAGTGCTGAACGCAACGTGTCCACGGCAGCGGTTGCGCCCTTGGCCAACCAACCGGTGTCGCAATAGAGCGCGATAAATGTCACACCCAGCGTGCGGTAGTAACAAGCCTGCTCGACTGAAGTCACAAAGACCCCAACCGCTGTCGAGTGCCTGCGACCGGCCTCAAGCACTGTGTAGACCGCGGCCTTCACCGCGTCATGCTCGGGTTGCCCCAACAGGCCCATGCTGGCTGACAGATCGGCGGTGCCGATGAACAGGCAATCCACGCCCTCGACTTGAGCGATGGCGTCAACCTGTTCGACACCGGCTGTGGATTCGATCTGGATAATGGCGCATGCCTGGCTGTTCGCCGACTGGACGTAGTTGTCATCCAGCCCGTAACGCCCCGCCCGCACCATTCCCGCCACCCCCCTGATGCCGCAAGAGCCGCCCTGAGGAAAACGCATGGACGCCACGGCAGCCTGCGCCTGCGCCGGGTTTTCGATAGTGGGAAATACGATGGTTTGTGCGCCGCAATCCATCACGCGCTTGACCAGGGCACTGTCGTTGGCGGTGACTCGCACTGCAGCGGCAACCTTGGCGCCGTTGGCGCGTGCGGCATCAATGGCCCGCAGCTGTGCGGCGACGTCCTTGGTATCGCCGGGGCCATGTTCGAGATCGATAACCACCCAGTCAAACCCGCAATGGGCGATCAATTCGGTGACAGCAGGGCTGGCAAGTGTCAGCCAGCAACCCACGGTGAATTCGGCATTCAACAACTGATGCTTGATGGCATTTACGTTAGGCATGAACAGACTCCCGGCGTCGTAATGCGAGTGTTATCGCAGGCCTATGGTAGGCAGACGTCCGGGAGAGAGATGTGCGCATTTGCCAGGCGCAAATGACGCGTTATAGAACAAACATTCGATGTTTCTGGCGTTAGCCGATCAACTGTTTCAATACGCCGCCCATGAACGTCGGTGGATCAGGTGTTTGCAGGAGCCACGTTCAGTTCAACCGCTTCCGGGCGCTTGATCAGCGCATACACCAACCCCGTCAACAGGCTACCGGCGACAATCGCCAGCAAGTACAGCAGCGCATGGTTCATCGCATTCGGGATCACCAGCACAAACAGGCCGCCATGGGGCGCGGCGAGTTTGCAGCCGAAGTACATCGACAGCGCACCGGTCAACGCGCCACCGGCGATGCTGGCCGGGATCACGCGCAACGGGTCTTTGGCCGCAAACGGAATCGCACCCTCGGAGATAAAGCACATCCCCAGAATCATCGCCGCCTTGCCGGCCTCGCGTTCGGTCTGGGCGAATTTGCGGCGCGCCAGGAACGTGGCGATACCCATGCCGATCGGCGGCACCATGCCGGCAGCCATGGTCGCCGCCATCGGTGCACCGCTCGATGCCGCCAGCAGGCCGACCGAAAACGCATACGCCGCCTTGTTGATCGGCCCGCCCAGGTCGACACACATCATGCCGCCCAGCAGAATGCCCAGCAGCACCGCGTTGGTGGTGCCCATGGTGGCGAGGAAATCGGTGAGGCCGGTGAGCATGCGCGCTACCGGCGGGCCCACCAGATAGATCATCGCCAGGCCGGTGAACAGGCTTGCCAGCAGCGGGATGATCAGGATCGGCTTGAGCGCTTCCAGGCTCTGCGGCAACTTCACCGCTCGGGTGATCAGCTTGACGCAGTAACCGGCGAGGAAACCGGCGAAGATCCCGCCGATAAAACCCGCGCCCAAGGTGCCCGCCAACAGGCCGCCGATCATGCCGGGCGCAATGCCCGGGCGGTCGGCAATCGAGTAGGCGATGTAGCCCGCCAGCAACGGCACCATCAGCATAAAGGCCCGATCGCCGACGGTTTTCAGGGCGGCGGCCAGGGTGCCTTCCTGCTCAAACGCGTGAATGCCGAACACGAAGGACAACGCAATCAGCAAGCCCCCCGCCACCACCATCGGCAACATGAACGACACGCCGGTGAGCAAGTGTTTGTAGACGCCGGTTTTTTCCGACTTCTTGGCCACCGCACCGCCGGCGGCACTTTCCACCGAGCCTTCGGCCAGAGCCTTGTTGAGGGTCGCTTCGGACTGTTTGAGGGCAATGCCGGTGCCGCAGCGGTAAATCTTCTTGCCGGCAAAACGCTCGGTGGCGACTTCGATATCCGCCGCCAGTAACACCACGTCGGCATCCGCAATCGCTTGTGGGCTCAACGGCGTGCGGGCGCCCACCGAGCCTTGGGTCTCGACCTGCAAGTCGTAACCCAGGCGTTTGGCCGTCTGCTGCAAGGCTTCGGCAGCCATAAAGGTGTGCGCTACACCGGTTGGGCAGGCCGTGACCGCCACGATACGCGGGGCATTCTTGGCCGCTGCCGCGGGTTCCGTCGCGACATAGACCTGAGCCTCTTCGGCGCCACGGCGCAATACCGCATCGACATCTGCCAACGCCTGGGCCGGTGTGCTCTGAAACACACGTTTGCCGACAAAGCGCTGCATCTCCAGCGGCGTGCTGCTGACCAGCAACACCCATTCGGCGTCGTCGAGTGTGGCCTGGGACAACTGACGTTCCGGGCGCTGAACATCCACCACTTCAACGCTGGTGCTCCAACCCTGGCGCTGCGCGGCGGCGTCCAACAAGCGGGCGCACAGCACACTGGTGACCATGCCGTTCGGGCAGGCGGTTACAATGGCTAACTTCATCACAAACCCTCTTATTGTTCTGTCAGCGTGCGTACGTGGACGCCGCTTTCAAGGCGCGCCAACTGCGCGTCATCGCTGATGCCAAAGCCGATCTGCGTGACGGCCATTGCAGCAATCGCGGTGGCCCGGCGCAGGGTCTGCTCCGGCGTATCGCCACTGAGCAACCCGTGCAGCATCCCGGCCAGCAACGAGTCGCCGGCGCCTACGGTGCTGGCCACCGTGACCTTGGGCGGCGTGGCATGCAGCGTCGCCCCCGCGCTATACCAACTCACGCCCGCAGCACCGTCGGACACCACCACATGTTCGACGCCTTGTTGGTGAAGCTGGCTGATTGCGTCCGGGGCATGACCCAGGGCGTCAGCCAGCTCTTCGGTATTGGGTTTGACCAGCCACGGGCCGGCCTGCAAACCGGCGCGCAGTGCTTCACCACTGGTGTCCAGGGCGACTTTCAAACCGAGGTTTTTCAGTTCCGTCACCAAGCGTTGAAACCACTGCGGGCTGACCCCACGCGGCAAACTGCCTGCCACCACCACCGCATCGAATTGCGGGCCGATGATCGCGATCAACTTGAGCAGCTCTGCTTGCGCTGCCTCACTGACCAGTGGCCCCGGCGCATTGATGTCAGTGACCCGGCCATCCTGCTCGGCAATCTTGATATTGCTGCGGGTTTCACCCGGCACGCGGACGAACGCATCGCCAAACCCACGGCTGGCGATCAGTGCATCGAAAGCCTCGGGGTTTGCCGCGCCGAGAAAACCGCCCACGCTCACGTCATGGCCCAGATCGTCCAACACCTGCGCCACGTTTACGCCCTTGCCCGCGGCATGGGTCAGCAGGGTTTCGCTACGGTTGACTTCACCCGGCTCCAGGCGCGCCAGGCGTACCGTCAGGTCCAACGCCGGGTTCAGCGTCAGGGTCAAAATCTTCGCCATTTACACGGCCTCCACTAGGGCACGCACCTCGGCGGGCGAACCCACCGCCAGTGCTTTTTGCGCCAGGCCCTGGGCCTCGCTCAGACTGAATTCACGCACCCGCGCCTTAACTTCGGGAATGCTGCGGGCCGATACACTCAACTCGTCCACCCCCAGCCCGATCAGCACCGGCACCGCCAGCGGGTCAGCCGCCAACTCGCCGCACACGCCGACCCATTTGCCATGGGCATGGGCGGCGCGCACGGTGATGTCGATCAGTTGCAACACCGCCGGGTGCAGGCCATCGGCCTGGGCCGACAAGGTCGGGTGGCCACGGTCGATGGCCAGGGTGTATTGGGTCAGGTCGTTGGTGCCGACGCTGAAGAAGTCGACTTCCTTGGCCAGCACCGGCGCGAGCAAGGCTGCCGACGGGACTTCGATCATGATCCCCAGTTGCAGGTCCGCCACCGGGATTTCCAAGCGCAGGCGCTCGGTCATGTCGCGGGCGGCGCGCCATTCATCCACGCTGCCGACCATCGGGAACATGATGCGCAGCGGACGGTTGTCCGCCGAGCGCAACAGCGCACGCAGCTGGGCTTCCATGATCTGCGGGCGCTGCAAGGTCAAACGAATGCCGCGCACGCCGAGGAACGGGTTTTCTTCCTGAGCGATCGGCCAATAAGGCAACGGTTTGTCGCCGCCCACATCCAGGGTGCGCACCACCAGCGGGCGCCCCCCGAGGCCGTCGAGCACACGGCGGTATTCGGCTTCCTGGGTGGCTTCGTCGGGCGCTTGCGGGTGGGCCATGAAAATCAGTTCGGTGCGCAGCAAACCAATGCCTTCGGCGCCCTGCTCCACCGCGCCGGCAACCCCGGCGCTTTCGCCGATATTGGCGAACACTTCCACGGCGTGGCCGTCGCGGGTCAGGGCCGGTTCATGGCGCTGGGCCGCAGCGGCTTGCAGGCGTTGTTCACGGGTGTCGCGCTCAACGGTGGCGCGTTGCAGGGTGGCGGCGTCGGGGTCCACATGCAGACGGCCGCGTTGCCCGTCGAGCAACAACGGCGTGCCGGCGGCCAGCAGCAGCACTGCTGCACCGGCGCCGACCAGCGCCGGAATGCCGAGGGCGCGGGCCACAATGGCACTGTGGGCCGTGGCGCCGCCACGGGCAGTGAGGATGCCGGCCACCCGCGCCGGGTCCAGGCGCGCCACGTCGGACGGGCCGACTTCATCCATCACCAGGATGTAAGGTTCGCTCGGCTCCTGGGCGGTTTCGAGGCCACACAGCTGCGCCAGCACGCGGCGGCCAATGTCACGCAGGTCGGCGGCACGCTCGGCGAGCAAGGCGTCCTGCAGCGATTCCTGCTGTTTGGCGGCGGCTTCGATCACGCTCATCCACGCGGCTTCTGCGCTTTCGCCTTGCTTGAGGCGGGTGTCGACTTCGTCGGTGAGTTCCGGGTCGTCGAGCATCTCTTGGTGAGTGATGAAAATCTCGCGGATGGCCTTGGCCTGGCTGCGTTCGATCAGGCCCTGGATGTCGCGGCGGACCTCGGCCAGGGCGTTCTGCAGGCGCTGGCGCTCAATCGCGGAGGATTCGCCACGCAGCGGGTAATCAAATACGTGCTGAACCTGGATATGCGCCGGGCCGATGGCGATGCCGGGCGCGGCGGCAATCGCCTGGACCTGGCTGCCGGCCTGCGGTGCGCTGACCACGGGTTCGATATCGAGTGTGGCGGCCTGGGCACTCACCGTCGGCAGCGCCTCGACCTCTTCGCCAAGGCCCTCTTCGACCGCCGCCAACAGGGCCGGCAGCGCATCGCCGGCAATCGGCGGTTCTGCGACAAACTCCAGCACCTGGCCACGCCGGGCGCCGAGGCTCAGCAGCTTGCTCAGGCTTTTCACCGACACGGCACCCACCGGGCCATCGACGATGCGCACGCGGATATCGCCGTCAAAACGCTTCGCCAGTTGCGCCAGAATTTTCGCCGGCCGTGCATGCAGACCATGCGCATTGGCCAGGGTGATGCGTGCGCTGGGCCAGTCCGGAGGCAGTTCGCCGCCGAGCACTTCGAGCACCGCACGGCTGCTGGTGGCGCGGCCCAATTCCTGGCCGCGCCCTTCGATCAGCAGGGCGCACAGGCGCTCCAATAGTGTCTGGTGCGCTTCGCCGAGGCTGGCCAGGCAGAACAGGCCATTGAGCGGCTGGCCGAGGTAGCGCATGGGTTTGTCCGGGGTGACAAAGGCCAGGCCCGGGCGCTTGACGGTCTGCTCGCTGTGCAGCCACCACAGGCCATCGCCCAGGGGCAGCGCGTCGACCTGCTGCAGCACGGCGGCGAAACCATTGCTGACACAATCGGCCTGACGCAACAGGCGTGCGCCGCGCCAAACCAATTCTTCGAAGTCATCGGCGGACACGCCCAGGCTGATCATCTGTGCGTCCAGCGCCAGCTCCTGCGGCGCGCCTTGCAGCAGTTTCAGCAGCGCTTCGGCGCTGCCGGCACGGCGCAGCGCCTGGCCCAGGTCGGTTTCACCGAGGGCGCGGGTCAGCAGTTGCAACAGGCGCAAGTGTTCGTCGGATTTGGCGGCAATGCCGATGGCCAGGTAGACGATCTGGCCATCGCCCCAGTCCACCCCTTCGGGGAACTGCAGCAGGCGCACGCCGGTGGAAAACACCTGGTCGCGGGTTTCGGGGGTGCCGTGGGGGATGGCAATACCTTGGCCGAGAAAGGTCGAGCCCTGAGCTTCACGGGCTTGCAAGCCGCTGAGGTAACCCTCGGCGACCAGGCCGTCGGCCACCAGTTTTTCAGCCAGCAGGTGCAAGGCAGCAGATTTATCCACAGCCGTCTGGCCCATGGAAATCTGCTCTACAGTGAGCTCAAGCATGCCGTTCTCCTAGTTAGTGCAGTGGCGCACTAGGTATTGTTTTAAACAAACAGTGTAATGGGTGTTCATAAATAACTGACTGAGCAGTCAATTGGCAGTAGGCACTCAGTCGCGAACGTCGTAAAAATACGCTGGCTGAAACGTTTAATCTAGAATTTATGGCAGATTACGCGTTAATTGCGCATCCTTGAAGGACCGCTCGGCATTTGAGCCAGGACATTGGTCGCGTGCAGTAATCGGTTACGATTGGACAAAATGTCGGGGCAAGCTCCAAAAAACAAGGAATCCCGGTTTGAAACTCAGTGATATCGCACGTCTCGCCGGTGTGTCCGTGACCACCGCCAGCTACGTCATCAACGGCAAAGCCGAACAGCAACGGATCAGCAGCGCCACCGTCGAACGGGTGCGTGCGGTCGTCGAGGCCCATGGCTTTACCCCCAACCCCCAGGCGGCCGGGCTGCGCAGTCGGCATACGCGCACCTTGGGTTTCATCCTGCCCGACCTGGAAAACCCCAGTTACGCACGCATCGCCAAGTTACTGGAGCAAGGCGCCCGCGCCCGTGGCTATCAGTTGCTGATCGCCAGTTCCGACGATGAGGCCGGCAGCGAGCGCCAATTGCTGCAGCTATTCCGCGCCCGCCGCTGCGATGCGCTGTTCGTCGCCAGCTGCCTGCCGGCCGGCGATGACAGTTACCGCGAGTTGCAAGCCAAGGGCCTGCCGGTGATTGCGATTGACCGGGTGATGGAGCCGGGCCAGTTCTGTTCGGTGGTCAGCGACGACCGCCAGGCGTGCCAGCAATTGACCAGTAGCCTGCTGCAACCGCTGCCCAAACAGATCGCGTTGATCGGCGCACGGCCCGAGCTGAGCATCAGCCAGGAACGCGCCGCAGGTTTCCGTGAGGCCCTGCAAGGCTTCACCGGCGAGGTGCTGGTTGAACATGGCGAAGCGTTCAGCCGCGACTGTGGCCGACAGCTGATGGAGCAATTACTGCAACGCCTGGGGCATTTGCCTGACGCCTTGGTGACCACTTCCTACGTGCTGCTGCAAGGTGTGTTCGATGCGCTGCATGACTTTCCGCTGAAGTCGCGGCCACTGCGCCTGGGCACGTTTGGTGATACTCAGTTGCTGGATTTCCTGCCGCTGCCGGTCAACGCCATGGCCCAGCAACACCAACTGATCGCCGACACCGCGCTGCGCCTGGCCCTGGCGGCCATTGAAGAGGAACACTATCAGCCCGGCGTGCACGCCATCGGCCGGACGTTCAAGCAGCGTATCCACGAGGACTGAATGTGGAGCTGATCGACACCCACACCCACCTGGACTTCGCGGATTTCGACCACGATCGCCGCGAAGTCCTCGCCCACAGCCGCGAATTGGGCGTACGGCGCATGGTGGTGCTGGGGGTTTATCAGCAAAATTGGCAGCGCCTGTGGGATCTGGTGCAAACCGATGCAGGTTTATTCGCCGCGTTCGGGCTGCACCCGGTGTATCTCGAAGACCACCGCCCCGCCCACCTGACGGAACTCGGTGACTGGCTGACCCGCTTGCAGGGCCATCGGCAGGTGTGTGCCGTTGGCGAGATCGGCCTGGACTACTTCATCGAAACCCTCGACCGCGAACGCCAGCAACAGCTGTTCGAAGCCCAGCTCCAGCTTGCAGTGGATTTTCAACTGCCGGCGCTGTTGCATGTGCGCCGCAGCCACGCGGCGGTGATCGCCACCCTCAAGCGCATTCGCCTGCCACGCGGCGGCATCATCCATGCGTTTGCCGGTAGCCGGGAGGAAGCCCGCGAGTACATCAAGCTGGGTTTCAAACTCGGCCAGGGCGGTGCCGCGACCTGGCCGCAGGCGCTGCGCATGCACAAGGTGCTGGCGCAATTGCCGTTGGACGCCGTGGTGCTGGAAACCGACTCGCCCGATATGGCGCCCGCCATGTACCCAGGCCAGCGCAATAGCCCGCAGCACCTGCCGGCCATCTGCAACGCCCTGGCCGAGCGCATGGGCACCAGCGCGTTATTGCTGGCTGAGGCGAGCACACGCAATGCGTGCGAGCTGTTCAACTGGTAGGGCGGCCGCCACCACTTGCAGGTCCAGGGTGATCCGCTGCCGATACCGCGCATAACGTAACGCCAGGAAATGCACGAGCAAGACCACCAGTGACACATTGAGCTGGCCGACCACGCTGATCAAACCTACCCACTCCGCCACCAGCGCCACGATTAGCACCACGCAGGTCAACACCATCATGCTCGGGCGTACCAGGGCCCAGTGGTCCAGCGATTTGAACCGACGCAGTTGCCGAGGGCAGCGCAACTGCAATATCCGGTGGCAGTCGGGGCAGTCGAAGGGTTCCTCGATGGCGATCGCATTCAACTGCCAGGGCTTGAGTTCAAACGTGATGTCGCAATGGGTGCAATGCCCCCTGATACCGATTGCGCTGGCCATCGCCGTACTCCCCTGAGCTGGAACTTGATCGAGGCAAATTCTCGCCCATTTATGCGACGAGAAAAGAGTCGCAGGTAAATCAAGACAAGCACCACAACAGATGGCGACAATTCTTACATCAATGCCTTACACCCGAAACGCGCCGATCAATTGCTTCAATTCGATCACCTGGGTCGACAGCTGGCGGCTCGCCGCTTCGGTCTGATGCGCGCCCTCAGCCGCATGCTCACCGGCGCGGTTGATCGCGACGATATTCTGGTCGATATCATGGGCGACGGCGGTTTGCTGCTCCACGGCGGCGGCAATTTGCTGGTTCTGATCGACGATCATACCGACGGCGCCGAGGATGTTTTCCAGGGCCTGCTGGACTTTTTCCGACTCCCCAACCGTGCCGTTGGCCATGGCATGGCTGGTGCCCATGGCGTTCACCGCCGCCGCCACACCACTGTGCAAGCGGAGGATGGTCTGTTCGATTTCTTCGGTGGAGTGCTGAGTGCGCCGAGCCAGGGTGCGCACCTCGTCGGCCACTACCGCAAACCCGCGGCCTTGCTCACCGGCCCGTGCGGCTTCAATGGCGGCATTGAGTGCCAGCAGATTGGTTTGTTCAGCAATGCTCTTGATCACCTCCAAAACACTGCTGATGGACTGGCTGTCGGTGGCCAACTGGTTGATCACCCGCACCGACTGGTCGATCTCCGAGGCCAACCGCGCAATGCTGCCTTGTTGGGATTGCACCAGGCCACGGCCGCTGACGGTTTCGTCGTTGACGCTGTGGGCACTGCTGACGGCCGCCGCCGCACTGCGTGCGACTTCCTGGGCGGTGGACGACATCTGGTTCATGGCCGTCGCAACCTGCTCGATCTGGCTGCGCTGGCCGGCGACCGCCTGGTTGCTCCGGGCCGAGACCGCTTGCACCTGACCGGCCTGGAGTTCGACTTGGCTGACGGTGTGCCCGACGCGTTCGATCAAGTCATGGATCTTGGCCACAGTGCCGTTGAACACCTGCCCCAGATCACCCAGTTCATCGCGGCTCTGGGCGACAAAAGTGACGGTCATGTCACCGGCCGCCACCTTGTCCATCATCGCTCCCAGGCGTCGCAAGGTGGTGCGCGTGGAGGCGTAGAAGCCGGCGTACAAGTAGAAGATCAACAAAAACACCGCCGTCAGGGCCGAGACCAGCACCACCATGTGCGTGCGGTTCTGCGCCAGGCGTTGCTCCAGCTGCTGACCGATAAAGGTCAGGGTGGCCTCATCGAGTTGGTAGGTCTGTGCCATCAACTGGGTGACGTTGTCGTAAAAACCCTGCCAGGGCGCGTCCAGGGTCTCGGCCATCACCACTTGCTCTTCAAACAGCTCGCTGCCTTGCTTGAGGCTGGCGTTACTGGCCTTGGCCAAACTGTCGAGGGCCGCATGGGCAGCCTTGCTGGCGCCGAGGGCGTCCTGCAACTTCAAGCCGTATTCAGCCTGGAGTTTTTCCAGCTGTTGCAGCAGCTCGTCAAAGCGCGTGCTGGAGGATGAATTGAGAAAGCCCTGGCCCAAGGAATACGCGCCCATCGCCCGACCTTCGCCCAGGGTCTGGGTGACTTGCGGGGTGACGCTGGTGATCAATTCGCTGAGTTGGCGCAGATCGCTCTGGGGGTCACGGCTCAGGCCGGCCTGGCTGGCGATGATCTGGGTGAGCATTTGCGCCTTGTTCAGCAACTTGCCGATCAGCGCGCTTTTGCTCAACAGCGACGTTTCCTGTTGCTGGGCCTTGAAGGCGGCCACCAACTCGTCGCGCTTAGCTTCGAAAGCGGCGATTTGTTCCGGCTCAGTGACCATCGCGTTGAGGCTCTGCAGGCGGCTCAGTACGCTTTGCTCCAGGGCCGTGATCTTGCCCTCCAGGTCACCGGCCTTGCCGGCCTGACCGAGGGTCGCGTTGATCTGCAGCTGGTTGTTGAGGGTTTCCAGGTCACGGCGCAGCGCCAGGCTGCTGCCGAGCAAATCCAGGCTTTGCAGTTCGATGCGGGTGCCCTGGAATTCGCGCCAGGAATCGCGCACCAGGTAATAGTTGGTCGCCAGCATCGGCAGCAGGAACAGCACACTGATCAGGCTGAATTTCATGCCGAAACTCAGGCGGTTCATGAGCGCGACAGCGGGATAGAGCAAGCTCTTCACAGGTGAACTCCCTTTTAATTATTTTTATTTGAGGCGCAGGGCGGCGGCAGAAAGCCACTATTTGGCGCTCTGTCTGTATAGCTCAAATTGGAAGGGAGTTTTGTAACGTAAAGTTAACGGCTTAGGGTGAGCGGTTCATTGCAAATGTTATAGGGCTGCTGCGCAGCCCAGCGCGGGCAAGCCCGCTCACTACAGGGTCAGGGCAATACAGTCCAGATGGCAAACCCGGCGTACCACAGCACCGCCGCACGCAGCAGCAGTTCCCATAGACGGTCCAGGCTGTTGATACCGTCGGGGCCGACTGCCGGCGGCGGGATTTCAGCAGCCACCAGCCCGACTTTTTCCATCAATTGGGCGGCGCTGATGTCCCAGCTCAACAGCTCGTGGAGCATAACGCGGCTGACCGCGACAAAGTTGCCCACCAAGGCAAAGCTGGCCGCCAGCAAGCGTACCGGCAACCAGTCGAACGCGTGGCGCAACTGCCCGGCGCGCTCGGCCACCAGAGGATTCTTGCTGTGTTCGCTGGCCAGGGCCAACAGGCGATAAGCCAGGGCGGCAACCGGCCCCAGCAGGAAGTACCAGAAAATCACCGCAAAAAAACTCTGGTAAGCCTGCCACAGCAAATGGCCCTGCACGCGCTCCAGCAGCTGTTCACCACTGTCGGCGCTCAGGTTCAAATCGCGCTCGGCCACATGCTCGGCGGCCTGCAGATCGCCACGCCGCCAAGCATCGCGAAACGGGCCGAGCCCGGCCAGCAAATCACCGCGCCCCAGGCTGTAAATCACCACCAGCAGGTGCACCGGCAGTGCTAACAGGCCATAGGCCACCGGCTCCAGCACCAGCAGCAACAGCGCCAACAACGCCACCGGCAACAACACCAGCAGCACCAGGATCAGCCAGGGCTGCTTGCCCATGCGCGGGCTCGATTCAAGCTTGGCCAGCTCACGCAACCAGCCGCCATCGCGCTGCAACCGCCGGCGCAGGGCCGAGAATTTCTCGATCCATACGGCCAGCACCAACACCAGAAAACTCATCGTGCGTGTCCTCCATCCAGCAGAGCGCTGCGAAAGCGCGTCCAATCAAAAGCGGGGCCAGGATCGGTCTTGCGCCCCGGGGCAATATCGCTGTGGCCACAAATACGCTGCGGGGTAATGCCTGGGTAGGCCGCCAGCAACTGACGGGTCAGGTCGATCAGCGACGCATATTGGGCGTCGGTGAACGGCAGGTCATCCGTGCCTTCCAGCTCTATGCCCAGGGAAAAATCATTACAGGTTTCACGCCCTTCGAAGCGCGAGACCCCCGCATGCCAGGCCCGGTCGATACAGGACACAAACTGCGTTACCGCACCGTCGCGCTCAATCAGAAAATGCGCGGATACCCGTAGGTCGGCAATCCCCTCAAAGTAGGGATGTTCCGTGACATCCAGACGGTTCTGGAAAAACTCCTGCACTTTGCCGGTGGCGAACTGTGCCGGTGGCAGGCTGATGTTGTGCACCACCAACAGTGAGATTTCGCCTGCGGGGCGCTCGTTGAAGTTGGGCGAAGGGCAATGACGGATGCCCTGGCACCAACCGCTGGTGGGGTCCAACTGCATACAGGTTCCTTGAACGAGACAACGTGTTACCAGTATGCCGCGTTCGCCCCTGTGGTTGCGATCACTTGCCGCGATTGAGTTGACGCAGCCTGCTCACCACTGCTGCCAGCGCACGCTCGAACAACGGCCCATCCTCCAGGGTTTGCAGGGTGCCGCGCTTGAACGCGAGTGCCAGTTGACCGACGTTTTGCTCCAACACCTTGAGCCCCGTGCGGCTGACAAAGATGTAACGGCTGGCCGGTGCCATGATCGCGGTCAGCCGGCAGCGCAGGGTGCTGCCTGTGTCTTGCTGGAACAGCATCCAGGCACCGATTCGCAACGAGTGGGCCCTGAGCAGCTCGGGATCATTGGCCGCCAGGTCTGCTGCGGGATCGTGCGCAACCGCGCTCAACACCAGAGGCTCGCGCACCTCGATCAGCTCGTCGGCGCCCACCGGCACCTGGACATGCAGGGCCTGCAACCGGACAAAAAACTCACGGGTGCTGAACGGGTCGAACGCGGCGCTGGCCAATCCGTCGCGCAACGCCTTGAGCAACCCCGGCAGTTGCTCCAGCAAGTGGCGCCCGGCCTCCGTGTCGTGTTGCAGGCTGACGCTCCAGATCAGCTCATCCAGAGTGCGCAACCCGGCCTGCCATTGCACTGACTGCTCGCCATGCTTGAGGCTGGCCAGCACCAGCACCTGGCTCCAGGCGTGCTGCACAAATTGCACCACCGCTCGCGGCAGGACCTTGCCCATCAGGCGCCGACTGAGCACATCCGCCACCCGCTCGCGGATGGCCTCGGTGCGCATGCGCGCGGCTTCAGCATCGCGAGTGTGCTGTTCAAGCAGCTCGCTGCGTCGTCGCTCATCGGCCGCAAACGCGCTGAACTGCGCCAGCAACTCGGAAAAAATCGCCGGGTCTTCGACATATTCGTTAAGCAGGCGCTGCACCACCTGCTCGATACGCAGGTACAGGCTGTCGTGCGGGTAGTCATCGCACGGGCTCCAGCCCATGGCGGCGGCAGCGATTTCATTCAGCAGACGGCGCGCCGGGTGGCCGGCGCGGCTGAAAAAGCTCTTGTCGAGCACCGCGACTTTGAGCATTGGGATCTGCAAGCGGGCAATCAAGGCTTTGAAGGCGTCGGGCACCGTGCGGTCGCTGAGGATGAACTCGAACAACAGCGCGATCAGGTTGATCACGTCTTCGTCCGACTCCTCCACGACCCGCGACTTGCCGCTCTTGACGCTGACACGGGTGAGCAACTGCTCCAACTGGTTGCGCAGGTCGAAATCATCCTCCGCCTGCGGCTCCGGCACGTATTGCTGCAAATGGGACAACAGGCGCAGCAGGTCGCGGGTGGCGATCGGCAGGGGCTCAGCGCTGGCCTCCAGGGTGGGCGCGACACTGCCGCGCAGCGTGGCCAGCAACGCCTGCAAGGCGGCGAAAGCTTCCTGGCCATTTTCGTCGACGGGCTGGCCGGCGCTCGGCGGTGTGTCCTGGCTCGGCAGCTCCCGGGCAGCACGCCCACCGGGCCGGCGCGATGGCACAGCCTTGAGCTCCGGCAACACCCCCGTCGCGATCAGTAATTGATTGGCCTCGCCGTACAGTTGGTCGGCGTCGCTGAGCACGTACTTTTCAAACAGTTTGAGCATGATCAGCTTTACGCGAATCTCCACGCCCAGGCTGCGCCCCGCCCGCAGGAACGACTCGCACAACAGCGCAGGCCCCAGGGGGTTCTCCCGATCGTCCAGGCGGTTGCCCAGCAACGCGCTCAAGCGAGCGGTGAGTTGTGACAGCGCCAGCCCGTCACGGTGGCGTACCCGGCCGAGCATGGCCTCCAGCGCCAGCGCTTTTTCCAGATCATCCCGGGACGTACCCGGCGCCGCGTCATAGGACACCACCGGCACCAGTTGAAGCTCGCCCTGCCCCGCCTGGCTCAGGCCGGCGAAGGCTTCGAACAGCCGCGCCATGAACACCCGCTCGAAATTCTTGCGCTTGAGGCGCAGGTCGCGCATGGCTTCAAAGAAAATATGGTGATCGACATTGTTGCGGGCCTTGTCGGCCATTTCGAACAACGTGTCGTCGGCGTTATCGAACAATTCCTGCAGACCTTGCTGCAACTGTTGCGCCGCCTTGTCGCGGACCTGCAACAACACCACCGGCAGTCGGGCGAGCGGCGATGGCGTGGCCTGTGCCTTGTTGATCGGCACCACCTTTCCGTCATTGTGCATCCTGGCCTCCTGAAACGGCGGTATTGAGTGGGGCAAAGAACGGTTACGGGCCTTTTTTGGCGGTGGTTAACCGGTGATCACCTGGACGTCAATGCTATGACGCCAATTGCAAGGCGCGAGATTATCTTGCAAATGAGGTGGGTTGCGCCAGCAAACTCTGCCAATGCGCTGTAAATGAGCGGCGAGTGTGGGTTCGAACGCACACTGCCCCTATAATCGGGGCACATTGTTTGTGGAGCCTGTTATGCCGAATCTCCGTCTTGCCGACCTCACCGCCGAAATCGAAGCCAACGTGCGCCGCGCACTGCTGGAAGACATCGGCAGCGGCGACATCACTGCACAGTTGATCCCGGCCGAACGGCTGGCCACCGCCACCATCATTACCCGCGACAATGCAGTGATCGCCGGTACAGCCTGGGTGGACGCGGTATTCCGCCAGCTGGACCCTCGGGTCGCTGTGCATTGGCAGGTGGCCGACGGTGAGCGCGTCAGCCCCAACCAGGCGTTGTTCCACCTTGAAGGCCCGGCACGCTCGCTGCTCAGCGGCGAACGCTGCGCGCTGAACTTTCTGCAGTTGCTGTCAGGGGTGGCCACCCGCGCCCAGTATTTGGCGGACTTTGTGGCCGGCACCCAGGTCAAGTTGCTGGACACCCGCAAAACCCTGCCGGGCCTGCGCCTGGCGCAGAAATACGCCGTGACCTGCGGCGGCTGCCACAACCACCGAATCGGTTTGTATGACGCGTTCCTGATCAAGGAAAACCATATCGCCGCCTGTGGCGGGATTGCCCAAGCCGTCACGGCCGCCCACAAGATCGCCCCGGGCAAGCCGGTGGAAATCGAAGTGGAAAGCCTGGAGGAACTGCGCGACGCACTGGCGGCAGGCGCCGATATCATCATGCTGGATGAGTTGAGCCTGGACGATATGCGTGAAGCCGTGCGCCTGAACGGCGGCAAGGCCAAGCTGGAAGCCAGCGGCGGGATCAATGAAAGCACCCTGCTGCCCATCGCCGAGACAGGAGTGGACTACATCTCCATCGGGGCGATGACCAAGGATGTAAAGGCGGTGGATCTGTCGATGCGCCTCAGTATCTGAGGAACTGCAAGCGGTAAGCTTCAAGCTGCAAGAGGGCTGCGTAACAACGTGCAGCTTGCAGCTTGAAACTTGCAGTGGCCTTTAGACTACAAGGTTGTTCATTTCGCAATACTCTTCCCACTCGACATCCAGCACTTCGGCCGCCTCTTTGTGCAAGGCCAGCCGTTCCGCTTCAAACTTATCCGGTGTCGAGGTGTACTTGAGGGTCAGCTCCCAGGGCTGGTAACCCTGGCTTTCTGCCTCGTCCTCGAATGCCCACTGAATCTGGTCGCGCTGATCATCGGCGCTCAGGTCCTTGATCTCTTCTTTAAGTTGCGGCGATTCCTCAAGGTATTTTTCGAGGGCTGCTTGATGCCGAACTTCCTGGGTCATCTCTGTCGTGGTCATGTTGTTCTCTTAGATCAAGGAATGGGGATGCATCTGGGTCATCAAGGTTGCGCAGATACAAAAGAGCGGGCACGAATGCCGACTCGTCTGGCCTTCAGAACCATTCTGGGATCATCTGAAAACGGTGCTGCCTTTGTAACAGTGTTGCCTTTTTGCCCGAGACAGGAATCGAACCTGCGACCTTCGCGTTACGAGTGCGCTGCTCTACCGGCTGAGCTACACGGGCGGTGGGCTAAAGCTAGCACCGCATCGGGCGTCCGGCAACTTGCGGTCCTCAGCGAGCGATTACGCCTTGGGCCCAGAAGCGTGGCTGCAGCAAGTTGTCATGGGCGTTCAGGTACTGCTGCTGGGCTTGCGTGATGTGAGGTACGTCGCGCACCGCGATAAATACCAACAGACCAACGGCCAATACACTCAGGGATTTCCAGGCAGCCCACGCCAGCGGCAGGCTTGCGGCGATCGGCGATTGCCACAGGTGCAGGGCCAGCAGCCAGCCCACTACCAGCGCCAGCCAGACCTGGGAATTGGGTATCACCATCACACCGTCGACCATGGACTGCACCAGCGCACCGACCAGCGCCGCAAACAGGCACAGCCGCAGCAAATCCACACGCTGAACGGACAGTGCTCGCTCGCGCAGAATACCGAACGTAGCCCAGCCGCCGCGCCACGCCAGCGCCGCCACACAGACAGCCGATGGCACCCCCCATTCGCTGGCCCACTGCAGGATCGCCTGGTGCGGATGAGCGGCGATCCTGTTAGCGATATCCGCAAAATGCATCGGGCCGAAGCCCAGCCAGGGACGCTCGAGGAGCATATGCCACGCCTGCCCCCAAATCAGCCCACGGCCCGACAACGAGGTGGTGAGGCGATCAGCCGCGTCATCCGAGACCTCAACCCCCAGGTAACCCGCCAACACCGTAAAGACCAGCCAATACAGCAGCAACCCGACCAGCGTCGCGGCCAGCTGCCAGCCCAGCCAGCGCCGCCCCCAGGGGCCCAGCACCGCCAGCACCACGCCGGCCGCGCCCATGCCCAGCCACGTACCGCGTGTGCCGCCACTGATCGCGATCAACCACCAGACACACAGCAACGCGAACACCGCGCCTCGCACGGGGCGGGAGAGGGTGGGCAACAACAAGGGCAGCGCCAGCAGCGGCAAGGTGAACGTCTGGAACTGGCCATAGAAGCGCTTGTTGGAAAAGCCGGAAAGCAATACTTCAGGGTCCAGTACCCGCTCTGCACTGGTGAAGGCCAGCGCACCGGCATACAAATACTGGAGGGACTTGACCAGGCATACCAACAGCACCACCACGATCAGGACACGATCCAGCGGCTCACCGCCATGGCGCCGCAGCACCGCAAACGCCACGGCGATCGCCGCACAACCGACGAACAACGCCACTTCGCCAAGCGCCCAAAGCGGCTGGTGGGCGAGTGCCGAAGACACCAGGCCCAACCCGATAACCAGCGCCAGGCCCAGGGCTGTGGGCCGGTCCACCAAGCGCTCCACCGGGCAGACTGACAGCGCATACAGCACCGCACACACCGCGATGGCAATCTGCAGCGTTCGCTGCACGTCATGCCCGCTGAATGGCGCACATACCCCTATAACCAGCAAACACACCACTACAACCAGGAAAATACTGCCGCGCTGCTGTACGGATAACGACATCGGCCACCTCTACGTCCATGTGGATGGTTTAGCAGTTATGCCCCGTCGGCGCCGCAACCTTTGGCTGCATATTTTGCGTCGGCAGTTGTCGTGCATTTCCAGCCAGTGGTGGCGTTGCGCGTGAGACTGATGGTCTTGTTCAGCACCGGCGCCGGGGCGTCGAGTATTTCGCAACTGATGGAGCCGGCCCCCGTGGCAACGTCGCCTGCCACGTCGATTTTGCAGTTGGCGGTGGGGCTGGTGCCGCCGATCAAGGCCAGGGTGGGGACGGTGCCCTGGTTGAGGGTGTCTTCGTAGCCGGCCTTCAACGCGCTGATTTCGGCCAGGCCGGCGGTGAACTTGGCCTTGGCCTGGTGGGTGGTGTACATGGGCAGGCCAATGGTGGCCAAAATGCCGATGATTGCCACGACGATCAACAACTCGATCAAGGTGAAGCCTTTTTGACGCATCACATTCACTCTCCAGAATAGAACTCATGACAAGGCGCTTCCTGCGCCCCGTATTGTGCAGCGGCGCCAGTGTACTCATCCGCAAGCGGTCAATCGCGCCCAAGTCGCACATTCTGACATTTTATACTTGAGCAACCGCCAGCCCGAATCCGTCACCTGACTAAGCTATAAATCTTCGATGACCTGAGTGCGGAACCGCGACATGAACAACGCCTCGACGATTTACGCCTGGGAAGGCATCAACCGCAAAGGACGCAAAGTGTGCGGGCGAACCAGTGGGCAGAGCCCTGCCATGATCAAGGCGCAACTGCGCCAGCAAGGCATCAGCCCTGGGCGGGTGCGCCAGAAATCCCCAGTGCTGCCGAACTTCACCTCACCGATAAAACCGGCGGACGTCACCCTGTTCACGCGCCAGCTGGCCACCCTGCTGAAGGCCGGGATTGCCCTGCTGCAAGCCTTCGACATCATCAGCGACGGCTTCGACAATCGGTCCATGCGTGAGCTGGTGCAGGGTTTGAAGCAGGAGATCGCGGCCGGCACCAGCCTGAACGAGGCGCTGCGCAAATACCCGCGCCACTTCGATGACTTGTATTGCAACCTGGTGGCTGCCGGCGAACACGCAGGGGCGCTGGAAACCTTACTGGAGCGGGTGGCGATCCATCGGGAAAAAAGCCAACAGCTCACAGCCAGAATTAAAAAAGCCATGACCTACCCGGTCGCGGTCCTGGTGGTGGCCAGCCTGGTCACCGGCGTGCTATTGATCCACGTAGTGCCGCAGTTCCGGGCCCTGTTCGCCGGGGTCGACGGCGAACTGCCCGGGCTGACCTTGCGGGTCATCGCGTTGTCCGAGTTCCTGCAGCACGCCTGGTGGATGCTGGCGCTGGGCCTGGGCACGGGTGCCATGGGGCTGCGGCATGCTTATCGCACCTGCGCTGGTTTTCGCCACTGGCTGGACGCCGGTTTGTTGAAAGTGCCGCTGGCAGGCAAACTGCTGCAAAAATCCGCAGTGGCCCGCTATGCCCGCACGTTGTCCACCACCTTTGCCGCCGGCGTCCCACTGGTGCAAGCGCTGGGCTCGGTGGCGGGTGCCGCAGGTTCAGGGCCGTTCAAACAGGCGATCGAGCATATGCGACACGATGTATCTACCGGCATGCCGTTGAATCAATCCATGGCCGACTGCGGCCTGTTTCCCCGCATGGCGATACAGATGACGGCGATCGGCGAAGAGTCCGGCACGCTTGACCGCATGCTGGAGAAAGTCGCCAGCCATTACGAGACCGAGGTCGACGATCAGGTCGATAACCTCACAAGCTTGATGGAGCCACTGCTCATGGTGGTGTTGGGGGGCATTGTCGCGGTACTGGTCATCGCCATGTACTTGCCGGTGTTCCAACTGGGGAGTGCATTTTGAGCCTGTTGTTCAATGAATACCCTTGGGCGTTTGTCGTGATGGCGTGCGTACTGGGGCTGATTGTCGGCAGTTTTCTCAACGTGCTGGTGTGGCGCCTGCCGAAAATGCTTGAACGTGAATGGCGTGCCCAGGCCCATGAAGTGCTCGGTTTGCCGGTCGAACCCGCCGGGCCGACCTACAACCTGATGCGGCCCAACTCCTGCTGCCCGAACTGCGATCATCCGATTCGCCCGTGGGAAAATATCCCGCTGCTCAGCTATTTGTTCCTCCGAGGCCGTTGCGCCCACTGCCAGGGTGCGATCAGCGCCCGCTATCCATTCACCGAACTGGCGTGCGGATTGATCTCTGCGCTGGTGGCCTGGCATTTCGGCTTCGGCTGGCAAGCGGCAGCGGTGATGATCGTAAGTTGGGGGCTCCTGGCGATGAGCCTGATTGATATGGACCACCAGTTGCTGCCGGATGTGTTGGTGCTGCCGCTACTGTGGTTGGGGCTGATCGTGAATGGCTTTGGCCTGTTGACGACATTGCCGGATGCGCTGTGGGGCGCGGTGATCGGGTACATGAGTCTGTGGACGGTGTTCTGGCTGTTCAAGCTGACCACCGGCAAGGACGGCATGGGCCATGGGGACTTCAAGTTGCTGGCGCTGCTCGGTGCCTGGGGCGGCTGGCAGATTCTGCCGATGACGCTGTTGATGTCGTCACTGGTGGGGGTGTTTGTGGGGCTGATCCTGATGCGTCTGCGCAAGTCTCACGCCTCGGCACCCATGCCGTTTGGTCCGTATCTGGCGATTGCCGGCTGGATTGCATTGCTCTGGGGTGGTCAAATAACCGACTTCTATTTGCAGTCTGTCGGTTTCAGATGACCACTTCTGTTGCAACACCCTGGATTCTTGGCCTGACTGGCGGCATCGGCAGCGGCAAAAGCGCGGCGGCCCAGCACTTTATCGACCTGGGCATTGACCTGGTGGACGCCGATCACGCGGCTCGCTGGGTGGTCGAACCCGGCCGCCCGGCACTCGCACGTATCGCCGAGCATTTTGGCGCCGGTGTACTGCAGCCTGACGGCCAACTGGACCGCGCCGCCCTGCGCAAGCTGATCTTTGAAGTGCCCGAGGAGCGCCGCTGGCTCGAGGCGTTGCTGCACCCGTTGATCGGCGAGGAGATTCGCAGCCATCTGGCCCGCGCCCGGTCGCCTTACGCGATTCTGGTGTCGCCGTTGCTGATCGAGTCCGGGCAGTACAGCATGACCCAGCGCATCCTGGTGATCGACGTGCCGCAATCACTGCAGATTCAGCGTACCCTGCAGCGCGACGGCATCAGCGAACAGCAAGTGCAGGCGATCCTCAAGGCCCAGTCCAGCCGCGAAGACCGCCTGAAACATGCCGATGACGTGCTGGTCAATGACCAGGACCTCGCCTGGCTGCACAGCGAGGTCGAGCGACTGCACCACTTTTACCTTACTTTGCGTGGAGGCCGATCATGAGCCAACCCTTGACCGTCGACTGCCCAACCTGCGGTGCACCCGTGGAATGGAAAGCGACCAACCTCAACCGGCCGTTCTGCTCGGACCGTTGCAAACTCATCGACCTGGGTGCCTGGGCCGCTGAGGAACACAAGATTCCGGTAGCGCCGGACGCCGAAGACGAGCTGTTTTCCGAAGACCTGCCACCGCGCCATTAAGGCCGCATAAAGGCGTATTCCTGCTGGTCGTCGAGGTTCTCTGCAAGGTATTGCAGCTCGTCGGCCAGGTCTTCAAAACTGCGCACCCCCTTGCTTTGCTGCACCACCGCGCTAAGCATGGCACGCAGGGTCAAGCCCGGGTCAAAACCGATCTCCTGTGCCGCGTCCTGGCTTCTGCGCAACTCCTGCCGTGCCCATTCATACACACTCATGATCCGTGCTCCCGCCTTGCCTGGGTAAATTTCGCAGAGCATGAGCCCGCCCGGCCACGCCGGATTTGATCTGGGTCAACGCTGCGAATCGTCATCCTTGCAGGGTGCCGAGAGGTAGCGCGTGCGGTTGAACGTCTCCAGCCATTCCGGGCAAAACACCACCAGGGCGCTGATCACCATGCCGTTGATAAATGCCTCCGGGAAGATGATCAGCCACAGGTAGCCGATAAAGTCCTCCAGCCATTGCGGCATGGCAAAGCGGC
The DNA here is from genome assembly GCF_900591205.1 of Pseudomonas viridiflava. Taxonomy (GTDB): domain Bacteria; phylum Pseudomonadota; class Gammaproteobacteria; order Pseudomonadales; family Pseudomonadaceae; genus Aquipseudomonas. The sequence continues at coordinate 169,873 of NZ_UUPU01000105.1, forward strand.
CGTCGAACCACAGCAGGCCCAGCGCAGCCAACAGGCACAACAACGCCGACAGCGCGGCGGCGAAGAAGCCGGAACAGAAGATGTAAACGAAGGGGTTACGCGGTTGCGCCCGCTCTACCAGCAACGCACAGCGTTCGGTAACCAGCACCGGCAGCCCGATCAGCAGCAGGCCGTTGACGCCCAGGGCTGCCAGGTCCTGACGCCCCAGCGCCATCAAGCCAAGCTGGGCGGCAAACCCACCGACCATCGCCAGCGGCCAATCCAGCAGCAAGGTCACAGCCGTCATGCCGATAAAGTGGTAGGAAACGCCGGTATCGAAATCACGCCGTACCAGCCACAACGTGAACAAGGCGAACACTGTGCCGAACAGCAAATGCTGACGCCGCCGGTCGGCAAACAACTCGACCCACGGCGAGCGCAGCATCGCCCAGAGCAACAGCGGCGCGTACAGCAGCCAGCCGATGCCGAGGGTTTGTGGTGCCAACACGGCGGCGCTGATCACGCTTGCAACCCCTTCACACTAAGCCTCACCACACACCTCATCCATGGGTTTGCTATCGAGTGACCAGTCTACACCGACGCTTTAAAGCAAGACTTCCTACAGTCATCATTTGAACGCTAAGCTGCCAATATGGATGACTCAGATTACTTGCGCCTGCTCACCGTAGCGGCCGAACAAGCCAACGCGTTCCTGTCCAATGCCCGCAAATGGGAGCGTGAGCGTTGGGTCTGCCAGCGCCTGCTGCAAGGCTTGAATGTGCCCTACCGTGCCGAGGAGTTTCATGCTGCCGGGCAAGAGCCGCCGGACGTGTTGTTTCGCGATGCCAGTTTCGAGGTATTTTTCGTGCTGGATGAAGGCCGACGGCTGAACGACGAATGGCGCGATGAATTGCTGCGTCGGCGCAGTGCGTTCTCCCTGAGCCAACTGGTGCGGCGTGAAGCCAAGCCGCGGCGCATTCCGGCGCATGAATTTTTGCTGCGCCTGGCGCCGACTCTGCGCAAAAAGGCGCACAACTACAAAGAGCGCGGGATGGACCTGGGTGAGTTGGATATCGTCGCCTTCACCAGCCTCAAACGCGAGGTGTTGGACCTCAACAGCCACTTCCCGCCGCCCACCGAATACCTGCGCCAGGGCTGGCGCTCGCTGTCGCTGGTGGGGCCGACCTTTGCACGGGTGTTGTTCGCGCATCCAGACGCGCCGGATTTCTTGCGCAACAACCTGGGGCGCAGCATAGTGTTCGATGTGGGCATCAGCCTCTGATGCCCCGGACTGTAACGTGGCGCCCTTTAGCAACGTCTACCTGACGAGGCCATATATGACCAGCCGCCTGAACCCAGATGACCAACAGCATGTCGAAGAGTACCTGCAACTCTCCCAGAACCGAGTCGAGCGCAAGCCTTTCCGGCCGTGGCTGCTCCTTGGTGTGGTGCTTGTAGTAGTGGTCGGGCTCGGTCTGCTGAGCCGCCTTTTGAGTTACCTGACGCTATGAGCTGCCTGGCGCTCGCGAGGGTAACTGCTCCGATTTCTTTTAGCCTTGCGAGATATCCCCATGACCCATCGTATTATTATCGTCGGCGGCGGCGCCGGCGGCCTGGAGTTGGCTACCCGCCTGGGTAAGACTCTGGGCAAACGCGGCACCGCCAGCATCACGCTGGTGGACGCCAACCTGACCCATATCTGGAAGCCACTGCTGCACGAAGTGGCTGCCGGCTCGCTGAACTCTTCGGAAGACGAACTCAATTACGTCGCCCAGGCCAAATGGAACCACTTCGAGTTCCAACTGGGGCGCATGAGCGGGCTCGACCGCGAGCAGAAGAAAATCCAGCTGGCCGCCACCCTCGACGAAGAAGGCCGTGAACTGGTGCCTGCCCGCGTGCTGGGGTATGACAGCCTGGTGATCGCTGTCGGCAGCACCACCAACGATTTCGGCACCGAGGGCGCAGCGCAGCACTGTCTGTTCCTCGACACCCGCAAACAGGCCGAGCGCTTCCACCAACAGTTGCTCAATCACTATCTGCGCGCCCATGCAGGGCAGACCGACGTCATTGAGCAGATCAGCGTCGCCATCGTCGGCGCCGGCGCTACCGGCGTTGAACTGGCCGCCGAGCTGCATAACGCTGCCCATGAGCTGGCGGCGTATGGCCTGGACCGCATCAAGCCGGAAAACATGCACATTACCCTGATCGAAGCCGGCCCACGCGTCTTGCCTGCCCTGCCCGAGCGCATCGGCGGGCCTGTGCATAAAACCCTGGAGAAACTCGGGGTGACTGTGCTGACCAACTCGGCCGTCAGCGAAGTCACCGCCGACGCGCTGATCACCAGCAGCGGCCAGGTGATTCCCGCCAGCCTCAAGGTGTGGGCAGCCGGTATTCGTGCACCGGGTTTCCTCAAGGACATCGACGGCCTGGAAACCAACCGCATCAACCAACTGCAAGTACTGCCGACGCTGCAAACCACCCGCGACGAAAACATCTTCGCCTTCGGTGACTGTGCCGCCTGCCCGCAACCCGGCACCGACCGCAACGTACCGCCGCGTGCCCAGGCCGCTCACCAGCAGGCTTCGTTGCTGGCCAAGTCGCTGAAGCTGCGGATCGAAGGCAAGGACCTGCCGTCCTACAAGTACACCGACTATGGCTCGCTGATTTCGCTGTCGCGATTCTCGGCGGTGGGTAACTTGATGGGTAACCTCACCGGCAGCGTGATGCTTGAGGGCTGGCTGGCACGGATGTTCTATGTGTCGTTGTACCGTATGCACCAGATGGCGCTGTATGGCTTCTTCCGTACGGCGATGCTGATGTTGGGCAGCAAGATCGGACGCGGGACCGAGCCTAGGCTCAAGCTGCACTGATCGACTGCGTGGCATAAAAAAATCCCCCTGCCGGTTGGTCGGGGGATTTTTTATTGGGCGTTCATTCCTGCTGGTAGAACTCAGCCATATAGTCGACAAAGGCCCGCACCTTCGGCGCCAGGTGTCGAGACTGCGGGTAGAGGGCGTAATAGTGGCGCTCGCCCAATGAGTAATTGGGCAGAATGCGCACAAGCCTCCCCTGTATCAAATCAGTGTGTACCGTGGCCTGGGTAAAGCACGCAATGCCCGCGCCCGCCAGGCTGGCCGCGTGTAGCGCACTGATCGTGTTGCTGCTGAATCGCCCCGAAGGGGTGACATTGACCGTGCCACCACGCGCCGTGCTCAGCGCCCAATCCGACGAAGCGCCAATGAACGTCAACAAGCGATGCTTACCCAGCTCCTGGGCCGAACGGGGCAACCCATGGCGACCGATATAACCCGGCGAGGCCACTAATACCTGCCTGGAAACCGTCAAGGTGCGGGCAACCAATGAGGTATCCGCCAGAGCGCCGGCGATTCGTATCGCAACGTCAAAGCCCTCGGACACCAGGTCAACGAACTGGTCATCGCAACACAGCTCAAGCTCGATGTCCGGATAGCGCTGCTGGAACCCCGGCAGCCAGTGCGGCAGGTCCAGAGTCCCCACCACCAGCGGCACACTGACTTTCAGCAGACCTTCGGCGCGTTGATGCCCCTGGGCGATGGCCTGGGACGCCGCGTCGATGCGACTGAGGATATCAACGCAGGCCGCGTAGTACTGCGACCCTGCGCCCGTCAGACTGAAGCGCCGCGTGTTGCGGTTGATCAATTGCGCGCCCAGCTCGGTCTCCAGCTGTTGCAACTGCCGGGAAATCGTTGAATGCGTAGTGTCCAGGCGCTCTGCTGCTGCAGAAAAGCCCTTGGCTTCGACGATGCACCGAAAGGCACGCATGGCGGATAACTGGTTCATGCAACAGGCGATCCCGGCAGGGTTGGGGAATCAGTCAAGCGCCAACGCGATAATTTGCGAGGTGGTCAGCACCGAACCGAAAGTGTCTTCAATTTCAGCCAGCGCCGCATTGTGCAACTCATCCTTGCCTACCGAACGGCCATCGGCACGGGTAATCGCCCGGGTGGCGCTGGCATCGGATGCTACCACAACCTCATAACCCAACGGCGCGGCATCCCGGGCGGCACCGGCGACACACGCATGGGTCATCAGGCCCGCGATAATCAGGGTCTTGACCCCGGCTTTTTTCAAATGCGCATCCAGATCGGTGCTGGCAAATACGCTGACCGTGGTTTTCTGCACCAGCATGTCTTGCGGCCGGGGCTTCATCAGTGGATGAAAATCAACAGTTTTGCCGTTTTTGGCGAATACCGCCGCGTCGTCGGGGGCGATGTGCTGCACATGAATGACCTGGATACGTTGCTTGTCGGCAAACTTGATAAGGCGCTGGGTATTTTCCAGGGCTTGCAGGCCGTCCGGGATCGGCATGCGGCCGGTGAAGTATTCATTCTGGAAGTCGATCACCACCAGCGCAGTGGTTTTCGGGTCGAGCCGATCAGTCGGCTTGGCACCCAACATGGCGCGAATGGTCGGCTGCTTGTTGGCGGCGGTGTCGGCGGCGACGGCGAACTGGCCGAGCCCGAGCACCATGCCCAGCCCCACGAGGGTGGACTTGAGCAACACAGGCAGCGAACGAACGGGTTGGGCGGTAGCGATGAAGGTCATGATGCGAATTCCTGTTGGGCGGGTCATTGACGGGGCCCAGTCTAGGAGGCCGAAACATCAGCACCAACGCCCCCCTCAGCACAATATCTGTTTGGAATTCGCACAAGTAAGGCTGAAAAACAGGCAAAAAAAATCCCCGTATCTTTCGATACGAGGATTTTTAATATGGTCGGGGTAAGGGGATTCGAACTCCTGACATCCTGCTCCCAAAGCAGGCGCGCTACCGGACTGCGCTATACCCCGGTTTTGAAATTGGCTCCGTGACCAGGACTCGAACCTGGGACCCAAT
>NZ_UUPU01000104.1 GCF_900591205.1 Pseudomonas viridiflava
CTTGCGGCATCCAGTGGTTGGCGCAGCCGTCGAGGTATTTCTGCCAGGCCCAGTCGTACTTGAAGGGCACGAGTTGGTTGAGGTCGGCGCGGCAGTTGATCATGCGCTTTTCGTCAACGGCGACGCGTGCGGCGGAGCCTTCCAGCTCGGCGAGGCCCTCGGCGACGTCGAGTTTGTCCAGCGCAGCTTTGGCGCGCACGATGGCGGCGGAGTCATTGGCGGTGACGGCGCGGGCTTCGATGGCGGCGGCAGCGCCGGCACCGTCGAGGCGGTCCATGTTGGCTTCGGTGGCGTGGCCGGCGTTGGCGCCTTTAGCGGCTACTTCGCCTTCTTCTTCTTTGTCGAATTCGTCCCAGCTCAGCATGACGTGTCGTCTCCTGCGTGAGGGCTCAAAGGTGCCCGTGTGAAACCGGATGGTTGGGTGTTCACACGGCCCAGAGGCCGCGGTGGATCTTAAGGAATCGTTTGTTGCAACCGCTAGCGCAGGCATTAAACGGAATAGGGTAACGGGTGCTCTGCGTGAGGCTTGAGGTGCGCAGCAGTAGGTGCAAGCTCGCGCGGGATGCCTCAGGTCTGGCTCTTCATCCCAGTGTAAAGGGATATTGCAGGCCCGATTTACCCGCGCATTATAGGGAAAAATTCGGCTTTGTGTTGCGGCGGATGGTCACGAGCGAGCGCCAAAATGCCGTGGTTTTCGGCCAAAGCGCGTGTTTGCAAGGCTTTGCTGGTGTAGGAATTTTTTGACGGGCGGTGGGATAGTTTTTGTGCTGCTGGGGGAGGCGCAGCGGTGAGGCGCTTTGGGAGGCGTATAAGGCTGAAATTGGCATCGCAGGCAAGCCAGCTCCCACATTTATTGCCGGGTGGATTCCAGATCGGTTCTTGGCCGCAAGAACTATTTCTTGCGGCGACCAAGATCCGGATTGAATCTAAATAACTAGGTGATTACCCGTTAGAGCAACCATTGCCCATGACTTGATAATTAAGAATATGCCGCTGACCGTGCGAGTCCTCATATTCCATCTTCACCGGTACAACTTCGCAGACTTCCGGAATGCTGCTCATGGACAGTACTTTGGCAACATCCAAGTGGGTGCTATAGGTGTAGTCCTCAACAATCGGGGCATTCTGGCCGGCCAGCTCGGTCGGGGCCTCGTCGGCCAGGGCGGCGGTGGCGCACAAGCTGCTGAGGGCCATAACTACGAGAGCTTTCATTTACTTATTTACCTTCTTCAGGGCGAAAGGGGGCACGGGGCCCTTGTGAGGCCGCGTGTGTAACTTAAGAGTTGGGAAGTTCGGATTAACGTTGCCTTCGTGGGGGCTGTTACGGTGTTAATCACTGCCTTGTTGGCGGAGTTGATTTTAGGCCCGCGGGTTACATTCATATACCCGTGCTTTTGATAAACACTATTGGCGGTTTTTGTAACAATCCTCTGGTAAAGGTTTTTTCACAAAGCTGCAAAGCGCCACGGGGCGCGGGCCAGAGCGGCAAATGGGCATAGCAGGGCAATTTGTAGGGGCTTGTTACTACCATCGTCGAATGGTTCTATGGGGCTGCCCCGGCTACAACAGGGGCCATACAACAACAACTATGTCACCGAGGTAAGAAAGATGAGTGCGGCTTCCCTGTACCCCGTTCGCCCCGAAGTAGCAGCCAACACGCTGACCGACGAGGCAACCTACAAGGCCATGTACCAGCAGTCGGTGGTCAACCCCGATGGCTTCTGGCGCGAGCAAGCCAAGCGCCTTGACTGGGTCAAGCCTTTCACCGCGGTGAAGCAGACCTCTTTCGACGACCACCATGTCGATATCAAATGGTTTGCCGATGGCACCCTGAACGTTTCCTACAACTGCCTGGACCGTCACCTCGCCGAGCGTGGCGACCAAGCGGCGATCATCTGGGAGGGCGATGACCCTTCCGAAAGCCGCACCATCACCTACCGCGAGTTGCATGAAGAAGTCTGCAAGTTCGCCAACGCCCTGCGCGGCCAGGATGTGCACCGCGGTGACGTGGTGACTATCTATATGCCGATGATCCCCGAGGCTGTGGTCGCCATGTTGGCGTGTACCCGCATCGGTGCGATTCACTCCGTGGTATTCGGCGGTTTCTCGCCGGAAGCGCTGGCCGGTCGCATCATCGACTGTAAGTCGAAGGTGGTGATCACTGCCGATGAAGGTATCCGCGCCGGTAAGAAAATTCCGCTGAAGGCCAACGTTGACGACGCGCTGACCAACCCGGAAACCAGCAGCATCCAGAAGGTCATTGTGTGCAAGCGCACCAATGGCAACATCAAGTGGAACCAGCATCGCGACATCTGGTACGAAGACCTGATGAAAGTGGCCGGCGCCGTGTGTGCGCCTAAAGAGATGGGCGCCGAAGAGGCTCTGTTCATCCTGTATACCTCCGGTTCCACCGGCAAGCCCAAGGGCGTGCAGCACACCACCGGCGGCTATCTGCTGTACGCGGCCCTGACCCACGAGCGCGTGTTCGACTACCGCCCGGGCGAAATCTACTGGTGCACCGCCGACGTCGGCTGGGTCACCGGCCACACCTATATCGTCTATGGCCCGTTGGCCAATGGCGCGACCACGCTGCTGTTCGAAGGCGTGCCGAACTACCCGGACATCACCCGTGTCGGCAAGATCGTCGACAAGCACAAGGTCAATATCCTCTACACCGCACCGACTGCGATCCGCGCAATGATGGCTTCGGGCACTGCTGCCTGCGAAGGTGTGGACGGTAGCAGCCTGCGCCTGCTCGGTTCGGTGGGCGAGCCGATCAACCCGGAAGCCTGGGACTGGTACTACAAGAACGTCGGCCAATCCCGCTGCCCTATCGTCGACACCTGGTGGCAGACCGAAACCGGCGGCAACATGATGAGCCCGCTGCCGGGCGCCCATGCGCTCAAGCCAGGTTCGGCGGCGCGGCCGTTCTTTGGCGTGGTGCCGGCACTGGTGGATAACCTGGGCAACCTGATCGAGGGCGCCGCCGAAGGCAACCTGGTGATCCTCGATTCGTGGCCGGGCCAGGCACGTACGCTGTACGGCGATCATGACCGTTTCGTGGACACCTACTTCAAGACGTTCCGTGGCATGTACTTCACCGGTGACGGTGCGCGTCGTGACGAGGACGGCTACTACTGGATCACCGGCCGCGTGGATGATGTGTTGAACGTGTCCGGCCACCGCATGGGCACCGCCGAGATTGAAAGCGCGATGGTGGCTCACCCTAAAGTCGCGGAAGCGGCGGTGGTGGGTGTGCCGCATGACATCAAGGGGCAGGGCATCTATGTGTATGTCACGCTCAAGAACGGCGAGGAGCCGAACGAGGCGCTGCGCCTGGAGTTGAAAAACTGGGTGCGCAAGGAAATCGGCCCGATTGCTTCGCCGGACGTGATCCAGTGGGCGCCGGGCTTGCCGAAGACGCGGTCGGGCAAAATCATGCGGCGGATTTTGCGCAAAATTGCCACGGCTGAGTATGACGGGCTGGGCGATATCTCCACCCTGGCGGACCCAGGTGTGGTGGCGCATTTGATTGAAACGCACAAGACCATGAACGTCGCGTAAGCGCGAGATAGTCAGATAAAGCCCCATTCGGTGTAGGCCGGGTGGGGCTTTTTTGTGGGATCTTGATATCAATGGAGATCAACTGTGGGAGGGGGCTTGCCCCCGATAGCGGTGTATCAGTAACAGATGAGCTGGCTGACACACTGCAATCGGGGGCAAGCCCGCTCCCACAGTTGGACCGCATTTCATTGCGGTGGACAGCCCTGCACAATCCCCAAACCAATAAATATCGGCTTCTTCAGTAGGACGTTTCCGAATGTTACCGAGCAACCTAAATGTGTAACCCAGCGTCCAATCCTGGGGCAATGTGCTACACCTGTGCCCTGAAAACCCGCGTTTTAGACACCCTCAGAAATAAGACTAAACGCCACACTTGCCGTGCTAGAAGGGTTTGCGAATAATAGGCCCGCAATTTGCAGCATCAACAGGTTTAATATCTTTTGTCTCTGCATAAAATTCAGAGGCTGTCAATGTGCTGGAACCGCTTTCTCGGTGCTTCTGTAAATTGTTGTCGCATTGAGGAAATATCGGCTTCCGGCCTGTCGTTAGAATGCCGATCACTCGCTCGTCGTTGCAGGTATGCACCTGCGTAGGACGCAGCACTGCAATTCGGTTTCCCTTACGCCGCATCGTGGGCCGTGGCTCATACTGCTGTTTTGCCCTATACCGATGGAGTCCCAAGATGAAGAAACTTGTGCTGTTGGGCGCCCTGGCGCTGTCCGTGCTGTCCATGCAGGCCTTCGCTGATGAGAAGCCCCTGAAGATTGGTATCGAAGCGGCTTACCCTCCGTTTGCCTCGAAGGCGCCGGATGGCAGCATCGTGGGTTTTGACTACGACATCGGCAACGCCCTGTGCGCCGAGATGAAGGTCAAGTGCACCTGGGTCGAGCAAGAGTTCGACGGCCTGATCCCTGCGCTTAAAGTGCGCAAGATCGACGCGATCCTGTCGTCCATGTCCATCACTGAAGACCGCAAGAAGTCCGTGGACTTCACCAACCGCTACTACCTGAGCCCAGCGCAGCTGGTGATGAAGGAAGGCACCACCGTCAGCGCCAGCCTGGATGAATTGAAAGGCAAGAAGATCGGTGTGCAGCGCGGTTCGATCCACGACCGTTTCGCCAAGGAAGTCCTGGCCCCTAAAGGCGTCACCGTGGTGCCTTACAGCTCGCAGAACGAAATCTACCTGGACGTGGAAGCCGGCCGCCTCGACGGCACCGTCGCTGACGCTACCCTGCTGCAAGACGGCTTCCTGAAAACCCCGGCCGGTAAAGGCTACGCGTTCGTGGGCCCACAGTTCACCGACGCCAAGTACTTCGGTGACGGCATCGGCATCGCTGTACGTAAAGGCGACAAGGACAACCTGGACCGCATCAACGCAGCCATTGCCGCGATCCGTGCCAACGGCGAATACAAGAAAATCCAGGACAAGTACTTCGACTTCGATATTTACGGCGCTGACCCTAAGTAACTCGTCGCAGCTGTCTGTCCAGAATGGCGCAAGCAACAGAATTCCTGAGGTTTGCGCCATTTTTTCATCCCCCTTTTCGAGGACCTGAATCATGTTGAAAGGCTACGGGGCCGTCATCCTCGATGGCGCATGGTTGACGCTTCAGCTCGCCTTGTCGTCCATGGCCTTGGCCATTGTTCTGGGTCTGATCGGGGTCGCGTTACGCCTGTCGCCGGTGCGCTGGTTGGCCTGGCTGGGTGACTTGTACTCCACGGTGATCCGCGGGATCCCCGACCTGGTGCTGATCCTGCTGATTTTCTACGGCGGCCAGGACTTGCTTAACCGCGTCGCGCCGATGCTTGGCTATGACGACTATATCGACTTGAACCCCTTGGCCGCCGGTATAGGCACCCTGGGTTTCATCTTTGGCGCCTACCTCTCGGAAACCTTCCGTGGCGCCTTCATGGCCATCCCCAAGGGCCAGGCCGAGGCCGGCCTTGCGTATGGCATGAGCAGTTTCCAGGTGTTTTTCCGGGTGATGGTGCCGCAGATGATTCGGCTGGCGATCCCCGGGTTCACCAACAACTGGCTGGTACTGACCAAGGCCACCGCGCTGATTTCGGTGGTGGGCCTGCAAGACATGATGTTCAAGGCCAAGCAGGCGGCAGACGCCACTCGCGAGCCTTTTACCTTCTTCCTCGCAGTGGCGGCGATGTACCTGGTGATCACCAGCGTGTCGTTGTTGGCCCTGCGCTATCTTGAGAAGCGCTACTCGGTAGGCGTAAGGGCGGCTGATCTATGATCTTCGACTACAACGTCATCTGGGACGCCATGCCGCTGTACCTCGGCGGTTTGGCGACGACCCTCAAATTGTTGGCCATCTCGTTGTTCTTCGGTCTGCTCGCCGCCTTGCCTCTGGGCCTGATGCGGGTGTCCAAGCAGCCGATCGTCAACGGCGCCGCCTGGCTCTACACCTACGTGATTCGCGGCACGCCGATGCTGGTGCAGCTGTTCTTGATCTACTACGGTCTGGCACAGTTCGAAGCCGTACGTGAAAGCTTCCTGTGGCCGCTGTTGTCCAGCGCTACGTTCTGCGCGTGCCTGGCCTTCGCGATCAACACCAGTGCCTACACTGCCGAGATCATCGCAGGCAGCCTCAAGGCCACCCCGAATGGCGAGATCGAAGCGGCCAAGGCCATGGGCATGTCGCGCTACAAGCTGTACCGCCGCATCCTGCTGCCGTCGGCCCTGCGCCGCGCACTGCCGCAGTACAGCAACGAAGTGATCATGATGCTACAGACCACCAGTCTGGCGTCCATCGTCACCCTGATCGACATCACCGGCGCCGCACGCACGGTGAACGCCCAGTTCTACCTGCCGTTTGAAGCCTATATCACGGCCGGCGCGTTCTACCTGTGCCTGACCTTTATCCTGGTACGCCTGTTCAAGTTGGCCGAGCGCCGCTGGCTGAGCTACCTGGCGCCGAGGAAGCACTGATATGGAGCGTATCAATCACCTGTTGCCCTGGGGTCACCTGGGCTGCGAGCGCCAGTTGAGCGTGTTTCGCTTTGGCAGCGGCGAGCGCAAGGCTTATATCCAGGCCAGCCTGCACGCCGATGAATTGCCGGGGATGCGCGCTGCCTGGGAGCTGAAAAAGCGCCTCGGCGAACTGGAACGGCAAGGCGCCCTCAATGGGGTGATCGAGCTGGTGCCGGTGGCCAACCCGATGGGCCTGGGCCAGCTGCTGCAAGGCAGCCACCAGGGGCGTTTCGAGGTGGGCAGCGGCAAGAATTTCAACCGCGACTTCGTGGAGTTGAGCGAGCCGGTTGCCGAGTTGCTGCAAGGCAAGCTGGGCGATGACCCGCACGCCAATGTGCGCCTGATTCGCCAGGCGATGAGCGATGTGCTCAGCGTACTGCCAGCGCCAAGCAGCCAGCTGCAAGGGATGCAACGCATCTTGCTCAGCCATGCCTGCACCGCCGATGTGGTCCTCGACCTGCACTGCGACGCCGAGGCCGCGCTGCACATGTATGCGCTGCCCCAGCATTGGCCGCAGTGGCGTTCGCTGTCGGCGCATTTGAATGTGAAAGTCGGCCTGCTGGCGGAAGACTCCGGCGGCAGTTCGTTTGATGAAGCGTGTTCGCTGCCGTGGTTGCGCCTGTCCCGTGCCTTCCGGGACGCGCAGATCCCGCTGGCGTGCCTGGCGACCACATTGGAACTCGGCGGCCAGGCCGACACCGGCCGCGACGAAGCGATTTTCCACGCCGAAGGCATCTTGGCGTTCCTCGCCGAACAGGGCCTGATCAAAGGCGAATGGCCGGCGCCCCAGCATGAGCCTTGCGAAGGCTTGCCGTTCGAAGGCACCGAATTGCTATTCGCGCCCCATGCCGGGGTCATCAGTTACCTGCGTAAAGCCGGTGACTGGGTGGAGGCCGGTGAGCCGATCTTTGAAGTGATTGACCCCCTGGAAGACCGCGTGAGCACCCTCTGCGCGGGCACCTCGGGGGTGTTGTTTGCCGTTGAACGGCTGCGTTATGCCCAAGCGGGTTTCTGGCTGGCCAAGGTGGCGGGGCGCGAAGCGCTGCGTCACGGGCGCTTGCTCAACGACTGACCACCTGTTTTTGTGAGAACCGACCGCATGTACAAACTTGAAGTCCAAGACCTGCATAAACGCTATGGCAGTCATGAAGTGCTCAAAGGCGTGTCCCTGGCCGCCGCGGCCGGTGATGTGATCAGCATCATCGGCTCCAGTGGTTCGGGCAAAAGTACCTTTTTGCGCTGTATCAACCTGCTCGAGCAACCCCACGCCGGCAAGATTCTGCTCAATAACGAAGAGCTGAAACTGGTGGCCAACAAGGACGGCGCCATGAAGGCCGCCGACCCTAAACAGTTGCAGCGCATGCGTTCGCGCCTGTCCATGGTGTTCCAGCACTTCAACCTGTGGTCGCACATGACCGCGCTGGAAAACGTGATGGAAGCCCCGGTGCATGTGCTGGGCATGTCGAAAAAAGAAGCGCGTGAAAAGGCCGAGCACTACCTGGCCAAAGTCGGCGTGGGCCACCGTAAGGATGCGTTCCCGGGCCATATGTCCGGTGGCGAGCAGCAGCGCGTGGCAATTGCCCGTGCCCTGGCGATGGAGCCGGAGGTGATGCTGTTTGACGAACCGACCTCGGCGCTCGACCCGGAACTGGTCGGCGAAGTGCTCAAGGTGATGCAGGACCTGGCCCAGGAAGGCCGCACCATGGTGGTGGTGACCCACGAAATGGGCTTTGCCCGTGAAGTGTCGAACCAACTGGTGTTTTTGCACAAAGGCATCGTCGAAGAACGCGGCAACCCACGTGAAGTGCTGGTGAACCCACAGTCCGAGCGTTTGCAGCAGTTCCTTTCGGGCAGCTTGAAGTAAACAGGACTGCTGTTGTGCACCGGTTTAGTGCATGCTTCACAGCTCGGAAGTTGACGCCGGTCCCTGTGGGAGCTGGCTTGCCTGCGATAGTGGTACATCAGTAACCGATGTGCCAACTGACCCACCGCCATCGCAGGCAAGCCAGCTCCCACATTGGAGCTCCATATGTTTTGAGATTTGTGTTGGTTTACCGGCTAGCATTGGCCTTTGTCTTCATTACCGTTACTCGCTTCGGATAGCACTCCATGACCGCCCACAAAATTGGTTTCCTGATTTGGCCCAGCACAAAAGCACTCACGCTTGCGCTGGCTGAGGAGGCTTTGCGCGTTGCTCAGCGGGTGCATCCGGAGGTGGTCTACGAGCTGTCGTTCCTGCTCGCGGAACCGGCCACCGAAGGCGCCTGGCAACTGCCGGGCGAGCCGTGGGCCGGCAAGCTCGAGGGCTTTCAGAAACTGTTCCTGCTGGCGGACGAGCCGCCGACCGTCATCGCCTCGCAACTGAGTACCGCGCTCAAGCAGCTGGTGCGGGCCGGGTGTGTGATCGGTGGCCTGTCGGCCGGTGTCTATCCGTTGGCCCAACTCGGCTTGCTGGATGGTTATCGCGCCGCCGTGCACTGGCGCTGGCAGGATGATTTTGCCGAGCGTTTCCCCAAGGTCATCGCCACCAGCCACTTGTTCGACTGGGACCGTGACCGCCTGACCGCCTGCGGTGGCATGTCGGTACTCGACCTGCTGCTGGCGGTCCTGGCCCGCGACCACGGCGCCGAGCTGGCGGGTGCGGTGTCCGAAGAACTGGTGGTGGAGCGTATTCGCGAAGGCGGTGAACGCCAGCGCATTCCGCTGCAAAACCGCCTGGGGTCCAGCCATCCGAAGCTGACCCAGGCGGTTCTGCTGATGGAAGCGAATATCGAAGAGCCGCTGACCACCGACGAAATCGCCCAGCACGTGTGCGTGTCACGACGACAACTTGAACGCATCTTCAAGCAATACCTCAATCGCGTCCCCAGCCAGTACTACCTGGAACTGCGCCTGAACAAGGCCCGCCAGATGCTCATGCAAACCAGCAAGTCGATTATCCAGATCGGCTTGTCGTGCGGCTTCTCCTCGGGGCCGCACTTCTCCAGCGCCTACCGCAACTTCTTCGGCGCCACCCCGCGTGAAGACCGTAACCAGCGCCGCAGCAGCAGCCCGTTTGAATTGTCCTCGGTGCCGTCCGAGCGCGGTTAGGGGTGGCCTGCTACTCGTCGACTTCCATCGGCTCAGGTGCCGGTAAGTTGAGCGCATCCATGCGGCGCAGCAGATCGATTCCGGTATCACGCGCAAATTGCACGACCTGCGCCAGAGCGCGTGGGGTGAACGGGTTAGCACTCAAATACAGGTTGTTGGCTTGTTCTCGCGGCGCTTCGTAAAGCTCTGCGGGAAAATGAGTAATCCGGTTATTGCGCAAGTCCGCGACCTCCAGTTGGGCGCGGGTCAACAGCCCCACGGGCAACTCGGTGATCGAGCATCTGTTCAACGACAGCAAGCGCAGTGCAGGCATCTGGCTGAGATCAGGTGTGATGGTCAGTTGCGGGTTGCCGTGCAAGTCCAGCCAGACAAGGTTCTCCATCCCTGCCAAAGATCCCGCGCTGGCGGGGGTGAGCTTGAGCTTGCAGCGCATCAGGGTCAAATGGCGCAGTTTCGGCATGCGGAAAATCGCCTCGGGAATGTCTCCCAGCGCGCCGCTGTGAATACTCAGGTCACGCAGTTTGGGAAAACTGTTTAGAAACGCGTCCACACTGGTGGTGAGGTGGTCGCAATGCAGCCTCATCACCGAGACATGATCAAAGTTGGCGGCCAGCGCGGGAAACTCGCCCAGAATCGGCTGCGTGAAAATCAGCATGTGGCTGATGCGCATGTCGTGGTTATCCGTATCCACTTCGGTCTCGCGGCGCCAGCTCTGCTCCAGCAGCTGTTTGAGTTGTGCGCGTTTGTACTGCTCCTGCGCGCCGCTTTGTGCGTCCAAAGGGACACCGAGGATGGGATGCTCTGTCGGTTGCGAAACGACCCACAGGCCGAGGTCGGCTTGCAGTGTCTGATATTCCTGTTGCAGCCCTGCCAGCGTGCGCTGGCCAGCCGCGAAATCGCCGGGCAACCCCATGACAAAGCGCTGGGCATCCTCAGTGGAAAAGGTCGGGTAAAGCGCCTGGGTGGCGGCGAGGTCGGCCTGTGGCGCCGCAATGCCCCAGTCTTCCCCGGTGCGTTGGTAGTACGCCTTGACCTTATTGCGGGTCGCCAGGGACAGCGGGTTGCCGGAGAAGTCAAAGGCGCTGCTGGCGTCTGCTGCCAGCTCGAACAGTGCTTCGGGCAACGCGTTGAAGCGGTTGTCCCTGAGCACTGCCGTGCCCAGTTCCGGCAAGCGCAACAGGCCCTGAGGCAGTGTGTCGATGCCGGTTTCGGCCAGGTCCAGGAAGTTCAGGTCGCGCAGGCCCGTGAGATCCGGAATGCGTTCCAGCGGGTTGGCGTACAGGTCCAGCACCCGCAGCCGGGTCATGGCAGCCAGAGCGGTGTGATCAGCGGCGCTCAAGGTGAGGCCGCAGTTGCTCAGCACCAGCTCGGTCAGGCCGGGCAGGTTGAACAGCGCGGGTGGGATGCTGGTCAAGGGCAGGTTGCGCAGTGCCACGTGACGCAGTGTCGGGAAGTATTGCAAAAACGCGGCGACACCCTGGGTGTGGTTGTTGCCTGCCAGTTCCAGGAAGGTCACGTGCCTCAGTTGCAGGTTCAAGGTGGGCAGCGCGCCTTGGATCGGGTCGTGCAGTTGCAGCTTGAAGCCTTGAAAGTCGCCCTCGAAAGCATCATCAAGGCCGGTTTCCAGACGCCAGCAGTGTTTGAGCTGTTGCGCCCAGGATTGACGGATGCTTAGTGCGTCGGCGTAGTCGTGACGGCCCATGCGCACTTGGGTTCCCGGATAGTGCCGAGGGGTGTCGGCCTCCCACAGTGAAAGGTCGTGTTCCAGGCGGGTGTAATCGCTTTGCAGGGTCACCAGCGCACTCAATGCACCGCCGGGCTGTTGATTGAGGCGCGTCACCAGTTCTTGCAAAAGCGCGGGTTGCATACTGGGAAACAGCTGTTGTGCGCGGTCCTCCAGGCTGCGGCCAGCGGCTGGGGGATAGCCGTTCATTCCGCCGGGCAGGCGCATCTTTGTGGAGTCATAGGCTGGTTTGCTCACGGGGTGTTGCAGGAGGACAGTGCGCAGGCGGTCACGCGGCAGCAGGGCGTCGCGCAGGCTCTGCCGCAGTTTTTCGCCTTCGCCGATGTTCAAGCCCAGTGCCTCGCGTTGGGCATCCGGCAACGCTTGCAGAATCGCGGTGTACAGGTCAGTGCGGCCAAACAGATGGAGGCCGTTGTGATCGTAGGTTTCGTATTCAGCGTTTTCAGTCATCACCAGCACTTTGCGCGTCAGCGCCGTGGGCTGGCCGATGCTGTCGCGCAACGGGCCATTGAACGAATAGTTTTTGACGTCGATGCGCACCTCGCTCGACCAGCCAGGCAGGTTTTCCAGCGAGTGCAGTGCCAGTAGATGGCTGTCCAGGTTGTCGGAAGATTTGAGAAACAGCCCTTCATAGGCACGGGTCAGGCGTACTTCCTGCTGGGCCCAGCGCGCCAGTTGCTTGAGGCGTGCGGGTATCCGTGCCTGTTCGATCTGCCGCAGTTCTTCACGGCTGGCGCTGCGCAGCAGTTCCCGGGCGACGCTGGTGGGCAGGCCCGGCTGGGCGTCGATCAGTGCCTGAATTCTGGGGGCGGGTGCCGCTTCCAAGCCTCTGTAGCGTGAGTCAAACAACGTGGCGCGTTTTTCATCGGCCAGTTGCGCGAGTTTTTTGCGCAGCGTCGCGGTACGCACCGCCAGCGTGTGGGGCGGCCCTGCTGCCGGCTCGTTCAGCAGGCTTCTGATTTCTGTCTCATTCAGGGTTTGCAGGACAATGCTCAGCAAGTCGCCCCGCGCCAGTTGCGCCTCGTGAATCTGCACCACCGGGTATTGGGTTTTCGGCGCGTACTGCCAGGTGGTAGCGCCCTCTGCATTGAGAAAACGCAGGGCTTTGGTCTCGGGCCAGAGGCCGAAGGTGGTGAGGAGTTGCAGCTGAGTTTGCGGGTCCGCCTGGGTGTAGAGCGCCGGGTCGTCGCTGTTCAACTGGTCGATAAAACGTTGCAGGTCCTGGTCGATTCTCAGGCGCTTGATCTGGTCTTCGAGCAGCGGCGGCAGCGGTTCGTTGTCCAGGTACATTTTGCGCAGGGCGTTATTGTCGGTTTCGCTGAAGGCACAGGCGTGGCGCAGGGTGGCCGGGGGCAGGCCCTCGGCCAGCGTGCCCAGGCGCTGGATAAGATGCTCGTCGCTCCAGGTGAGCGGTTCGTCCAATTCGGTACTCCAGAGGCCGGCGCCGTTGTGCCGTACCAGGGGTTGATAGGCATTGGCACGGCTGGGGTGCTGGATCTTGAACACGCCGGTGTCGCCCACTTGCCTCACGCCGAACTGGCCGTTAGGTAACCGCAGGCTTGATGTGTTGCCGTCCTGGTAAAGCCCCGGCGTCTGGGGAGCTGCGGGGCTGGGTTGGCGATAAGGTGTCAGGTCGGGGTTCCACAAGCGTGAATTGCCGTCGGGCAACTGCACCGGTTTGAGCCGGTCGATGAAGTTCCACAGTTCCTGGGGGAGTGCCTGGCGCAGCAGGTGCTCGGCGATGGGCATGCCCACGCCGAACATACCCAGTTGCACCAGGGTTTCCAGCAATGTCATGAAGTGGTTAAACGCCTGGGTTTTCAGACCTTCGGCCCAGTCGATGATGGATTCGAAGGTTTCATCCAGTACTTGGTAAACCGTATAGGCGAGCATCAACGCGCCCAGGGGCGGGAAAAACGGCGCGGCGATAAAGGCGGCAATCTCCAGCAAGGTGGACGCGATGTTTTGCAGGGCGTCCCAACGCTCCCAGCGCGCTTTGCGATCGGCGCTGGCGGTGGAGACGGCAATGACTGCGGCGTCGTTGATGATCTTGTTGAGTTTGCGTTGATACAGGTGCGTCAGCAGCTCGCCACTGATGGGCTTTGCGGCAAATTGCAGGTTGGGTTTGTTGATCGGCGTTTCGCGCCAGGTTGGCATAGGGTCCCCGCTGACGTGTTGGTGCCAGGTTACGCGGCTCAGGCGTTGCTGCAGGTCGGCAAAGAAATAGCCGCGCTCGTCATGGGCCACAAACCGGCTGAAAAACGCCTGATAGGCCGGGTTGCGCAGTTTTTGCGTCAGCGCCTGCATCAGTGCGGCACTGGAGGCGTAGTGCTTGATCGGGTGTTCGGGGTCGTCCGGGATATAGGCCACCACCGGCACGGTCTGCTGGTGCTGCTCCAGATCCGGCGCAAACAGCACGATGCCGGTCAGCTGCGCCGACATCATCGTCAGGTCGTGGGCCCGCCAGGTCTTACCCTCCAGGCGCATGCCCTGCAAGCCATCAACGATGCCTTCGATCAGGCTTTGCAGGGTCTCGCTGAGGTCGCGCTTGACCACTGCCATCTGCAGCGCGGCCTTGAGGGCGGCCTTTTGGCTGGCGTCGACGTGCCGTTGCAGCACCGCCGAGGCCACCGGCTCCAGCAGTTGCTCGGCCAGGTAGGTCTGGTATTGCCCGCCGAGGTCCAGCTCGCGGCACAGTTGGGTAAAGGCCACGATACTCATGCGGTCTTTGACCGTGGTGAGGATTTCGAACTGTTCGGTATCGGCGACTTTACGCAGGTAACTTGAGGCGCGCTCGTAGGCGTCGGGGCGGGTTTCGTCGGGTTCGAAGTTGTGCAGCGCGGCGTCCAGCAGCGACACGGTCCAGGTGCGTGCAGCGCCGGAACGGATGGGGAACCACGGGATGCTGGCAGGGATATAGAAACGCACCAGGGTGGTTTCCACATCCAACTCCAGGCTGAACCGGGTACTGAGCGCGTGTTGCAGTTTGGGCCGGGCGAAGGCGTTGATATCCAGCAGCCTGCCCAGCGCCTGGTCCACCGGGTTCTGTGCCGCCCATGCGGCACTGTTAAGGGTTTTGAGGGTGTGGTGCTCGGCCTCCGAGGCGCCGTTGTACCAGGCCGGTAGGGTCAGCGTGGCGCCCTTGAGTTGCTGGCGCCGTGCGGGGCTGGCTTTGCCCAGCCATGGCGGTACGGCGCTGATCAATTGGCGATAGTGGGGGCTGGAAGTACGGTCGTTCATGGCGGGAAATCCAAATGGGATGACGGCCAATGGGACCAAAGCGTGCCGGGCGGCAGGCGGTGCATAGATGGTTTTTGCCGGGTGACGGACAAATCCGTCGGCCGATGCCGCAAACCGCGCGCCAGCGTTTAAACTGCGCCATTGCGACGCTATTTGTCGCATTGGCGTAAACCCGCGAAAATCGCGGGTTGGCGCTATAAGAAGTTGTCGCTTGGCGGCAAGGCCGCACTGAAAACTGTCCTTACAATCCCTGCATCGCCCGCCAGTTCCAGGCAGGCGTTCCTCTTCAGGAGACTCCGATGTCCGTTGAGCAAGCCCCGGTGCAACGTGCCGATTTCGACCAGGTGATGGTTCCCAACTACGCACCTGCCGCCTTTATCCCCGTGCGTGGCGCAGGTTCGCGCGTATGGGACCAGGCGGGTCGCGAGCTGATCGACTTTGCCGGCGGCATCGCGGTCAACGTATTGGGCCACGCGCACCCGGCGCTGGTCGGTGCACTGACCGAACAGGCCAACAAGCTGTGGCACGTGTCGAACGTGTTCACCAATGAGCCGGCCCTGCGCCTGGCCCACAAGCTGATCGACGCCACCTTTGCCGAGCGCGTGTTCTTCTGTAACTCCGGCGCCGAAGCCAACGAGGCCGCGTTCAAGCTGGCCCGTCGCGTCGCGTTCGACCGTTTCGGCACTGAGAAGTACGAGATCATCGCTGCGCTGAACAGCTTCCACGGCCGCACCCTGTTCACTGTGAACGTCGGTGGCCAGTCCAAGTACTCCGATGGGTTCGGGCCTAAAATTACCGGCATCACCCACGTTCCTTATAACGACCTGGACGCGCTGAAAGCCGCCGTGTCGGACAAGACCTGCGCCGTGGTGCTGGAGCCGATCCAGGGCGAAGGCGGCGTGCTGCCGGCCGAACTGGCCTACCTGCAAGGTGCCCGCGAACTGTGTGACGCGAACAACGCGCTGCTGGTGTTCGACGAAGTGCAGACCGGCATGGGCCGCAGCGGCCACCTCTTCGCCTACCAGCATTACGGCGTGGTGCCGGACATCCTCACCAGCGCCAAGAGCCTGGGTGGTGGGTTCCCGATTGCCGCCATGCTCACCACGGAGGCCCTGGCCAAGCACTTGGTAGTCGGCACCCACGGCACCACCTACGGCGGCAACCCGCTGGCGTGCGCGGTGGCGGAAGCGGTGATCGACGTGATCAATACCCCTGAGGTGTTGGCGGGCGTGAATGCCAAGCACGACCTGTTCAAGGCGCGCCTGGAGCAGATCGGCAAGCAGTACGGCATCTTCACCGAAGTGCGCGGCATGGGCCTGCTGATCGGTTGCGTACTGAGCGACGCCTTCAAAGGCCGTGCCAAGGACGTGTTCAACGCCGCCGAGAAAGAAAACCTGATGATCCTGCAAGCCGGCCCCGACGTGGTGCGTTTTGCGCCAAGCCTGGTGGTGGAAGAGGCGGACATCAACGAAGGTCTGGACCGTTTTGAACGTGCGGTGAAGACCCTCACCCAAGGCTGATTGGCTTGACGGGATCAAGTGTGGGAGGGGGCTTGCCCCCGATAGCGGTGGATCAGTCACCTGATTTATCAACTGACAGACTGCTATCGGGGGCAAGCCCCCTCCCACATTGGAATTTGCTCTACAAGGGGATAGGTGTTGTTTTAGGCCTGTCCGGTATTTTTCCTATGAGTTTTTCGAGTTAAGGAGTGACACCATGCTGGTGATGCGCCCCGCGCAAATGGCTGATCTGGGCGAGGTACAGCGTCTGGCTGCGGACAGCCCGATTGGTGTCACCTCCTTGCCGGATGATGTGGAACGCCTGAGCGACAAGATCGCCGCCAGCGAAGCGTCCTTCGCGGCCGAGGTCAGTTTCAACGGTGAAGAAAGCTATTTCTTCGTGCTTGAAGACACCGAGACCGGCAAGCTCGCCGGCTGCTCGGCTATCGTCGCCTCGGCGGGTTACTCGGAGCCGTTCTACAGCTTCCGTAACGAGACCTTTGTGCACGCCTCCCGCGAGCTGAAGATCCACAACAAGATCCACGTGCTTTCCCAGTGCCACGACCTCACCGGCAACAGCTTGCTCACCAGTTTCTACGTGGTGCCCGAGCTGGTCGGTTCGCCGTGGTCCGAACTTAATTCCCGGGGCCGCCTGCTGTTCGTCGCCAGCCACCCGGAGCGCTTTGCCGACTCGGTGGTGACCGAGATTGTGGGCTACAGCGACGAGAGCGGTGATTCGCCGTTCTGGGACGCCATCGGCCGCAACTTCTTCGACCTCAACTACGCCGCCGCCGAGCGCCTGTGCGGGCTGAAAAGCCGTACCTTCCTCGCCGAACTGATGCCGCATTACCCGATCTACGTGCCGCTGTTGCCGGACGAAGCCCAGGAAGCCATGGGCCAGGTGCACCCACGTGCGCAGATCACCTTCGACATCCTGATGCGTGAAGGCTTTGAGACCGACCATTATATCGACATCTTCGACGGTGGCCCGACCCTGCACGCCCGGGTGTCAGGCATTCGCTCGATCGCCCAGAGCCGCGTGGTGCCGGTGAAGATCGGCGAGATGATCAAGGGGGCCGGCCGCCAGTATCTGGTCAGCAACGCGCAGTTGCAGGATTACCGTGCCGTGATGCTGGAACTGGACTACGCGCCCGGTAAACCCGTGACCCTGGACCTGGCAGCGGCCGAAGCCCTGGGCGTCGGCGAAGGCGCCAGTGTGCGTTTGGTTGCGGTTTAAAGAACAGAGTTTCGCGGGTGGCCTGAGCAGGCGGCCCGTCTGAGGAGATAGCATGATCGTTCGTCCCGTACGCAGCAGCGATTTACCGGCCCTGATTGATCTGGCGCGCAGCACCGGCACCGGCCTCACCACCTTGCCGGCCAATGAAGAGCGCTTGACCCATCGCGTGGGCTGGGCCGAAAAAACCTTTCGCGGTGACGCCGGGCGTGGGGATGCCGACTACCTGTTCGTGCTCGAAAACGACGAAGGCCGCGTGGTGGGTATTTCCGCGATCGCCGGTGCGGTCGGCCTGCGTGAGCCTTGGTATAACTTCCGGGTCGGCCTGACGGTCAGCGCCTCCCAGGAGCTGAATATCTACCGCGAGATTCCGACGCTGTTTCTGGCCAACGACCTCACCGGTAATTCCGAGTTGTGCTCGTTGTTCCTGCACGCCGATTACCGCACCGGACTTAACGGCCGCATGCTGGCCAAGGCGCGCCTGCTGTTTATCGCCGAGTTTGCGCAGCTGTTCGGCAACAAGATCATCGCCGAGATGCGCGGCGTGTCCAACGACGCCGGGCGCTCGCCGTTCTGGGAAAGCCTGGGCCGGCACTTCTTCAAGATGGAATTCAGCCAGGCCGATTACCTCACCGGTGTGGGCAACAAGGCGTTTATCGCCGAGCTGATGCCCAAGTTTCCGCTGTACAGCTGCTTCCTCTCGGAGGATGCGCGCAATGTGATCGGCAAGGTTCACCCGGATACCGAGCCGGCGCTGAGCATGCTCAAGAGCGAAGGCTTCAGCTACCAGGGCTATGTCGATATTTTCGATGCGGGCCCGGCAGTGGAGTGCGAAACCACCAAGATCCGTGCCGTGCGCGACAGCCAGTCGCTGGTGCTCGCCATCGGCACACCGGGGGACGACGCCACGCCGTTCCTGATCCATAACCGCAAACGCGAGGAGTGCCGCATCACGGCCGCTCCGGCCCGTCTGGCGGCAGGCACCCTGGTGGTTGATCCGCAGACCGCCAAACGCCTGCAACTGGTGGTGGGTGATCAAGTGCGTGCTGTTGCGTTGTCTGCTGCTCGGGAGTCGAAATAATGAATTCGCTGTATATCGCAGGTAGCTGGCTGGCCGGCCAGGGTGAACTGTTTGAATCGCGCAACCCGGTGACCCAGCAGGTGCTGTGGGCCGGCAATGGCGCTACCGCCGAGCAGGTCGAGTCCGCCGTGCAGGCTGCGCGCCAGGCGTTCCCGGCCTGGGCCCGACGCCCGCTGGAAGAGCGCATCAGCGTGCTGGAAACCTTCGCCGCCACCCTGAAAAGCCGTGCCGACGAAATCGCCCGCTGCATTGGTGAGGAAACCGGTAAGCCACTGTGGGAATCGGCTACCGAAGTGACCAGCATGGCCAACAAGATCGCGATCTCGGTGCAAAGCTACCGCGAACGGACCGGCGAGAAGAGCGGCCCATTGGGCGACGCCACCGCTGTGTTGCGCCACAAGCCCCACGGCGTGGTGGCGGTGTTTGGCCCTTACAACTTCCCCGGTCACTTGCCGAACGGGCATATCGTCCCGGCCTTGCTGGCGGGCAATACCGTGCTGTTCAAACCGAGCGAGCTGACCCCGAAAGTCGCCGAGCTGACCGTGCAATGCTGGATCGAAGCCGGTTTGCCGGCGGGCGTGCTGAACCTGCTGCAAGGCGCACGCGAAACGGGGATCGCCCTGGCGGCCAACCCGGGCATCGACGGATTGTTCTTCACCGGCTCCAGCCGCACCGGCAATCATCTGCACCAGCAGTTCTCGGGGCGCCCGGACAAGATCCTGGCCCTGGAAATGGGCGGCAACAACCCGCTGGTGGTCGACGAAGTGGCCGATGTGGATGCGGCGGTCTACACCATTATCCAGTCAGCCTTCATTTCGGCCGGCCAGCGCTGCACCTGTGCGCGTCGTTTGCTGGTGCCGCAAGGCGCGTGGGGCGATGCGTTGCTGGCGCGCCTGGTGGCGGTGAGTGCGACGATTGCAGTCGGCGCGTTCGACCAGCAGCCGGCGCCGTTCATGGGCTCGGTGATTTCCCTCGGTGCGGCAAAAGCCCTGATGGAGGCCCAGGAACTGATGTTGGCCAATGGCGCCGTGGCGCTGCTGGAAATGACCCAGCCACAGGCCCAGGCCGCCTTGCTGACCCCGGGCATCATCGACGTGACCGGCGTGACCGAGCGCGAGGATGAAGAGTTGTTTGGCCCGCTGTTGCAGGTGATCCGCTACGTTGATTTTGCCGGGGCGATTGCCGAGGCCAACAACACCCAGTACGGCCTGGCCGCTGGCTTGTTGTCGGATTGCGAAGCGCGCTACCAGCAGTTCTGGCTGGAAAGCCGCGCCGGCATCGTCAACTGGAACAAACAGCTGACCGGCGCTGCCAGCACTGCGCCGTTTGGTGGGGTAGGGGCCTCGGGCAACCACCGCGCCAGTGCGTATTACGCGGCGGATTACTGCGCGTACCCGGTGGCCTCGCTGGAAACCCCGAGCCTGGTGGTTCCGGCCACGCTGACCCCCGGTATTACGCTGAAGTGAAGGTGACACTGATCTAATGTGGGAGGGGCTTGTGTGGGAGCTGGCTTGCCTGCGATGCAGGCGGTTCGGTCTTTCAGCACAACCGAGTTGATGCCATCGCAGGCAAGCCAGCTCCCACACTTGATCAGGTTTACAGATAGAGAGTAGCGCCGTGTTGGAAGTCGCAGTTGATGCCTATAAAAACAGATGTTCGTGGAGCCTCGCCGATGAAATCCTATGAAGTCAATTTTGACGGTCTAGTGGGGCCGACCCATAACTACGGCGGTTTGTCCTACGGCAACGTCGCGTCCCAGAGCAACAGCCAGCAGTCTTCCAACCCCAAGGAAGCGGCGTTGCAGGGCCTGCAGAAAATGAAAGCGCTGATGGACATGGGCTTTGTGCAAGGCGTGCTGGCGCCGCAGGAGCGTCCGGACGTGGCCGCCTTGCGCAACCTCGGCTTCAGCGGCACCGATGCCCACGTCATCCAGCAGGCGGCCAAGCAGGCCATGCCGTTGCTGGTCGCCAGCTGCTCGGCATCGAGCATGTGGGTGGCCAACGCCGCCACCGTCAGCCCGAGCGCCGACACGGCGGATGGCCGCGTGCATTTCACCGCCGCCAACCTCAATTGCAAATACCACCGCAGCATCGAGCACCCCACCACCAGCCGCGTGCTGGGTGCGATGTTCGCCGACGCCAAGCACTTCGCCCACCACGCCGCGTTGCCGGCGGTGGCGCAGTTCGGTGATGAAGGTGCAGCCAACCACACGCGTTTCTGCCGTGACTATGGCGAGGCGGGCGTGGAGTTTTTCGTGTTCGGCCGCAGCGCGTTCGACACCCGTTACCCGGCCCCGCAAAAATACCCGGCGCGCCAGACCCTTGAAGCGTCCCAGGCCGTTGCACGCCTGCACGGCCTCAAGGACGACGGCGTGGTCTATGCCCAGCAGAACCCGGCGGTGATCGACGCCGGTGTGTTCCACAACGACGTGATCGCGGTGGGCAACGGCGAAGTGCTGTTCTATCACGAGGATGCGTTCCTCAATACCGAGCAGATGCTCGGTGAGCTGCAAGGCAAGTTGGGCACGCTGGGCGGCAACTTCCAGTCGGTGTGCGTGCCCCGCGCTCAGGTGAGTGTCGAAGACGCAGTGCGTTCTTACCTGTTCAACAGCCAGTTGCTGACCCGCGCCGACGGCTCGATGCTGCTGATCGTGCCGGAAGAATGCCGCGCCAACGAACGCGTGTGGCACTACCTGCAAAACCTGACCGCATCCGATGGGTTGATCCGCGAGGTAAAAGTCTTCGACCTCAAGCAAAGCATGCAGAATGGCGGTGGCCCGGCGTGCCTGCGCTTGCGCGTGGCGCTGAACCACACCGAGCTGGCGGCGGTGAATCCAGGCGTTATCATGACCGCGCCGTTGTACGACACGCTGACCCAATGGGTCGACAAGCACTACCGCGACAGCCTGCGTGAAACCGACCTGGCTGACCCGCAATTGTTGCTGGAGTGCCGGACGGCATTGGATGAATTGACGCAAATCCTTAAACTGGGCTCGGTTTATCCTTTCCAGATCAATTAACGCACCCCCTTTTACGCCCTATGGCTGAGAGCACTTTATGACCACCGACACCCTGAAACTGATTCTTGAAGACACCGACGGCACCCAGCTGGAAACCTCCTGCACCCGCGTCGCCGTGGTCTGGCAGGGCAAGGAAATCTGGATCCAGCACGACGGTCGTGGCCAACTGCTGATCGGTGTGGACGTAGAAGAAGGCGACGCCGAATACGCCAACCTGCTGATGCGCCCACTGGCCACCAACCTGATGAGCCTGCAACTGGAAATGGAACCGGCCGACGTTGACGGTGACGACGACGATCACGTCCACGGCCCTGGCTGCAACCACTAAGGAAGCTGCTTATGCTCGCCCTCGGCAAACTGCTTGAACTGACCCTCGCCGGTCGTGAACCGGCGCAAAAAATTCAACTGACTGTCGACGGCGTGCAGATGCGCTGGCTTAGCGAGGGCGCACTCGAAGTCCGCCCGCCGCAGGCATTGGACAACGGCAGCGACCTGCTGCTGTCGTCCGGCATCCATGGCAACGAAACCGCGCCGATCGAACTGCTCGACCGCTTGTTGTATGGCATCGCCCGTGGGGAGATCAAACCCCGCACCCGTATTCTGTTCCTGTTCGGCAACCCCGAGGCCATGCGCCGCGGCGAGCGTTACCTTGAGCTGGACGTCAACCGGCTGTTCAACGGCCGGCATGAAAAAAACATCGGCCCTGAAGCCATGCGCGCTGCTGAGCTTGAGCAACTGGCGCGCAGCTTCTTCAGCCAGCCGGGCCGTTCGCGCCTGCATTACGACCTGCATACCGCGATTCGCGGCTCGAAGATCGAGCAGTTCGCCTTGTACCCGTGGAAGGAAGGTCGCCAGCATTCTCGCCACGAGCTGGCGCGCCTCAACGCTGCCGGCATGCAAGCGGTGCTGCTGCAGAACAAGACCTCGATCACCTTCACTGCGTTTACCTATGAGCAACTGGAGGCCGAAGCTTTCACCCTGGAATTGGGCAAGGCGCGGCCGTTCGGGCAGAACCAGGGCGTGGACGTGTCGCGCCTGGAAACCCGCCTCAAGCAGATCATCGAAGGCAACGAGCCGCTGACCGAGAGCCTGGAGGGCCTGCAACTGTTTGCCGTGTCCCGTGAAGTCATCAAGCACAGCGACGCGTTCCTGATGCACCTGCCGGCGGACGTGGAAAACTTTTCGCTCTTGGCACAGGGTTATCTGCTGGCCGAAGACGTGGCCAAGACCCGCTGGGTCATCGAGGAGGAGGGGGCGCGCATTATCTTCCCCAACCCGAAGGTGAAGAATGGCTTGCGAGCGGGGATATTGATTGTGCCGACGACGGATGCCGGCCTGGCCTGAGGCCCGGGACTGACGCGGTCAATTGTGGGGGCTGGTTTGTGTGGGAGCTGGCTTGCCTGCGATGCAGTCACCTCGGTGTGTCAGTCACACAGCGGTGATGCTATCGCAGGCAAGCCAGCTCCCACACAAAACCCAGCTCTGAGGCTGGGTTTTGCAGTGTTGCTTAAACCGCTACAGCGCGCGGCTCGCTGCGACGGATCGCCCGCACCTTGTGCAGGGTGTCGGCGCAGGTGCGTGCCGCTTCCTGGCCCTTGTGCACGAAGTGTTCGTAGAAGAACGTGGTGTGTTCGCTGCCGGCGTGGAAGTGGTGCGGGGTCAGGGACACCGAGAACACCGGCACTTCGGTTTCCAGCTGCACCTGCATCAGGCCGCTGACCACCGACTGGGCCACGAATTCATGGCGGTAGATGCCGCCGTCCACTACCAGCGCGGCAGCGACGATACCGGCGTAACGGCCGGTCTTGGCCAGCAGCTTGGCATGCAGGGGCATTTCAAAGGCGCCGCCGACTTCGAAGAAGTCGATGTCCGATTCCTGGTAGCCCTGGGCGATCATTTCGGCGAGGAAGCCTTTGCGTGATTGGTCGACAATATCCTTGTGCCAGCAGGCTTGGATAAACGCGACGCGCTCGCCGTGGTGGTTTTTGCTTTTGCTGTCGATTGCGGTGGGTTGCATGTTCTGACTCCTGTTTAAGAAAAAAACAGGGCGTTATGAATCGAATGGGATTTAAGGGTACGCAAGCACACTCGGTGCGCGGCCCTTAGGTGCCAATCCCGTTCTCTCTTCATCCGGACTATGACCGTCGGCCCCGGGATCACACCGGGTCTGCTGACCTTGTCGCCGTCCCGCGTGAGCAGTTCGAGGCGCCAAGCGCTCGCGGGCTATGCACATTGCGTGCAATTACCGCCGGTGGGGAATTGCACCCCGCCCTGAGAACGTTGCCGCCAGAACCCTGGCGGCGGAGAGTTTTTAACATGGTTTTTCAAAAACTGCACGATCGCCGTATTGATAACCTATATCGGTTTGTTTGGTTGGTATTCGATTGAAGCGACATGGGGCTTGATATTGCGCGGTATTGCCCGCAGTAATCACCTTCATAAGAAACTCAATTCACCCCTTCGAGGCTTGTTTCATGTCTGTGATCGACCTGCGCAGCGACACCGTGACCCAACCCACCCCCGGCATGCTCGACGCGATGGCCACTGCCGTCAGCGGCGATGACGTCTACGGTGAAGACCCCAGCGTCAACCGTCTGGAGGCCGAACTGGCCAAGCGCCTGGGGTTTGCCGCGGCGTTGTTCGTGCCCACCGGCACCATGAGCAACCTGCTGGCGTTGATGGCTCACTGTGAGCGCGGCGAGGAATACATCGTCGGCCAGCAAGCCCACACCTATAAATACGAGGGCGGTGGCGCGGCGGTGCTGGGCTCGATCCAGCCGCAGCCGCTGGAGGTGCAGGCGGACGGCTCCCTGGACCTTGCCCAGGTGCTGGAAGCGATCAAGCCGGATGATTTCCACTTCGCCCGCACCCGGCTGTTGGCGCTGGAAAACACCATGCAGGGCAAGGTGCTGCCCCTGGACTACCTGGCGAAGGCGCGGGCGTTTACCCGTGAACATGGCCTGGCCCTGCATCTGGATGGTGCGCGGCTGTATAACGCGGCGGTCAAGCTTGGGGTGGACGCACGGGAGATTGCCCGGCACTTCGACTCGGTGTCGGTGTGCCTGTCCAAAGGGCTCGGCGCGCCGATCGGCTCGGTGCTGTGCGGGTCCACGGCGTTGATCGCCAAAGCGCGCCGTTTGCGCAAGATGGTCGGCGGCGGCATGCGCCAGGCCGGTTCCCTGGCAGCAGCGGGGCTGTATGCCCTGGATCACCAGGTACAGCGCCTGGCCGATGACCACGCCAATGCCCAATGGCTGGGGGATACGCTGCGCCAGGCCGGTTATGAGGTGGAGCCGGTGCAGACCAATATGGTCTACGTGCAGATTGGCGACCGGGCGCAGGCCCTGAAGGCGTTTGCCGCCGAGCGCGGGATCAAGTTGAGCGTGGCGCCGCGTCTGCGCATGGTCACGCATCTGGATGTGAGCCGCGCGCAGATCGAGCAGGTGGCGCAGACATTCGTCGAATTCTCGCAAAAATGAGCGTGCAGACCGTCTAATTGAACCTCTCTATCGCATAAACACGCTGTACCACCGGCAAAGGGCCGATATAATGCGGCCCTTTGCCGTCGCTCCGTCTGATGATGTTGCGCACTGGCCTTTGGCCGCAGCCTCCGTGGAAGAACCTATGAAAAGCGCAGAAATCCGTGAAGCCTTCCTTCGCTTCTTCGAAGAGCAAGGTCACACCCGTGTCGCCTCCAGCTCCTTGATCCCAGGCAATGACCCAACCCTGCTGTTCACTAACGCGGGGATGAACCAGTTCAAGGACTGCTTCCTGGGCCAGGAAAAGCGCGCGTATACCCGCGCCACCAGCAGCCAGAAGTGCGTACGCGCCGGCGGCAAGAACAGTGACCTGGAAAACGTCGGTTACACCGCCCGCCACCACACTTTCTTCGAAATGCTCGGCAACTTCAGTTTTGGTGACTATTTCAAGAAAGATGCGATTACGTTTGCCTGGACCTTCCTGACTGGCGTCTTGAAGCTGCCCAAGGAAAAACTCTGGGTGACCGTCTACGCGACGGACGACGAAGCGTATGACATCTGGACCAAGGAAGTCGGCGTCCCCGTCGAGCGTATGATCCGCATCGGCGACAACAAGGGCGCGCCTTACGCCTCCGACAACTTCTGGACCATGGGCGATACCGGCCCGTGCGGCCCTTGCACCGAGATCTTCTACGACCACGGCGCCGACATCTGGGGTGGCCCGCCGGGCTCGCCGGAAGAAGACGGCGACCGTTACATCGAGATCTGGAACAACGTGTTCATGCAGTTCAACCGCACCGCCGATGGCGTGTTGCATCCGCTGCCGGCGCCGTCGGTAGACACCGGTATGGGCCTGGAGCGGATCAGTGCGGTGATGCAGCACGTGCATTCCAACTATGAAATCGACTTGTTCACCAACCTGTTGAGCGCGTCGGCTGCGGCGATTGGCTGCGCGAATGAAAGCCAGTCCTCGCTCAAGGTTGTGTCGGACCACATCCGCTCCTGCGGTTTCCTGATCGCCGACGGTGTGTTGCCGTCCAGCGAGGGTCGTGGCTACGTGCTGCGCCGGATCATCCGCCGCGCCTGCCGTCACGGTAACAAGCTGGGCGCCACTGGCAGCTTCTTCTACAAGATCGTTGCCGCGCTGGTGGCTGAAATGGGCGAGGCTTTTCCGGAGCTGGCCCAGAACCAGGCGCTCATCGAGCGCGTGTTGAAAGCCGAGGAAGAGCAGTTCGCCAAGACCCTGGAACAGGGCCTGAAGATTCTCGAACTCGACCTCGCCAACTTGCAGGGCACTGTGGTGCCCGGCGATGTCGTGTTCAAGTTGTACGACACCTACGGCTTCCCGATGGACCTTACCGCCGACATCGCCCGCGAGCGCGATTTGACGGTGGACGAGGCGGGTTTCGAGCGTGAGATGGAAGCGCAGCGCGTGCGCGCCCGTTCCGCCAGTTCCTTTGGCCTGGACTACAACAGCCTGGTCAAGGTCGACGTGCCTACCGAATTCACCGGTTACAAGGCGACCGTCGGCTCGGCCAAAATCGTCGCGCTTTATAAAGACGGCAAATCGGTCGACGTGTTGAGCGAAGGCGATGAGGCCGTGGTGGTGCTGGACCAGACACCGTTCTACGCTGAGTCTGGCGGCCAGATCGGTGACTGTGGTTTCCTCAGCTCCACCTCCGGTCGTTTTGAAGTGCGCGACACCACCAAGACCGGCGGGGCGTTCTTGCACCACGGTGTGCTGGTGCTGGGTAACTTGACGGTCGGTGCACCGGTCGATACCCAGGTCGATGCTGACGTGCGGCACGCAACGGCTTTGAATCACTCGGCCACTCACTTGTTGCACGCAGCATTGCGCCAGGTATTGGGCGAGCATGTTCAGCAAAAGGGTTCGTTGGTGGACAGCCAGCGCCTGCGTTTCGACTTCAGCCACTTTGAAGCGATCAAGCCTGAACAGATCAGGGCCCTGGAAGACATCGTCAACGCCGAGATTCGCAAGAACTCGCCGGTAGAAACCGAAGAAACCGACATCGAGACCGCCAAGGCCAAGGGCGCCATGGCGCTGTTCGGCGAGAAGTACGGCGACAACGTGCGCGTGCTGAGCATGGGCGGCGACTTCTCGGTGGAGCTGTGTGGCGGTATCCACGCCAACCGCACCGGCGACATCGCCCTGCTGAAAATCATCAGCGAAGGTGGCGTGGCCTCCGGTGTGCGGCGTATCGAGGCGGTGACTGGTGCTGCGGCCCTGGCCTACCTCAATGCGGCCGAAGAACAACTCAAGGAAGCGGCCAGCCTGGTCAAGGGCAGCCGCGATAACCTGATCGACAAGCTGTCGGCCGTCCTGGAGCGCAACCGTGCGCTGGAGAAACAGCTGGAGCAGTTGCAAGCCAAGGCGGCCAGCGCTGCGGGTGACGATCTGTCGGCTTCGGCGGTAGACGTCAAGGACGTTAAAGTCCTGGCCGTACGCCTGGACGGTCAGGACGGCAAGGCGCTGTTGGCGCTGGTCGATCAGTTGAAGAACAAGCTCGGCCGCGCAGTGATCCTGCTCGGCGGTGTCCATGAGGAAAAGGTCGTGCTGGTTGCCGGTGTAACCAAGGACCTGACTGGCCAACTCAAGGCCGGTGATTTGATGAAGCAAGCCGCCGCGGCAGTGGGCGGGAAGGGCGGCGGTCGTCCGGACATGGCGCAAGGCGGTGGTGTAGACGCCGGTGCCCTGGACGCGGCCCTGGCCCTGACCGTGCCATTTGTCGAGGCAGGCATTTAAGGCGCTGTTGCCGAGCCCATGGTCTAGTCATGGGCTCGCTCGGTTGCTGGAAGATTTGTTTATTGGGCGCCCCTTTACGGGCTGAGGCGGCTTAGAAATGGCTTTGATCGTACAGAAATTCGGAGGCACCTCGGTCGGTTCTGTCGAAAGAATCGAGCAGGTGGCCGACAAGGTTAAGAAATTCCGCGATGCCGGCGATGACCTGGTGGTGGTGCTGTCGGCCATGAGCGGCGAGACCAATCGCCTGATCGAACTGGCCAAGGCAATCAGTGGCGACCAGCAACCGCTGCCGCGTGAGCTGGATGTGATTGTGTCCACCGGTGAGCAGGTGACCATTGCCCTGTTGGCCATGGCGCTGAACAAGCGTGGTGTGCCGGCAGTGTCCTACACTGGCAGCCAGGTGCGCATCCTGACCGACAGCGCGCATACCAAGGCGCGTATCCTGCAGATTGACGATCAGAAAATCCGCACAGATCTCAAGGCTGGGCGCGTGGTAGTTGTAGCAGGGTTCCAGGGCGTGGATGAGCAGGGCAACATCACCACCCTTGGGCGTGGCGGTTCGGACACCACCGGCGTGGCGCTGGCAGCGGCTCTCAAGGCCGATGAATGCCAGATCTACACCGATGTGGACGGCGTTTACACCACCGACCCGCGAGTGGTGTCCGTGGCCCAGCGCCTGGACAAGATCACCTTTGAAGAGATGCTGGAAATGGCCAGCCTCGGTTCCAAGGTGTTGCAAATCCGCGCGGTGGAGTTCGCCGGCAAGTACAACGTTCCGCTGCGCGTATTGCACAGCTTCAAAGAGGGTCCGGGGACCCTCATTACTATTGATGAAGAGGAATCCATGGAACAGCCGATCATTTCCGGCATCGCTTTTAACCGCGATGAAGCCAAGCTGACGATCCGTGGCGTACCGGATACCCCGGGCGTGGCGTTCAAGATTCTCGGCCCTATCAGTGGCGCGAACATTGAAGTCGACATGATCGTGCAGAACGTTTCGCACGATAACACCACCGATTTCACGTTCACCGTGCACCGCAACGAGTACGATGCGGCGGAGCGAATCCTGCAGAACACTGCGAGCGAAATTGGCGCCCGTGAAGTGGTCGGCGATACCAAGATCGCCAAAGTGTCGATCGTGGGCGTGGGCATGCGTTCCCATGCCGGCGTTGCCAGCCGCATGTTCGAGGCGCTGGCCAAGGAAAGCATCAACATCCAGATGATCTCCACCTCGG
This sequence comes from Pseudomonas viridiflava, assembly GCF_900591205.1. Taxonomy (GTDB): domain Bacteria; phylum Pseudomonadota; class Gammaproteobacteria; order Pseudomonadales; family Pseudomonadaceae; genus Aquipseudomonas. The sequence continues at coordinate 28,936 of NZ_UUPU01000104.1, forward strand.
AAATCAAAGTCTCGGTGGTGATCGAAGAGAAGTATCTGGAACTGGCTGTACGTGCGCTGCATACCGCTTTCGAGCTGGACGCTCCGGCCCGACAGGGCGAGTGATGCAATGCCAGGAAGGCGCGGTCTAACCGCGCCTTTCATTTTTTTGTGGGGTGCATGGTCTTTTGCGTGTGCTCGACAATACTTAGGCCGTTAGGGCTATGGCCATCAGGTCGTAGGTCGAACGCCTTTTTTTTGCAGACTGTTGTTCCTGAACTGAAATGCGTGAGGAGAAAGGTATGCTGATTCTGACTCGTCGGTGCGCAGAAAGCCTGATTATCGGTGATGGCGAAATCACCGTGACCGTGCTCGGCGTCAAAGGCAATCAAGTACGTATCGGGGTTAACGCTCCGAAAGAGGTAGCGGTCCATCGCGAGGAAATCTACCTGCGGATCAAGAAAGAGAAGGACGAAGAACCAAGCCTTTAATTTTTATCGTTTTTTATGTTTGCAAACGGGGATGAACGTGGTTAATATACGCCCCGTGTTGCGGAGAGCTGGCCGAGTGGCCGAAGGCGCTCCCCTGCTAAGGGAGTACACCTCAAAAGGGTGTCGGGGGTTCGAATCCCCCGTTCTCCGCCATTATTTGCTTAGTACGTTGCAATCTGGTTTTTTCGGTAAGTTGTTGAAATTACTCGAAAAAATAGCTTTACATAGAGATTGAACGGCCTATAATGCGCGGCAACAAATGCACTCGTAGCTCAGCTGGATAGAGTACTCGGCTACGAACCGAGCGGTCACAGGTTCGAATCCTGTCGAGTGCACCATTTAAGAGTTAGTTGCAGCAATGCAGGTAGCTTGGCTTCAACCAGTTGTGATCTGGTCTAAAACACACTCTGCACTCGTAGCTCAGCTGGATAGAGTACTCGGCTACGAACCGAGCGGTCACAGGTTCGAATCCTGTCGAGTGCACCATACAAACAAAAAGCCCGCCTAGTGCGGGCTTTTTGCCGTCTGGGGTTTGTGTGGGATTTCATCTTTTTCTCCTGCTTCCATGTGTTTTCCTTTCTCGCTGCGTCGTCGCACTTCATAGATGCAGCCAATGCTTAGCTTTGGCTCGCAAGCGCTTGTTCTTTCCAGTTTTTTGACGTTAAAAGTCGGCGCACGGTGTATCATTGCGCCCGTCAGCCCCGCCGGGGCTTGTGGAATACCTCCATGGACTTACCCAGTAGTTACTCAGTACCCCGTTTTACCAATCATGAATTGACTGATTGATCCTTCCGGCGTGCCCCGCTGCTGGGAGTGGAGTTCGCCTATGACCGAAGTAGAAGTAAAGAAAACACAAGAAAGCCTGCAGGATCGCCTGGCTCAAGTCATCGAGCTGCTGCAGCGCCAGCGTGTGGTCGAAGACCTCACGCACCGCCAGGAAGGCCCGAACAAAGACCACGTTGAAAACCTGGTCCACCGGCAAAACCTCGTCGAGTTGCAACGCAAGCTTGATGACCTGCACTCCGCCGACGTCGCCTATATTCTCGAAGCACTGCCGCTGGATGATCGACTGACCCTCTGGCAGTTGGTCAAGGCCGACCGCGACGGCGACATTCTGCTTGAAGTATCCGACTCCGTTCGTGAAACCCTGATCGCCGACATGGACGATCACGAACTCCTGGCTGCGGCCAAGGAGATGGATGCCGACGAGCTGGCCGACCTGGCCCCTGAGCTGCCCCGTGATGTTGTCCATGAGCTGATGGAGGCCCTCGACAGCCAACAGCGTGAGCGCGTGCGCTCCGCGTTGTCCTATGGCGAGGATCAGGTCGGCGCCCTGATGGACTTCGAGATGGTCACCATCCGCGAAGACGTCAGCCTGGAAGTGGTTTTGCGCTACCTGCGCCGGCTGAAAGAGCTGCCGGGCCATACCGACAAGTTGTTTGTGGTCGACTACGAAGGCATCCTCAAGGGCGTGCTGCCGATCAAGCGCCTGCTGGTGAATGATCCGGACAAGAAAGTTGCGGACTTGATGGCCAGCGATACGGTGAGTTTTCACCCGGATGAAGACGCCTACGAAGCCGCCCAGGCGTTTGAGCGCTATGACTTGATCTCCGCGCCGGTGGTCGACAAGAACGGCAAGTTGATTGGTCGTTTGACCATCGACGAAATGGTCGACCTGATTCGTGAAGAAAGTGAAACTGAAGTCCTCAACATGGCGGGTTTGCGTGAAGAGGAAGATATTTTTGCATCAGTCTGGCGTTCGCTGCACAACCGCTGGGCCTGGCTGGCGGTCAACCTGATTACCGCTTTCATCGCCTCGCGCGTTATCGGGTTGTTCGAGGGCTCTATCGAGAAACTGGTGGCTCTCGCGGCGTTGATGCCGATTGTGGCGGGCATTGGTGGCAACTCGGGTAACCAGACCATCACCATGATCGTGCGCGCCATGGCACTGGATCAGGTGAGTACTGCCAATTCTTCGCGCCTGCTGCGCAAGGAGTTGGCGGTGGGTCTGATCAACGGCTTGGTATGGGGTGGGGTGATCGGCGTCGTGGCCTACTTGCTGTATGGCAGTTGGTCGCTTGGCGTGGTGATGACTGCCGCCATGACCCTCAACCTGCTGCTGGCGGCGCTGATGGGGGTATTGATCCCCATGACCCTGGCGCGCCTGGGGCGCGACCCTGCCATGGGGGCCAGTGTGATGATCACGGCCATGACCGACAGTGGTGGCTTCTTCATCTTCCTGGGCCTGGCGACGATCTTCCTTTTGTAAACCTTCCGGCGGGAGCAAATCTGCTCCCGTCTTGCTTTCCCTTCCCGGCTTTCCTCGCCAAATCGCACGCAAAAAAAAGCCAGCACATGGCTGGCTTCGGCTTTCAGTTGTAAATCAATTGGCTTCTGCGGCCGCCTCAACGTCGTGCGCAATAAGCGAGACGAGAGCATTTTGCTGGCGGTGGGAGAGCTGACGAAAACGCTGCAGCAGTTCGCGTTCGTGCAGTGACAGCTCGGGGCTGTCCAGGCGCATGCTCAACTCGTCACCCAACGCACCTTCCTGAATAAGGCTCTGCTCCAGGCGCGCGATGATTTCGGAGTTCATGCTGCGGTGATGATTGCGAGCCACCTCGGCAATGCGTTCCCGCATTCCGTCTGGCAGACGTACGACGAACTTGTCAGCCGTACGGCTGGAATAAATTGCCTGTTTCAATGGGCGCATATATTTAACCGGTTAGTTCAGGGGAGCGGTTTTTGGAATTGGCCGCAAGATGAGTGTTAAGACAAGGCTCACGACTAAAGTTCAACCCTAATTGCAAAGAGGCCGCATCATGCCTCAGATTTGACATTTCCTTGGCGTCAATTCTGTGACAAATATTGAACTGCCTAAAGGCTTTATGCCAGCACTCATTTGCATTTTTGCGGACTGGTTGGAAAACTTTTCATCCAGTGATTCCGCAACGGAACTTCTCGTAAGTCCGGGTCGCCACGGGTTTTGAGGCCGCACATGCTATAGCAAACTGGCCTTTTGCCCTCATTTTTAAGACTAGTGGCAATTTGCCGATTAGCGAGGGCGAGGCGACATAAGGTAAGGCGGGGAGGGGGGGATGGGGTCAGCGTAGGACCGGGTCGAACTTGATTCTGCGGCCGACGATCAGCGTGATCAGCAGCAGGCTCGCGAACACGCCAGTGGCAACGAATGCGGTGGTTTGCCCGTCCTGAGAGTCGGTGCTGAGGCCCAGGATGCCGGTTATCACGGTCAGGCTTAAGAACAGCCAGGCAGATTTGGTCATGAACGGCTTCCTCAGAAAACCCAGTGTTCGGATGCCGGTGCAGCCTGGGTGCCTTCGGTCAGGCGTACCGGCGATTGCGCGTTAGGCGTCATCACCGCCAGTTGCGGGCGTTGTTGCAAGTGGTGCGGCACCGCCTGGCTGATCTGTGCCGGGTCGGCGGCGCCAGTCGATTGGAAATGGAACATCACCAGTGCAGCCAGGGCTACGGTGTTGAGGGCTAACAGAAGGGCACTGTTCATGGTCATGTTCTCCGCTTAACGCCGTGGCTGAATGGGTCTTGTAGGAGAAGTATTGCAGGTCTCGTGCCAATCTATTAATTCAATAAAATCAATGAGTTGAGTCTACTTTAGTTTGCGCAAAGGTTGCAATTTGCAATGCTGGCATTTTAGTGGATTGCATTTTGCACGATGGGGCCGGGTGCCCGTATTTGCTGGGCGAAACCTGAGTCGTCCAGACAAGGATCGGCCTACACTCAAAAAGCCCACGGACGACATGACAAAACCGACCTCGGCCGTTAACATGCACGCCGTCCGTCGTGGTGCCTCTGGCCCGATGGCTGTCATTAGTCCCAGTAGCTCAATTGGATAGAGCATCCCCCTCCTAAGGGGAAGGTTGGCCGTTCGAACCGGCCCTGGGACACCAGATTCAAAGCCCTGCACAGAATATTCTGGCGGGGCTTTTTTGTGTGCGCTCGATCTTTTCAAAAGCCAGTCGAACCTTGCTGCCGATCAAGGTTCACAGCAGGTGCTGACGGGTATTTTGCGCAACGGTGTACCTTGCACGCCACCCGGCAGCGTCTGAGCTGGTAAGCAAAATAATCCCCGGAAACAGCGCCTTTCGCCTGTCCGGACCCGGCAACCCCGGACTATCATGCCGATAGCCCTGTCTCTCACTGCAAGGAGCCGCTCGGAACGCCGATGCGCCAGATCTGGAAACCTTTTCGAGCCCTTTATTTCGCCTCCTTGATGATGCTGATTGGCTCCGGCCTGCTCAGTACCTACCTGGCCTTGCGCCTGGCGGCCGACCATGTCGACAGCTTGTGGGTGGGTGCGCTGATGGCGGCCAACTATTTTGGCCTGGTGCTGGGTGGCAAGATCGGGCATCGCCTGATCGGCCGTGTCGGGCATATCCGGGCTTATGCCACCTGTGCCGGGATCGTCGGTGCGGCGGTGTTGGGTCATGGCCTGATCAACTGGCTGCCGGCCTGGATCGTGCTGCGGATGATTGTGGGCTTGGGGATGATGTGCCAGTACATGGTGATCGAAAGCTGGCTCAATGAGCAGGCGGACGCCAAGCAGCGTGGCGCGGTGTTCAGCGGCTACATGATCGCTTCCTACCTGGGGTTGGTGTTGGGCCAACTGATCCTGGTGATGCACCCCCAGCTCGGCCTCGAGTTGCTGATGCTGGTGGCGCTGTGCTTCGCCCTGTGCCTGGTGCCGGTGGCCATGACGCGCCGCATTCACCCGGCGCCTCTGCACCCGGCGCCGATGGAGCCGCGCTTCTTTATCAAGCGTGTGCCGCAGTCGCTGAGTACTGTGCTGGGGGCGGGTTTGATCGTGGGTTCTTTCTACGGTCTGGCGCCGCTGTATGCGTCTCAGCAGGGGCTCACCACCGAGCAGGTGGGTCTGTTTATGGGTAGCTGCATTTTTGCCGGCCTGGTGGTGCAGTGGCCGTTGGGCTGGCTGTCGGACCGCTATGATCGCGCACTGCTGATTCGTTGCTTTGCCCTGTGCCTGGCGGTGGCTGCGCTGCCTTTGGCGGTGCTGACTAAAGTGCCGCTGGAGGTCTTGTTCGTGGCGGGCTTCGTGTGTTCCCTGGTGCAGTTTTGCCTGTATCCGCTGGCGGTGGCGTTTTCCAATGACCACGTGGAAGGTGACCGCCGCGTATCGCTCACGGCCATGTTGCTGGTGACTTACGGCGTGGGCGCCAGCATCGGGCCGTTGCTGGCCGGTGTGGTGATGAAAATGTTCGGCAGCCACATGCTGTACGCATTTTTCAGCCTGTGCGCGTTGATTCTGGTGTGGCGCATCCGGCCCAAAGCTGTGACCAACCTGCACCAGGTGGACGACGCACCGCTGCACCATGTGGCGATGCCCGACAGCATGTCCAGCTCGCCGTTGGTGGCTTGCCTTGATCCGCGGGTGGATGAGGCCGTGGTGCAGGAGCAGATGCAGACTGCCGCGCCTGAGCCCGAGGCCGAGCCCGACCCAGCGGTGGATGAGCCGGCCGCCGAGGTGCCAACTGACCCACTGGACCCGGACGAACATCCCCACGACTTAAGCAGGGCGCGCCCCTGAAAGTAAAAACGGGCAGATCCCATCAGGATCTGCCCGTTTTTTTGACGCGATCTTTAAGGTTTAAAAATCGTCGTCTTTGTCGAAGCGCCGTGCTTCGCGTTGCAGTTGGTAAACGAACCGCTCGACTTGGCGCTGTACCAAGCCGCTCATGTTGTGGAAGCGCACGCCGGCGAAGGTGGTGTTGATCTTCTCTTCGAAGTGCAGGTAACGCAGTTCGACGGAGGTGGTCATGCTGCCAAACGGCAGGGCGGCGATAAAGCGGTCGTAGACCTGGCCCAGTTGCAGGCGCTCGGAGATGTCCCCTTCAAAGCGCAATTTGCAGCCGGTGGCGGAAATATCCAGCAGTTTGCCGTTGACCGGGGCTTTGAGCTTCTCGCCTCCCAGCTCGATGTTGACCAGTTGGGCCAGCTTCAAGGCGGCGCGAAAAGCGTTGCGGCGCTGGTGGTAGACCACCTCATCGGGCAGGCTGCCGGTGTAGATGCGGTGGCCGTCCTTTTCGCTGATGCTCAGGCTGCCGTTGCTTTCCCACGCGACGCGTACGCCGTCGTGGAAGCCTTCGATGCGGAAGGGCTCGCCGTTTTCCAAGTGACGTTCGCCGTCACGCGGGATCATTTCGTCCAGGGCCAGGGTGCCGCTGTCCCGGTCGACGTCCACCAGGTAGCTCTGAAAGCGCTGGCTGCGTTCGTGGAAGGTGATGATCAGCGGGTCATGGCTTTCTTGCAGCATCCGCAGGGTGCCGGCGATTTCCAGAGGCGTGGTGAGGACCTTGGGGGGCTGCGGAGCATCTTCCGCATTAAGGGCGTTGAACACGGTTCTTCCATCTCCAGACAAAATACGACTACACGCAAAAGCAGGCATTCTGCCAGTATGTGGCGCGCCTTGGATAGGCCACGCTGTAAACCGGCATCAGGCTTGGCTGCGGGTGCTTGGCTTGACCAGGCGCGAGGTGGAACCCTGGGCGTTGTAAAGCGCCGGAGGCTCTCCGCCGTGAAGTATACGCAACTGGTTGGCGGTCGTAGCTTGCTGAAGCTGGATCGACTGACCGTTGAGCAGGTTGGCTTCCTGGCACTGGGCGAGCAATTGATTGAGTTCTTTGCTCTGGGCCAGTAGTTGATCGCCGACCGAGGAGTGGCTGGCCAGTTGCGCCAGGCCATCGTGGTCTGCCGCAAGGCCCAGGCTGATAAGGATCTGGCTGCGTTTTTTGCCGTGCTGTTCCAGCAGCACAATCAATGACTGCTTGCGCGCCAGAATTTCTTCCAGCAAGGGCATGTCGCGGCCGTAGAGGGCCAAGGATTCCTCCTTGAGCAGCTCGAGCAGCTGTTGCGTCGGCGCGTGATCATCAATGATCAGTTGAAGCAATTGTTCGTCGTGATGCATGGCTGGCCTTGGGGTTTAAGCGTCCAAAAGCCCGGCGCAGGCCCTTGCCTAGCGCTCGGCTTCGAAATTAAGCAGCTTGCTGGCTACACGGTTGCTGTCGACTTTATAGCTGCCATCGGCGATTGCCTGTTTCAACTCGGCCACACGGGCTTTATTGACGACGGGTTGATCGCGCAGCGAGTCAGTGACCTTCTGCAACTGTTGAGCCTCATTGCTCAGGTGTACGGATTCCCCGCTCTGGCTGGCGCTCGCCTGTTCTGCCTTGACGGGCAGTGGCTGGGCCTTGGCTTCTACGCTGTCCTTGGCACCTGTGGTGCGCGTGGAGCCGGTCGTGGCCGGGGTGTTATTTAAACGACTGAAATCAATGACCATGATAAAAAAACCTCTGGGTATTTGGACGCTTGCCATGTTTTCGGCCATACCCGGACAAACTTTAGGCTCGAATGACAATAAACTGCACAGGCCGGCACCCAACCGACAGTGTAGGAAAAGCCGGCGTCCGACACCAGTGGTCTATAAAGCTACCTCCACTTGGCCAGGGGCGGTTACTCGCGCCTTGATCACTCGGTTGGAGTTGAGGTTCTTGACCCGGATCTGCTCGCTCATGCCGCCGTTGGACAGCGCTTCGCCCGGCATCTTGACCTGCAGACCACCGCTGCTGGCGGAAATCACTACCTGATCGCCCTTGCGAATCACTTCCGCCTGCTCAAGATGCACCAGAGTGATGACTTGGTCAGTGACCACTGGTCGGGTCAATTTCTGCCCGATGGCCTGGTCGAGGGACGTCAGGTAGCCCTGGTTGATCATGCTGATATCGCGTTCGCGTAGCACCACATCCTCGAAACCGATGATGCCGGTGCGTTTCAGCGGGCGCGCAACCACCACCACATCCCGGAACAGTTTGACCTGGGCCGGGACAAATACGGTCCAGGGCGAGGCCCCTTCACAGCGGACCTTGACCGTCACGCGGCCGATCGGCTGGGCGGGGCTTTCCAGGGAGGCTGTCAATTCCTTGTCGCACATCGGCATGCGCAAGCGCGGGTCCAGTTGGTTGACCTGGATTTCATAACGCCCCGGCGTCTGGGTGGTAGCCAGATAATCTTCTACAGTGAACTCAAGAAAGCCTTGAGTGACGCCGATAAGTAGATCAGGCAAGGTGACGTTGTCTGCGCGGGCCGTGGCGTTCAGGCTCAAAGCAAGCAACGCCACCCAGGCGCAGAGCAATCTGCGGTACTGTGGGAATCGAAGGCGTCGGGAAACTGTCGTTTTAATATCCATAGCCAACCAAATAGCAAAGCTCGTGCCGTTTAGTGTTAGGGGGCGCGCTGCCCTGCAGGTATAGCCAAAGGTTTTAGCGTAGGAGTAAAGGCATGGCAGGTGTAATGGATTCAGTAAACCAGCGCACACAGCTGGTAGGGCAGAATCGCCTGGAGTTGTTGCTTTTTCGCCTGGATGGCAAACAGCTGTATGGCATCAACGTGTTCAAAGTGCGGGAAGTGCTGCAATGCCCCAAGCTGACGATCATGCCCAAGTCCAGCCCGGTGGTGTGCGGTGTCGCCAATATCCGAGGTGCGACCATTCCGATTCTCGACCTGTCGCTGGCCACCGGTTCGGCGGGCTTGCAGGACCGCGAGAACCCGTTTGTCATCATTACCGAATACAACACCAAGACTCAGGGCTTCCTGGTGCGCTCGGTAGAGCGCATCGTCAACATGAACTGGGAAGAGATCCATCCGCCGCCCAAGGGCACCGGTCGCGATCATTACCTTACGGCCGTGACGCGAGTGGATAACCAGTTGGTGGAAATCATCGACGTGGAGAAGATCCTCGCCGAAGTGGCCCCTACCTCGGAGTCGATTTCCGTGGGTGTGGTGGACGCCGAAACGGCACACAAGGCGATCTCGCTGCGGGTGCTGACGGTGGATGACTCCTCGGTGGCGCGCAAGCAGGTGACCCGTTGCCTGCAAACCGTCGGCGTCGAGGTGGTGGCCCTCAATGATGGTCGCCAGGCGTTGGATTACCTGCGCAAGCTGGTGGATGAAGGCAAGAAGCCGGAAGAAGAATTCTTGATGATGATCTCCGACATCGAGATGCCGGAAATGGACGGTTACACCCTCACGGCCGAGATACGCAACGATCCACGCATGCAAAAATTGCATATCATCCTGCATACTTCATTGTCGGGCGTATTCAATCAGGCGATGGTCAAGAAGGTCGGTGCCGATGACTTCCTGGCCAAATTCCGTCCTGATGACCTGGCAAACCGGGTAGTCGACCGGATCAAGGCAGCAGATCACGGCTAGGGGGTTTTCCCTGGCGGTCACACGATTTAAGAGGCGGTATCATTGTCTACGGGTAATTTGGATTTCGAACAGTTCCGGGTCTTCCTGGAAAAAGCCTGTGGCATATTGCTCGGTGAAAACAAGCAATACCTGGTATCCAGCCGTCTCAACAAACTGATGGAACAGCAGGGCATCAAATCACTGGGCGAGCTGGTTCAGCGTATCCAGGGCCAGCCGCGCAGCGGGCTCAAGGAAATGGTGGTGGATGCCATGACCACCAACGAAACCCTGTGGTTTCGCGACACCTACCCCTTTGAGGTGCTCAAGAGCAAGGTGTTGCCGGAGGCGATCAAGGCCAGCCCAGGGCAGCGCCTGCGCATCTGGTCGGCCGCCTGCTCTTCGGGGCAGGAACCGTATTCGATCTCAATGTCCATCGACGAGTTCGAGCGGACCAACATGGGCCAGCTCAAGGCCGGCGCGCAAATTGTTGCCACCGACCTGTCCGGCACCATGCTCACCAATTGCAAGACCGGCGAGTACGACAGCCTGGCCCTGGGCCGTGGTTTGTCCCAGGAGCGCCTGCAACGTTATTTCGACCCGAAAGGGGCGGGGCGTTGGGCGATCAAGGCGCCGATCAAGAGCCGCGTGGAGTTCCGCTCGTTCAACCTGCTCGACAGCTACGCCAGCCTTGGCAAGTTCGACATGGTGTTCTGCCGCAACGTGCTGATCTACTTTTCGGCCGAGGTGAAGAAAGACATCCTGTTGCGCATCCATGGCACGCTCAAGCGCGGCGGTTATCTGTTCCTTGGTGCGTCCGAGGCGCTGAACGGCCTGCCGGATCACTACCAGATGGTGCAGTGCAGCCCGGGGATCATTTACCAGGCCAAATAAGCCGGACTCGGTCAAAAATGTGGGAGCTGGCTTGCCAGCTCCCACATTTTTTTTCTGCGGCAAATTTCAAGAGAGCGGCAACTCCCCATTGCCGCTTTACTGGCGCTACGCGGAAACCGCTTGCCGCTTTTCTGGCATTGCCGCCGGCAAATACCCTGCAAACCCTTGATTTACGGGCCCCGCGAAAACTGGCATGCGCCTTGCTATGACCTTGTTACGAAAAGCAGGTCAGCCTAAAGGTTTCCGCCATGAGCATCAGCTTCGATAAAGCGCTCGGTATCCACGAACAAGCCCTGGGCTTCCGCGCCCAGCGTGCCGAAGTCCTGGCTAACAACATTGCCAACGCCGACACCCCGAACTACAAGGCTCGGGACCTGGACTTCTCCGCCGTGCTCGCCGCACAGCAGGACAAGACCAAAAACGGCACCTTCGCCTTGAACATGACCAACAGCCGTCATATCGAAGCGCAAGGCTTGAGCAGTGGTGACGAGTCGCTGCTGTATCGCACGCCGATGCAGCCGTCGATCGACCAGAACACTGTCGACGCCCAGCTGGAGCAATCGGCCTACGCCGAAAACTCGGTGAACTTCCAGGCCAGCTTTACCCTGCTCAACAGTAAATTCAAAGGGCTGATGTCAGCCCTGCGTGGAGAGTAAGCCATGTCCCTAGCCAGTGTTTTCAATATTGCCGGCAGTGGCATGAGCGCGCAGACCACGCGTTTGAACACCGTCGCCAGTAACATCGCCAACGCCGAAACCGTGTCTTCGAGCATTGACCAGACCTACCGCGCTCGTCATCCGGTGTTCGCCACCATGTTCCAGGACGGCCAGGCCGGCCAGAGCGGCAGCGGCGCTTCGCTGTTCCAGAACCAGGATGCCGCAGGCCAGGGCGTGCAGGTGCTCGGCGTGGTTGAAGACCAGAGCAATCTGGAAGCCCGCTACGAGCCGAATCACCCGGCAGCCAACGAAAAAGGCTACGTGTACTACCCGAACGTCAACGTGGTCGAGGAAATGGCAGACATGATCTCCGCCAGCCGCTCGTTCCAGACCAACGCGGAAATGATGAACACCGCCAAAACCATGATGCAGAAGGTCCTGACCCTGGGTCAGTGATAAGGGGCGCCAAATAATGGCCATCGTTGATACCAGTACCAACACGGCAGTCCAGAACCTTTTCAACTCCAAGGTCCAGACCGCGACGGATAGCGTCTCCAGCGTTTCCACTGCTGCTACCGGCAGTCAGTCGCTGGGTAAAGATGCATTCCTGCAACTGCTGGTTACCCAGTTGAAAAACCAGAACCCGCTGTCGCCTCAAGACAACGGCGCGTTCGTGGCTCAGCTGGCGCAGTTCAGCAGCCTGGAAGGCATCAACACCTTGAACGACTCGGTGAATGCGATTTCCAGCAACTTCAGTTCCTCACAGGCGCTGCAGGCTTCGTCGCTGGTGGGGCGCTCGATCATCACCCAGACCGACAAGGCCCTGGTGGATACCAGCAAGAGCATGACCGGTTCGGTGGCAGTGACGTCGGCGACGGGCAACGTCGCGGTAAAAATCACTGACGCGAACGGCAACGTAGTGCGCACCCTCGATCTGGGTGCCCAGAGCGCCGGTACGTCCGACTTTATCTGGGATGGTAAAAACGACGCGGGCGAGGTTGCCTCGGCTGGGACTTACACCTTCGCGGCCACTACCAAGAATGACGCGGGCGAGTCGGTGGCCCTGACAACTTCGCTGCCGGCCACGGTAACCAGCGTAACGTTGAGCAAGACCGGCGGCGAAATGCTGCTGAACCTCGCGGGCGGCATGGGCAGCGTCAAGCTGTCGCAAATTCAGACTATCGGTACATAGAGCCGGCTAAATACGGCAGAGGGAGAGAAACATGTCTTTTAATATCGGCCTTAGCGGCCTCTATGCGGCCAACAAACAACTGGACGTGACCGGCAACAACATCGCCAACGTCGCGACCACTGGTTTCAAGTCGTCCCGTGCGGAATTCGCCGACATTTACGCGGCGTCCAAACTGGGCACCGGCCAGAACAGCATCGGCAACGGCGTGAACCTGGCGGCGGTGTCCCAGCAGTTCACTCAGGGCGACGTGAACAACAGTGGCGGCATCCTGGACATGGCGATCCAGGGCGGTGGCTTCTTCGTACAGAAAGGCAGCGACGGTTCGCTGGAGTACACCCGCAGCGGTGCTTTCCGTTCCGACAAAGATGGCTACATCACCAACAACACCGGGACCTCGCGCTTGCAGGGCTATGCAGCGGATGCCGATGGCAACATCACCAAGGGCGGCCTGGTCGATCTGCAACTGAACCTGGGTAACCTGGCGCCGAAGGCTTCCAGCAAGGTGGACTCCACCAGTAACCTGAACTCGTCGGAGACGGCGATTAATCAGACGAACAAGCCATTCGATCCAACCGACACCAGTACGTTCACCACGCAGTACAGCACCAGCTTGTACGACACCCAGGGCAACTCGCACACAATGGTGCAGTACATGGTCAAGACGGACTCCAACGAATGGAAGTCCTATACCTTGATCGACGGGCGCAACCCTGACGGCACCCCGATCAGCGGCAGCGGCGCCGTGGCGCCTGTTGCTTCTACGCTGACGTTCGACACCGCAGGTAAGCTCGCCGGGATCGTAACTCCGCCCAGCACTGATTCAAACACCACCCTGACCATCAGCGACTGGAAGCCCGGTGCCTTGGTCAATGGCGTCTGGACCGATAACGGCGCCGCTGCCAACCCAGGCGGTATTGCTGTCAACATGTCGAACATTACCCAATACAACTCGGCCAGCTACCGCAACCCACCGGTCACCGATGGTTACGCCACTGGCCAGATCACCGGCCTGAAAATCGACGGCAGCGGTGTACTCTTCGCCACGTTCAGCAACCAGCAGAGCAAGGCCATCGGCCAGATCTCCCTGGCCAGCTTCAACAATGAACAGGGCCTGCAGCCATCGGGCGGCACCGCCTGGAGAGAGACCTTCGCTTCGGGCCAGCCGGGTTACGACACTCCGCAAGCCGGCACCCTGGGTTCAATCGTGGCCAACTCCCTGGAGAACTCCAACGTCAACCTGACCAACGAGCTGGTGGACCTGATCAAGGCCCAGAGCAACTACCAGGCGAACGCCAAGACCATCTCCACCCAGAGCACCATCATGCAGACCATCATTCAGATGACCTGATGCGGTAGTGCTCCACAAGAAGCCCCTCGAAAGAGGGGTTTTTTTGTGGGCGTCTTTTAGTGCCAGGACGTTTCCCACTTCTGGTCAAAGCGGGAGATGACAGACGATTGTTGGAACTGACCACAGTTTTATTTCCACTTATCAGGCAGGGAACCAACGGATATTTCAGGGTGAATCGGTATGTGGAGTTCGTCGATGTCTGGCCAAGTGGCTGGGGTAGGGCGGTACGAGGTGGGTGGTGCAGGCCAGAACCTTTGGGGCGTAAGCCGTTCAGACGGCCCCAAGGATGATATGAGTGCTGATAAGGGCGTGATTAGAAAGCTCATCAGTGCGCTTGATGATGCCGAGAAAACGTTCAAGAGCCAGACGGTTCAAGATCTGCGGGGCACGCTCCATGAAAAGCGCAATGAGCTAGGCGACGCCAAATTCAAGGACATCCTCGAACAACTGAAGAACGAGGTGGCTGAGAGTTGGCTTGCGCTGTTGAGGCGGCTATTTCCCGATCTTTTTCCAGATCAGCAGTCTCGCACTTCTTCGCCGCCAATTGGCAACGGCAACGGCAACGGCAACGGCAACGGCAACGGCAACGGCAACGGCAGTGGGGGAGTTAACCCGAGTGATTTTGGCGCTGTGAAAACCATGAGTAATAAGCCCTTTACCAAGGGGGCTGGTTACACAGACTACAAGCCGGGCAAGAGCAATCCTGGCGAAAAACCGGGTACGGGCAATGAGGCCGATAATATCTGGACTGGCGTCAAGCAAGGGCCGGACGGGAATTGCACCACGGTCGCAGCGATAAAGTGCGTGATGATGCAGTTCGGCAAAGCACCTACTGATGTATTCACAGATGTGAGGGTGTCAGGCGATGGTTATGACGTGCAGATGCGCGATGGGTTCCAGCTTCATTTGACCAAGGATGAGTTGGTGCAGGCGGCACAACAGGCCCGCTTCGAAGGTACTGATCGCGGAATGATCACCTCCGCTAATTTTCTGTATGCCGCCAGTGCCAAGCGGGCTTATATGCAGGGTAATGAGGGATATGGTAACGGTAACGATCACAATGCCCAGAGAAGCTATCTGGATGCATTGGTAAGTTTGAACGATGGTGAACGTCCCGATGAAGTGCTCAATCGCTTGGGGCTCAAGGGGCTGTACAGGAAATCTTCGAGTGATGAACTTGCCAATGGTACGTTGGGTATTGTCGCCTATGGTGGGCATACGATGGCGGTGATCGGGGGTAATGTGGAGTTGTGGGGGGGGCAAGGTGGTCGGCCCAAGCCAGAGGATTGGCGGTGGGGGGGAGCTTACGCATTTATATAACGTAGCCCTGCAGTAAAACGAGAAAGCCCGTTAACCTTCCGGTTAACGGGCTTTCAGTAACGGCTCAGCTTATTGGCAAGCTTCGCAATCCGGCTCATCAATCGCGCAAGCCTTTGGCACTGGCGCCGGGCCGGCTGGAGCAGCCAGAACCGAATCATCACCGTGGTTGCCGCTGGAAACCGCGTTCAGCTTACCGGTGTTGATGGTCGACTTCTCGGTGCTGGTCGCGGCCAGGGCACGGAGGTAGTAAGTGGTTTTCAGGCCACGGTACCACGCCATGCGGTAGGTCACGTCGAGCTTCTTGCCCGATGCACCGGCGATGTACAGGTTCAGCGACTGAGCCTGGTCGATCCACTTCTGACGACGGCTGGCGGCGTCAACGATCCACTTGGTGTCCACTTCGAACGCGGTCGCGTAGAGCTCTTTGAGTTCTTGCGGGATGCGCTCGATCTGTTGCACGGAACCGTCGTAGTACTTCAGGTCGTTGATCATCACCGAGTCCCACAGGCCACGGGCTTTCAGGTCGCGAACCAGGTACGGGTTGATCACGGTGAATTCGCCCGACAGGTTCGATTTCACATACAGGTTCTGATAAGTCGGTTCGATCGACTGCGATACGCCGGTGATGTTGGCGATGGTCGCGGTCGGTGCGATGGCCATGATGTTGGAGTTACGAATACCTTTCTGCACACGGGCACGTACCGGCGCCCAGTCCAGGGATTCGTTCAGGTCAACGTCGATGTACTTCTGGCCACGTTGCTCGATCAGGATCTGTTGCGAATCCAGCGGCAGGATGCCTTTGGACCACAGCGAACCCTGGAACGTCTCGTAGGCACCGCGCTCGTCGGCCAGGTCGCAGGAAGCCTGGATCGCGTAGTAGCTGACCGCTTCCATGGACTTGTCGGCGAACTCGACGGCAGCGTCCGAACCGTAAGGAATGTGCTGCAGGTAAAGCGCGTCCTGGAAGCCCATGATGCCCAGGCCGACCGGACGGTGCTTGAAGTTGGAGTTCTGCGCCTGTGGCACCGAGTAGTAGTTGATGTCGATCACGTTATCGAGCATGCGAACGGCGGTGTTGACGGTGCGTTCCAGCTTGGCGGTGTCCAGCTTGCCGTTGACGATGTGGTTTGGCAGGTTGATCGAGCCCAGGTTGCAAACGGCGATCTCGTCCTTGTTGGTGTTCAAGGTGATCTCGGTGCACAGGTTCGAGCTGTGGACCACGCCCACGTGCTGCTGCGGGCTGCGCAGGTTGCACGGGTCTTTGAAGGTCAGCCATGGGTGGCCGGTTTCAAACAGCATGGAAAGCATTTTGCGCCACAGGTCTTTGGCCTGGATGGTCTTGAACAGCTTGATCTTGCCCGGGTACTGGGACAGCGCTTCGTAGTACTCGTAGCGCTCTTCGAAGGCTTTACCGGTCAGGTCGTGCAGGTCCGGTACTTCGGATGGCGAGAACAGAGTCCACGGGCCGTCATCGAAGACACGCTTCATGAACAGGTCAGGGATCCAGTTGGCGGTGTTCATGTCGTGGGTACGACGACGGTCATCACCGGTGTTCTTGCGCAGCTCGATGAACTCTTCAATGTCCATGTGCCAGGTTTCCAGGTAGGCACACACGGCGCCTTTGCGCTTGCCGCCCTGGTTAACCGCAACGGCGGTGTCGTTGACCACTTTCAGGAACGGAACAACGCCCTGGGACTTGCCGTTGGTGCCCTTGATGTACGAACCCAAGGCACGTACCGGGGTCCAGTCGTTGCCCAGACCGCCAGCGAATTTGGACAGCATGGCGTTGTCGTGGATCGCGTGGTAGATGCCCGACAGGTCATCCGGCACGGTGGTCAGGTAGCAGCTCGACAGCTGTGGACGCAGGGTGCCGGCGTTGAACAGGGTCGGGGTCGACGACATGTAGTCGAAGGACGACAGCAGGTTGTAGAACTCGATGGCGCGGTCTTCTTTGTGCTTCTCTTCAATCGCCAGGCCCATGGCCACACGCATGAAGAACACTTGCGGCAGTTCGAAGCGGATACCGTCCTTGTGGATGAAGTAACGGTCGTACAGGGTTTGCAGGCCCAGGTAGGTGAACTGCTGGTCGCGTTCGTGGTTGATCGCCTTGCCGAGTTTTTCCAGGTCGAAAGTGGCCAGGACCGGGTTCAGCAATTCGAATTCGATACCCTTGGCGATGTAGGCCGGCAGGGCCTTGGCGTACAGGTCGGCCATTTCGTGGTGAGTGGCGCTGTCGGCGACTTTCAGGAAGCCCAGGCCCTCGGCACGCAGGGTGTCCATCAGCAGGCGCGCAGTCACGAACGAGTAGTTCGGCTCACGTTCAACCAGAGTACGGGCGGTCATCACCAGTGCGGTGTTGACGTCGGTCAGGGCCACGCCGTCGTACAGGTTTTTCAGGGTTTCGCGCTGGATCAGGTCACCGTCGACCTCTTCCAGACCTTCACAGGCTTCAGTGATGATGGTGTTCAGGCGGCCCAGGTCCAGCGGCGCGAATGTGCCATCAGCCAGGGTGATGCGGATCGACGGGTGGGCTTGTACCGCAGCTTCTTCAGCCGGGGAACGCACGGCGCGCTCTTTGGAGCGGGCGTCGCGGTAGATCACGTAGTCGCGCGCGACTTTCTGCTCGCCGGCACGCATCAGGGCCAGTTCAACCTGGTCCTGGATTTCTTCGATGTGGATGGTGCCGCCCGAGGGCATGCGACGTTTGAAGGTGGCGGTAACTTGTTCGGTCAGGCGGGCAACGGTGTCGTGGATGCGCGACGAGGCAGCAGCGGTGCCGCCTTCAACTGCAAGAAACGCTTTGGTGATAGCGACGGTGATTTTGTCATCGGTGTAAGGAACGACAGTGCCGTTACGCTTGATCACGCGCAATTGGCCCGGCGCAGTGGCGGCCAGATCCATATTCGAATCAGCGGCCTGCGGCACGGAGCCTTGCGGGTTCTCGCGAGTTGTGTCGGTTTGCATGGGGGGTTGTCTCCACATTCTATATTTATTTGGGCACCATCACGGTGCCCACCGTTCCGTCCTGAAGCACTTACAACAGGCCATGGCCTGGCATAACAACTTCGGGACAGGAGGAAGGGAGCTCATCGCGCCGCTTCCATGCCGAAGTCTTCGGTTCGGGGCGCAAAAGCCCTTGGCCGTATTCCTGCTGGGTGACAGTTGCCCGGTTCAAGCACTGCAACACCCGTACCGTTTTCCGCTCTGTGTAGCTTGAAAACGGTTGCCATCCGCGTGCGCGGTTTGGGCTTTCAAAAAATGCTTTGGTTAGACCAAACAGGGGCAAGAAAGGGCTTGAGTTTCTTGTCTGATTTGTGTTGGGTCTTTCCGCTCAAAACCCTACATGTAGGGTTTTTTTAGCGCCGAGCTACAAGATAATGCGTTTTGGGGGGCTTAGCAACGCACTACCTGTGGATAACGCTGTGGGTAAAATGTGTATGAAACGTGGAACACCCGTGTAGGCCGCAGTACTGCTGGAGTCAGCCGTTTGTCACCGAATATTCCAAGATAAAAACAGCCGATTGGATTTTTGAGGGCGCGAACCCTATCACAAAAAAACCTGATTACCGAATGGATTTCCCAGCTTGTGTTTGGGGGTTGGCCCATGGCTACAATCTGCTTTGTTATGCCCTCAAAACATGACAAACAGGCTGCGGCTGGCGATGATCAACATGGGGGAGCGGGCTTGCTCGCGAAGGCGTTGCATCAGCAACAGATGTGTTGTTTGGTGCACCGCCTTCGCGAGCAAGTCCGCTCCCACATTCGACCGAGTCCCCCCTAAGAACTTCTAATAAAACGAGGATCACCCGTGGAGCAAGAAGCCTGGCAGGTATTGATTGTCGAGGATGACCAGCGCTTGGCGGAGCTGACCCGTGACTATCTGGAGAGCCACGGCCTGCGGGTGTCGGTGGAAGGCGATGGGGCTCTGGCGGCGGCGCGGATCATTGCCGAGCAGCCGGACCTGGTGATCCTTGACCTGATGCTGCCCGGCGAAGACGGTCTGAGCATCTGCCGCAAGGTGCGTGAGCGCTACGACGGCGTGATCCTGATGCTCACCGCTCGTACAGACGACATGGACCAGGTGCTGGGGCTGGACATGGGCGCCGACGATTATGTGTGCAAGCCGGTGCGCCCGCGTTTGCTGCTGGCGCGTATCCAGGCGCTGCTGCGGCGCAGTGAGCCGGCCGAACCGGTTGCCGTTGAGCATCAGCGGCGCCTGCAATTCGGCCCGCTGGTGGTCGACAACGCCCTGCGCGAAGCCTGGTTGCATGAAGGCGGCATCGAACTGACCAGCGCCGAATTCGACTTGCTGTGGCTGCTGGTGGCGAATGCCGGGCGCATTCTGTCCCGCGAAGAAATCTTTATCGCTCTGCGCGGCATCGGCTATGACGGCCAGGACCGCTCGATCGACGTACGCATCTCGCGGATCCGCCCAAAGATCGGCGACGACCCGATCCACCCGCGCCTGATCAAGACCATCCGCAGCAAAGGCTACCTGTTCGTACCTGAAGCCGCCGCCGATATGCCGCTGTGAACTCGATCTTCCTGCGCATCTATGGCGGCATGTGCGCGGCGCTGATCCTGGTGGCGCTGCTCGGCGTGCTGGCCTTGCACTTGCTCAACGAGGTGCGCAGCGGCCAGTACCGCGAGCGTCTGGCCCATGGCACCTTTGCCCTGATGGGCGACAACTTGCAGCCGATGAGCCCGATCGAGCGCCAGCGCGCCTTGGCGGTGTGGGAGCGCCTGCTGGGCATCCCCCTGCAATTGCGCCCGCTGGCCGAGGCGCAGTTGGACCTCGGCCAACGCAATCGCCTGCAACGTGGGCAGGTGCTGGTAGAGCAAACCGGGCCGCATGCGGCGCGGGTGTTGCGGCTGGTCAGCGACAGCTCGCAACTTGTGCTCACGGGTGAAGTGCAGCAGATCAGCGAACAACTGGCCCGCGCCACTATTTACCTGCTGGCTGACGAATTGGTGCGCTTTCCAGTGGCCGAGCAGCCGCAGCGCCTGGCCGCTATAAAAGAAGCCAAGGGTTTTGGCTTCGAGATGCACTTGATGACCCTCGACCAGGCCGATATGGACGAAGACCAGCGCCGTCGCGTGGCGGAAGGCGATACGGTGATGGCGCTGGGCAAGGGCGGCGATTCGATCCGCGTATTCGCCGGCATGGTCGGCACGCCGTGGGTGTTGGAAATCGGCCCGTTGTTTCAGATGAGCCCTTACCCGGCGCAATGGTTGATCCTGATCGCCTTGATCAGCCTGACCCTGATCGGCCTGATCGTCTATTTATTGGTGCGCCAGCTTGAGCGGCGGCTCAAGGGGCTGGAAGCTGCCGCAACGCGCATCGCCAAGGGCAACCTGCAAGTGCGCGTACCGGCCCGGGGCGCTGACTCCGTAGGGCGCCTGGCGGCCGCGTTCAATGGCATGGCCGAGCACTTGCAACAATTGCTGGCGATCCAGCGTGAACTGGTGCGCGCGGTGTCCCACGAATTGCGCACGCCGGTGGCGCGCCTGCGCTTTGGCCTGGAAATGATCGGCGACGCCGCCACGCCCGAAGCCCGGCGCAAATACCTGGAGGGCATGGACAGCGATATCCAGGACCTGGACGGCCTGGTGGATGAAATGCTGACTTACGCCCGCCTGGAGCAGGGCTCGCCGGAGCTGAACTTCCAACGGGTGGACCTGGATGCGCTGCTTGATCAGGTGATCGGCGAGTTGTCGCCACTGCGCCCGCAGATCACTGTGGCGCGGGGTATTTGCCTGTCTTCGGTGCATTGGGATGACGCCTGGGTCGACGCCGAACCGCGCTACCTGCACCGTGCCCTGCAAAACCTGGTGAGCAACGCCATGCGCCACGCCCAGGGCCAGGTGTTGATCAGTTACCAGGTAGGCCAGGTGCGCTGCCGGATTGATGTGGAGGACGACGGCCCGGGTGTGCCGGAAAGTGCCTGGGAGCGCATCTTCACGCCGTTCCTGCGGCTGGACGACAGCCGCACCCGCGCCTCGGGCGGGCATGGCCTGGGGTTGTCGATTGTGCGGCGGATCATTTATTGGCACGGCGGGCGAGCGCTGATCAGCAAGAGCAACAACCTGGGCGGGGCGTGTTTCAGCCTGAGTTGGCCCAGGGATCAGGATAAAACCTGACGCCGCCATCGCAGGCAAGCCGGCTCCCACAGGAGAATACATTCCAACTGTGGGCGCTGGCTTGCCTGCGATAGCGGTCTATCAGGCGCTGATGGCCACAAGGCTCAATAACTGCTCGCCATCCACCACAAACTGCCCCGCCAACTCCGTGCCATGGCACCACTCGCTGGACAAGTCTGTCAGCAATCGCAGGCGCACAGCCCCTGAGTCGGACCACTCCACCACCTCGGCATGCTCAAAATAAAAGCGCTTGTGCACAATCGGGTAGAGCGCCTTGAACAGGCTCTCCTTGGCCGAAAACGTGAGCGTCACCAGCAGGGCATGCTGCTCACGCGGTGATGCGGCCATGCGCTGCAATTCATCCGCAGTCAGAATTTCCGCGGCCAAGCGCTCCGCCCGTTCCAGGCTCAGCACATTCTCCAGGTCCATGCCCAGCCCGCGCCATTGCGCCTTGTGCCCGACAATCGCTGCGGCGTGCCCGGTGCTGTGGGTGATGGAGCCGCTGATATGCGCGGGCCACACCGGTGCGCGGTCTTCACCTATCGCGGGGATGCAGTCCAGGTGATCGAGCTGTTGCAGCGCGGCGCGGGCACACAGTCGGCCGGCCAGGAACTCGGCCTGACGCTTGGCCACCGAGCGCTGGATGCTCGGCGGTGGCGGCACGTCGCTGCGCTGGAAATCACCCGCGGCCAGCAAGCTGGGGTCAAAGCGGGTGCTCCGAAACACCGTGCCCGGCAAGGGGGCGGGCAGCGGCCAATGGCCATTGAGTGGGGTGCAGCAAGCGGGTAAGGGCGTCATGGGCGGTATTTTGCCGAGTTGCTGCGCACGAGGATAGTCCGCTGTGGTTCAGGTGAGGTTCAGAGCCTGTTCAGGGGGAGTTCAGGGGCGCTTGCGTAGTCTGCTTTCAACAGCCAAACGCGTAGAGGTAAGCCCCATGACTGCGATTAAAAAGCTGATGTTGGCGTTAACCATGCTCAGTGCTACCGCCGGCGTCCAGGCGTCGGATGGTGCCTTTGCCGCATTCGGTCGTGAGAAAACCAAAAAAACCAGCACCCTGATTCAGCGCGTCAGCTTCGAAGACGCGGGCAGCCAGCCGACGCCCTGGGGCCAGTCCCTGGGCTTGGCCAGCCCGCAGCCAAGCTACCGCGCTGGCTACGAACACCTGACCGGCCACTACAATGGCATTAAACTGCGCCCGCAAGACTTGCAGGGCCGCTATGATATCCCCCTGTCGGACAGTTGAATTGCTTTGGAGAGCCTTATGAAATTGCTGGTCGTGGAAGATGAGGCGCTGTTGCGTCATCACCTGTTCACCCGCCTGACCGACAGCGGGCATGTGGTCGAGGCTGTGGCCAATGCCGAGGAAGCCCTTTACCAGACCGGGCAATTCAACCATGACCTGGCGATCATCGACCTGGGCCTGCCCGGTATGGGCGGCCTGGACCTGATCCGCCAACTGCGCAGCCAGGCCAAGACCTTCCCGATTCTGATTCTGACCGCGCGCGGCAACTGGCAGGACAAGGTCGAGGGCCTGGCCGCCGGTGCCGATGACTACGTGGTCAAACCGTTCCAGTTCGAAGAGCTGGAGGCGCGGATGAACGCCTTGCTGCGCCGCTCCAGTGGTTTTACCCAGTCGACCATCGTCGCCGGGCCCTTGCTGCTGGACCTCAACCGCAAGCAGGCATCCCTCGACGAACAGCCCCTGGCACTGACCGCCTACGAATACCGGATCCTCGAATACCTGATGCGCCATCACCAGCAAGTGGTGGCCAAGGACCGTTTGATGGAGCAGCTCTACCCCGATGACGATGAGCGCGATCCGAACGTCATCGAAGTGCTGGTTGGCCGCCTGCGCCGCAAGCTGGAAGGCCCGACGGGCTTCAAGCCGATCGACACCGTGCGTGGGCTGGGCTATCTGTTTAATGAGCGCTGCCGTTGATTCGCTCGCTACGCGTGCGCTTGATGCTGGCGGCCGCCACCCTGGCCGTGCTGTTTATGCTGGGTTTGTTGCCGGCCATGCAGGGCGCGTTCAGCCTGGCGTTGCAGGACTCCATCGAGCAACGCCTGGCGTCGGACGTCACCACCCTGATCTCGGCGGCGCGGGTCGAAAATAACCGCCTGCTGATGCCGGCGCAGTTGCCGGATGAGCGTTTCAACCTCACCGATAGCCGGCTGCTGGGCTATATCTATGACCGTGAAGGCCACCTGGTGTGGCGTTCGCGGGCGACCAAGGAAGAAAACATCAACTACAAGCCGCGCTATGACGGGCGCGGCAACGAGTTTGCGCGGATTCGCGAAGCCAACGGCCAGGAATTCTTCGTGTATGACGTGGAGGTCAAGCTGCTTGGTGGCAAGAGCGCGGCGTTCAGTATCGTCGCCCTGCAGCCGGTGCGCGAATACCAGCTGACCCTCGAAGGCTTGCGCGAAAACCTCTACCTGGGGTTCGGCGCGGCCTTGCTGGTGCTGCTCACCTTGCTGTGGCTGGGCCTGACCTGGGGCCTGCAAGCGCTGCGGCGCTTGAGCCAGGAACTTGACCAGATCGAAGGCGGCACCCGCGAAAGCCTCAGCGAAGAACACCCTCGCGAGCTGCTGCGCCTGACCGGCTCCCTTAACCGTTTGCTGCACAGCGAGCGCGAGCAACGTGCGCGCTACCGCGATTCCCTCGACGACCTGGCCCACAGCCTGAAAACCCCGCTGGCGGTATTGCAGGGGGTGAGCGAAGACATGGCCCAGCGCCCTGAAGACCGTGATCAGGCGTGGGTGCTGCAATCGCAGATCGAACGCATGAGCCAGCAGATCAGCTACCAGTTGCAACGCGCCAGCCTGCGCAAAAGCGGCCTGGTGCGCCACCAGGTACGCCTGGCGCCGGTGCTGCAAAGCCTGTGCGATACGCTGGACAAGGTCTACCGCGACAAACGTGTCACGGTGTTCTTTGACTTGCCGCCGGAGTGCGACGTCCCGATCGAGAAGGGCGCCTTGCTGGAGTTGCTCGGCAACCTGCTGGAAAACGCCTATCGGTTGTGCCTGAGCGAAGTGCGCATCAGCCTGGTGGAACGTCTGGAGGGCACTGAACTGTGCATCGAAGATGATGGGCCGGGTGTGCCGCCGGATCAGCGTGCGCGCATCCTGCAAAGGGGCGAGCGGTTGGACCGTCAACACCCGGGGCAGGGCATTGGCCTGGCGGTGGTCAAGGACATCATTGAAAGCTATGGCGCACGGCTGACTCTGGGGGATTCACCGTTGGGTGGGGCGGCGTTCAAGATTCACTTTCCGGCAGTCTGAGCTTTATTGGCTGCACCGGCCTCATCGCAGGCAAGTCAGCTCCCACACTTGGAATGCATTTCAACTGTGGGAGCCGGGCTTGCCCGCGATGAGGCCCGAGCAGGCAATACATCTCTAACTCTCTTGCGCGCGGTAGGCCCCCGGCGTCAGCCCCGTCCACTTCTTGAACGCCCGATGAAACGCCGACGGTTCGGAAAACCCCAACTGTTCGGCGATCTCCTGCAAGGACAAATCCGCCCGCCCCAAGTGATAGATGGCGATGTCGCGCCGCAATTCATCCTTGAGCGCCTGAAAGCTGGTGCCTTCTTCACGCAAATGCCGGCGCAGGGTTTGCGGGCTGATGTGCAGGTGCTGCGCAACGGCCTCCAGGTCCGGCCAGGGCGTGCGGTCGCGGCTGAGCAGGCGGCGTAACTGGCTGCTCAGGCTGTCGCCTTCATCCGGGCGGGACAACAGGTCGGCGGGTGAGCGTTCGAGAAAATGCTTGAGGGTGCGCTCATCCTGCAGCAGCGGCAGGCTCAGGTAGCGGCTGGGAAACACCAGGCTGCTGTTCGGTGCGCCGAATACCAGAGGGCAAGGAAACAACAGGTCATATTCACCGGCGTGGGCCGGCGCCGGGTAGCTGAACGTTGCCTGGTGCAGCCGAATGCGTCGGCCGATCAGCCAACTGCCCAACCGATGCCAGATCACCAGCAGGCATTCGCTGAGGAAGTGATCCGGGTCCCACAAATGGGAATCATCCAGGCTCAAACGGGCCATGTCGCCTTTGCGGGTCAGCTGCCAGCGCGGACCTTGCGGGAATAGGCTATAAAATAATAAGCCGCGTTCCAGAGCCTTCTCCAGGGTGCGGCAGTGAATCAATGCATGGCACATCATGGCGAAGGTGCCGCGTTTGCTGGGGCCGTCGGCAAACCCCAGGTATTCGTCGTCCAGGGCCAGCCACAGCCTCTGCAACAGCCGGGTAAATTGCTCCGGCGCGATGCGGGCGCGCGGCTCGCTCAGCAACTGCGGCGTGATGCCCAGTTGTTGCAGCAGGTCGCAATAGTCGTAACCCGCCCGACGCGCGCCGCCAAGGGCTGCCCGGGCGTAGTGACTGGCGATGGTACGTTCACGCATGCGAAAGCCTCGTCCATGGAGTGGCGGATGGTAGTCACCCCTCAATCGAGCGACAAGGCGGATATCCGCCAAATTGTAGGACGAGACTGGGCGAGCAGGCGGAAATCCGCCACCTGTTTGGTCGCCTCAAGCGGTGTCTTGAATGCTTCAGCCCTTATGACTAAAGGTGTTCAGGGTTTTTCAGCAAAGTGGCACGGCGTTTGCGATATAGATTACAGCGCAGGCTTGGAGCACAGGTCTCGCAAACAACAAATCCCTCCAGTGCAGGAGGGTTCGCAATTCAAGTGTCGTGGGCAATGGCGGATATTTGCCACACGGGACGATTGAGGAACTTTGCAATGACGACTCGTCAGCCAATCTACAAATCCCTGTATTTCCAGGTGATCGTTGCAATCGTTATCGGTATTTTGCTCGGTCACTTCTACCCAGAGACCGGTGTGGCCCTCAAGCCACTGGGTGACGGCTTTATCAAGCTGATCAAAATGGTCATTGCCCCGATCATCTTCTGCACCGTTGTCAGCGGCATTGCTGGCATGCAAAGCATGAAATCGGTCGGCAAAACCGGCGGCTACGCGCTGCTGTACTTCGAAATCGTTTCTACCGTCGCACTGCTGATCGGCCTGATCGTGGTGAACGTTGTGCAACCGGGCGCCGGCATGCACATCGACGTGGCCACCCTGGACGCCTCGAAAGTCGCGGCCTACGTGACTGCCGGTAAAGACCAGAGCATCGTCGGCTTTATCCTCAACGTGATCCCGAACACCATCGTCGGTGCGTTCGCCAACGGTGACATCCTGCAAGTGCTGATGTTCTCGGTGATCTTCGGTTTCGCCCTGCATCGCCTGGGTGCCTACGGCAAGCCGGTGCTGGACTTCATTGATCGCTTCGCTCACGTGATGTTCAACATCATCAACATGATCATGAAGCTCGCGCCAATCGGTGCCCTGGGCGCCATGGCGTTTACCATTGGTGCTTACGGTGTGGGTTCGCTGGTGCAACTGGGCCAGTTGATGATCTGCTTCTACATCACCTGCATCCTGTTCGTGCTGGTGGTACTGGGTGGTATCTGCCGCGCCCACGGTTTCAGCGTGATCAAACTGATTCGCTATATCCGTGAAGAGCTGCTGATCGTTCTGGGTACTTCCTCTTCCGAATCCGCACTGCCGCGCATGCTGATCAAGATGGAGCGTCTGGGCGCGAAGAAATCCGTAGTTGGCCTGGTGATCCCGACCGGCTACTCGTTCAACCTCGACGGTACTTCGATCTACCTGACCATGGCTGCCGTGTTCATCGCTCAGGCGACTGACACCCACATGGACATCACCCACCAGATCACCTTGCTGCTGGTGCTGCTGCTGTCCTCCAAAGGTGCTGCAGGCGTGACTGGTTCGGGCTTCATCGTGTTGGCTGCAACCCTGTCGGCCGTAGGCCACCTGCCGGTTGCCGGCCTGGCGCTGATCCTGGGTATCGACCGCTTCATGTCCGAAGCCCGTGCGCTGACCAACCTGGTGGGTAACGCTGTTGCCACCATCGTTGTGGCCAAGTGGGTCAAGGAGCTGGACACCGACAAGCTGCAAAGCGAGCTGGCATCCGGCGGTACGGGCATCTCCGACACCCGTCAGGAAGATGACTTGGGCGTGGCCGAAGGTCCTGCTCCTGCTTCCGTAAAGTAAGTGCTGATGGCGTGAACTGACGCCTAAGCTCTGCACAAACGCCCCGACTTGTTCGGGGCGTTTGCGTTTCTGATGGGGCGGCTTTTGCATTTTTTGATTTACATTAAGTAAGGGCTTCATCAAATTACGATTAAGCCCGTGCCCATAGGCTGTGAGCCCAGGCCGGTCTACGCTGATGAAACTCGCACCGGGTTGCCGGCTCTAAAATCCATTAGCCAGCCGCATATTTGCGCAGCAATCGCTTGCAGGAGTCTTGATGGACAGTGTGGATCTGAATGTCTTGCGCAGCGTGCTCGACTGGCGCCGCGCCGGGCACCGAGTCGTGTTGTACAGCGTGGTCCAGACCTGGGGCAGCGCGCCGCGTCCGCCGGGTGCCATGTTGGCGTTGCGCGGCGATGGGGTGGTGATCGGCTCGGTGTCCGGTGGTTGCATCGAGGACGATCTGATCGCTCGCCTGCAGGATGGGCGCTTGGCCGAAGACGGGCCACCGGTGCAGTTGGTGACCTATGGCGTTACTCGCGATGAGGCGGCGCGTTTCGGCCTGCCGTGCGGCGGAACCTTGCGCCTGACCGAAGAGCGCGTGGAGGGCTGGGAGTGGGTCTCGCAACTGCTGCAGCGTTGTGAGGCGCATGAAATCGTCGCCCGCGAGCTGGACCTGGCCACGGGTGAGGTGACGCTGACCGGCGCCAGCAAA
Organism: Pseudomonas viridiflava; assembly: GCF_900591205.1. Classification (GTDB taxonomy): domain Bacteria; phylum Pseudomonadota; class Gammaproteobacteria; order Pseudomonadales; family Pseudomonadaceae; genus Aquipseudomonas. Next base: position 56,952 of record NZ_UUPU01000104.1, read on the forward strand.
ACCGATGTCGTGACCTTCGACGGCGAACGCTTGCGGGCCATCTACGGCCCGCGCTGGCGGCTGCTGTTGATCGGTGCCGGGCAACTGTCGCGGTATGTGGCGGAAATGGCGCGGTTGCTGGATTTCGAAGTGCTGATCTGCGACCCGCGTGAAGAATTTGTCTACGGCTGGGAAGAGCAGCACGGCCGCTTTGTGCCGGGCATGCCGGATGAAGCGGTGCTGAATATCCAGACCGACGAGCGCACCGCGATTGTGTGCCTGACCCATGACCCGCGCCTGGACGACATGGCCTTGCTGACGGCGTTGAACTCCAGTGCGTTCTATATCGGCGCGCTGGGGTCGCGGGTCAATAGTCAGAAACGCCGGGAAAACCTGGCAATGCTGGGTTTGTCGGCGCAGGCCATTGCGCGGTTGCATGGGCCGATTGGCTTGCATATCGGCAGTCATACGCCGTCGGAGATTGCGTTGTCGCTGATGGCGGAAATCGTCGCGATCAAGAATGGCGTGGCGCCGCTGCAGAAAAAGCCGCTGACGGTGATGGCGCAGTGAATATCACCGCGATTGTGCTGGCGGCGGGGCAGGGCAGCCGTTTTCGCGCCGCGGCGGGTGCGGATCAGGACAAGTTGCTGGCCCAGTGCGTCGGTCGGGATGGCGTGACGCGGGCGGTGATCGAGCAGGTGCTGGTGAATTTGCCGGCGACTGTGGTGAATCGCTGGGTAGTGACCACGCCGGAGCGGCTCGAAGTGATTCGCCTGGCCGAGGCCCAAGGCTGCCAGGTTTTGCTGCTGCGCTCAGGGGGCATGGGGGACAGCCTTGCAGCGGTGGTCGCTGCCAGTAGTGAGGCGGATGGCTGGCTGGTGGTGCTGGGGGATATGCCGTTTATTCAGTCGTCGAGTATTGAGCGGGTGGTGGGCGCGCTGGGGGCGGGTGGCATCAGTGTGCCAGTGCAGGCGGGTGAATACGGACACCCTGTGGCGTTTGGTCGTGAGTTTGGGCCTGGCTTGATGGCATTGACGGGGGATCGTGGCGCCAAGCCGTTATTCGCCCTTGCGACCGTGCATGAGGTGCAGGTGAACGATCCTGGGGTGCTGTGGGATGTCGATCTGCCACAAATGCTGAACTTTAAACCTGGTTAACGGTGGGGGCGGGTTTGCCTGCGAATGCGCCGCGTCAATCAATAAGCGCAAACCGATCAAGCGTTCACGTACTTTTATATCAGCTTGGTTTTCACCATGGCTTCACTGGGTTCATACCATGTCAACGTTTCTATTGGTGGTGGCTCTGCATCCTGGGGGCCGATTGCCCGGCATAAATCATCAAGAAAGGGATACCTTGGGTTATTGGCCCGTAGCATCCACATCGCCTGGATCGAACCCGCATACATCCACTCCCACGGCGAGCTGATCGGTCTGTTATGCAGGTCGTTATAGATATTTCCGGCACGAACCAACAGTTTCCCAAGTGCTTTACGGCCTTGAGGCACAAAATTCAATATGTTGCAGATTTCTTTCTCTGCGACATGTTTCGTTATTGTCGTGCAGTCATGTATCAAAATAGTTGCCTCTACCGCCTCGCTCAATCTGGCCATATCAATCGTCAAGGATTGGCGCTCCATTAAACAGCCATAAAAAACCACCGCAAGACCGAACTGGCCGTCAATATTCCTCAGTTGGATATAGCGCTCATAACTCGACGCCAACTCATTGCACCATGCCAGATAATAGGGGGTCGGGCGTTTTGCTTGCTTTCCGAGAATGATATAGAGCGCCCAATAAAACTCGTCCTTGAACTTGTTAGTCTGCTTGGCATTCAATGGTTTTAGCACATAGTCTAGGGCCAAATCGACAGGCACACCTAGCACCTCAACGTCTCGCGCTACTACGTTTTGCAGCGTTATATCCGAACCCCTTGATTCGCATAGGGCAACGGCGAAATTGACGATGGCGGCATATTCAAACGCTAGCCTGTCGCAGCATTGTGGAAATAAAGCCATGGTCCACTTGATGCTCTGGTCCAGTAGTGCGGCGCTCAATTTCGAGTCCATGCAAGTCTCTGGCTCAATGTGGATTGCGCTGAAAAATGAAAGTGTTTCTACGCTCCATCCAGTCGACGTTTCAACCACTTTATAAAAAGAACAACTGCCTGAACTGTCTTGAACACGTGCAAGAGGTTTTTTGGATTTCGAAGGCCACGCGCGATAGTGCGCAATGGGCAGGTCATCATACTCCAAGTTGATCGGTGTCTCGCATGCCGACTGTTGAGCTGCCATCAGTGTCTCCTTATCTTCAATAGAGATAACACCATGAGTGTTCATAACTTAAATATTCAGGCGTGTTCCAAGCGGTCACAGACAATCACGATTGTACGATTTAGTGTTGCGAGCGCTAACTGTTAGAAATAACAGTTAGCGGTGCCACGTTGGGGCGGCAGACATAAAAAAGCCCCGCCTGATCACTCAGGCGGGGCTTTTAGTGGCTGATGGAATCAGACGAGAGGTTTAGGCTCGTGCTCTGTCTCCAGGGCCTTGTGCTCTACCACTTCTTCGACGGAGCGTGGGGCTTCGTCGACGGTTGGGGTAGTGTGCGCAACCACGGCTTCAGCGGCTGGCGCTTGAGCGGCGGCGGCTGCGGCGGCTGCCTCAGCTTCCTTGCGACGACGACGCACTTCACGTGGGTCGTTTGGCGCACGGCCGTTTTCGGTCAGGGCGCTGGCAGGTGCTGCTTCAACCACCGGAGCGGCGACTTCGGCAACCACTGGCGCTTCAGCCACTGGTGCAGGCTCAACCACTGGGGCCGGCTCGGCAGCCACGACTTCAGCAACCGGTGCTGGCGCTTCTTCTACCACAGGGGCAGGTTCTGGCGCTTCAACCGGAGCGGCAGGCTCGGCAGTCCATTGGAAGGCGGTCTGTTCTTCACGAACTTCGCGTACTTCTGGAGCTGCTTCGACAGCCGGTGCTTCAACTACCGCTTCAGCCACTGGCTTAGGCTCAACCACCGGTGCGGGTTCAACAACTGCCACTTCAATTTCTGGCTGAGCTTCTTGAACCGGGGCAACTTCCACTTCCGGAACAACCGGCGCTTCGATTGGAGTGGTCGCTTCGACAACAGGCGCTTCGACAGCCGGAGCTTCTGCGACTGTAGCTTCGGTAGCAGGCGTTTCAACAACCGGTGCTTCAACAACTGGTGTTTCGGCGACTGGCGCTTGCACAACAACCGTTTCTTCGACAGCAGCCGTTGCGCGTTCAGCCTGCTCGTGAGCCTGGGCCTCGGCAGGAGCGCTGATGACCGAGCTGGCAACGGCAGCGGTAACGGCCAGGCCGGCAGCCAGTTCGGTGCCAGTTGGCTCGCTGGTAGCGGCTTCGGTGTTCTCACCGGTCTCTTCCGAGCCTTCGATCACATTGCCGTTGGCATCACGCTGACGCTCACGACGATTGCTGCGGCGACGCTGGCCACGGGAGCGGCGGCGTGGACGATCGCCTTCGGCGTTGTCCTGACCGTCTTCCTGCAGTTGCTCTTCGCCGGTCAGCACTTCTTCTTCGCTGGCGGTAGCAGCCTGCTCGGCGCGTGGTTGACGCTCTTCACGTGGTGGGCGCGGCTGGCGCTCTTCACGCGGGGCGCGTTCTTCACGCGGCTGGCGAGCCGGGCGTTCTTCGCTGGCGGCTTCGGCGGCGACGGCCGGCGCTGCATCCAGCGGCTCGCGCAGTTCACGCACGCGTTCCTCACGCTCGCCACGCGGCTTGCGATCTTCACGCGGAGCGCGTGGGGTACGTGGTGCGCGCTCTTCACGCGGTGCACGTTCTTCGCGGGCTACGGTTGGGGTCTCTTCGCGGGCTTCGCGAGGCGCACGCTCTTCACGTGGCGCGCGTTCTTCACGCGGTGCACGTTCTTCGCGAGGCTTGCGTTCTTCGTCACGGCGACCGTTGCGGTTGCGGCTCTGCTGGCGACCATTGCGACGTTCTTCGTTACGCGCCGGGCGCTCGGTGGCTGGTTTCTCAACCACAACCGGAGCTGCAGGCTCTTCTTTGGTAGCGAACAGGCTGACCAGTGACTTCACCAGGCCCTTGAACAGGCTTGGCTCAGGCAGGGCGGCCGGTGCGGCAACCGGGGCGGCCACTTCAGTCGGCACCGGTGCGTTGGCACGCGCCGGTGCAGTCTTCACGGCAGCTTCCTGGCGAACCAGGGTGCGGGTCGCGGCGGCCGGCTGGACTTCTTCCACTTCGGCAGCGGCAGCGGCGATTTCATAGCTGGACTGGCCGCTGTGAGCTTCCGGGCTGTCGTCACGCAGACGCTGCACTTCGAAGTGCGGCGTTTCGAGGTGATCGTTCGGCAGGATCACGATACGGGCACGGGTGCGCAGTTCGATCTTGGTGATCGAGTTGCGTTTTTCGTTGAGCAGGAAAGCTGCAACCGGGATCGGCACTTGCGCGCGGACTTCGGCGGTGCGGTCTTTCAGGGCTTCTTCTTCGATCAGGCGCAGGATCGCCAGGGACAGCGATTCAACGTCACGGATGATGCCGGTGCCGTTGCAACGCGGGCAGACAATGCCGCTGCTCTCGCCCAGGGACGGACGCAGGCGCTGACGGGACATTTCCAGCAGGCCGAAGCGCGAGATGCGACCGACCTGTACGCGGGCACGGTCAGCTTCCAGGCATTCGCGGACTTTCTCTTCCACGGCGCGCTGGTTCTTGGCTGGGGTCATGTCGATGAAGTCGATCACGATCAGGCCGCCGATATCACGCAGGCGCAGCTGGCGGGCGATTTCTTCAGCCGCTTCCAGGTTGGTCTGCAGGGCGGTTTCTTCGATGTCGCTACCCTTCGTGGCGCGCGCCGAGTTGATGTCGATGGACACCAGGGCTTCGGTCGGGTCGATCACGATGGAGCCGCCGGAAGGCAGTTCGACCACGCGCTGGAAAGCGGTTTCGATCTGGCTTTCGATCTGGAAACGGTTGAACAGCGGAACGCTGTCTTCGTAGAGCTTGATCTTGCTGGCGTACTGCGGCATCACCTGGCGAATGAAGGTCAGCGCTTCGTCCTGGGCTTCAACGCTGTCGATCAGCACTTCGCCGATGTCCTGGCGCAGGTAATCGCGGATGGCGCGGATGATCACGTTGCTTTCCTGGTAGATCAGGAATGGCGCGGAGCGATCCAGCGAGGCTTCTTTGATGGCGGTCCACAGTTGCAGCAGGTAGTCGAGGTCCCACTGCATTTCTTCGCTGCTGCGGCCCAGGCCGGCAGTGCGGACGATCAAGCCCATGTCGGCCGGAGCGATCAGGCCGTTCAGCGCTTCACGCAGTTCGTTGCGCTCTTCGCCCTCGATGCGACGGGAAATGCCGCCGGCTCGTGGGTTGTTCGGCATCAGCACCAGGTAACGGCCGGCCAGGCTGATGAAGGTGGTCAGGGCGGCGCCCTTGTTGCCACGTTCTTCTTTTTCGACCTGAACGATGACTTCCTGGCCTTCGCTCAGGACGTCCTTGATGTTCACGCGGCCTTCAGGGGCTTTCTTGAAGTATTCGCGGGAGATTTCTTTGAGGGGCAGGAAGCCGTGGCGCTCGGAGCCGAAATCGACAAAGGCAGCCTCAAGGCTTGGTTCGATGCGAGTAATACGGCCTTTATAGATGTTGGCCTTTTTTTGCTCGCGTGCACCGGATTCGATGTCCAGGTCGTAGAGGCGTTGGCCATCTACCAGTGCAACACGCAACTCTTCGGGTTGAGTTGCGTTAATCAGCATTCTTTTCATGTTGTACCGTCGGTTTCCGGGCTGCCGGAAACGGCGTTCGGCACACACGACTTCTCACGGTCGGTGTCAGGTGCGTCAAGAGTGGTTGGCCACTCCAGTGTCCAGCAATAGTCAGCCAATGTGGGCCGGTATCGCGACGGACGCGTCCTGCTTGTTAGCGGTGGTGACAAAGGCACCACTTCAACAAAAGCTAAGGTCAGGAGGAGGAATCAACCGGCGACTGTGGACGAGATGAAGCGTCTAAATATAAGCCTAGTGCTACACGGTCCGACGGTTGTGCATCTCCACCCTACACGTATCCCTGATAATTCGGGTGCTGCCGCGCGCAGAATCCGCAGCGGGTTGGCATTTACCGTGTTCTCCAATGGGGAGTCCACGCTCATGGCTAAACAAGACCGAGTGTGGGCGATTGCGCTCTCACTCGGCTCTTAACAGGCGTTGTTTCCGAAGCATTCGCCATGGTCTGGTTCAAGACTGACTGCACTTTGTGAACTGGCCGTAAATATCGGCGCAGAACGCGAGTATTCACTCTGCTTTCTGCACTCGCTTCAGGCCTCATGTCACCTGCGCTCGTTACAATCTTGAGCCTTCCAGGGCGGCGAAAGCCCCGTAGGACGGCCTCGCGTCCTGATGAATTGCGATGGTCAGGGCCGGCAGTTTGCCGCTAGTCCTCTGGCCAGGCCGCTTTTGGCGGCGTTCGCGACTATAGCAGCAATGATTAAGTGCTTCAATTCCATAAAAAATTGTTATCATCGCCGCCATGACGACTACCGCCCCCCAGACCCCCAGCGTCCAGCTGCTTGAGGTCTCGCCGGAATATGCCGGCCAACGCATCGACAATTTTCTCCTGGCCAGGCTCAAAGGCGTGCCCAAGACCTTGATTTACCGCATCTTGCGTAAAGGCGAAGTGCGCGTGAACAAGGGCCGGATCAAGCCCGAGTACAAGCTGCAGGCGGGCGATATCGTCCGTGTGCCGCCGGTGCGCGTGCCTGAGCGTGATGAGCCTGTGCCGCTGGCCCAAGGCTTGTTGCAGCGCCTTGAAGCCTCGATTGTCTTCGAAGACAGCAAGCTGATTGTGATCAACAAGCCTTGCGGTATTGCGGTTCATGGTGGCAGCGGACTGAACTTCGGCGTGATCGAAGCCTTCCGTCAGTTGCGCCCGGACGCCAAGGAACTGGAACTGGTGCACCGCCTCGACCGTGACACCTCCGGCCTGCTGATGATCGCCAAAAAACGCAGCATGTTGCGCCACCTGCACACCGCCCTGCGTGGCGATGGTGTGGACAAGCGTTACATGGCGCTGGTCCGTGGCAACTGGGCCAGCTCAATCAAAAGCGTGCGCGCGCCGTTGCAGAAGAGCAACCTGCGCTCCGGCGAACGCATGGTCGAAGTGGACGAGGAGGGCAAAGAAGCCCTGACCCTGTTCAAGGTACTGCGCCGCTTCGGTGACTTCGCGACCATGGTCGAAGCCAAACCGGTGACCGGGCGTACCCACCAGATTCGCGTGCACACCCTGCACGCAGGCCACTGCATTGCCGGTGATACCAAGTACGGCGACGAGGATTTCTCCAAGGAAATCCGCGATCTGGGCGGCAAGCGCCTGTTCTTGCACGCCTACATGCTGACCGTGCCGCTGCCCGATGGTGGCGAATTGAAGCTGCAGGCGCCGGTCGATGAGATGTGGGCCAAGACCGTGGAGCGTTTGAGTGTCGCACCTTGATTACAAGCTGCTGATTTTCGATTGGGACGGCACCCTGTGTAATTCCATCGGTCGGATTGTCGAGTCAATGCACATGGCGTCGACCCGCTCGGGCTTTGAGCGGTGCACCGACTTTGCGGTCAAGGGCATCATCGGTCTGGGCTTGCCTGAGGCGATCCGTACCTTGTACCCCCGGATCAGTGACGCTGAGCTGGTGGCGTTTCGCGACCACTACGCCGATCACTACATCGCGCTGGAGGCCACGCCTTCGCCGCTGTTCGACGGCGTGATGCAGTCGCTGGAGGCGTTCCGCGCCGAGGGCTATCACCTCGCCGTGGCCACCGGTAAGGCCCGGCGCGGGCTGGACCGGGTGCTCAAGGCCCACGGTTTTGAGGCGTTTTTCGACATCACCCGCGCCGCGAATGAAACCGCCAGCAAACCCCACCCTCTGATGCTGGAGCAGATCCTGGCTCATTGCGGCGTAGCGCCGCGCCAGGCATTGATGGTGGGCGATGCCTCCTTCGACCTGATGATGGCGCGCAACGCCGGTATGGACAGCGTGGCGGTCAGCTATGGGGCTCAGGCCGGCGAGACGTTGCAGCAATACGAGCCCAGGCTGACGATTGATCATTTTTCCGAATTGCATGCCTGGCTCAACCGGGCCCAATAAGTCTTTGCTGGGGTTGATGGTATGAGTGACGAGTGGAAGGCGCCCGAAAAGGCCGAAAACAGCGATGACAAAAGCTGGAAGCTGCTGGAGAAAACCCTCCTGGCCAGCGTCCAGGAGCAGCGTCGTGCGCGGCGTTGGGGGATTTTCTTCAAGCTGCTGACCTTTACCTACCTGGTTGCCATGCTGGTGCTGTTCAGTCCGTTGATGGACATGGAAAAAAACGCGACCCGTGGCAGCAACTACACCGCCTTGATCGAAGTGCGTGGGGTGATTGCCGATAAGGAGTCCGCCAGCGCCGACAACATTGTCAGCAGCCTGCGCGCCGCCTTTGAAGACCCTAAGGTCAAAGGCGTGATCCTGCGCATTAACAGCCCTGGCGGCAGCCCGGTGCAGTCGGGCTATGTGTATGACGAGATTCGCCGTCTGCGTGGCCTGCACCCGGATATCAAGCTGTACGCGGTGATTTCCGACCTGGGCGCCTCGGGTGCCTATTACATCGCCAGTGCCGCTGACCAGATCTATGCCGACAAGGCCAGCCTGGTCGGCTCCATTGGCGTGACTGCGGCGGGTTATGGGTTCGTCGGCGCCATGGAGAAGCTGGGTGTGGAACGTCGCACCTACACCTCGGGCGAGCACAAGTCGTTCCTTGATCCGTTCCAGCCGCAAAAGGCCGATGAAACTGAGTTCTGGCAGGGCGTGCTCGACACCACCCATCGCCAGTTCATCGCCAGCGTGAAGCAGGGGCGTGGTGATCGCCTGAAGGACAAAGACCATCCGGAGTTGTTCTCCGGCCTGGTGTGGTCGGGCGAGCAGGCGTTGCCGCTGGGTTTGGTCGATGGCCTGGGCAGTGCCAGTTCGGTGGCGCGGGACGTGATCGGCGAGAAAGAGCTGGTGGACTTCACCGTTCAGGAATCGCCGTTTGACCGTTTCTCCAAGAAGCTCGGTGCCAGCGTGGCGGAGAAACTGGCGATGTACATGGGCTTCCAGGGCCCGAGCCTGCGCTGAAGTCTCGGGCGTAGCGCAGTTCAAAATGTGGGAGCGGGCTTGCTCGCGAATACGGAGTGTCAGTCACTGATATGTTGACTGATTCACCGCCTTCGCGAGCAAGCCCGCTCCCACATTTGGTTTGTGGTGTGCTTACGGGATTTGCACGCCTTGCGCCAGCAGCATATCTACCAGTCGAATCAGCGGCAGCCCCACCAGGCTCGTGGCATCCGGCCCTTCGGTGCTCTGAAACAGGCTCACGCCCAGCCCCTCTGCCTTGAAGCTGCCCGCACAGTCATACGGCTGCTCGATCCGCAGGTAGCGTTCGATTCGCTCAACGCTCAGTTCGCGCATGTGCACCGTAAAAGGCACGCAGTCCACCTGGCAGTGCCCTGTCTGGCTGTTCAGCAGCGCCAGTCCGGTGAGGAAGCTGACACGCTTGCCGCTGGCCGCCAGCAACTGCTCGCGGGCATTCTCGAAGGTGTGGGGTTTGCCTATGATTCGCCCGTCCAGTGCAGCCACCTGGTCCGAGCCGATAATCAAATGCCCGGGATGGCTTGCCGCGAGGGCGCGGGCTTTGTGTTCGGCCAGGCGCTTGACCAGCTCAATGGCGGATTCATTTGCGCGATGGCTTTCATCAATATCCGGCGAACTGCAGATGAACGGCAAGTGCAGGCGGCTCAGCAATTCCCGGCGATAAACCGAGCTGGATGCGAGTAATAAAGGCAGCATGGGCGTCTCCTCAAGGCAGCGGGGGATTCTAGCGGCGTGACCGGCTGACGCACAGGGCTGAATTTCCTTTGACATGGCTGGGTGCATCCCTATAATGCTGCGCCTATGTTGAATGACCCGATTCCACCTCACGTTGACCCGCGCAAATTGGCTGATCGTGGCACTTCCCTTCAAGGTGAATTGCTGCTGGCCGATTTGGAGAGACTCTGCGACCCGCTTTCCGACACTGTCGGTACGGTGCAGGCCAAATTTGTTTTTGAACGAGATGAACGTAAATCTGTGGTAATTCACAGCTTTATCGACACCGAAGTCAAAATGGTTTGCCAGCGTTGTCTTGAGCTGGTCACCCTGCCGATTCACAGCGAATGCAGTTACGCTGTGGTGAAGGAGGGTGCGAATACCCAGTCGTTGCCGAAAGGTTATGACGTGCTGGAACTGGGCGAAGATCCTTTGGATCTGCATGCACTGATCGAGGAAGAGCTTCTGCTCGCCTTGCCCATTGTGCCTGCTCATCATCCGGAAGAATGCCAGCAGCCGGAGGGTCTCGATGACGAGGCCGAGCCGAGCGAGGACGAGGTAACGCGGTCCAACCCGTTCAGTGTATTGGCGCAGTTAAAGCGTGACCCAAACGTTTAGGAGTTAATCAATTATGGCTGTTCAGCAGAACAAAAAATCCCGCTCTGCCCGTGACATGCGTCGTTCGCACGACGCCCTGACGGCAAGCACTCTGTCTGTAGAAAAAACCACCGGTGAAATTCACCTGCGTCACCACGTATCGCCAGAAGGCGTATACCGTGGCCGTAAAGTGATCGACAAGGGCGCTGACGAGTAATCACTTGTCTGCTCTCGTCATCGCGATTGACGCAATGGGCGGGGACTTCGGTCCCCGCAGCATTGTTCAGGCCAGCATTGCCAGCCTGTCTGCCACACCCTCGCTGCACCTGACCCTCGTCGGTCAACCCTCTCTTCTTGAAGAACTGATTGCCAGCCATCCGGCGGTGGATCGCGCGCGCCTGACGATTACGCCGGCCAGCGAAACCATCAGCATGGATGACAAGCCGGCGGCAGCCCTGCGTGGCAAGCCTGATTCTTCAATGCGGGTGGCCCTTGAGTTGTTGCGTGATGGCAAGGTGCAAGCCTGTGTCAGTGCCGGCAATACCGGGGCCTTGATGGCGTTGTCGCGGCATGTGCTCAAGACGCTGCCGGGGATTGACCGGCCGGCGATGGTCGCGGCGATTCCGACGCAGCAAGGCTATTGCCAGTTGCTGGACCTGGGCGCGAACGTCGATTGCACTGCCGAGCATCTGTTGCAGTTCGCCGTGATGGGTTCGGTGGCCGCGCAAGCGCTGGGCGTGGCGCGCCCGCGGGTGGCTTTGCTGAATATCGGCACTGAAGACATCAAGGGCAACCAGCAAGTCAAGCTCGCGGCCACTTTGCTGCAAGGTGCGCCGGGCTTGAACTACATCGGTTTTATCGAAGGTGACGGCCTGTACCGGGGCGAAGCGGATGTGGTGGTGTGCGACGGTTTTGTCGGCAATATCCTGCTCAAGTCCAGCGAGGGGCTGGCGACCATGATTGCCACGCGTATCGAGGCGGTGTTCAAGCAAAGCCTGGCGTCGCGCGTGGTGGGTGCCCTGGCACTGCCTTTGATGCGCCGCCTGCAGGCTGACCTGGCGCCGGCGCGGCATAACGGGGCGAGTTTTCTCGGCCTGCAGGGCATTGTGGTGAAAAGCCATGGTTCAGCCGGTGTGGAAGGCTTTCAAAGCGCGATTGCGCGGGCCTTGATCGAGATCCAGGAAAACCTGCCGCAACGCTTGCACGGCCGTCTTGAGGACTTGTTGCCTTAGGCGAATTGGCCAGGGAGTGCTTAAATGTGACCGGCCAGTTCAATTGACCATCCAATCTGTCAGTTTCGTACGCTCCCACCCGTCTTAAGATCGGGAGCGCGCATTTTTGACGACCAGATCATTAGGGGCTTGTTACATGTCTACATCCCTCGCATTCGTCTTTCCAGGGCAGGGTTCGCAGTCCCTCGGCATGTTGGCCGAGCTGGGCACGCAACATCCGTTGATCCTGGAAACTTTCAAGGAAGCTTCCGATGCCTTGGGTTACGACCTGTGGGCGCTGACCCAGCAGGGGCCGGAAGAGCAACTCAATCAAACCGACAAAACCCAGCCGGCCATCCTGACGGCTTCGATCGCCCTGTGGCGCTTGTGGCTGGCGGAGGGCGGCGCGCGTCCGGCTTACGTGGCCGGTCACAGCCTGGGCGAGTACAGCGCCCTGGTGGCGGCGGGCAGTCTGACCCTCGGTGAGGCGGTCAAGCTGGTCGAACGTCGTGGCCAACTGATGCAGGAAGCCGTTCCGGCCGGGCAGGGCGGCATGGCCGCAATCCTGGGTCTGGACGATGCCGTGGTGATCGAAGCCTGTGCCGAAGCGGCCCAGGGCGAAGTGGTCAGTGCAGTGAACTTCAACTCCCCGGGCCAGGTGGTGATCGCCGGCGCCAAGGCGGCGGTCGAGCGCGCCATTGAAGGCTGCAAGGCCCGTGGTGCCAAGCGTGCGCTGCCGTTGCCGGTAAGCGTGCCATCGCACTGCGAGCTGATGCGCCCGGCGGCCGAGCGTTTTGCCGAGTCCATCGCCGCCATCAACTTGCAGGCGCCGCAGATCCCGCTGGTGCAGAACGTCAGCGCTGCCGTGGCTGCCAACCTCGACACCCTCAAACGCGACTTGCTGGAACAGCTCTACAAGCCCGTACGTTGGGTTGAATCGGTTCAGAGCCTGGCCGCCCATGGCGCCACCGAACTGGTCGAGTGCGGCCCGGGCAAAGTCCTGGCCGGCCTGAACAAACGCTGCGCCGACGGTGTGTCGACCGCCAACCTGAATACCCCGGATGCCTTCGCTGCCGCTCGCGCGGCACTGGCCTGATTCCCGCACTTAGGAGAAGCCTGCATGAGTCTGCAAGGTAAAGTTGCACTGGTTACCGGCGCAAGCCGTGGCATTGGCCAGGCGATTGCCCTGGAACTGGGCCGTCAGGGCGCCGTTGTAATCGGCACCGCCACTTCCGCTTCGGGCGCCGAGCGTATCGCCGCGACCCTGAAGGAAAACGGCGTTCAAGGCACCGGCCTTGAGCTGAACGTCACCAGCGATGAGTCCGTGGCTGCTGTACTGGCCGAGATCACTGCACAGTTCGGTGCGCCGGCTATTCTGGTGAATAACGCCGGTATCACCCGCGACAACCTGATGATGCGCATGAAAGACGACGAGTGGTACGACGTGGTCGACACCAACTTGAACAGTCTGTTTCGCCTGTCCAAGGGCGTTTTGCGCGGCATGACCAAGGCGCGTTGGGGCCGAATTATCAATATTGGCTCCGTAGTGGGTGCCATGGGCAACGCAGGCCAAGTAAACTACGCAGCCGCCAAGGCCGGTCTGGAAGGTTTCAGCCGTGCTCTGGCGCGTGAAGTCGGCTCGCGGTCGATTACGGTCAACTCGGTGGCCCCAGGGTTCATCGACACCGATATGACCCGCGAACTGCCGGAGGCACAGCGTGAAGGCTTGCTGACGCAGATTCCGCTGGGCCGTCTGGGCCAGGCTCAAGAGATCGCAAATGTGGTCACTTTCCTGGCATCCGACGGTGCGGCATACGTGACTGGGGCTACAATCCCGGTGAACGGCGGGATGTACATGAGTTAAATTGTGACGGATCGCTTCAAAAAAATGTCATACGAGCTGTCTAAAATCCGTTATAAAGCTGCAACTTAATTTATAGGCAGGTGGCGGACCGGGTACAGGGTGAAGCTTTCAGTTGAAAAGCTGAAATGGCTTTCTATACACTTACCCACTGGCCAGCTGCCTGAATTTGTCCATTAGGAGTTAAACAAGGTATGAGCACCATCGAAGAGCGCGTCAAGAAAATCGTCGCCGAGCAACTGGGCGTTAAAGAAGAAGAAGTGGTCAACACTGCTTCCTTCGTAGAAGACCTGGGTGCCGATTCCCTTGACACCGTTGAGCTGGTGATGGCTCTGGAAGAGGAATTCGAGACCGAAATCCCGGACGAAGAAGCTGAAAAAATCACTACTGTTCAAGCTGCTATCGACTACGTTACTAGCCACCAGGCGTAATAGTTTGTAGTCGTCGCTTGCTGTTAGGGAAAAACCGCACTGCTGTAACGGCGTGCGGTTTTTTCTTTAGCCCTGATGAAAAGTAAGCGCTGAAGCAAAAGTGTCGTCATTAGAAAAAGGAGAGTGCTGTGTCGCGTAGACGCGTCGTAGTCACCGGTATGGGTATGTTGTCGCCACTGGGCACGGATGTGCCGAGCAGTTGGCAGGGCATTCTGGCTGGCCGCAGTGGTATTGGTCTGATCGAACACACGGACCTTTCTGCCTATTCCACCCGTTTTGGCGGCTCGGTAAAGGGCTTCAATGTCGAGGAATATCTCTCGGTCAAAGAGTCCCGCAAACTCGACCTGTTCATTCAATACGGCCTGGCAGCCGGTTTTCAGGCGGTGCGTAATGCGGGCCTCGAAGTCACCGACGCCAACCGTGATCGCATCGGCGTGGCCATGGGTTCGGGTATTGGCGGTCTGACCAATATCGAAGAAACCAGCCGCACGCTGCACGATTCCGGCCCCCGTCGAATTTCACCGTTCTTCGTCCCGGGCTCGATCATCAACATGATTTCCGGTTTCCTGTCCATCCACCTGGGTGCACAGGGGCCTAACTACGCCATTGCTACGGCCTGCACCACCGGCACGCACTGCATCGGCATGGCGGCGCGCAACATCGCCTATGACGAAGCCGACGTGATGATTGCCGGCGGCGCCGAAATGGCGGCCTGCGGCCTCGGCATGGGTGGCTTCGGTGCCTCCCGAGCGCTGTCGACCCGCAACGACGAGCCGACCCGTGCCAGCCGTCCGTGGGACAAGGGCCGTGACGGTTTTGTGCTGTCTGACGGTGCAGGTGCATTGGTACTCGAGGAGCTGGAGCACGCCAAGGCGCGTGGCGCCACCATCTACGCCGAGCTGATCGGCTTTGGCATGAGCGGTGACGCCTACCACATGACCTCGCCACCGTCCGACGGTGCCGGCGCCGCACGCTGCATTACCAATGCGCTGCGCGATGCCAAGGTCAATCCGGACCAGGTGCAGTACATCAACGCCCATGGCACCTCGACTCCGACCGGCGACCTGGCGGAAGCCGAAGCCATCAAGTCGGTATTCGGCGAGCACGCCTACAACCTGGCGGTGAGCTCCACCAAGTCCATGACCGGCCACCTGTTGGGTGCGGCGGGCGCGGTCGAGGCGATCTTCAGCGTAATGGCCATCAAGGATCAGGTCGCTCCGCCGACCATCAACCTGGATGAGCCGGACGAAGGCTGCGACCTGAACTTCGTGCCTCACGAAGCACAGCAAATGCCGATCGACGTGGTGATCTCCAACTCGTTCGGTTTTGGCGGCACCAACGGTTCCCTGGTGTTCCGCCGGTTCGCCGAGTGATGCACCGCTGGGTCGACGGTCAGCCAGCGGACACGGTGCCCCTGAAAGATCGCGGCCTGGCGTATGGCGATGGGCTGTTCGAGACCATCGCCGTCAAGGCCGGGCAGCCCGTGCTGCTCGACCGCCACCTGCAGCGTCTCGATGAGGGCTGCAGGCGCCTCGCATTCAATGCGGATCACGCGTTGATCCGCAGCGAAGTGCTGGCCTATGCCGCCGCCCTCGGCGACGGTGTTCTCAAGTTGATCCTCACGCGTGGCGACAGCCTGCGCGGTTATGGCATCAACCCCGGCGCACCGGTGCGCCGTATCTTGCAGGGCAGTGCGCCCGCTACCTATCCCCACGCCCATGGAACTGACGGTATCCGCCTGTTTCCGTGTGCCACCCGCCTGGCCGAGCAGCCGTTGCTGGCCGGTCTCAAGCACCTCAATCGCCTGGAACAGGTGATCGCCCGCGCCGAGTGGCAAGACGCCGAGCATGCCGAAGGTTTGATGCTGGATATGTCTGGTCGCGTCATCGAAGGCGTATTCAGTAACCTGTTCCTGGTGCGCAATGGTTTGTTACTAACCGCTGATCTGAATCGTTGTGGGGTTGCCGGGGTCATGCGCGCCGAGGTTCTGGCACAGGCGCAAGCCCTGGGCATCCCGGTTTCGGTGGCCGATATCAGCCTGGAGCAGTTGCAGCAGGCCGACGAAGTCTTTGTGTGCAACAGCGTTTATGGCATTTGGCCGGTGCGTGGCTGCGCTGCGATGAGCTGGTCGGTTGGGCCGCTCACCCGTAAACTGCAGGGCATTGTTCGCGCGCTATTGGATATTTGAGTTGATACGAAAACTGGTTGTACTGCTGCTGATCGGCCTGGTCTCGGCGGCGTTGCTGTTGGGCGTTGGCGCCTGGAAACTCGATTCTGCCTTGAAGCAGCCGTTGAAACTGACCCAGGAGCAATTGCTCGACGTACCGGCGGGGGCTACCCCCACCGGCACGTTCAATCGCCTGGAAGCCGACGGCGTGCTGGACGGTGCCTTCTGGCTGCGTCTGTACTGGCGTTTCAATCTCGACGGGCAGCCATTGCACAGTGGCGAATACCGCATGACCCCCGGTCTGACGGCCGAAGGTCTGATCGGCATGTGGCAGCGCGGTGAGGTGGTGCAATACAGCCTCACCCTGGTAGAGGGCTGGAACTTCCGCCAGGTGCGCTCGGCCCTGGCCAAGCATGAAAAGATCGTGCAGACCCTCGCTGGCCTGAATGACAGCGAAGTGATGGACAAGCTCGGCCACCCTGGCGTGTTCCCTGAAGGCCGATTCTTCCCGGATACCTACCGCTTCGTGCGCGGCATGACCGATGTCGAGTTCCTGAAAAAAGCCTACAACCGACTGGACGATGTACTGGCCCAGGAGTGGAGCAAACGCGCCGCCGATGCGCCGTACACCGACCCTTATCAAGCGCTGATCATGGCCTCCCTGGTGGAGAAAGAGACCGGTGTGCCTGAAGAGCGTGGGCAGATCGCCGGTGTATTCGTGCGTCGCATGAAAATCGGCATGCTGTTGCAGACCGACCCCACCGTGATCTACGGTCTGGGTGAGCGCTACAACGGCAAGTTGACCCGCGCCCACCTCAAGGAGGCCAACCCCTACAACACCTACATGATTGCCGGGCTGCCGCCGACGCCGATTGCGATGGTCGGCCGCGAGGCGATCCATGCGGCGCTCAATCCGGTGCCGGGCAGCAGCCTGTATTTTGTCGCCCGTGGCGATGGCAGCCATATTTTCTCGGATGACCTGGATGCGCATAATGCCGCCGTGCGCGAGTTCCAGCTCAAGCGTCGCGCCGATTACCGCTCCAGCCCCGCGCCGGTGGTGAAACCTGCGCAAGAGGTGGCACCGCCTGCGGATGCCCCGGTTGAAGCGCCGGTAGAAAAACCAGCCGAGCCCGCGCCGGACACCAGCGCACCGCAAAGCCCGCAATGACTCTGATTAAGGACTGCCTGTGACTGGCTTGTTTATTACCCTGGAAGGCCCCGAAGGCGCCGGCAAAAGTACCAACCGCGATTACCTGGCCGAGCGCTTGCGCGCCGAGGGTATCGAAGTGGTGCTGACCCGTGAGCCCGGCGGCACACCGCTGGCCGAGCGCATTCGTGAAGTGCTGTTGGCGCCGGGTGAAGAACAGATGAACCCGGACACCGAGCTATTGCTGGTGTTTGCCGCCCGTGCCCAGCACCTGGCCGAAGTTATCCGCCCAGCCCTGACACGCGGCGCCGTGGTGATTTGCGACCGTTTTACCGACTCAACTTATGCCTATCAGGGCGGGGGCCGCGGCTTGTGCCTGGAGCGCATCGCCACCCTGGAAACCTTCGTTCAGGGCAACCTGCGCCCTGACCTGACCCTGCTGTTCGACCTGCCCGTGGAAGTCGGCATGGCCCGCGCCAGCGCCCGTGGTCGCCTGGACCGTTTCGAGCTGGAAGGCCGGGCGTTCTTCGACGCCGTACGCAGCGCATTCCTGCAGCGTGCCAAGGCTGAGCCTGGGCGCTACTCTCTGCTGGATGCCGCCCAGCCGCTGGCCCAGGTGCAGCAAGCCATCGACGCCTTACTGCCGAACCTGCTGGAGCGCGCCCGTGGCTGAAGCCTACCCGTGGCAGGATAGCCTCTGGCAACAGTTGGCCGGCCGGGCCCAGCATGCGCATGCCTATCTGCTGCATGGGCCGATCGGTATCGGCAAGCGTGCTTTGGCCGAGCGCCTGATGGCCAGCCTGCTGTGCCAGCGCCCGGTTAACCTCCAAGCCTGTGGCGACTGCAAATCCTGCCTGCTGCTCAAGGCCGGCAGCCACCCCGACAACTACCTGCTGGAGCCCGAGGAGGCCGACAAGGCGATCAAGGTCGACCAGGTGCGTGACCTCGTCAGCTTCGTGGTGCAAACCGCGCAGATGGGCGGGCGCAAGGTGGTACTGATCGAGCCGGTGGAGGCGATGAACATCAACGCCGCCAACGCCCTGCTCAAAAGCCTGGAAGAACCCTCCGGCGATACAGTGCTGTTGCTGGTCAGCCACCAGTCCAGCCGCTTGTTGCCGACCATCCGCAGCCGTTGCGTGCAGCAGGCGTGCCCGTTGCCGAGCGAGGCCATGAGCCTGCAGTGGCTGGCAAAGGCGCTGCCGGAGTGCTCGGAGCAGGAGCGTGTCGAATTGCTGACGCTGGCGGCCGGTTCGCCGCTGGCCGCCGTCAAGCTGCAGGCCCAGGGTGTGCGTGAACAACGTGCGCTGGTGGTGGATGGCGTGAAGAAGTTGCTCAAGCAAGAGCTGTCCGCCACCCAGTTGGCTGAAGGCGCCTGGAAGGACATTCCCTTGCTGCTGCTGTTCGACTGGTTCTGCGACTGGTCGAGCCTGATCCTGCGCTACCAACTGACCCAGGATGAAAGCGGCCTGGGCCTGCCGGACATGCGCAAGGTGGTGCAGTACCTCGCGCAGAAAAGTGCGCAGGACAAGGTGCTGAATATCCAGGACTGGATCCTCGCGCAGCGCCAGAAGGTGCTCGGCAAGGCCAACCTAAACCGCGTGCTGTTGCTCGAAGCGCTGCTGGTGCAGTGGGTCGGCTTGCTCGGCCGGCGTTAATTTCCGTGGCCGACGGGTGTATCGTTGGCCAGACACTTTCCGTGACTCAAGTTGTAAATTCTTATGCTCGTAGATTCCCATTGCCACCTTGATCGCCTCGACCTTGCCCAGCACGACGGCTCCCTCGACGCCGCCCTTGAGGCCGCACGCCAGCGCGGGGTAGGGCACTTTCTGTGCATCGGCGTGAGCGCCGAGAACGCCGCCGACGTCAAAGCCCTGGCTGAGCGCTATGCCGACGTGGATTGCTCGGTGGGTATCCACCCGCTGGACCTCAAGCCCGGCGAAGCACCGGCCCTCGACTGGCTGCTCGGCGAGCTCGACCACCCGCGGGTGGTGGCGATTGGCGAAACCGGTCTGGACTACCACTACGAGCCGGAGGCCGCCGAACTGCAGCAGGCGTCTTTTCGCCTGCACCTGCAAGCCGCCCAGCAAACCGGCAAGCCGGTGATCGTCCACACCCGTGGCGCCCGCGCCGACACCCTGACCCTGCTGCGTGAAGCCGCATTGCCCCAGGCCGGTGTGCTGCATTGCTTTACCGAGGATTGGGACATGGCCAAGGCTGCCCTGGACCTGGGCTTTTACATTTCGTTGTCGGGCATTGTCACCTTCCGCAATGCCGATGCCCTGCGCGACGTAGCGCGCCAGGTGCCGGCCGACCGCCTGCTGGTGGAAACCGATTCGCCGTACCTGGCGCCGATTCCTCATCGTGGTAAGCCGAACCTGCCGGAATACGTGCGCGATGTAGCGGATTATCTGGCCATGCTGCGTGGCGAGTCCTACGAACGCTTTGCCGAACAGACGACCGAGAACTTCAAGCGACTGTTCCCCTTGGCCCACGTGGCTGGCTGAGCCGCTCAAATCGCAGGCAAAAAAAACCCGGGTTCTGGGGGGTGAATCCGGGTTAAGACCATTAGGAGTAAAACAAGGGCACACAGTCCGTCGGTGCCCAGGTCGACGCGTCACTTGGGGGAGATGCCACGCCGACAGTTCAAGTATTGATCAGTATCCCATTCAGTCCAGTCGCATCTGATCGTTTTTTAAACAGATTTGGAATACGCGCGCTTCGCTTGAGTTCTCATTGAGCAGGTGCACAGCGCTAGTTGTTGCGTATTATTTCTGACTGAAATCAATGAATTCGTTGGCGTGCTGAAAGTAAAGTGCGTTGCGGGTTCACATAGACGTTGCCCAACGACCGTTCAGTCGGGATAATCCCTCGCATCGGGTAAATCGTATCGCCACGTATCCGTGGCCCTGCGCGACCCTCCCTAATTCCGACCTCTGCAGACCTCTTCCTCATGCACAAAGAACCCCGTAAGGTCCGTGAGTTTCGCCGCCGTGAGCAGGAAATTCTCGACACCGCACTCAAGTTGTTCCTCGAACAAGGTGAAGACAGCGTCACCGTCGAGATGATTGCGGATGCCGTGGGTATCGGCAAAGGCACGATCTACAAGCACTTCAAGTCCAAGGCCGAAATCTACCTGCGCCTGATGCTCGACTACGAGCGCGACCTGAACGAGCTGCTGCACTCGGCCGATGTCGACAAGGACAAGGAGGCGCTGTCGCGTGCCTACTTCGAATTTCGCATGCGTGACCCGCAGCGCTATCGCCTGTTCGACCGCCTGGAAGAGAAGGTGGTCAAGGGCCATCAGGTGCCGGAGATGGTCGAGGAGCTGCACAAGATCCGTGCCTCGAACTTCGAACGGCTGACCCTGCTGATCAAGGGGCGTATCAGCGAAGGCAAGCTCGAAGACGTGCCACCGTATTTCCACTACTGCGCCGCCTGGGCATTGGTGCACGGCGCGGTTGCGCTGTATCACTCGCCGTTCTGGAGCAATGTGCTGGAAGATCAGGAAGGTTTCTTCCAGTTCCTGATGGATATCGGCGTGCGCATGGGTAACAAGCGCAAGCACAGCACCGAGCTGCCGCAGCCTCCCGTCGAAACGCCTGCCAGCTGATATTTACAGCCAGGTGCAGTACCCCAGGAATATACTCAGGCAAGGATCTTGCTAAAAGCTGATTTATAGGTCAGTTTTTAGTGTGCCCGAATCATCCTCTGCCGGAGTGATCCATGATCGTTGATCGTCAAGGCAGGCGTTTTCGCAATTTGCGGATCAGCCTGACCTCAGCCTGCAATTACGCGTGTACCTACTGCGTGCCGAACGGCAAGCGGCTGGTGGCTGCCCAGGACGAGCTCTCGGCCGAGGCCATGGCGCGTGGCGTGGCCTATCTGATCGAGGCGGCAGGTATAGAGCGCTTGCGTATCACCGGCGGCGAACCGCTGGTCAGCCCCAAACTGGAAGCCTTCATGGGCGCCGTTGGGGGGATGGGCCTCAGTGATATCAGCCTGACCACCAATGGCCAATTGCTTGCGCGCAAATTGCCGCTGCTGGTGGATGCCGGGATTCGCCGGATCAACGTCTCCCTCGACACCCTGGACGCCGACGCCTTCCGCACCATCGCCCGTGGTGGCGACCTGGCCACCGTACTCGATGGGATGGACCAGGCGCGTGCGGCGGGGATCAAAATCAAGGTCAATATGGTGCCGCTGCGTGGCCAGAACCTGGACCAGGTGATGCCGCTGCTCGACTACTGCCTGGAGCGTGGCTACGAGCTGCGTTTTATCGAGCTGATGCGCATGGGCCACCTGGCCAAGGATTCCAATGCGTTCCTGCAGCAGTTCGTCAGCCTGCAGCAACTGCTCAGCCTGATCGGTGAACACCACGAATACCTGCAAGCCAACGCGCCGGTGGATGCCACGGCGGTGCGCTATGAAGTGCCGGGTAAAGGCTTCTTCGGTGTGATTGCCAACGAAAGCGTGCCGTTCTGCCGGACCTGTTCGCGACTGCGCCTGTCGTCCACCGGTTGGTTGCATGGCTGCCTGTCGTCGAGTAACCGTCACTATGTCGGTGATCTGCTCGACCAACCGCGCCATCAGGCATTGCCGGCCTTGCAAGGCTTGCTGATGAAAGCCTTGGGCGACAAGCAGGAAGTGGCCTTCTCCGGCGGTGCGACGATCATGAAGATCATCGGCGGCTGACCCGATCTCCAAGACTACACATTACCCAATGTGGGAGGGGGCTTGCCCCCGATTGCGGTGTATCAGTCAACTCATCTGTGGCTGACCCACTGCGATCGGGGGCAAGCCCCCTCCCACATTTGAATTGGGGCGCTGCTGAATGGCGCGGATTCTGCATCTCGTGCCCATTCGCCGGTTTTCCGTCACCGGCTTCTGGAGGATTAGGATGCGTAGTCTGGTTTTGTTGCTGGCGTCATTGACGCTGAGTGGTTGCATGACCGTCAGCGATATGGCCGAAGGCACCCGCTATCAGATGAGCGACGCCGGGTTGCTCGATCACAGCGATACCCGCCGGACCGCCTCGGTTCGCATACAGCCGGACTCCTTTGTGTTTATCGCCCAGGGCGCCTTTGTGCCGCCGGGCAGTGCCTACCCGCGACCCAACGTGGTGGCGGAGGAAGCCTTCAATGGCTTCGTCGAGTATTTCCCCATGGTGCGCCGCGCCCGCCAGCCCGAAGGCTTGGAACAGGCGATGTCCGAGGCGCGTGCGGCCGGCGCTCACTACCTGTTGTACTGCCGTTTTGCTGCGGCGGATGACCGTATCGGCAATGCCGACGAGTGGACCGACCAGCAGGCCCTCGACCGTGTCGGCCTGGACAGCGGGGTGATCCAGATCATGTTGATCGAGACCAGCACCCAGTATTTGATTGATACTGCACGTATTCGCAGTCGTGGCGGTTTACTGACGTTCCACGACAACAGGCCACAAGATCTGATTGCCCGCCCCCTGGCGCAGTACGCCCGAGGCTTGCTGGGCATGAGCGATCAGTAGCAACAGGAGATTCCCATGACCGATTCCGCCAAGGCCAATGATCTGTTGGCGCAACTGCCCAAGGGCAAAGGGCCGGCGCCGGTGCATCTATGGAACCCGGATTTTTGCGGCACTATCGACATGCGCATCGCCCGCGACGGCACCTGGTTCTACCAGGGCACGCCGATCGGGCGCAAGCCGATGGTCAAGTTGTTCTCCAATATCATCCGCCGCGATGGTGATGAGTATTTCCTGGTCACCCCCGTGGAAAAAGTCGGCATCAGCGTCGATGACGCGCCGTTTGTCGCGGTGACCCTGGAAGTCCAAGGGCAGGGCGAAAGTCAGGTGCTGCGGTTTGCCACTAACGTCGACGAGCACATCCAAGCCGATATCGAACACCCATTGCGGGTGGTGATCGACCCTGTCACCCAGGAACCGTCGCCCTATCTGCGGGTGCGCACCAACCTCGAAGCGCTGGTACATCGCAACGTGTTTTATCAATTGGTCGAGTTGGCGGTGAGCCGTCCGATCAACGGTCAGAACTGGCTTGGCGTATGGAGCAGCGGCGAGTTTTTCCGTATCGGCCTGGAGCCCTGAGGCCGGTTTTTTAATCTTCCTGAAATAATTCGCTTGCTGTCATCGGGCGCTTTCGGTTATCAATTTGTACATGATTAGACATGTTCGATTTGATAAGAAAAAACGCGTCGTCGACGAGCTCATCCGCCGTATCGAGGGTGGAGTAATGGCCGACGGTTTCCTGCTGCCGGGCGAGCATCAATTGGCCGAAGAGTTTGCGGTCAGCCGAGGCACCTTGCGCGAAGCCCTCGCCGAGCTTAAACGCCGCAATTACATCGCCACCCAGAGCGGCGTCGGCTCCATCGTCACGTTTGACGGCATGGTGCTCGACCAACGCAGCGGCTGGGCCCAAGCCCTAGCCGACACCGGCGCGCTGGTGATCACCGATATCCTGCGCCTGGAAGCCGTGACCCGCCCCGACTTGCTCAGCCGCTTCGGCAGCGACCAATTCATTGCGCTGGACCGTCGCCGGCGTACTACTGACGGCACGGCCGTGTCCCTGGAGCGCTCGCTGATGCCCGCCTCCGGTGGCTTGGAAAGCCTGCCGCGCGTCGGCCTGATCGACAATTCCCTGACCATCACCCTGGCCGCCTACGGCTACGTGGGCGCCGAAGGTGACCAGTGGATCGGCGCCGAGCCCTTGAGCGATGAAGACGCCGAGCTGCTCGGTCGCCCGGCCGGCACCGTGTTTCTCAAAGCCTCGCGCACCACCTATGACCGCCGCGAGCGCTTTATGGAGTACGTCGAAAGCTTGCTCGACCCTCTGCACTTTCGCCTGCACCTCCCGTTTGGAACTTCGAAATGACTCTGCAAAATCGCGCACTCGGTGCTTTCTATGGCTTGGCGCTGGGCGATGCCCTGGGCATGCCCACCCAGTCCTTGAGCCGTGAGCAGGTCCGGGCGCGCTTCGGCGCCATCACTGCCTTGCAAGGCGCCGACGCCGACCAGCCCATCGCGCCGAACATGCCGGCCGGCTCCATCACCGATGACACCGAGCAGGCAATCCTGGTCGGTGAGCTGCTGGTGGAAGGCCAGGGCAAGATCGAGCCGACCGTACTCGCCCAACGCCTGATCGACTGGGAGGCGGTGATGCGTGCCAAGGGCTCGCAGGATTTGCTCGGTCCGTCCACCAAGCGTGCAATCGACATGATCCTCGCCGGCCACACCCCGGAAGAATCCGGGCGCTACGGCACCACCAATGGCGCGGCCATGCGCATCACGCCGGTGGGGATTGTGGCCGATGTCAGCGACCCGGCACGGTTTATCCAGGCGGTGATCCAGGCGTGCCAGGTGACCCATAACACCTCGCTGGGTATCTCCAGCGCGGCGGCGGTGGCGGCAGTGGTGTCGGCCGGCATCAACGGCGTGGACCTGGGCGAAGCACTCAACATCGGTACGCAGATCGCCCAGCAGGCGGAAAGCCATGGCCACTGGATTGCCGGTGGACGCATTTCCACGCGCATCAGTTGGGCACGCACCTTGAGCGTCGGCAGCGGCGACAAAGCGCTGTTTGCCGACCTGCTGTACGAATTGATCGGCACCTCCGTCGCCTCCCAGGAGTCGGTGGTGGTGTCATTCGCCCTCGCCCAGCAAGTGGCGGTGGGTGCGTTGAATGCCTTCGAAGCCGTGTGCCTGGCCGCCAGCCTTGGCGGTGATACCGACACCATCGCTGCGATTCTCGGCGCCATGTTGGGCGCATGTCTGGGGATGCAGTGCTGGCCTGAGGCGATGATCGAACAGATCAAGCAGGTCAATGGCTTGGACTTGCAGCCGTTGGTTCAAGGGCTGCTGAGCCTGCGCTAGGCACCGCATATCAAAAAATGTGGGAGCTGGCTTGCCTGCGATAGCGGTTTTCCAGTCACTGATTTGCTGACTCACCAACCGCTATCGCAGGCAAGCCAGTTCCCACAATGAACGCATTGAGTCAGGACGACCGGTAAAAGCTTTGACTATCTGCCACAACCACAACAATACAGGCATCAGGAGCACCCCCCATGAGCAGTACCTCTTCCGGCCAAAGCGCCGGGCAATTGGAAACACGTGGTATCGAGCCGGTCCCTGAAAGCGAGTGCAACGGCCATCCGCTGCAATTGTTCTGGGTGTGGTTCGCGGCCAATATCAGCATCCTCGGCTTGCCGCTGGGCGCGACCTTGGTGGCGTTTCGTGGCCTGGCCATCTGGCAGGCGGTCATCGTGGCGATCCTCGGCGCCGCCGGTTCCTTTGCGGTGGTGGGCATCATCTCGATTGCCGGCCGTCGTGGGCGTGCCCCGAGCCTGACGCTGTCCCGCGCCATCTTCGGCGTGCGTGGCAATATCGGGCCGACCCTGGTGTCGCTGATGTCGCGCCTGGGCTGGGAAACCGTCAACACCACCACCGCCGCCTTCGTGTTGCTGTCGCTGTGTTCGATCCTGTTCGGCTCGCCGGTCGAGGCCAAAAGCGCACCGGTGCTGACCCTGATCTTCATCGCCATCTTCGTGCTGCTGACCCTGTCCGTTTCCGGCCTGGGCCACGCCACCTTGCTGGTGATCCAGAAGTGGGCGACTTATGTGTTTGGCGCACTGAATATCCTGGTCGGCGGTTTCCTCTGCGCCACCATCGACTGGAGCGCGGTGTTCAACGCCACTCCGGCGCCGCTGAGCGCGATGATCATCGGCGTCGGCACCATGGCGGCCGGCACCGGTATCGGCTGGGCCAACGCCGGTGCCGATATGTCGCGCTACCAGCACCGCAGCGTCAAGGCCGTGCGTCTGGTGGCGTCTGCCGCATTTGGCGCGGGCATTCCGCTGGTGCTGCTGATCACCCTCGGCGGCCTGTTGTCGGTGGGCAACAACGACCTGGCCTCGGCTACGGACCCGATCATTGCGATCCGCGACATGCTGCCAACCTGGATGGCCGTGCCGTACCTGATCACGGCGTTTGGCGGGCTGCTGCTGTCCAATAACCTGTCGGTTTACTCGGCTGGTCTCACCACTTTGACGCTCGGATTGAAGGTCAAGCGCGTACACGCGGTGATCGTCGATATCGTGGCGATCTTCGCCGGTTCCATCTACTTCATGCTGATCGCCGACAGTTTCTACGGCCCCTTCATTACCTTTATCTCGCTGCTGGCAGTGCCGATCACCGCATGGGTCGGAATCTTTGTGGTCGACCTGATCCACCGTCACTACTACAGCCCCAAAGACTTGCTGGATGTGAGCCCAAGCAGCCTCTACTGGTATCGCGGCGGTGTGGAATGGCGTGCCTTTGGCGCGTGGGCGCTGGCCATAGTGCTCGGTTTCAGCTTCACCACCATCGGCACTACCGCCGAAAATATCTGGTTCGCCGGGCCGTTGTCCGACTCTTGGCTGGGCCACAACGGCCTGGGCTGGATCGTCACCTTCCTGGTGGCCGGCGGGATTTATGCGGTACTGGGCGGCGCGGCTGACCGTCGTCCGGCTTTAGTAGAGAGCCCCAATGTCTAGATTGCTGCACACCGGCCAGGTCATCATCGACCTGGTCATGGCCCTCGACACCTTGCCCGCGACCGGCGGCGACGTGCTGGCGCACTCCGCCAGCTTCGAAGCCGGTGGTGGCTTCAACGTGATGGCCGCCGCCCGGCGCAATGGCTTGCCGGTGGTGTACCTGGGTCGTCATGGCCACGGGCGCTTCGGTGACCTGGCCCGTGCGGCGATGCAGGCCGAGGGCATTCAAATGGCCCTGGCCGCCAGCAGCGGCAAAGACACCGGTTTGTGCGTGTCGCTGACCGAAGCCAGCACCGAGCGCACCTTCATCTCCCATATCGGCGCCGAGGGTGAATTAAGTGCCGAGGACCTGGCCAAGGTTGTGCCGCAACTGGACGACTACGTGTATGTCAGCGGCTACAGCCTGCTCCTGGAGGGCAAGGCGCAGCCGCTGATCGACTGGTTGCTGGGCCTGCCACGGCAGATCGTGGTGGTGTTCGATCCAGGCCCGCTGGTCAAGGCGCCGGACTCGTCCTTGATGCGCGCGTTATTGCCGCGCATCGACATCTGGACCAGCAATGGCCCCGAGGCCCTGGCGTTCACCGCTGCAGCCGATATTGGCGCCGCGCTCCCCGAGCTGAGCCGGCACCTGCCCGCCGAAACGCTGCTGGTGGTGCGCGACGGGCCGAATGGCTGTTGGGTCGGGCGTGGGGACGAGATCGAGCATGTGCCCGGCTTCAAGGTAACGGCCGTGGACAGCAACGGAGCAGGGGATGCCCATGCGGGCGTGTTTATCGCCGGGTTGACCAATGGCCTGACACCGCCAGCAGCTGCACGTCGAGCCAATGCGGCGGCGGCACTCGCGGTGACGCGCTGGGGCCCGGCAACTTCGCCTGGTATTGCCGAAGTCGACGCGTTACTCACCGAATAAGCACGGGACGAAATGTGGGAGGGGGCTTGCCCCCGATAGCTGTGTGTCAATCAGCCGATTTGGCACTGAAAGACCGCTATCGGGGGCAAGCCCCCTCCCACATTTGTTTCTGCCCAGGCTACAAGGCTTACTGGCTTGTCTCACCTTCCAGCTTGCGCGCCTCATCCACGCCAGAGGCGGTCAGTTTGATCGGCAAATTCAACGAATACTCACCGGCGTCGTCGGTGGTCACATGCCCATCCTTGATAAACCCGCGGTCTTGCAGAAACGCCAAGACACTGGCGACCTCTTTTTCGCCGCGATAGTTATCCAGCACCTCCTTGCCCAGTCCGTTCGGGTGGGCGTGCAGCAGGCGGGTGAGGACTTCTTTTTCAAGGTTTCTATCGACGTTCATGCGTACCTCTTCACTGGGAAATGATCGGGTGTTGGTTTTGCTATCGAGGCATCAAGGCGCAGGCTGTTTCGGCGCGCCAGGCACGTTCGAGTCATCGCCCTTGTTGATGTTGGGCTGATTGATCGAGGGGCCCATTTTTCCGTTACCGACCGCAGTCGGTGCCTGGCGTTGGGTGTCGTTACCCTGGGTGCGCGGGTCGGCGCCCGGTTGGATGATTGCGCCGCCATTGGTGTCGAGGCCGGTGCCCATGGATTTCTGCGACTCGGTAGTGGCGTCAGGCGTCGGGTCGGTAGGCCCGGTGGTCGAGCTGGCGGCAAACGCGCTCAGCGACGCAGCAGACAACAGACCGGTGAGGGCGAGGGCGGCAAACTTGGAATTCTTCATGAGGGTGTCTCCATATGATTAATGTCCTTACCCTCTATTGGTCCGCCCGGCTCACGCGTTCGTGCCTTGATGGCGACGAACGGTATTAGCTCACCTGTAAGATTTTATGTGCTGAAAGATGGCGCCCGATCAGGCGCGCCACGGTGATCATCCAGTTCAATGCGGCGATGACCAGCAGGCTGAGCATCAGCACAGGTATGCCGTAGTCGACGATGATCTTGCCCGCAAGCCAGGGAAACCCGAACACGCCGACAAAGTACGCCAGGCTGAACAGCAGCAACGCCTGGGACGTGGTGCCGGGCGGCGCTTCATTGGCCACCAGCCCATTGATCACCGAATACGTCAGGCCATAGCCAACCCCCAGCGTGGCAGCCGCCAGCAGGTAGCTGAAGTTACCGCTCACGCCAAACGCAAATAATCCGATGGCCCCAAGCATGATCCCGGACAACACACAGGCGGATCGGTAGGCATCACGCTTGACCACGAACCCCGCGATCAACAGGCGGCTGGTGATCGCAGCACCCAGGAACCCCGCGAAGAACAGCGAATAGTCCAACCCGTGCGCGGCTGCGTAACTGGTCTGGAACGACGAAAGCCCGCCAAACACACAACCTCCCAGGCCGACCATCAGGATCGCGAACCCCGCCTTGGAAGACAGCACTCGACGGCTGGCAGCCCAGGAAATCCTCGAGGCCGGCGCATTCGCGTGCTGCCTGAGTTGAGCGCCCATACGCCAGAACATCACCACCCCGACGAGGCTGGCCAACCCGGCGATGTAGAACGCCGTGGTCAGGGGCAGGTCCAGCGCACTGGCCGCGCGCCCGAGCAGTGGGCCGGAGCCGATCCCGCTCAGCATGCTGCCCGATAGCAGGGCGAAGTATTTGGCTCGCTGCTGGGGCTCCACCAACAGGCTCACGATGATCGGGCCCAAGGTGTAGAACACGCCCCAGCCCAAGCCCAGGGCCAGCCCGAACAGCATCAGGCCCTGGCCAAACCCCGGCATCAGGGCAAAACCCAGGCAAGCCAGCACCAGCAATACGCCCATGCCCGCAATGGCGCGTGCCGCCCCCAATGCGTCGGCCAAATGCCCGGAGAACACTACCGCCACGAAGGTGCTGAGCATCGCCATGGAAATCACACTGCCGGCGTCGTGCTCATTACCACCGCGGGAATGAATCAGCAGCGACAACAGAAACGTCGAGCCGTAGGACAGTGACAGCAGGAAGCTGGCGAGGCAGAACAGGGCGAAGGTTTTCGCGCCCACCGTAGACGGGGTGTGCATCAGCAAGTCTCCAGTTGTTGGATTTATGCCCTCTGTTTACCACGCGTGGCCAAGTGGATTGTTCTGTGGTTGGTGGTGCTCGGATTACTGATCGACGGAGTAAAAGGCGCTGCTCCCCACGAAATTGCACTGCAATCAGTCATCAAAGCGCCTTAGTATGTGGCCTTTGAAATTGCCCAAGGCTCGCCCATGACCATCGAGATTCGCCCTGCCGTGCCCAGCGATGCTGCGCAGATCCTGAGTTTCATCACTGAGCTTGCCGAGTACGAAAAAGCCCGGCATGAAGTGATCGCCAGTGTGGTGGACATCGAGCGCAGCCTGTTCAGCGAGGGCGCCACCGCCCATGGTTTGATCTGCTCGCGGGACGGTTTGCCGATTGGTTTTGCGGTGTTCTTTTTCAGTTACTCCACGTGGCTGGGCAGCAACTGCCTGTACCTCGAAGACCTCTACATCAACCCCGAGCAACGCGGCGGCGGGGCGGGCAAGAAGCTCCTGCGCCACCTGGCGAAGATCGCCTGCGACAACGGTTGCGGGCGTTTCGAATGGAGCGTGCTGGACTGGAACGAGCCAGCGATTGCGTTCTACAAATCCATCGGCGCGCAGCCGCAGGAAGAGTGGGTGCGTTACCGCATGGAAGGTGACGCGCTGCGCGACTTCGCCACTGGCTGAACCCACCCGTCCTAAAACACCGAAGATCAAAATGTGCGGGCGGGCTTGCTCGCGAATGCGCTGTGTCAGCAATGGCCAAGCTGGCTGACCCACCGCTATCGCAGGCAAGCCAGCTCCCACACTTATTTGCGACCGCACAAAATTTTGCGCCCACCACACTTCAACGGTGGGAGCGGGCTTGCTCGCGAATGCGCTGTGTCAGTCAATAAATCATTGGCTGAATAACCGTATTCGCGAGCAAGCCCGCTCCCACATTTTTTTGTTTTTAGCTCACTATATGGGATGCAAATTTATATATTGAGATATTTCAAATGATGGGTTTATAGTCGGCAGCATCAGCACTCACTACCAAAAATAAAACAGGTGAAGCGATGCAGCCCCAACCGTTGTCATTACCCGCCGTGCCCGAGCCGACTTACGGCGAGCGGCTGAAAAACAAAGTGGTGATCATCACCGGCGCCGCCCAGGGCATTGGCGAGGCGATTGTCGCCTGCTTCCAGGCCCAGCAGGCACGCCTGGTGATTGCGGATATTCAGGCTGAAAAAGTCGAGAAAGTCGCCGCTCATTGGCGCGAACGCGGTGCTGAGATCGTCGCGCAAGCCGTCGATATCACCTCCAAAGCGCAATGGCAGTCGCTGGTCAACCTGGCCATCGAGCGCTTCGGCCGGGTGGATGTGCTGGTCAACTGCGCCGGGGTCAATGTGTTCCGTGACCCGCTGGAGATGACCGACGAGGACTGGCGCCGCTGTTTCGCCATCGACCTCGACGGTGCCTGGTTCGGCTGCCGCACGGTGCTGCCGCACATGATCGAGCAGGGCATCGGCAACATCATCAACATCGCCTCCACCCATTCCAGCCACATCATCCCCGGTTGCTTCCCGTACCCGGTGGCCAAGCACGGCTTGCTCGGCCTCACCCGCGCCCTTGGTATCGAATACGCGCCCAAGGGCATCCGCGTGAATGCCATCGCCCCGGGTTATATCGAAACCCAGCTGAATGTCGACTACTGGAACGGTTTCCCCGACCCGCATGCCGAGCGCCAGCGTGCGTTCGACCTGCACCCGCCCAAACGCATTGGCCAGCCGGTTGAGGTGGCGATGACGGCGCTGTTTCTGGCGACTGACGAGGCGCCCTTTATCAATGCAACCTGCCTGATGATAGATGGCGGGCGTTCTGTGATGTACCACGACTAAGATTTTTCGATAACAAGAAGAGGTGGTTCATGTTCAAGAAGACACTCGGCGCCCTGGCGCTCACGATGGCCTTCAGTGGCGTCGTCTCTGCCGAAGAAGTGAAGATCGGTTTCCTGGTCAAGCAAGCCGAAGAACCCTGGTTCCAGACCGAATGGGCCTTCGCCGAAAAAGCCGGCAAGGACCAGGGGTTCACCGTGATCAAGATCGCTGTGCCCGACGGTGAGAAAACCCTGTCGGCCATCGACACCCTGGCCGCCAACGGCGCCAAGGGTTTTGTGATCTGCCCGCCGGACGTGTCCCTTGGTCCGGCGATCATGGCCAAGGCCAAGCTCAATAACCTCAAGGTGCTGGCGGTCGACGATCGTTTCGTCGACGCCAAAGGCAAGCCTATGGAAGACGTGCCTTACGTCGGCCTGGACGCCTACAAAATCGGCCAGAAACAAGGCGAAGCCATGGCCACTGAAGCGAAAAAACGTGGCTGGGACTGGAAAGAAACCTACGCGGTGATCAACACCTTCGACGAACTCGAAACCGGCAAAAAACGCACCGACGGTTCGGTCGAGGGGCTCAAGGCTGCCGGCCTGCCAGCTGACCATATTCTGTTCAGCGCACAGAAAACCCTCGACGTACCCGGCAGCATGGACGCCACCAATTCGGCCCTGGTGAAACTGCCGAGCGGCGCGAAAAACCTGCTGATCGGCGGCATGAACGACAGCACTGTGCTGGGCGGTGTGCGCGCCACTGAAAGCGCCGGGTTCAAGGCGGCCAATGTGATCGGCGTAGGTATCAACGGCACCGATGCCATCGAGGAACTGAAAAAATCCGATACTGGCTTTTATGGCTCAATGCTGCTGAGCCCTGACGCGTCGGGCTACAAAACCGCCAGTGCGATGTTCGAGTGGGTCACTAAAGGCATTGAGCCGGCGAAGTTCACCGCCCTGGACAACGTTACCCTGATCACCCGCGCCAACTTCAAGGAAGAGTTGAGCAAAATCGGTCTGTGGAAATGAACGGCGCGGCCCTGCGTTTCAACGGCATCGGCAAGGAGTTTCCCGGTGTAAAAGCCCTGGCGCAGATCAGCTTTGAAGCGCGGCCGCGTGAAGTGCACGCGCTGATGGGCGAGAACGGCGCCGGCAAGTCGACGCTGTTGAAAATCCTCGGTGGCGCCTACCTGCCAAGCAGCGGCACGCTGCAGATCGGCGCGCAGACCATGGATTTCAAATCCGCCGCCGACAGCATTGCCAGCGGCGTGGCGGTGATCCACCAGGAGCTGCACCTGGTGCCGGAAATGAGCGTGGCCGAGAACCTGTTTCTCGGGCATTTGCCGTCACGCTTCGGCGTGGTCAATCGTGGCCTGCTGCGCAAGCAGGCGCTCGCGTGCCTCAAGGGGCTGGCCGATGAAATCGACCCGGACGAGAAGCTTGGGCGCCTGTCCCTGGGCCAGCGCCAATTGGTGGAAATCGCCAAGGCACTGTCGCGTGGCGCGCATGTGATTGCCTTCGATGAGCCCACCAGCAGCTTGTCTGCGCGGGAAATCGACCGGCTGATGGCGATCATCACGCGCCTGCGCGACGAGGGCAAAGTGGTGTTGTACGTGTCGCATCGCATGGAAGAGGTGTTCCGTATCTGCAATGCGGTCACGGTGTTCAAGGACGG
>NZ_UUPU01000098.1 GCF_900591205.1 Pseudomonas viridiflava
CTTCATGCCAAGTCATTTACAAAGAAGCCAGTGTTCTTCCTGAGCTTCAAAAGCTGCTCGATGTGAGTAATTACCCGTTCACCTTGGCGGAGAGTGGCTATAAACAAAGTCTGATTGTACGGCGATGTGGATGACGGGTAGCAAGCTGACCCGCTACCCATGTCAGAGGAATCCCCGATCAACGCCTTCAACGTTGCTACGATGATGCTCATTGGTTAATCTGACGGCATGCTACAGCTTTCCCTATTTTTGTCTGTCAGAAAAGGCCATGGTCTATTTTCGTTGGATTTGGAGTCCAGGCGTCCACGGCTGTAGTAGTTCATGA
>NZ_UUPU01000097.1 GCF_900591205.1 Pseudomonas viridiflava
TCTTGATCAACCTGCTGCTTGGCCTCGCCACTGCCGGAATGGGCATGGCGATCCGCATCAGCGCGAAGGTGCTGGGGGGAGTCAAGTCGCAGCGTGCGCGCAATTGGCTGCAGCACATGGCCGCGCAATTTGGCAAATCGCGCCTGAATGAGCATGGTGAGGTGGCGAGGCCGATCTTGCTGGGTGGCCCGGCTGCAGCGATCAAGACGGTGCCGGCTGCGCAATTGAAGGCTGGGGACCAGTTGGTTTCCAACCCGGTGCCGGCGGTTCGCAGCAAATCCCAGCAGACGGTGCTGGTTCGCCAGGAGCACGTCGATGATGTGCCTGCCTCGGGTAAGAACCTCAACGGGGATGCTGCCGCTCCGGCGGATAAGACGGCCACCAACGGCTGCCCGGTGTCGATGGTCACCGGCGAGGAATTGCTGACGTTGACCGATGGGACGCTGGACGGGATTTTGCCGTTTGAGTGGACCCGCTTGTATCGCACCAGTGCGGTGGAAGTGGAGTGCGGGTTGGGGTTTGGCTGGAGTCATTCGCTGGCGCAGCGGCTTTCTGTTTCTGGCGATTCGGTGGTGTGGGTCGACCACGAGAACCGGAGTACTCAGTTTCCTCTACCAACGGCTTCGCGACCGGCGATCACCAATAGCCTCGCTGAAGCCGCGATCTACCTGGGCGCCTCGCCCGATGAACTGGTGCTGGCTCAGGCTTCGCGCTTCTACCACTTCCGCGATGGTGTGCTGGTCTCGATCAGCGATGCGTATGACAACCGGCTGCGAATTTCGCGGGATTATTCCGGGCGGATTTCACGGCTGGACAATGGCGTGGGCCGCTCGCTGTTCCTGCGTTATGAGTTGGGCCGCATCGTGGCGGTGGACTACCAGATTCAGCGCGCCAAGGGCCGTGAACCCTTTGAATGGGTGACCGAACACACCGTCGTTTCCTACGCCTATGACGAACTTGGCCGACTGGTCTCAGCGACCAATGCCGTCGGCGAAAGCGAGGTTTACCGGTACGACGAACAGCACGTCATTCTTGAGCGGCAATTGGCCGGTGGCGCGAGCTTCTTCTGGGAGTGGGAACGCTCTGGCAAGGCGGCACGCTGTGTCCGGCACTGGGCCAGTTTTTCGCAGATGGACACGCGCTATGCCTGGAATGACAACGGGCAAGTCACGGTTTTTAACG
>NZ_UUPU01000046.1 GCF_900591205.1 Pseudomonas viridiflava
ACGTGATCAACCAGATCAAAATCGAAAACCCACACTTGTGGGACGCCGAGATGAAGGAAGAAGCGACCCAGATGATCCTGCAAGGGACTCAGCTGGAGATCGAGTACGCACGCGACACCATGCCTCGCGGCGTGCTGGGCATGAATGCGGCGATGATGGAGGATTATCTGAAGTTCATCGCTAACCGTCGTTTGTCGCAGATTGGTCTTAAAGAAGAATACCCAGGGACCACCAACCCGTTCCCGTGGATGAGCGAGATCATGGACTTGAAGAAAGAGAAAAACTTCTTCGAAACCCGCGTGATCGAGTATCAGACCGGCGGCGCGCTGAGCTGGGACTAATCTTCGACGCAGATCTAAAAATGTGGGAGCGGGCTTGCTCGCGAAAGCGGTGGATCAGTGACAGATGTACTGACTGACACTGCGTATTCGCGAGCAAGCCCGCTCCCACATGAGATATCTGTGATCTTTAGCCTTGCGTACAAATATTTATGCCCAATCAAACCATCAAGACCCCCTGCGTCGGCCTGTGCTCCACCGTTTACGGTGACCTGGTCTGCCGGGGCTGCAAGCGTTATCACCATGAAGTGATCCAGTGGAACGGCTACAACGCCGACGAAAAGCAGGCGGTGTGGCTGCGTCTGGAGCAACTGCTGGTGCAGGTGATGGCCAGCAAACTGGAAGTGCTCGACCCGCAGCGCCTGCGCCAGCAATTGGAAGACCGCAAGATTCGCTTTATGCCGCACCAGTCGCCGTATTGCTGGGCGTACCAACTGATCGCCCGGGGCGCGCGGGTGATTTCCAAGCTGGATGCGTATGGCTTGGGACTGTTGCCGGAGTTTCGCGAGCGCAGCCTGGCGGATCTGCGCGATGCGATTGATCGGGAGTTTTTCCTGCTTTCCGAGGCGCACTACGAACGGTACATCGCGCCGGGGTTCTTGAAAGAAGCATTCGGGCCCGCCCTGATCGCCACGTTCTAACCTGCACCGCAAACCTTGTGGGAGCTGGCCTGCAATAGCGCAGTGTCAGTCATCGAATGTATTGACTGATCCGCCGTCATCGCAGGCAAGCCAGCGCCCACATTGGAACACGGGTGTTCAGGAAGCCCAGGAGGGGTCCCGCTCAGCCTGCAAGCCATACCGCTCAATCGCCTGCCGGCACACTTCCCGCGCCAGGCGCCCCTGCTCCACCAACGCCGTTAACGCCGCCAACACGAGGTGATGGCGATCCACCTCAAAGAAATCGCGCAACGCCGCCCGTGTATCACTGCGCCCGAAACCATCGGTGCCCAGCACGGTATAGCTGCAATCCAGGTACGATCCAATCATCTGCGGCACCGCCCGCACATAGTCGGACACGGCAACCACCGGCGCGCCTTTGGGCAAGCACGCATTGACATGGCTGACGCGCTGGGGCGCCTGAGGATGCAGGCGATTCCAGCGCTCCACCTCCCGCGCCTCCCGCGCCAGCTCGCTGAAACTGGTCACGCTGTAGACCTCGCTCGTCACCTGCCAGTCCTCGGCCAATAACTGCGCCGCAGCCTGGGCCTCGCGCACCAGCGTGCCGGCACCGAGCAGGCGCACCTGGGCCTCGGTCGCGCCTTGCAGGCGATACATGCCCTTGATGATCGCCGACTCCACGCCGTCCGGCAGGCTGGGCTGCGGGTAGTTTTCGTTCATCAGGGTCACGTAGTAGAACTCATCCACATCGTGCTCCAGCATCTGACGCATGCCGTGATCGAGGATCACCGCGAATTCCCCGGCAAACGCCGGGTCGTAGGCGCGGCAGTTGGGCACGCTGGCGGCCGTGAGATGGCTGCTGCCGTCCTGGTGCTGCAAGCCTTCGCCACCCAGGGTGGTGCGCCCGGCGGTGGCGCCCAGCAGGAAACCTCGGGCGCGTTGGTCGGCGGCGGCCCAAATCAAGTCGCCCACGCGCTGGAAGCCGAACATCGAGTAATAGATGTAGAACGGCAACATGCGCAGGCCATGCACCGAGTAACTGGTGGCCGCCGCGACCCAGGAGCTGATCGCGCTGGCTTCGCTGATGCCCTCTTCGAGGATTTGCCCGTCGGTGGCCTCGCGGTAACTGAGGATCGAGCCGATATCTTCCGGTTCGTAGCGCTGGCCGACGCTCGAATAAATGCCGATCTGCTTGAACAGGTTGGCCATGCCGAAGGTACGTGCCTCATCGGCAACGATGGGTACGATGCGCGGGCCCAGGGCCTTGTCCTTGAGCAGGTTGGTAAGCATGCGCACAAAAGCCATGGTGGTGGACATTTCCTTGCCTTCGGCCGCCGTGGCGAATCCGGCGTAACCCGCTACCGGTGGCACGCAAACCGGCGCCGCGAGCGGGCTGCGGCTCGGCACATAACCCCCGAGCGCCTGGCGTCGCTGGTGCAGGTAGCGCATTTCAAGGCTGTCATCGGCCGGTTTGAAGAAGCTCAGCGCCTCGGTCTGCTCATCGCTCAGCGGCAACTGGAACCGATTGCGAAAGGCAATAAGCGCGTCGCGGTCCAGCTTCTTCTGTTGGTGGGTGGTCATCTTGCCCTGCCCGGCCTCGCCCATGCCGAAGCCTTTTTTGGTCTGGGCGAGGATCACCGTGGGCTTGCCTTTGACCCGGCGCGCCGCGTGATAGGCCGCGTGGATCTTGACCATGTCGTGGCCCCCGCGCTTGAGGCGGTCGATCTGTTCGTCGCTCATGCCCTCGACCAGCTTGGCCAAGGACGCGCTTTGGCCAAAAAAGTGCTCGCGGTTATAGGCCCCGTCCTTGGCGGCAAAGGTCTGGAATTGCCCGTCCACGGTGTTCGACAGCGTGTCCACCAGCGAGCCGTCGGCGTCCTTGGCCAGCAACGCGTCCCAATCCGAGCCCCAGACCAGCTTGATCACATTCCAACCGGCCCCGGCAAACAAGGCTTCCAGTTCGTCGATAATCCGCCCATTGCCGCGCACCGGGCCGTCGAGGCGTTGCAGGTTGCAGTTGACCACCCAGGTCAGGTTGTCCAGGCCCTCGCGGGCAGCCAGCGTCAAGGCGGACATGCTTTCCGGCTCGTCCATTTCACCGTCGCCGAACACGCCCCACACGTGGCGGTCGGTGGTATCCAAGAGCCCGCGATGCTGCAAGTAGCGCATGAAGCGCGCCTGGAAAATCGAGCTGATCGGGCCGATGCCCATGGAACCGGTGGGGAACTGCCAGAAGTCCGGCATCAGCCAAGGGTGCGGGTAGCTGGACAGCCCGCGTGCACCGGCTAGTGGCCCGCCGATTTCCTGACGATAGTGCGCCAGGTCGCTTTCAGTCAGACGCCCTTCCAGAAAGGCACGTGCATAAATGCCAGGCGCGGAATGCGGCTGGTAGAACACCAGGTCGCCACCAAAGCCATCATTGCGGGCGCGGAAAAAGTGGTTGAAGCCAACTTCGAACAAATCCGCCGCGCTGGCGTAGCTGGCGATATGCCCACCCAGTTCGCCGTATGCCTGGTTGGCGCGCACCACCATGGCCAGCGCGTTCCAGCGCACCAGTGAGGCCAGGCGTTCCTCGGTGGCCAGGTCGCCGGGAAACGCCGGTTGCTGCAGGGCGCTGATGCTATTGATATAGGGCGTGCCGTGGGCAGGCTTCCACTCGATGTGCGGCGCGGCGGCTTCACGGGCCAGCAGGTCAAGGATCTGTCGCGCCCGCGCCGGCCCGGCGTTGGTCACCAGCGAGGCCAGGGCATCGCGCCACTCGTCCTGCTCTAGCTGGTCCGACGCTGTTTGAGTGAATGCATTCGCGAAACCGTTCATGGGCACCTCCGGGATTTTTTCCAGTTTATGTCGGTGCCTGAGGATTTTTTGCCTGTTATGAGGCGCACATTTCAGCATTTTGAGCATGAATCTCTGCCAAACCACCTTTTACCAGCACGTTGTGCTCAAGCACCCCGAAACCGTGCAACTGTGTTTAAAATGCCGCCCGCTCAATGACCGACGTTTAACGATGACCCCAGACGCCCTCGCCACCCTGCATGCCCACCTGCTCACCGCCCTGGCCGATGCGCCCAGCGAAACCCGCCGCCTGTTCCACGGCCGTGGGCGCTGCTGGCCGGGCCTGGAGCAACTGACCGTGGACTGGCTGCAAGGCGTGGTGCTGGTTGCGCTGTTCAAAGCGCCTGAAGCCGCGCAGCTGGACGCGTTAAAGCAGCTGCTGAGCGAATTCGACTGGGCTCAGTTCGGCGCCCATACCGTGGCCTTGCAGCACCGCTATCTGCCGCAAAGCACCACCGAATGGGTGGTCGGCGAGACTATTGATGAGCTGACCATCACCGAAGGCGGCCTGCGCTACCTGATCGACCTGGGTAAAAAACAGAATAGCGGGCTGTTCCTCGACATGCGTTACGGGCGTAACTGGGTGCGCGAGCACGCCAGTGGCCAGCACGTGCTCAACCTGTTCGCCTACACCTGCGGCTTTTCCGTGGCCGCCATCGAAGGCGGCGCCGAGCATGTGGTGAACCTGGACATGGCCCGCGGCGCCCTGAGCCGTGGCCGCGACAACCATCGCCTGAACGGTCATGACCTGAGCAAAGTCACCTTCCTGGGCCACGACCTGTTCAAGTCCTGGGCCAAGGTCACCAACAGCGGCCCCTACGACCTGGTGATCATCGACCCGCCGTCCTTCCAGAAAGGCAGCTTCCTGCTGACCAAGGATTACCAGCGCGTGCTGCGCCGCCTGCCGGATTTGCTCACGCCACAGGGCACGGTGCTGGCGTGCATGAACGATCCGGCGTTCGGCGAAGATTTCCTGATCGACGGCGTAACTCGCGAAGCACCGGGGCTGCGCTTTGTCGAACGGCTGCAAAACCCGCCGGAATTTCCTGATATTGACCGGCAAAGTGGCCTTAAGGCACTGGTGTTCCGCCAAGGCTGATGCCGAAACGTCCCGCACTTGCTACGCTAAGTGATACACCGGGTGGTGAACCTTATTACCCCCTTCCCGGTCGATACCTGCATTCCCCGGCCAGACTCGACGGTGTCACACCGTCGGCTGCCCCGTTTCACCTTTTGGAGAACCGCCCGTGATATCGACCCTGCATGTAGCCAGAATCAAAGCCTGGGGCGCCCACGGCTTTACCGCCACCGGCGTGGTACTGGCCTTTCTGGCCACTTTGGCGCTGCTGGAAAACTCCCCCAAAGCCTGCCTGCTTTGGCTCGGCCTGGCCCTGGTGGTGGACGGCGTGGATGGCTCCCTGGCGCGACGGGTCAATGTCAGCACGGTGCTCCCGAGTTTTGACGGCTCGGTGCTGGACCTGGTGATTGATTACCTGACCTATGTGTTTATTCCCGCACTGTTTATCTACCGTTACATCGACCTGCCGGACTTCACCCATCTGTTTACGGTGTCGGTGATACTGGTGTCGTCGCTGTTCTGCTTCTGCAACGTGAACATGAAGAGCAAGGACAACTACTTCGTCGGTTTCCCGGCGGCGTGGAACGTGGTGGCCTTGTGCGTGTACATCATCCAGCCGGATGCCTGGGTGACCTTGCTGACGGTGATTGGCCTGGCCCTGCTGACCGTGACGCCGATGAAGTTTCTGCACCCGTTCCGGGTGAAGCGGTTTATGCCGATCAACATCGCAGTCACCACCCTCTGGTTGCTGTGCAGCTTTCTGATGGTGGTGGATTACCCGAATACCAACCCGTGGACGTTTGGGTTGTGGTCGTTGATGTCGGCGTACTTCCTGGGGATTTGTATCTGGCGTACGGCGCTGGAGTGGCTGGGCAAGCGCCACGACTGATCGCAGTTAAACATGTGGGAGCGGGCTTGCTCGCGAATGCT
Organism: Pseudomonas viridiflava; assembly: GCF_900591205.1. GTDB lineage: Bacteria > Pseudomonadota > Gammaproteobacteria > Pseudomonadales > Pseudomonadaceae > Aquipseudomonas. The sequence goes on from NZ_UUPU01000046.1 coordinate 5,802, forward strand.
GAGTGTCAGTCAGTACATCGGGTACTGATACACAGCATTCGCGAGCAAGCCCGCTCCCACATTTGGTTATGTATACACCTGGCGGGTAAGATAGCGGCTTTCGTGCGGCCCCTTCGCTGCACCCCGTCCCAGTAAGCCCTGCCCATGCCCTTCGAACTCAGCGTTGACCTCACCACCCTCGCCATCCTGGCGGTGGTTGCCTTTATCGCCGGTTTTATCGACGCCATTGCCGGCGGCGGTGGTTTGCTAACTACCCCGGCGCTGCTGACGGCCGGCATGCCGCCACACCTGGTGCTGGGCACCAACAAGCTCAGCTCCACCTTCGGTTCGGCCACCGCCAGTTTTACCTTCTACCGGCGCAAACTCTTCCACCCGCGCCAGTGGGTGCATGCCATCGTCGGCACATTGATCGGTGCGCTGACCGGCGCGGTAGTTGCCCACTACCTACCCGCCGAAACCCTGAACAAAATGCTCCCGGTGATCGTGTTCGGCTGCGGTCTGTACCTGCTGTTCGGCGGTACGCCCAAGGCGCCGCTGGACGCCGACGCGCCAATCAAGAAGAAATGGCAAGCCACCCAAGGCTTCGGCCTGGGCTTCTACGATGGCGTGGCGGGGCCGGGCACCGGGGCGTTCTGGACCGTCAGCACCATGCTGCTGCACCCCATCGACCTGGTAAAGGCCAGTGGCGTGGCGCGCAGCATGAACTTTGTCAGCAATGCGGCGGCGTTGACGGTGTTTATCATCAACGGCTCGGTGGATTGGATCGTCGGCCTGGCCATGGGCGTGTCGGTGATGTGTGGCGCGTTCTTTGGCGCGCGCAGCGCAATCAGCGGCGGCGCCAAATTCATTCGCCCGGTGTTTATCACCGTCGTCCTCGGCCTGACAATACGCCTAGCCTGGCAGCACTGGTTCAGCGTGGCCTAAGCGACGGGCCAGGTAGAGGTCGATCAGGTAACGCGCAATCGAGCGTGACGCCGGCAATGGCGGCAAGTCGTGGATATTGAACCACTGCGCGTCTTCGATCTCATCGACCTGGGGCACGATATCGCCACCGGCGTACTCGGCATGGAAGCCCAGCATCATCGAGTGCGGAAACGGCCAGCACTGGCTGCCCATGTACTGAATGTTCTTGACCTCCACCTGCACTTCTTCGCGAACCTCGCGGATCAGGCAGTCTTCGGCCGACTCACCCGGCTCGGCAAACCCCGCCAATGTGCTGTACACGCCCGTCACAAAGCGTGGCGAGCGCGCCAGCAGGATCTCGTCGCCACGGGTTACCAGCACGATCATGCTCGGTGAAATCCGCGGGTAGCTGCGCAGGTCGCACGCCTGGCAATACATCGCCCGCTCCCGCGGCACCTGGACCATGGCCTGGCCGCAACTGCCGCAAAACCGGTGCTCGCGTGCCCAGGTGCCGATCTGCGCGGCGTAGCCAAGCACTTTGTACAGGCTGTGGTCGCCTTGCAGCATAAAGCCGCGCAGGCCCTGCCAACTGCAACCCGGCACTTCGCCCGCCGAGTCGAGTTCCAGCAGGTACACCGGTTCACCGTCGAGGTGGCCGATGCCGTGTTCGGCGAACACCGCAAGGTCCTGGCGCTTGAGCCATTCCCGTGGGAACAGCGGGCCATTGGCATCATGCAAAAAGCCGTCGCGGCTGCGGGCGACGGCCCAGCCGCCGGGGGCGTCGTTGTCCAGCAGCGTTGTGGTAATCCAGCCTGGGGTCATGTCAGTCAATCCACGAATTCGGGTTTCTGCTTACTCATATGGGCCGCGATGGCCACGCGCAGGTCGTTGGATTGCAACATAGCCGAGTTCCAGGTGGCAACGTATTCCAGACCATCATTGACTGTATGGTCACGCATGTAGCTGATCATGGCCTTGGTGCCGGCGACGGCAATCGGCGATTTGGCGGCAATTTCATGGGCGATCTCCATGACGCCGGCCAACAGGCTGTCCTGATCGGCGTACACCCGGTTGACCAGGCCGATGCTGCGCGCTTCCTCAGCCCCGAATTGGCGTCCGGTGTAGGCCAGCTCACGCAGCATGCCGTCGCCGATGATGCGCGGCAGGCGTTGCAGGGTGCCGACATCGGCGGCCATGCCGATATCTATTTCCTTGATCGAGAACTGCGCACCGTCGGCGGCGTAACGCATGTCGCACGCGCTGATCAGGTCGATGGCGCCGCCAATGCAGTAACCCTGGATCGCCGCCAGTACCGGCTTGCGACAGTTGTCGACGGCGTTGAACGAGGCTTGCAGCTCAAGGATCTTGCGCCGCAGCAGGCGTGCATTGCGGCCCACATCCTTGCCGAACTCATTGGCCACCGAGGCGAGCATCATCAGGTCGATACCGGACGAGAAATGCTTGCCGGCGCCGCTGAGTACCACGGCGCGCACAGCGTCGGTGTCTTCGACCCATTGGAAAATATCAATGATTTCGGTCCAGAACGCCGCGTTCATCGCGTTGATCTTTTCCGGGCGATTGATCTGCACATGGGCAACGTTGCCGGTGAGTTCGACGACGAAAGCTTGGTATTCGGACATGGCAGTGATCCCTGACTGGCGAGTGATAAGGCCCAAACTATAACAAGGGTGCGCAACGGCGCATCGGCCAAAAGCGGGACTGGCAAAGGTAATGAAATGTTGTGAGCGCAGCGTTCATGCAGCGCCGATACATTTCACCCAGCCCCGGCGTTTTTTCGGCTATACACTCAGGGCCATCGCCTGGAGCCCGTCCCGTTATGCCGACCACGTTTCGCTCATCCCTGATTCTGGCCCTGGTGGTCGTGTTCACCGGTATTGGCGCGGGCTTGGGCGGAATGCTCCTCGCGTTGCTGCTGCATGGCATTCAGCACCTGGCCTACGGCTACAGCCTCGACAGCCTGGTCAGCCATGAAACCTTCCTGTTCGGCGTGACCGCTGCCGCGCCCGAGCGCCGCCTGCTGGTACTGGTGGTGTGCGGCCTGGTCGCGGGCCTGGGCTGGTGGGCGATTTATCGCTACGGCCGCCCGCTGGTGAGCATCAAGCAGGCCGTGTCGGAAAAAATGCCGATCATGCCGCCCAAGACCACGCTCGCCCATGCCGTGCTGCAGATTGTCACCGTGGCCCTGGGCTCACCGCTGGGGCGCGAAGTGGCCCCGCGTGAAGTCGGCGCGCTGGCGGCAACCTGGCTATCGCGGCGTGCACGCCTGGAACCGCCGATGCATCGGCTGATCGTCGCCTGCGGCGCGGGTGCCGGCCTGGCGGCGGTGTACAACGTGCCGCTGGGCGGCGCAGTGTTTGTGCTGGAAGTGCTGGTGGGCGTGTTCAGTTGGCAGGCGGCGTTGATCGCGTTGGCGACGTCGGCGATTGGCGCGGCGGTGGCCTGGATCGGGCTGGGCGCCGAGTCACAGTATGGGGTGCCGCATTTTGTGTTGAGCCCGGCATTGATCACCTGGGCAGTGGTCTGTGGCCCGGTATTGGGTGTGGCGGCCTACGGTTTCACTCGCCTGACGGGCGCGGCGCGTGCCAATGCCGCACGCGGCTGGCGCCTGCCGGTGTTGTCGCTGATCAACTTCACGATCATCGGCGGCCTGGCGATGCTGCTGCCGCAAATCCTCGGCAATGGCAAAGGCCCGGCGCAGCTCGGGTTCGATAATGAGTTGACGATCGGCCTGGCGGCCCTGTTGCTGGTGGTCAAGGTGCTGATCACCACCACCAGCCTGCGCGCCGGGGCCGAGGGCGGCTTGCTCACACCGGGCCTGGCCAATGGCGCGCTGCTGGCGATTATTCTCGGCGGCGCCTGGAGCCTGGCGTGGCCCGGCGTGCCGCTGGGCGCCTTTGCAATCATCGGCGCGGCAGCCTTCCTGGCGGCCAGCATGAGCATGCCGCTGACGGCTATTGTGCTGGTCGCCGAATTTACGCGTATTGACCATGACTTTCTGGTGCCGATCATTCTCGCCGTGGTGGGCTCGGTCTGCATGAGCAAACTGTGCCAGCGGCGCGGCTAAAAACCCTGCAAAACGCTGGATAAAACCCCGCGCACACGCCATCCTTCGTGCTTTAAGCCGCCGACCCTGCGGCGCTCGACGTTTAAAGGATATGCCCATGCACGCCCAACCCCTCGCCCCCGCCGATTTCGAGTTCATCGAAGAAACCCTGCTCAAATACGGCGACGACCATTCGGTGCTGAACCTGGCCGAGCTTGACGGCTACTTCAGCGCCCTGGTGTCCAGCCCGGCGCAGGTGGATGTGGCCGAGTGGTTCCCGGCAATCTGGGGCGGCCAAAACCCGCAATGGGACAACATGGACGAAGCGCAAAGCTTCCTCGAATTGTGCGTGCGCCACCTCAACACCCTGGCAAGCCAACTGGCAACGGCTCCCCAAAGCTTCAAAGCCCGCTTCGACGAAACCGAACACCAGGGCCAAAACGTAACCCTCGCCGAAGAGTGGTGCTTTGGCTATATCCGCGGCGCCGCCATCGGCAACTGGCCGGAACTGCCGGCAGAACAGGCCGCCCTGCTGGAAAAAATCTCCTGGTGCGCCGAGCAGGATAACTTCGAATTACCCGCCGACCTGGATGTACCCGCACATCAACAACGCGTCAGCGAAATCGAACCGGCAGCGCAGTCGCTGCACGACTACTGGTTGGCAAGGCGGTAATTTAGCTTTTGATCTTGATCCTAGGCGCCCCGTCAACCACGCTGGCCGCACGCAGGCTTGAATCCGTGGGTAACCCGGCAGGACGCCGGGTTAGCCGCGCTGGGCCAAGGATGGCCCATCGCGGCGGCCCACGGATTCAAGCCTGCGTGCGGGCACACCGAGCCGGAGGCGAGGTGCCGAGTGGTGGGGCAAGAGCCCTTTTGGTTACTTTTGGGGCTCTTTTCCAAAAGTGACCCGCTGTAAGAGCGGAACCATACTCAGCCGTTACCGCAGCAACGGATATGCCCCCAATCCAATCCAATCCAATCCAGCCTCGAGCCTTTTCGCCAAGCGGGCTGCCGCTCCCCCCCGTTTATCGTTATACTCATCGGCTTTCAAAAGTTCGCCAACGAGTGCTGCCCGCCATGGAAATCAACCCGATCCTTAACACCATCAAGGACCTGTCCGAGCGCTCCGAAACTATTCGGGGGTATCTTTGACTACGATCAAAAGCACGAGCGTCTGACCGAAGTCAATCGCGAGCTTGAAGATCCGGCTGTCTGGAACAAACCTGAATACGCCCAGGAGCTGGGCCGCGAGCGCTCTGCGCTGGCACAAATCGTCGATACCCTCGACGAACTGAACACCGGTCTGGCCGATTGCCGTGACCTGCTGGACATGGCCGTCGAAGAAAACGACGAAGGCGCAGTGGGCGATGTCGTCGCCGAGCTGGCCCGTCTCGAGGAAAACCTCGCCAAGCTTGAATTCCGCCGCATGTTCAGCCACGAAATGGACCCAAACAACGCCTACCTGGACATCCAGGCCGGCTCCGGCGGCACCGAAGCCCAGGACTGGGCCAACATCCTGTTGCGCATGTACCTGCGCTGGGCCGACAAACGCGGTTTCGACGCCACCATCATGGAACTGTCGGCCGGTGAAGTCGCCGGTATCAAAGGCGCGACCGTGCATATCAAGGGTGAATACGCCTTTGGCTGGTTGCGTACCGAGATCGGCGTGCACCGCCTGGTGCGCAAGAGCCCGTTCGACTCCGGCAACCGTCGCCATACCTCGTTCAGCGCGGTGTTCGTCTCGCCGGAAATCGACGACAAGGTCGAAATCGAGATCAACCCGGCCGACCTGCGGATCGACACCTACCGTTCCTCCGGTGCTGGTGGTCAGCACGTAAACACCACCGACTCGGCCGTACGTATCACTCACGTACCGACCAACACCGTGGTCAGCTGCCAGAACGAACGTTCCCAGCACGCGAACAAGGACACCGCCATGAAAATGCTGCGGGCCAAGTTGTACGAGCAGGAAATGCAGAAGCGCAACGCCGCGTCCCAGGCGCTGGAAGACACCAAGTCGGATATCGGCTGGGGTCACCAGATCCGCTCGTACGTGCTCGATGCCTCGCGGATCAAGGATCTGCGCACCAACATCGAACGCAGCGACTGTGACAAGGTGCTCGACGGTGACATCGACGAATACCTGGAAGCCAGCCTGAAATCTGGCCTGTAACCCCTTGTAGGAGCCGGCTTGCCGGCGATCCCCGGCCTAAGCCGGGGACAACGAACCTGATGGAAAATTTAAAGACATGAGCGACCAACAACTCGACCAGGCCCTGCAACAGGAAGAAAACTCCCTGATCGCCCTGCGCAAGGAAAAGCTTGCTGCCGAGCGCGCCAAGGGTAACGCCTTCCCGAACGACTTCCGCCGTGAAAACTACTGCGATGCCTTGCAGAAACAGTATGCGGACAAGACCAAGGAAGAGCTGGCAGAGGCTGCAATCCCGGTCAAGGTTGCCGGTCGCATCATGCTCAACCGTGGCTCGTTCATGGTGATCCAGGACATGACCGGTCGCATCCAGGTTTACGTCAACCGTAAAACCCTGTCCGAAGAAACCCTGGCCTCGGTGAAAACCTGGGACATGGGCGACATCATTGCCGCCGAAGGCACCCTGGCGCGCTCCGGCAAGGGCGACCTGTACGTTGAAATGACCAGCGTGCGCCTGCTGACCAAGTCGTTGCGCCCGCTGCCGGACAAGCACCACGGCCTGACTGACACCGAACAGCGCTACCGCCAGCGCTACGTTGACCTGATCGTCAATGAAGAGGTGCGCCAGACCTTCCGCGTGCGTTCGCAAGTCATCGCGCACATCCGCAGCTTTCTGATGGCGCGTGACTTCCTGGAAGTCGAAACCCCGATGCTGCAAACCATCCCCGGTGGCGCCGCAGCCAAGCCGTTTGAAACTCACCACAACGCGCTGGACATGGAAATGTTCTTGCGCATTGCGCCGGAGCTGTACCTCAAGCGGCTGGTGGTTGGCGGGTTTGAAAAGGTCTTCGAGATTAACCGCAACTTCCGTAACGAAGGTGTCTCGACCCGTCACAACCCTGAATTCACCATGTTGGAGTTCTACCAGGCTTACGCCGACTACGAAGACAACATGGACCTCACCGAAGAACTGTTCCGCGAACTGGCGCAGCTGGTCCTGGGCAGCACTGACGTGCCGTACGGCGACAAGGTGTTCCACTTCGGCGAGCCGTTCGTGCGTCTTTCTGTGTTCGATTCGATCCTCAAGTACAACCCTGAGCTGACCGCTGATGACCTGAACGACATCGACAAGGCCCGTGCCATCGCCAAGAAAGCCGGGGCCAAGGTCCTGGGCTTTGAGGGCCTGGGCAAACTGCAGGTGATGATTTTCGAAGAGCTGGTAGAGCACAAGCTGGAACAGCCGCACTTCATTACCCAGTATCCGTTCGAAGTGTCGCCGCTGGCGCGTCGCAACGATGACAACCCGAACGTCACCGACCGTTTCGAGCTGTTCATTGGTGGTCGCGAAATCGCCAACGCCTACTCCGAGCTTAACGACGCCGAAGACCAGGCCGAGCGCTTCATGGCCCAGGTGGCCGACAAGGACGCTGGCGACGACGAGGCGATGCACTACGACGCCGACTTCGTTCGCGCCCTGGAGTACGGCATGCCGCCAACGGCCGGTGAAGGTATCGGCATCGACCGTCTGGTGATGTTGTTGACCAACTCGCCGTCGATCCGCGACGTGATCTTGTTCCCGCACATGCGGCCACAAGCGTAACCGTAGCGAAATCCGAAGCCGCCTTTTATAAGGCGGCTTTTTTATGTGGCGTTTTTAAGCGTCAAGCAAACAGCGCCAGGTTTTGATCTATTCAAGGATGTGTGTCGTGAACCGCGTAACCGCTCAAGAAGGCGCCGCCGGCATTGCCGCTGCCGTGGCTGAAAGCGTCCAGTACCAGGGCCGCAAGGCCAGTCGTCGGGGCAGCGAGCAACGCAGGCAAGACATTCTCGACGCGGCCATGCGCATTGTGGTGCGCGATGGCGTGCGGGCCGTGCGCCATCGTGCGGTGGCGGCGGAAGCGGGGGTGCCGTTGTCGGCCACCACCTATTACTTCAAGGATATCGACGACCTGCTCACCGACACCTTCGCCCAATACGTAGAGCGCAGCGCCGCTTTTATGGGCAAGCTGTGGGTGCGCAATGAGGGCCTGCTGCGAGAGATGGTTGCCTATGGCGACGGCAGCCCGGCGTCGCGTTCGCAACTGGCTGACGACATTGCGCGGCTGACCGCCGATTATGTGATGCGCCAACTGGCCAACCGTCGCGAACACCTGATGGCCGAGCAGGCGTTTCGCCAGGAAGCCCTGCTAAACCCGCGTCTGGCTGAGCTGGTGCGCTCCCACCAACAGATCCTGTTGCAGGGCACGGGGCAGTTTTTTCAGGTATTGGGCTCCCGCGAGCCGCAACAGGATGCCAAAGTGTTGACGGCGATAATCGGTCGGATGGAATATCAGGGCCTGCTGGGCGGCGCAGAGCCTCTGACCGCCGAGGAGATGCTTGAGATCCTCAAGCGTTACATGCATTTGGTGTTGGCCTCGGTCTAGCCAAGCCTATGCGCGATCCGCTTTATGTGGGAGCTGGCTTGCCTGCGATACAGGCACCTCGATGTTTCAGGTAAACCGAGGTGATGCTATCGCAGGCAAGCCAGCTGCCACACCTGATGGGGTATTCAATGAAAACCTGGCGTGTCGCGCTAATCGCGTTGTTCCTGCTGCTCAGCGGTTGCCTGGTGACCTTCAAGGACCCGCTGCCCGCCCGCGAGGCAGCGCCCGATGGGTTGCTGGGCCAATGGGCCAGCAAGAATGCCTGGGGTGAGCCGCTCAACCTGCAGATCACCCGTGCGGGCAATCACCAATACAAAGCCGTGAGCTACCCTACAGCCAAGCCGGGTCAGCGCGATGAGTACCTGTTTACGGTGTCGCGTCATGGCAGTCGCTGGTATTTGTCGGCGCCGTTGCCGGCCAAGCTGGGTGGGCATTTCATCCTGGCGGGGTTTGAAATCGACGAAAAACACGAATTGGTGGTCTACAACCTCGACCTTGAGCAGATCCATCAAGCGATAGGCCAAAAGACACTGCACGGCAGCACCGTAGAAACCGTCGAAGGCGCCGGGGTGCTGGTGGACAGCCCCCTGGACCAGGTATTTGCCTACCTGGATGACCCGGCCAATGCCGATGTGTTCGTTGAAGCCGTGCGCTACCGGCGTGCGGGCAAATAACGTTTAAAGAGGAAGCACCGGGTGGACGATTACCAGCAGACGATACGCACCTTGTCTGATCGCATTGTGCTGGCGCAAACACCGATTCGCGTCCTCGACGCCGTAAAGTGGGACGAGAATATTCGCCAGGGATTCCTCAAGGCCAAGGGCAAGGAAATGCCCGCCGTGGACCGCGATTACTATCTCAATCGGCCCCTGTCGTTCGACTCCAGCGCGGTGAAGCTGGAGTTTCAGAATATCGAGCGTGACATCACCCGCCGCCTCGGCCAGTTCAGCCCGGTGGGGCAGATCATGCGCCGCATGTGCCGCGAATACCGCATGGTGGTGCGCATGCTCGAGGCACGCGGCACCGAGGATTTCGGCCTGATCTCCCAGGAACTCTACGGCGCCGCTTCCGATGCGTTTCACGCTGGCGACCCGACCCTGGCAGACCTGGGCCTTATGCTCTCCGACTACCTGAACAATATCGACGGCCGTGGCGACCTCAAGGACGAAGCCAAGACCCTCACCGCCAAGGATGCCGTGGCACTCCTGCAAACCCGCCTCAACAAGGTATTCGGCGAGGCCGAAGAGACCATCCGCGTGTTCGAGTCCGACGGTATCGTCGCCGACGCGGCGGCGGGCGCCGACTACATCAAGATCCGCGCCGACGCGATGTTCAACGACCGCGATGTGCGTGCGCTGGAAGTGCATGAGGGCCTGGTGCATGTGGGCACCACGCTCAATGGGCAGAACCAGCCGATCTGTACCTTCCTGTCCAAGGGCCCGCCGTCGTCCACCGTGACCCAGGAGGGCCTGGCGATTCTGATGGAGATCATCACCTTCGCCTCCTACCCAAGCCGCTTGCGCAAACTCACCAACCGCACCCGCGCCATCCATATGGTGGAAGAGGGCGCCGACTTCCTGCAGGTATTTGAGTTCTTTCGCGAGCAAGGCTTTGAAATGGCCGAAAGCTACGGCAACGCCAGCCGCGTATTCCGTGGGTCGACGCCGACCGGTCTGCCGTTTACCAAGGATCTGTCCTACCTCAAGGGCTTTATCATGGTCTACAACTACATCCAGCTTGCGGTGCGCAAAGGCAAGCTGGAGCAAGTGCCGCTGCTGTTTTGCGGCAAGACCACCCTGGAAGACATGCGTACCCTGCGCCAACTGGTGGACGAGGGCCTGGTAGTGCCGCCCAAGTACCTGCCTGAGCAGTTTCGCGACATGAACGCACTGGCGGCGTGGATGTGCTTCTCCAACTTCCTCAACCACCTGAGCCTGGACCGGATCGAGGCGGATTACTCGAATATCCTGTGACGAAACCGAGTTTGAATGTGGGAGGGGGCTTGGCCCCGATCGCGGTGTGTCAGATACACATCTGTCAACTGACACACCGCCATCGGGGGCAAGCCCCCTCCCACATTGGATCACCACAAGTCTGGGTACTGCACCTAAATCATGAGGCTTCAACGGATGAGAATCCTCGGCATTCTTTGCCTGCTACTCACATTGAACGGCTGCAGCTCCTTGCTGTTCTACCCCGAGCCCGGCCTGCCGTTCACGCCGGGAAAAGCCCACCTGCCATACCGCGACGTCACCCTGACCACCGCCGATGGGGTAAAACTTCATGCCTGGTGGCTGCCGGCCAAAGCAGGCGTGCCGCTCAAAGGCACCGTGCTGCACCTGCATGGCAACGGCGGCAACTTGGCGTGGCACCTGGGCGGCAGTTGGTGGTTGCCGGAGCAAGGCTATCAAGTGCTGCTGCTGGACTATCGCGGTTATGGCCTGTCTGAAGGCAAACCGTCGTTGCCGGCGGTCTATCAGGATGTGGACGCGGCGTTCAACTGGATCGACAAGGCGCCCGAAACCCAGGGCCAGCCGTTGATCGTGCTCGGCCAGAGCCTGGGCGGCGCGCTGGCGGTGCATTACCTGGCGGCTCACCCGGAGCGCCAATCCCGACTCAAGGCCCTGGTACTCGACGGCGTGCCCGCCAGTTATCGTGACGTAGGACAATTTGCCCTGAGCACCTCCTGGTTAACATGGCCGTTTCAGGTGCCGTTGTCCTGGCTGGTGCCGGACGCCGACAGTGCGATCAATGCCATGCCCCGGCTCACTGGCGTGCCGAAGCTGTTGTTCCACAGCCTCGATGACCCGATCGTGCCCGTTGCCAACGGCATTCGCCTGTACCAGGCCGCACCGCCGCCGCGGGTATTGCAGTTGACCCGTGGGGGCCATGTGCAGACCTTTGCCGACAAGACCTGGCAAACCGTGATGCTGCGTTATCTGGACGACCCGCAGCACTTCAACGGCCTGCGCCGCCTGGGTGAAATCCCGAATTACCCGATTCCTAAAGTTGATTCATCAGAGAGCCCGCAATGAGCGAAGAACGCAACATGATCCCGCTGATCCTCACCGGCATCGGCACCATCATTGGTACTGTCGGTTGCCTGTGGTACTACGGCTACCTGCACTTCGCCAAACCGGAAGACGCGCTGTTGCTCAGTGACTTCACCCTGCTCAAGACCGTTCCGGGCGAGGACTACAAAATCTCCCTGACCCCGGCCGCCCAAGTGGCTCAATGCGTGGATGGCGTACTGGTGATGTTCGATACCGAGCAGAAGGGCTTGAGCGGCGTCTTGGTAAACAACAAGAAGCAGGCTGTGCGCTGCCTGGGCCAGGAAACGCCGCAACTGCAGCAATAAGTTCGCCCTTCATCCACACGGTCTCACTCAGGAAATATTTGGAACCGTAATGCGTAAGAAGCCACTGACTGGGTTGTCAGCGTTGCTGATATCTAACTTACGCGTAGCGAACCAGGGAGTTAAATAATGGATCCGATGAGTGCTATTGGCGCGATTGGCAAGATGATGGAAATGGTCCAAGGCATGGCAAAGTTGGGTCAGGAGGCGGGTAAGGGCGCAGGGCAAGGCGCGCAAGGTGCCGGGGGCGCGGAGGCCGCTGGCAAGCAAGGGCAACAGGATATGATCCAAAAGCTTATGGATATGATGATGTCCGCAGGCGATAGCGGCTCTGACGGCGCAAACGGTGGCAGAGAGGAGGCTGAGAAGCGCGTGAGTGGGCGTGAGGGCCTGGCGCATATGATGCCGGACGAGGACACCGGCCGCAAAGTCGGCGGCTGACAGGCAAAAAAAACCCACCGTAAGGTGGGTTTTTCATTACACGTCAATCAATCAGTTAGCCATGGAAGAACGTGGTTTAACCGGCTGGTTGTCGTTGGAGATGGTCACTTCAACGCGCCGATTCATGGCACGACCCGAAACGCTGCCGTTATCGGCAACCGGGTATTCTTTGCCGTAACCCTGGGTCACGATGCGCGAGATGTCTACGCCTTGCTGAGCCAGTGCACGTTGTACGGAAGCCGCACGGCGCTCCGAAAGGCTCTGGTTGTACGAGTCCGAGCCGGTGCTGTCGGTGTAGCCTTCGACAATCACTTTACGGTCAGGATTGTCGCGCAGGAACTGCGCCAGCTTGGTGATGTTCACCAGGCCGCTGGATTTCAGGTCGGACTTGTTGGTGGCGAACAGCACGTCACCAAAGGTCACCAGCGTACCGCGATCGGTTTGCTTGGCGTTCAGGCTGTCTTGCAGCTGCTTGATCTGCGCGTCACGGGCTTGTAGCAGTGCACGGGCACGCTCGTCGCCGGCGTTTTTCAGCTTGGCTTCGGATTCGCGCAGCACGATGGTGTCTTTGGCCACTTCAACGCGTTGGTTGGTCAGGTAAGCCAACTGGTCGACTTTCTTCTCGTCTTCCTTATCGCGGTAGGCTTTGTCGGCCTTGTCCAGCCAGTCGCTGGCGTCCTTGGTTTCCAAAGCCGCGAGCTTGGTAGCTTGCGGGTTGGTCTGCAGCGACGAGTAGTTGGTCCGCGCATTTTCCAGGTTCGCGTTCGGCGGGGTGGAGCAGGCCGCCAAGGCAACGCTCATCGCCAGCAGGGCAGGGATCATCAATTGTTTACGCATAGTCGTGTCGTCCTTTCAATTCGATATCAAGTGCGATTCAGTCAAGGGGCGCGGTTTACTTCTGCTGGATAGCAGCCGGGCGCATGCCTTCCTGACGCAGCTCGTCAACAGCCTTCTGGGAATCCTTCACAGCCTTTTCGGCCTTGGCAGCCTGGGATTTACGCTCAGCAACACGAGCGTCCCACTCGGCTTGTTCGGCCAGGCGACGGGCTTCGTCGTAGTTCTTGTCGTGCATGGCAATCTCGGCTTGCTTGAGCTTGTCCTGGGCCGACTTCATTTCTACAGCTGCGTACTCGGTGCCGCCGGCGCTGACCGCGCTGTTCACCGCCGATTGGGTCACGGCGTATTGCTCGGTCGGAGGGTTGCCGGCGCAGCCAGCCAAAACGAAGCTGGTGCCGATTGCCAGCGCGGCCAATTTCAGCCCGCGCAGATGGTTAAACGAGGATTTGGCAGTGCTGGTCTTCATCGTCTTCAACTCCATTGGTTAACTCCTGAAAAACTTCAAAATCCATGTCACTGGTCAGCGGTGAGGGCCCCGGCGGCAAAGCACCAAATACCCGTTCAAACGGCCGTTCCAAGTGATGGCTTACTGGCTGTGACCGGAGGCTTTTTTCAAAAGTTCAGAAGAGATGGCGATTTGCCTAAAAAAATAACTGACTGAATGGTCAGCGTTAAAAACTTGGAACTTTTGCCGTGCGCAGCGGTAAGCCGGGCCTATGCAAGGCCCGGAATTCGGGGGTCAGGCGGGAAGGTTTCAGTGTTTTTGTTCGTCTGCACCACGCGACATATCATGCAGATAGCGTCGCGACAGGGTTAGAAAACGCGGGGTAGGGCCGACGTCTTCGTACAACGGGTCACCCTCTTCATCGGTGGCAACCACCTGTTGCCCCTTGATGTAGGGAAAGCTGGCTTCCAGCTCTTCAAGAGCGGCACCGATCAGTTCGCCGAGCAGTTCTTCCGTGCTGCGCTTGGGGTACATCTCGGCGATGGCCGCGAGCCTCGCGGCGGCTTCCACATCCAGGTGGATGGCGTACTCGGTTTTGGTCAGGCGACCCTTGGCGTTCTCTTCCCAATGCTGGGCCAATTCTCGGATTTTCATGGCAACCTCAATAAAGCCTGGGATGGCAGGCGGTGATGAGTGACCAGCCGCCTGCGTGGATAAACGCGGCGACTCAATCTTGAGACTAGCTGCAACTCACAAGGTTTAAAGTCTTGTCATAAATGGATGCTGGCGGCACTCTGCAAAGCCTGCGCGTCCCGGATTTCTGGCTGGAGATTGGCTGATGAGTGATATCGATGCACGCTTGCGTGAGGATGTTCACCTGCTGGGTGAGCTGTTGGGCAACACCATTCGAGAGCAGTACGGCGATGCTTTTCTCGACAAGATCGAGCAGATCCGCAAAGGCGCCAAGGCTGATCGCCACGGAGCAGGCGACGAGCTGAGCGCCAGCCTTAATCAGTTGCAGGAAGACGAACTGCTGCCGGTAGCCCGGGCGTTCAACCAGTTTCTAAACCTGGCCAATATCGCCGAGCAATACCAGTTGATTCACCGGCGCGATGAATCGCAACCGGCGCCGTTCGAGGCCCGTGTGTTGCCGCAGTTGCTCGCCCGCCTGCAACGCGAGGGCCACAGCAACGAGTCCCTGGCCCGCCAGTTGGGGCGCCTGGAGATCGAGCTGGTCCTCACCGCCCACCCCACCGAAGTGGCGCGCCGTACCCTGATCCAGAAATACGATGCGATTGCCGCGCAACTGGCGCTGCAGGATCACCGCGACCTCACCTCGGCCGAGCGCGAGCAGATCCGCCAGCGCCTGCAACGACTGATCGCCGAAGCCTGGCACACCGAAGAAATCCGCCGCACCCGGCCCACCCCGGTGGATGAGGCCAAATGGGGTTTTGCGGTGATCGAGCACTCGCTGTGGCACGCGATCCCGAATTACTTGCGCAAGGCCGACCAGGCGTTGCACGCCGCCACCGGCCTGCATCTGCCGCTGGAAGCCGCGCCGATTCGCTTTGCGTCGTGGATGGGCGGCGACCGCGATGGCAACCCGAATGTCACCGCACCGGTCACCCGCGAGGTGCTGTTGCTGGCGCGCTGGATGGCCGCCGATTTGTACTTGCGCGATATCGACCACCTGGCCTCTGAACTGTCGATGCAGCAAGCCAGTGCGGCGTTGCAGGCCAAGGTCGGCGAGAGTGTTGAACCCTATCGTGCGTTGCTCAAGCAGTTGCGCGAACGCCTGCGTGCCACCCGCCAATGGGCCCACACCTCGTTGACCACCGCCACCCCGGCGCCTGCCGAGGTGTTGCAGAACAACCGCGACCTGCTGGACCCACTGGAGTTGTGCTACGCGTCGCTGCACGAGTGCGGCATGGGCGTGATTGCCGATGGCCCGCTGCTTGATTGTCTGCGTCGTGCCGTGACCTTCGGCCTGTTCCTGGTGCGCCTGGACGTGCGTCAGGATTCGAGCCGGCATTCGGCGGCCATGACCGAAATCACCGATTACCTGGGGCTCGGTCGTTATGAGGACTGGGACGAAGAGGCACGCATTGCCTTCCTGACCAAGGAACTGGCGAATCGTCGCCCCTTGCTGCCAGGCTATTTCAAACCCTCGGCGGACACTGCCGAGGTCTTGAATACCTGCAAGGAAATCGCCGCCGCCCCGGCTGCGTCGCTGGGTTCGTATGTCATCTCGATGGCGGGCGCCGCGTCGGACGTGCTGGCCGTGCAACTGCTGCTTAAAGAGTCGGGCGTGCAACGGCCGATGCGCGTAGTGCCGCTGTTTGAAACCCTGGCCGACCTGGATAACGCCGGGCCGGTGATGGAGCGTCTGTTGCAACTGCCGGGCTACCGGACGCGGCTGCAGGGCCCGCAGGAAGTGATGATCGGCTATTCCGATTCGGCCAAGGACGCGGGCACTACCGCTGCGGCCTGGGCGCAGTACCGGGCCCAGGAACGCCTTGTGGATATTTGCCGCGAGCAACAGGTGGAACTGCTGTTGTTCCATGGTCGCGGCGGCACCGTCGGGCGTGGCGGCGGCCCGGCCCACGCGGCGATCCTGTCGCAGCCGCCGGGCTCGGTGGCGGGGCGTTTCCGTACCACCGAACAGGGCGAAATGATCCGTTTCAAATTTGGCCTGCCGGACATCGCCGAGCAGAACCTCAACCTCTACCTGGCGGCAGTATTGGAGGCGACCTTGTTGCCACCGCCGCCGCCAGAGCCGGCCTGGCGCCATTTGATGGACGAATTGGCGGCAGATGGTGTCAGCGCTTACCGCACGGTGGTGCGGGAAAATCCGCAATTCGTCGAATATTTCCGCCAGTCCACGCCGGAGCAGGAACTGGGTCGCTTGCCCTTGGGCAGTCGCCCGGCCAAGCGTCGGGCGGGCGGTATCGAGAGTTTGCGCGCCATCCCGTGGATCTTCGGCTGGACCCAGACCCGCCTGATGCTGCCGGCCTGGCTCGGCTGGGAAGCAGCGTTGAGCAAGGCGCTGGAGCGCGGCGAAGGCGAGCTGCTGGGGCAGATGCGCGAGCAGTGGCCGTTCTTCCGAACCCGCATCGACATGCTGGAAATGGTGCTGGCCAAGGCCGATGCCGATATCGCTCGCCTCTATGACGAGCGCCTGGTGCAGCCTGATCTGTTGCCATTGGGGGCGCACTTACGCGACCTATTGTCGCAGGCATGCAGTGTGGTGCTTGGCCTGACCGGGCAGTCGCAACTGCTGGCCCATAGCCCCGACACCCTGGAGTTTATCCGCCTGCGCAACACCTACCTCGACCCCTTGCACTTGCTGCAGGCCGAGTTGCTGGCGCGGTCGCGCCAGCAGGAAGCGGCGCAGGACAGCCCTCTGGAACAAGCGCTGCTGGTGTCCGTGGCCGGTATAGCGGCCGGTTTGCGCAACACCGGTTAAGATTTTTCGCCTGTTCTCAAAGGCTTGCAATAAACCACGACGGCCGCCCTGAAACGGGCGGTTGGCGTTTGCGGGGTCGGGTTGCACCCAGGCACACCCTACCTATGACGCATGCACGGCGCGGGTTCCTGCGACTTTCGGCGGCTTGTGTGCTTAAGGCCCGCTGTGTATCTTGATCAGCCTTTGGCCGTTTGGGCGGCCTCGGCTCACATTTTTAAGAGCCATATTTTTACGAGATTGGCCCCACGCGGCGAATCCGAGCGTCATCTCTATAAAAAATTGAGGAGCACATCGATGCGCGTCATTCTGCTGGGAGCTCCCGGGGCCGGTAAAGGTACTCAGGCAAAGTTCATCACTGAAAAATTCGGCATTCCACAAATCTCCACCGGTGACATGCTGCGCGCTGCGGTAAAAGCAGGCACCGAGCTGGGTGTTAAAGCCAAAAGCATCATGGATGCCGGCGGCCTGGTGTCCGATGACCTGATCATCGCCCTGGTCCAGGACCGTATTGCGCAGCCGGACTGCGCCAATGGTTTCCTGTTCGACGGTTTCCCACGCACCATTCCCCAGGCAGAAGCCCTGGTGACGGCCGGTGTCGAGCTGGACGCCGTGGTCGAAATCGCCGTTGAAGACGAAGAAATCGTTCAGCGTATCGCCGGTCGTCGCGTTCACGAAGGCTCGGGCCGCGTATACCACATCGTCTACAACCCGCCGAAAGTGGCCGGCAAGGACGATGTGACCGGCGAAGACCTGGTGCAGCGCAAGGACGACACTGAAGAAACCGTGCGTCATCGCCTGTCGGTCTACCATTCCCAGACCAAGCCGCTGGTGGACTTCTACCAGAAGCTGTCCGCTGCCCAGGGCAAGCCGAAGTACAGCCATATCCCTGGCGTCGGCTCCGTGGAAGCGATCACCGCCAAGGTGCTGCAAGCACTGAGCTGATCAACTATCAGCTTCACGGTAACGGCCCGCTTGCGGGCCGTTGTTGTTTATACTGGCGCACTTTTTTCCGACTTGGACACCGATACCGATGAGCACCCTGCTGGCCCTGGACACCGCGACTGAAGCTTGTTCCGTTGCCTTGCTGCACGATGGCAAAGTTACCAGCCACTACGAGGTGATCCCGCGCCTGCACGCGCAGAAGCTGTTGCCGATGATCAAGCAGTTGCTGGAAGACGCCGGCACTACGCTGGCGGCCGTGGATGCCATCGCATTTGGCCGGGGCCCGGGGGCGTTTACCGGGGTGCGTATCGCCATTGGTGTGGTGCAGGGCCTGGCGTTTGCGCTGGAGCGCCCGGTATTGCCGGTCTCCAATCTCGCGGTGCTGGCACAGCGCGCATTGCGTGAGCACGGCGCGGAGCAAGTCGCCGCGGCCATAGATGCGCGCATGGATGAAGTCTATTGGGGCTGCTACCGCGCAACCGCCGGCGAAATGCGTCTGGTGGGTGTGGAAGCCGTGCAGCCACCCGAATCATCGGCATTGCCTGCCGGTGCCAGCGGTGACTGGTTTGGCGCCGGCACCGGCTGGGGCTATGGCGAGCGCATCGCTGTGCCGTTGGTTGGCCAGGACGCTGCGATGCTGCCTCACGCCGAGGACCTGCTGACCTTGGCGCGCTTTGCATTCGAGCGCGGCGAGGCGATTCCTGCGGATCAGGCGGCACCCGTGTATCTACGCGATAAGGTTGCTCAAACCAAGGCGGAACGCGGAATAATTTGACGCCAAAAATGATGGCAATTTGGGCTGAAACTCGCCAATCGTCAGAATTTGCCGCCGTTTTTAAACCTTTTTCAAATTATGTGTTCTAGTTATCACCAGAGCATTTGCGCGCTACGGATTGCGCCACTAAAATGCCATCACCGATACCGAGTTCGCATCGATGCGTATAGACGGCTTTTCCTCACAGTCCTACCCCCTCAAACGTAAGCCGCGTAAGGCAAACGTCACGGTAGACGATTCCGTCGAGGATTCGCCGGACTTCATCGAAGTCCAGTCTGAAGCGTCATCCAACAACCAAAGTTCTTCTGGCGCTCGCATCAGCGGTCTTCCCGCCCGTCAGCAAGATATGGTCTTCCCGCGCTCCATGAGCAAAAGCGTCGCTACCGCCCTGGCCAGCTACCTGACCACCGCCGGTTTTGTCGAATGGGATATGGAAGTGCTGGGCCTCGATATCCACATCTGATGCGTTTGCCTTACTACATCGGTTGCCCGTCCTGGAGCGAAAACGCCTGGCGCGAGTACCTGTACCCTGCCGATGCCCGTTCCAGCGACTACCTCGCCCTGTATTCCCAAGTCTTCAACGCCGTTGAAGGCAACACCACCTTCTATGCTCGACCGTCAGCCGCCACCGTGCAGCGCTGGGCCGAGATCATGCCCGAAGATTTCCGCTTCACAGCCAAATTCCCCGGTGATATCAGCCACAGCGGCAACCTGATTGAGCAGTTACCGGCAGCCGAAAGCTTCGTTGGCTTGATGAGCCCGTTGGGTGAGCGGGTATCGCCTCTGTGGTTGCAGTTACCCGCGACGTTTACGCCGCAGCGCCTGGGGGAGCTGGCAGGTTTCATTGATAGCCTTGAGCGGCCGATGGCGGTGGAAGTACGCCATTCGGAATTCTTCGCCAAAGGCGATGCCGAGCGCATGCTCAACCGCTTGTTGCGTGACCGGGGCGTTGAGCGAATCTGCCTGGACCCCCGCGCATTGTTCAGTTGCACCTCCACCTCGGCCGCGGTGCTGCATGCCCAATCGAAAAAGCCCAAGGTGCCACCTCGGCCAGCGGCGCTGACGCAATTTCCCCAGGTGCGGTTTATCGGTCATCCCGAACTGCAAGCCAATGATCCATTCCTGGTGCCGTGGGTGGAAAAAGTCGCTGGCTGGATCGAAGAAGGCCGCACCCCTTACGTGTTCCTGCACACCTCGGATAACCGTCTCGCCGCGCAGCTGGCCCTGCGTTTCCACGACCAGCTGATGACGCGTCTACCCGGCCTGCTGCCCCTTCCGACCTTGGATCGCGCGCCCGTAGCGGAGCAACTGGGGTTACTCTAGGGCTCCTTTTCCCGCCAGGAGTCAGTCATGGATGCTCAAACCCTTCGCGCCGAAACCTTCAAAGCCCTGCACGAGCGTGACCGTGCGTTTGTGATGCCCAACCCGTGGGATGCCGGCTCGGCGATCATGCTCGCCAGCCTTGGCTTTGAAGCCCTGGCCACCACCAGCGCTGGCTACGCGTTCAGCCTGGGACGCCCGGATGCCGAGGGGGCGCTGTCCCTGGAAGATACCCTGGTCAATGCCGCTATGATCGCGAAGGCGACCGCCTTGCCGGTGGCGGCTGATCTGGAAAACGGCTTCAGCGACACCCCCGAAGGCTGCGCCCAGACCATCCTGCGCGCCGCTGCCAGCGGGATCGTCGGTGGCTCCATCGAAGATGCCACTGGCCTCGCCGTCGACCCGATCTACTCCTTTGAGCTGTCCGTGGAGCGCGTTGAGGCCGCCGTGGCTGCTGCCCGCAGCCTGCCATTCCGCTTCATGCTTACGGCCCGTGCGGAAAACCTCCTGCATGGCCGCCTGGATTTGCCCGACACGCTGCGCCGCCTGCAAGCCTACTCCGAAGCCGGTGCCGACGTGCTCTACGCGCCCGGCCTGCGCAGCGCCGAGGAGGTGCTCGCGGTGGTCAAGGCCGTGGCGCCCAAGCCGGTGAATGTGTTGATGTCCGGCGGCCTCAAACTCAGCGTGGCGCAATTGAGCGAAATGGGGGTCAAGCGCATCAGCGTGGGTTCGGCGATGGCGCTGGCGGCGTATGGCGAGTTCTACCGGGCGGCGCAGGAGGTGTATGAATCGGGCACTTTTACCTTCACCGAGCGTTCAATGCCGTACCGCCAGGCCACTGAATTCTTCAAGGGCTAAGCCATGCGCGTGTTCAAAGTGCTGGCCGCGCTGCTGTTACTCGCAGGTGCCGGCGCGCTGGGCGTATGGCGTGGCGGGGTGCCGTTGCCAGCGCAATGGAACCCCTGGGCGCCGTTGGACGTACGCGACAGCCCGAACCTGCTGACGCGCTTCAAGCTGGGGCGCTTGCAGGATGACCCGGCGCTGTGTGACCAGGTGCTGAAAACGTCCGGCCTGCGCGTCAGCCATCAAGCGGATACGCCGACTGATGCCGCCTGCCCATTGAGCAACGTGTTGCGCGTGCAGGGCGCCGAAGTGGGGCTAAGCAGCAGCTTCCTCGCCAGTTGCCCGCTGGCCGTGGCGTTTGCCCTGTTCGAGCGCCATAGCCTGCAGCCCGCGGCACAGGCGGTGTTTGGCCAGGCGGTAAGGCGGGTCGACCACTTGGGCAGCTTTGCCTGTCGCAACATCTATAACCGTGCCGAGGGGCGACTCAGCCAGCACGCTTCGGCGAATGCTCTGGATATCGCCGGCTTTCGCCTGGCGGACGGGCGCAGCATCAGTGTGCTCAAGGATTGGCCGGGGGAGGGTGACAGTGCGCGGTTCCTGCGTCAGGTGCGCGAGGGTGCCTGTAATGATTTCAACGTGGTGTTAAGCCCGGACTACAACGCCGCGCATCGCAACCACTTTCATCTCGACATGGGGCGATGGTCGGTGTGTCGCTGAGGCTTATGCGGCCAGGCGCAGGTTGTTGGCGATCAATGGGCGCGCCCAGTAGTAGTCGAAGTCCAGGGCTTTTTGTTGCGCCACCAGCTCTGCTTCGGGATACGGCGTGGCGGCCGGTGGCAGCAGGTCCAGTTCGAACTCGGCAATCGGCAGGTGCAGTGGGCGTGGCTGCGGCGCCGGGCCCGGCTCTGGCACCGGCTGGCCGGCGGTCAGCACGAGTGGGCGAACCCAGCCGCTTTCGAAATTCTGCTGGCGTTGCTGGGCGACGATTTCTGCTTCCGGGAAGGGCGGGGCGGCCGGTGGCAGCAACTCGGTTTCAAACTCGGCGATCGGCAGGAACAACGGCTCAGGCGGGGCGATTTCGGTGTCTTTGACGTCGCATTCGCGCTGAGTGAGGATCTGCGACAGCAGGTCCGCACCTTCGCTCGGTTCAACCGCTGGGTCCGCCGGTGCAGGCGCCTTGGCGGCGAGCGCGTCCGGCGTTTCGCCGAGCTGCTCGGCCAGCGCCCGGGCGAAGAAGTCCTGCCACACATGGCTCACCCCGGCCAGCGCTTGAGTATTGCGCAGGCCGTAGTGGTTGTGGGTCGGCAGTACACCGATGGTTAGGGGAAGAATGTCTGACATTTTTCTCGGTCGACGCTCAGCTCTGGCAAAATACCTGACTGTTATTTTTATCGGCCGCGTTTTGCCGATCCTTAATATTTTTGAGCGTAGTGATTGATGAGCGAACAACCAGCGGTCAGCCGCATCCAGGTCGAGGCTTTGACCGAAGGTTTCAAGGATCGCGCCGAGCAGTGGGCTGAACAGCTTGGCTTGCCGTTAACACTGGCCGATGCGGATTTTTCCCTGCAGGTCGGGGAACACGGCCTGCAACTGCAACAGCTAGGGCCTGACGCACCGGGGCCGGTGCGGGTCGACTTTGTGGAGGGCGGCGCCGCGCACCGGCGTTTATACGGCGGTGGCAGCGGGCAGATGATCGCCAAGGCCGTGGGCATCGCCCAAGGCGTGCGGCCACGGGTGCTGGACGCCACGGCTGGGCTGGGCAAGGACGCGTTCGTGCTCGCGAGCCTGGGCTGCGACATGAGCCTGATCGAGCGCCAGCCACTGATCGGCGCCTTGCTTGAAGATGGCCTGGCGCGTGCCGCGCAGGATTTCGACGTGGCGCCGATCGTGGCGCGCATGACGCTGCTCAAGGGCAATTCCATCGACGTGATGCTCAACTGGCAAGGCGAACCGCCCCAGGTGATCTACCTCGACCCGATGTTTCCCCACCGTGAGAAAACCGCCCTGGTGAAGAAAGAAATGCGCCTGTTTCGACCTCTGGTGGGCGACGACCTGGACGCACCAGCGTTGCTGGCGGCGGCCCTGGCGTTGGCCAGCCACCGCGTGGTGGTCAAACGGCCGCGCAAAGCGCCCTGCATCGAAGGGCCCAAGCCGAGCCACGCGCTGGACGGTAAATCCAGCCGCTACGACATCTATCCTAAGAAAGCGCTTAAGCCTTAAGCTTTCATGGGCTTTGAGGGCCTCTTCGCGAGCAAGCCCGCTCCCACTTTGGAATGCATTTCAAATGTGGGAGCGGGCTTGCTCGCGAAAGCGTTCTTCCAGGCGCTACAAGGCTCAGGGCCTGTAGGCCCGCATAAACAACCCCACCACCTCTTGCACATGGGCTTCGGCGGCTTCCTCGCTCAACTGGCCGCCGCAGCCATACAGCAGGCAAAAATTCGCCGTGCCCTTGAGCAGGCAGAAGAAGTGCTCAGCCGCCGTAAAGGGCTTGTCGATGTTCAGCGCGCCGCTCTGGCTGATCTTGCCGAGCAAGCGCTCCATGCCTTGCAGCATGCGCATCGGGCCCGCTTCGAAGAAGATCTGTGAGAGTTTCACGTCCTGATTGCCGGTGGTCATCATCAGGCGGTGCAGGTTCACCGACTCCTCGCTATTGATCAGCCGATGGAACCCACGGGCGATATTCAGCAACACCGTCTTTACCGGCATGCCTTCGGGCAGTTCGAAGTACATCACCGGCAATTGCTCTTCGCACTTGGCCACCACGGCGGCGGTAAATAGCGTCTCTTTGTCGGTGAAGTGGCTGTAGACGGTCAGTTTCGACACGCCGGCCTCCAAGGCCACCGCATCCATGCTGGTGTTTGCGTAGCCATTGCTCAAGAACAGGAATTTCGCTGCTTCGAGGATTGCCTGGCGTTTTGCCATGTCCTTGGGACGCCCGGGGCTATTGGTGTTTACAGGATTGTCGGACATTTTCACCTTTAATACTGGACTGGCGAGTTTGGTATTAATAACATACCGGCCAGTATAATTATTCCTAGCACCATTTGCGAAAGGTCCTTCAGCATGCGCAGCACTTTCCTGCCCCTTGCGTTGCCTGTCAGCCTGGTCTTCCTGTTGGCCGCCTGCGGCCATGAAGAAGCGGCCCAAACCACCATCCGCCCGGCCATGGTGGTGCAACCGCAGCCCTCGGCGCAGTCGATGGACAGCTACCCTGGTGAAGTGCGTGCCCGTTATGAGCCGGACCTGGCCTTTCGCATCGGCGGCAAAGTCAGCAAGCGGCTGGTGGAGGAGGGCGAGCGGGTCAAGGCCAACCAGCCCCTGGCCGAACTCGACCCCCAGGATGTGCGCCTGCAACTGGAGGCCACCCGCGCTCAGGTGGCTGCCGCCGAGGCCAACCTGAGCCTGGTGCGCGCCGAGCGTGATCGCTACAAGACCCTGATGGACCGTCAGATGGTCAGCCGTTCCCAGTACGACAATTCCGAGAACCTCTACCGAGCTGGTGTTGCGCGCCTCAAGCAGATCAAGGCCGAATTCGACGTGTCCAGCAACCAGGCCGGGTACGCCATTTTGCGTGCACCACAGGACGGTGTGGTCGCCAAGCGTGCGGTGGAGGTCGGCCAGGTCGTCTCCGCCGGACAAACCGTGTTCACCCTGGCCACCGATGGCGAGCGCGAAGTGCTGATCAGCTTGCCGGAGCAAGGCTTCGGTCGCTTCAAAATCGGCCAGCCGGTCGCCGTCGAGCTGTGGAGCCAGCCGGACCAGCGTTTTGCCGGACGCATTCGTGAGCTGTCGCCCGCAGCCGATCCGAAATCGCGCACCTTTGCCGCGCGTGTCGCCTTTACCGGCGGCAAAGTGCCGGCTGAACTGGGCCAGAGCGCCCGCGTATTCATCCAGGCCGAGGGCGTTGTCCCGCTGTCGGTGCCGCTGTCGGTGCCGCTGTCGGCCCTCAGCGCGGAGAACGGTGCGTCCTACGTCTGGCGCGTAGAGCCGGACAACACCCTCAAGCGCACCCCGGTGCGCATCGGCGCCTTCGGTGAAAAGACCGTTGCGGTGCTGGAAGGCTTGAGCCCGACTGATTGGGTGATTGCCTCCGGCGTGCATGTGCTCCACGAGGGCCAGCAAGTGCGCCCGGTGGATCGCTCCAACCGTGTGGTGAATCTGGCGGCCAAGGAGTAGTCCCCGATGGGTTTCAATCTTTCCGAATGGGCGTTGCGTAATCGCCAGATCGTACTGTTCCTGATGATCCTGCTGGCAGTAGTCGGTACTTTGTCCTACACCAAGCTGGGACAAAGCGAGGACCCGCCCTTCACCTTCAAGGCGATGGTGATCAAGACCAACTGGCCCGGTGCCACGGCCCAGGAAGTGTCGCGCCAAGTCACCGAGCGCATCGAGAAAAAACTCATGGAGACCGGCGACTACGAGCGCATTGTCTCCTTCTCGCGCCCCGGCGAGTCGCAGGTCACGTTTATAGCCCGCGACTCCATGCACTCGGCGCAAATCCCTGATTTGTGGTATCAGGTGCGCAAGAAGATCAGCGACATCCGCCAGACCTTGCCACCGGATATCCAGGGCCCGTTTTTCAATGATGAATTCGGCACCACCTTCGGCAATATCTACGCGCTGACCGGTGACGGCTTCGACTATGCCGTACTCAAGGACTACGCCGACCGCATCCAGATTCAGCTGCAACGGGTGCCGGATGTGGGCAAGGTCGAGTTGCTGGGCCTGCAGGACGAGAAGATCTGGATCGAGCTGTCCAACCTCAAGCTCGCCACCCTGGGCTTGCCCTTGGCGGCAGTGCAGCAGGCATTGCAGGAACAGAATGCGGTGTCCACCGCCGGCTTCTTTGAAACCCCGAGCGAACGCGTGCAATTGCGCGTATCGGGTAACTTCAAGACGGTGGAAGAGATCCGCGCCTTCCCGATTCGTGTGGGCGATCGCACGTTCCGCATCGGCGATGTGGCCGATATCCACCGTGGCTTCAACGACCCACCGGCACCGCGTATGCGTTTCATGGGCGAAGACGCCATCGGCCTGGCCGTGGCCATGCGCGACGGCGGCGACATCCTGGTGTTGGGCAAGGCCCTTGAAGGCGAATTCGCACGCTTGCAGAAGAATCTTCCGGCCGGCATGCAGCTGCGCAAGGTGTCGGACCAACCGGCGGCGGTGAAAACCAGCGTCGGCGAATTCGTCCAGGTCCTGGCAGAGGCGTTGGCGATCGTCTTGCTGGTGAGCTTCTTCTCGCTCGGCGTACGCACCGGCATGGTGGTGGCCCTGGCGATTCCGTTGGTGCTGGCGATGACCTTTGCCACCATGTATTACCTCGGCATCGGCCTGCACAAGATTTCCCTCGGCGCACTGGTCTTGGCCCTGGGGTTGTTGGTGGACGACGCGATCATCGCCGTGGAAATGATGGCGATCAAAATGGAGCAAGGTTACGACCGGCTTAAAGCCGCGAGTTTCGCCTGGACCAGCACCGCCTTCCCGATGCTCACCGGCACCTTGATCACGGCCGCGGGCTTCCTGCCGATTGCCACTGCGCAATCGAGCACCGGCGAATACACCCGTTCGATCTTCCAGGTGGTGACCATCGCGCTGCTGGCCTCATGGGTCGCCGCTGTGGTGTTTGTGCCGTACCTGGGGGAAAAACTCCTGCCGGACCTGGCGAAGATTCACGCAGCCAAGCACGGCTCCGATGGCCCGGACCCCTACGGTACGCCGTTCTATCAGCGCGTAAGACGCTTGGTGGAGTGGTGTGTGCGTCGACGCAAAACCGTGATCGTGCTGACCCTGCTGCTGTTTATCGGTTCGGTCGCATTGTTTCGCTTCGTGCCGCAGCAGTTCTTCCCGGCCTCCGGGCGCCTGGAATTGATGGTGGATCTGAAACTGGCCGAAGGCGCCTCCCTGAGCAGCACCGCAGACCAGGTCAAGCGCCTGGAAGCCTTGCTCAAGGAACACGCCGGTATCGACAATTACGTGGCCTACGTCGGCACCGGTTCGCCGCGCTTCTACCTGCCTCTGGACCAGCAACTGCCGGCCGCGAGCTTCGCGCAATTTGTGGTCCTGGCCAAGACCATCGAAGAACGTGAAAGCCTGCGCACCTGGCTGATCGAAACCCTCAACGAACAATTCCCCGAGCTGCGTTCGCGGGTCACGCGCCTGGAAAACGGCCCGCCCGTGGGTTACCCGGTGCAGTTCCGTGTGACCGGCGAACACATCGAAGAAGTCCGCGCCCTGGCTCGGAAAGTGGCGGCCAAGGTTCGCGAAAATACCCACGTGGTCAACGTGCACCTGGACTGGGAAGAGCCGAGTAAGATCGTCTACCTCAATATCGACCAGGACCGCGCCCGCGCCCTTGGCGTGAGCACTGCCAACCTGTCGAAATTCCTGCAGAGTTCCCTGACCGGTTCCAGCGTCAGCCAGTTTCGGGAGGACAACGAGTTGATCGAAATCCTCCTGCGCGGCACCGTGCATGAACGCACCGAGTTGTCGCTGCTGCCAAGCCTGGCCGTGCCGACCGACAACGGCAAAAGCGTGGCGCTGTCGCAAATCGCCACCCTTGAATACGGCTTCGAAGAAGGCATCATCTGGCACCGCAACCGCCTGCCGACGGTCACCGTGCGCGCTGATATCTACGGCAAGGAACAACCGGCGACCCTGGTTCAGCAGATATTGCCGACGCTGCAAGGCGTGCGCGCCGAACTGCCGGACGGCTACCTGTTGGAAGTCGGCGGCACCGTCGAAGACTCCGCTCGCGGGCAGAACTCGGTGAAGGCCGGCGTGCCGCTGTTTATTGTGGTGGTGCTGACCTTGCTGATGCTGCAACTGCGCAGCTTCTCACGCACGGCGATGGTATTTCTCACCGCCCCGCTGGGCCTGATCGGCGTGACGCTGTTCCTGCTGGTGTTCCGCCAGCCCTTCGGCTTCGTGGCCATGTTGGGGACCATCGCGTTGTCGGGCATGATCATGCGTAACTCGGTGATCCTGGTGGACCAGATCGAGCAGGACATCAAAGCCGGCCTCGCGCCATGGCAGGCGATCATCGAAGCCACCGTGCGACGCTTCCGCCCGATTGTGCTGACAGCTCTAGCGGCGGTGCTGGCAATGATTCCGCTGTCACGCAGTGTGTTCTTCGGGCCGATGGCGGTGGCGATCATGGGCGGGTTGATTGTGGCGACGGCATTGACCCTATTGTTCCTGCCGGCCCTGTATGCGGCTTGGTTTCGCGTCAGGAAAGAGGCGCAATAGTTTATAAAAAAGGGGGATGTGAGGGCGTTCAGATAAGATTGAAGGGTGTGGGAAAAGCCTGAGATCCGATAACTGCTGTTAAAGCCTGAATATCTCCCACGTGTTTACCTAGAAGGCCGGTAGTTTCTTATCAACTGTTTTAATGATTGATGTATTGGTGTCAGCTAACGGAGTAATGCGTTGCAGTGTATGGTCCAGATGGCTGACCGAATCGGTATAGAGATGGCAGACGAAACTGTCCTCTCCGGTAATTTTATAGCACACCACACATTCGGCCATGTCTGACAGTAACTGTTCCACCGCTTGAAACTTCCCGGTCAGCGGTTTTACCCGCACCAGCGCCTGTAGCGAAAACCCCAGTGCCTGTGCATCTAATTCAACACTGAACCCACTTATAACGCCTGCCACTTCCAGGCGTTTGAGGCGCTCGCTGCAGCCGGGGGCCGACAACCCCACCTGCCGGCCGAGTGCTCGGATCGACGCTCGGGCGTTCTGGTGCAGCGCAACCAGCAACGCGCGGTCAATCGGGTCAAGTGTGTGATCGGTTTTTGTAAGCCTTTTCATTAGATGGACCTTACGAACATTGACGAAATAGCGTGAAAATATTACATACCACAGTTCCCTGAAAAAAGAATGGATTTTTCGAAAATCCCTCCCTATTGTTTTGCCTGCAGTCATACGCAGTACTGTGATGCTCTTTCAACTTGATCTATTTATCGAGGGATTGAAATGAACTACGTACTTGATGAGGCGCGCTTGCAGCACTACCAGAATAATAAATTTCCCGAAGAACGTATGTTTAACTTGCGTCATGAGTTTGCCCGCAACGGGTTTATAAAATTGCGCGACATCGTCGATGATGGCCTGCGTGAAACGATAACGGCCGAAGTCAACAGTCTGATCGAACGCCAACTTGAACGCCGCGACCTGCACCTGGCAACCACCGATAATACGCCGCGTTACATGAGTGTGGTGCGCAGCGAATTCATTGCTGAAAACAGTCCATTGATCAACACACTCTCCAAGTCCGAGGTGTTGCTTGATACGTTGTCCCGTATCGCCGGTACGCAGATTGTCGCGTCAGTCTCCAAGGACGAGGAGTACCTGATCACCAAACAGGAGCGCAAAGGTGACACCCACGGTTGGCACTGGGGCGATTACAGCTTCGCGTTGATCTGGATTATCGAAACGCCGCCTGTCGCTAAAGGCGGGATGCTGCAATGCGTGCCTCATACCTCATGGGACAAAACCAACCCGAGGATCCATGAGTTGCTGTGCAGCAACCCGATTGCGACTTACGGCTTCAATACCGGGGATATTTATTTCCTGCGCACGGATACCACGCTGCACCGCACCATCCCCCTGAATGAAGATGCCACGCGGATCATCCTTAACATGACATGGGCGGCTGAAAAAGATCTCAGCCGGAACCTTCACGGCAATGACCGCTGGTGGGAAGACCAGCACGCCGAAGCTGCGAAAAGCCTGACCTAGGCCCAGTGTTGCTGAACCCACGGGAGGATGATCATGCATGACATTGAATGTCTTCAGCGCGCCAGTGCCTTACTGGAGCAGGCGCAATCGCACGCGGCCATGGCCGATCTGGTCAGGGCGGCGGTTGATCGAAACGAGCAGTGGCGCGGGCAGCAGTGCATAAATCTCGTGGCCGCCGAGTCCCCGACCAGCCCGTCGGTGCGCGCATTGCTCGCCAGTGAAGTCGGCACGCGTGCATCGGGCGGGCATATCGGACGTGATAACCGTTTTTTTTCCGGTATGAAGAACATCGACGAGCTGGAATCGCTCTGCGTGGAGCTGTTGAAGACCACGTTGCGCGCCCGGCACGCCGACCATCGGTTGATGGGCGGTATGGCAGCTGTACTCGCGGCGTACACCGCGTTGGCCCGCCCCGAGGACAACGTAATGACGGTGCCGGTGATCAGGGGTGGGGATACCAGCAACCGCACCAATGGGCCGCCCGGTGTGCGTGGGCTCAAAGTCTGGGATATCCCCTTTGTGCACAAAACCGCAGACATCGACCTTACGCGTTTCAGCGAAATCGCCCAGACCCTCAAGCCGACCGTGATTGGGTTAGGCATGACCTTGACCTTGTTCCCGCTGCCGGTGGCCGATATCAAAGGCATCGTCTCGCCCTGGGGTGGAAAGGTCTATTTCGATGCGGCCCACCAAATGGGCTTGATCAGCGCCGGATTGTTTCAGGACCCGTTGGCAGAGGGGGCTGACCTCATGACCGGTTCTTCCGGAAAAACCTTCAGTGGCCCCCAGGGCGGACTGATCGCCTGGAACGATGCAACGTTGACCGCGCCGCTGCATGAGGCCATTTTCCCCACGCTGACCGGCAGCCATCAGATCAACCGCGTGGCGGCGCTCGCGGTTGCGGCGACCGAGATGCTCGAATACGGGCCGACCTATATGAGGCAGGTCGTGACCAACGCACAGGCACTGGCCATGCATCTGGACCACAGGGGCGTGACGGCCTTCTATCGGGAGCAGGGCTACACCCGAACCCATCAGATCGTGATTGATTCAAAGCCTTTTGCCAGTGGCCGCGAAGCGGTGCAGTTGTTGGAGGCGGCCAACATCATCAGCAACGAAATGCCGCTGCCCTGGGATACCGACCCCTATCGGGAAACCGGTATTCGGCTCGGCACCGTCGAGGTCACGCGCCTGGGTATGAAAGAGCCGGAAATGGCCTGGATCGCCGAGCAGATCGCTAAGGTACTGCTGCACAAAGAGGACCCGATGGCCGTCGCCAATGGCGTGATTGATTTTATGAAAAACTATCGGACCGTCTATTACTGCCACGAACATGGGCTGCCCGTTTAAGCCGCTTCGAACCCGACCCTAGAGGAGGCTTGTATGCCCGACGCTCTGCTATCCGTGTACCAGGCGACGCTCACTTTTACCGTCGCCGCGATCGCCTTGCTCGCCAGCCCAGGCCCCGCCACCCTGGCGCTGGCGGCAAGCGGGGCGGCTTATGGCATGCAGCGCTCGGTGCAGTTTTTTATCGGGATCACACTGGGCTTGACGATTGCCATGGCCTTGGTTGCCACAGGGCTGTACGTGGTCCTGCACAGCTTCCCGATGCTGGCGGCGGCACTGACGGTCATCTCCATCGTTTATATTTTTTGGCTGGCCTATCGCATCGCCACCGCCCCGCCGATCAAGGACGAGCTGTCCGTGATCACGCCGGGCTGGGGCGCCGGGTTTGTATTGGGCGTCGCGAACATCAAAGCCTATGCGGCGTTTGCGGCGTTGCTGGGCAGTTTCACCTTGGGCACGGCGCCCGCCTGGGAGCAGAGTGCGAAAGCGCTGATCTGCCTCCTGGTGTGTGTGGTCTTCGATTTTTTGTGGCTCTTCGCGGGCAGCAGGATGCGCAAGTTGTTTATCCACCCCGCTTGGAGTCGACGACTTAACGTAAGCTTCGCGATTTTGATGGTAGCGACGGTCGCGTGGTCATTCACGCTGGCGTAGTAGCGCTATCAGTGGAAAGACCATTGATCATTTCCGGTCGAGGATAATCTTTATGTTTGGGACCGTTTCTGCACTGGTATTGCTACTGGTCGTGCCCGGGCCGACGAATACCCTGTTAATGCGTGCAGGCGTGTTATTCGGGTTTGCAGCTTCATGGCGTATGGCGTTTATCGAATGCCTGGCTTACCTGCTTCAGGTCACCCTTTGGGGGGTGGCGTTGTTCTATCTGTCCGCCTGGTCGCCGTGGGCCGTAAAAGCCACACAGTTGGCTGCGGTCTGCTACCTGCTCAAACTTTCCTACACGCTGTGGTTACGCAAGAACAGCGCCGTTGATGCGGGCCGGGACCGTTTCAACGGACTGTATTTTTTCTGGCTCACCGTGATGAACCCCAAGGGCCTGCTGATCGTTTCATTTATCGCACCGATCAACGCATTTGCCTCGCTGCAGGGCTATACCGGTTTCATGGCCACGCTTGCAGTGGTGGTGATACCGGTGGGGGCTGCATGGATCGTGCTCGGCAGTCGCTTCGAAGGGCTTCAGAAGGCGTGGCTCACGCCGTTGAAGATCAACCGGGTAACCTCTGTGGCCATCTGCTGTTTTGCCACGATCATGATGGGGCGATTGGCGGAATCGGTGATTCATTGATTTACATCCTGATGCACACCGGCATCGGGCATGTGGAACGTTTGATCTTTTTTGCTCCACTCAGAAATGCCTGATGGACAGGCACGGTTCCCGCTTTCGCCGGTTGGCGGTCGGGGGCTATTTCAATGAGTTTATGGAGTTTTATATGTCTTTTTTTTCTACCATTGCAGCTGTCAAAAGCGCGCTTGTCGAATCTTTGCTGGGCAACAAGTCACACGTCACTGATTGTGGCTTCACGAAACCGTATAAGCCGGTGTACGCAAATCCGGGTTATCACACTCATCGTCCTCATCCAGACAAGCCAAGTGTTGGCCACACGCAGCCCGCCAAGCCGGGTTACGGCAGCCCGCACCCGCACCCGGTCAATGAGTATCAACAACCGTGCAGTCCGTCGTATGCGCTTTTTCCACTGAATCGTTAAGAGGTTTGGCCTGAGCCAGCTGTGCCCAGGGTTGACCTGGGCACAGTGAGAGAAGGGTTTACAGCGCGCCAAACACTTTCTTAGCCAGACTGGTGGCAGCCGCCGCCGGGTTTTTGCGAATGGTTTCTTCCTGCTGCGCGATCATCTTGAACAAGCCGTCCAGCGCTTGTTCGGTCACGTAGTTTTCCACGTTGGCGCTCTTGGCATCCACCGCGCCAAAAGCCGCAGCCTTGCCGGCGAGGGCGTTGTACTGCTGGGCCACGCCGACCTTGTCGGTGGCAGCCTTGACGATCGGCAGGAACTTGGCACGAATCTCTTCGCGACTGCTCTTGTTCAGGTATTGCGTCGCCGAATCCTGACCACCGGCGAGGATACCCTTGGCGTCGGTCACACTCATGTTCTTCACTGCATTGACCAGGATCGGTTGCGCCTGGGTCACGGCTGTTTCTGCGGCTTTGTTCATGCTGGTTTCCAGCTGGGTGACCTGATCACCCATGCCGAACATCTTCAGCTTGTCGGCGACTTTGCCCAGCTTGCCCGGCAGGCCGATCTTCACTTCGGGGTTGTTGCTAAAACCACCGGGTACGCCCAGTTGTTTCACGGCGATCTGTGCGCCTTGGGTCAGTGCGTCCTTGAGGCCGCCGCTGGCGTCGCCCTGGGACAGGCTGCCAAGGTCCAGGGCCATGGCGTTGGCGCCGAGCAGCAGGCCGGCACACAGGGCAGTGAGGCGAAGAGACTTACGGAGCATGAGCGCTTCCTTATGTTTGTAAATTCAGTGTTCGTAAAATAAGTGTTCGTAAAGTCAGTGAGCCACAGCATCAACCCGCAGGCGCATTGGCTGTGGGTCCTGGCCATTGAGCTGCACAGTGTGTCGTTCGGTGGTAATAAACAGTAGCTTGCCGTCCAGTTCGATGCGAGCACTCACCGAGTAACTGTGGCCCGGTTTGACCTGCGCCGGGTCGTAGCTCAGGTGAAACGGTAGAGGCACCTGGCCCTTGACCGGGCCTTTTTGCTCAGCGAGGGTCACAGCCGGGGCGTCCGCCAGGGACACATCCTGCAGGCTGACACTCAAGGTGGCAGTCGGCGGCAGCGCGATGCGTTGCAGGTAGAACACTTCGCCGTCGAGGCTGGCCTTGGGCGCGGGACTCATGGTTTGGCAGGCTCCGAGCAGGGCGGTCAGGCCCAGGAGGATGATTTTTTTCATGGTACAGCTCCTCGTCAACGGCGCCGGCATCCGACCGGCGCCTTATACAATCTAGCGGCTTTCTTCGGGGTCAACCGACGCCTCGGCGGCACCGTCCACACGGTGCAACGCCACTTGGCGGATCGACAGGCGAATTTCGGCCGGCAACACGCGCTTGGCCGCGCCTTCGGCCAGCTCGCCGAGCAAGTCGTGGTAGCTCAACTTGCCGGCTTCATCGCGGCGCAGCACATCTTGCTCCAGTAAGGTCTGGATAAAATGTCGGAAAAGGCTCTTATCGAAGAATTCCGGCGCATTGAGGCCGTGCAGGATCGACAGGCGCTGGGCCATGATTGTGCACAGGTCTTCCAGCTCTTCGGCGCTGATGCTGTTCTGACCACTGTTGAGCAGCAGCGAGATCGCCATATAGAAGCGTTGCAGCGTCTGGGCAATGCTCTTGGACAGCAGCGTCAGCAGCACAAAGTGCCGCGAACTCGGGGCCGGGCGCAGGTACACGTTGTTCTCGAAGCGCAGCAGGCCCTGTTCGACAAACGCCTCCAGCCACTGGTCGACCACCGTGTCCAGCTCCTCCAGCGACCAGCGGATAAACAGCTCCGATTGCAGGTATGGGTACAGCGCGTGGGTGTAGCGCAGGATCTGCTCGCGGCTCATGCGCGAGCTACTCTGGAAAAAGCTCGCGAGTAGCGCGGGCAGGGCGAAAATGTGCAGCACGTTGTTGCGGTAGTAGGTCATCAGGACGGCGTTTTGCTCGCCCAGGTACACAATCTTGCCCAGGGCGTCGCTCTGCTCCGACAGCAGGTCCATGTCCTTGACGTGCTTGATCAGCGCCAGGCCATCACCTTCCGGCAAGGTGGTGTGCGGCGAGTACGGCACACGACGCAACAGCGCCAGGTACAGGTCCAACTGGCGGGCCATGGCCTGTTCATCCAGGGCCAGCCGCGTGGTGGACAGCAGCGCCAGGGCCACCAGGTTCACCGGGTTGACCGCAGCGGCCTCGTTCAAGTGGCGCGCCACTTGTTCGCCGAGGCGGTTGGTGGTTTCGTTGAGCCAGGCCGGTTTGTAGTGCGGGCCCAGCTCCTGGGTGCGCCAATCCGGTTGTTCGGCGTCGAGGAATTCAGCCAGCTTGATCGGCTCGCCGAAGTTGACCGCGACCTGGCCAAAGCGCTGCTTGAGCGCGCCGACCACTTTGAAAATATCGAAGATCGACTCTTTCTTCTTGCTCGCGCCCCGCAGCTCGCCCAGGTAGGTGCGGCCTTCCAGCACACGTTCGTAGCCGATATACACCGGCACAAACACGATCGGCATGCGCGAAGAGCGCAGGAAACTGCGCAGGGTGATCGCCAGCATCCCGGTTTTCGGTTGCAGCATGCGCCCGGTACGCGAGCGTCCGCCCTCCACGAAGTACTCCACCGGGAAGCCCTTGGTGAACAGCGTGTGCAGGTATTCATTGAACACCGAGGTGTACAGCGGGTTGCCCTTGAAGGTGCGGCGCATGAAAAACGCACCGCCACGGCGCAGCAGGCTGCCGATCACCGGCATGTTCAGGTTGATCCCCGCGGCGATATGCGGCGGAGTCAGGCCATTTTTGAACAACAGGTACGAGAGTAAAAGGTAGTCGATATGGCTGCGGTGGCAGGGTACGTAGATCACCTCATAACCCTGGGCAACCTTCTGCACACCCTCGATGTTATTGACCTTGATGCCGTCGTAGATCTTGTTCCAGAACCAGCTCAGCACCACTTCCAGAAAGCGAATCGCGGTGTAGGTGTAGTCCGAGGCGATCTCGTTGCCGTAGCGCAGGGCCTGGGCCTTGGCTTTTTCCGGGGTGATTTTTTCGCGCTCGGCCTCATCCAGGATGGCCTGGCGCACCAGCGGCATGTTCACCAGGCCCTTCACCAGGTTACGGCGGTGGGACAAATCGGGGCCGATTACCGCCGTCTTCAGGTTACGAAAGTGCACACGCAAGATGCGTTGGGCCATGCGCACGGTGCGTTCGTGACCTTTATTGTGCTCGATCAATTCACGCAGGTTGATTGGCGCGGAGAATTGCACGCGGGTCTTGCGACCCAGGATCAGGATGCTCAGCAACCGACGCAGACGCCCGGTGACCGCCCAGCTGTCGGCAAACAGCAGCTTCCACGGGCTGGACTCGCTCTCTGGCGACTGCCCCCAGAACACGCTGACCGGAATGATTTGTGCATTCTCTTCGGCGTGGTCGGTCAGGGTGTCGACCAGGCGGGTCAGGGTCGGCGGTGCGCCGCGCTTGTCCTGGCGCCCGAGCCAGTCCGGCTCGGGTGTGAGGTAGAAGAATGCCGCCGGTTCCATCAGCGGGCCCACCGATACCGGCAGCACCGGGCGCGGCAGGCCGGCCTTGGTGCACTCGGCATCGACCACGGCCAATTCGGTGAGGGAAGGCGATTGCAGGACGTAGAACACCGGCCGGCTGCGGTCCAGGTTAAGGGTGAGGGACGACTGGTTGATCGTCTCCGAGCGAACCCAGAGGTACAACAGTCGGCGCAAGGTGCCAAACACCAGACGGCGGAACGGGGAGCGAGTCATAGGCGTGCTGCTTCAAGTGGAAAAAACCGAGCAGGCGCTCGGGCGAGTAGTGTGCCGTATTCGCCGAAAATCGGCAAAAAAGCAGCGATGTAAACTTGAGTTGATCGTTTTTGAGCCTGTCTTATACTCGGCAGTTCAACTGCGTCGACTTAACAATAAACGTACTAATAAAAAGCATGTGGGAGTAAACAGATGGCAACGCGTGAAACCGGCAATGTGAAGTGGTTCAACGATGCAAAAGGCTACGGCTTTATTCAGCGTGAAGACGGCAAGGATGTGTTTGTGCACTACCGCGCCATTCGCGGTGACGGTCACCGTTCACTGGCCGAGGGCCAGCAGGTGGAATACGCCGTAGTGACCGGCGAGAAGGGGTTGCAGGCGGAGGATGTGGTGGGTCTTTAAAGCGGACTTTGTTACACCGCTGAACCCATGTGGGAGCTGGCTTGCCTGCGATGCAGGCACCTCGGTCTATCAGACAGACCACAGTGATGCTATCGCAGGCAAGCCAGCTCCCACAGTTTGATTGGGTTCACACGTCAGGCTTATGCAGTTTTCCAGGTGATCTCTTCTTCACCGTCCACGCTGATGCGCATCCAGCGATCGGCGCTTTCTTCACCTTCTTCCTCAACCCAGGTGCCCGGCGCGCAACGCACTTCCACGTTCAGCGCGGCAAAGGCGGCGCGGGCGCAGGCGATGTCGTCTTCCCACGGCGTCTGGTCGCTTTCCAGGTACAGGCTGTTCCATTTACCGACGGCTTTGGGCAGCCAGGTGACGGGCACGTTGCCGGCCTTGCACTTGTAGGTCTGGCCCTTCTGAACCCAATCAGTGCACGGGCCCAGGGCGGCGCCTAGCCAGGCGGCGATGGCCTTGTGGTCGACGTCGGCGTCCTTCAGGTAAATCTCGATATCAGGTTGGCGCATGGATGTTCCTCGTTGCGGGATTCGAAAATCCATTCGCGGATGCTTAAAAGTCGGTTATTGAAGCACGAAATAATCGTAGCGCATGGACACCGTGACCAGCAGCGGCTCGGCGGCCTCGATCACCTCGGCGCGGCGTTCGGCACTGGCGCGCCAGCCATGGGGCGTCATCGCCAGCAGGTTGGCGCGGTCCTGGGGCTCAGCCAGGCTGAGGGTGAACTCAAGGGTTTCGCTGTGCGCCAGGCTCATGCCGTCCGGCACCAGGGCCAGGTGCTTGTCGTCGGTGTACTCGCGCACTTCGTCGTATAAACGTTCGCGCAGTTCCATCAGGTGACCGCTGGTCGGGCCGACCTTCATCAAGCCGCCGCCGGGGCTCAGCAGGCGTTTGGCTTCGTCCCAATCCAATGGGCTGAAGACGCTGGCGAGAAACTGGCAACTGCCCGATGCCAACGGCACGCGGGCCATGCTGGCGATCAACCAGGTCAGCGCCGGGTTGCGTTTGCATGCACGCTTGACCGCTTCCCTGGAAATGTCCAGGGCATAGCCGTCGGCGTGGGGCAGGGCGTCGGCGATTTGCGCGGTGTAGTAACCCTCGCCACAGCCGATGTCCACCCAGCGTTGCGGTGCACGCTCGGCAGCCAGCTCGGCCAGGCGCCGGGCCACTGGGGCGTAGTGCCCGGCGTTGAGAAAATCACGCCGTGCCTCGACCATGGCGAGGTTGTCGCCCGGGTCGCGGCTGTTCTTGTGCTGCACCGGCAACAGGTTCAAGTAACCCTGGCGCGCACGGTCGAACCGGTGCCCGGCCGGGCACGCCACGCCATTGTCCACCGCGTTGAGCGGTGCGCTGCAAAGGGGGCAGGCGAGCATCAGGCGAGCAACTTGATCAGGGTCTGGTAATAGATTTCGGTCAGCACATCGAGGTCGCTGGCCAGAATGCGTTCGTTGACCTGGTGAATCGTCGCGTTGACCGGGCCCAGCTCCACAACCTGCGTACCCAGCGTGGCGATGAAACGCCCGTCGGATGTACCACCGCTGGTGGACGCCTGGGTCTCCCGGCCGGTAATCGCCTTGATGCTGGCCGACACCGCATCGAGCAACGCGCCCGGCTCGGTGAGGAACGGCAGGCCCGACAGCGCCCATTCCACGTGCCAGTCCAGGCCATGCTTGTCGAGGATCGTCGCAACGCGCTGTTGCAGGCCCTCCACGGTGGATTCGGTGGAGAAACGGAAGTTGAACACCGCCGTCAGGTCACCCGGGATCACGTTGGTGGCGCCGGTGCCGGCGTTGAGGTTGGAAATCTGGAAGCTGGTCGGCGGGAAGAAGCTGTTGCCGTCGTCCCAGTGCTCGGCGGCCAGTTCGGCCAGCGCCGGGGCGGCCAGGTGGATCGGGTTCTTCGCCAGGTGCGGGTAGGCTACGTGGCCTTGCACGCCGCGCACGGTCAGGGTGGCGCCGAGGGAGCCGCGACGGCCGTTCTTGACCACGTCGCCCACCAGGGTGGTGCTCGACGGTTCGCCGACGATGCACCAGTCCAGGCGCTCCTTGCGGGCAGCCAGGCGTTCGATCACGGCTTTGGTGCCGTGGTGCGCCGGGCCTTCTTCATCGCTGGTGATCAGGAAGGCCACCGAGCCCTTGTGGTCCGGGTAGTCGCTGACGAAACGCTCCGCCGCCACCAGCATCGCTGCCAGGCTGCCTTTCATGTCCGCCGCGCCGCGCCCGCAGAGCATGCCGTTGTCGTCGATCAACGCATCGAACGGGTCGTTCTGCCATGCCTGCACCGGGCCGGTCGGGACCACATCGGTGTGGCCGGCGAAGCACAGCACCGGGCCTTCGTGCTTGCCGTGGGTGGCCCAGAAGTTGTCCACGTCCTCGATGCGCATGGGTTCCAGCGCAAAACCGGCGTCGCCCAGGCGCTGCATCATCAGCTTTTGGCAGTCGGCGTCGATCGGCGTCACCGAGGGGCGACGGATCAGGTCGATGGCAAGTTGAAGGGTCGGCGAAAGGTCGGCATGGGCCGTCATTGGGGAACTCCGGAAGCGTGTTATGGGCGCAGGACGAATGTGGGCTTGAAACGGCGCGAATCCAATGTGGGAGCTGGCTTGCCTGCGACAGCACCGCCGCGGTGTACCTGACAAACCGCAGCGTCTGCATCGCAGGCAAGCCAGCTCCCACAGAAAAAAGGGCTAGGCCAAGTCTCACAAAACGGCCGTTATCTTATAGCAAAACGGCGACCAGAGGCCGCCGTTTAGTGCATTGCGCAAGTTTTTACTCAACCGTTGCCGGTTCTACCTTCGGTGCCGGTTTAGGCAGCGACGAGAGGAACGCCATGATCAGCGCCGCCACGTAGGGCAGCGATTGCACCAGCAGCATCACCACCCAGAAGCGCATGTCATTACTTGGCAGGCCCTGCACCAGGTAAATGCCCAGCGCGGCGCCCCACAACAGCAGCATGATGAACATTTCTTCGCGGGCTTCGGAAATCGCTACCCAGAAGCCGTGGTTATCCGCGTTTTTCGGTGTACGAAAGAACGGAATACTGGTGGTGAAGAAGCCATACAGCACCGCCTTGGCGATGGTGTGGGACAACGCCAACCCAGCCAACGCCGCGCAGAACGCATCTTTCAGGTTCACCCCCACCGCACGGCGGTAAAGGAAGATGATCTTGCCGACCTTGAACACGAACAACGCCAACGGCGGGATCGCGAAAATCAGCAGCGGCGGGTCGACCCGGGTCGGCACGATGATCATCGCCGCCGACCACAACAGCGCGCCCACGGTGAAGAAGATGTTCATGCCGTCCGCCACCCACGGCAACCAGCCCGCGAGGAAGTGATAGCGCTGGCCACGGGTCAGCTCGGTGTCCTTGCCGCGTAACAGGCTGGCGGTGTGGCGCTTGATGATTTGGATCGCACCGTAGGCCCAGCGGAAACGCTGTTTCTTGAAGTCGATAAAGGTATCCGGCATCAACCCCTTGCCGTAACTGTCGTGGTAATACGCCGCCGACAGACCTTTCTCGAACACCCGTAGGCCCAGCTCGGCGTCTTCACAGATGCACCAGTCGGCCCAGCCCAGTTCTTCGAGCACCGAGCGACGGGTCATGGTCATGGTGCCGTGCTGGATGATCGCGTCACGGTCGTTGCGGGTGACCATGCCGATATGGAAGAAGCCTTTGTATTCCGCATAGCAGAGCTTCTTGAAGGTGCTTTCGTTCTGGTCGCGGTAATCCTGCGGCGACTGCACCACGGCGATTTTCGGGTCGGCGAAGTGCGGCACCATGTGCTTGAGCCAGTTTGGCGACACGCAGTAGTCCGAGTCGATCACCGCGATCACTTCGGCGTCCTTGGCGGTGTGCGGAATCAAGTAGTTCAGCGCGCCGCCCTTGAAACCGGCCAAGGGGGAAACGTGGAAGAACTTGAAGCGCGGGCCGAGGGTTTCGCAGTAATCGCGTACCGGTTCCCATACCGCAGGGTCTTTGGTGTTGTTGTCGATGATCAGGACTTCGTAGTCCGGGTAATCGAGGGCGGCCAGGGCGTCGAGGGTCTGTTTGACCATCTCCGGCGGCTCGTTGTAACACGGCACGTGGATCGACACTTTCGGGCGGTAGTCCGAATCCCCTTCTACCGGCAGGAATTCGCGCCGACGCTTGTGGGTCCACACCGCTTCCGCCAGTTCGTGGGCTTCGGTCAGCAATACGATAAACACGCCGAGGGCGCCAAGTGCCAGCAAGATACCGACGGTCACGCTGAACCAGGTGCTGTATTGCTGGCTGTAGTCGTAGCCGATCCACACCAGCACCGACCCGCACAGGAACGCGATAAAAGTCAGGAAGGTACGGCCACGCTGGCGCAGGGCCGAGCCGTCGATCATCAGCAAGGTCAGCGACAGCAGCGCCAGCACCACCGAGCCGATGGCCAACACGCGCCACTGCGGGATCGCAACTACCGGGCCTTCAAAGTTGAATTTCTGCTGGCGTGCGGCGTTGTAAACACCCCAGTAAGCGCCCGCCGAGCCTTCGTCGCTGACTTTCCACGGTTGGTCAAATGCCTCGATCACGAAGTAGTTGAAGCCCTGGCGGTTCAGCTTGTTCACCAGCGTACGCAGGTAAATCGCCTGGTCGGCCGGGGACGTTTCATTGCCACCGCGCATGCGCCCGTTGCTCGGCCAGCCAACTTCCGACAGCAGCAACGGCTTTTTCGGGAACAGTTTTTTCAGGTCACGGGCGCGGTCGAGTACGTACTGGCCGGCCTTGTCCATCGGGATAAATTCCCAGAACGGCAGGATGTGCGCGGCGATCAGGTCGACGTGCTTGGCCAGTTGCGGGTTCTTTTCCCAGATGTGCCATTGCTCGGAGGTGGTCACCGGCACTTTGACGGCGGCGCGCACTCGGTCGAGCAGCACGATCAGCGCTTCAGGCGTGATCTCCTCACGGAACAGCGCTTCGTTACCCACCACCACACGCACGACGCTGCGCGAGGTATTGGCAATTTCGATGGCGCGCTGGATTTCACGCTCATTGCGTTCCAGGTCCGGGCTGATCCAGATGCCGAGGGTTACCCGCAGGCCGAATTCTTCGGCCAGCTTGGGAATGTCGCCCAGGGTGCCGTCGACCGAGTAGGTGCGGATGTTATCCGTCAGCTTGCTCATGATCTCCAGATCCCGACGCATCTGGTCGTCGGTCGGGTACTGGTCTTTCTGCGGGTACTGGCCTTGCTGGAACGGCGAGTAGGAAAAACCGGAGATCTGCTCAGGCCAGTTGGGGGTGGTGACCGGGCGGTTGATCAGCGCCCAGAAGCCGGTGAACAGCGCGGCAATTGCCAGCACCACCACCAGGTTGAGTCCAAATTTACGCGATGACATGGCTATTTCGGGTTCCAAAGGGTGTGGAACGAAAAGAGGTGTCGGCCTACGCCGAACGGCGCGCATCCTACACCGGCCTTTCCCTGACCGTACAGCAGACAGAGAAAAGCCGGACTTTAGTCAGCGAAACCCCATCTAAGTTCTTTACTTGTAACTTGTAGCTTAAAACTTGCCGCTGCGTAGCCCATAATGCGCGCCGGTTTTTGGGGTAATGGTCATGAGCACAGAAGATCCGCGGTTTGCAGGCGTTGCCCGCTTGTATGGCATTGAGGGGCTGGAACGCTTGAAAGCGGCCCATGTGGCGATCGTCGGCGTCGGCGGCGTGGGCTCGTGGGCGGCGGAAGCCATGGCCCGTTGCGGGGTGGGCGAGATTTCGCTGTTTGACCTGGACGATGTCTGCGTCAGCAACAGCAACCGCCAGTTGCACGCCCTGGACAGCACCGTGGGCAAACCCAAGGTTGAAGTGATGGCCGAGCGCCTGCGCGCGATCAACCCGGATTGCACGGTGCATGCGGTGGCGGACTTCGTCACCCGCGACACCATGGCCGAGTACATCACCCCCACTATCGACTGCGTGATCGACTGCATCGACGCCGTAAACGCCAAAGCGGCGCTGATCGCCTGGTGCAAGCGCCGCAAGATCCAGATCATCACCACCGGCGGCGCGGGCGGGCAGATTGACCCGACGCTGATCCAGGTCTGTGACCTGAACCGTACCTTCAATGACCCGCTGGCCTCGAAAGTACGCTCCACCTTACGCCGCGATTACGGTTTCTCGCGCACGGTGACCCGGCATTACAGCGTGCCGTGTGTGTTTTCCACCGAGCAACTGCGCTATCCCAAACCGGATGGCAGCATCTGTTTGCAGAAGAGTTTTGTGGGCGATGGGGTGAAGCTGGACTGCGCCGGTGGGTTTGGCGCGGTGATGATGGTGACGGCCACGTTCGGCATGGTGGCGGCGACCAAGGCGGTGGACAAGATCGTGGCCGGGGTACGCAGGCCGTCGGAGCGGGTTAAACCCTCTTAAATTTCACTGCCCTGCACGTATCCAATAGGTGGGAGCTGGCTTGCCTGCGATGCAGGCACCTGGGTCTATCAGTCAGACCGCGGTGATGCTTTCGCAGGCAAGCCAGCTCCCACATTAGTTTTGTGTGCAGGTCAGGTCTCGCATGCGCTGCAAGACTGCATTGAGGCCATTACTGCGTGACGGCGACAACTGTCGGGAAAGCCCCAGTTGATTAAACCAATCCGGCAAATCAACCGCCTGCAGTTCAGCCGCCGACAGGCCGTTGACCCGCGCCAGCAGCAACGCCACCAACCCGCGAATCATCCGCGCATCGCTACTGGCGGCGAACTGCCAATGGCCGTTCTCTAAGCGCCCGACCAGCCACACCAGGCTTTCACAGCCCTGCACCAGGTTGGCGTAGACCTTCTCATCATGCGCCAAGGCCGGCAGGCGCTCTCCCCATTGCATCAGCATCCGCGCACGCTGCTCCCAACTGCCGACCGCCTGAAACGCTTCCAGCGCAGCCACTGCCTCCACCGGCAAGCTCATCGCAGCATATCCAGCGCCTGGTCCAGCGCGTCAAAGAACCGCTCCAGATCATCCGAGTCGTTGTACAGCGCCAGGGACACGCGGATCGCTCCCGACAGGTGCATGGCCTTGAGCAATGGCATCGCGCAATGGTGGCCGGCGCGTACGGCAATGCCCTGCTCGGTCAGCAGGTGTGCGAGGTCGGCGTTATGCACGCCCTCGACCACAAAGCTGACCAGCGCCACCTGCGGCGCGCCCAATATGCGCACGCCGTTGCGCGCTTTCAGGCCACGCAGCAGGTACTCGTGCAGCGCAGCTTCGTGGGCGATCACGGCGCCTTGATCCAGCGAACTCAGGTAATCCAGGCTGGCGCCCAGGCCGATCACCCCGGCAATCGGTGGCGTGCCCGCTTCAAAACCCAGCGGCGCGGGGCGAAAGCTGGCGCTTTGGTAGTCCGCCTGCTGCACCATCTCGCCGCCGAACTGCCAGTGGCGCAGGTGATGCAGGGCCTCATTGCGGCCAAACAACACGCCGACGCCGTCCGGGCCGTAGAGTTTGTGGCTGGAAAATACATAAAAGTCGCAGCCCAGCGCCTGCACATCGTGGCGGCCATGGACGATACCCTGTGCGCCATCGACCACCGTCAGCGCGCCGTGTGCCTTGGCGCGTGCCAGCAAGGCTTCCAGGGGTTGCCAGGTGCCAAGTACGTTGGACAACTGGCTCACCGCCAGCAGACGGGTGCGCGGG
This sequence comes from Pseudomonas viridiflava, assembly GCF_900591205.1. Lineage (GTDB taxonomy): Bacteria > Pseudomonadota > Gammaproteobacteria > Pseudomonadales > Pseudomonadaceae > Aquipseudomonas. The sequence continues at coordinate 50,384 of NZ_UUPU01000046.1, forward strand.
CCGATCAATTCGGCGGCGGCTTGCAGGTCGATCACGCCATCATCACCCAGCGGCAATACCACCAGCGTGAGTGCGCGACGTTTGGCCAGTTGCTGCCAGGGCAGCAGGTTGGCGTGGTGTTCCAGGGCGCTGATCACAAGCTCATCGCCCGCATTGAATAAGTGCTCAAGGCCATAGGCCAAGAGGTTCAGCGCAGACGTCGCGCCGTGCGTAAACACGATTTGCCCGCTGTCACCTGCATTCAACCACTGCGCGGCCTTGCTGCGACTGTCTTCAAATGCCTGGGTCGCATGGGCGCCCGGCAAATGCTGGGCACGGTGCACATTGGCTGCGCCATTGGCGTAGTAATGGCTGATCGCATCCAGCAGCGCTTGAGGTTTTTGCGTGGTGGCGGCGTTGTCCAGGTAGGTCTGGTCTTGCCGTTGCAGGGTGGCGATGGCCGGAAAATCGGCGCGCCAGGGGGAGGGCACAAGCATGGTAATCAAGACTCGTATAAGCGAGCCCCAGGGTCGGGGCCCGCTAGTGGCATCGAGTGGCTGCTTAGTTGTGAGCGTGCAGCGCTTCGTTCAGTTCGATGGCCGATTTGTGGGTTTTGCACTCCACGGCACCGGTCTCGGAGTTGCGGCGGAACAGCAGGTCCGGTTGGCCGGCCAGTTCACGCGCCTTGACCACTTTGACCAGCTGATTTTTCTCGTCCAGCAGCGCAACCTTGGTCCCGGCCGTCACGTACAGGCCCGACTCCACGGTGTTGCGGTCGCCCAGTGGGATACCGATACCGGCGTTGGCACCGATCAGGCAGCCTTCGCCGACCTTGATCACGATGTTGCCGCCGCCCGACAGGGTGCCCATGGTGGAGCAACCGCCGCCCAGGTCCGAACCCTTGCCCACGAATACGCCGGCCGACACGCGGCCTTCGATCATGCCCGGGCCTTCGGTGCCGGCGTTGAAGTTGACGAAACCTTCGTGCATCACGGTGGTGCCTTCGCCCACATAGGCGCCCAGGCGGATACGTGCGGCGTCAGCGATGCGCACGCCGCTCGGCACCACGTAGTCGGTCATTTTCGGGAACTTGTCCACCGAGAACACTTCCAGCAGCTCGCCACGCAGGCGGGCTTCCAGTTGGCGTTCGGCCAGTTCGTTGATGTCGATCGCGCCCTGGCTGGTCCACGCCACGTTCGGCAGTTGCGGGAACACACCGGCCAGGCTCAGGCCGTGCGGCTTGACCAGGCGATGGGACAGCAGGTGCAGCTTGAGGTACGCCTCAGGCGTGGAGGTCAGTGCGGCGTCTTCGGCCAGCAGGGTGGCGACCAGCGGGGTGTGGCTTTCGGCCAGGCGGCTGAGCAGCGCGGCCTGTGCGGCATCGACGCCTTTGAGCGCGTCAGCCAATTGCAGGGCCTGGGTGACGGTGAAGGTGATGGCCTGGTTGCCTTCGCTGTAGCCGAGGATCGGTGCGATGGCCGCAACGATTTCAGCCGACGGGTTGAGCAGGGGTTGTGCGTAAAACACTTCCAGCCAAGCACCTTGGCGGTTCTGAGTGCCGACGCCGAAGCCCAGGCTGAACAGGGAATTGGACATGCTGTTACCTCTACAAAAATGGAAAGGCTGGCCTACTTGAGGGCCGCCGAATAACTATCTGGCTTGAAGCCAATCAGGGTTCTGTCACCGAGATCAAGCACCGGGCGCTTGATCATCGAAGGTTGTGCGAGCATCAATTCAATGGCTTTCGACTGATCGAGATCGGCTTTGCGTTCGTCTTCGAGTTTGCGAAAGGTGGTGCCCGCACGGTTCAAAACCACCTGCCAACCGTGCTCGTCGCACCATTGGGTCAAGTGTTCGCGGTCGATACCGGCCGTTTTGTAATCGTGGAACTCATAGCTCACGCCGTGCTCATCGAGCCAGGTGCGCGCTTTTTTCATGGTGTCGCAAGCTTTTATGCCGAAAAGGTGCAACGTTTTGCTTGAAGCGGTCAAGGAATTGCCCCCTTTTGGATGAATAGGAAATGAAAGGTCACGGATTATGCCACGCCCAGAGATTTTGGGTGCCGCTCGTCAGTGCCGTGCGACTTTTGTGCAAACGCCAGTGCGTAACATAGCCGGGTAATATGGCACTTCAACGGCCAGTTGTTGCCTGATGTGTGTCGTTGCAAGTCGATTGTCCGGGAAACCCGCGTTATGCAAACCGCCTACACCGTTCTTATCCTGCTGATGCTGGTCAGCGTTTCGCGTCTTGTCGGGCGTGTTATTCCCCTGCCGTTACCTTTGGTACAGATCGCCGCCGGTGCCTTGCTGGCCTGGCCGACGCTGGGGCTGCATGTGGCGTTGGACCCGGAGTTGTTTCTGTTTCTGTTTTTGCCGCCGCTGCTGTTCTCCGATGGCTGGCGCATGCCCAAGCGCGAGCTGTGGCGCCTGCGCGGGCCGATCCTGACATTGGCGGTGGGGTTGGTGCTGTTCACGGTGGTCGGCGCCGGCTACTTCATTCATTGGTTATTGCCTACGATCCCGCTGCCGGTGGCCTTTGCCCTGGCGGCTGTTTTATCACCGACCGACGCGGTGGCGGTGTCGGCCATTTCCCAAAATCGTTTGCCAACGCCGCTGATGCATATGCTCCAGGGCGAGGCACTGATGAATGATGCGTCGGGCTTGGTGACGTTCAAGTTTGCCTTGGCTGCCGCGCTGACTGGGGTATTTTCCCTGGCGGATGCCAGCCTGACCTTTGTGCTGGTGGCCGTGGGGGGGCTGGCGGTGGGCGTGGCGCTGAGTTGGCTGGTCGGCCGGCTGCGCGCCTGGATGATCGCTCGTGGCTGGGACGACCCGGCGACCCACGTGGTGTTCATGTTGCTGCTGCCATTTGCTGCGTATGTACTGGCCGAACGCTTGGGCGCTTCGGGCATTTTGTCGGCCGTGGCGGCAGGCATGATGCAAAGCTGGCTGGACCTGCTGCCACGTCAGACCAACACCCGGCTGCTCAATCGCAGTGTCTGGTCGCTGCTGGAATTTGCCTTCAATGGCCTGATCTTCCTGCTGCTGGGCCTGCAACTGCCGGACATCATCAAGGCCGTGGTCAGCCATGAGCCGACGCTGTGGCCAACCCTGTTGTATCGCTGCCTGGATGTGATCGCGATCTTCCTGGTGCTGGTGGTATTGCGCTTTATCTGGGTGCAAAGCATCTGGAGGCTGTCGGGCCTATTACGCCGAATTCGTGGGAAAAGTGAACTGACCCTGGTGCCGACAGCGCGCTCCTGCTGGCTGCTGACCGTTGGCGGTGTGCGCGGGGCGGTGACGCTGGCAGGTGTGATGTCGGTGCCCTTGCTGCTCGCGCCGGGGCAGGATTTCCCCGAGCGCGACCTGCTGATTTTCATCGCGGCGGGGGTGATCCTGTTGTCATTGATCTCGGCCTGCATCGCCTTGCCGTTGCTGTTGCGTGGTATCGAAAAGAGCCCTGACGAGAAACGCCATAACGAAGTGCGCGAAGCCTGGAAGAAGACCGCCGTGGCGGCTATCCATGCGCTTGAAGCGCAGGAGCCGGCGGAACTCGAGACCCAGGACGCCGCCCAGGCCGCACTGGCCACCGAGCTGAAGGCGCGGTTGATGTCGGAATATCGTCATCAGTTGGAAGTCTTCAACGACTCGGCCGAAGCCCAGGCGCTGGCGCAGCAGATGGACCTGCTTGAACGCAAACTGCGACTCAAGGCGCTGCGTGCACAGCGCTTGGAGTTGTACAGCTTGAGCCGCCATCACCAGATCGGTGATGACGTGTTGCGCGAGGTGTTGGCGGAGCTGGACATGAGTGAGGCGAATCTGGGGGCTGTGAGGGCGTAGTCCGGAACGCCGGGGCAGTCGGCGGTTTTTTGGTCATTGCGCGGGTGGAAAGTCAGTCATGGCCTTGAAATCGGCCAGGGGTGTAGAACTTGCGATTGAACGCCTTATCGCCTTCGGACAATGAGTAGTTGACCGGGACCGATCTTCCATCTTTTGTTTCGTCTGGGGTGATGAAGTAATGCATGACGGATTTGCTGTCGTAGTTTGTTATCAGTAGTTCCGTGCCTGTCGGCAGGTCAAAATAGTTGTCGTACACATTTTTCTTGTCTTCGTACTGGGCATAGATCACTTCCTTATTCCAATTGATATCGTGCTCCGGATGTTGATGTTCATGCTCACGACCCAGCGCATGGCCGAATTCGTGCAGCGCCGTTTGACGGAATGCTGTTGAGTCATCAGTTCTGTCCAGGTGCATCGTAGGTTGATCCTGCGGAACTTTTCTGGCGGAGGAGCCGATCATGGACCAGTTCCCGTGCAGGCCCTCGTCATCGGATATTCGGATATCGCCTTTTTTGCCGCTGACAATTCGAAATAGAAGCCCTGGGGTGTCCTTAGCCCATTCCCTGATCACATCTATTACCAATGCTTTGCTTTTTCGATCGCGTAAGTCCAGGGCAACCGTAAGGGTGCCGTCTGGCCATCGATTTTTGATATAGGCGATACCTCTTTCCCCTCGCGCTGCACCGGCGTCGGAAGATGTTTCGCTATCGAAGAGGGACGGGAGAAGGGGGGGAGTTGCCAGTGGGGGAGTCAGGTTCATGCGCTTTACTCTGGGGGGAAGTGCCAGGTAGTGGCGAGCGCTATGGAGTTGGTTCCGGGTTCCAGCCGGCAAGGCACCCGCACTGCGTTGCACAGTGCGGGTGCCGAAGTGTTTACTGCCTGCGCTGGATAAAATCGCGAATCCGTTCCGCGGCTTCCACGCATTCGGCCAGTGGCGCAACCAGCGCCAGACGCACACGCCCAGCGCCAGGGTTTACGCCATCGGCTTCCCGCGACAGGTACGAGCCCGGCACCACGGTCACGTGTTCTTCCACGAACAGATCGCGGCAGAAGGCCGCATCGTCGCCCTGCACATTTGGCCACAGGTAGAAGCCGCCGTCCGGTGCTTGTACATCCAGCACCGGCTTGAGAATGGCCAGCACCGCGTCGAATTTCTCGCGGTACAGGTCACGGTTGGCCTGCACGTGGGCCTCGTCCTGCCAGGCGGCAATGCTCGCCAGTTGGGTTTGCACCGGCATCGCGCAGCCGTGGTAGGTGCGGTACAGCAAGAAGCCCTTGAGGATGTCGGCATCGCCGGCCACAAAGCCCGAGCGCAGGCCCGGCAGGTTGGAACGCTTGGACAGGCTGTGGAACACCACGCAGCGCTTGAAGTCCTGGCGACCGAGTTCGACGCAGGCGCTGAGCAAACCCGGCGGCGGGGTTTGTTCATCGAAGTAGAGTTCGCTGTAGCACTCGTCGGCGGCGATTACGAAGTCGTACTCGTCGGCCAGGGCGATCAGTTTTTTCAGGGTCTCGACCGGGATCAGCGCGCCGGTCGGGTTGCCGGGTGAGCACAGGAACAGGATCTGGCAGCGTTTCCAGATGTCCGGCGATACGGCATCGAAATCCGGGTTGAAGCCGTTTTCATCCAGGCATGGCAGGTAATGCGGCTTGGCCCCGGCCAGGAACGCCGCGCCTTCGTAGATCTGGTAGAACGGGTTCGGGCTGACCACCAGTGCATCGTCGCCCCGGTTGACCACGGTCTGGGTGAAGGCGAACAGCGCTTCACGGGTGCCGTTGACCGGCAGGATATTGCGCGCCGGGTCCAGCCAGCCCTTGGGCACATTGAAGCGGCGCTCGCACCAGGCGCCAATGGCCTCGCGCAGGGCCGGAATGCCCAGTGTGGTGGGGTACACCGCCATCTGGTCGAGGTTTTGGCTCAGCGCCTCGGCCACAAACTGCGGCGAGGTGTGCTTGGGCTCGCCGATGGACAGTGCAATCGGGCGTTTGCTCGGGTTGGGCGTGACGCTGCCGAGCAGGGCGCGCAGTTTCTCGAACGGGTAGGGCTGCAGCTGGTTCAGGGCGTTGTTCATGTAAGCCTCTATCACGGTGGGCGCGGACCTTGTAGGAGCTGGCTTGCCTGCGATGGCATCACCTCGATGCTTGAGGTGCACCGTGGCGCCTGCATCGCAGGCAAACCAGCTCCCACATGAATCGCGTTCACACAGTTAAACAATCAAATAGTCAGGCGCGTCAGCTCGGGTTCCTGGCTCACGCTCAATTGCTGGACGATGGCTTCCTGCAAGCGGCGGCACAGCTCCGGGTCGGACAGCGGCTGGTTGTCGGCGTCGGTAATAAAGAACACGTCTTCCACACGCTCGCCGAGGGTCGCAATCTTGGCGTTCTGCAATGAGAGGTCGAACTCCAGGAAGATTCCGCCGATGCGTGCCAGCAAGCCCGGGCGGTCGGGGGCGCTGAGTTCCAGCACGGTCACCGGGCGCTGGGCGTCGTTGGAAATCGTCACTTGGGGCGCAAAGGCAAAGTGCTTGAGCTGGCGCGGTACGCGGCGCTGGATGATGGTCGGGTAGTCGTCCGGGTTGCGCAGGGCCTCGGTGAGACCTTCGCGAATCTTTTTCACTCGCGCCGGGTTATCACCGATGGACTCACCCTCGGTGTCGAGCACGATATAGGTGTCGAGGGTGAACTGGCTGCTGGAGGTGATGACCCGGGCGTCATGAATGTTCAGGTTGAGCTGGTCCATGGCCGCCACGGTCACGGCGAAGAAGTCGTGCTGGTCCGGCGCGTAGATGAAGATCTGCGTGCCGCCCTCGAATTCGCGTTGGGTGGTTTCCTTGATCAGCACCAACGGGCCGCCGTCGGCGGGTTGCTGCAGGATCGCGTCACTGTGCCAGGCGACATCACCGGCGGTGTGGCGCAGGAAGTAGTCATCACCCAGTTGCGACCACAGTTGTTCCACATCGTCGGGATCGTTGCCGCCACGCACCAGGATATCCAGGGCCGCGCTTTGGGTGCGGCGGATCTGCTCTTCGCGGTCCACCGGGTTCTCCAGGCCACGACGCAGCGCGCGCTTGGTCTCGGTATAGAGCTGGCGCAACAGGCTGGCGCGCCAGGAGTTCCACAGCGTCGGGTTGGTGGCGTTGATGTCGGAGACGGTCAGCACGTAGAGATAGTCGAGGCGGATTTCATCGCCGACGATTCCGGCGAAGTCATGGATCACCTGCGGGTCGGACAAGTCCTTGCGCTGGGCGGTGGTGGACATTACCAGGTGGTTCTGCACCAGCCAGACGATCAGGCGGCTGTCCCACAGCGGCAACTGGTGGCGCTGGCAGAAGGCTTCGGCATCTACCGCGCCGACTTCCGAGTGGTCGCCATGGCGGCCCTTGCCGATGTCGTGGTACAGGCCGGCCAGGTAGATCAGCTCAGGCTTGGGCAGCTTGGCCATCAGCTTACTGGCCAGCGGGAATTTCTCTGACACCTGGGTGTACTGCAACTTACGCAGGTGCTTGATCAGGTTCAGGGTGTGGGCGTCCACGGTATAGATGTGGAACAGGTCGTGCTGCATCTGCCCGACGATAAAACCGAACTCCGGCAGGTAGCGCCCGAGGATGCCGTAACGGTTCATCCGCCGCAGGTTGCGGTGGATACCGATTTTGCACTTGAACAGCTCGATAAACAGGCTGGTGTTGCGGATGTCGTTGCGAAAATCATCGTCGATCAGGTGACGGTTTTCGCGCAGCAGGCGGATGGTATCGGCGCGCACGCCTTTGATTTCCGGCTGTTGGGCCATCAACACGAAAATTTCCAGCATGGCGAACGGCGTGCGGCGGAACACGTTGTCGTTGCGCGCCTCGATATAGCCGTCGTGCAGTTGGAAGCGCGAGTTGATCGGCTGGGGCGGCGCTTCGTCTTCGGGGGCCAGGATCACCTCTTCGAAGTGCTGGATGATCAGGTCGCTGAGCTGGGCAATGCTCATGACCACCCGGTAATACTGCTGCATGAAGCTTTCGATGCTGGTTTTTGCGTCTTCGCCTTCGAAACCCAGCAGGGTCGCGATGGAGCGCTGATGGTCGAACAGCAGGCGATCTTCAGAGCGCCCGGCGAGCATGTGCAGGGCGTAGCGCACCTTCCACAGAAACTCCTGGGACGAGGCCAGCAGGGCGTTTTCGCTCTCCACCAAAAAGCCTTCGCCGGCCAAGGCGCGCAGGTTAAGGGTGCCGTACTGGCGGCGCGCAACCCACAAAATCGTCTGGATATCCCGCAGCCCGCCCGGTGAGCCTTTGACGTTGGGTTCCAGGTTGTATTCGGTGTCGTTGTACTTGTGGTGCCGGGCCTTCTGCTCGGCGCGCTTGGCCAGGAAGAACTCCTTGCTGGGCCACATGTGCGCGGTGCTGGTGACCTCGAGCATGCGCTGGCGCAGGCGCTCGGGGCCGGCGATGGTGCGGCTTTCCATCAGGTTGGTGATCACGGTGAGGTCGGCGCGGGCCTCTTCGGCGCATTCGTCCACCGAGCGTACGCTCTGACCGACTTCCAGGCCGATGTCCCACAACAGCGTCAGAAAACGCTCGATGGAATCGCGAAAGATCTCATGGTCGGCGCTGTCCAGCAGGATCAGCAGGTCGATGTCGGAGTAGGGGTGCAGCTCGCCGCGACCGTAGCCGCCGACCGCTACCAGGGCGATGTCGGCGTCTTCGCTCCAGTTGAACTGTTCCCACGCCTTTTGCAGGATGTTATCGACGAACCAGGCGCGGTCCTCGATCAGCCGACGGATGTCCCGGCCGCTGCGAAAGCGCGCATCGAGCACCTCGCGGGCCTGGCGGATCGCCTTCTTGAATGCGGCGATGGGGCTTGCCTTCAGGGCCAGTTCGGCCTGGAACTGGCCACGGTCGAAAAGTTCGGGGTCCACCTGGGGCATTGATCGGCTTTCCTTCTATCTATCAGTCAGTCACAACACAGTTGGGAAAACCTGGGGGATCCTTACGCGGAAACGCGGGGGATCGTGTCGTCCGCACGCAAGGTGAAGATCTCGTAGCCAGTTTCGGTGACCAGCAGGGTGTGTTCCCACTGGGCCGAGAGTTTGCGGTCCTTGGTGATGGCGGTCCAGCCGTCGCCCAGCACCTTGGTGTCGGCCTTGCCCTGGTTGATCATCGGTTCGATGGTGAAGGTCATGCCGGCCTTGAGTTCCATGCCGGTGCCGGCGCGGCCGTAGTGCAGGATCTGCGGTTCTTCGTGGAATACTGTACCGATGCCATGGCCGCAGAATTCACGGACCACCGAGAAGCCGTTCTTTTCGGCGTGCTTCTGGATCACTTCACCGATGTCGCCCAGGCGGCAGCCGGGTTTGACGATTTCAATGGCTTTGTACATGCATTCCTGGGTGACCTGGGACAGGCGCTCGGCCCATACCGGCACGGTGCCGACGTGGAACATGCGGCTGGTGTCGCCGAAGTAGCCATTCTTGATCACGGTGACGTCGATGTTCAGGGTGTCGCCTTCCTTCAAGGGCTTGTCGCCTGGGATCCCGTGGCAGACCACGTGGTTGACCGAGGTGCAGATCGACTTGGGGAAGCCTTTGTAGTTCAGCGGGGCAGGGATGGCCTTTTGCACATCGACGATGTAGTCGTGGCAGATCTGGTTGAGGGTTTCGGTGGTGACGCCGGGCTTGACGTGTTCGGCGATCATTTCCAGCACGTCGGCAGCGAGTTTGCCGGCGATGCGCATGCCAGCGATGTCTTCGGCGGTTTTCAAGCTAACGGTCATACAGGCTCTCTCTCTGGCGCGATGCGCTGAAATCAATACGGGTTACGGGCGTGCGATAAAAGGTTATGGAGTTCGCACAAGCCACAGAAAAACGCGATTCTAACAGACGATGGGGGCAAGTCATGAGCCCCTGATCATTGCCTCTGTCTATGGGGGGGTAGAACAATGGGTACATATCCGTTGTTTAGGTCACGGCTGAGTATGGTTCCGCTCTTACAGCGGGTCACTTTTGGAAAGACCCAAAAGTAACCAAAAGGTCTTTGCCCCATCACTCGGCACCTCGCCTCCGGCTCGGTGTGCCCTCACGCAGGCTTGAATCCGTGGGCCGCCGCGATGGGCCATCCTTGGCCCAGCGCGGCTAACCCGGCGTCCTGCCGGGTTGCCCACGGATTCAAGCCTGCGT
>NZ_UUPU01000052.1 GCF_900591205.1 Pseudomonas viridiflava
ACACTCGGTTATTCGTATCAGGGCTGCTTCGCAACCCAACGCGGGCAAGCCCGCTCGCCACAGAAAGCACTGTGTGTACTCAACACAAAACTTTGCAAGTTTTGCTAAAAACACCCCGCGTATCGGGCACCGGACTTTTACTCGCACCTAAAGGCAGAACTCCGCTTTTTGGCAATCGGCTCTCCCGTGGCGAGCGGGCTTGCCCGCGCTGGGCTGCGAAGCGGCCCTAAGAAGGTCACCGCGTTTTTCAGGTAACACTCGGTTACTCGTATCAGGGCTGCTTCGCAACCCAACGCGGGCAAGCCCGCCCGCCACAGAAAGCACTGTGTGTACTC
>NZ_UUPU01000063.1 GCF_900591205.1 Pseudomonas viridiflava
CTCACAAATTTTACCTTAGCCTGATCCGTTACCAGTGAAAGTAACGTTCAGTCTATCTTTCTATCACATACCCAAATTTTTAAAGAACGATCTAATCAAAGACTAGAAATCAACATTCACCATCACACTGATGGAATGCTCATTTCTAAGCTTTCAAAACTTCAGAAGCAGTAGTGGTGGAGCCAAACGGGATCGAACCGTTGACCTCCTGCGTGCAAGGCAGGCGCTCTCCCAGCTGAGCTATGGCCCCATAACAAAATTGGTGGGTCTGGGCAGATTCGAACTGCCGACCTCACCCTTATCAGGGGTGCGCTCTAACCAACTGAGCTACAGACCCAATTTCGAGCGCGTAACTGATTAGCTAAGAGCTATCAGCTTGGAGCTTAAAGCTGCTTCTATCGTCTTCTTCAATGAATCAAGCAATTCGTGTGGGAACTTATGGAGCAGCTGATGTCGTCGATTAAGGAGGTGATCCAGCCGCAGGTTCCCCTACGGCTACCTTGTTACGACTTCACCCCAGTCA
>NZ_UUPU01000035.1 GCF_900591205.1 Pseudomonas viridiflava
CGTCCTGCCGGGTTACCCACGGATTCAAGCCTGCGTGCGGCCAGCGTGGTTAATGGGGCGCCTAGATCAAGATCAAAAGCAGAGCACGGCGGCCTGGTAGCCGACCTGAGTGGTGTAGATCAAAAGCGGATCCGCGTGCACAGTGGGGGCTTTTCTGTGGGAGCTGGCTTGCCTGCGATGCAGACAACTCGGTCTATCAGTGGCACCCAGTCGATGCCATCGCAGGCAAGCCAGCTCCCACATTTAAACCGAGGAAGGCTTCAATGCTCAGGTCGGCTGTCAGGCCGCCTCGCTTTGCTGTGTTTTTGCCGTGGCCCTTACATCCTTACAGCTGACGAAGT
>NZ_UUPU01000034.1 GCF_900591205.1 Pseudomonas viridiflava
GGGCCAAGGATGGCCCATCGCGGCGGCCCACGCTCCAAAGCCTGCGTGAGGGCACACCGAAGCGTGAGCGAGGTGCCGAGTGATGGGGCAAGAGCCCTTTTGGTTACTTTTGGGGCTCTTTTCCAAAAGTGACCCGCCGTAAGGGCGGAACCAATATCAGCCATTACCAAAAAAACGGATATGTACACACCACTAACTAACTCAACAACACCACCCCCCCCGGCAACTCCGTACACCTAGCCCCATACGCATCACGAATCAACAACGCCACCCCCGCCAGCTGCTGCAAACTAAACCGCGCCTGCACCCGGCGCTGCCCCAGTTGCCTGTTCAGCAACACCAACATCCCCGGCCGATAGCGATTAATCTCATCCACCACCGTCGCCAGCGTAGCGTTGTTAAACACCAGCACCTGCTCACGCCAAGCCACAACCGCCTGAGTGTCCACCACCACCGGCTCGCCTACGCCAGCAGCGCCGTAAGTCAGTTGACGCCCGCCTTCCAGACGCACACTGCGCCCAGCAACCTCCACCGACAACCAGCCCTCGATACACGTCACACACACCGTCTGGTCAGTATTACGCAGATTAAAACGTGCCTGCGCGGCACTCACCAACCCTTCGCCGGCCAGTACCCTGAGCGGCTGCGCCACATGGGCGAGCACCTCAACCTCACCCTCCAGCAATTCGATACCCTGCCCCACGCGGCTCACGCGGGTCTGGGTATTGAGTTCCAGGCTTACACCGTCGCTCAACAGCACCTGCCGCTGCTCGCCCACCGCCGTGCGATAGTCCGCCGTGAGCCCGGAAAAACCGCCCGGTACGCCAACGCGCACCATCACCAGCGCCGCCGATGCGGCAATCGCCCCCCCCAGGAACGCACGACGACCCAAGTGGCGCGGTTGCGAAACACTCTCGGCGGCCGGCACCAGTTGCTGCCACAACACCTTGGCCTGTTCGAACGCCTGGGCATGCTCGGGGCTCTGGGCGCACCAGGTTTTGAGGGCCTTGGCGTCGGCCACGGTGGCACGGCCCGAGGTCAGCAGGACCAGCCAGTCGCGGGCTTCATCGTGCAGGGGGCTGGCGGCGGTTTCCCGGGCGGTGGAGAGGCTAAAAATATTCAAGCGCGCACATACTCACGGATTTATCAGGGACTCGACACTAAGACGGTTTTCCGGCCCCGGGACCGAACCGCTGGATCGCTTTTCTTTCCAGACGCTTGGCACAGTGGCCCAGGGCGGCCTTGATTTCCTTCTCGACCATGCGCGTGGAAATCCCGAAACGCCGCGAGATTTCCAGGTGCGGTGCCTCTTCCAGGCGGGCGGCAATCAGGATCTTGCGGCGGCGCGCCGGCAACTCGTACAGGGCCTTGACCAGGGATTGGATTTCTTTCTGGCCACCCACCACCCGTGACGGGTCCTGGGCTTCGTCGGCGCTTTGCAGCAGCTCTTCCACCTCGCTGCCGGTGAGCAAACGCGCATCGGCCTGACGGCGGTCGGCGGCGATGTTCAAGGCCATGCGGTACAGGTAGGCGTTGGGTTGCGCCAGGTTGGGCGGCACCTCCATGCGGTCGACCCGCAGGTAGGTTTCGTGCAACACGTCGTTGGCCAGGTCCTCCGAACCCAAGCGCTTGCGCAAGCGCACCTTGAAGTCTTCGTAAGACGCCAGGAACAAGCTGACCATCGTACTGTGCCCGGTATTTTTCATCCGCCCGAGGCTCCTTTTGCTGCTGTGCATTCCATGCGCGTTCCTGTGGTGTCGGGCATCAAAAGTAAAGTCACCGGCTGGCGCAGCGAACTCGGTGCAGGGCGTTCCACCCGCGTCGAGCCCAAACCGCGCACCAGTGCTTCATCGCGTTGTTCGTCGCCGGTGGAGCTGACCAACCGGCTGTGTTCGATCAGCCCTTCAGGGTTGACCCAGACCTGCACCAGCGCACGAAAACTGCCGGGGCGGGTCAGTGGCGACCGGCACAGGCTGGCCTCGATGGCCTGCTGCAACGCCGTGGCGTAACTGTTGTTGATACGTGCGGCATGACGCGTCGCCGCTCCCCGGGTAACGGGCGGCTGGCTGACCTCGGGCATCTGCAAGGTAAACGCATCGCTGCGTGCATAACGTGCCATCAGGCCACTCCCTGTCAGCAACATCGCCAGAGCCTCCTGCGCCGTGAAGCGCCCACGCACGCCGATGGAGCGCCGGCCCCGGGTCAATTCGCGGTCCACCAGCACCGCCATGCCGGTGGCGCGGCTGTAGGCTTGCAGCGCGTGTTCAAGGTTTTGCGCCGGCAGGTTCAACACCAATAGCGGTGACTCTGCCCGCGCCGTTGCGCCACCGGTCAGCAGCAACAGCAAGACCAGGGCGCATACGGCGCGCCTCCAGGCCCCCTGTTCACCCCCTGCTTTGCATCGCTGCACGGCCGACGCGCCCTAGAAAACCGTCATCCTGAGGCCAGTTTATGAACCTGATGTTACGGTGATAGCAAAAAAAATATCACGGTGACGAGAGGCCCGCTGCACTACACTTGCAGGCATTAACGGCCCACTCCCCGGGCCCGCCAGGAGGCCCCGATGAAGCGGTTACCAACCCTCGCCAGCCTGTTGCTGTGCACCGCCCTGCCCTTCGCCGCCCAGGCTGACAGCTGCACGGAAGTCGCGGTGGATGGGTACAAGGCGCCCAACTATGGTTGCCTCAGCCAGCAAATGGGCACTGACACGAATGCAACCAAGGCCGCGCAAAAAAACCGCGAGGCGCAGAACATTGCCGTCGACAAGCGCCTGCCGAACAAGGCGGGGTTAGCCACCCCGGCAGCGACCAGCGTGCGCATGGGCAACACCTTCGGCACCTCGGTGAAGCCACAGCGGCCTTGAACCTTTTTGACGGAATTTTCATATCCGCCCACCTATGATCGCCACTCTCGTTGGGGAGTAACCGGCTTCTGACCCTGTTGGAAGCGTTCGTATCAACATATTCGGCAGCCTGCCGTGGTGCGAACACCGTCTTTTCGGTTGGTGAGACCAGCGACACATCCATGCCTGAAGTCGGGCGTGTGGCTGTGTCGTTGTCTCGAATAGCCCGACTGGAAGCCTGACCGTGAACCCCATTTCCCTGATCCTCCTCGCCCTGGCCATGTCCACGGACGCCTTTGCGGCGGCCATCGGCAAAGGCTCCAGCCTGCACAAACCGCGTTTGACCGAAGCCCTGCGCGCCGGCCTGATCTTTGGCGTGATCGAAGCCATCACCCCGATGATCGGCTGGGCCATCGGCCACGCGGCTACCCGCTGGGTGGAAAACTGGGACCACTGGATCGCCTTTACGCTGTTGGTCGCGCTGGGCTTGCATATGATCTACAACGGGCTCAAAGCCGACGATGAAGAGGTCGAAAAACCGACCCAGCATTCGTTCATGATCCTGGCCGTGACCGCCTTCGCCACCAGCATTGATGCCTTGGCGGTGGGCGTGGGCCTGGCGTTTGTCGACGTGAATATCCTGGTGGCCTCCGCCGCCATTGGCCTGGCGACCATGACCATGGTAACCCTCGGCATGATGCTCGGCCGGGTGCTGGGGACGGTGGTGGGCAAGCGCGCCGAGATGGTCGGTGGCGTGGTGTTGATGCTGGTGGGGGCGACGATTCTTTACGAGCATCTCTGGGCCTGAAGCACGCCGAACGGCTTTATGTGGGAGCTCGCTTGCCTGCGATACCGGCACCTCGGTGTTTCAGGTACACCAAGGTGATTGCATCGCGGGCAAGCCCGGCTCCCACATAAAGCAGGGTCTGCGATTAAACCGCGGCCGGAATCAGGCCGCGTTGCGTTCCTTTTTCAGACTGTCCATATCAATCACAAACCGATACTTCACATCGCCCTTGAGCATCCGCTCATACGCCTCGTTGATGCCCTGGATATCAATCATTTCCACGTCCGAGACGATCCCGTGCTTGGCGCAGAAATCCAGCATGTCCTGGGTTTCCTGGATACCGCCGATCAGCGAACCGGCCAGGCTGCGACGCTTGAAGATCAGGCCGAATACCGCAGGCGATGGGTGCGGGCTGTCGGGCGCGCCGACCAGGGTCATGGTGCCGTCGCGCTTGAGCAGGTTAAGAAACACATCCAGGTTATGCGGCGCGGCAACGGTGTTGAGGATAAAGTCCAGGCTGTTGGCAACCTTGGCCATTTCATCCGGGTTCTTCGACACCACCACTTGATCGGCCCCGAGGCGCAGGCCGTCTTCGCGCTTGTTGGGTGAGGTGGTGAACAGCGTGACGTGCGCGCCCATGGCGTGGGCGATCTTCACGGCCATATGCCCGAGGCCGCCCAGGCCGACCACCCCGACCTTCTTGCCGGGGCCGACTTTCCAGTGGTGCAGCGGCGAATAGGTGGTGATGCCCGCGCACAGCAACGGCGCCACAGCGGCCAGGTTGGTGTCGTCGTGGGAGATGCGCAGCACGAATTTCTCCTTCACCACGATGCTGTCCGAATAGCCGCCGAAGGTGTTTTCACCGCCGAATACCGGGCCGTTGTAGGTGCCGGTAAACCCGTTCTCGCAGTATTGCTCCTCGCCCTCGGCGCAGGAGGCGCAGTGCTGGCAGCTGTCGACCATGCAGCCGACGCCGGCCAAATCACCGACCTTGAAGTTTTTGACGTTGCCACCCACCGCCGTCACGCGGCCGACGATTTCATGGCCGGGCACCGAGGGGTAGAGGGTGTTGTGCCACTCGTTGCGTGCGGTGTGCAGGTCGGAGTGGCAGACCCCGCAATAAAGGATATCAATCTGTACATCGTCAGCCCCCGGCGCACGGCGCTCGAAGGTGAAGGGCTTGAGGGCATCCTTGGCGTTCTGGGCGGCGTAGCTGTAAGTCTTGGCCATTTCGTTCACCTGTGTGATCTGACGGTAGAGGTCAGTGGACCAGCATAGACGCTGAACCGTTCAACCGAGCACGTCCATACAATCCGTTGCACCACTCGCTCCCTAAGCTAGCGGCTTTCTAAAAGCACTGGAGAGTGGGCATGTTTGGACAAGTGAGGACGGTATCCCTGGCATTCACGCTGCTGACCGCGGCCATGATGGGCAGCGCCTTTGCGGCAACACCGGCGGTAGCCGTGGCACCGCAGTACGACACCAGCCACGTTTATGTCGCCCCGGCCGACGTGGACCGGTTTGCCCATAGCTTCCTGGCGACTTTCGGCGGCAAGAGCACAGCCCAAGTGGTGGTCAATGTGCTGCCGGTGCCCAGCAGCACTACCTCGCAATTGCTGCAGACGCCGGTCGGCACCGTTTCGCTGTTCGGCTTCACCACCCCAATCCCGCACCCCTTTGGCCAGGAACGCAATGGCTACCTGGTCAAGGACATGGACGTCGCCCTCAAGGCTGCCCGCGAAAACGGCGCGGCCATCATCGTCAGCGATTTTCCCGACCCTATCGGGCGTGACGCGGTGGTGCAGTGGCCGGGCGGCGTGAATATGCAGCTCTACTGGCACACCAAAACCCCGGACTACGCTGCCTTCCAGAGTGTGCCGGAAAACCGTGTCTACCTCAGCGCTGATCGGGCGGACGCGTTCATCAAGTCATTCCTGGGCTTCTCTCACGGCAAAGTCCTGGCCGATGATAAGCACGCCCTTGGCGTCGATGTCGGCCAGGCCGGCAGTACCTATCGTCGCGTCGATATCCAATCACCGTTCGGGCGCATGGCGGTACTGGTCACCAACGGCCAACTGCCCTACCCCTTCGGCCATGACACCACCGGCTACCAGGTAGCTGACCTGGCGGCCACCCTGGGCAAAGCCACAGAGTCCGGCGCCAAAGTCGTAGTGCCGGCTTTCGACAGCAAGGGCCGTCGTAGCGCGGTGGTTGAATTCCCTGGCGGTTACGTCGCGGAAATTCACCAGCTCAGCGCCAAAAAATGAAT
The DNA here is from genome assembly GCF_900591205.1 of Pseudomonas viridiflava. Classification (GTDB taxonomy): domain Bacteria; phylum Pseudomonadota; class Gammaproteobacteria; order Pseudomonadales; family Pseudomonadaceae; genus Aquipseudomonas. Next base: position 5,899 of record NZ_UUPU01000034.1, read on the forward strand.
CGCCGCACAGGCTGGAGCCTGGCCGTGCTGTGGCCGCTGCTGGTCGCGGGCGTCCACGCCGACGAACAACCGACCCGCCCGGCCATCAAGGCCAATCGCTGGCAGGAGGACTGGTCCGTACTCCAGAACCCGGCATTGCGCACGCAACCGCTGGACAACCTGAAGTACATCCCGCTGTCGAGCGCCAACCCGTTCACCTATCTGTCGCTGGGCGCGACCTTGCGTGAGCGCTTCGAGATGAACGACGCGAGTGGTTTTGGTGTGAAGAACGTGGACCGCGATCGCTACCTGATCCAGCGATTTCAAGTGCACGCCGACCTGCATCTGAATGAGCATTGGCGGGTGTTCACCCAACTTGAGGATGTGCGGGCGTACGACAAGACCACGATCGGTGGTGCCGACCAGAACCGCGTCGACCTGCGCCTGGCGTTTGCCGAGTATGTGAATACCTTCAGCAGCGGCACCCTCAAGGCACGTGCCGGGCGCCAGGATTTTGCCTTCGACCTGCAGCGTTTCATCTCCTCGCGGGACGGGCCGAATGTGCGGCAATCCTTCGATGCGCTGTGGGCCGACTGGGAGACGTCCAACTGGCGCTTTATCGGGATTGCCAGCCAGCCGGTGCAATATCAGGACGGCCGGCATTTCGACGACAAATCCAACCGCGATGCACGCTTCCACCTGCTGCGGGTTGAGCGGCTGGTGGGCGGCAGCAACGAACTGTCAGCCTACTACGGCGTGTATGAGCGCAGCGCTGCGCACTACCTGGATGCGGACGGCGACGAAACCCGGCACTTCTTCGACGCCCGCCTGGGCGGCGCGGCGCAGGGTTTTGACTGGGACATTGAAGCCATGCTGCAAAGCGGCTCGGTGGGCAGCAAGGATATCCGTGCCTGGGCCGGTGGCAGCCGCACCGGCTACACCTTCGACAGCCTGGCCTGGAAACCGCGCATCGGCCTGCAACTGGACATTGCCTCGGGCGACCGCAAGGCCGGCGACGGCAGCGTCGGCACGTTCAACCCGCTGTTCCCCAACGGCTACTACTTTTCCCTGGCGGGCTACACGGGCTACAGCAACCTGATCCACGTCAAGCCGTCGATTACGGTCAAGCCGATCGCCAAGCTCAGTGTGCAAACCGCTGTCGGCCTGCTGTGGCGGCAAACCACCAGCGATGCGGTCTACACCCAGCCCAACCTGCCGGTCGCCGGAACCGCCGGCCAGGGCGACCGCTGGACCGGGGCCTACGCGCAACTGCGCACCGACTATGGGTTCACACCCAACCTGACGGGCGCCGTTGAAGCCGTGCATTACGCTGTCGGCCAGACACTGCGTGATGCCGGAGGGGATAACAGCAATTACCTGGGGGTCGAACTCAAGTTCAGCTGGTAACCCCAAGCAAGCACACCCGTACAAGCCCTTTGAACGTTTAAGGGCAATAGTGACCCTGAATTTTCACACCACTCATCAAGGAATCTTTCCATGAGCACCTTCGTTGCCAAAGACGGCACCCAGATCTACTTCAAGGACTGGGGCAGCGGCAAGCCCGTACTGTTCAGCCACGGTTGGCCGCTGGATGCCGACATGTGGGAATACCAGATGGAATACCTGAGCAGCCGTGGCTTTCGCACCATTGCGTTTGACCGTCGTGGCTTTGGCCGGTCGGACCAACCCTGGACCGGCAACGATTACGACACTTTCGCCGACGACATCGCCCAGTTGATCGAACACCTGGACCTGGCGGACGTGACCCTGGTGGGCTTCTCCATGGGTGGCGGCGACGTGGCCCGCTATATCGCACGCCACGGTAGCTCCCGCGTAGCCGGCCTGGTGTTGCTGGGCGCGGTCACGCCGCTGTTCGGCCAGAAAGCCGATTACCCGCAAGGCGTGCCGACCCCGGTGTTCGACGGCATCAAGGAAGGGCTGCTCAAGGACCGTGCGCAGTTCATCGCCGACTTCAACACCCCGTTCTTCGGCATCAACAAAGGCCAGACCGTCTCCGAAGGCGTGCTGACCCAGACCCTGCAGATCGCGCTGCTCGCCTCGCTCAAGGCAACCGTGGATTGCGTCACCGCTTTCTCCGAAACCGACTTCCGCCCGGACATGGCCAAGATCGACGTGCCGACCCTGGTGATCCATGGCGATGGCGACCAGATCGTGCCGTTCGAAACCACCGGTAAAGTTGCAGCCGAGATGATCAAGGGCGCTGAACTGAAGGTGTACAAGGACGCGCCGCACGGCTTCGCGGCCACCCACACCCAGCAGTTGAACGAAGACCTGCTGGCGTTCCTGAAGCGCTGAACCGACTGAAACACCCCTCTCCTTATTTGGCCGGGCTTGCCCGGCCTTTTTTTGCTCAGGACAAACGCCTGCTCACCACCAGACGTCCCGGCCCCGCGATCAGCACACTGGTGAAGATGATCAGCAACAGCCAGCCGAACTGCCCTTCAAACAGCGTCCACTCCGGGTGCACCACCACCATGGCGATCAACAGCACCGCGAGGATCGGCAGGCACGCCAGGCGCACCAGCACCCCGGCGATGATCAGCAACGGGCACAGCACTTCGGCAAAAATCGCCAGCAGCAGCGTCACGTGGGCACCCAGATGAAACGGGTCCTCGATCAGTTTGAGCTGCTCGCTGTAGTTGAGCAGCTTGGGCAGACCATGCACCCACAACAGGAACAGCGCCCCACTGCCCCGCAGAAACAACAGCCCCAGATCCGGTTTTTGTAATTCGTTCATAAGCAACCTGCACAGGTGAAAACCGCCGGCATGTGCCCGGCGGTCATGAGGGAGAGGCTTAATCGACCAGCGGCACGTGCGCCGCCCGTTTGTAGGGACCGTACTCCACCGGCACCCACTGGAAGTGCTTGCCCTCGGCGGTGATATGCCCGATGCCCGGGAACGGCAAATGCGCCGCCGTCACCCAGATCTTGCTAGCGGCCGCCGCGCTGAACACCGCTTCACGGCTTTTGATTGCCTGTTGGCCATTCACGTCAAAGCCGATCGACACCTCAGGGTGCAAAAATTGCACGGCCAGGTTGTGCACCAGGTCGCCCATGAACAGGATGCTCTGGCCCTGAGAGTTGAAACGGTAGGTGGTGCTGCCCGGCGTATGCCCTGGCTCCTGGGCCGTTTCGACGCCTTCGACCGGCAGCTTGCCGGGCTCGAATGTCTTGAAGCGCCCTGCGGCAATGTAGGGCGCCGTCGAGTCCTGGGCGATCTTGAAGAAGCCTTTGGCGACCTCCGGTGCCTTGGCCAGCGCCTGGGGGTCGAGCCAGTAATCGGCCTCGGCCTTGGCGGCGTAGACCGTGGCATTGGCGAAGATCGCCTGATGCTGGCCATCCACCAGGCCGCACACATGGTCCAGATGCAGGTGGGTCAGCAGGATCGTGTCGACCTGGGACGGCTCATAACCGGCGGCCTTCATATTGGTCGAGAGCTGGCCGGCGGTGGCGCCGATGCACTGGCCGGCGCCGGTGTCCACCAGGATCAATTGCTTGCCGGTGTTGACCAGGAACGCGTTGAACGCGGTCTGCACCCCCGGGGTTTCAATCGAACGACGCGCCAGCAAGGCACGGATCTGGCTTTGGGTCATGCCCTTGAGCAGCTTGGGCGACAGGTCGTTATAGCCGTCGAACAGCGCCGTGACTTCATAGTCGCCAACCGCCAGGCGGAAGTAGCCCGGCGCCTGGGTGCCGACCTGCGCAGGCGCGGCGGCCAACGAATGCCCGGCGGCCATTGCCATTGCCAGCCCTAACGTACACACCCATCTTCTTGTCATTGCGTCACCCCTGAACATACGTAAAGAGGTGGAGTGTGTGCCCACAGCACCGCAGGAAATTGCAAGCCTGTGCTGACTACTCCCCGGTGCCGGCAAACCCGGCGACGATCTCATCAATGACCACCCGCACCCGTGCGGTGTGGCGCAGGTCGGCGTGGGTCACCAGCCAAACGTCGTAGGGCAACGGCCGCGTGCGTTCCGGCCACAGGCGGACCAGGCCGTCCCTTTCGCCGGTGTACACCGGGATTTCGCCGATGCCGATCCCGGCGGCAATGGACCGGCGTACCAGCAAACTGGAACTCAGGCTCGCAACAATCCGCCCGCGCCCCAGCGGTTCGCTGACCAGGGTCATGTCCTTCTGCGTCTCAAGGTAGGGCTGGTAGACCACCAAGTCGTGCCCTTCAAACAGGCTGCCCGGCGGTGGCACACCCAGGCGGTCGATATACGCCTGGGAGGCAAACAGGCCCACCGGCCAACGCGCAATGCGCCGTGCGATCAGGTCGGGATTGTCCGGACGGGTGTTGCGCACGGCGATGTCGGTTTCACGTTTGGCCAGGCTGAGGAACTGGGTGGACGCGTCCAACTGCACGCGCACATCCGGGTGCTGGCGATGCAGGCGGGCAATTGCCGGGATCATGAAGTCGATAGCCAGCGAATCGGTGGTACTGACCCTCACGATGCCCGTCAGGCGGTCATCCAGGCCCTGAATCTGGCGCTCCAGGTCGAGCGCCGAGCGTTCCATGTTCTCCACCGAACGCAACGCGGCTTCACCGACGGCGGTCAGCGCGTAGCCTTCGGAGGTGCGCAGGAACAGGGTCGCACCCAGGGACTTTTCCAGGGCATTGACCCTGCGGCCGACAGTGGCCTGGTCCACCCCCAATGTACGTGCGGCGCCGCGTAGCGTCGACTCGCGGCATACCGCCAGGAACACCCGTGCGTCGTCCCAATTCATATCACCTCCATTGATGCATATATGCATCAGTATGCCGTGTAATCGCTGCATTATTGCATCTACGAACCTGGATATGCTGGGCGCCAGAGAAAAATACTCAGGACAGCCATCATGCAAACCCCACACACACGCAGCGCGGTCTGGTTGCCGATCTTCGCCGGCCTGTGCGCCAGCCTGGTCAGCATCGGCCTGGCGCGTTTTGCCTATACGCCGTTGATTCCGAGCCTGATCCAGGCCCAGTGGTTTTCCGCCAGCGACGTGGTGTACCTCGGCGCCGCCAACTTGGTGGGCTACCTGATCGGAGCGCTGATCGGGCGACCAATCGCCCAGCGTACGTCCAACAAGACCGCCCTGCGCATCATGATGGTGGCGGTGACCCTGGCGTTTTTCGCCTGTGGTTTTCCGCTGTCGGTGGTGTGGTTCTTCGCCTGGCGCCTGCTGTCCGGCATCGCCGGTGGCGCGATCATGGTGCTGGTGGCCGCGACCGTGCTGCCGCATGTGCCGGTCGCGCGGCGTGGCCTGGCCAGTGGCGCGATCTTCTTGGGCATCGGCCTGGGCATCGCCGGCTCCGGCACTGTGGTGCCGCCGCTGTTGAGCCTGGGCTTGCAGCAGACCTGGTGCGGCCTGGGTTTGTTGGCGCTGGTGCTGACCGCTGCCAGCTGGTTCGCCTGGCCTGCCGGCTCGGTACATGAGGCACCGGCCCCTTCGGCCAAGGCAGCGCCGACCCCATCCGGCGTTTACCTGTTGTTCGCCCAGTACGCCTTTATGGCGGCGGGCCTGGTGCCGGCCATGGTGTTCCTGGTGGACTACGTGGCGCGTGGGCTGGGAGACGGCGCGCATGTCGGCGCAATGATCTGGGTGATGTACGGCCTGGGAGCGATTGTCGGGCCGGTCACTTATGGGTTCCTCGCCGATAAGCTCGGTGCCCGTGTGAGTATCCGCGTGGTGCTGGTGGTGCAGGCGATTGCCGTTGGCCTGCTGCCGTTGGCCGGCTCGTTTACCGCCCTCGCCGTGCTGGCCGTGATCCTCGGTTCTTTCCCGCCCGGCATCGTGCCGCTGGCCCTGGCGCGGGTGCATGAATTGCTGCCCGACCATCATCAGCAACAAGTCGCCTGGAGCCGTGCCACTGTGTCCTTCGCGACGTTCCAGGCGCTGTCCGGCTTTGCCTACTCGGCGCTGTTCAACAGCAGCGGCGGCCAGCATGCGCTGTTGTTCATGCTCGCGGCCGCGTCGATTGTGGTCGCGCTGTTACTGGAGCTGGGCATGCTTGTGCTGAACCGCCGCCCCCTTACTACGGTCCCAACCCATACGCTCATCGCTGCAGGTAATCTGAAATGACGCTTCCTAAAGAAATGACCCTGATCGAAATCACCACCCCCGGTGGCCCCGAAGTGCTGCAGCCGCGCCGGGCGGATGTGCCGGTAGCCGGCCCCGGCGAGATCCTGATTCGCGTGCATGCCGCCGGGGTCAATCGCCCCGACGCCTTGCAGCGCGCCGGCAAGTACCCGATGAAACCCGGCATGAGCCTGATTCCCGGGCTGGAAGTGGCCGGTGAAGTGGTGGCGCTGGGCGACGGGGTCACGGACTACGCGCTCGGGGACAAGGTGTGCGCCCTGACCAATGGCGGCGGCTACGCGCAGTTTTGCAGCGTGCCGGCCAGCCAGGCGCTGCCTATCCCAACAGGCATGGACTGGATTCAAGCCGCCGCTGTGCCGGAAACCTTCTTCACCGTCTGGGCCAACCTGTTCGGCCTCGGCGGCGCACATAAAGGTCAGAGCGCGTTGATTCACGGCGGCACCAGCGGCATCGGCACTACGGCGTTGATGCTGTGCCGCGAGTTCGGCATCCAGGCGTTCGCCACTGCCGGCAGTCCCGACAAATGCGCAGCGATTGCCAAGCTTGGTGGTGAGCCGATCAATTATCGCGAGCAGGACTTCGCCCAAGTGATTGCCGAGAAAACCGCCGACAAGGGCGTCAACGTGGTGCTCGATATCATGGGTGGCTCGTACCTGAGCAACAACCTCAAGGCCCTGGCCATGGAGGGTCGCCTGGTGATGCTGGGCTTCCTCGGCGGCGCCAAGGGCAACGACGTTGACCTGCTGACCATCATGGCCAAGCGCGCGATCATTACCGGCTCGCTGTTGCGCTCACGCACCCGGGACGAAAAGGCTGCAATTGCCGCGCAATTGCGCGAACACGTATGGCCGGTACTCGCCGCCGGGCGCTGCCTGCCGATCATCGACAAAGTGTACGAATACACCGACGCCGCCCAGGCCCATGCACGGATGGAAGGTGGAGATCATATCGGGAAGATTGTGTTGCGGGTGGAGTGAGTCCCCTGCTTGTGTTGCAAGCGGGCTTGTGTGCCTGGGCAGGCTTGTTGTGGCGAGCGGGCTTGCCCGCGTTGGGGCGCGAAGCGGCCCTGAAAACAGGCGCCGCGGTCTGACACTCAGTGCGCGGTGAACCTATTGGGGCCGCTTCGCAGCCCAACGCGGGCAAGCCCGCTCGCCACAACAAGTCTGCTCGCCACACAAGCGCGCTCGCCACAACAAGTCTGCCCACCCACCAAAAGCGGGCTGCTGTTAGGCAGTGATTATTCGGTATACCGCGGATAGTCGATATACCCCTCCTCACCCCCGCCATACATCCCCTCTGCCCGCAGCGCGTTCAGCGGCCAGCCGTTGAATAGCCGCTGCGGCAAGTCCGGGTTGGCGATGAACGGCCGACCGAACGCAATCAAATCCGCCAGCCCTGCGTCCACCAGGCGTGCACCGCGCTCGGCGGTGTAGCGGCCGGCGTAGATAATGCGGCCGCTGAACGTGTCGCGCACGGCCTGGCGGAATGTGTCGGGCAGGTCGGGCGCGTTGTCCCAGTCGGCTTCGGCGATGGACACGTAGGCGATGCCCGAGGCTTGCAGCACTTTGATCGCTTCGATATAGGTGTGATGCGGGTCCTCTTCCACCAGGCCGATATACACGCGGTCCTGATCAGTGCCGCTGAACAACGGCGAAAAACGCACTCCAAGGCGTTCCGGCCCGACCACCTTGCACACCGCCTCGACGATCTCGCGCAAAAAGCGCAGGCGGTTTTCCAGCGAACCGCCGTACTCATCCTCACGCTGGTTGGCATGCGCCGAGATGAACTGGTTGACCAGGTAACCATTCGCCGAATGAATCTCTACCCCGTCAAACCCGGCGTCCAGCGCATTGCGTGCGGCTTGTGCGTAGTGCCCGACCAACGCCTGGATTTCCTGCACGCTCAGTGCGCGAGGCACCGGCGGTTGCATCAGCTCGCCAACGCCCGGCCCGGTTTCGATAAAGGCTTTTGCTTGCAGGGCCGCGAGAGCAGACGGCGCGACCGGCGCGGCGCCGTCAGGTTGCAAGGCGTTATGCGACACACGCCCCACATGCCACAGCTGAGCAAAAATCACCCCGCCCTCGGCATGCACCGCCTCGGTGACTGTGCGCCAGCCGTCGATCTGCGCTGGCGAGTAAATCCCCGGCGTCCAGGCGTAACCCTGACCACGGGGCTCAATCTGCGTGCCTTCGCTCACCATAAAACCGGCACCGGCACGCTGGCGGTAATACTCGGCCATCAACTCGGTGGCGATATCACCGGGTTGTGCGCTGCGCTGACGGGTCAATGGCGGCAACACCACGCGGTTGTTCAAGCGGTGATGGCCGAGTTGCACCGGGGTATTTAAAACATGATCAGTCATACGGATATTCCAAATTCTGGGCGAGCTAAAACATTGGCGACTCATGAGAGTCGCCAATGAATAGAACGCGTTATTAATTTAAGCGGTAAGTTTCAGTAGGGCTTTGGCCACATCGCTGGAACTTGCAGGGTTTTGGCCAGTGATCAACAAACCATCTTCCAATACAAAGGATGCCCAATCGGCGCCCTTCTCATAGTTGCCGCCCAGTTTCTTGAAATCATCTTCAATCAGGAACGGCACCACATCGGTCAGGCCCACCGCCGCTTCTTCCGAGTTGGAGAAGCCGGTAACGCGACGGCCCTTGACCAGCGGCTCGCCATTTACTGCCTTGACGTGGCGCAGGGCACCCGGGGCGTGGCAGACAAAACCGATAGGCTTGCCGGCACGCTCGAAGGACTCGATCAGCGCGATGGACACCGGCGACTCCGCCAGGTCCCACAGCGGCCCGTGGCCACCTGGGTAGAACACTGTATCGAAATCGGCGGCGTTGACCGTGTCCAGCTTGACCGTGTTGGCCAGCGCTTGCTGGGCAGCCGGGTCGGCGGCAAAGCGGCGGGTCTGCTCGGTTTGGGCATCCGGCTGATCACTCACCGGGTCCAGCGGCGGCTGGCCACCGGCCGGGGAAGCCAGCACCAGCTCGGCGCCGGCGTCCTTGAACACGTAATAGGGTGCAGCAAATTCTTCGAGCCAGAAGCCGGTCTTGCGGCCGGTGTCGCCAAGCTGGTCGTGAGAGGTCAGTACCATTAATACTTTCATTTTCCAGTGCCTCGATCAGTGTGAATATCAGTGTTTTCAGGGCCACCCAACAGGTGGCGGGTGAGCAACAGCGCCTCGTCAAAAGGCGCGGGTGTTCGGGTGATCTTGCTCATCACGCTGGCGCCCAGCCATAACGCGTACAGCTGGCGGGCCAAGGCGTGCGGGCTGTGTTGCAGTAACAACGAGCCGTCTTCAACGCCGCGCTGCATGGCCACGGCGAGTAAGTCGATGGTGCGTGAGGTGCCGCGCTGCAACGCCAGGCGCATGGGTTCTGAAAGGTCTGACACCTCCGCACCCAGTTTGACGGCAAGGCATTTGCCCGCATCGGTGCAGCCGGTCTGGTTGTCGATCCAGCATTGCCAATAACGCATCAACTTGGCGTGCTGGGATAAGCCCGGCTGGTTGAACAGTTGTTCCATGCCCTGCACATAGTTATCAAAGTAACTGTCGAGCAAGACCACGCCAAACGCATCTTTGGAGTTGAAGTAGTGATAAAACGAACCTTTAGGCACCTCGGCGGCTTGAAGTATTTCGTTCAGGCCCACCGCCGAAAATCCTTTGGCGCCGACAAGAGGTCGGGCACTTTCGAGAATGGTCTGCCTTGCACTTTTAGTTTCACCGCTCATGGTTCGCTCCCACCGATTAGACCAGTCGTCTAGTTCGTTGAGTGAATGTTAGGAGCCAGGCAAAACTCGCACAATGTCATATCCGCAAGGAATCCGGACATGGCGCAAAGTCAGTTGCCGTTTTCCCGGCAGCCGCCGACAATCCCCCTCCCACACCCCTGGAGACATGCGATGCACAGCGTTGCGTTGATGGTTTACCCGAACTTCCAATCCCTGAGCCTCAGCCTGGGCTCGGTGTTTGAGTGCGCAAACCTGCTGCGCGGCGAGCCGGCGTATGAGTTTCATCTGGTGTCGGAGGCCGGCGGTGCGGTGATGACCTCCCAAGGGTTTTCGGTGAATACCACGCCGATCCGCGCCCAGGGCTATGACACGCTGATTGTCAGCGGCTACCTGGAATTTCGTCTGCCGGAAGCCAACCTGCTGGAACTGGTCAAGGCAGCGTCCGCGCAATCGCGGCGGATCGCCTCGCTGTGCATGGGCATTTTCGTGCTGGCCGAGGCCGGGTTATTGGACGGCAAGCGCGCCACAACCCACTGGATTCATGCGCCGGCATTCCGCAAGTGCTACCCGGATATCCGCCTGGAAGAAGACAAGCTGTTTGTGGTGGACGGCCAGGTCTGGACCGGTGCCGGCATGAGCGCCGGCGTCGACCTGGCACTGGCCATGGTGGAGAACGATCTTGGCGGCGACCTCGCCCGACGCATTGCGCGCAAGCTGGTGATTGCCCAGCGCCGTGGCAGCGAGCAGTCGCAGTTGTCAGCGTTATTGGAACTGGACCCCAAGTCCGACCGCGTGCAACTGGCCCTGGCCTACGCCCGCGAGAATCTCACGCACGATTTATCGGTAGAGGCCCTGGCCGATGTCGCCCGGCTCAGCCCGCGCCAGTTCAGCCGGGTGTTCCGCGAAGAAACCGGGCAAACACCGGCCAAGGCCATCGAGTCTTTAAGAGTCGAAGCTGCCCGGGCGATGATGGAAACCAGTCGCCACCCGGTGGAAGTGGTAGCCCGTGAAACCGGCTTCGGCGACCGCGAGCGCATGCGCCAGGCATTTCTGCGCGCCTTCGGCCAGCCGCCCCAAGCCATGCAGCAAGCCTTTAATGCAGGGCCGCCCGCGTAATCAGGTAACTCACCAACTGCGGGTCATCCTCCAACTCGATGGTCTGCACCGGGCGTGGCAGGTTATCCAGCACCGTGCGCCAGAACGCCTGGGACACTTCATCCTGGTCAAAAAACCGCACCAGCCAATCGGCCTCGCCGCTGCACAGCACCTGGGTGGCGATGGCGCGGCCAATGCCCTTGCGGCGGTAGCGCTTGAGGATAAACAGGTCGGCCAGCTCCAGGGCGTCGATACCCGGCAACTCGCTGCCTTCGATCAGCAGGAAACCGGCAATGCAGCCATCGACCAACAACAGGTTGGCGCTCCATTGCGGGTCTTGCCAATAGCGGTTCAGGTGCTCGTCATGGATGTAGAAGCGGCCGTCCGCCTCGACATCTTCCTGCTCCCAGTCTGACGACTCGTAGGCGTAGTACTGGTAGAGATTGCGGATCAGCTCGGCTTCTTCAGGGCCGGTCTGGATCAATTCGACGGTGGTTTCAGGCATGGGGCTCTCAGTGAAAAAACGCAGGGCGCCATTGTTCACAAAACCCTTCGGCAGGCCAATACATTGTCAAACCTTTCTGTTTGCTGAACCGAATGCGGATTTGTCTGGCCGCGCCCAAATTCCCGAAACATTTAGAATAAACTTCGCCGGTTTCCCAACCTCTTTTTTCAAGGGCATGCATTTTGACAAACGTCTGTTCCGCCGGCCTGGATGTGGGCTTTGCCTCCCTGGATTACCTGCAGATCTTTATCCTGGGCGTGATCCAGGGCATTACCGAGCTGTTGCCGGTGTCGTCCACAGCGCATATGCGGGTGGTGCCCGCCCTGCTCGGCTGGCAAGACCCGGGCTCGGCGTTTTCGGCGGCGATGCAGTTGGCGGCGCTGGCGGCGGTGGTCAGTTACTTCTGGCGGGATGTGCAGCAGGTGGTCACCGGCAGCATTGGCGCAGTGCGCCGCAGTGACTACAACGACCGCTGGTTCAAACTCGCGGTGGCGATTGTGCTGGCGACTGTCCCGATCGGGATGGCCGGCCTGGCCTTGTCCTCGACCTTGAATGCCTGCAACTCGCCGTTGCGCGGCCTGATGGTGATCGGCATTTCCTGCGTGGTGATGGCGGTGTTGCTGGCGGCGGCCGAGTTGCGTGCCCGGCATACCCGGGACATGCACCAGATGCGCCTGCGTGACGCGTTGATTGTCGGCATTGCGCAGATCGGCGCGTTGATTCCGGGCGTGTCGCGCTCCGGCTCAACGCTGACCGCGGCACTGTTCCTCAATTTCAAACGTGAGGAGGCGGCGCGTTTTTCCTTCCTGCTGGGCCTGCCGGCCATCGCCCTCGCCGGATTGAAGGAACTGTGGGTGCTGCTGCACGCCGACCTGCCCGCGCACGCCTGGCCGCATCTGCTCTTCGGCCTAGTGGTAGCGAGTGTCTCGGCGTTCTTTGCAATCTGGGGCCTGATGAAGTTTCTGGAACGTTTCTCCACCTGGCCGTTCGTGATCTACCGCGCACTGTTGGGGGTGTTTTTGATTGTGGCGGTGAGTACCGGGTTGTTGAGCTGAGGCCGCACACATCTCATGTGGGAGCTGGCTTGCCTGCGATGGCGGTGTGTCAGGCAGTACATCCTTCGACGGGTACACCGCTATCGCAGGCAAGCCAGCTCCCACAGATGAGTCACGTTGCCAGCGATATTGCCGACCGCGCAGATCAGCAGATTATTTCTGACACGCCTGCCACAGGTTGCGAATCAGCGTCTTCATCTTCAGCGCCTCGGCCCAGCGATCACTGATTTCGCGACCATCGGCACCGGTGATGGCATAGGGTGGCGGGCCCAGTTCGCAGGTGAAGGACAGGCTTTGCGCAGCGTCGGCGCGGGCCAGCCAGTCTTGTATGCCGTAGCGCCACCAACCGGTAAAGCGCTCGACCCAGGCTTGGTGCTGCGGGAAATCCAGCGAGACCTGCACCTGTTCGCTGCTGGCCACACGGCCGTGGAAACCCCAACTGTGGCGCAGGATGCTGCGTATTTGCTCATCATCCTCGAGTGCGCCGGGCTCGGGTAACTCGCGGCCGACCACGTAATGCGACAAGTCGGCGAGCAGCTTCAGGTCGGGCATTTGCGCCAGTAGATCAAGGGTGAACAGCAGGTCGCTGGTGAGGCGATAACGGTGGGTTTCCAGCAACACGGGGAAGTCCACCTGCTCGGCCAGCCGCTGCCAGCCTTCGACCAGCCTGACTGCCTCGGCCTGAGTGCGCGGGCGCACATCGGCCTGCAGGGTGAGATGGTGGCAGCCGTAGCGGCTGATCACATCCAGCGCGGCCGCCAGGTCATCCACCGACTGCGGGAACAACTGGCCCTCGATCTGCAAGCCCCGAGCAGTGGCGGCGGCATGCAGGCGTTGCACCTCGGCGGGTTTCCAGTAATGGTCGGTGACACCGTCGAAGCCGGCGGCGGCGATCCGCTCAAGCTGCGCTTCAAGGGAGCCTGGCTCGGTCTGCATGGCCCACAGCGATTGGAACACCAGAAATTGGCGCATGCTCAACCTCTCAGCAATTGTTTAAGGGGCAGCGCGGCATCGGCCAGGCTGCTCTCGTTGAGCGCAATGCCCGCGCTGATCAGCCGCTCGCACAGCTTGATATCCTTGGCCACGCTGTTGCCCGGCGCCCAGCCGCAGGCGCCCTGCAAACGGTGCTCGGCATCCAGGTAAAACAGCAGCAGGCCCCCGCCGGGCAGGTCGCGGCTGACGCTCAGCGCGGTGATTACGCCCACGGTCTGCAAGCCCCAGTCGTATTGGTCGGACCAGAAGCCGGGGAGCGCTTCGAACGGCAGTTCACGCCCCAGCAGGTTCAGGGCCGCATGCCGCCCCTGGGCTTCAGCATTGCGCCAGGTTTCCTGGCGCTGGTACTCGCCACCCAAGCGAAACTCGCACACATCGCCGGCCGCGTAGATATCCGGGACGCTGGTGCGCAACTGCGCGTCGACGCGAATGCCCTGCCCGGTTTCCAGGCCCGCCGCCACGGCCAGTTCGATGTTGGGTTGCATGCCGATGCCGACCACCACCAAGTCACACGGCAAGCGTGTACCGTCCATCAACAACACCGCGTCGGCCTGGATCGACTCCAGCGCCACGTTCAAGCGCACGTCCACCCCCTGAGCGCGATGCAGGGCCAGCAACGCATCGCTGATCATCGGCGGCAACACCCGGCCCGCCAGGCGCGGCCCGGCCTCCAGCAGTGTGACTGCACAGCCCAGGCCGCGGGCGGTGGCGGCTACTTCCAGGCCGATAAACCCACCGCCCACCACCACCAGCCGTGCCCCGGGGCGCAACGCGGTTTTCAGCGCCAGCGCTTCATCGTGGGTGCGCAGGTACAGCACATTCGCCTGTGCCTGGGCCAAACGCCGCGCCCGGCCCCCGGTGGCCAGCAGCAAACCGGCATAGGTCAGCCACTGGCCGTCGGCCAATTGCAGGCGATGCTGCGGCGGGTCCAACTGGCTGACCGGGTTGCCCGCAATATGCTCGATGCCCAACTCGGCCAGCCGTGCGCTGTCGCACAAGCTGCAGCTCGCCAGGTCCATGCTGCCCTGCAACAGGCCCTTGGACAGCGGCGGCCGCTCGTAGGGCAAATGCGGCTCGTCGCCGATCAGGATCAGCCGCCCGCTGTAGCCTTCTTCACGCAGGGTGAGTGCCGCACGGCCACCGGCATGGCCGGCGCCGACGATGATCAGGGGAGTCTTCATCATCAAGCCGTGACGGCGAGCAATACCCGCCCCGCTTCGACCCGCACCGGATAGGTCTTGAGGTTGACGCACACCGGTGCGCCCAGGGCCTTGCCGGAGCGGTAATCAAAGCGCCCGTTGTGCTTGGGGCACTCGATCACGTGGTCCATCACCAGGCCGTCGGCGAGGTGGATTTTTTCGTGGGTGCACAGACCCGCGGTGGCGAAAAACTCGTTCTCAGCCGAGCGGTACACCGCATAGGTGTGCGGCCCATGGTCGAAGCGCAGCACATCTTCTTCGTCTATCTCGCCCACGGCGCAGACGTCGATCCATTCATCGTTCATGGCATATATCTCCAAAGACCCCCTACCTTGTGGCGAGCGGGCTTGCCCGCGTTGGGCTGCGCAGCAGCCCCAAGATCGGCGATCGAGCTTTATCTGAAAGAATGCGGCGGTCCTACTGGGGCTGCTCCGCAGCCCAACGCGAGCAAGCCCGCTCGCCACAGTGGGTTGGGCGCAGCACATCTTCTTCGTCTATCTCGCCCACGGCGCAGACGTCGATCCATTCATCGTTCATGGCATATATCTCCAAAGACCCCCTACCTTGTGGCGAGCGGGCTTGCCCGCGTTGGTTTG
>NZ_UUPU01000032.1 GCF_900591205.1 Pseudomonas viridiflava
TGGGCCATCCTTGGCCCAGCGCGGCTAACCCGGCGTCCTGCCGGGTTACCCACGGATTCAAGCCTGCGTGCGGCCAGCGTGGTTAATGGGGCGCCTGGATCAAGATCAAGAGCAGATCAAAAGCAGAGCACGGCGGCCTGGTAGCCGACCTGAGTGGTGTAGATCAAGAGCGGATCCGCGTGCGCAGTGGGTGTGCTTTTCTGTGGGAGCTGGCTTGCCTGCGATACAGGCGCCTCGGTACATCAGGCACACCGAGTTGATGCCATCGCAGGCAAGCCAGCTCCCACATTTGAACCGAGTACGGCTTCAATGCTCAGGTCGGCTGCCAGGCCGCCTCGCTTTGCTTTGCTTTTGCTGTGGCCCTTACATCATTACCGCTGACGAAGTCAGCGATCTTTTGCGCTTTTGACTGTGATCTTGATCTGAGGCGCCCCGTCAATCACGCTGGCCGAACGCAGGCTTGAATCCGTGGGCAACCCGGCAGGACGCCGGGTTAGCCGCGCTGGGCCAAGGATGGCCCATCGCGGCGGCCCACGGATTCAAGCC
>NZ_UUPU01000031.1 GCF_900591205.1 Pseudomonas viridiflava
CTGGCTCGGTGTGCCCTCACGCAGGCTTGAATCCGTGGGCCGCCGCGATGGGCCATCCTTGGCCCAGCGCGGCTAACCCGGCGTCCTGCCGGGTTGCCCACGGATTCAAGCCTGCGTTCGGCCAGCGTGATTGACGGGGCGTCTCAGATCAAAAGCAGAGCACGGCGGCCTGACAGCCGGCCTGAGTGGTTGGATCAAGAGCGGTTCTGCGTATGCAGTGGGGTGCTTTTCTGTGGGAGCTGGCTTGCCGGCGATGCAGACACCTCGGTGAATCAGGCGGACGGAATTGATGCCATCGCAGGCAAGCCAGCTCCCACATTTGAACCGAGTACGGCTTCAATGATCAGGTCGGCTGTCAGGCCGCCGTGCTTTGCTTTGTTTTTGCCGTGGCCCTTACATCCTTACCGCTGACGAAGTCAGCGATCTTTTGATCTAGGGCTTTTGATCGTGATCTTGATCCAGGCGCCCCATTAACCACGCTGGCCGCACGCGGGCTTGAATCCGTGGGCAACCCGGCAGGACGCCGGGTTAGCCGCGCTGGGCCAAGGATGGCCCATCGCGGCGGCCCACGGATTCAAGTCTGCGTGCGGGCACACCGAAGCGTGAGCGAGGTGCCGAGTGATGGGGCAAAGCGTTTTTGGTTACTTTTTGCGCTCTTCAAAAAGTGACCCGCTGTAAGAGCGGAACCAATACCAGCCATCACCCAAATAACGGATATCCCCCCACCCAGTTCAAAACGCCAACTTATACCCAATCGCCATCAACATAACCGCCAAACAAGGCCGCAACACCCCGTCCGGAACCTTACCGGTCATATGGCTCCCCAGATAGATCCCCGGCAACGACCCCATCAACAAAAACCCCAACAAATGCCAGTCCATATTACCCATGCCAGCATGCCCCAACCCCGCCACCAGCGTCAGGGGCACCGCATGGGCAATCTCAGTCCCGACCAACCGCCGCGTAGCCAGAAACGGATACAAAATAAACAACGCAACCGTACCCAGCGCCCCAGCGCCGATGGACGTCAGCGCAACCATGGTCCCCAGCACCGCCCCCGTCACCACCGTCAACGCATTCAAATTGCGCGGGTTCAGATGATAGCCATCACCCGCATGCCGCTGGGCAAACGCCAACAAGCTTTTCTTGAACAGAATCGCCATCGCCGTCAGCAACAAAACCACGCCAAGGGCCTGCTTGATCACCGCGTTCATCGCACTAGGGTCAGTGTGCAAGGTGGCGAGAAACCACAGGGTCAGCAACACCGCAGGCACGCTACCCAAGGTCAGCCAGCCGGTGATGGTCCAGTCGATGTTCTTGTTCTTACTGTGAACCAGCACCCCACCCGACTTGGTGATGGCGGCATACAACAGGTCGGTGCCCACGGCCGTGGCCGGGTTGATGCCGAACCACAGCAGGATCGGCGTCATCAATGAGCCGCCGCCTACACCGGTCATGCCGACGATAAAACCAACGATCAGGCCCGCAATTACAAAACCAAAGTTACCCACTTCCATTACAACTACCTGCGGCCTTATAAATTTCTGGCCGCAGGATAGCGATTTTTCTTATAACGACTTATATCAATATGATCTGACTTTATGCCTTTTAGCTCAGACGACGGCAGACGTAGGCTTGTGTCTGATAGGGAAAGGCCACTGTATCGCGCCCACGCAAGTCAGGATGGGTGTCGATCAACCCTCGCAGTTGGGCGGTGACCTTGGCTTTTTCGGCGTCGGCGAGCGCCGCGATAAAGCTCACCGACAGAAAGCGATCCATGATCACCTCCTGCGGGCTGCCCACATGCTGGTAGGGAAAGCAGGTCATTTCGGGAGCGGAAAAATACTCACCGGTGAAGGCTTCGCGCCAGCGCCCTGTATGAAAGCGCGGGGTGTCGCCCTCGTAAGGCGTGATGATCTCGGTGATGGCCGCGACCCAGCCCACCGATTCATCGCGCACATTCCACACCAGCCCCAGGCGCCCCTCGGGCTTGAGTACACGGTGAATCTCGCGCAACGCGGCCGGGGTGGAGAACCAATGGAAGGCTTGTGCACAGACCAGCGCGTCGGCGCTGGCGCTGTCCAGGGGGATGGCTTCGGCGGTGCCGTTGACCAGGCGCACATCCGGCAGCAGTTTACTCAACTGCGCACCCATCGCCTGCACCGGTTCAACCGCAATCAAGGTGGGCGCCAAAGTGCTGAGCAAGCGCGTGAATTTACCGGTGCCGGCGCCCAGGTCGACCACCAATGAGTGCGCATCCACCCCCAGCACCTCGCTGAGCCAGCCGGTGAGTTGCCGGGGGTAGTCCGGCCGGCCTTGGGCGTAGGTCACGGCCTGGGTCGAGAAACCTTGCTGAGCGGACGTGTGAACACCAGTCATTGCCAATCTCTCCTCGGGTAAAGCGGGGGCACAGTGTGCGCCTTCAAACATTTATTTTCTAATCGCTGCATCCAATCGTGCGGCTCATGGGTAGTGATCACAGTAACCCCGCTGTTTTACTGAAATGGAGAGACACCCATGCACACTAAAGCACTGCTCTGCCTGACCGCCCTGCTGGCCGCTGCGCCAGCCGCCTTTGCCCAGACCGGCCTGCCCGACAGCATCAAAGTGCCGGCTGGCCACAAAGTGGCGCTGGAGACCACAGGCGTCGGCGAAATCACCTACGAATGCCGCGACAAGGCCAACGCCGCCGGCCAGACCGAGTGGACCTTCGTCGGCCCCAAGGCCGTACTGAATGATCGCAGTGGCAAACAGGTGGGCACGTATTTCGGGCCGCCGGCCACCTGGCAAGCCCAGGACGGCTCTAAAATCACCGGCACCCAGCTCGCCGTGGCGCCGTCGAGTGCCGGTAACCTGCCCTATCAATTGGTCAAGGCCAACCCGGCCGAAGGCAAGGGCGCGATGAGCGGCGTGAGTTACATCCAGCGGGTTGCGCTTAAAGGTGGCGTGGCACCCAGCACCGAATGCAGCGCCGCCAACAAGGGCAAGCAGGAAGTGGTGAAGTACCAGGCCGACTACATTTTCTGGGCGGCCAACTGAAAAAACTGGACTACGCTGCCTGTGGCAAGCACGCTGGCTTGCCACAGGGTTCGGCCATTGGGGATGGATGTCAGTGTTTGATTACGAAGCGTGCCTGTTGGCATGTGCGCGTGGCGAGCAACGCGCCTTGCGCCAGCTGTATGAGCAGGACAGCAGCCATTTGCTCGGCGTGGCGCTGCGCATTGTGCGCGACAAGGCCCTGGCCGAGGACATCGTGCATGACGCGTTTATCAAGATCTGGCGCGGCGCCAGCAGTTTCGACCCGCTACGCGGTTCGGCGCGAGGCTGGGTGTTCAGCCTGACCCGCCACCTGGCGCTCAACCATATGCGCAACCATCATCGCGAAGTGGCGCTGGGCGAAGAACATGAACAGGTCGCAGCCGCCAACGACGCCGTTGAATTCACCGCACGTTCCGGGCAGGTCCACAACTGCCTGGAGCAACTCGACCCGGCCCGCCGCACGTGCATCCTGCATGCCTATGTCGACGGCTATTCCCATAGCGAAATCGCGCAAAAACTGGGCACCCCGCTGGGGACCATCAAAGCCTGGATCAAACGTAGCCTCGCCGCGCTGCGGGAGTGCATGGCATGAACGAAACACTGGATGAACTGGCCGGCGAATATGTGCTGGGCACCTTGCCTGCCGAGCAGCGCGCCGAGGTTGAACAGCGCCTCAAACACGACCCTGAACTGCGCGCCGCGGTAGACGCCTGGGAGCAGCGCCTGCTGCCGCTGACGGCACTGGCCGAACCGGTGCCGCCGTCGGCCCAGCTGTGGCGGCGCATCGAGCGCCACATCGCCAGCCCTCAGCCCGATGTAGCCTGGTGGAACCTGCTGGCCCTGTGGCGCGGCCTGGCCGGTGTCGGGTTGGTGGCGACTGCGGTCTTGGCTACGCTGCTGCTGATTCGACCGCCTGCCGCCGCCCCAAGCTTTGTCGTGGTGCTGGTCGCCCCGCAAAGCCAAGCACCAGGCTGGGTGATCCAGGCGAGCAATAATCAGCAGATTCAGCTGATCCCCCTGGGCGTGATGGACGTGCCGGCCGACAAGGCCCTGCAGTTCTGGACCAAGGGTGATGGCTGGCAGGGGCCGGTGTCGCTGGGGCTGGTCAAGCCCGGCCAGACCCTGTCGGTGCCCTTGGACAAGTTGCCGCCGCTCACGCAGGACCAGCTGTTCGAACTGACCCTGGAAGACCCACGCGGCTCGCCCACCGGCAAACCCACCGGGCCGATTCAGGCGATCGGGCGTGCGGTCAAAGTGCTCTGATCAGCCGACGCTGGGCAGCCACACCCGGAACCGTGCCCCGCCCAACGGTGATGCCAAGGCGGTCAGGGTGCCGCCTTGGGCCTGCAGGGCGCGCCGGCTGATCGCCAGGCCCAGGCCGAAGCCGCCGGTTGAGCGGTCGCGACTGCGGTCCAGGCGGTAGAACGGCTCGAAGATGCGTTCACGCTGGTCCAGCGGGATGCCGATACCGTCGTCATCCACCCAGATCTCACACCCGTTGGGGCAGACCTTGACCCCCACCTGGATGCGTTTGTCGCAATAACGGGTAGCGTTACGCAGCAGATTCTGCAAGGCGCGGGCGGTCAGGCGCGGGTCGAGGCTGAAGCGTTCCACGGCGCAGTCGAGCGCCACATCAATGACGATTTCGGGGTTTTCCAGTTCGTCGTCGACGCTGCCCAGCACGCTGTCGATAAACTCGTCGAGCACCACCTCGACCCGCTCCGGCAATTGCGCCGGGTTTTGCAGGCGGCTGTACGACAGCAATTCCAGCACCAGTTCATCCAGCTCGCGAATATGCGCCACCAGGCTTTGCAGGCGTTCGCGGCTGGCGGCGGGCAGGTCTTCGGACAGTGCCAGGGCCAAACCGAAGTCCAGGCGCGTGAGCGGCGTGCGCAGCTCATGGGAGACCGCATTGAGCAAGTCGCGCTGCTGGTTGAGCAGGTGTTCGATATCGTCGGCCATGGTGTCGAATACCGAGGCCAGGCTGCCGATATTTGAACTGGACGGAATCCCCGTGCGCTCGGCCAGGTTGCCTTTGCCCAATTGCGCGGCAGTGCTTTTGAGGCGCTCCAGGTCACGCCAGTGCGGACGCAACCAGACCAACAGACACGCCAGCAGCGCGATGCCGACCAGCACGTTCATCGACCAATACAGCAGGTTCATGTCCAACGGGTCCGGCGGGATGGTCAGCTTGACCACAAACTGCGCGTTGATCGGTGAGCTGACCTCCTCCATCCACCCCCACTCCCCCAGGTGAATCACGGGTTTGCCTTGCTCCAGCAGCTTGGCTTCCTCGGGGGTGTAGCTGGCGTCCTGACGTAGCAGCAGTTGCACTTTCAGCGGCGCGAAGTCGCGGCCCAATTGCTCGGTAATCTGCGACCAGCGCTCCACCGGCGCCCGCAGGTATTGCTTGACGATCAGCGTCTGCGTGCCACGGGACTGCTCGACGTTGTAGTCAAGGTAGCGGTGTTCGAAGAGTTGGATCACCAGCTTGGGAATCAGGAAAATCGCCGCGCTGTAGGTGATGATGGTGATCAGGGAGAGGCGAAGCAGCACTCGAAACATGGGTCAGCATTCCCACTCGGAACGACTGAACAGGTAGCCCTTGCCCCACACGGTCTTGATCTTGCGCGCTTCGCCGGCATGGTCGTCGAACTTACGGCGCAACTTGGAGATGGCCACGTCCACCGAGCGGTCAGTGCCGTTGAACTCGATACCGCGCAGGCGTTGCAGGATCTGATCGCGACTGAGCACCTCACCGGCATGCCGCGCCAACACCACCAGCAGGTTGTACTCACCGCTGGACAGCTCCACGGCCTGTTCGCGCCAGGTCACGGTGCGCTCGGACAGGTCGATGCAGAGGTTGCCCATGATGATCTGATCGCTGGCCACCTGGGGCTCGGACAAACTACTGCGGCGCAGCAATGTGCGGACCCGGGCCAGCAGCACACGCGGCTCGCAGGGTTTGGTCACATAATCGTCGGCACCCATTTCCAGGCCCAGCACTTGGTCGTGGCTGTCGTCGCGGGCGGTGAGCATCAGGATCGGCAGCCCCGCCGAGTCGGCGCGCAGCAGGCGGCATACTTGCAGGCCATCGAGGCCGGGCAGCATCAGGTCGAGGATCACCAGGTCCGGGGGGCTGCGGCGCGCACGTTCGCGTACGTGGTCGCCGCGGCTGAGCACGCTGACGTGGTAGCCATTGCGCTCCAGGTAGCTGGCAATCAGCTCGGAGAGTGCGGCGTCGTCTTCCACCAGGAGGATGTTGGGCATGGTGTTTCCAAATAATGCGGTTCGTCGGTTGTGCACAGACCCTTGTGGGAGCAAGCCTGCCCCCACATTTGATCTTTGTTGTTTGCAGGATTGTGCAAGGATATACGCCCTCTGCCGACTATGGGCCGCACCTTACATTTCTTCACACACGACCTACACAGCTTCACAGCACCGCGGCGCCGGTGGCCTTAGGATGCGCCAGTCAATATTGGGATAAGAGCATGTCGAAGAATCTGTTTGCGCCGTTCTGCCTGGTGGCCCTGACGCTGGCATTGAGTGCCTGTGGCGATTCGGCCGATCAGGCGCCGGAAATGCCCCTGGCCAAAGTACGCGTCGAAACCCTGCAGGCAAAACCCCTGTCGATCACCAACGAGTTGAGCGGGCGTATCGCCGCGCCGCGCATCGCCGAGGTCCGCGCTCGGGTGGCCGGCGTAGTGATGCAACGGGTGTTCAAGGAAGGCCACGACGTGAAACAGGGCGATGTACTCTTTCGCATTGACCCGGCGCCGTTCAAGGCCGACCTCGACAGCGCGCAGGCCAACCTGAGCAAGGCCGAGGCCAACGCCTTCAAGGCACGCCTGCAAGAGCAGCGCTACAGCCAACTGGTGGAAGGCAACGCCATCAGCGGCCAGGACTACGACAACGCTCGCGCCGCCTTGCGCCAGACCAACGCCGAAGTCGCCGCCAACAAGGCCGCCGTGGCGCGCGCCAAGCTCAACCTGGGCTATGCCACCGTCACCGCACCGATTTCCGGGCGCATTGGCCGGGCCCTGGTGACCGAGGGCGCGCTGGTCGGGCAGAACGAGGCCACGCCGCTGGCAATCATCCAGCAACTGGACCCGATCCACGCCGACCTGACCCAGTCCACCCGCGAGCTGAATGACCTGCGCCGCGCTTTCCGCGCCGGCAGCTTGAAGCAGGTCGGCCAGGATCAGGCCAAGGCCACGCTGATCCAGGACGACGGCAGCCTTTACCCGCTGCCGGGCAAATTGCTGTTCGCCGAAATCAGTGTCGACCCCGGCACCGGGCAGATCATCCTGCGCAGCGAATTCCCCAACCCGGACCTCGACCTGCTGCCCGGCAGTTTTGTGCGGGTACGCCTGGAGCAAGCCGTGGACCAGCAAGGCATCAGCGTGCCGCAACGCGCCATTACCCGTGACAGCGCCGGTATCCCGATGGTGCTGCTGCTGGATGCCGAGCAAACGGTGAGCCTGCAACCGGTGGAGCTGGGTGCGGTGGTCGAGGACCGCTGGATCGTCAGCAGCGGCCTCAAGCCCGGCGACCGCATCGTCGTCGAAGGTGTGCAACATGCGCGCCCCGGTGAAAAAGTCCAGGTAGAGGAATAACCCGCCATGCCGCAGTTCTTTATTGATCGCCCGATCTTCGCCTGGGTGGTGGCCCTGTTTATTCTGCTGGCCGGTGCGCTCGCCATTCCGCAATTGCCGGTGGCTCAGTACCCCAACGTTGCGCCGCCGAAGGTCGAAATCTACGCGGTGTACCCCGGTGCCTCGGCCCAGACCCTGGATGAAAGCGTGGTGAGCCTGATCGAGCAGGAACTCAACGGTGCCGATCATCTGCTGTATTTCGAATCCCAGAGCAGCCTGGGCTCGGCTACCATCACCGCCACCTTCCAGCCGGGCACCGACCCGGAAATGGCTCAGGTCGATGTGCAAAACCGTCTTAAAGCGGTGGAGCCACGCTTGCCGCAAGCGGTGACCCAGCAAGGCTTGCAGGTGGAGAAAGTCTCCGCCGGCTTCCTGCTGCTGGTGACCCTCACCTCCAGCGACGGCAAGCTTGACGACGTGGCGCTCAGCGATTACCTGGCGCGTAACGTGATGAACGAGCTCAAGCGCCTGGATGGGGTGGGCAAGGCCCAGCTGTACGGCGCCGAACGCGCCATGCGCATTTGGATCGACCCGCAGAAACTGATTGGCTTCAACCTCACGCCAGCCGACGTCAACGCCGCGATCAGCGCGCAGAACGACCAGGTTTCAGCGGGCAGCATCGGTGATTTACCGGGCAGCAAAACCCAGGAAATTACTGCGGCGATCCTGGTAAAAGGCCAACTGTCGACGCCTGCGGAATTCGCCGACATTGTGCTCAAGGCTAACCCGGACGGCTCCACCGTGCGCATCGGCGATGTGGCGCGAGTGGAAATCGGCAGCCA
This sequence comes from Pseudomonas viridiflava, assembly GCF_900591205.1. GTDB lineage: Bacteria > Pseudomonadota > Gammaproteobacteria > Pseudomonadales > Pseudomonadaceae > Aquipseudomonas. The sequence goes on from NZ_UUPU01000031.1 coordinate 8,477, forward strand.
GGAATACCAGTTTTCCACGCGTCTGAACGGCAAGCCGTCCACCGCCGTCAGTGTGCAACTGGCACCGGGCGCCAATGCGCTGAACACCGCCAACCAGGTGCGGGCGAAGATGGATGAGCTGTCGCGCTACTTCCCGGCCAACGTGGAATACAAGATTCCGTACGACACCTCACCGTTCGTCAAAGTCTCGATTACCAAGGTGGTCTACACCTTGCTGGAGGCCATGGCACTGGTGTTCGCAGTGATGTTTTTGTTCCTGCAGAACGTGCGCTACACCCTGATCCCGACCCTGGTGGTGCCGATTGCGCTGATGGGCACCTTCGCAACCATGCTGTTGTTGGGGTTCTCGATCAACGTGCTGACCATGTTTGGCATGGTGCTGGCGATCGGCATCCTGGTGGACGATGCGATTGTGGTGGTGGAGAACGTCGAGCGCATCATGGTCAGCGAGGGTCTGTCGCCCAAGGAAGCCACGCGCAAGGCCATGGGCCAGATCACCGGGGCCATCGTCGGTATCACCCTGGTGCTGGTGGCGGTGTTTCTGCCGATGGCATTCATGCCGGGTTCGGTGGGGGTGATCTACCAGCAGTTTTCGCTGTCGATGGCCACCTCGATCCTGTTCTCGGCATTCCTCGCCCTGACACTGACCCCGGCGTTGTGCGCTACTTTGCTCAAGCCGATTGCCAAGGACGAGCACCATGCCAAGGGCGGTTTTTTCGGCTGGTTCAACCGGCGTTTTGAACGCCTGACCGACCGCTATGAAGGCTGGGTGGCCTATGCCCTCAAGCGCAGCGGCCGTTACCTGCTGATCTATCTGGTGTTGCTGGTGGGCCTGGGGCTGATGTTCAGCCGCCTGCCCTCCTCGTTCCTGCCGGTGGAAGACCAGGGTTACACCATCACCGATATCCAACTGCCGCCGGGGGCGAGCAAGAACCGCACGGTGCAGGTGGCCGAGCAGATCGAAGCGCATAACGCCGGGGAGCCGGGGGTGGGCGACACCACCATGATCATGGGCTTCAGCTTCTCCGCCTCGGGGCAGAACGCGGCGCTGGCCTTTACCACGCTCAAGGACTGGTCAGCGCGCAGCAGTAACGATTCGGCCTCGGCCATTGCCGACCGCGCCAACGCGGCGTTCAGCGAGCTTAAGGATGCAATTGCCTACGCGGTGTTGCCGCCGCCGGTGGATGGCCTTGGCACCTCCAGTGGTTTCGAGTTCCGCTTGCAGGACCGTGGTGGCGTCGGCCATGCCGCGCTGATGGCCGCCCGCTCCGAGTTGCTGGGCGCTGCCGAGAAAAGCCCGATCCTGGCCAACGTGCGCGAAAGCGCCCTGGCCGAGGCGCCGCAAGTACAGCTTGAGGTGGATCGCAAACAAGCCAACGCCCTCGGTGTTTCCTTTGCGGATGTGGGTAATGTGCTGTCCTCGGCCATCGGTTCGGCCTACATCAATGACTTCCCCAACCAGGGCCGCATGCAGCGCGTGGTGGTGCAGGCCGAAGGCGACCAGCGCAGCCAGGTGGCGGACTTGATGAAGATCAACGTGCGCAACAACGCCGGCAAGATGGTGCCGCTGTCGGCGTTTGTCGAAGCCAAGTGGACCCAGGGCCCGGCGCAACTGACCCGTTACAACGGCTACCCCGCCATCGCCATCAGCGGCGAAGCGGCGCCGGGGCACAGCACTGGTGAGGCCATGGCCGAAATTCAGCGCTTGGTCAGCCAACTGCCGGCGGGCCTCGGCCAGGAATGGACCGGGTTGTCATTGCAGGAACGCTTGTCCGGATCCCAGGCGCCGCTGCTGTTGGGCCTGTCGCTGTTGATCGTGTTCCTGTGCCTGGCGGCGCTGTATGAAAGCTGGTCGATTCCGACCTCGGTGTTGCTGGTGGTGCCGCTGGGGGTGCTCGGCGCAGTGCTGGCGGTGACCTTGCGCGGCATGCCCAACGATGTGTTTTTCAAGGTCGGCCTGATCACCATCATCGGCCTCTCGGCGAAAAATGCGATTTTGATCATCGAGTTTGCCAAGGACCTGTATGACCAGGGCGAGGATTTGCTCGACGCCACCCTGAAGGCCGCTCGGCTCAGGTTGCGGCCGATCATCATGACCTCCCTGGCGTTTATCCTGGGTGTGGTGCCCTTGGCGATTGCCACGGGTGCCAGCTCGGCCAGCCAGCAGGCGATTGGTACGGGGGTAATCGGCGGGATGATCACCGCCACACTGGCCGTGGTGTTTGTACCGGTGTTCTTTGTGGTGGTCATGAAGCTGGTGCGCAAGCGTCCATAACCCTGCCGAAAATGCGCTATGGTGCTCGCAATGTCCCTCGTTGTGAGCACCTATGGCCTTCCTCGCCCGCACCCACCCTCGCCTCTCTTCTGCCGCCGTATTGGGCCTTGCCGTCGGCATCCTGGCGCCGGCCGATACGCTCATCGGCAAAATTCTCATCGGTTGGAACGCCGGGGTCTGGACCTACCTGGTGCTGATGCTGTGGCTGGCCAGCCACGCCCGTGCGGACGACGTAAAGCGCATCGCCGAAATCGAAGATGAAAACGCCGGGCTGGTGTTGTTCATGGTGTGCATCGCCGCGATTGCCAGCCTGGCCACCATCACCCTGAACCTGGTGGGCAGCAAAGACCTGGACGGCACGGCGCGCCTGCTGCATTACGGTTTTACCGCGCTGACGGTGATTGGCTCATGGTTGCTGATCGGGGTGATTTTCAGCGTGCATTACGCCCGTCTGTTCTACACCTGGGAGGGCTATGAACCCGCCCTGCGCTTTGCTGAAGGGTTGCGCACCCCCAATTACTGGGACTTTCTGTACTTCTCATTCACCATCGGCGTGGCCGTGCAAACCGCCGATGTAGGCGTTGCGACGCGCAGTTTGCGCAAAGTAGTGCTTGGGCAGTCGTTGATCGGTTTTCTGTTCAATACGGCGATTCTGGGTTTCTCGATCAATATTGCGGCAGGGTTATTCAGCTAGAGGCAGGCCCGTCTGAAAGGCAAAAAAGGGAAGCCGAAGCTTCCCGTTTTCACCCGCGAGGGCGTATCAGAAGGTGTAACGCAGACCGACGGTCCCGCCCCACGGCATATCAATTTTCTTGCCTTGGCTGGTCTCAAGCTCGGCATGCAGCTTGAGGTTTTCCGACAGCGAAACAGCCACACCACCCGCTACTTCATAACGCGAGCCCGACAGGTCGTTGTTAAACGCCTGATTGTTGATAAACGTTTTATTGTTATTGTTGAACTCATGGGCCGCTGCAGTCCGCAGGTACGGTTGCAGGATGGTGCCGCTGTCGAGTTGGATATTCTTACCCACCGTCACACCGACCTTGCCAACCACAGACTTGGTGCGGTCACTCTTGGCCTTCAAGCCGTTGTCCATGGTGTAGTTCGAGCCGCCAATAGCGGCAGTAGCCACTTGTGCGTAAGGCTCGACAAAGAAGTCATCGTCCAGCTTGATATGCCTGCCGACTTCCACCGAAGCACTCACTGCATCCTGGGTGTACTTGCCTTTGGCACGCTTGCCATCGCTCATGTTGACCTGGCTTTGGCTGTTCAGTTTGTTGACCTTACCCACGACGTCCATATACAGCCCGCTCTCGGCATCCAGGTACGTTGCATAGACCCCTGCATGGACGCTGTTGACCATAGCGCTGCTGCCGCGGCTCAGGCCCAGGTCGGACTTGCTGTAACCGCCCATTACACCCACCATCCACTGCCCATCACCCGCTTCAATCGGAGTATCGACACCGATGGCGAGGCCGGTCTGGTTCTGTTTATAACCCGCGCCATTGCCGCTGGCCGCCACGTCATACTTGTTACCGTAGGAGCGCACCCAGAAGCCTTGGCTCTTGCCCTCGCCGAAGCGCAACTCGCCCATGCGCGTACGCAGAATGCTCGCCTCGCCCTGCAATACGCTCGGCGCGGCGTTAGCCAACGCCAGCACGGCCATGGCGCTGGTACTGGTGCCGCGTTTTTCGGTGTCCAAGTACCAATCGGTGCCTTCCTGTTTGAGCCCATAAGCGAAGGCACCGACATCAACGGTTTCGCCTACCAGGCCGAATTGCGCACCACCGCTTTCAGTGTGAACCACTTTGACCGGATCTCCGGTGGCCAACTCCGAGCCACTGGCGGCGATCAACAGCTCATGATGGCCTTCGGCGTTGCCATTGACATTCAACAAGTCGGTCTCGCCAGTGTTGAAGTTGGTGTGCATGGCGAAGGTGCCGTTGCCGGTCAAGCTGTTGGTGTTCAGTTGAAGGTACTGGGTCGGGCTGCCGAACACGACCGAACCGCCACCCATTTTCAGGGCGTCGACTGCGCCGTTATTCACCAGCACCCACTGGGCACCACTGTTGACGTCAAGTTGCGCGACATTCTTCAATTCGCCGGTGAGCGAGGCACTATTGTTGAGTTGCACTTTGGCATTGCTGCCGGCTTCAACCACGATATCGCCAACCAGCAAGCTGTTGTCGACATTCATGTTGGCCGTGGAGTTGTTCCGCACATCCAGCAGGATGCCGTTACCGGCGGTGAGCAATGATCGGTTGAGTATCTGGATGTCACCATTGACACCAACACCATTACGGTCGGATACCAGAATGGCCGAACCACTCTGCCCCTGGATGCTGGAATTGTTGAGAACCAGGCTGTTGCCGTTCACTCGCGTGGCCGCGGCGTCGAAATCCATCACTACGCCGTTAAGAGCACCCACAATTTGGGTGTTGTTGGACGCCCGCAGTTGCGCGTTTTGCAGCAGCACGCCGATGCCGGTAGGCCGCGTCGCCTGAACCGTGGTGTTATTGAAGTCCAATACGCTGAAGGCACTGGCCCGTACGCCATGAGTGGCACCGGTTATCTGACTATTGGTCACCGTGGCGGTCGATCCCACGGTGCCTCCCATTGCACGTAAAACCGCCAGACCGGCGCTGGTATCACTGCTGACTTGGCTGTTGTTCATCGTCAACGTACTGCGCACAAGCGCAATCCCAAACGACGCCCCCGTACCTGTAACCCGCGATCCATTGATCGAAACGGTTGAGTTGGTGGCGCTGATGGCCAAGGTCCGGCTGTTCGGCTGGAGTACCAGGTTTGCCGTCGTTGCCGAAATCTGATTGGTTATCGCGCCTTGAATGGTCAGGCCCGAGCCAGGTTGCAACATATAATCGTCCAACGTGGCATTTGGAAGCGCCACCTCATTGGGCTGTGTAACTATGACTCGCGCTTCGACAATCGGAGCCATCAGGACCAGTAAGGTGACGGCGTTGATCTTCAAGGCCGTACTCAAGGGCGAGAGTTTAAAGTTGAAATGAGCTGACATTATAAAAGGACCTCTGAGTTGGCGTTCCTTAATGGCAAAAGTTGACCGGCACCAGTACCTATGGAACGCAGCCAATCGAGCGGTAGCCAATCTATCCAGAAACCCTCACCTATTCTGTAGGACCTTTCCCAACATGATGACAGGCGAAACATACACAGTACCTAACCCTCGTTTAGCAATAGCTTTTTGCGTCTTACACGTTATTGTCCGGCTCGCAAAAGAAAGCCCGCCAAAGAGAAAGTAATGTTCTCTTTGGCGGCCGATCAAGCTTATTTAAGGCACCGGATTAAGCGTACCGTCGCAATAGTAGTAACCACCGGTGCCCACCCTTACAGCGCGAGCCGCAACCACCGATTCGTCAGAGCGGGTAATGCCCTCGGGGACTAAGTTAGCGGAGTAGGAAACCCTTAACGAGCCGACACTGCGAAAGCTCGTGTTAGGCTGAATAAGTTTCATGACGTCCAGGAAGTTTGGGAAGTCCACGTCGACGCCATTGCGGAATGCAATCGCATCAAACGGTAGGGTTTGTTGGCTGGCGATCGCGTTTGGAACCGGGACGTTACCGGCGTTATCGCTACAGCCCTGGACAGTGACTGTGATGCGATCTCCTGCCACAAAAAACGCCGATGGCGGCACATGGACAGTGATCATGCCAGGCGGTGTTCTTGGGAGGAAACTGTCGCAGTTCACTGCACCTTGACTGGTTGCAGTGACGCCCGCCCGCCTTAGGAAATTCGGAGCAGCGAGGAACTTGAAGTTGGACTGAACATCGACATTGGTTGGCGGTGACCACAGTATGTTCGTACTGCCCACTGCACTAACGGTATAAGCGAGGGTCTTGGTGCCATTGCCCTCGGCCTGGATCGTTGGCCATAGGATGTCGATGGTAACAACCTGACCTGGAACACCGCCCGACACCGTCTGTGTGCCCACGGGTCTTCCTGCGTAATACAGCGTGATAATAAAATCACGCACTCCCGGCAATGGCGGCAGGCTCCACAGGGTAACGCGCGCCTCGGCGTTCTGATTCGCATGCAGGCGTGTCAGTTGGTCTGGAATAGGCCCGAAGGTGCCATCGGCGTTACGCCCGAAAGCGTGAGGCGCGAGCAGGTTTCGGTTGATCAAGCCAGGCAGATCATCTGGATCGAGATCAGGCCCGGCTGGGAAAAACAAATCAAGACCGGTGGTGCTTGTGGGAGCCGGAGCCGGCGGGACCGGGAACGTACTGGTGCCCCGCTGGACGACGTACGAAACCTGCAGCGGAATGATGCCTTGCGACACATCATAAACCCCGAGCAATTCGGTAAGGGAAACCGGAATCGGGAACGGGAAAGTACCGTTGCCCAGCGAGACAGGCCCCACGTTGCGTGAGATGCCGTTGGCCGTAATGGTCAGAAGATAAGCATCACCGTTGTTGCCACGCACAAAGTTTGTGTATGGAGGAATACGTACAACCATACCGTTATCCAGCGCGGTATCGTTACGGTCAATCAGATTGTCACCGGGCACCGCACGGTCGATAGTCGGTGGCAGCAAATTAGTTGCATCAGGCAAGTTGCTGATGGTAACTGGCAGTGAGGTCGCTGAAGGCCGCGACGGGTTACCTGCTGCATCAAACATTTCAACGTAAAGGCTGAACGGCCCTCCACCTGGGGGAAGTAACGGCTCAAGAACAGCCCAGGATAAAGGAAAGCTCAAGTCGGCAGGCAATACCCACTTTTCAGGTGGATCCAGAGGGTTTGCCGGGTCAGGAGGCGTCAGTTGAAGAGGCACGCGGGAGCCATTGACATACGCCAGAATCCAGTCACCCGGAGCCTTTCCGTACCCGACGTAGTCAGGAATCGTAAACGTCGCAATCCCTCCATGGCTGTCGAAATAATCCTTACCTGCGGTAGCCGGCATATCGGCCGGACGCACGGGCGCAGGAATAGCCCCACGATACCCGGTATAAGGTGCGGTCCGGTCAATCACGAGTGGCTGAGCAATCGAGGTAGACGTGTTGAATGTGCTCGCATTCATTACCGCATACCTCACCCAGTAAATACCTTCCGGGCGCAGGCCAAGTGGAATATTGATGGGAAATGTTTGCCCCGGAGCAGTCGCAACAACCTGAGCAGTTGCAAAGGACCCCTTTGGCAGATCCGCCGTTTCAATAAAAATGTTCGGGCTGTTTGATAGATACGCGTAAACGATGTCAGGAGCGGCAGGGTCCGTGCTCATATCCTCCCAAGGCCCGACGTTGAAGTTCAAGGTTGCGCTGACGGCTTCCGACACGTAAATCAAACCGGGGTAGAGAACGGGATCGACCTCTCCCTGTAACACACCATCAGGCAACGCATCTTCATCAGCAAGTATCGCCAATGCCGCACGCACTTGTGGAAGCGTCCTATAAAACTCGATTGTTGTATCGTCCATTATGGTTCTCCAGGTAGTTAAACTTTTAAGTTTCGTTATACCTACTTCACCGTCGCCGAATAGTTGCTGGTTATTAACTTCTCAACCGCTTAGATCGACGGAAATTTTTCAAGCCTCTGCCTTCGCGGGTTCACGGAGAGCCCGTTGGTTTTTAACGCGTGATTGTCCGGCTGCCGCTTATATCAATCGCTGAATCGTCAGGAAAGAATAGAGCCGTTCGGACCGCAATAACTGCCGGACCCGGCGTACGTCAAATCCACCCGAATACGCACAACGTCCGACTGCCCGATCTGAATACCGTTGCGCCACACTTCATAAGCGGCCGTTGCTGAGCCAAACCTGCGCATGGGAAACAACGTTGTTTCGAACGGTGTTACTACAACGGTCCAGCCTTGACGTATATTGGCAGCGGTCCAGAAAGTTGTTCGATTGAACTGGCTCGCCTCAATCGGATTGCTCCAGTTGTTAGCACTGAACCCCTGCCACTTGAATCGAATTTCATCATTAAGTTTCACGTCGGGATTCGGCTCAATCAGCCAACTTACGCCATCCACCGCCGAGGACGCACAGGTAATATACGACTTGGTGAGTGAGTGCAGCAATTTAGGCACCGACACCGTTATTGCCGGTACCGCGTTTACATTCACTTCAGTGTCGGGCGAACGCTGCTCGTTAAAGCCGTTGTCTGTGGTGTAGTAGAACGGCAAACGCGCATTCGCGATACCTTCAAATACCGACCACGGCAGGTTGCTGAAAGACACGACCCGCCCAGCTACGTCACCGGCCCTTACGGTATAGCTGGCCACCGGCCCGACGCCATTGCAATACAGCCTGAGCACCTGCCCTGCCACCGGCTCATCAAATAACGCCACACTCGCAAGCACATCCTGGCCTCGGTGACGGTTATCGATCTGGTTCAGCGTAGGTGGGTTTTGACCGCGAATTTCGACCCGCGCCAGCAGCCCGTTCAACTTGGCAGGTGCATTCGGGTTCTCCTGGCCGGCGATGGTCAGGTTGACATTAAAACGCGCCACTGCGGAACGAACCGGGGCTTGCGTACCGCGGATGATTTCGTAACGCACCGGTACTTGCTCTGCCACCAGTATTGGCGCCGGCCCTCTGAGAGTCGGCCAAGGCACAAACACATCGCAGGGGAACGTCACCACCGGCTGGCTGACGATCGGGCGCCCATTAAAGTAGACCACAACGGCGTCTCCCGACGCCCATCCGGTGTAGGTAGGAATACGCACAAACACCCCGCCGCCTTCATCAAGCCGCGCATCATCACGCTTGATCAGTAAGTCGTTATAAGCCGGCGGCCGGATCTCCGGCAGTTGCAGGTCGGTGGGCGGGGCGGTCAGCGCCAATGAAAAGGCCAGGCCAGCACTCATGGGACTGAAGTTGCCCGCCTCATCGAAAAACCGACAAAACAAAAACGCGTTGCCATTCAATAATCTGCGCAACACGGCGCCATCCAGCGAAGCAATCAACGGGTCGGAAGTTGACTGGAGCAGCGTGACCCCGTCCGGGGCCGTGACAGGAGGGGAAGCACTGTTGGACGCGTAGATTTGAACACTATCAAAGACCTCCCGACCGTTATAGGGTGGCACTCGCAACAGTATCGGGGCGTTGGCAGCTATATAGGCTTCGTCCACCACCGGCGTGGGCGCCACCACAAACTCCAGGTGATCCTGAGGCGTCAACAGGGTCGGTGCCACCATGTCCACTCTGATCGGCAGGTGGGGCAGCATTTCGGTAGTGCCAGCTTCTGATTCGATCGTGTAGTAAATCTCCCCGACACCCGACTCCTGCCGCAAAGTCGCTAAAGGAATAAACCGCACGACGGGGTCTGGTATATCCGGTGGCGGTGCGCTGAATGTCTCGGTGTACGTGGTATCCCTACCGTTAATGATCCAATGAGTCGTCAGAATATGGGGGAGCTCACCCGGTTCAGGTATTTGCCACCTTGGTATCTCAAACCGCAACGGTGCTTGCATCCGTGATACAGGAATAACCCCCCGCGGCCCGACATCAGGAATCACCAGCGGATCCAGTATTTCCAAAATTCTTGGCATGAGGGATTTCCTTTGGAAACTATCAGAAGATGAGCGTTGTAAAAAATGCGACGACTGCTGTTGAAAAGATTAAAAGCCCATTGACCGTTTTCGGATACTGTCAGAACTAACAGGTAGAGCAGCCATTCGTCGGGCGTCTGCGCCCACCACTGCATGCTTTGGCTAAAAAATACGCTTGACGCGCTTTCAATCATGAGGTTTCCTGAAACCGGTTTCAGCACTAACAACTTCCAATAAGAAAGGCCGCCACTGTGACTACCTTTTCCGCCGCCCAGCGCAGTCGCGTCACCATGCTTGATGTGGCCGAGCGCGCCGGTGTTTCCAAGGCCAGTGTTTCGCGCTTCATCGGTGATGACCGCGCCCTGCTCTCTGACGCCATTGCACTGCGCATCGAGCAGGCCATAGCTGAACTCGGCTACCGCCCCAACCAGATGGCCCGTGGCTTGAAACGTGGCCGCACCCGCCTGATCGGCATGCTGGTGGCCGATATCCGCAACCCCTATTCCATTGCCGTGATGCACGGCGTCGAAACCGCCTGCCGCCAACATGGCTACAGCCTGGTGGTGTGCAACACCGACCGCGACGACGAGCAAGAGCGCCAGCACCTGGCCGCACTGCGCTCATACAACATCGAAGGACTGATCGTGAACACCCTCGGCCATCACCTCGACCAACTGCTGGAACTGCAGCGGGAAATGCCGCTGGTGCTGGTCGACCGCAAGGTCGAGCCGCTGCACAGCGACCTGGTCGGGCTGGACAACCCGGCGGCGGTGCGCATCGCGGTGGAGCACCTGCAACAGCAGGGTTATCGCGATGTGCTGCTGGTCAGCGAAGCCACCGATGGCACCAGTTCACGGCTGGAACGCGTGCAGAGCTTCAAGGCCGAGATCGCCGCCCGCCCGGGGCTGAGCGGCGCGGTGCTGGAACTGGATGCCGAACTCGACACCCACCTGCAACGCTTTCTCGCAAAACCCGGCCCCAAAGCGCTGTTCTGCGCCAACGGCGTTGCCGCGCTGGCTTGTACCCGAGCGCTCAAGGCCCTGGGCTGCCAGTTGTTTGAGGAGGTCGGCCTGATCGCCCTGGATGACCTGGACTGGTATCCCCTGGTGGGCAACGGCATCACCGCCCTCGCCCAGCCCACCGAAGCGATTGGCGCCAGCGCCTTCGACTGCTTGCTCAAGCGGCTGCGCGGCGATACCGCCCCCACGCGCACTCTGGATTTCCTGCCACAACTGATTATCCGAGGCTCTACTCAATCTCGAGTGGACGCTGGCTTGCCTGCACTGGCAGTTTCTCTGACGAAGAGCTAGTCGACTGACACACCGCCATCGCAGGCAAGCCAGCCTCCACATAATTACTTTTGCGGATAAAAATGAAACCGGTTTCAGAGGTACACAAGAATGCATAAATACCCCGTCTCCATCAGCCTTTCCAGCTACGGCGCCGACCTGGTTCGCCAGCAAGGCCAGCTGAGTTTTGTCGCGTTGCTGGCCGCCGCCGGGGCGCAGCGTATCGAGTGGCGTGAAGAGTTGCTGACCACCGAACACCCCGCTGAACTGGCGCAGGCTGCCGCCGCGCAGGGCCTGGAGGCGGTGTTCTCATCGCCGCTGGAACTGTGGGTCGCCGGCCGTGCCCAGCCGAATGCCGAACTGCCCGCCACCCTGGACCGTGCCCTCGCCTTCGGCGCGCGCTGGCTGAAAGTGTCCCTGGGCTACTTCACCGACACCAACGACTTGCACAGCCTGAACGCCCTGCTGCAACGCCACCCGGTGAAGTTGCTGGTGGAAAACGACCAGACCCTGCAGGGCGGGCGAATCGAGCCGATGCAACGGTTTTTCAACGAGGTGGAACGCCTGGCATTACCGATAAAGATGACCTTTGATATCGGCAACTGGCAGTGGCAGGACCAATCCGCCCTGACCGCCGCACGTCTGTTGGGCCGGCACGTCGACTACCTGCATTGCAAGGCCGTGGCGCGGCGCCCGGACGGCAAGCTGGTGGCATTGCCGCCCGGCGCCGCCGACCTGCATCTGTGGGAACAACTGCTCAAGCATATGACTCAAGGTATTACCCGGGCCGTGGAGTTCCCGCTGCAAGGCGATGACCTGATCGGCATCACCGCGCAACAGGTCGCCGCCCTTGCCCTGCTGGGCCAACCCCGTGCGGAGAATGCGCATGTCTGAGATTGATATCCTGTCGTTTGGTGAAACCATGGCGATGTTCGTGGCCGAGCAGACCGGCGACCTGGCCCAGGTGGCGCAGTTTCACAAGCGCATCGCCGGGGCCGACAGCAACGTTGCCATTGGCCTGTCGCGCCTGGGGTTCAACGTTGCCTGGCTGAGCCGGGTGGGCAATGATTCCCTCGGGCGCTTTGTGGTCGACACCCTGAAATCGGAGGGCCTGGATTGCCGGCACGTGACGGTCGACCCGCTGCACCCCACCGGCTTTCAGTTCAAGTCCCGCGAAGAAGCCGGCGCCGATCCCCAGGTGGAATACTTCCGCAAGGGCTCGGCCGCCAGTCATTTGTCGATCGCCGCGATCAGCCCCGCGTTGTTGCAGGCGCGTCACCTGCACGCCACCGGCATTCCACCGGCGCTGTCTGCGGCCACACACGAGTTGTCCATCGAGTTGATGACACACATGCGCAAGGCCGGGCGCAGCGTGTCGTTCGACCCCAACCTGCGCCCTTCGCTGTGGGCCAGCCAGGCGCAGATGATCCGCGCCATCAACGCCCTCGCCGCCCTGGCCGACTGGGTCTTGCCGGGCCTGGGCGAAGGGCGTTTGCTCACCGGTCTCGACGACCCGGCGGATATCGCCGCGTTCTACCTCGACCAGGGCGCCGAAGCCGTGGCGATCAAGTTGGGCGCCGACGGCGCCTACTTCCGGACCCAACTGGACCAGGGGTTTATCGCAGCCGTGCCGGTCGACAAGGTGGTCGACACCGTTGGCGCCGGCGATGGTTTTGCCGTCGGCATGATCAGCGCCCTGCTGGATAACCTGAGCTTTCCCGAGGCGGTCCAGCGCGGCAACTGGATCGGCAGCCGCGCCGTGCAGAGTCGCGGCGATATGGAGGGCTTGCCCACGCGTGCCGAGTTACCCGCCCGATCCATTGCATGACCCACACCCTGTTGCCACAACTACAACAAGCTCAGGAGCAACCTTATGGAAACCGTGAAACTGGCCACCCGCCGTTGGTGGTACATCATGCCCATCGTCTTCATCACCTACAGCCTGGCGTATCTGGACCGCGCCAACTATGGCTTCGCCGCAGCCTCCGGGATGGCCGAAGACCTGATGATCACCCCCGGCATGTCGTCGTTGCTGGGCGCGCTGTTTTTCCTCGGCTACTTTTTCTTCCAGGTGCCGGGCGCGATTTACGCGCAAAAACGCAGTGTTAAAAAACTGATTTTCGTCAGCCTGATCCTCTGGGGCGGGCTGGCCACCTTGACCGGGGTGGTGTCCAACGCCTACATGCTGATCGTCATTCGCTTTATGCTCGGCGTGGTCGAGGCCGCGGTGATGCCGGCGATGCTGGTGTACCTGTGCCACTGGTTTACCCGTGCCGAACGCTCGCGGGCCAATACCTTCCTGATCCTCGGCAACCCGGTAACCATGCTGTGGATGTCGGTGGTGTCGGGTTACCTGGTGCAGCACTTCAGTTGGCGCTGGATGTTTATCATCGAAGGTCTGCCGGCGGTGCTGTGGGCGTTTATCTGGTGGAAGCTGGCCGATGAAAAACCGGCCGACGCCAAGTGGCTGAGCGAGCAGCATAAAAAAGACCTGGAAAACGCGCTGGCCGCCGAACAGGTCGGGATCAAGGCGGTAAAAAATTACGCCGAAGCGTTCCGCTCGCCCAAGGTGATCATCCTCGCGCTGCAGTTCTTCTGCTGGAGCATTGGCGTGTACGGCTTTGTCTTGTGGCTGCCGTCGATCCTGAAACAGGGCTTGCAGATGGACATGGTGGAAGCCGGCTGGCTGTCGGCCCTGCCCTATCTCGCGGCAGTGATCGGCATGTTGGTGGTGTCGTGGGGCTCGGACAAGCTGCAAAAACGTAAACGTTTTGTGTGGCCGCCGCTGCTGATTGCCTCCATTGCGTTCTATGCCTCCTACGTACTGGGCGCCGAACACTTCTGGTGGTCCTACACCCTGCTGGTGATTGCCGGCGCTTGTATGTATGCGCCCTACGGGCCGTTTTTCGCGATCGTGCCCGAAATCCTCCCGGCCAATGTCGCCGGTGGCGCCATGGCGCTGATCAACAGCATGGGCGCCCTCGGCTCGTTCGGCGGCTCCTACCTGGTGGGTTACCTCAACAGCAGCACCGGCTCGCCCGGCGCCTCGTACCTGCTGATGAGCGGCGCGTTGATGCTCGCGGTAGTGCTGACGATTTTCCTCAAGCCCGGCGCCAGTGACCGTGAACGTGCGCCGCTGCCTACCCTTGAATTGAAGGCAAACACTCAATGAAAAAGTCTGTGGTTTTATACAAGAAACTCTCCGCGCCGCTAATGGCCCGCCTGCATGAACACACCGACGTCACGCTGATCGAAGCGCTGGACGACACCGGCCTGGCCAAGCTGCGCGACGCCTTGCCCACCGCCCATGGCCTGCTCGGCGCCAGCCTGCGCCTGGATGCCCGGCTGCTGGACCTGGCGCCGCAGCTGCAAGCGGTGGCCAGCGTGTCGGTGGGGGTCGACAACTACGATATCGACTACCTGACCCAGCGCGGCATCCTGCTCAGCAACACGCCGGACGTGCTCACCGAAACCACCGCCGACACCGGCTTTGCGCTGATTCTGGCCACTGCGCGCCGCGTGGTCGAGCTGGCGGACATGGTGCGCGCCGGCCAATGGAACAAGAACATCGGCCCGGCGCATTTCGGCAGCGACGTGCATGGCAAGACCCTGGGCATTATCGGCATGGGCCGCATCGGCGAAGCGCTGGCCCAGCGTGGGCATTTCGGCTTCGGCATGCCGGTGATCTATCACAGCCATTCGCCCAAGCCGCTGGTCGAGAAACGTTTCGGCGCGCAGTACCGCAGCCTCGACGATTTGCTGCAACAGGCTGATTTTGTCTGCCTGACGCTGCCACTGACCGCCGAAACCGAAAAACTGATCGGCGCTGATGAGTTCGCACGCATGGGCCCCGAGACGATCTTTATCAATATCTCGCGGGGCAAGGTGGTGGACGAAGCCGCGCTGGTGCAAGCCTTGCAGCAACGTACGATTCGGGCGGCGGGGCTGGATGTGTTTGAGAAGGAACCGCTGGATCACCACTCGCCGCTGCTGCGCCTGAACAATGTGGTGGCCACCCCGCATATCGGCTCGGCCACCCATGAAACGCGGGAGGCGATGGCCAAGTGTGCGGTGGATAATCTGCTGGCGGCACTGGCCGGGCAAAAGCCCAAAAATCTGGTGAACCCAACAGCCTGGAAGCACTAACCCCTGATACAACACAAAACAACTGTGGGAGCGGGCTTGCTCGCGAACGCGGAGTATCAGTCGACAGATTGACTGATTGACACACCGCATTCGCGAGCAAG
Source organism: Pseudomonas viridiflava (assembly GCF_900591205.1). Lineage (GTDB taxonomy): Bacteria > Pseudomonadota > Gammaproteobacteria > Pseudomonadales > Pseudomonadaceae > Aquipseudomonas. Next base: position 23,812 of record NZ_UUPU01000031.1, read on the forward strand.
CCCGCTCCCACAGTTCTGGTCTCATTTCAAATTAGCAAACGAACCTGGCCACCATCCCGTTCAAATCCACCGCCAACCGCGACAGTTCGTGGCTGGCCGCACTGGTCTGGTTGGCACCCGCGGCCGACTGAGTGGCCAGGTCGCGGATGTTCACCAGGTTGCGGTCCACTTCGCGGGAGACCTGGGCCTGTTCTTCCGACGCGCTGGCGATCACCAGGTTGCGTTCGTTGATCAGGCTGATGGACTGGGTGATCTGCTCCAGCGCCACACCGGCGGCGCGGGCCATTTCCAGGGTGTTCTGGGTGCGCTGGTTGCTCTGCTGCATCGACTGCACGGCTTCACCGGTGCCGTTCTGAATACCGGCGACCATTTTTTCGATTTCCTGGGTCGACTGCGCGGTGCGATGGGCCAGCGCACGGACCTCATCCGCCACGACCGCAAACCCGCGCCCGGCTTCACCCGCACGCGCAGCTTCAATCGCTGCGTTCAGCGCCAGCAGGTTGGTCTGCTCGGCAATCGCACGGATCACGTCGAGGACCTTGCCGATATCGCGGCCTTGAGTGGCCAGGCCCTCAATCATCGCGGCAGTGTTTTGCACATCCTGGGTCATGGTCTGGATCGCGTCGACGGTCTGCACCACCCGGTCGCGGCCTTCGCGTGCCGCTTGGTTGGACTGCCCGGATGCCTCGGAAGTGGACACCGCATTGCGTGCCACTTCTTCCACGGCCGCCGTCATTTGATTGACCGCCGTAGCGGCCTGGTCGATTTCATTGTTCTGCTGTTGCAGCCCACGCGACGCCTCTTCGGTGACGGCACTCAATTCTTCCGCCGCCGAAGCCAATTGCGTGGCGGAGCCGGCGATATGCTGGATGGTCTGGCGCAAGTTGGTCTGCATCGCCGCCAGGGCACCGAGCAAGCGCGCCGGTTCATCCTTGCCATCGTCCTCGATGACTGTGGTGAGGTTGCCGCCGGCGATGGTTTCGGCGACTTTCACGGCCTTGCGCAATGGCGTGACGATACTGCGGGTGAGCAGCCAGGCCAACAGCACGGTGAGCAATGCGGCGGCGACTGAAACGACGATCACACCGGTGATAGCGCCGTCATAGCTTTGCCCCGCGTCTTCGTTGGCTTGCTTGGCGTCGGCGGCGTTGATCGCGATCAGTTTGTTCAACTGCTCGCCCATTTGGTCGGTGCCGTCCTTGATGCGGGTATTGATCAGGGTGCGCATTTCATCGACTTTGTTTTGCCTGGACAGGGCCAACATCTCGGCCTGGGCCTTCAAGTAGCTGTCCAGAGTGGCGACAAACACCTTGTACAGGGCCGCCTCCTCTGTACCGGCAGGCAGTGCGGCGTAGCCGGCCTGGGCGGTTTTGGCCTTGTCGGTCAACACGCCAATACGGGTTTCGGCTTCTTGCAGGCTGGCGGGCTCGCGGTTGACCAGGACGCGGAATGACAGGATGCGCAAGCGCAGCACGTTTTCTGTGATATTGCCCAGGTAGGTGACGCTGGGCACCAGGTTCAGGCTCATCTCCACCGAGGATTGGCGAATCTGCGTCATGCGGTTGACCGCAAACACCCCCAATAAAATAACCAGCAGCGCGATGAAGGCAAAACCGAGAAACGCTCGAGGGGCAATATTCAGATGGCGCAGGGACATAGGGGATGCTCTCAGATGGAGTGTTTGCAAGCGTCCCTGCCGCGAAACGATCTGCCAGCGTCAACGCGCTGCTCAGACCTTGGTCACCACTGTTGTAGTTGGAATGTGGGCCTATCCACGGTATCGGCAGGGCTGAGGGCTTTACGCAGGGTTTTATAAATAATTTTTTACACTTCTGACGATCGGCAGTTTCTGGCATCCTGCGCCTCCATTTTCTGACCCGAGCCCCTATTTTGTCTGACGCTCAAGCCCCCCGCCCGCGCTATAAATCCGACCTGATCTACGGCCTGGAAGACCGCCCGCACTTCACCGCCGCGATTTTCGCCGCGCTGCAGCATGTGCTGGCCAGTTTCGTCGGGATCATCACCCCGACCCTGATCGTCGGCGGCGTGCTGGGCCTGGAAAGCGAAGTGCCGTACCTGGTGAGCATGGCGTTATTCGTGTCGGGGCTGGGCACCTTCGTGCAGGCGCGCACATTCGGCCCGATCGGCTCGGGGCTGCTGTGCCTGCAAGGCACCAGTTTCTCGTTTATCAGCGTCATTCTCAGCGCGGGGTTCATGGTCAAGGCCCGTGGCGGCGGCACCGATGAGATCCTCTCGACGATTTTTGGCATCTGTTTTTTCGCGGCCTTTATCGAGGTGGTGCTCAGCCAGTTCATCGGCAAGTTGCGCAAGCTGATCACCCCGGTGGTGACCGGCACCATTATTACCCTGATGGGCCTGTCGCTGATCAAGGTGGCGGTCACTGACATGGCCGGCGGCTTTGGCGCCAGCGACTTGGGCGCGGCGAGCAATATGGGGCTGGCGGCGCTGGTGCTGCTGACCATTGTGGTGCTCAACCGCTTCAGTAACCCGTTCCTGCGCCTGGGTTCGATCGTGATCGGCCTGACCCTGGGTTTTGTGGTGGCGTGGTGGATGGGCCGCGTCGATATGGCGGCGTTGCCGCAGGTGCCGCTGATCAGCGTGCCCGTGCCGTTCAAGTATGGTTTTTCGTTCGATTGGGTGGCGTTTGTTCCGGTGGCGGTGATCTTCCTGATTTCGCCCCTGGAAGCGGCGGGCGACCTGACCGCCAACTCGATGATTTCGCAACAGCCGGTCAAGGGTCCGCTGTACATCAAGCGCATCAAGTCAGGGTTGTTGGCCGATGGCCTCAACTCGGCGATGGCCGCCACCTTCAACAGCCTGCCGATGGTGACCTTCGCGCAGAACAACGGCGTGATCCAGTTGACCGGCGTAGCCAGCCGTTACGTGGCGTACTTTATCGCCGGCCTGCTGGTGCTGCTGGGGCTGTTCCCGATGATCGGCGCGGTGCTGCAACTGATGCCCAAACCGGTGCTGGGCGGCGCGACGCTGATCATGTTCGGCACCGTGGCCGTGGCCGGGATCAAGATCCTCGCCGAAGCCGGGCTGCATCGACGCAATGTGCTGATCGTGGCGATTTCCCTAGGCATGGGCCTGGGCGTCTCCGCCGTGCCGGAGGTGCTGCGCGAGCTGCCGAAAGCGCTGCACAACATCTTCGAATCGCCGATCACCGTGGGCGCGTTCTGTGCAATCTTGCTGAACATTTTCCTGCCGGAGGAGTTCATAGAGCTGCAAGAAGATGAATTTGATCCGGAGTCCTCTACCCTAAAGGTGATGCAGGACCCCGACGTCACGAAATAGGAGCACCACCCGTATGCGCAAGCTCATGGTTCTACCGTTACTGCTGCTGACGTTGAGCGCCTGCGCCCTGTTCCCCAATCGCGACCCGGTGAGTATCAACGTGGTCGGCATCGAACCGCTGCAAAGCCAGGACCTGGAGGTGCGCTTTGCCGTGAAGTTGCGGGTGCAGAACCCCAACGAAACGGCGATCGACTACAACGGCGTGGCCCTGGATCTTGAGGTCAATGGCCGGCCGCTGGCGTCGGGGGTCAGCGATCAGAACGGAAGCATCCCACGCTTTTCCGAGACGGTGCTGATGGTGCCGGTCAGCGTTTCGGCGTTTTCCGTGCTGCGCCAGACCCTGGGCCTGAGCCAGACCCAGAGCTTGAACAACCTGCCCTACGTATTGCGCGGCAAACTGGCGGGTGGGCTGTTTGGCACTATGCGGTTTGTGGAGCGTGGCACGCTGGACTTGCCGAATACCGCGACCTGGTAACCGAGGCAGTGCACCTGTGGCTGTTTGCTTAAAAGCAGGGACTGCTGCGCAGTCCAACGCGGGCAAGCCCGCTCGCCACATTGAATCTCTGCTTTGGTTTTTTAAGCCCGTTCAGTCGCTGATATAGCGCACGCCTGGCTTGGCGCGCTCGTCCACTGTCAGCTCGAAAATATCTGGCCGGGCGTAGTGCCCTACCACGTCATAGTCATAGCGGGCGCGCACCAGGTCGTCAGTGTTGATCTGCGCGGTCAGCAGGCCGGCTTCACCCAGCAGCGGCCCGGCAAGGATGTCCCCCATGGGGCCGACAATCACACTGCCGCCCGCGATCAACGGGCGCTGCGCAGGCCAGTTTGCCACCTCGATACCCAGCGCCTTGGGCGACGCCTGCACCTGGCAGGCGCTGACCACAAAGCAGCGCCCCTCATGGGCCACATGGCGCATGCTCACCTGCCACATCTCGCGCTCGTCCACCGTCGGCGCGCACCAGACCTCGACGCCCTTGGCGTACATCGCCGTGCGCAGCAGCGGCATCATGTTTTCCCAGCACACCGCCCCACCAATGCGCCCTACTGCTGCGTCGATCACCGGCAAGGTCGAGCCGTCGCCCTTGCCCCAGATCAGCCGTTCAGTGCCGGTAGGCATCAGCTTGCGGTGCTTGGCGACCATGCCGCCGCTGGGCTCGAAATACAGCACCGTGCAATACAGGGTGCTGCCACTGCGCTCGATCACACCGAGGACCAGGTTGGCACCGGTACGCGCCGACAGACCGGCGAGCGCGTCGGTTTCGGTGCCAGGCACGTCGATGGCGTTGGCAAAATAGCGGGCAAAGGCTTCGCGACCTTCGGACAGGCGATAGCCCAATTGGGTGCCGAAGCCTTCGCCTTTGGGGTAGCCACCCAGCAACGCCTCGGGCATGACCACCAATTGCGCGCCGCTGCGCAGAATCTGCTCCTCGTAGCCGAGGATTTGCGTCAGGGTCTCGGCCTTGCCGCCAGGCAAAGAACCGATCTGCAGGGCCGCCACAGTAGAAACAGGCATCACGATTACTCCAAACAAGGGGGGTTGCCCATTCTCGCGCCAGCCTCGATCATGAATAAAGCCCACCTCAGTGCTGAATGATATGAGCCAAACAAATATCGCCCAGGTCGATCTGAACCTGCTGAAAACCTTCGAAGCCCTGCACGACGAGTCCAGCGCCAGCCGTGCGGCCGTGCGCCTGGGGGTCACACAATCGGCCATCAGTGCCGGCCTGCGGCGTTTGCGCGAGGTGTATGGCGACCAATTGTTCGTGCGCACCGGCCGCGGCCTGGCGCCGACGCTGCGGGCCAATCAATTGAAGCCGGTGATCAGTGAAGCGCTGGACCGCTGCCGGCAAAGCCTGGCGATGGTCAACCCGGATAACCCGAACTATCAGGGCCGCTCGGTGGTGGTGGGCCTGTCCGACGACTTCGAGATTGCCTATGGCAGCCGCCTGATGCAGGCCATCGCGCAGCGTTTGCCGAAACTGCGGGTGATCTTCCGCCAGACCCATAGCCAGATTGTCGCCGGCGCCCTGCTCGACCGCACCCTGGACCTGGCGATTACCGCAGGCGGCTTTGCCCAGGGCCGGTTGAGTCGGCAGGTGTTGGGGGAAGGTGATTACCGTTGCCTGGTGGATTCGGACCAGACAAGCATCAGCCTGCACGAGTTCGTCAGCCGCGAGCATGTACTGGTGTCGTCAGGCGGGTTTATCGGGATCACCGACGAGGGGTTGGCGGCACAGGGGTTGAGCCGCCAAGTGTGCGCGTCGACCAGCCACTTTGCTGCGCTGCCGTTTTTGCTCAAGGGCAGTCAGGCGGTGGCGACCATTCCAGGGCATGCGGCCTTGGCCATCGCCGACATGATGGGGTTGCGCGTACTGCACTGCCCGCTGGATCTGCCGCGCTACCCGGTGGAGCTGGGCTGGCGCACGCAGGCGCAGCGGGATCCGCTACTGTTGAAAGTCCGCGAGGCGATTGTCGAAAGTTTTACTTCGCCGCCGCCATCAGCTTGTTGACTTCACTGCGCACCATGTTGGAAAACTCCGGCGGCGACATGCCGTCGAGTTCCGCACGCACCCATTCGGCCCACTTGCCCTTGCGCTTGGCGCGCTCGCCGAACAGCCGGGCCGCTTCGCCCTTGGCCTTGCCCAGGTTGGTTTGCCACAGGTCATAGAGACGCGACTTTTCATCTTCCAGCTCGGCGCGTTCGGCGAGGGTCTTGTTGGCCAGATTGAAGCTCATGTTGAATTACCTGCTGCACAAATAGGCGACATCTTACACTGTAGGTCGGAATTTCCTGATTCGGATTTTGCCTTGAAGCGCTCCTCGGCAAAAAAACTGCAACTTTTGCCGCGGCCCGACACTCCATTGTTCACTGTCACATTCACCTGCAAGGAGTCACACCCATGGCCCGCAAATCTGCCGCCCAAGCCGTCGAAGATCAAATCAAGGATCAAGCGTTCAGTGAACTGACGGCACTGATCGAAGAGTCGGACAAATTGCTCAAAAGCAGCGCCTCCCTGGTGGGAGAAGAAGGCGAAACCCTGCGCGAACAGGTCGCCATCAAACTCAAGCAAGCGCTGGACTCGGTGTCCAACGTGCGCGAACGCAGCAAGCCGGTGGTGGATGCCACCGAAACCTACATCGGTGGCCATCCATGGCAGACCGTGGCGATTTCCGCAGGTTTCGGCCTGGTAGTCGGCCTGTTGCTGGGTCGCCGTAACTGATGTGCCCGAGGGCTGCGCCGCTGGCGCAGCCGCTTTTACTCTCCCGCCAGTTCCTGCAACTGCCGAAGTTCCTGCAATTCAAGCTCAATGCCTGCTTCCTGCGACTTCGCCCGTGTGCGATGACGCCGATCCCCCGGTAACCGCCGCAACCCCGCCGCATGCATCTGCCGCACCAGTTCCTGGCTGCGCTCGGCGAAGCTTTGGCCGGCGGTTTTGCTCGGGTCGATCACAATCAGCAACTGCCCGGTCCAAGGTGTGCGCGCCCCTGGGTGATCGGCCCAGTTGAATTCGAAGGAAAAATTACCGCCAGTCAAGGCGGCGGCCAGCAGTTCGACCATCATCGACAAGGCCGACCCTTTATGCCCGCCAAACGGCAGCAGCGCACCGCCTTCCAGCACGGCCTTGGGGTCCTGGGTGGGTTGGCCCAGGCTGTCCACGCCCATACCTGGCGGCAGCCGCTCGCCCTTGCGGGCGGCGATCTGCACATCGCCATGGGCAATGGCGCTGGTGGCCAGGTCGAAGACAATCGGCAAGCCGTCGGCACGCGGCGCGGCGAAGGCAATGGGGTTGGTGCCGAACAACGGGCGATCGGCGCCATGGGGCACCACACAAGTCATGCTGTTGACCACGCTCAGCGCCACCAGCCCTTCTTCGGCGAAAGGCTCGACATCCGGCCACAGAGCTGCAAAGTGATGGGAATTGTGAATCGCCAGCAGCGCAATTCCGGCACTGCGCGCCTTCTCAACCAGCAACGGGCGAGCGGCGGCCAGGGCCGGCTGGGCAAAGCCGTTGCCGGCGTCTACTCGCACACATCCGCTGGCCACGTCGGTGACCACAGGCACGGCCCTGCCATTGACCCAACCGCTGGCCAGGGTGCTGAGGTAACCGGGAATGCGGAAGATCCCATGGCTATGGGCACCGTCACGCTCGGCACTCGCGCAATTGTGCGCCAGCACCGTAGCAACCTCAGGCGAGGTGCCGTGTTTCACAAACACTGTGTGCAGCAACCCCACCAGCTCATTGAAGCCGATGTGCGCTGTCGCGCTGTCAACGATCGGGGACTGGGCAGACATCTGTAGCTCCGATTTTATAATTGGAAGAGACAACAAGAATCCAGACCGTCGATTAAACAACGCCCCCCGTGCCTGCTGTCAACGGGCGCTTGAGGTTATCGCAGGTTAGATCAGCTATTTACCGCCACCTGCGCAGTGCCAGCTCCTAACGTGGGCCTCCTAACCGCCGCAACGATGGAGCGCACAACATGGCGAAAGTCACCCCGCCCTACTATTTCGAAGAGTTTCTTCTACCGGCCCGGCGTAGGGAGCCAACCCCACGCGAGCGCGAGCTGGGGTTTACGGTAAAGGATCTGGAATGGCTGTATACGCTGTACTACCCCTCTGACGCGGCGCGCAAAGACTCCACTGTGCGCGGCCACCACATGCTGGTGGAACGGTTGCAGGTCAACCTGATCGGCAAACCCGCCGTGCCCTTGGCGGGGGCTTTCATGATGAGCCCCACGCCCGACCACGCAAAAGCGGTGCTCTATACCCCCTATGGCGGGCTGGAGCTATTCGACAGCCACACCGCCTTGCTCGATGAAGTGCGCAGGCGCCTGAGACACCCAAGCCAGCGCATTCAATGGCTGCAATTTCAATCCATAGACGAACGTCTTGCGCTGCCAGCCGGCGCACGGCTGACGGTTACCACCGCCACTGTCCTCGGCCCGGTCATGGAGGACCTGGAGCAAGGAATCCTGGCGGGTCAGCAAAAAAATTTAAGCGTGATGTTCGACGAGTTGCGCAAACTCCCCAGCCTCAACGAGATGCTCGACACCTTGCTCGGCATCATGGCGCGCTCCTATTTCCCGGGGCTCGACCAGGCCAGCACACGTGTGAACACCTTTCGCCGTGCTTGGAACGGCGAGGAGAACCACTGGGTTGCCTCTGAGTCGCTGCGCGATACGCTGCTGGGCTTTTATGCCCGGCAAGCCTGGCCGATGGATCAGACACACACGTTTTTCAACCCCGCGCATGACACCCGCGGCATGAGCCCGGAGCAATTGGCTAAGGACCAGCAACGCTGGGACAGCGTGGTCGAGCAGACCAGCGGGGCGCTTTCAAAGTTATTCAACAGCCTGCTGCAGACCTACTGGAACGAAGACTTCAAGGCAGGCCAGTCACGCCTGCAGTTTTTCGCCCAGACCCTGCGTGACATGTTCCGCGCCGATCTGCTGTTCAAGCATCAGCAAGGCATCGTATCCGCCGAGGAAAGTCGAAAACTGCGCGCCGTGATGTTGCCGGACCAGAGCGCACGTGCCGCCGCCAACCACGAACTCAGCGTGGAGCGGATACGCGTTGAAACCACCTTTCAACATCATGTCGACCTGACCGGCACGCTGATGATCAGCAATTCCCACGCTTATCTTTATACCCAATCGCGTGGGTTGCAGGTGCTCACTGGCCTGAAGGACCTGAACGACACCCTGCTGACCATGCTCAAAACAGCGGGTTATGAAGATGAGCTGCTCAATTATCTGTCCCTGGATGAGCGCAGCGTGTTTGTGGGCATGGACCAGATACACGTGAGCGGCAAGCCGGTGACCGGCGACGTGTTCCAGGAAATGCTCGAAGGCATTGTCGCCAAGCAGTCCGACAACCTCGAGCATGCGCTGGGGTTATACCGGCGCAGCGCGGGCGCGGTCGACCTTGGCGCCTTGCTCGACAGTGCACTGGACATCCGCGCCATGCTCGACAGCCGCCTGCTGGCACGCAATACGGACGGGCGCTGGAGCGTGCACCCCATCACCAGCAGCAATGGCCGCCCCACTACCGTTCAGGCGGAAAAGGCCAAGCAGCACCTGCAGCAACTGCAAGCGGTCGAGGCCGCCATGGCGCTGGAGCGCAACACGCAGCCCGTGTTTGCCCCGAGTAACCTGCCCATGCTGCCCAGACAGCTGCTCGAAAATAACCAGGTACATCGCAGCCTGGGCATGTTGCAGGGGTTGAGCGGTGAGGCGCAATTGCGGCGGTTGCAAAAAAAATTGCGCCCCACTGCCCTGACACTGCTGGACAGCGTTCTGCACGCCGACGGCATGACTCGGCAGACGCGTCATGGCCTCAACGGTTTTATACCGGATGCGTTTGGCCTGACGCTGAGGATCGGCGCCACGCTCCATGCCCTGGCCCATTGCTTTGTACTGACCGAACGTGGCGGCACAGACCCGGCTCACTCGGGGGCGGCAGTGCTGTGGACACCGCGTTGCGGCTATGAAGCCTTTGCGTCAATCAAAGTGTTGCGTGAAGCCCTCGAGCAACGCTTGCAAGACCCGCTGCAGCGGTTGCCCCTGATGGAGAACCTGCCCGTCTCCAAGCGCGAGCCGCACCAGCACTGCCAGCTCGGCCCGTTGCAACGCATAGATAGCCACGTGTTGAACGACCGCCAGCAGAGCTACAGCGACTTCACCGTTGACGAAATCAACTACCTGCTATCAATGCAATTGAACGCACAACGCTTTGCGCAGCGCATGGACAGCTTGATCCGACGCCCCCCACCGACCAACCTGCCGCGGGCGACTGCCATCGCTCAAGCCATCATCCACCAGCAAGCACTCCCGGTATGGCTGGGCATGGCAGCGCCGGATGAACAAATCCTGCAGGCCGAACTGCTCGAGCAGTACCGCATCAGCGCATTGGAGGAACGTGACTACCTGCACAGCATCACCACGCTGCGCGAATACGCCGCCAGCAGCCTTTCGGAACTGCTCCACGCCCGTTTTCCGGGGCACGTGGTTAACCCGGACAATGTATTGATACCCGGCCGTATCAACTTGACGGGCAACACGCTGAGCCTTACCGACTTTGCGCTGCGGCACTTGCCTGAGCTGCGCGCCGAAGACCTCAGGCCACAATCGCGCACGGCCACCCCGTTACCGGATGCGCTGGACGGCACTGCGGTCATGCAAATGGTCCGCCAACTGGACTTGAAGCGCTTCTACCAGACACAGCTGACCACCCACCTCAAAGGCAACACCGAGGATACCCGCGAGCGCCGCCGATTGTTCTGTCGGCTGCTGCCCTGGCAACTACTGCAATACGCCCATCAGCAGAAACTCGAGGATCAACTGTCCGCATCGGCCTGGAGCTTGATCCAGCAAGTATTTGATATGCCGGATGGCGTGGCGCGTGCCGCCGTGGAGGCCGCAACAGCGGTCATTCGCCCGTTTGAACTGATCGCCACGCCGGGGGCGACGCCGGCGAAGGCCCTGGGATGTTATGTGATGGGTCCGCCAACCGGCGCTACCGGACCTGTGGTCCTGTACGCCCCCTATAGTCCCGAGCACTTTTTGGTGGAATACGCGAATGAAGCGGCGTTACTCAATGCGCTCACCGCCACCGGCGCGTTGCAGGACTGGGTAACCGGCCAGATGCAGGCCCCCGACGGCGCCACCTACCGCAATTTATTCGGCCTGGGCAACGTGGGCGCTTCGGAGATCCGTCTCGGCGCCTCCACCATAGTCGGCAACCTGCTGAAGCGGCTGTTTGAGGACAACATCGAGATGCTGTTGCAGATGCTCGCCTGCCAATTCGATCCATCGGGCAAAGCACGCTGGAACGCAGCCACCCACGTGCTGACCCAAGGTATTGCCAACGGCCTGCAGTCCATGACCGGCAAGCTGGCCTACCCATTGGCGGTATGGCGCAGCTACACACTGTTCAAAGCCTCCGCCGAGGACTTGCAGCAGCACCGCTGGCAACACGCACTCAAAACCTTTATCAGCGGTGTGGCCGAGCTGGCCGCTTTGTGCAAGGAACTGGACAGGCTATTGCCAACCGCCGCATCGCCCCAGGAACCGGTCACACTGGAGGAATGGCTGAATAACCCTCAGCCGGCCGTCGCCACGCTAGCTGACGTGAAGCTGACCGCACCTGAGCGCACAACGCTGCGAGTGTTTGAAGACCACGAGGTTGCGTTGGCGGACCTGAGCCAGGGCACGTCAACACAGCCTTACAGGGACAGCACCGGCACGCGCCATTTCGTGCCGCTGGCGGGCAAGGTGTACCCGGTGAAAAAGGCCGGCGAACACTGGCGACTGAACCAGGGTGAGTTACACGGGCCGTATGTACAACGCACCGCCCAGGGTGGCTGGGCACTGGACCTGGATCGGCATAACCCGCGCTACGGCAAAACCTTGAGTCGCTTCGCCGGGAAGGTGTACACCCGGGCAACCGAACGCGAGGTTATCAATATCGAGGCGGTGGGCATGCGCGAGATCGCCGCGTTGTCCAGTTGGAAAGCCCAGTGCATTGATGAAGCGCTGAATGTCGCGACCTACTATGCGGTGACGTGTAAACGCAACCTGCGTAATTTCGCGGCGCTACGCGAGCCCAATAGCCGGCTCGGGCGGTTTTTTTCGGAGTTATTCGGCGTGGTCGCGCTGACGGTCGAGCAAGTGCAAAGGGTCGAACGGCGCGTCGACGAGATACTCGATGAGTTGACCAATCACACGCTGATCGGGCCCGACTCTCAGCGTTTTGTCAGCGGTACTCATCGCTACAACGCACAAGAAAGTTATGCCTTCGTGATACCCGATGACCAGGACCAAAAGATCTACCTGCTGGACCGCTTCTTCGACCCTGGGATGGACGTCTACCAGAACCGCTTGAACACGCCGTTCAACATTTCGGCGCATGCACGGGCGTCCTCATTGCTGCACGAGATATCGCACCTCAAGTCCTTGACCGAAGACCTGGCTTACCTGGACACCATGCGGCCATTCCACGACCTGATCAACATTAACATCCAGGGCGCCGGGCTGATGCGGACCGACCTTGCCGACCTGCGCGCAACTGCGCTGTCGACCTTGACCCCCGCCACGCTGCTGTTCAAGGCATGGGACGAGTTCTCGCAGGCCTGGGAGGATTTCGGCAGTCACCGTGTGACCTCGCCGCTCAAGGATAAAGTGCTGAGCACCACCGGTGGCCAGACCCTCGATGAGGCGCGGGCGATTTTCATGAGCAACGCCGATAAACGCATCGACACCATTCTGGCCAATGCCGATTCCGTCACTTACCTGATCAGCCAGCTCGGCCGAGCATTGGATGCGGGAGCCTGAACCGGCTCCCGGCGGGGTACGTCAGTCTTTCTGGTCACGCAGGATATTGCCCGAAGCGCCATCTATGCGTGCTTCATACACGGTGCCGTCGGATTTGCGGCCTTTGACTTCCCAATAGCCGTTGTCGTCGGCTTCCGCCGCATAGACCTCGATATACCCGGCTTTGGTCTTGGCCACTTCGATAGCTTTTTCGATGGTGATCCAGCCCGCGCCGGGCTTATCGGCCAGGGCGGCGCCCGCGCCGAGCAGAGCGGTGGTTGCACACAGGGCGACTAAGGTTTTCTTCAGCATTTTCGTTCTCCATTGTGGGAATGTCCTGAATTTTTAGGAGCCCGCCAAACGAGAATAAGTTCCAATTGATGTGCAATCGCCATGATGGCTGTTCTCGCCGTCCACCCTGGGAGGTTAGAATGCGCGAAATCAGGATGAGTCAATGAGCGAAAAGTCCCTTTCAGACGCCGAATATGACGCCATCACCGACGCCGCCGCGCATTGGTGCATGCGCCTGCACGCGGGCGATTGCACCACGGCTGAACGTCAGGCTTTTGCGCAATGGCATGACTCCCACCCGCTGCACGCTTTTGAATACGCGGCGATGCTGGAAATCTGGGACGTCGCCGACCACCTGCCCCGCAGCGCACCCACAGCGGTGGTGGTGCCGTTCAAGCCGCGCAGCCGGCTGCGCACTTACGCGGTAGCGGCGGCGATCTGCCTGGCCGCATTGCCGCTTGCCGCGTTTACCGCTTGGGAAGCAGGCTGGTTGCCGAGCTCCTATGAGCGCTACCAGGCCAGCAATGGTCTGCGCCAGGTCACCCTGGGTGACGGCAGCCAGGTAGAGCTCAACCTGGGCACCGAACTGGTCTACAGCAACTACAAGGACCAGCGCCGGGTCACCCTGAAAAAGGGCGAAGCGTTCTTCAAGGTGAGCCATGACGCCACGCACCCGTTTATTGTGCATGCCGGCAACGGCCAGGTGCGAGTCACGGGCACGCAGTTCAACGTCTGGAAGTATGAAGACCAGGTGCGGGTGATGCTGCTGGAAGGCTCGGTGCAGATCGCCAGCGACCAGATACACGGCAGCGTGCCTTTGACCCCAGGTATGCAGGCCAGCTATCAACAGGGCGACGCCACGCCTCGCGTGCGCGCGATCAACCCCAATGACTCCGCCCTGGCCTGGCGCCAGGGCAAGCTGATCCTCGACAACCTGGCGTTGGCCGATGCGTTGCCGCTGATCAACCGCTACCTGAACAAACCGGTGATGCTGGCCGATGCCACCACCGGGGCGATTCGCATCGGCGGCATCTACAACATCAATGAGGTGAACAACCTCATTCCCTCTCTGCCCAAGGTTTTGCCGGTCTACCTGACCCAGAACCAGGACGGCAACCCCGTACTCAACTCCATCCCGCGTAAAGCACCGAAAGGCTGAGCCTGGCCTCTGCCGGCTCGGGCCTTTTGCGGCCCGCAGTGTCCATTTTCTTTACATCGCCCCGTCCTGAACCGCCCGTGCCGAGCGGATTCACGGTTTTGTCATGCGCGGTGTTACACAACTGATACAGGCAGGTGAAGCGATTGTGCAGTGGCTGCAGAGCGAGGGCTACAGGGGTCGCTGTCTCACGGTTGATACAGGCCGGCCATCATTTTGCCCAATATTTATCGCAACCCATTGAATAACCGGAACAAATAAAAAGCGGCACGCCTTCTGCTCTATCCCTTACAGCGCTGTTTAGGGTCAGCGCGAAGAATAAGGAATGCCGCCGTGATGACACTCACTCAAGGTTCGATGAACGTACTGCTGGTCAGCTGTGTACTCAGCGCCAGCATCAGTCTTCCGACCCTGGCAGGTGACGGCGTGATCGTGACCGGCCGCGACGTACAGGGCCACATGTACGGTCGACCTTCTTTCGGTAAAGACCCCTACCCCACCACCGCCAACGCCAATCCAAGCCGCGAGATCCTGAACTCCACGGGCGAACTCAGTGACATGGACATCCGTGGCGTCAGCAGTGGTTCGAGCATTAGCCGCGCCATCCTGCCAAACGGCAATATTCCTGGCTTGAACAACACCCAAGGCAGCGTGTCGACACTCGGTTCCGGCACAGCGGTCGGCCACGGGGCCGGCGCCGCCATGGGCGGGCAGATCAGTGACTCGATCCAGCGTGGCATGGCGCCCTTGAACAGCATCGGCAGCATGATGGGGGGCAAATAATGAATCGCTCCCTGCTTATTCTGGCCCTGCTGGGCAGCGCCGCAGCCATGGCCGACGACACCGCCGTGATCAACAACAGCGGCCGTGACTACAACGGCAATTTGATGATCAACCAGGCGGCGGGCAACCAGCAGCAAACGGCCAACAACCGCGCCGTGGCGCTCGGTGGCCAGGCCACCACCCTTAATATCCAGAACATGAATGGCAAGGTCGACCCGTCCCTGAACGCCAAGGCGGCGATCGAGGGCAATTCTTTTACCAATGGCAACGGCATGGTGGGCATCAACCAGTCGGCCGGAGCCAATAACCAATTAGTCAATGCCGTGCGGATCAGCGTCAATCCTGGCCCGCAAAGCATCGACGACAGCGTCCTGGTGCAACAGAACACGACGACGCTGGCAACCGACTCAGGGCTCACCCCCACCACTGGCAGCCGCCAGGTCGTGACAAGCGACCAGGCCTTCACAGGCAGCCGAGGAGTGATTCAGGTGAACCAGAGTGCTGGGGTGGGGAACCGAGTGGCTAACACCCTGGGCATCACTATCAAGTAAACGCTTGGTAGCACGCGTTAGACCGTACCAACACTTAACCAACTAATTAGAAGCAAGGAGAAACACCATGAAACCTCAAATGGCTCTGAAACCACTGGTTTTCGCTCTCGCCGCACTCATGGCTGCTGCTGCTCAAGCAGGTGGCTGGCACCCTGCGCCTCAACCCACCGGCGTAGTTGCCTCCGTGGTCACCGATGTACAAAACAGCGCAGGCAACAAGTTCGACGACACCAAAACCGAAAATAACGCCTCTGCCGATGGCTCGGTGACCGGCAACAGCGGCAACGTCGGTGTGAACGTTCAGGCCGGCAGCGGCAACCAGGCCGACAACTCTGGCGCCATCTCCAGCGCCAAAGGCGATTTCGCAACCGTGTTCGCCGTGGTTGATGTGAATCAAAACAGCGGCCTGAACAACTTCGTCAACAAAGGCACTCAGAACAACTCCTCGCTGGATAACTCGGCCAACGGCAACTCCGGCAACCTGGGCTACAACGGCCAGTCCGGTCAGGGCAACCAAGGCAAAAACAACCTGGCAATCACCACGGCTGATGGCAAAAACATCGCAGCGGCGGCCAACACCGAGCAAAACTCGCTCGCCAACAACTACCTCAACACTGCCGCTACCAGCCACGGCTATGGCCATAGCGGCAAACCTCAGTATGTGTCGAACAACTCGAGCCTCGACAACTCGGTTAACCGCAACTCCGGCAACGTCGGTGTGAACCTGCAATCGGGTGCCGGTAACCAAGGCAGCAACAGCCTGTCGATCGGCCAGGGTTGCAGCGTCTGCGCCAGCGGCGTGCGCTTCTGATCCAACGGGGCCTTGGCGACAAGGCCCTTTTTTATTCCAGTGTCCAGCAGGTCACACGATCATGCGCCTCGCGACCCTCTCCCTTCTGATGTTGCTCACCGGCCCGACCTGGGCAGGCACCATGGCGATCTCCGCCATGCCTGGCGGTGCAGTCATCTACAAGAAGGTCGAGAGTATCCGTGAGCGCCGGTTCGCCAACCTGGTGGAACAGAAAACCGATTTCAGCTGCGGTGCTGCGGCACTCGCCACCATTCTGCGCCAGGGCTATTGGCTGGACGTCGACGAAGACCATGTGATCAAAGGCATGCTGGTCAATGCAGACCAGGACCTGGTTCGCACCCAGGGCTTTTCCATGCTGGACATGAAGCGCTACCTCGAAAGCATCGGCATGCGTGCCCGGGGCTACAAGATCGGGCCAGAGACTCTGGTGACCGTAAAGATCCCCGTCGTGGTGCTGCTGGAAATTCGTGGCTACAAGCACTTCGTGGTATTGCAGCGCGCGGACAAGGACTGGGTCTATATCGGCGACCCGGTGCTGGGCCACAAGCGCTATTCGCACGACGACTTCATCAAGGGCTGGAATGGCATCGTCTTCGCCGTGCTGGGTGAAGGTTACGACAAGGCCAATGCCTTGCTCGACCCGCCCCTGCCGCTGACCGCCAAGAACCAGATGAATGAGTTCAGGCCCGTAGGCGATGCCGAGCTGATGGATTTCGGTTTTATCCAGAGCGACTTCTTCTAAAAGAAGCGCAATAAGGGGCAGGACGCTCCAGGAGCGAAGATGAACACTTCCCGTTGGCTGACGGTCTTGTGTCTGGCAGCCTCAATGCCCGCTTATGCTTCATCGGGGTTTAAACCGATCGAGCTGAAGGACTCGGAGATGGCCGAACTGCGCGGCCGTTATGTGATGCCGGGGCGAATCATCAGCTTCGGAATTGTCATGAGCAGCACCTGGACCAATGCCGTGGGCGACAGCATCACCGGCAAGGCCAACATGCAAATCGACTCGTCGACCATAACCCCGCAATTCTACGTGCAGACCACCGGCTCAAAAGGTACTGGCAGCAATCAGAACACCGGCACCGGCAATGTCATCGGCGGTGCGGGCCTGGGCACCGGCACGGGCGTGACCCAAAGCGTGCGCGCCGCAGGCGACGGCAACGCCGCCTACAACAATGTCGGGATCAACGTCACTGAAAACGGCCTTGCGCCCTCCAACATCGTGCAATCCGGGCAGGTGCTGGTGGCCGGCGGCACCGTCACCGGCGACAGCGCAGCGGGCCGTGTAAGCGTCTCGGCCAACAACGGCGGTTTGCAGATGGCGATCCAGGCCAACCATAACCAAGGCAACAGCCTCCAGCAGATCGGCGGCGGCCAGGTGTTGCAAGGCACGGTGTTGACCGGCAATACCAACCTCGTCAACAACATGACCCAACTCAACGTGGTGATGGGCAATAACGGGCTGAACAACCCGGCAATAAACTGCAATCTGGATCAACTCAAAGGTCTACGCACCCTCGGTTATTGAACTACGCTGACCCTCGACACTTTCGCATTAGAAAAGGACGGCTTATTTCATGCATCGATCGTTATCGCTACGTGCGGTGGTTTGTTTAAGTACGCTCTTGCCCGCATCCATGTTGTATGCCGCGCCAGATGCAGATATAGAGACCCTCAAACAGGAACTCCTGGAACTCAAGCAACGCTACGAAGTGCAGCAAAAAGCCCTGGCGGTGTTGGAGCAGCGGGTGCGCCAGGTAGAGGATCAACCGGCAACGCCAGCCCCCAAGCGGCTGGCCAAATCTCCGGCAGATTTCCAGAAGGCCAGCGGTGCCACCGTGGCAGGCACTGGCGCTGCAGCGGCGTCCGGTGGAGCGGGCGGCGGCGGCAGTTCCTATGGTCAGTCCCTCAAGGACGATTCGGCGCCTGCGCAAAGCGTGAGCAACCTGTACAACGAAGCCAGCGGTTTTTTTGGGAATGGCAAGTTCAGCTTTGAAACCGGCATCACTTACGCGCGTTACGATGCTCGGCAGTTGACCCTCAATGGTTTCCTGGCGCTGGACTCGATCTTTCTGGGCAATATCAACCTGGACCGTATCAAGGCGGACAACTGGACCCTGGACCTGACCGGGCGCTACAACTTCGACAACCGCTGGCAGTTCGACGTCAACGTACCGGTGGTGTACCGAGAATCGACCTACCAGTCGAGCGGCGCCGGCAACGATGCCACTGCCACCTCCGAAGCAGACGTAAGCCGCGACCCGACAATCGGCGACGTGAACTTCGGCGTGGCGTACAAATTCCTCGACGAAACCCCAACCTTGCCGGACGCCGTGGTGTCCGTACGCGTCAAGGCGCCCACCGGTAAAGAACCGTTTGGTATCAAGCTGGTCAGGCAAACCACCAACGACAACCTCTATGTGCCGGAAAGCCTGCCTACCGGTAACGGCGTCTGGTCGATCACACCCGGCATCTCGCTGGTCAAGACCTTCGACCCGGCAGTGCTGTTTGGCTCGCTCTCGTACACGCATAACTTCGAAGAATCATTTGACGACATCAGCAGTGACGTCAACCAGAAAGTCGGCGGCAAGGTCAGCCTCGGCGACAGCTTCCAGTTGGGTGTCGGCGTAGCCTTCGCGCTGAACGAAAAAATGAGTATGTCGTTCTCGGTTTCCGACCTGATACAACGCAAGAGCAAGCTCAAGCCGAACGGCGGGGACTGGCAGTCGGTGGTCTCCAGCGATGCCAACGCCGGGTACTTCAACGTGGGGATGACCATTGCAGCATCGGAAAACCTGACGATCGTACCGAACCTGGCGATTGGCATGACGGATGATGCGCCGGACTTTACGTTCAGCTTGAAATTCCCGTATTACTTTTGATTGAAAGGCTGCTTCGCAGCCCGTTCACCACCCAGGAAAAGCCCCGCAACGATAAGGGTCGTTGCGGGGCTTTTCGGTTTACCCGCCCTAGCGGATCTGGTGTTTGTGCAGCAACCGGTAGAACGTGGGCCGCGAAACGCCGAGCACGCGGGCGGCGACACTCAGGTTGTCGCTGTGCCGGTTGAGCACATCGCACAGCGCCTGACGCTCGGCACGGTGCTTATAGTCTTCCAGTGTAGCCATCGGCAGCGAGATTGCCTGTTGGCTTTTCAATCCCAGATCAACGGCCTCGATCTGGCGCCCTTCCGCAAGCACCAGCCCACGGCGCACGCGGTTGGCCAGCTCGCGCACATTACCCGGCCAGGAGTGCTCGCCCATGGCGACCAACGCATCGTCGCTGAAAGTGCGCGGGCGGCGACCGGTTTCCTGGCTGTAAAACCGTGAAAAGTGGTTAGCCAGCATCGCCACATCGCCATGCCGCTCGCGCAACGGCGCCGTCACCACTTGCAGAACATTGAGCCGGTAATACAGGTCTTCGCGGAATGTGCCCTTCTCAACCGCCGCTTCAAGGTCCACGTGGGTCGCGGCCAGAACCCGCACGTCCACCGGAATTGGCTGACTGCCACCGACGCGCTCAATCTGTTTTTCTTGCAGAAAACGCAGCAGGTTGGCCTGCAGTTCCATCGGCAAATCGCCGATTTCATCGAGGAACAGCGTGCCGCCGTTAGCCGCCTCGATACGCCCGACCTTGCGCTGATGGGCGCCGGTGAACGCGCCCTTCTCATGGCCGAATAATTCGGATTGGATCAGGTGTTCGGGAATGGCCCCGCAATTGATCGCGACAAACGGCTTGGCGTGCCGCTGGGATTGGCGATGCAGGGTCTTGGCCACCAGCTCTTTACCGGTGCCGCTGTCCCCGCGGATCAACACCGGGGATTCGGTGGGCGCCAGCTTGGAAAGCAATTTACGCAGCTCACGAATCGGTCGGCTGTCTCCGAGCAATTCATGCTCGGGCTCATCCACCAGCATGTGGCCCTTGCCGCGCAGGCGTGCCATACCGAAAGCGCGGCCCAGGGTAACCTGCACACGGGAGACATCGAAGGGCAAGGTGTGGAAGTCAAAGAACCACTCACAGACGAAATCACCGACATTCTGCAAGCGCAGCACGTCCTGGCTGAGCACCGCGATCCACTCGGTGCCGCTGCGGCCGATCAGTTCCTTGACCGCTTCGGGGCGTTCCAGGTGGTAAGGCTGCAAACGCAGCAGGCCAACATCGCAGGTCCGTTCACCGACGGCCTCCAGAGCGCAGCTGTCCACTTCCCACCCAGCGGCGCGCAAGCCGGGCAATAGCCCGTGGCAGTCGTCACAGGGATCGACCACAAGCAAGCGGCGCTGCACGGGTGTAACAATCATGACTATTCCTTGGCGTCAAAATTGTTAAAGTTATTTTAAAACAATGGTTTGTGACGCCTGGCGCTAACACTAGCAAGGTCTTGACGCCGCGCTTGTATCGTTTCGCTATAACTGCGGGCAAAAAACCACTTGGCAGTATTTTCGGCAAAAAAGTTGCGCGCCATCGAGACGTTCATTCAGCTTTCAAAACAGCCGCTTACATGACGTTAATCAGCAAACGTTAAAATTTCTGGGGCTAAGATGTGACCCGTACCCAGTCATCGTGCATCAGTACAAGTAACTCGCCGTCTGGCTCGCCCAACCGACGGCACTCACTTGAATGGGCAATGAGAGAGAACACCACATGAACGCCCCGCTCCGCATCAACGAAGCTCTTTTGATCGCAGACCGTGCTTTCCAGCCCTTTCAGTGCGTGGCCTGGCACGACGGCAATGGCGCCCTGAGCCTGAGCGTCATCGACCGCACCAATAACCGCATCGGCAGTAAACAGCTGTCGTCGAGTGCCTATACCGACCCGGCTCAGTTGGAAGACTTGCTGTTGCAGGCCCGCGCCGAACTCGATAAAGATGGCCACCAGTTGCTGTCCTGGGCAATGCCGAAGTAAGCCCGCGTGATAACTTCCGATCACTGCAAAACAGTCATCGGAAGTTGCACACCAGCACTAAAGTCGCTTATTGCGCGGCAAGAATAAACCGTTCGATTGCTTCTGCAGCGCCGTCCTCCAGATTGCTGCCGGTGACCACACTCGCCTGGCGCTTGACGGTTTCTTCCGCCTGCCCCATGGCGATCGACAACCCGGCCACCTGAAACATCGCCGGGTCATTGCCGCCATCGCCGATGGCCGCCGTCTGCTCCATGGGCACGCCAAGGTGCGCGGCCAAGGTCTTCAGGGCTTCGCCTTTGTTGGCGAGCATCGCCGTTACGTCCAGGTACACCGGCTGCGAGCGTGATACCTGAGCCAGCCCCTGCACCCTGGGCTGCAATTGCGCTTCCAGCTCCACCAGCAACTGCGTGTTGTGGCTGGCGGCGACGATCTTGTCGACCCGGTCCAGGTACGGCTCAAAGCTCTCCACCACTACCGGCCCATAGCCCAGGCCATCAGCTTCACGCTGTTGCATCGGCCCTGGCGGGTCACGGCGCAGCCAGTCGCCGTCGGCAAACACCCACACCTCCACATCCGGCTCGGCCGAGAACAGCGCCAGGGTCACCAGCGCCGCTTCGGCCGGCAAATGATGGGCAACCAGGATGCTGCCATCCGGGTTGATCAGCGTGCCGCCATTGAAGCCGGCCACCGGCACATCAATCCCGAAGGTCTCGATCAGGTGCAGCATGGCCTTGGGCGGGCGCCCGCTGGCCAGGCTGAAAAATACCCCGGCGTCGCGCAAAGCGTGGATCGCATCGGCTGTGCGCTGGCTAAGGCGATGATCCGGATGCAGCAGCGTGCCGTCCACGTCACTGAGGATAAAACGGATGGGATGAATCGCTGCGTCACTCATCCGAGGCTATGCCAGGTACGGCCATCGCGGGCCAGCAATGCATCGGCCGCTGCCGGGCCGTCCTCACCGGCCTTGTAGGTCTGAATGCCGTCGTCTTCCTTCCACGCATCCAGGAAAGGCTGCACCGCACGCCAGCCGTTCTCGATGTTGTCGGCACGCTGAAACAGGGTCTGGTCACCGGTCATGCAG
This sequence comes from Pseudomonas viridiflava, assembly GCF_900591205.1. Taxonomy (GTDB): domain Bacteria; phylum Pseudomonadota; class Gammaproteobacteria; order Pseudomonadales; family Pseudomonadaceae; genus Aquipseudomonas. The sequence continues at coordinate 46,014 of NZ_UUPU01000031.1, forward strand.
TCGTAGATCAGGGTTTCGTAGCCTGTCGACGGCTGCATTTCGAAGAAGTCCTTATAGGCGAACCCCAACTGGATGTTGGCCATGTCCAGGGTCGGCCCAGGCTTTTTCGCCAGCAGGTCGAACCACATGCCTTCATTCGGCTGGATCTGGATCTTCAGGTAGGTAGGCTTGAGTTCATCGACTTCGGTGTCGCGGAACTGCGCATACGGCGCCGGTTTGAAGCAGATCACGATTTCGGTGTCACGAACGCTCATGCGCTTGCCGGTACGCAAGTAGAAAGGCACGCCCACCCAACGCCAGTTGTCGATCATCACCTTGAGGGCCACGAAGGTCTCGGTGCTGCTGCCTGGGGCCACGTTGGGCTCTTCGCGGTAACCGGGCAGTGACTTGCCGCCGATTTCGCCGGCGGTGTACTGGCCACGTACCGAATTGGCCCGCGCTTCTTCCTGGGACCAGGGACGGACCGCGCCGATCACCTTGGCCTTTTCACCGCGCACGGCATCGGCGCCGAACGCCGCCGGCGGTTCCATGGCGACCATCGCCAGCAACTGGAACAGGTGATTAGGCACCATGTCGCGCAGGGTGCCGGTTTTTTCGAAGAAATTGCCCCGGGTTTCCACACCGACGGTTTCGGCGGCGGTGATTTGCACGTGATCAATGTAATGGTTGTTCCAGAACGCTTCGAACAGCACGTTGGAGAAACGGCTGATCAGAATGTTCTGCACCGTTTCCTTGCCCAGGTAATGGTCGATGCGATAGATCTGCTTCTCGCTCATCACCTTGAGCAAACTGGCGTTCAGCGCTTCGGCGGTCGCCAGGTCGGAACCGAAAGGCTTTTCGATCACCACGCGACGGAAGCTGTCGTCGGTTTCCGTCAGCAAGCCGGCACTGCCCAGGCGCTGCACCACGTCACTGAAGAAACGCGGCGCGGTAGCGAGGTAGAACACCGCGTTGCCAGTGCCGCTGTCAGCGATCTTCTGGCCGATGTCGGCGTAGGTGCCGTCGTCGAGGAAATCACCCTCGACGTAGCTGATACCCTTGGCCAATTGCGCCCACAAGGCCGGGTCCAGGGCGTTATCCCCACTGCCCTTGACCTTGCTCGCCGCTTCGGTGCGAATGAAATCTTCGAGCTTCTTGGCGAAGTCGGCATCGCTGATGGCGTTGTGATCAACCCCGACAATGCGCAAGCCGTCGCCCAGCAACCCATCACGACTGAGGTTGTAAAGCGCCGGCATCAGCAGGCGCTTGACCAGGTCGCCATGGGCGCCAAACAGAAACAAGGTGGTAGGGGGTGCGGGTTCGGCCTTGGATTTTTTGCCGTTGGCGGTCATTTTTTGGAAGTCTCCACGTGGCCACCAAAGCCGAAGCGCATGGCGGACAACATCTTGTCACCGTAAGTACTCTGCTGGCGCGAGCGGAAGCGTGCGAACAGCGAGGTGGACAGTACCGGAACCGGCACGGCTTGTTCCATGGCGGCTTCGATGGTCCAGCGGCCTTCGCCACTGTCGGCCACGGACCCGGAGTAACCGTCGAGTTTCGGGTCGGTGGCCAAGGCGTCGGCGGTCAGGTCCAGCAACCAGGACGACACCACGCTGCCACGGCGCCAGACTTCAGCAATATCGGCCACGTTCAGGTCGAAACGCTGGTCTTCGGGCAGGTTTTCCGAGTTCTTGGTTTTGAGGATGTCAAAACCTTCGGCAAACGCCTGCATCATCCCGTATTCAATGCCGTTGTGGATCATCTTGACGAAGTGCCCGGAGCCCGCAGGGCCGGCGTGGATATAGCCGTGCTCGGCGCGAGTATCGGCGCTGGCGGAGCGGTCCTTGGTACGCGGGATGTTGCCCAGGCCCGGTGCCAGGCTGGCGAAGATCGGATCGAGGCGCTGCACGGTCTCGGCGTCGCCACCGATCATCATGCAATAGCCACGCTCCAGGCCCCAGACGCCGCCGGAGGTGCCGACGTCGACATAGTGTAGGCCCTTGAGAGCCAATGCCTTGCCACGACGCACATCGTCCTTATAGTTGGTGTTGCCGCCGTCGATGATCACATCACCGTCTTCCAGCAGCTCGCTCAATTCATTGATGGTGTTTTCCGTGGGGTCGCCTGCCGGCAGCATCACCCAGACGGCGCGAGGCTTCTGCAGCCCGGCGACCAAGGCTTTCAAGTCGGCGACGCCGGTAGCGCCCTCCTCGCTCAAGCCTTTGACAAATGCTTCGTTACGGTCGTAAACAACGGTGGTATGCCCATTGAGCATCAGGCGCCGTGCAATATTCCCGCCCATGCGGCCTAGTCCGATAATCCCCAGTTGCATGTGCTGATGCTCCCAACTACTAAATAAATGTGTGACATAGTTTATAGCGCAATGAGGCTAATGAGGGTTAGTCCAGAGCGGATCCGTGTAGTTTCATGACAAAAATTCGCCATCATTTCAGCATCACGGCACAAAAAGTCACACGACCACCAAAAATAAAAAAGTTCCATTGCTCGCAAAAAGAATTCAGAATTGTCTCCGACTGCTGCCGAGAACCTCGAATCAAGCGTTCTGGCACACCGCGACACACCGGCTATTTGCGAGGTAAGCAATGAGCACTGCACAAATGTCAATGTCCCGTCCGCCACAGACCCTCTACGTCACCCTGCGACGCGATGAGTTGCGCCAGTTGAAAGACGAACGCGATCAACTGCAGCAGGAAGTCATGCGCCTGCGCGCCCACATCATTCAAGCCCAGCTGGATCAGCCTGCCGGCGCGCAACCAGCGCTCTGCTGAGCCCGGTCATCGCTTTGTAAGATAACAGCTACATAAATCTCACAAAGTTTTCACATGCCCCTCCCGATACTCCCGCCCGAAGGGCCACCTCATGCAAGGGTGGCCTCTGTTGCGTGCAGCCCTGCGCGTCGACTGAAGAATGATTGGGTTGGAGCGCTGGATGGCAATGTTCAAACGCAGCACTAAGTCTGCGAAAGGCTTTGATTGGGCCGGTCTTGGCTGGCTATTCGTGTTTTTCTGGTATTTCTCGGGTATTACCCAACTGCTGATCCAACTCAGCGGCACCTCCGGTTTCAGCGGCTTTCGTCAAGCCTTCTTCATGAGCGCGATATGGCTCGCTCCCCTGCTGCTCTTCCCGCGCCGTACGCGCTTGCTCGCCGCCCTGATCGGCGTGGTGCTGTGGGCCTGCTCCATGGCCAGCCTGGGTTATTTCTTCATCTACCAGCAGGAATTTTCCCAAAGCGTCATCTTCATCATGTTCGAGTCGAACATCTCTGAAGCCGGCGAGTACGCCACCCAGTATTTTGCCTGGTGGATCGTGCTGGCGTTTATTGCCCACACCGCCGTCGCAATTTTCCTGTGGACCCGGGTTCGCCCGGTGTACCTGCCGCGTGCCCAGGCCCTGGTGGCGGCCACCGCGATTCTGGTGGCCGTTGTCGGTTACCCGTTGGTCAAGCAGATCGCCCGCAGCGACACCCTGGACGATGCCATCGACCGTTTTGAAACACGCATCGAGCCCGCCGTGCCATGGCAGATGATCGTTGCCTACCGCCGCTACACCGAACAGTTGGACAACATGCAGGGCATGCTCGACAGCGCCAGCCAGATCCCGCCGTTGACCAACCTCAAGGACAGCATGGCCGGCCAGCCCTCAACCCTGGTGCTGGTCATCGGCGAATCCACCAACCGCCAGCGCATGAGCCTTTATGGCTACCCGCGCAAAACCACGCCGGAGCTGGACAAGCTACGCGACCAACTGGCGGTGTTCGACAACGTCATCACCCCGCGCCCCTACACCATCGAGGCGCTGCAACAGGTACTGACGTTCGCCGATGAGGAAAACCCGGACCTGTACCTGAAAACCCCCTCCATCGTCAGCGTGATGAAACAGGCCGGCTACAAGACCTACTGGATCACCAACCAGCAAACCATGACCAAACGCAACACCATGCTCACGACCTTTTCCGAACAGGCTGACGAGCAGGTGTACCTGAACAACAACCGCAACCAGAACGCCCGCCAGTACGACGGCGACGTGCTGGAACCGTTCGCCAAGGCCCTGGCGGACCCGGCCGAGCGCAAGTTCATCGTGGTGCACCTGCTCGGCACCCACATGAGCTACCAGTACCGCTACCCCGAAACATTCGACAAATTCACCGATCGCCAAGGCGTGCCCGACGGGATCAGCGACGATCAACTGCCGGTCTACAACAGCTATGACAATGCGGTGCTGTACAACGATTTCGTAGTGTCGAGCCTGATCAAGGACTACGCGAAGACCGATCCAAATGGTTTTCTGCTGTACCTGTCGGACCACGGCGAAGATGTCTTTGATTCGGCCGGCCACGCTACCCTGGGGCGCAACGAAGGCAAGCCGACCGCGCCGATGTACACCATCCCCTTCATGGCGTACGCCTCACCGAAATGGCGTGAAAGCCACGACTGGAGTTTTGCCGCCGACCTGCAACGCCCTTACAGCAGCTCGCAGTTGATTCACACCTGGGCCGACCTGGCCGGGCTGAGCTTCAACGAACTGGACCGCAGCAAAAGCCTGGTGAGCGACAGCTTCAAGCCACGCCCGCTGCTGATCGGCAACCCCTATGCACGCGAGCAGAAGGCGTTGATTGACTTCAGCATGATCAAGCCGAAAAAGCCCAACCCAACGGATGTCGTGCTGCAGGAAGCGCCAGGCTTGTAACAGAAAGATAACAATCATTCTCGTTTAAGCCTAAAGTTGACCTCCTCCTTTCGTCTTTGAGCCAAGACCTTCCCTTTCCGGGGTGGCCTCGAAGACGACAAGGAGTCCTCGCAATGCGTGCACCGCTTACCCGCTCCATGACCTTCACGCTCGGCCTGCTGAGCGTGATATTGAGCCCGGATCTACTGGCTGAAACCGACCCCGAGCAGCCACCTGCCAAGGCCCTTGAACTGGGCGCCACCAGCATCACCGCCGACGACCTCGGGGCCACCACCGAGCACACCGGGGCCTACACCACCGGCTCGATGAGCACCGCCACCCGCCTGAACCTGTCCATCAAGGAAACCCCGCAATCAATCTCGGTGACCACTCGCCAGCAGATGGATGACTTCAACCTCAACACCTTGACCGACGTACTGCGCCAGACCACCGGGGTCAACGTTCAGCACTATGACTCCGACCGTGTGTACTACTCCTCCCGTGGCTATGGCATCTCCAATTACCAGGTTGACGGGATGCTCAACACCTTCGGCTACATGAAGTCCGATGCCGACACCATCATCTACGACCATATCGAAGTGGTGCGCGGCGCCACCGGCCTTACCACCGGCGCCGGCGACCCCTCCGCCACCGTCAACATGGTACGCAAACGGCCCACCGCCCAATGGCAGACACAAATCGGCGTCAGCGGTGGCAGCCATGACAACTACTACAGCTACGTCGATGTGGGCGGCCCGCTGGCGTTCGATGGCAAGCTGCGCGGACGCACCGTGCTGGCCTATCGCGACAGCCGGTCCTACCGAGATAACTACGGCCTGCAGCGGGCGGTGGGCTACGGCATTCTCGAAGGTGACCTGTCAGACGATACCGTGCTTGCCGTAGGCTTTGATTACCAGAACAAGCAAGTACAGGGCACCTCGTGGGGCACCGTGCCGTATTGGAACAGCCAGGGCGGCAAGGCCGGGCTGTCACGGTCCACCAATATGGCGGCGCACTGGAGCTCCTGGCCCCTGACGGACAAGACTGCCTTCGCGACGCTCGATCATCGGCTGGCGGGCGACTGGCACTTGAAGGCGGCCTACACCCATCGGCAAAGCGACACGGATGGCAAGGTGTACTACGGCGGCGCAGGCTTCCCCAATGAAGACCGCAGCGGCATGTATGCGTGGTCCAGCCATATGCTCGGCCGCTCGAAAATGGAGGCGATCGACTTCAACCTCGCGGGCAGCTATGCCCTGCTGGGCCGCGAACACGCACTGATGATGGGCTATGGCGAGGCCGCGCAGCGCGACGCCTCGCCCTTTATGCGCAGGGGCGCCACGCCTCCCGGCTACAACATCATTGATGACTGGAAATACATGGGTGGCATCGGCAAGTTCCCCGACACGGTCACGAACCTCAAAGGTGAACACAGCAACAAGCAACAGAAGGCCGGCTACCTGGCCACGCGGCTGAGCCTCACCGACCGCTTGCACGCCGTGCTGGGCAGCCGCTATGGCAGTTGGTCATTGAGCAGCGCAAACCCCGAATACGATGACAACGACCAACTCACCAGCGCCGGCAAGACCTCCCAGACCCACAACGATATGTGGACGCCCTACGCCGGGCTGCTGTACGACGTAACGCCGCAGTACACGGTCTACGCAAGCTACACCGACATCTTCAAGCCCCAGAGCGAGCGCGATGCCAGCAAGAAGTACCTGGAGCCGGTGGTGGGCAGCAACTATGAGGTCGGCCTCAAGGGCAGCTTGCTGAACGAGCGCGTGAACGTGGCGGCCGCGTATTTCTGGAGTACCCAGGACAACGTCGCCGAGCTGGATGATTCGGTAGCCCCAAACCCAACCACCGGCGAGGAGTACTACACGTCCGGCGGCAAAGGTAACAAGGTCAACGGCTTCGAACTGGAGGTCGCGGGTGAAGTCATGCCCGACTGGAACCTGACGGCAGGCTACACCTATACCCACTCGTTGAACGGTTCAAGCAAACGCACCAACAGCCAGCAGCCGTTGAACCTGCTGAAGCTGTCCAGCGCCTACCGCTTACCCGGTGCATGGCGCAACCTGACGGTCGGCGGCGCGGTAAATTGGCAGAGTGATATCTATGATTTCAGTAATCGGCCGACCGGGGCGCGGGATGCCGATGGCAATTTGCTCACCACGCGGACGAAGATCGCCCAGCAGGCTTACACCGTGGTCAACCTGATGTCCCGCTACCAATTCGACGAGCATCTTTCGGCCTCGCTCAACATCAATAACTTATTTGATAAAAAATATTACGAACGCGTCGGCTTTTATAATGGCGTTTACTGGGGAGACCCACGCGCCGTCACGCTTGCGCTGGACTGGAGGCTTTAAACACCGAACCGGAAGTTAACAAAACCGTTAACTTTTCATCAGAATCGCGTTAATTCCCACTTAATAAGATCCCCTCATAGTCGCTCCATGAATCCGATCAGGGAGCGACTGGATACCGATCACTCTTAATGGGAATACTGCCATGAAACTTACTACCGTAATGCTCGCCAGCCTGATAACCCTGACCTCCGCCGCCGCTTTCGCAGAGGGTGGCGCGGAGCGTTCGAAGGCGTTCTATAAGAACTTCAACCTCACCCAGACTCAGATACACGGCACTCAGGACCGTATTGCCGCCGCCGATGGCAACGACATCAAAAAAGATTCGATTAAACAATCGGCAGACGAAAACCAACCGAAAATCTGATTCAACCGTACTACCCCCTGCCATACCGCTCCGATGGCTAAGGTTAACTTGGCGCCATTTAATGGCGCCTTTTTTTTGCCTTTAATTTATTAAAGAGGCTTATTCCAAAACAACATGCGCCCGAACTCAGGGTCAAACTTGGAATCATCAAAGCCAAACTTCCGATAGGCCGACTGCGCCACGTCATTGCCTTCAAGCACCTCGAGGGTGATTTTACAGCAGCCACGTTGCCGGGCAATTTCCTCGACCTTCTGCAGCATTTTCTGACTCAGCCCCAACCCACGAAACGCACTCATCACCGCCACGTCGTGGACGTTAACCAGAGGGCGGCAGGCAAAGGTGGAAAACCCTTCAAAGCAATTCACCAGCCCTGCCGGCTCACCGCCGACAAAAGCCAGCACGCTGAAGGCATGCGGACGCTTGGCCAGTTCGGCCGGCAATTGTTCCAGAAGGTCGGCAGGCAGGCTGTGGCCGCCGCCCATCGGGTCTTCGGCGTAATGATTGAGCACCCGGCCAATGGCTTCGGCGTGCACAGGGTTGGTGTAGCTGGCTTGCAGCACCAGGATATCCGGGGTGTCCATGTCCTTCCTCGATCACGACAACAAGGGAATCAGCTCCCTTAGCGGTGCACGATTGTAAGCGTGGAGTCAGTGCGGGATGAAGGAGATTAACCACAAATATCTGTCTGAAATCGCGAAGGCTATACCGCCAAAAAACCGTGAAAGATCAATTGCGTGCTTTGTTCTTACACCACGTGACCAAAGCGCTGCAGTTGCATTTCTTGCAGCCGGCTCAGGGTGCGGCGGAACGCAAACCCCAGGTAACCCTCGGTATACAGGCGTTCGAGCGGCACGCAAGCTTCGATGTAGAGCGGCACCCTGCGGTCGTAGCACTCATCCACCAATGCGATAAACCGACGCACGCTGTCATCGTGCACCGACAGCTGCGGCAATTCGCGATCACCGGCCACCACGCGCTCGGCGCCGTCTTCGGTGCCGCGGGCAATCCGGCCAGGGCGTGTTTGCGCACTCAGGTTCGGCACCTCGCCCAACAGGATCACCTTGAAGCGATCACACAGCAGCATGAAATCCATCGCCGCCAGGGGTTGCTCGCACAGCTCGGCATAGGTGCACCACAGCACTGTGTGACTGGCGCGCACCGCCATAATGCAACGATGGCCGACCGTGATCGTCCCGCTGCTCACCGCCTGCCCTTCGGCCAAGTGCTCGAACACGCTCGCCAGCGCTTCGGGCTGGTTGACCCAGTAGCGCTGCAGCCCAACGCCTGGATGCAAGCGATGGTCCTCGGCGCCGTCCACCGCCACTACTTGCAGATGCTGCTTGATCGCCGCGATGCCCGGCAGGAAACGGTCACGGTTGAAACCCTCGGCGTACAACTGGTCAGGGGGCTGATTGGAGGTGCAGACCATCACCACGCCCTCCTCGAACATCACCTGGAACAGCCGGCCGAGAATGATGGCATCACCGATGTCATTGACATACAGCTCGTCGAAACACAGCACCCGCACCTCCCGGCTCAGCTCCCGCGCCAGGGCCTGCAACGGGTCATGGGTGCCGGTGAGCTGGAACAGCCGCTGATGCACCCAGCCCATGAAATGGTGAAAATGCTGACGCCGCGCAGGCACGCGCAGGCTCTGGTAAAACTGGTCCATCAGCCAGGTCTTGCCACGGCCCACCGGCCCCCAGAGGTAGACGCCGCGGACCTCCGTGCAGCCCTGATGCAGGGCCTCGTGACAGGCGTGCAAGGCGGCCACCGCACGACGCTGGGCGTCGTCGGCAACAAAACCCTGCTGGGCGATGGCGTGTTGATAGGCGCTGAGGGGCGAGTCGAAAGTCATGCCCGCCAGTATGACCTACAGGGAAATATCCAGCCGCGAAATCTTGCCCTGCTCGTTCAAGCGAAAGGTGTAGCGCAACTCCAGCGGGCTGCCGGGGAAATTGCCGGAGACCACATTGCTGACCAACACTTTGCCGGTGCGATGTTGCACCTTGAGCACGTCGACACGAGGTTGATAACGGCGCCCGGTGTCTTCCATCCAGCGCGTTATGGCGGCAGTACCCACCTGGTGCTGGCCTTCATCGAAGACGTTGGCGTCATCGGCAAAACAGTCGGCGATGGCCGACGTATCGCGGGCATTGGTCGCCGCGAGATAGGCCACGATGGCCGGGGCCAATTCTGGAACAGGCATGCAAAGCTCCTTTTTCGGGTGGTTGTGGGGCCATGCTAAGCCAGGGTTGTGTCAGTTTTTGTCAGGAGTAAACGGTGCGGATTGATTCTGCTCCATCAGCTTGCGCCAGGCCCTCAACCAGTCACTGCGCCGCCCCGGATAGCGCCCGCCGAGGGGTTGGGCGCTCGCCACGCGGTCGGTACGGAAGGTGCGATACGCACCCCGTAACTCGCACCAGGCCACGATCACTCGCACCTCATTGAGAAACCCCAGCGCCAGTGGCCAGATCAGCCGTTGGCTCTGGGTCTGCCTGGCGTCTGCATAGTCGATGTGCAACTTGGCCTGGGTACGAATAGCCTCGCGAAACACATCCAGCGGTACGCGGTTTTCCGGGTAGCCGAAGCCAGGCGGGCCGGGCAACAACGTAGGGTTGCGCAGGGCCTCCTGGGCCGCCGGGTCGAGCACATCGGCGATTTTCGCCAGGGCGTTGGCTGCGGCACGGCTCAGCACATCGTCGCCGCGTTGGTCCACATAGCGCAAACCCAGCACAATCGCTTCGGTTTCCTCGGCATTGAGCATCAATGGCGGCAAAAACAGCCCGCTGCGCAACACATACCCTACCCCGGCCTCGCCGAAAATCGGCGCGCCCAACGCCGTCAACTCCGCGATATCGCGGTACAGCGTGCGCTCGGACACTTCCAGTTGCGCCGCCAGCACAGCAGCGGTCACCGGACGTTTCTTGCCCCGCAGGGCCTGGAGCAAAGTCAGTAGACGAGTGGCACGCGACACATCAATCCCGCCGAAAAAGAAAAAGTGCCGAAGCTTAGCAGAGCCCCCTGCCAGAAAACGTCAGCAGCAAAAAGCCGCTTGACCTAATAAATTATCATGATCATATTAAATACATGCCGCCAAACATGTATTAAAACCACTGCTTAGGGAGTCCTTGTATGCGCAATAAAGTCTTCGGCCGTCGCAGCGGTCTTCAGGTATCTGAACTGGCCCTGGGCACCGGCAATTTCGGTACGGGTTGGGGCCATGGCGCTGAGCGCGATGAAGCCAAGACGATCTTCGATGGTTACCTTGAAGCCGGCGGCAACTTCCTCGATACCGCCAACGGCTACCAGTTCGGCCAGGCCGAAAAACTGCTGGGGGAATTTATCGCCGCCGAGCGCGACAACCTGGTCGTGGCCACCAAGTACACCCTGCGCACGCAACCGTCCGATGAAGGCACTCTCCGGCTCGGCAACAATCGCAAGAACCTGGTGCGTGCGGTCGAGGAAAGCCTCAAGCGCCTGAACACCGACCATATCGACCTGCTCTGGGCGCATATGAGCGACAACGTCACGCCCATGGAAGAGATCCTGCGCGGCTTCGACGACTTGGTCCGCGCTGGCAAGATCCACTACGCCGGCCTCTCCAACTTCCCCGCCTGGCGTATTGCCCGCGCCGACCTGTTGGCTGAAGTGCGCAACTTTGCGCCGATCATCGGCGTGCAGGTGGAATACAGCCTGGCCGAGCGCACCGCCGACCGTGAGCTGCTGCCGATGGCCGAAGCGCTGGGCCTGGCCGCCACACTCTGGTCGCCCTTGGGCGGCGGCTTCCTGACCGGCAAATACCGCGAAAGCCTGGATGACAATCGCGCCAACAAACTGGGCATGCTGATCCACTCGGAAAAAAGCGCACGTGAAACCGCGATACTCGACACCTTGCTGGCGGTCGCTGCCGAGCTGGAGGCTTCCCCAACCCACATCGCCATCGCCTGGCTCAGGGAAAAAGCCCGATGCTCGACCACCGCACTTATCCCCATTCTGGGCTCACGCACCCGCGCCCAGCTCGATGCCACCTTGGGCGCGCTGAACGTGCAACTGTCGGCCGAACAGGTCACCCGCCTCGACAGCGCAAGCGCCATACCGCTAGGTGTGCCTCACGGCATCATCGCAGAGCGCTTCGCCCTCGATATCGGCTTGGACACCCCTCGCCCGCCCGTCATCTGAGGCGAAAAAAAACGGCCTTGAAAGGCCGTTTTTTTAGCTGCTCAAGTCATGCAAGGCTCTTGCTGACCACCTCAAACACATCACTCGACAGCTCGCCGGACGCTCGGATGCGCTCCAGCTCCGCTTTCATCAGTGCCTGGCGCGCAGTGTCGTATTTGCGCCAGCGGGTCAGTGGCGCCAACTGCCGCGAAGCGATTTGCGGGTTGAAGGCGTTCAGCTGGATCACCAGGTCCGCCAGGAAGCGATAGCCCGAGCCGTCTGCGGCGTGGAAGTTGATCAGGTTCTGCCCGGCAAATGCCCCGATCAGTGCACGCACCTTGTTCGGGTTCTTGATGTTGAACGCCGGGTGCTCCATCAACGCCCTGACCCGCGCCAGGCCGCCCGGCAAGGTGCTGCCGGCCTGTACGCTGAACCATTGGTCCATGACCAGTGGGTTGTCTTTGAAGTTCTCGGCAAACACCGCCAACGCCTGGGCTTTTTCTACCTCGAACGGCGAATTCACCAGCACCGCCAGCGCGGTCAGGCGCTCGGTCATGTTGTCGCTGGTGTCGAACTGATCCAAGGTCGCCGCCAGTACTTCTGGCTTGCCGCTGAGCATCAAGTACGACAGCGCAATGTTCTGCAAGGCGCGACGCGCAAAGTGCTCGGCTGCCGCCACATACGGCGTCTGCTTGGACAGCTCGCGATTGGCCTGGTAACGCAGCCACAGCCCTTCAAACAGGTTGTCGGCCAATTGCTTGCGGGCAAATTCACGGGCAGCGTGGATCGCATCCACATCCGCCATGTCGCTGATCTCGGTCAGATAGGCTTCGCTTGGCAACGAGAGCATCTCCGCGACCATCGCCTGGTCCAGGCTTTCATCGCTCAATACCGTACGCAGTGCGTCGATCAGACGCTGGTCGAGCGTGAGCGGCTGACCCGCCTGATGCTGGCCGATCAACTCCTGCAATACCTGCACCGACAATTGCTGGCCGGCGTCCCAGCGGTTGAAGCCGTCGCTGTCGTGCTGCATCAGGAACATCAGTTGGTCGCGGTTGTACGGGAAACTCAGTTTCACCGGTGCCGAGAAACCGCGCAGCAACGAGGGCAAAGGCTGTTCAGCGATATCAACGAAGGTGAAGGTCTGCTCGGCTTCAGTCACCGAAATCACCCGGGAAGTGTCACCCGCAACCGTTTCACCGGCCAGACGCAAAGCGATACCCGCGCCCTTCGCGTCCAGCAGGCCCACTTCCACCGGGATCACAAACGGCAGTTTTTCTACCTTGTCCGGGGTTTCCGGGCAGCTCTGGCGGAAGGTCAGGCTGTAGGTTTTGGCGGCGGCGTCGTAGGACTCGCTCACTGCCAGACGCGGCGTACCCGCCTGGCTGTACCAGCGTTTGAACTGGGTCAGGTCGGCGCCATTCGCGTCTTCCATGGCCTTGATGAAATCATCACAGGTCACGGCCTGGCCGTCATGACGCTCGAAGTACAGGTCGCTGCCTTTGCGAAAACCTTCGGCGCCGAGCAAGGTGTGGATCATGCCGACCACTTCCGAGCCCTTTTCGTACACGGTCAGGGTGTAGAAGTTGGAAATCTCGATAAAGCTGTCCGGGCGCACGGCGTGGGCCATCGGGCCTGCGTCTTCAGCGAACTGGTGAGTGCGCAGGTAAGCCACGTCCTGGATGCGCTTGACCGTGGCCGAGTTCATATCGGCAGAGAAGCCCGAGTCGCGGAATACGGTGAAACCTTCCTTCAGCGACAACTGGAACCAGTCGCGGCAAGTCACGCGGTTGCCCGACCAGTTGTGGAAATACTCATGCGCCACGATCGCCTCAACCCGCTGGTGCGCGGCGTCGGTGGCGGTTTCGGCACGGGCCAGCACGGCGCTGGAGTTGAAGATATTGAGGCCCTTGTTCTCCATGGCGCCCATGTTGAAGTCGTTGACCGCAACGATCATGAAGATGTCGAGGTCGTACTCGCGGCCGTAAGTCTCTTCATCCCAGCGCATGGATTTTTTCAGGCTGTTCATCGCGTGCTGGCACTTGTCGATGTTTTCCGGCTCGACATAAATGCGCAGCGCCACGGTGCGTGCGGTCATGGTGGTGAACGTGTCTTCCACACACCACAAATCACCGGCCACCAAGGCAAACAGGTACGCCGGTTTCTTGAACGGGTCTTCCCAGGTCGCCCAGTGGCGGCCATCTTCACCGGGGCCGCTGGCAATCGGATTGCCGTTGGACAGCAGCACCGGGTAGCTATGCTGCTCGGCGATCACCGTGGTGGTGAAGGTGCTCATCACATCCGGGCGGTCGAGGTAGTACGTGATCTTGCGGAAACCTTCGGCCTCGCACTGGGTGCAGAACATCCCGCTGGATTTGTACAGGCCCTCCAGGGCGGTGTTGGTTTCGGGGTGGATGCGCACGCTGGTGTCGACCGTGAAGGTCTCGCGGGTGGGGTGCAGGGTCAGGTGGCTGTCGGTCAACTGATAGTCAGCCTCCGTCAGTTCCTGATCACCCAGATTGACGCTCAACAACTCCAGTTGCTGGCCATCCAGCACCAGTGGCGGCAGGCCGGCGCCGCGCTCGGGGTTGCGGCGCATCACCAGCTGCGCGTGGACCAGGCTGTGGTCCTCGAACAACTCGAAGGTCAGGTGCGTCTCTTCAATCAGGTAGTCCGGCGCCTGATAGTCCTTCAGGTAAATCATCTTCGGTTGTTCGGTGCGCATGGGTGGCATCCTTCTACTGATGCACGGCGAGCTGGTAGGCCGTGTACTTACGAATATTGATAACGCCGGTGTCGAAGATCAGGTATTGGCCCTTGATCCCCAGCAGCGTGCCTTCGGCAATCGGGTTCTTGTCCAGGTTGAAGCTGACGATCTTGGTCGGATATTGCTCTACCGGGTAGCGGATTTCGATCGGTTCGATGTCGGTCACCGGTTGGATAGCCTGTAGGCCAAAGCGTTCCTGCAAACTCAGCAAGCCGTCGGCGCAAGACGCAAACAGCTCATCGCGCACCTGCGCAAGGTCCACCGACTGCGCATCGCTCTTGAGCAAGGCGCGCCAGTTGGTCTTGTCGGCCACTTGGCTGCGGAACAGGTCTTCGACGAACCCGGATTGCTGGCGGGTCGCCACGCGCATGATCGGCAGCGCCTGGCTCGCGCCCTGGTCGAGCCAACGGGTCGGCAACTGGGTGGCACGGGTAATACCGACCTTGATCCCCGACGAATTGGCCAGGTACACCACGTGGTCGGTCATGCAGAATTTTTCGCCCCAGCCCGGATCACGGCAGGTGCCGGCGTCGTAATGGCAACGCTCGGGGCTCATGATGCACAGGTCGCACTGGGCCAGTTTGGTCATGCACGGGTAGCAATAACCCTGGCTGAAACTGGTTTTGGTCTTGCGCCCGCAATGGCTGCAATGGATGGCACCGAGGTATTCCAGGCGCACGTGAGTACCGATCAACGGGTTGACCGGCACCTCGGTATCGCCCAGACGAAATGCGTATTGAACGGTCGGCTCACCGAGTTGCGCCGACATTTTGCTGACTGCACCGCGACCAATTTCAATCAATGGATCGCATCCGACTTGAACAGGATGTTCGGCACCGGCGCAGACTTCGAGGCGCATTCCTGCGGGCCCATGTAGCCAGTGCGCTGCTCCTCCGGCAGGTTCTGGATTTCCCAGGCGATCACCGCTTGCAGGGACAGCTCGCGCTGCTCGGCGGTGAGCTTGCGGCCATCGGACCACTTGCCGATTTCCACGGCGAGCTTGAGGCTCTCGTAGATGTCCGGGGTGATGTTTTCAATCATTTCAGCAAAAGAGGACATTAGGCTCTTCCTTAATCAAATAGAGGCTTTGCGGCGGTTGTACAACCCACCCAGCAAACCCGTCAGGCAACCGATGACCAGGCCGCTCACATGAGCCGCGTTGGCAATTTCGCCGAAACCGATCATCGAGATCAGCCCCGACATGCAGAGCACCAGCCATATCAGCATCATCGCCAGCACCCCGCGAGGCAGGCGATACGCAGGGTTAGGCGACAACAATTGGAATATCCAGCAATGCCCGAGCAGGCCATACAACACGCCAGACAAACCACCAAACAGGCTGGGGCCACCGTAAGCGTATTGAGCGTAGTTGGAGACCAGGCTGAACAACAGGGTCAGGCCCAGCAGGTTGATACTGCCTTGGCGCACTTCGATGCGGCGCCCCAGTTCCCAGTACCACATGCCATTCATGGCCAGGTGCAGGATGCCAAAGTGAATCAGCATCGGCGTGACCAGGCGCCACCACTGCCCCGAGGCCAACATCTCGGCAAACGGCGTGAACTGGATGTACTCACCCATCACTCGGAACGGCAAAAAGGTCAGCCAGCTCATGGTCTGCAGGTTTTCACCGAGCAACGTCACCGCGCCGACAATGATGCTCGCCAGCAACACCAGGGCCGTTACCGGGCTATGGCGCACTTGCTGAGCAAAACTTGGACGGGTAACGGGGGTCGGCTCGGGGATATCCAACTGCTGGTCCGGGTCACCTGCGGGAAAGCGCTGGTACAACACACGCACGTCGTCACTGATGGTTTCGGGCACCCACAACACTTGCTCGCCCGCCTCCTCACTGACGCGATGGGGCACTTGCATGCGTTGCAGCAGTTTAACGAAACCGCCCAGGTCGACACTCAGTGGCAAACGTAATACAGCCACGGCGCTCATAAAATTACCTCGGGCCGCTCAACGTCGACCCATACGAATTTACGTGGATCAAGCTGGGTTTCCTGATCCAGTCGATAGGCCACCAACTTGCCGTACAGCACTGCGCTGTAATCCAGGCAGGCCAGGTTCGGGCGGATTGGCGCCGGTTTGCCGCTGCGCCAGTAATGGCCGACGAACAACAGGGGTTCGTCGACGCCGTAGCGCAGCAGGGAATTTTTTTCAGTCGACGACAAGGGCGTACGCGCCACCGGCTCCGGCAAGGCATCCGGCTGAAACACGATATCGCCGTAGGTTTTTGGGTCGTCTTCCCAGAACTTGGTGCGAAAGAATGAGCGCGTCAGCCCGTCGCCGCCGGTCAGCGTCAGGCCATCCGGCAGGCGCATATCGGTGCCGCGCAGCAGGCGATCAAAGGCGTTGCAGGCAAAACTGCCGGGCACGGCGGCGGCCTGCAGGAAGTGCTGGTCGATGCAGCCGTCCGGGAACGTGGCGCGCAGCGGCTGGATAAAGCCGTCGTCCCAGCACGCGTGGACCACGCGGAACCGCCCGGCGTCGACAAACAGCGGCATGTCGTAGAACCAGCCTAGAAAGTCATGCCAATCGGCCGGGTGGTGCTCGAACTGGGTCAGGGTTTCCTGGATCAACCGCGCATGCCGTGGGTTGTGCTCGCGCACGAACTGCTTGCCACTGCCCGGCGGCGCCGGTGTGCTCCAACCCAGCGCATTGAACTCATGGTTACCCATGATGCACAGCGCCTGGCCGGCCTCGGTCATGTCGTGGACGATATGCAGCGCCTCGCGAATGCGCGGGCCCCGGTCGATGATATCGCCCAGGAACACCGCCATCCGCGACGGATGGCGCCAGGTGCCACCCTGCTTGTGGTAGCCCAACTGGTCGAGCAAGTGCTCAAGGGTATGAGCGCAACCGTGCACGTCACCAATCAGGTCGTAGCTACGCGCGGGATCGAGCATCAGTCGCCTCCACCCCCCAAGCGGCTGCCCCAGCCCAACTTGGTGCGGCAGACTTCGTAGTAGTTGTGGTCCAGCGGGTGGATCAACCGCAACTTCTGCGCCTTCTTGCTCACGGTGATGGTGTCACCGGGGGCGCAGGTGAAATGGTTTTGCCCGTCACAGGAGACTTGCGGGTAGATCTGCATGTCTTTGGACACCACGATTTTCAGCTCACTGTTGCCGTCGACCACAATCGGCCGGCTGGACAACATATGGGGGTACATCGGCACGATCACAATGGCATCCAGCTTGGGATGCATGATCGGCCCGCCGGCCGACAGCGCATAGGCAGTGGAGCCGGTGGGTGTGGCGACGATCAGGCCGTCGGCCTTCTGGCTGCACACGAACTGGCCGTCGATGTACAACTCGAACTCGATCATCCGCGTGGACTTGCCGGGGTGCAGCACCACGTCGTTGAGCGCATCGCCCTGGCCGATGGCTTCGCCGTGGCGACGCACTTCGGCCTGCAGCAGGAAGCGATTTTCCACCAGGTAATGGCCGTCGAGCACCTTGGCCACTTCGACTTCCAGCTCATCAGGGCGGATATCGGTGAGGAACCCCAGGCTGCCCCGGTTGATCCCCAGCACCGGCACGTTATGCCGCGCCAACGCACGGGCCGCGCCAAGCAGGCTGCCGTCGCCGCCGACCACAATCACCATGTCGCAGACTTCGCCGAGCATCTTGCGCGACGAGGTTTGCAGGCCGTGGCCCGGGAGAATCTCGGCGATGGTGTCTTCGAGGATCACATGCAGGTGGCGTTCCAGCAGGAACTTCTTCAGCCGGCGGACGGTGTCCAACACCTGGGTACTGCCCAGGCGACCGATAATGCCGATATTGCGAAATTGCTCCATGGGGCTCCTGCGGGATTTGGGGTGTGGCAAAAAAGAACGATTATGGGCGAAAGGCCGTCTCAGGCAAAATCCTTTGTCGCCGTGAAGCCTTGATGACAACGGTTCTCAGCCACCTGCCACCTGCGTAAGAGGCTATGCTCGGACCATGACGCCATTCCCTGACCTGCACAACCTGCCTCGCCAATTGCGCCACCCCGAGGTGCGCGACCTGGCGTGGGTGATCCTCGCCCCGCCGATGCTCACCCACACGCCCTGGCCGCAACGCCACCCGCTGACCGGCAGTGATTGGGTACAGGCGCCGCACCTGCTTGAACACTGGCTGCGCACACTCGATCACGACAGCAGCGCCTTGCAACAGTGGCTGAGCCTGTCGCGTACCCGGCGCCTGGGCCTGTACTACGAACGCCTGTGGCAGTTCGCCGTGCAGCACGCGCCAGGCGTGGAAATGCTGGCCGCCAACCTGCCGATCCGGCGCGCCGGGCATACCCTGGGCGAGCTGGATATGCTGCTGCGCGACCGGGATGGCGTGCACCATCTGGAGCTGGCGATCAAGCTCTACCTCGGCCCGCAGGACGGCAACGGCCAAGACACCGCGCAATGGCTGGGCCCCGGCTGCCATGACCGGCTGGACCGCAAGCTGGCGCACCTGGCCCAGCATCAGTTACCGATTTCGGCGCGGCCGGAGAGCCGTGAAGTGTTGGCCGCGCTGGATATCCAGCAGTTTGACGCGCATCTGTGGCTCGGCGGCTATTTGCTTTACCCCTGGCCGGGCCTGGCTGAATCGCCCCATGGCGCGCATCCGCAGCATTTGCGTGGGCGCTGGTTGCATCAGCGCGATTGGCCGGACTTCGTACGCGCCGGCCAGCCCGGCCGCTGGCAACCGCTGCCCCGGCATGCCTGGCTTGCGCCCGCGCATTACCTGGCGGACGAGGTCTGGAGTGAGGAGCAAATGCAAGGCTGGCTCGCAGACCTGGAGCCGATGGCACCGGCGCAGCTATTGGTGCGGATGGTTCAAGTCGGCGAGGATTGGGAGGAAGCCGAGCGGCTGTTTCTGGTGGCGGATCTTTGGCCGAATGTGCCGGGGGCGGGCTAACACATTTGCGGTGCTGGTGATGGCCTCTTCGCGAGCAAGCCCGCTCCCACACTTAACCGAGTACATCTTTTGGAATGCGATCCAATGTGGGAGCGGGCTTGCTCGCGAATGCTATAGACCAGACGCTACATATCATCTATATGCCGATAATCCAGCTGCAACCCAGCCGCCAGCTCACGGGCCCGCCCCAGCCGGATCGGCCCACGTTCAATATCCAGCAACATCCCCGGGCATTCCAACAACGCCAACCCGGTAATTGTCTTGAGCCGCCCATCCGTGATCACCAGCAACCGTTGTTGTTCGCCAGGATAGCGTTTGCGCCGCGCCGCCAGCCACTGCCCGGCTTCGCTCAGCGCCGCGAGCAACGGCGTACCGCCGCCCGCCCCCAACTGTTGCAGCCAACCTGCCAGGCTTTTCGCCGCCTTCAAGCCCTGCACCTGCCACGTCGGCGCCTGCCCACTGGCCGTCAGCAACGCCATGCGCGCCCGCTGCCGGTAAGCATCATCAAACAGCTGGGCCAATAAGCCTTTGGCATCGGTCAAGGCACGATGGCGCCGGGTGGAGGCCGACGCGTCGACAATCACCAGCCATAACTCATGGGCCGATTGGTTGCGCAGTTGGTAACGCAAATCCTCGCGAGTTTGCGGCCGCCCCCCGAGCAAGGTGCCCGGCCAGTTGACCGCGCCCTGCTTGGTGCTGCGCGCCTTGCCCTGCCTGCCGCTGTCGAGTCGCCCCGCCTTGGGGCGGGCATCCGCCCCCGCGTCAGGTCGGGGGCGAATGCCTAGGGCTTTTTTGGCCAGGCGGGCACGTCGCGGCGGGCGCCCGTGGGTAAGGCCGGTGCGGGCATATCACCCCACTGGCCCTGGCCGGGAGAAGTGTCCGAAGGCGTCGGGGCCTGGCCCTGATTCGGCGGGCTGGCCGGCGGCGCTTGCTCCTGGCGGCGATGGCGCAAGGCAAATTCCGCCACCGCGTCTATATCTTCCTCGGCAATCGCGTTGGCACCACGCCAGGCAGCATGCGCCCGCGCACCGCGCAGCCAGACCAGGTCGGCGCGCAAGCCGTCGACACCGGCGGCAAAGCAGCGCTCGGTGATCTGGGCCAAGGCCCGGTCATCCAACTCGATGCCGGCCAGCCGCGCTCGCGCCTCGGTGCAGCGCTCGCGCAGCGTCGCCTGTGGCTCGGCCCACTGCGCACAGAACGCCGCCGGGTCGCTGTCGAAATCCAGGCGCCGGCGGATAATCTGCCCGCGCTCGGCCGGCAGCGTCTGCCCGCTCAGTGCCACATTAAAGCCGAAACGGTCGAGCAACTGCGGGCGCAACTCGCCCTCCTCCGGGTTCATGGTGCCGATCAGCACAAAGCGCGCCGAATGCCGATGGGAGATGCCGTCGCGCTCGATCAGGTTAGTGCCGCTGGCAGCGACGTCGAGCAACAGGTCCACCAAGTGGTCCGGCAGCAAATTGACTTCATCGACATACAGCACGCCACCATCCGCCTTGGCCAGCACCCCCGGCGAAAACTGCGCCCGGCCCTCGCCCAGCGCGGCGTCCAGGTCCAGGGTGCCCACCAGACGCTCTTCGGTGGCGCCCAACGGCAAGGTGACGAACTGACCGCTGGCCAGCAGGTCCGCCAGGCCGCGTGCCAGGGTCGACTTGGCCATGCCACGCGGGCCTTCGATCAGCACACCGCCGATCTTCGGGTCGATGGCGGTCAGGCACAGCGCCAGCTTCAAGTCGTCGGCGCCGACCACGGCGGACAGCGGAAAATGTGGAGTTTCGGTCATCCAGGTTCTCTTCAAATTATTTCGTACGTGGCGAGCGGGCTTGCCTGCGTTGGGCTGTGAAGCGGCCCCTATAAAGCTAAACGTATACTTGCTGAAAAATTGTAGTGTAGGGGTTTGGGGCTGCTGCGCAGCCCAACGCGGGCAAGCCCGCTCGCCACAACAAGCCCGTTTGCCTAACCGTCTTCTTCTATATCCAGTAACAGGTTTTCCAACGCCTCGCGGTACGCCCCCGGCTCCTGCCATAGGCCGCGCTGCTGGGCTTCGAGCATGCGCTCGGTCATGTCCCGCAAGGCCGCGGGGTTGTGCTGCTGCACAAAGTCCCGTGTGTCGGGGTCGAGCAGGTAGGCGTCGGCGAGCAAGGCATATTGATGATCGTCGATCAGCGCCGTGGTGGCGTCGAACGCGAACAGATTGTCCACGGTCGCAGCCATCTCGAACGCGCCTTTATAGCCGTGGCGCTTCACGCCTTCGATCCACTTGGGGTTGGCAGCGCGGGAGCGGATCACCCGGTTCAGCTCTTCCTTCAGGGTGCGGATCTTCGGCAGGTCCGGCTGGCTATGATCGCCATGATAGCTGGCGGCCTTGTCGCCGCTCAGGGTCTCGACGGCGGCCAGCATGCCACCCTGGAATTGGTAATAGTCATTGGAATCGAGCAAGTCGTGCTCGCGGTTGTCCTGGTTCTGCAACACCGCCTGCACCTGGCTCAGGCGCTGGGCGAACTGGTCACGGGCGGCGGTGCCTTCATCGGAACCGCCATAGGCATAACCGCCCCAGTTCAGGTAAACCTCGGCCAGGTCCTCGCGGCTTTGCCACAAGCGACCGTCAATCGCGCCCTGCACGCCCGCGCCGTAGGCACCGGGTTTGGCGCCGAAGATGCGCCAACCGGCTTGCTTCGCTGCGGCCTCTTCATCCAGGCCGGCCTTGAGCAGCGCTTCACGTTCGCTGCGCACCTTGGCAGCCAGCGGGTTCATGTCATCCGGCTCATCCAGGGCCGCCACCGCCTGCACCGCGGCATCGAACAGACGGATCAGGTTGGCAAAGGCATCGCGGAAGAACCCGGACACGCGCAACGTCACATCCACCCGTGGGCGGTCCAACAAACTGATCGGCAGAATCTCAAAGTCATCCACCCGCTGGCTGCCCGTGGCCCAGACCGGGCGCACGCCCATCAGCGCCATGGCCTGGGCGATATCGTCGCCACCGGTACGCATGGTGGCGGTGCCCCACACCGAGAGGCCAAGCTGGCGCAAGTGGTCGCCGTGGTCTTGCAAGTGTCGCTCAAGAATCAGGCTGGCGGATTGAAAGCCGATACGCCAGGCCGTGGTGGTGGGCAGGTTGCGCACATCCACCGAGAAGAAATTACGCCCGGTGGGCAGCACATCCAGGCGCCCGCGACTCGGCGCGCCGCTCGGCCCTGCCGGCACGAAGCGCCCGCTCAAGGCGTCCAGCAAGCCGCGCATTTCCGCTGGCCCACAAGCGTCCAGGCGTGGCGCGACGACGATGCGCAGGCTCTCAATTACCGACTTCACGTCTTCCCAACCGGGTTCCTCAAGCTGTTCGAGTGGCCCTTCCAGCGCCTGTTCGATCAAGCGCGCCGCGTACAGCTCCAGGCGTTCACGGGTGTCACCGGCGGTGCGCCATACCTGGGCGTCGATCTTGCGCAACACCTCGGGGCGACGCCCGGTCCAGGGTTCAGCCAGGGCGCAGTCCAACGGATCAAAACCCAGCTCGAACGCCTTGGCCAATACCCGCAGCAAGCTCGATTGCGCGCCACGGCCATCGCCACGCGGAATACGCAGCAAGGCCAGCAACGTGTCGATACGCAAGCGCCCCGCGGGCGACTCGCCAAAGATATGCAGGCCGTCGCGGATCTGCGACTCCTTCAAGTCGCACAAATAGGTATCGAGGCGCGGCAACCAGACCGCCGCGTCCACTTCGCTGTCCAGCTCAAGCTCTTGATCAATATGGGTTTCGCGCACCAGCTTGAGGATATCTTTTTGCAGCTCAAGGGCACGGCGCGGGTCGAGCAACTGCGCCTCGTAATACTCGTCCGCCAACAATTCCAGGTTACGCAACGGGCCGTAGGTTTCGGCGCGGGTCAGCGGCGGCATCAAGTGGTCGATGATCACTGCCTGGGTGCGGCGCTTGGCTTGGGCGCCTTCGCCCGGGTCATTGACGATAAACGGGTAGATATTCGGCAACGGCCCCAGCAATGCATCCGGCCAGCAGTGCTGCGACAATCCAACGCCCTTGCCCGGCAGCCATTCCAGGTTGCCGTGCTTGCCCACGTGGATCACGCCATGGGCGCCGTAGGTGTGGCGCAACCAGAAATAGAACGCGAGGTAAGCATGTGGCGGCACCAGGTCCGGGTCGTGGTACACCGCACTGTGGTCTACCTGATAACCGCGCGCCGGCTGGATGCCGACAAATGTCAGCCCCAGACGCAGGCCGGCAACCATCATGCGGCCGTCGCGACACATCGGGTCGTTATGCGGGGGGCCCCAGCGCTCCAACACAGCCTGTCGGTTGGCTTCGGGCAAGCGCTTGAACATCGCTTCGTAGTCGTCCAGGCCCAGACTTTGATGGCACGGGCGCAGGTCGAGGCTGTCGAGGTCGTTGGTGACGCCGCCGAGCAATTCATGAATCAAGGCGGTGCCGCTGTCCGGCAAGTCACTGGGCAGCGGATAACCTTCGGCCTGCAGGGCACGCAGGATATTCAGCGCCGCCGCGGGTGTGTCCAGCCCCACCCCATTGCCGATGCGGCCGTCGCGGGTCGGGTAGTTGGCGAGGATCAAGGCGATGCGTTTATCCGCATTCGGCACTTGCGCGAGCTCGACCCAACGGCGCGCCAGCTCGGCGACAAAATCCATACGCTCGGGCGCGGCGCGATAGCACACCACGTCCGACTGGCTGCGCTCACTGCGCCAGGCCAGGTCCTTGAAACTGATGGGGCGGCTGATGATACGCCCATCCAGCTCCGGCAAGGCGATGTGCATCGCCAGGTCGCGAGGGCCGAGACCCTGTTCGCTGGCCTCCCAGCCGGGCTGGTTGTCCTGGGCGCAAATCGCCTGGATCACCGGGATATTGCGGCGAAACGGGCGCAAATGCGGCGCTTCGGGGCTGGACTGGGCAAAGCCGGTGGTGTTCAGGATCACCGCCGCATCCACTTCGTCCAGCAGGTCCTCGACCACCGCCAGGCAGCCGGGCTCTTTCAAACTGGCCACGGCCATCGGCAGCGGGTTAAGGCCCGCCGCCTGCAAGCGTTGGCAGAACACATCAATAAAGCCGGTGTTGGCCGCCTGCAAATGCGAGCGATAAAACAGCACCGCCGCCACTGGGCAATCGGGCTGCCAATCGCGCTGCCAGTCATTCAGGCGCGCATTGGCGGTATGCGGGTGATAAATCGCGGTGCGCGGCAAGGTTTGCGGCTCGTCCCAGGCGTAGTCGCGGCCGAGGTAAGCGCTGGCCAGGCAGCGATAAAAGTCCAATGCATTGCTTAACCCGCCCTGACGCAGAAAGTGCCAGAGGCGATCGCGCTCTTGCGCGCCAACGGTGCTCAGACCGCTGAGTTCGGGGTCGGGGCGATCATCCCCCGGCACCAGGATCAACTGCACACCGCGTTCGGCCAGCTCCACCAGGCGCTCGATCCCATAACGCCAATAGCCAATGCCGCCATGCAGCGAAATCAGGATGACCTTGGCATGGCGCAGCACCTCATCGACATACAGGTCGACCGAGGCATGGTTTTGCACCTGCATCGGGTTGGCCAGGCGCAGACTCGGGTAATCGTCGGGCAATTGCTGGGCGGCTTCGGCCAGCAGTGCCAGGCTGGAATCGCCGCTGCACAGGATCACCAGCTCGGCGGGGGTTTGGCCTAAGTCAGCAATATTATCGTCCGAGACGAAACCACCGGGCTGGGTCCTGAGCAGGTGCATGGGTTAAACGCTGAGGGCAGCGCGCAGTTGCGCTTCAAGGCCCGCCGCGTCCAGCGCCTGACCGATCAGCACCAGGCGCGTGATGCGTGCTTCGTCGGCGCCCCAGGCACGGTCGAAGTGCTTGTCGAAGCGCGTGCCCACGCCCTGGATCAGCAAGCGCATCGGCTTGTTCGGGATCGCGGCAAAGCCTTTGACACGCAGGATGCCGTGCTGCACCACCAATTGGGTCAGGGCGTCGAGCAACAGCGCTTCGTCGGCTTGTGGCAGGTCGATGGAGATGGAGTCGAAAGCGTCGTGATCGTGGTCGTCTTCACCTTCGTGGTGATGATCGTGATGGCTGTGGCGACCGTCGATGTGCTCTTCGGAGCCGGCACCCAGGCCGATCAGCACGTCCAGCGGCAGGCGACCGCTGCTGGCTTCGATGATCTTGACCGCCGGCGGCAGTTCTTCGGCGACTTCCAGGCGCACGCGGGCCAGGTCTTCGGCGCTGATCAGGTCGGATTTGTTGAGGATCACCAGATCGGCACTGGCCAGTTGGTCGGCGAACAGCTCGTGCAGCGGCGATTCGTGGTCCAGGTTCGGGTCGAGTTTGCGCTGGGCGTCGACCTGATCCGGGAACGCGGCAAAGGTGCCGGCGGCGACGGCCGGGCTGTCGACCACCGTGATCACCGCGTCAACGGTGCAGGCGCTGCGGATTTCCGGCCACTGGAAGGCTTGCACCAGCGGTTTGGGCAGGGCCAGGCCGGAGGTTTCGATCAGTATATGGTCGAGGTCGCCACGACGGGCGACCAGTTCACGCATCACCGGGAAGAACTCTTCCTGCACGGTGCAGCACAGGCAGCCGTTGGCCAATTCGTACACGCGGCCATTGGCTTCTTCCTCGGTGCAGCCGATGGAGCACTGCTTGAGGATTTCACCGTCAATGCCCAGCTCGCCGAATTCGTTGACGATCACCGCAATGCGACGGCCCTGGGCGTTGTCGAGCATATGGCGCAGCAAGGTGGTTTTGCCCGAGCCGAGGAAGCCGGTAACGATGGTGACGGGGAGTTTGGCCAGTGTTTTCATCGGATGCCCTTTGGGGCGGGCATACGGGACGATGGGCCCTGCGGCGGCGCGCAGCAGCGGATTTCGTCACCGGATCACCCCGCCCGGTTGAAGTAGAAAATCGGTTGCGAGGCAGGTCTCCTGGCTTGGGGCATGCGGGTCTTGCGACCGGCGCTGGCTGCGCCTTCCCGCCGTTATGGCAGTGGCGTGGCAGTCAGATGAACCCTTCACAGTTGCGGGGGCAGCCGCGGCTTGAACCGCGTTCCCTTCTTAGCTTCGGCCTGGGCCGAAGAACCTCGAAGGTGCAAGGCTACAGGGGCACGCCGCATTTGACTACCGTCGCCCGCCCATGCTCTCCTACACATCTTGTTTCGGGTGCCCTTCACAGGGTGAAACGGGAAACCGGTGCGTCATATGCCTATGACAAGTCCGGTGCTGCCCCCGCAACGGTAAGCGAGTGAAGTGTCAGATCCACTGTGCCAACGGCATGGGAAGGCGACGCTTAACAGACCCAGCGTCCCTCGCAAGCCCGGAGACCGGCCCGAAAAAATCAGATAACAAACCCGCGGTGGGCGGGCGCTGTTCGAACCCTGCGTGCCTGGCTCGCGGGGTTTTCATGCGCTCGCGTCACCCTGAAACCCAGAAGGGACGCGCCATGTCGATCATCAGCAGCACTTCGCATACCGCCAGCAGCACTGCCACCTTGAGCCAACGCCTGACCGCCGCCATCGGTGCGTCGATCCTCGGCGCGTGCCTGGTGTATTTCGCCGGTTTCTCGCATATCGAGGCGGTGCACAACGCTGCCCACGATACCCGCCACAGCGCCGCGTTCCCGTGCCACTGAGACCTGCCAACATGATCAAGCGTATTGCACAAACCGCAGGTTTCACCGGCCTGCTGGCCGCCCTGCTGCTGACCCTGCTGCAAAGCTTTTGGGTTGCCCCGCTGATTCTGCAGGCGGAAACCTTTGAAAAAGCGCCGGCCGCCGCCGAAGTGGCCCATGAACATGCCGCAAGCGCTAGCGCTCATACCCACGACGCCGAAGCCTGGGAGCCGGAAGACGGCTGGCAGCGCGTGCTGTCCACCACCGGTGGCAACCTGGTGGTGGCCGTCGGTTTTGCGCTGATGCTGGCCGGCCTCTACACCCTGCGCACCCCCACCCGTACCGCCCAAGGGCTGTTGTGGGGCCTGGCCGGTTACGCGACTTTCGTATTGGCGCCCACGCTGGGCCTGCCACCTGAGCTGCCAGGCACCGCCGCCGCCGACCTGGCGCAACGGCAAATCTGGTGGATCGGCACCGCCGCCTCGACTGCCGCCGGCATTGCGCTGATCGTGTTTGGTCGCAACTGGCTGCTCAAAGTGCTGGGCGTGGCGATCCTGGCCGTGCCCCACGTAATTGGCGCGCCACAGCCGCAAGTGCATTCGATGCTGGCCCCGGAGGCGCTGGAAGCCCAGTTCAAGATCGCGTCGCAGTTGACCAACGTGGCGTTCTGGCTCGCTCTGGGCCTGATCAGCGCCTGGCTGTTCCGCCGCAACCGCGACGCTCAATACTCGGCATGACCCTGGTGGTCGGCCTGGGCTGCCAGCGCGGCTGTGATGTCCAGACCCTGCTGGCGCTGTTCAACGCCGCCCTTGCCGACGGCGGGATCGAGCGCCAGCGCATCACCGCGCTGGCGAGTATCGACCTTAAACGGGACGAGCCGGGGCTGCTGGCGCTGGCTCAGGCCCTGGACCTGCCGCTGCAGTGTTTCAGTGCTGAACAGCTGGCGACTTATGAAAGCCGGCTGAGCCATAAATCGGCAGTCGCCTTTGCGCATACCGGCTGCCATGGCATCGCCGAAAGCGCCGCGCTGGCCTTGGCCGAACACCTCACCCACGCCCCGGCCCACCTGCTGATCACTCGCAAAAAAACCGCCCAGGCCACCTTTGCATTAGCCTGCGCCGGTTAAAATCCCGATAATTGCCTTTTCTGAACATGAGCGACGCTCATGCTCGCCCGTTTTTCGACAGGAATGCTCCATGACCGTCTACTTTATCGGCGCCGGCCCCGGCGACCCGGAATTGATCACCGTCAAAGGCCAGCGGCTGATCCGCAATTGCCCTGTGATCATCTATGCCGGCTCGCTAGTACCGGCGGCGGTGCTGGACGGTCACCAGGCCGAACAGCTGGTCAACAGCGCCGAATTGCACCTGGAACAGATCATTGACCTGATCAAGGCGGCCCACGCCAAAGGCCAGGATGTGGCGCGCGTGCATTCCGGCGACCCGAGCCTGTATGGCGCCATAGGCGAGCAGATTCGTTATTTGCGCGAATTGGGCATCCCGTTCCAGATCATCCCCGGCGTCACCGCGGTGGCCGCCTGCGCAGCACTGCTGGAAACCGAATTGACCCTGCCGGACATCGCCCAGAGCGTGATCCTCACCCGCTACGCCGATAAAACCAGCATGCCAATCGGTGAAGACTTCGACAGCCTGGCGCAGCATGGCACGACCATGGCGATTCACCTGGGGGTCAACCATCTGCAGAAGATCGTTGCCGAACTGCTGCCGCACTATGGCGCGGATTGCCCGATAGCCGTGGTGCACCGGGCGACATGGCCGGATCAGGACTGGGTGGTGGGTACGCTCAGTGATATTGCCGAAAAGGTCGCCGCGAAGGGCTTTCGGCGTACGGCACTGATCGTGGTGGGTCGGGTATTGGCCAGTGATAATTTCAGTGAGTCATCACTGTATCGGGCCGGGCATGCACACGTGTATCGAACTTAATAACCAACATCAATTAAGCAAAACAAGTTACTGACTTAATTGAATAAATTAAATTTATATGTCAGAGCTGGCTTGCCTGCTATAGCGGTTTTCCAGTGCAGGATGAGCTGCTGCCCCTCTGCTATCGCAGTCAAGCCAGCTCCCACACCTAATCTTTTGCGCTAAATAAATATCGCAACAGATTGAATTTAAAGCAAAAAAACGGCGCTCACGGGGCGCCGTTTTTTTGTCCGCAGTGAACACCTTACTCAGTAGTAGGCATTTTCTTTCTGCGTGTGGTCGGTCACGTCACGTACGCCCTTAAGCTCCGGGATACGTTCCAGCAGGGTGCGTTCGATACCTTCGCGCAGGGTCACGTCCGCCTGGCCGCAGCCCTGGCAGCCGCCGCCGAACTTCAACACGGCAATGCCATCCTCGACCACGTCGATCAGGCTGACCTGACCACCGTGGCTGGCCAGCCCAGGGTTGATCTCGGTTTGCAGGTAGTAGTTGATGCGCTCGTTGACCGGGCTGTCGGCGTTGACATTTGGCACCTTGGCGTTCGGCGCCTTGATGGTCAACTGGCCGCCCATACGGTCGGTGGCGTAGTCGACTACGGCGTCATCGAGGAAGGCTTCGCTGAAGGCATCAATATAGGCGGTGAAGCTTTTCAGCCCCAGGGCGGTGTCTTCAGGTTTCTCTTCCCCTGGCTTGCAGTAGGCAATGCAAGTCTCGGCGTACTGGGTGCCGGGCTGGGTGATAAAGACGCGGATACCGATACCTGGGGTGTTCTGCTTGGACAGCAGGTCGGCCAGGTAATCGTGGGCGGCGTCGGTAATGGTTATGGCGGTCATGGAAACTCCTCACAGGCTTGCGGGCAGTTTACGCCAAATTATTACCGAGGTACAAAGTCCTAGTGTTTTTGTCGGGATAGGTTGGGGTGGGGGGTTGGGGTGGGGTGTATATCCGTTGTTTGGGTAACGGCTGATATGGGTTCCGCTCTTACAGCGGGTCACTTTCGAAAAGCGCGAAAGTAACCAAAGCGCTCTTGCCCCACCACTCGGCACCTCGCTCACGCTTCGGTGTGCCCGCACGCAGACTTGAATCCGTGGGCCGCCGCGATGGGCCATCCTTGGCCCAGCGCGGCTAACCCGGCGTCCTGCCGGGTTA
>NZ_UUPU01000029.1 GCF_900591205.1 Pseudomonas viridiflava
CGTTGGGGCGCGAAGCGGCCCTAAAAAGGCACCTGCGGTGTTTCTGGTAAACCGTAGTGACGGGTTTTGGGGCTGCTGCGCAGCCCAACGCGAGCAAGCTCGCTCGCCACAACAGCGCGGTTATCTTGAGGGTCGGGGTGGTGATTACTCAGCGATGAGCCAATCCATCTGCCAGCCGCCCTGGGTCTGGCCAAGCTTCTTGGACAGCCACGGCAGCAGCTCACGCAACTCCTCTTCCAGACCCCACGGCGGGTTGGCAATCGCCAGGCCCGAGCCGGTCAAGGTGTTGGGCGTGTCCAGCGGATGCACCAGCAATTCTACGCGCAGCAGCTTCGGTGCGCCGGTGCCGGCCAGGTCCTGGTAGAAGCGGCGCAACATACGTTGGTCCTTCACCGGATACCAGATCGCCGCGACGGTCTGGCGCATGCGGCTGACGGCCTCCTTGAGGGACGCTGCGCAGCGCTGCATCTCATCGAGCTTCTCGAACGGCGGGTCGATCAGCATCAAGGCGCGCTTTTCCGGCACCGGCAGCAAAGCACGCGGCACATGCCAGCCTTCGCCCAAATGCACTTTGACCCGGCGATCACCCTTCATATTGTCCTTGAGCAGCACGCCGTCTTCCGGGTGTTTTTCATTGAGCAACACGCGGTCCTGGGGCCGTGTAAGGCGCCGCGCCAGCTCCGGCGAGCCTGGGTAATAACGCAACTGGCCATCCGGGTTCATCTCGTGCAGCACACGCATGTAGTCGGCGGTCAGCGGCGGCAGGTCGCTTGCGCCCCACAGGCGGGCGATGCCTTCCAGGTATTCACCGGTGCGGTTGGCCTGATCGCCTTGCAGGTCATACAGACCGATTCCGGCGTGGGTGTCGAGGTAGGCGAACGGCTGCTCCTTGCGCGACATCAGGGCGATGAGGCGGGTCAAGGTCAGGTGTTTGAAGACATCGGCGTGGTTGCCGGCGTGAAAGGCGTGACGATAATTCATGGTTGCTCCTGCGCAGGGGGCGAAGTTTACCTTTTACCGACGCAAAGGTGCAGGGCCGCATGCCGGGCGGTGCTTATGTCGAAAAGGCAGGCAAACCGCTGAAAACAGTCTAATCCACGCTGTAGGAGTGGGCTTGCCCGCGATGCCGACGACGCGGTATTACCCGTACTGCGCGGTGATGCTATCGCAGGCAAGCCAGCTCCCACATTTTTCATCGGGGGCGCCCATGAAATCCAAGGAGGTCGATAACAATCATGAAAGACGCCACCATTGCACTGCACCACGGCTTCAAATCGGACCCCACTACCAAGGCCGTAGCGGTGCCGATCTACCAGAACGTCGCCTTCGAATTCGACAATGCCCAACACGGCGCCGACCTGTTCAACCTGGATGTGCCGGGCAATATCTACACGCGAATCATGAACCCCACCAACGATGTGCTGGAACAGCGCATCGCGGCCCTGGAAGGCGGTATCGCCGCCCTGGCCGTATCAGCCGGCAGCGCGGCGATTCATTACGCGATCCAGACCCTGACCCGCGCCGGCGACAATATCGTCACCACGCCGCAACTCTACGGCGGCACCTACACCCTGTTCGCCCACTTGTTGCCAAGCTTCGGCGTCGACGTGCGTTTCGCCCGTAACGACTCCGCCGAAGCCATCGCCGAACTGATCGACGACAATACCAAGCTGGTCTACTGCGAAAGCATCGGCAACCCGGCCGGCAATATCATCGACATCGAGGCCCTGGCCGACGTCGCCCACGCCCGCGGCGTCCCCTTGATGGTGGACAACACTGTTGCCACGCCGATCCTGTGCAAGCCGATCCAATTCGGCGCCGATATCGTGGTGCACTCGGTGACCAAATACGTCGGTGGCCATGGCAACTCCCTGGGCGGGGTAATCGTCGACAGCGGGACCTTTCCCTGGTCGAAGTACCCGCAGAAATTTCCCGGCCTCAACCAGCCCGAACCGGCCTATCACGGCGTTATCTACACCGAAAAATTCGGCCCTGCCGCCTTTATCGCCCGTGCCCGCACCGTGCCGCTGCGCAATACCGGCGCAGCGCTGGCACCGATGAACGCCTTCCTGTTGCTGCAAGGTCTGGAAACCCTGGCCCTGCGCATGGAGCGCCACACCGAAAACGCGCTGAAGATCGCGCAGTTCCTGCAAGGCCATACCGAAGTTGAATGGGTCAGCTACGCCGGATTGCCCGATCATCCGCACCATGAACTGGCGCAGAAATACATGCAGGGCAAACCATCGGCGATCCTGTCCTTCGGCTTGAAGGGCGGCTATGAAGCCGGCGTGCGCTTCTACGATGCCCTGCAAATCTTCAAGCGCCTGGTGAATATCGGCGATGCCAAGTCCCTGGCCTGCCACCCAGCGTCCACCACCCATCGTCAAATGAATGAGCAGGAACAAGCAAAGGCCGGCGTGAAGCCAGAGATGATCCGCCTGTCGGTGGGCATCGAGGCGATTGAAGACTTGATCGAAGATTTGCAGCAGGCACTGGGCTCAACTCAACTCTGAGGCCAGGTAGCCGGCCAGCGCCTCATGGCGAATGTCCGCACTGCGCGCAAAGTAGGCGACCTTGTGCTGCAAGGTCGTCGGCGTGAAGGCGGCGTGGAGGTCCGGGCGCTGCTCTTCGAGCCATTGCAGCAGGTTGCCGATCAGGGTTTGAGGCGATTGCTCCGCCAGTTGCTCCATTAACGCTGCAGGCACTCGCCACCAGGGGCTGGCTTTGGCCTCGGCCACCGGCGCCGGCACAACCGTCAGTGGCTGGCCATTGATCAGATAGCGCTGGAACACCGGCAAGACCTTACCGGCCTCATCGCCTAAGCCCTGCAAGATTGGTAAAAACTGAGCCCCATCCCAGAAACGCAAGAACACGTCCTCCCCATCCGGCAGGTAGACCTTGGTCAAGCCTTGCAGGTGCGCAATCACGGTTTCCAACGGGCTGGAGGACACTGCCAGCCAGCCCCAATCGGTTGAGGTAGTGGTGCCGATCCAGTCGAGAAAAGGACTGTCGGGTTCGATCACCGCGATGTAAGGCATTACCTCGGTCCATTCGGCGTAGGCTGTGCCTGCCCAGATGGGTTGTGGCGGTTTGCCGACTGCCAGTTTTCGCCAGGCATCGACTGGCTTTGTATCGCTGGCACCACTGAAGATAACGAGGAGGCGTTCGTTTGGCTGGAGAGGGCTTAACCAGATAAAAGGAGATACGTATGGGGTCGTATTTTTTTTCATTTCAACCACCCCACGTACTCTCCGACACCCCATAAGATCGCGCAAACAGCGACCAAAAAGAACAAGACATAAACCAACGCTCTTAGTTGAAACTTCAGTTTCGACGGAACACCCTCGAATTCTTCACGGGTAAATCCACCATCTCTTATATGCACTTCTGGAAAAGCGAGCATTCCCGCGATCGACAGTATAAAAAAAGACCTGCTAAAAAAATCCCTTCCAAGCAATTGCTTACGAAACAGGACGACTTTTGAATTACCCAAACATGCCAATATTTCGTCTACCTTAGAATACGAAAAATAGAGCTGTACCAAGAAAGTAAAAAAAATAGAAACGAACACGATTATCCAGCACCACATATAAAGTGCGTAATACTCGCTCATGATTATTTTCGCCCCTCATAAATAAACTCACCGACACGCTCTCCAGCTTTCGCTCCACTTAACCCACCAATGGACGCGCCTGCCCCTATGACCACCAAGACACATAATATTCCTCCGACACCAACGGTTCCGACGCCGACGGCAACGCAGACGGTACTAGCGCCGGCTGCCCCCGCAGCGCCACCCAACCAGCCACCGCTAACGCTACCTGCGAAGCTTGCCCCCTCAGTGAACTTTACTTTCTTACACTCCGTCGCCGTATCAACGCGACACGTTTCCTTCACTTTCAACGCTGAAGCTGACGCCCCGAGTGCTATACCAACGAACCCGCCAACCTTCATGTATTGGCTCGCACGTGCCACACCCTGGATATGTGTTGCGTACCCGGGAATGCCTCCCGCCACGCCTGCCTTGCTCCAATGATGCACCAGGTTACGACTGGAAATTCCCAGCGCGCTTTTGAGCTTAGGGTGATCTTCAATACCTACACCTTTTCGGACTTAAGGCCCCAGACTGTTATCCAACTGAGTTAACAACTGCTTGCGCTTTGCGAAGAACTCGGGACCTTGCAAACGCCCGTGCGCCTGAAAGGTTCTAACGTGCAATTTCTCGAGATCAACAAGTGCAGACTGCGTCCGCATCAGATGACCTTCCATCATCGTTGACCCAATCCCCACCGCCATCGAACCCTCCGCCAAAAACCCACGAACCACCTCATGGTGCTCCACCATAAACGCCGCGTCCTCATCACTCATCGGCGCCAGCGCACTGTTTACCTCCTGTGCAGCCTCCATCAGCAACGCTTCCTCGCGTGTGCACTGACTGTTAAGTGGGTCGCTGAGGACGAGCATCTGCCCGGGCCTGGCGTACTGCGTGAGTTGTGGATTCAGGCTGCGAAAACGCTCCAGCACAATCGCACTGGGAGACTCGAACAGCGACTTCTCCAACTCACCACGCGGCATGGCGCGTTGCACAATATGGAAACCCGGTTAGACAGGCGAGCCTTTCGCCGTAGGGGCTGCGCGACTTTTATGACTGCCGCCGCCGTGCGGCGCTAGATCGCACTGCCCATTTTTGCAGCGCTCACACTCCTCACAAAACGGTGCGCTGCGTTTCAAGCTCGCCACCTGCACACGGCTCAGCGGTGCGGGGATTACCGCCAGCAGTTTCTCCTTCAGGCCCGGCATCAGCGGCGACGCCGCCGGCGCGGGCCCACCGCCGAGCTGAATCGGCACGCTGCTGAAAATACCGCCCGCAGAAATTGTGATCGACTGCCCGCCAGCCTGAATTGTCACGCTGGCCCCCGCATCAATGACGATGCTTTGCCCCGCGCCGATCTGTATGGTCTGCCCGGCCCGCATCTGCTGCGAACCGCCGACCACCAGATGATCATCCTGCTTTAGCTCAGTCAGACGGTTGCCGTGGGTGATGCGCAGCTCTTCGCCCTGCAGCTCATGGTGCGACTCTCCGCCGACCCTCACCCGCCGCTGGTTGTCGACTTGCACCTGCTGGTCATGCAGCACGTGCTGGGTCCAGTTACGCTGGGCACGCAGATAGATTTCCTCGGCGCCCTTGCGGTCCTCGATACGCAGCTCGTTGTAGCCGCCGCCACCGGGGCTGCTCTGGCTGCGGAAAATGCTGCGGGTCTTGTCTGCCGGCAGATCCAGAGGCACCGAGGTCGCCGCGTTGGGCAGGCAGCCCATCACCAGCGGCATGTCCATGTCGCCATTGACGAAGCCCACCAGTACTTCCATGCCCACCCTGGGGATCAGCACCGCGCCATAACGGTCATGGGCCCAGCCAGTCGCGACCCGTAACCAGCAACTGGAATGGTCGTTATGCTCCCCCAGGCGATCCCAGGCCAGTTGCACCTTGACCCGGCCGTATTCGTCGCAATGGATTTCACTGTTGGCAGGGCCCGTGACCACGGCATTCTGAAAGCCGGAAATGCTTGGGCGCGGCTGTTCCGGCAACGGCGCACGATAGATCACGTCCCAGGGCGTGGCGGCAAATTCATTGTGATAGCCCTGACGAAAATCCCTACCCGCGACCTCGGTTACAGCCTCCTCCAGTACCTGGGGCTGCTTGCCCCAGTGGGTCACTTGCGTCACCAGCCATAACGCATTCCACTCGGCACGCGGGTGCCCACTCAGCGTGAGGAACCGGCCGCTGACCAGCGCCGGCTCATCACCGTAACCCTGCGCCAACCTATAGTCACTGCGATGCCGCTCCAACCCACGCTGTGCGAGGTATTTACCATGGGCGCGGTCGCTGAACTGACTGGGATAGAGCTGCTGCTCAAGCTTGGGGAGACGCTCACCACTAACCGCCGTTTCCAACCCGAGGCGCGGCTTGCGGAAATCGTAATCCCGTAGATTCACCGCCGTGGTACGGGTGGCCAACTGCACGCCGAACCGCTTGATCGCCGGGGTATCAGCGACCATCCCGGAACCGGGCATGTAAGGGGTTGGCTGATCAGCCTGGGCAAACACGGTCTGATCATCGCCGAACACCAGCAGGTGCCGTTCGGTTGAATGCTGAAAGTGATAGTGAATCCCCAACTCTGCACACAGGCGCTGAATAAAAGCCAGATCGGTTTCGCCGAACTGCACGCAATACTCGCGTTCAGGGTAAGTACCGCTAAGGCGAAACTCGAATTGGTCGCTTTGAATGCCCTGCCCGGCCAGCACCGCCGCCACAATCTGCGGCACCGTTTTGTGCTGGAAAATACGCTGATGGCTGCTGTGCTTCAGGTAGGCCAACTGCGGCACCACGCTGAGCTGATAGCGCGTAAGGCGCCGCCCGGAATCGCCCTGCGCCACCCGCTCGACCAGGCCATGCACGCCATGGCCCAGCGCGTCGAAACCGAGATACACCTGACGATGCAGCAGGCTCTCCAGGTCCAGATCGGCTTGCTCGCCGACCAGCTCAAGGTCAAAACGGTAGGGCTGACTGAGCGCCTCCACGCCGTGAAAGCTGTAGACCTTAAGGTCGCTGGCGACCCCATCCAGCGTCAGGGTAAAGGCGCTTTGATTGAGGGTAACGGCACTTTGATTGGCAGAAGCGAACATCCGGTGTTTCTCTGCGAAGGAATAGGCGACCGATTCTGCACCACGATTGCGCCCTGCTGAGCATGCCCCGGATAAATCAGTAAAACCCTACACGCCAGCGTCAGAATTTTCCTCGGACCGACGCAAATCACACACAAAAAAAGGCCCGCCATCCGTAGGACGCGGGCCTTTTATTCAACTCAACGGGCGCCGAACGCCCGGCGAATTACTTGTTGAGGTTGTAGTCTTTTTCCGCAGCATCAAAACGCTCGACCATACCGGCAGTCGGTGCGCCCATCTTGCTCACGAAGTAGATCGCCAGGCTGGCGAAGATAAAGCCTGGGATGATTTCGTACAGCCCCAGCAGTTCGAAATGCTTCCACACGATCACGGTGATCGCGCCCACCAGGATACCGGCCAGTGCGCCGTTGCGAGTCATGCCTTTCCAGATCACCGAGATCAGCACCACAGGACCAAACGCTGCACCGAAACCGGCCCAGGCGTAGCTCACAAGGCCCAATACGCGGTTGTTCGGGTTGGAGGCCAGGGCGATGGCGATCAGCGCGACCAGCAACACCATGGCGCGGCCGACCCACACCAGTTCAGTCTGGGAGGCGCTTTTGCGCAGGAAGGTTTTATAGAAGTCTTCAGTCAGCGCGCTGGAACACACCAGCAACTGGCAGCTCAGGGTGCTCATCACGGCGGCGAGGATGGCCGACAGCAGCACACCGGCAACCCATGGGTTAAACAGGATCTTGGCCAGTTCGATAAACACACGTTCAGGGTTTTCGGTCACAGGACCTGCCAGGTCCGGATGGGCCGAGAAGTACGCGATACCGAAGAAGCCCACCGCCACCGTGCCACCCAGGCACAGGATCATCCAGGTCATGGAGATGCGACGCGCCTTGGCGATCGACTTCACCGAATCCGCCGCCATGAAACGCGCCAGGATGTGCGGCTGGCCGAAATAACCCAGGCCCCAGCCCATCAGCGAGATAACGCCGATGAAGGTGGTGTTTTTGAGCATATCGAAGTTGGTCGGGTCCTTGGCTTCAATGGCCAGGAAGGTCGTGTCCACACCGCCGGTCGCCAGCAGCACGATGATCGGCGTGAGGATCAACGCGAAGATCATCAGCGTGGCTTGCACGGTATCTGTCCAGCTCACCGCCAGGAAACCACCGATAAAGGTGTAGGCAATCGTCGCTGCTGCGCCGGCCCACAGTGCGGTCTCGTAGGACATGCCGAAGGTGCTTTCGAACAGGCGGGCGCCGGCCACGATGCCGGAAGCGCAATAGATGGTGAAGAACACCAGGATCACTACCGCAGAGATGATCCGCAGCAGGCCGCTCTTATCTTCGAAGCGGCTGGAGAAGTAGTCCGGCAGGGTCAGGGCGTCGCCGTTGTGTTCGGTCTGCACTCGCAGGCGACCCGCCACAAACAGCCAGTTCAGGTAGGCACCGACGATCAGGCCGATAGCGATCCAGCTTTCTGACAGACCGGACATGTAGATCGCGCCCGGCAAGCCCATCAACAACCAGCCGCTCATATCGGAGGCACCGGCAGACAAGGCCGTGACCACGCTACCGAGGCTGCGACCGCCGAGGATGTAATCGGAAAGGTTGTTGGTGGACCTGTAGGCCATTAAGCCGATCAGCACCATTGCTGCGATGTAGATCACAAACGTGATCAGGGTTGGATTACTAACGCTCATAAGAGTGACGCCCTGGCTTTGTTTTTATGTAGCAGCGGTCTGTCAGACGGCCACCCACTTAAAGTAGGTAAACGTAACTGCGTGCCGCGCATTTATGACTGACGTTTCCCCAGGAAAGCCGTCAGCCGATGAACCAAACGTTTAATCTGGTTGCACCTTGGGCGCGAATGCTATTCAACAAAGCAAATAAGGTGCAACCAGTTTCTTGAGAATAAGTTGCACCTAAGTGTGTTTTGCGCAAAACAGCGGTTTTTTGCTCCCTTTCGGAGCAAGAACAGCCGATCTCAGAAGCAAATGCACCAACTCAAAGCGGTTTCCGTCGAAGGCCGGATTTTTTCCCGATCACGATCAAAAAAATCATGACCAAAATGGGTTGCACCCGGTTGCACCTCTTCATGAGCGCAGCTAATCTTGCCGCCAGCTGATGCCACTCGGTAGTGGCACCCATGAGGATAAGAAAATGGCTACGACCACCCTTGGGGTCAAACTCGACGACCCAACCCGCGAACGCCTGAAGGCGGCCGCGACCTCCATTGATCGCACGCCGCACTGGCTGATCAAGCAGGCGATTTTCAATTACCTGGAGAAACTCGAGGGTGGTGCAACCCTGTCTGAGCTCAATGGCTTGAGCAGCAAGGACGCTGAGGACGCAGGCGAGGTCCAACCCGACCACGCCCACCAGTGCTTCCTTGAGTTTGCCGAAAGCATCCTGCCGCAATCCGTATTGCGCGCCTCGATCACCGCCGCTTACCGCCGCCCTGAGCCGGAAGTGGTGCCGATGCTGATCGAGCAGGCGCGCCTGCCGCAGCAGATGGCCGAAGCCACCAATAAGCTGGCGGCCTCGATCGCCGAGAAGCTGCGCAATCAGAAAAGTGCCGGCGGCCGTGCCGGTATTGTTCAGGGCCTGTTGCAGGAATTTTCCCTGTCGTCCCAGGAAGGCGTGGCGCTGATGTGCCTGGCCGAAGCGCTGCTGCGCATCCCGGACAAAGGCACCCGTGACGCGCTGATCCGCGACAAGATCAGCACCGGCAACTGGCAGCCGCACCTGGGCAACAGCCCGTCGCTGTTCGTCAACGCCGCCACCTGGGGCCTGCTGCTGACCGGCAAGCTGGTCGCCACGCATAACGAAGCGGGCTTGACCTCATCCCTGAGCCGCATCATCGGCAAAAGCGGCGAGCCGATGATCCGCAAGGGCGTCGACATGGCCATGCGCCTGATGGGCGAGCAGTTCGTCACCGGCGAGACCATCGCCGAAGCGCTGGCCAACGCGAGCAAGTTCGAAGCCAAGGGCTTCCGCTATTCCTACGACATGCTCGGTGAAGCTGCACTGACCGAACACGACGCCCAGAAGTACCTGGCCTCGTACGAACAAGCCATTCACTCCATCGGCAAAGCCTCCCACGGCCGTGGGATTTATGAAGGCCCGGGCATTTCCATCAAACTCTCGGCGCTGCACCCGCGCTACAGCCGTGCGCAATACGAGCGCGTGATGGACGAGCTGTACCCGCGCCTGCTGTCCCTGACGCTGCTGGCCAAGCACTACGACATCGGCTTGAACATCGACGCCGAAGAGGCCGACCGCCTGGAGCTGTCGCTCGATCTGCTGGAACGCCTGTGCTTCGAGCCACAACTGACCGGCTGGAACGGCATCGGCTTCGTGATCCAGGCTTACCAGAAGCGTTGCCCGTATGTGATCGACTACGTGATCGACCTGGCCCGCCGCAGCCGACACCGCCTGATGATCCGCCTGGTAAAAGGCGCCTACTGGGACAGCGAAATCAAACGCGCGCAGGTCGAGGGCCTGGAAGGCTACCCGGTGTACACCCGCAAGGTGTACACCGACGTCTCCTACATTGCCTGTGCACGCAAACTGTTGTCGGTGCCGGAAGTCATCTACCCGCAGTTCGCCACGCACAACGCCCACACGCTGTCGGCCATCTACCATATCGCCG
Source organism: Pseudomonas viridiflava (assembly GCF_900591205.1). Lineage (GTDB taxonomy): Bacteria > Pseudomonadota > Gammaproteobacteria > Pseudomonadales > Pseudomonadaceae > Aquipseudomonas. The sequence continues at coordinate 10,327 of NZ_UUPU01000029.1, forward strand.
GTCAGAACTATTACCCCGGCCAGTACGAATTCCAATGCCTGCACGGCATGGGTGAGCCGCTGTACGAGCAGGTTGTAGGCAAGGTCTCCGAAGGCAAGCTGAACCGTCCGTGCCGCGTGTATGCACCGGTCGGCACTCACGAAACGCTGCTGGCGTACCTGGTACGCCGCCTGCTGGAAAACGGCGCCAACACCTCGTTCGTCAACCGGATTGCCGACCAGTCCATCTCGATTCAGGAGCTGGTGGCCGACCCGGTGGCCAGCATCGAGCAGATGGCGACGCTGGAAGGCGGCTTCGGCCTGCCGCACCCGCGCATCCCGCTGCCGCGTGACCTGTATGGCAGCGACCGCGCCAACTCGGCGGGCATCGACCTGGCCAACGAACATCGCTTGGCGTCGTTGTCCTGCGCCTTGCTGGCCAGCGCGCATGACAACTGGAAAGCCGCGCCGATGCTGGGTTGCGCCGCCAGCAATGAAGCCGCCGCAGCGGTGCTGAACCCCTCCGACCTGCGTGATGTGGTCGGCCATGTACAGGAAGCCACCGTCGAAGACGTCGACAATGCCATCCAGTGCGCTATCAATGCCGGCCCGATCTGGCAGGCCACCCCGCCCGCCGAGCGCGCTGCGATCCTGGAACGCGCCGCCGACCTGATGGAAGGCGAGATCCAGCCACTGATGGGCCTGCTGGCCCGTGAAGCCGGCAAGACCTTCGCCAACGCCATCGCCGAAGTGCGCGAAGCCGTGGACTTCCTGCGTTACTACGCGGTGCAGGCGCGCAACGACTTCACCAACGACGCCCACCGCCCACTGGGCCCGGTGGTGTGCATCAGCCCGTGGAACTTCCCGCTGGCGATCTTCAGTGGCCAGGTCGCCGCCGCATTGGCCGCCGGTAACCCGGTACTGGCCAAGCCTGCCGAGCAAACCCCACTGGTGGCCGCTCAAGCGGTGCGCATTTTGCTGGAAGCCGGTATTCCGGAAGGCGTGCTGCAACTGCTGCCGGGCCAGGGCGAAAGCGTCGGTGCGCGCCTGGTGGGTGATGATCGCGTCAAAGGCGTGATGTTCACCGGCTCCACCGAAGTCGCCCGCCTGCTGCAACGCAGCGTCGCCGGGCGCCTGGATGCCCAGGGCCGCCCAATTCCGCTGATCGCCGAAACCGGTGGCCAGAACGCAATGATCGTCGATTCCTCGGCCCTAACCGAGCAAGTGGTGATCGACGTCGTATCGTCGGCCTTCGACAGCGCCGGCCAACGTTGCTCGGCCCTGCGCGTCCTGTGCCTGCAGGAAGATTCGGCAGACCGCGTAATCGAAATGCTCAAGGGCGCCATGGCTGAATGCCGCCTCGGCAACCCGGAGCGCCTGTCGGTAGATATCGGCCCGGTGATCGACGCCGAAGCCAAGGCCGGCATCGAGAAACACATTCAGGCCATGCGCGACAAAGGCCGCGCTGTGTATCAGGTGGCGATTGCCGACGGCGAAGAGATCAAGCGCGGCACCTTCGTGATGCCTACCCTGATCGAGCTGGAGAGCTTCGACGAACTGCAGCGCGAGATCTTCGGCCCGGTGCTGCACGTGGTGCGCTACAAGCGCAAAGAGATCGACCAGTTGATCAGCCAGATCAACGCGTCCGGCTACGGCTTGACCCTGGGCGTGCACACCCGCATCGACGAGACCATCGCCAAGGTGATAGATAACGTCAATGCCGGTAACGTTTATGTGAACCGCAACATCGTGGGTGCCGTGGTCGGCGTGCAACCGTTCGGCGGCGAAGGCTTGTCGGGCACCGGCCCGAAAGCCGGTGGTCCGTTGTACCTGTACCGCCTGCTGTCGACGCGCCCTACCGATGCGATCGAACAATCCTTCGTACGTGGCGACAAGTTGACTGCCCCGGATGTACGCCTGCGTGATGCCATGAGCCAGCCGCTGACCGCCCTCAAAACCTGGGCCGACAGCAACCAGTTCAGCGACCTCAGCGCCTTGTGCAACCAATTCGCCGCGCAATCGCAAAGCGGTATCACCCGCCAACTGGCCGGCCCGACCGGCGAGCGCAACAGCTACGCGATCCTGCCCCGCGAGCACGTGCTGTGCCTGGCCGAGGTGGAAGGCGACCTGCTGACCCAACTGGCGGCGGTTCTGGCGGTGGGCGGTGCGGCGGTATGGCCGGAAACCGACCTGACCAAAGCCTTGTTCCTACGCCTGCCGAAGGATATTCAGGCGAAGGTCAAGCGCGTGGCCGACTGGACCAAGGACGAAGTGGTGTTCGACGCGGTGCTGCACCACGGTGACTCCGACCAACTGCGTGCCGTTTGCCAGCAAGTGGCGCAGCGCGGTGGGGCGATTGTCGGGGTGCATGGTTTGTCGCAGGGCGAGACGGCGATTGCGCTGGAGCGTCTGGTGATTGAGCGTGCGTTGAGCGTTAACACTGCGGCGGCGGGCGGTAACGCCAGCCTGATGACTATCGGCTAAACCCTTCTCCCTGTGGGAGCTGGCTTGCCTGCGATGCAAGCGACGCGGTGCTACTGACAGACCGCAGCGATGCCATCGCAGGCAAGCCAGCTCCCACATGGACTGTGCAAGCCTTGCGCTGTTGTTTTGCCGCTCCATCACCCAGATCAATCTTGCTATCCAGCCTCTATTAGCGCACTTAGACTCAGGCCATTCCCTTTAGAAGGTAAGCCGCCATGTCCGAGACGCTGCTCAGTTCCCGCAATCTGGCTTTCGAGCTGTACGAAGTCCTCGATGCCGAGGGCCTGACCCAGCGCGAGCGGTTTGCCGAGCACAATCGCGAAACCTTCGATGCGGCCATCAGTACGGCCCGCACCATCGCCGAGAAATTCTTCGCCCCCCACAACCGCAAAAATGACGAGAACGAACCGCGCTACGAGGACGGTAAGGCGATTCTGATTCCGGAAGTGAAACCGGCCGTGGACGCGTTCCTCGAAGCCGGCTTCCTGAACGCCGCCCGCAGCTTCGAGGCCGGTGGCATGCAGTTGCCAACCTTGCTGTCCCAGGCGTGTTTCGCGCACTTCCAGTCCGCCAACGCGGCGTCAACTTCCTACCCGTTCCTGACCATGGGCGCCGCCAACCTGATCGAAAGCTTCGGCACCGAGGAGCAAAAACAGCGCTTCCTGCAGCCGATGATCGACGGTCGTTTTTTCGGCACCATGGCCCTGACCGAACCGCATGCCGGGTCGTCGTTGTCGGATATTCGTACACGCGCAGAGCCTGTGGCTGACGGCACCTATCGGCTCAAGGGCAACAAAATCTTCATCTCCGGCGGTGACCACCCGCTGTCGGAAAACATCGTGCACATGGTGCTGGCCAAATTGCCGGACGCGCCGCCAGGGGTGAAAGGCATTTCGCTGTTTATCGTGCCCAAATTCCTGGTAAACGAGGACGGCAGCCTGGGCGAGCGCAACGATGTGCTGCTGGCCGGGTTGTTTCACAAGATGGGCTGGCGCGGCACTACGTCCACGGCGCTGAATTTCGGCGATAACGGGAACTGTGTCGGCTATCTGGTGGGCAAGCCGCACCAGGGTTTGAGCTGCATGTTCCAGATGATGAACGAAGCCCGCATCGGCGTGGGCATGGGCGCGGTGATGCTTGGTTACGCCGGCTACCTGTACTCGCTGGAGTACGCCCGCGAGCGGCCGCAAGGCCGCCTGCCCGATAGCAAAGATCCCACAACAGCGCCGGTCTCGATCATCCAGCACGCAGATATAAAACGCATGCTGCTGACCCAAAAATCCTACGTGGAAGGCGCCTTCGACCTCGGCCTCTACGCCGCACGGCTGTTCGATGACACCACCACCCTGCCCACCGACGCCGAACGCAAGCACGCCCACGAATTGCTGGACCTGCTGACGCCCATCGTCAAATCCTGGCCGTCGGAGTTCTGCCTCAAGGCCAACGAGCTGGCAATCCAGATTCTCGGCGGCCACGGCTACACGCGTGAGTACCCGGTGGAGCAGTATTACCGCGACAACCGCTTGAACCCGATCCATGAAGGCACCCATGGCATCCAGTCCCTGGACCTGCTGGGGCGCAAGCTCGCGCAGAACGGCGGCGCAGGCTTGAAACAGTTGATTCGCCTGATCGCCGAGACCGGCGCCCGGGCGCAGGAATACTCATCACTGACGGCACTGCGAGAACCACTGGAACACTTGGTGGCGAACCTGCAACGCGTAACACTTGGCCTGCTGACGGATCTCGCCCAGGGCAAGGTCAACAGCAGCCTGGCGAACTCGGCGCTGTACCTGAAGGTGTTCGGGCATACAGTAATTGGCTGGCGCTGGCTGGAACAGGCGATTCGCGCCGAAGAGGGGTTGGCCAAGGGCAATGCGGCGGACGTGGCCTTCTATAAAGGCAAGCTCCAGGCTGCTCGGTACTTCCTGACCTGGGAAGTACCAAGCTGCCATCATGAACTGGCAATTCTGGAGGCACGTGATGACACGTGCCTGGGCATGCAGGATGAGTGGTTCTAAGGCTGGATCGCCTTGGAAATCACCTCGACCGTGGCGCTGACTTGCTCTTGGTAACGGTCGAGTTCCTGCTGGTGAGCCTGCTGCAGCTCGATCTGCTCGGCGCACAGGTTCAGCGCCGCCAGCACCAGTAATTTGTCACCGATCAGGGTCGGGTACTTTTTCTTGGTGGTGGCCAGGGACGCCTTGAGCATGGTCACGGCGTGCATCAGGGTTTTATCTTCCCCGGCCGGTGCCTTGATCGAGTAATCCTCTCCGAGAATCGAAACGACCTTTATCCCTTCATTCATGCGCTGACAGGCCCTGCGCTCACACGCTCAACCAACGCCTGGATGCGGGCGGCGGTGGCACCGTGCTTTTCTTCCTGTTCCATCAGGTTCAATTGCAGGCTGTCGTTCTCATCCTTGGCGCGGGCCAGTTCCGCCTTGAGGGATTCGTTGCTGCCGAGCAGGTCCTGGTTCTGCTGTACCAGGTCGCTGACCAGTTGTTCCAATTGGCTGAGGGATGCTTCTAACATTTTGATTTCTCGGGTTTTTTCAAAGGGCGGTGACGATAAAGAAAATTCACCTCGCAAGCCAGGGTTATCCCCGGCGCGCAGCCCGTTTTTTAAGGGTCGGGCCACACTTTCGAGCCTTAGTGACTGCATTTACCCCATCTGGTTCCTGAATCCGCGCAACCCCTCGTCAGATGCGACAAAAACGCACAGCCCCCTTTAGACTTTAGTCGTACGACCGATAGCGATGCACACCCCCTCTCATGGCCGCACGGATCGCGCTTATCCCCAGGATTGCCGCATGTCGCTTCGTAATATGAATATCGCTCCGAGGGCCTTCCTCGGCTTCGCGTTGATTGGCGCATTGATGTTGTTTCTCGGTGTGTTCGCGCTGAACCAGATGAGCAAGATCCGTAGCGCCACCCAAGACATCACCCTGTCCAGCGTGCCGAGCATCCGCGCCCTCGACGAGTTCACCCAACTCACCTTGCGCCTGCGGGTTTTGTCCTATCGCTTGCTGACCAACCGCGAACCGGAGGTTCAGCAAAAAACCCTGGAAAACTTCGAACTGCGCAACCAGCAGATCCGCAGCGCCCAGGCCATCTACGAAAAGTTGATCGACAGCCGTGAAGAACGCTCGATCTACGACGAATACATGCGCTTGCTTGACCAGTACCGTCAAATTGAAGAGCGCATGAAGAGCCTGTCGCGCGCCAACCAGATCGAAGAGCTGCGCACCCTGCTCAACACTGAGCTGTTGAGCAACTCCGACCAGGTCAACAGCGTGCTCAACCGCCTGCTGGACTACAACAACAAGGCGGCCCTGGCCACCAACCAACAGGCCGAAGACCAGTACAACATGGCCTTTGACTGGGTGATTGGCCTGCTGCTGATCGCTACGGCGCTGACCCTGTTGTTTGCCTGGCTGCTGACCCGCAGCATCACCTTGCCGATCTCCCAGGCATTGAGCGCCGCCGAAGAAATCGCCGAAGGCAACCTGACCCGCCCGATCAAGGTCGACGGCAGCGACGAAGCCGGCCGCCTGCTGGCCGCCATGGCCAAGATGCAGGACAAGCTGCGCGACACCTTGCAACGCATCTCCGGCTCCGCCACCCAGCTTGCCTCTGCGGCCGAAGAGCTGAACGCCGTCACCGACGAGAGCGCCCGTGGCCTGACCCAGCAGAACCACGAAATCGAACAAGCCGCCACTGCCGTCAACGAGATGACCAGCGCCGTCGAAGAAGTCGCACGCAATGCGGTGAGCACCTCCGAAGCCTCGCGCAACGCCACCACCTCGGCGGGCGATGGCCGTGACCTGGTGCAGGAAACCGTCAGCGCCATCGAGCGCATGAGCGGTGACGTGCAAGCCACCGCCACCCTGATTGGCGACTTGGCCAACGAGTCGCGGGACATCGGCAAGGTGTTGGACGTGATTCGCGGCCTGGCCGACCAGACCAACCTGCTGGCCTTGAACGCAGCGATTGAAGCGGCACGTGCCGGGGAAGCCGGCCGTGGGTTTGCGGTGGTCGCCGATGAAGTGCGCGCTCTGGCCCATCGTACCCAGCAATCGACCAGCGAAATCGAACGCATGATCGGCAGCATCCAGGCGGGCACCGAACATGCCGTGGACTCGATGCGCAACAGCACCGAGCGCGCAGAATCGACCTTGAACATCGCCAAAGGCGCCGGGATGTCGCTGGACACCATCAACACCGCGATTGTCGAGATCAACGAGCGCAACCTGGTCATCGCCAGCGCGGCGGAAGAACAGGCGCAGGTGGCGCGGGAAGTGGACCGCAACCTGGTGAACATTCGTGATTTGTCGGTGCAGTCGGCGACGGGTGCCAGCCAGACCAGCGCGGCGAGCAGTGAGCTGTCGCGGTTGGCGGTGGATCTGAACGGGATGGTGGGGCGCTTCCGCCTGTAGGCGATTTCTGTGGGAGCTGGCTTGCCTGCGATGGCATCTCCTGGGTGAACCTGACGCACCGCAGTGCCTGCATCGCAGGCAAGCCAGCTCCCACATTGGATAGCGCATGTCCTTAAAAGCTTTTTGACAGCGCAGCAATTCAACAGGTTAGAATCGCTGGCACGCAGACTGCATGGTCAGTTTGCGCCCGTCTTATTGACTCATGGAGTACTGCCTTTGAATGCGACGACCATCAACAGCCTGTTCTTGATCGGCGCGTTGCTGGTGAGTGCGAGCATTCTGGTGAGTTCTCTTTCGTCCCGCCTGGGCATCCCGATCCTGGTGATCATCCTGGCTGTGGGCATGGTCGCCGGCGTCGACGGCGGCGGCATCATTTTCGATAACTACCCCACCGCCTACCTGGTGGGCAACCTCGCACTGGCCGTGATCCTGCTCGACGGCGGCCTGCGCACACGGGTGGCGAGTTTCCGTGTGGCACTCTGGCCTGCGTTATCGCTGGCCACAGTGGGGGTGTTGATCACCACCGGCCTCACCGGCATGGCCGCCGCGTGGTTGTTTGACCTCAATATCATCCAGGGCTTGCTGATCGGCGCTATCGTCGGCTCCACCGACGCCGCGGCGGTGTTCTCGCTGCTCGGCGGCAAGGGCCTGAACGAACGGGTCACCGCCAGCCTGGAAATCGAGTCCGGCAGTAACGACCCGATGGCGGTGTTCCTCACCGTCACCCTGATCGACATGCTCGCCAGCGGTCAGACCGGCCTGCACTGGAGCCTGCTGACCCACCTGATCCGCGAGTTCGGCATCGGCGGCATCGTCGGCCTGGGCGGCGGCTGGCTGATGCTGCAGATGGTCAACCGCATCAACCTGGCCACCGGCCTGTACCCGATCCTGGTGATCGCCGGCGGCCTGTTCGTGTTTGCGCTGACCAACGCCCTGCACGGCAGCGGCTTCCTCGCCGTGTACCTGTGTGGTCTGGTGATCGGCAACCGCCCGGTGCGCAGCCGTCATGGCATTTTGCATATGCTCGACGGCATGGCCTGGCTGGCGCAGATCGGCATGTTTTTGGTGCTGGGCCTGCTGGTCACGCCCCACGACTTGCTGCCGATCGCCCTGCCCGCGCTGGGCCTGGCGTTGTGGATGATCCTGTTTGCGCGGCCGCTGTCGGTGATGGTCGGCCTGCTGCCGTTCAAGGCGTTCCATGGTCGCGAAAAAGCCTTTATCGCCTGGGTCGGCCTGCGCGGCGCGGTGCCGATCATTCTGGCGGTGTTCCCGCTGATGGCCGGCCTGCCCCATGCACAGCTGTACTTCAACCTGGCGTTCTTTATCGTACTGGTGTCGCTGCTGGTACAGGGCACGAGCCTGCCGTGGGTCGCCAAGCTGCTGAAAGTGACCGTACCGCCGGACCCTGCGCCGATCTCCCGCGCCGCCCTGGAAGTGCACGTCACCAGCGAGTGGGAACTGTTCGTCTACCGCCTGGGCGCGGAAAAATGGTGCATCGGCGCGGCCCTGCGCGAGCTGAAAATGCCGGAAGGCACGCGGATCGCCGCGCTGTTCCGTGGCCAGCAACTGCTCCATCCGTCGGGTAGTACCGTGCTGGAAGTCGACGATCTGCTCTGCGTGATCGGCCACGAACACAACCTGCCGGCCCTGGGCAAACTGTTCAGCCAGGCCCCCCAACGCGGCCTCGACCTGCGTTTCTTCGGCGACTTCGTACTCGAAGGCGACGCCCAGCTGGGCGCGGTTTCTGCGCTGTACGGGCTCAAGCTCGAGGGGATCGACCCGGATATGCCATTGAGCCGCTTCATCACCCAGAAAGTCGGCGGCGCACCGGTAGTGGGCGATCAGGTAGAGTGGAACAACACCCTCTGGACCGTTGCGGTCATGGACGGGAACAAGATCGGAAAAGTCGGCGTCAAATTTCCCGAAGGGAGTCGTCCAGGCCCTGGACTCTTCCTCTAAACTGCGGGGCTATGGCGCCACGCCCCCACTTTCTTTGCCTTGCTTGACCGGTATCCATGACAATCCTGCGCACCTTTTTAGCCACTGCCCTGCTGGGCCTGACCCTTTGTGTCGGCAGCGTATACGCCGCCGACCCGCCCAGCGCCGACGCCATCCAGCAAAGCCTGGACAAACTGCCTGACCGCAAGCTGCCCGACGCCGACATGAAGGCGCTGCAGTCGGTCCTGCAACAGACCCTGACCTACCTGGGCAACAAGCAGGATTACGAGCAGCGCCTGGCCGACCTCAAGCGCCAGCTGGAAGACGCGCCGCGCCAGACCACCGACAACCAGCGCGACCTGGTCCGGCTGAAGGCCACCAAGGTCATCCCGGTGGCCCAGCGCTACGCCACCCTGCCGGTGCCGCAGCTTGAGCAATTGCTGGTGCAGCGCACCACCCAGCAAGGCGACCTGCAAAAGGAACTGGCCGACGCCAACAGCCTGACCATCGCCGCCCAGACCCGCCCTGAGCGCGCCCAAACCGAAATCAGCAGCAGCCAGACGCGCATCCAGCAGATCAACGCGATCCTCAAGGCCGGCAAAGACAATGGCAAAACCCTCAGCGGCGACCAGCGCAACCAGCTGAACGCCGAACTCGCCGCACTGAACGCGCTGATCCCCCTGCGCCGCCAGGAACTGGCCGGCAATAGCCAGCTGCAAGACCTGGGCAACAGCCAGCACGACTTGGTAGTGGAAAAAACTGCGCGTCTTGAGCAAGAGATCCAGGACCTGCAAACCCTGATCAACCAGAAACGCCTGGCCCAGTCCCAGCAGACCGTGACTCAACAGTCCATCGAAGCGCAGAAAGCCGGTGGCAGCAGCCTGTTGGCTACCGAAAGCGCGGCGAACCTTAAACTGTCCGACTACCTGCTCAAAAGCACCGACCGCCTCAACGACCTGACCCAGAAAAACCTGCAGACCAAGCAGCAACTGGACACCGTGACCCAGAGCGACTCGGCCCTGGACGAGCAAATCAACGTGCTCAAGGGCAGCCTGCTGCTGTCCAAGATTCTCTATAAACAGAAACAGGCGCTGCCACGTCTGACGGTCGACCGCGACCTGGCGGACGATATCGCCAACATTCGCCTGTACCAGTTCGAGGTCAACCAGCAGCGCGAGCTGATCAACTCCCCCAGCAGCTATGTGGATAACTTGCTGGCCAACCAGCCACCGCAAGACGTCACCCCGCAGTTGCGCCGCACCCTGCTGGAACTGGCGATCACCCGCAGCGACCTGCTGGAGCGCCTGAGCCGTGAGCTGAGCGCGCTGCTGAACGAATCCATCACCCTGCAACTTAACCAGAAACAACTGCTCAGCACCGCCACCACCCTGCGTGCGACGCTGGATGAGCAGATGTTCTGGATCCCCAGCAACAAGCCGCTGGACACCGAGTGGCTGGAAACCGTCCCGGCGCACCTGAGCAAGCAGGTCACCACCCTGCCCTGGGCCTCCAGCGTCAGCGAACTGTACGACGGCCTGACCCAGCGCCCGCTGCTGTTCCTGCCGCTGCTGCTGTTGATCGGCGCGCTGCTGTGGCGTCGCAAAAACCTGTACCAGCGCCTGAACAAGGTGCATCTGGACATCGGCCACTTCAAGCGCGACAGCCAGTGGCACACGCCACAGGCGATCCTGATCAATATCCTGCTGGCGATGCCGGTCGCCCTGGGCCTGGCGCTGTGTGGCTATGCGCTGCAGATCGACGCCCGTGGGCAAAACGCCAACCTCGGCGCGGCCTTGCTGCAAATCGCCCAGGCGTGGCTGGTGTTCTACACCGCCTACCGCATCCTGGCGCCGGGCGGCGTGGCCGAACTGCATTTCCGCTGGGAAAAACCCCAGGTCGAATTCCTCCAGGGCTGGGTACGCAAGCTCGGGCTGGTGGTGCTGGCGCTGGTGGCCGTGGTGGCGATTGCCGAGCATCAACCGGCGGCACTGGCCGACGACGTGCTGGGCATCGGCGTGGTCTTGACCTGCTACGCACTGATGGCGTGGTTGCTCGGCCGCCTGTTGCTGAATAGCCCGACCCACGAAAAAGCCTCGCTGTTTCGCAAAGCCGTGGGCCTGGTGTTTACCGCTCTGCCCGTCGCGCTGTTTATCGCGGTGTGCTTTGGCTACTACTACACCGCGCTCAAGCTCAGTGACCGCTTGATCAATACCCTGTACCTGCTGATGTTCTGGCTGGTGATCGAAGCCACTTTCGTACGCGGCCTGGGCGTCGCCGCACGGCGCCTGGCCTATGCGCGGGCCCTGGCCAAACGCCAGGCCGCCAAGGAAGCCGGCGACGGCGAAGCGGTGATCGAAGAGCCGACCCTGGACATCGAGCAGGTCAACGAACAGTCGATGCGCCTGATCCGCCTGGCCTTGCTCGGCGGTTTTATCGCCGCGCTGTACTGGGTGTGGTCCGACCTGATCTCGGTGTTTTCGTACCTCGACAACGTCACCCTCTACGAATACACCAGCGGCACCGGCGCCAATATCAGCATGGTGCCGATCAGCATCGGCGACTTGCTCGGCGCGCTGATCATTATCGGTATTACCTTCGCGCTGGCGCGTAACCTGCCGGGTTTACTGGAAGTACTGGTGCTGTCCAAGCTGGAGCTGGCCCAGGGCAGCGCCTACGCGACCACCACGTTGCTGTCCTATGTGATTGCCGGCGTGGGCTTTGTCTCCACCCTGTCGACCCTCGGCGTGAGCTGGGACAAGTTGCAATGGCTGGTGGCGGCGCTGTCGGTAGGCTTGGGCTTCGGGATGCAGGAGATCTTCGCCAACTTTATCTCCGGCATCATGATCCTGTTCGAACGCCCGGTGCGCATCGGCGACACCATCACCATCGGCAACCTGTCGGGCACGGTGAGCAAGATCCGCATCCGTGCCACCACCATCACCGACTTCGACCGCAAGGACATCATTGTCCCGAACAAAACGTTTATCACCGGGCAATTGATCAACTGGTCGCTCACCGACACCATCACCCGCGTCACCCTGAAACTCGGTGTGGACTACGGCTCCGACCTGGACCTGGTGAAGGAATTGCTGCTCAAGGCCGCCCGGGAAAACCCCCGCGTGTTGAAAGAGCCGGAGCCGCATGTGTACTTCCTCAACTTCGGCGAAAGCACCCTCGACCACGAACTGCGCATGCACGTGCGCGACCTCGGTGACCGCAACCCGGTGCTGGACGAGGTCAACCGCTATATCAACCGTGAGTTCAAGAAGCAGCACATCAACATCTCGTTCCGGCAGATGGAGGTGTACCTCAAAAACATGCACGGCCAGGAGTACAAGCTGGTGCCGGTCGAGGATGAGCGCAAGACCATCGCCGGGCCTGCCGCAGAGCAGGACGCACCCGAGCCGCCACCCGGCAAAGTCGACGATGCGCCGGAACCGCCGCCCAGCAAACTCGACTAAACGCCCTATCCCCAGCAGAATGCTCGGACATTCTGCTGGAGATGGCCGGTGAAAGCCCTCGACGAACTGACCTTCGACAACCGCTTCGCACGCCTGGGCGACGCGTTCTCAACCCACGTACTGCCCGAGCCCCTCGACGAACCGCGCCTTGTGGTCGCAAGCAATGCCGCCATGGCCCTGCTCGACCTCGACCCAGCGGTGGCCGAAACGCCGGTGTTCGCCGAACTGTTCGGCGGCCACAAGCTGTGGGCCGAGGCGGAGCCACGAGCGATGGTCTATTCCGGGCATCAGTTCGGCGGCTACACCCCGCAACTGGGCGATGGCCGTGGGTTGTTGCTGGGCGAGGTGTACAACCAGGCCGGTGAACATTGGGATTTACACCTCAAGGGCGCCGGGATGACGCCTTACTCGCGCATGGGCGATGGGCGTGCGGTGCTGCGCTCCTCGATTCGTGAATTTCTGGCGTCCGAAGCGCTGCATGCATTGGGCATCCCCAGCAGCCGCGCCTTGTGCGTGATCGGCTCCAGTACACCGGTTTGGCGCGAGAAACAGGAACGCGGCGCCATGGTGTTGCGTTTGGCTCACAGCCATATCCGCTTCGGGCATTTCGAATACTTCTACTACACCAAGAAGCCCGAGCAGCAGGCGGAACTGGCCGAACACGTACTTTCGCTGCACTACCCCGAGTGCAAGGAACAGCCTGAACCTTACCTCGCGATGTTCCGCGAAATCGTCGAGCGCAATGCCGAAATGATCGCCAAATGGCAGGCTTACGGCTTCTGCCACGGCGTGATGAACACCGACAACATGTCGATCCTCGGCATCACTTTCGACTTCGGGCCGTTTGCGTTTCTCGACGACTTTGACGCGCACTTCATCTGCAACCACTCCGATCATGAAGGCCGTTACTCCTTCAGCAACCAAGTGCCGATCGGGCAATGGAACCTGAGCGCCCTGGCCCAGGCGCTTACGCCGTTTATCAGCGTCGACGCGTTGAAAGAAGCCCTTGGCCTGTACCTGCCGCTGTACCAGGCGCATTACCTGGACCTGATGCGTCGTCGCCTGGGGCTGACCACCGCCGAAGACGATGACCAGACGCTGGTGGAGCAGTTACTGAAGCTGATGCAAAACAGCGGCGTGGACTACACGTTGTTCTTTCGCCGCCTGGGTGACGAACCGGCGGCGCTGGCGGTAGCGCGCTTGCGTGATGACTTTGTCGACATGGCCGGGTTCGATGCCTGGGCCGAGCAGTACAAGGCCCGCGTTGCGCGGGACGGGGACAGCACCGAGGCACAGCGCCGGGAGCGCATGCATGCAGTGAACCCGCTGTACATCCTGCGCAACTACCTGGCACAAAACGCCATCGCCGCCGCCGAGTCCGGCGATTACAGCGAAGTGCGGCGGCTGCATGAGGTGCTGAGCAAGCCGTTTGAGGAGCAAGCGGGGATGGAGCAGTACGCACAGCGTCCGCCGGATTGGGGGAAGCATTTGGAGATCAGTTGTTCGTCTTGAACACCTCAGATAAAGGTTTCCACTGACACCCCAAACCGCTCAGCCAGCCAACGAATCTGTCGCACGTTGAGCTGGCGCTTGCCGCTCAACACCTCAGACACAACCGATTGCGCGCCCACACCCGGCAGGTCACTCTGGGTGAGGTTATGTTCGCGCATCATATAGCGCAGCACATCGACGCCACTGGCGACGGGCATGGGGCGATGCTCATGATCATAGGCTTCGATCCAGTCGCTGAGGATGTCCACCAAGCTCATCAGCGGGCTGTTGTCGTTTTCGCCGATCAGGCTCAGCAACTCGTCCAAACCACACACCAGCGCATCGTAGTCTGCCTCGTTTTCTGGTTTGCGCATCACTGGCGCAACGAATTGCCAGTGTTCGGCCGCTACTCGCATAAGCGCGCTCATCTGATTTTTTCCTTCCATTTATCTTTCTCATAATCGCGATGATCAAGCAGGTGCTTGATGTAAACGCGCTGCGCCTGATACTCCACACCCGCAATCAGCCTCAGTTTGTTGCCGCCAATATCGAATACGTGAAACTCCCCGACCTTATCCGTGGCGGGAAACATGGTTTTCATCGCCGCGAAGTCCTTGGGATCATTTCGCTTCGTTACCCGATACCACTGGTCCAAAGCCGATGCAGAGCGTGGCCACTTTTCCTTCGCGTCCCATATCCTTTTCTCGCTGATCACTCGCATGCAACATCCTTATCGCATCTTGCTATGAAGGGTAAATCCGATTCCCGACTATCGCAATTTGCTATAACCGCAAACAGACAGATGGCGCAAAACAGAACAAGCTCCCACAGCCTAGATACTCGGGCTCGTATCAGCATCGGCAAACTGTGAGTGGATGAGTCGTCGTGTTTGTGCCTTGATAAACCTCGGGCTTGGCTCCAAATACACTCCATTGGCCCCCAAGGAACCCACCATGTCCGAACCTCTTGTAATCCCTTGCCCCCATTGCAACGGCCTTAACCGCATCCCCGGCGAACGCCTGGGCGATGCGCCGAAATGCGGGCGCTGCAAGCAGCCGGTGTTGCTGAACAAGCCTTTTGAATTGAAGCAGGGTGACTACGCCAGCCAGATCAAGGGCGATTTGCCGTTACTGGTGGATGTGTGGGCTGAGTGGTGCGGGCCGTGCAAGTCGTTTGCACCGGTGTTTGAGCAGGCGGCCGGGCAGTTGGAGGGCAAGTGCCGGCTGGCCAAGCTGGACAGTGAGGCTAACCAGCAGCTGTCGGCGCAGTTGGGGATTCGCTCGATTCCAAGTTTGATTCTGTTCAAGAACGGCCGCGAAGTGGCGCGCCAGAGTGGGGCGTTTCCGTTGCCGCAGTTGATGAGTTGGTTGCGTAGCCAAGGGGTGTAAACCAGTCCGCCCATCAACTGGATCAACTGTGGGAGCTGGCTTGCCTGCGATGGCATCACCTCGGTGTACCTGGCAGACCGAGTTGCCTGCATCGCAGGCAAGCCAGCTCCCACAGTGATTGTGTTTTAGGCTTGGGCTACGGGGGCTTCGCGGTCCATCATCTGGCCTACGAGTTGTACGCCGAGTTCGCTTAATTGATGGATGGCCAGGGCGACGTCGCGGTGTTCACCGGTGAGGTCGTTGGATAGCTTGAGTAGTAGCGTGCGCACGGAAGAGAAGGTTTCGTAGCTGTTGAGCACGAGGGTTTCGGTGGGGAGGTTGGGTGATACGCAGAACAGGTTGGTAGCGTTTGGCATAATCGACTTTTCCTGAATTTGGCTGCCATCACACCGCTACTAAACGGAGGGGTGGCAGCTGTACGCAGGTTAGTAGACCGGTGGAAAGCCGAAGACCGGCGCACCCGAGGGTGCCCTACGCACAGCCACCATCATGCTCAGACAAGAAGGTCCGATAGACGACACTTGTACGTTCGGCGATCACACTCGGGCTACTAAACCCGACCACTGAGAATTCAGCGGTCCGAGAACCTTAGAGACGCCCATCCAGACGCACAAGCCGGGCGATTCTGGCTTATCTGTAGGCAGCGAGACAAGGCGCAACCCCGCTTGCCAGACGCTTCCTACAGCCTCTGTGGGACAAATCCAAATCCCCCTGCAGGAATGCAAAAACAAATGTGGGAGCGGGCTTGCTCGCGAATGCGGTGTGTCAGTCGCCTATCTGCAAACTGAACCACCGCCTTCGCGAGCAAGCCCGCTCCCACATGGAGATTTGTGTTGCTGTCAGGTCAGCTGTTTTCCAGCAAGTTATGCAACTCCACAAACTGCTGTGTCAGCTTATGCCGTGGGTCCAGGTGGATCAGCGGTTTGTTCTCCTGGTGCGACTCGCGCATGCGCACGGAGCTGGCCAGGTACACCGGCAACACCGGCAAGCCCTCGGCAATCAACTCATCGAGCATCTGCTGCGGCAGGCTCGCACGGGCCTGAAACTGGTTGACCACGATGCCCTCCACTTCCAGGCCCTCGTTGTGGTCTTCCTTCAGTTCTTCGATTTCCGCCAACAGGCCATACAGGGCCTGGCGCGAGAAGCTGTCGCAGTCGAAGGGGATCAGCACGCGATCAGCGGCAATCAGCGCCGAAACCGCGTAAAAATTCAACGCCGGCGGGGTATCCAGGTAAATCCGGTCGTAATCTTCGCTCAGCTCATCGAGCAGCTTTCGCAGCTTGTTGATCTTGTGCTTGGCCTCAAGCTTGGGTTGCAGGTCGGCCAGCTCGGCGGTGGCCGTGATGACATGCAGGTTATCGAACGGTGTTTCGTAGATATCCACGCGGTTTTTCTTGGAAAACGGCCCGGACGACAGGGTTTGCTTGAAAAACTCGGCAATGCCCATCGGGATATCGTCGCCGGTCAGCCCAGTGAGGTACTGGGTTGAGTTGGCCTGTGCATCGAGGTCCACCAACAGGGTTCGATAGCCTTCGCTGGCACTGACCGCCGCCAGGTTGCAGGCGATGCTGGACTTGCCAACCCCGCCTTTCTGATTGAACACCACACGCCGCATGGAAAAACCTCCGTGTATCAATGAATGTCCGAGTGTAGAGGGCAAAAGCGCCTGTTAGCTACCTCGTTCATCCATGCACTGCTGCATTAATGCGGCAGTCAGCACGTCACACACAGCCTATTAGGAATGGTCCGACAGCCAAATCCAGCGCCAGGTAAAGGACAATCTGTAAATCTCTTCCAGCAAATTGTAATCACCCGTGAACATTTCTTTACCAAAGTTTGCTAGAACCCCACGGCACCCGGATAATGCGCGCCATTCGGCTATTGCTCCCTGTCCCGGTATTCGGGGCCAAAAGCCGCACATGGAAGCCCGCAGGGGCGGGATACTTTCTCAGTGATCACTTTCAACATCGCCCAATGGCGCGCCTGGGCCCCTGGCCTTGAGAGCGCTGACGACTGGCACGCCTGGTGCCGGAACCCGGTGTTGCTGCCTGAAAGCGAAGCCTGCCCCGATGTGTCATTCCTGCCGGCGATGCAACGCCGCCGCCTGAGCCGTCTGGCGCGCATGGCGTTCAGCGTCGGCTGGCCGCTGGCCGAGGGCTTGCAGGATCTGCCGCTGGTGTTTGTTTCGCGGCATGGCGAAACCCCGCGCACCCTGGATATCCTGACTGACCTGGCCAACGACCAGCCGCTGTCGCCGACCCAGTTCAGCCTGTCGGTGCATAACGCGGTGATCGGCCTGTGGTCGATCCTGCGCAATGAAACCAGCGAAATGACCGCCCTCGCCGCCGCCGGCGATGGCCTGGAGCACGGCATGCTCGAAGCGGCCGCGCTGCTGAATGAAGGCGCCCCGGCCGTTTTGCTGGTGATCACCGAAGAACAGCCGCCCGAAGCCTACGCCGGCTGGATCCAGGATGTGCCGTTCCCCTACGCCCTCGGCCTGCTGCTGACACCGGGCGACGAGTGGCAGCTGGAACTGAGCACCGCCACTGTCCAACCCACTCAAACCCAGTGGCCCCACGCCCTGAACCTGCTGCGCACCCTGCTCACCGAACAGGTTGCCTGCCAACATGCCTGGAAGAACCGCGTATGGAACTGGCAACGCAAGCCCTGACCGCCAAGCCCCGGGACGCCTACTACTGGCGTCTGTTCGCCACCGCAGCCAGCTTCGCGCTGTTCGGCTTCGGTGGGCTGTGCCTGCGTTTACTGGTATTTCCATTGCTCGGCTGCCTGCCGGGCAGCGCTGAAAAACACCAGCGCCGCGCCCGTCACACCATCAGCAAGCTGTTCTGGTTCTTCATTCAACTGATGCAAAAAGCCGGCGTACTGACTTACACCGTCGAGGGCGCTGAAAAACTCGGCCGCCCCGGGCAGATGATCATCGCCAACCACCCGTCGCTGATCGACGTGGTGTTTCTGATCGGCCTGGTGCGCCAGGCCAACTGTGTGGTCAAGCAAAGCCTGTGGCAGAACCCCTTCACCCGCGGGCCGGTGCGCGACGCGGGCTATATCAGCAACGACGGCAGCGCCGAGATGCTTGACGCCGCCGCCGGCGCCCTGCAAGCCGGCCAGACCCTGATCATCTTTCCCGAGGGCACCCGCACCACGCCCGGCGCGGCGCCTGCCTTTCATCGCGGGGGCGCCGCCATTGCGCTGCGCGGTGCGACAATCATCACCCCCGTGGTGATCAAGGTCAGCCCCACTACGCTGACCAAAGCCGAACCCTGGTATCGCATCCCAAAATGCCGCGTGCACTTCAGTTTGCGGGTGGGTGCCGATATAGAACCACAAGCCTTTGCTGCACTGGGGCCCGCGCCCCAGGCTTCACGCAAGCTCAACGATTACCTGCATCACTATTTTATTAAGGAGCTCGCCGAAGATGAGCGACCAACACCGCCTTGAGCACGACATAAAGACGCTGATCATCGAGGCCCTGGGCCTGGAAGACATCAGCGCCGACGACATCGGCAGCGACCAGACCCTGTTCGGCGAAGGTCTTGGCCTGGATTCGGTAGATGCCCTGGAATTGGGCCTGGCGATTCAGAAAAAGTACGGCATAAAAATCGACGCCGACGCCAAAGACACCCGCAATCACTTCACCAACGTGGCCAGCCTTGCGGCGTTCGTCACGGCCAGACAGGCAGCTTGAGACCGGACCATGCAAACTCGTGACGATATTTTCAACACCCTGCGCGATGCCTTGGTGGAACTGTTTGAACTGGACCCTGCCCGCGTCACCCTCGACGCCAACCTGTACCAGGACCTGGAAATCGACAGCATCGACGCCGTGGACCTGATCGACCATATCAAGCGCCAGACCGGCAAGAAGATCGCCGCCGAAGAATTCAAGGCGGTGCGCACCGTCAACGACGTGGTTGAGGCGGTGTACCGTCTGGTCACGCCGGCCGCATGAGACGGCTGATCGGCCTTGGCCTGTTGCTGGCGGGGCTGCTGTACCCCTTCGCGGTGTATTACGGCACCGAGCACTTTGCGCCGTGGCAATTCGGCCTGTTGCTCGGCAGCCTGTGGCTGTTGCGGGCACTCACCGGCGCACGGCGCCCGGGCAGCCGCTGGATGGCCGTGGCGGTGATCGTGTTTTGCCTGCTGCTGGCCTGGTTCGACAACCCGCACCTGCTGCGCTGGTACCCGAGCCTGGTCAGCGCGTTCATGCTGGCGCTGTTCGGCTTGAGCCTGAAATACGGCCCGCCGATGGTCGAGCGCCTGGCGCGCATGACCGAGCCGCAGCTGCCACCGAACGCCATTGTGTACACCCGCCAGGTCACCGTGGTGTGGAGTGTGTTTTTTTTGTGTAATGGCCTGCTCGCCGCCGCCCTCACCCTGTGGGCGCCACTGAGCTGGTGGACGTTGTACAACGGCTTGATCGCCTACGGGCTGATGGGGCTGTTGTTTGCCGTGGAATGGCTGGTACGACAAAGGGTTCGAGGCCGCGTATGAATGGGTTGAAACTTGAGCACATGCTGCTTGAGCCGCTGGAACACCGCTGGGTCACCACCGAACCTGCGATGAATCACGCCCAGCTGTGGGCGCATGCCCTGAGCCTGGCGGCGGGCTTGCAAGCCCGTGGCATCCGGCGTTTGGCGGTGCACCTGGAAGACGCCGGCGAACTGGCGATTGCCCTGCTGGGCGCCTGGCGCGCCGGGGTCAGCGTACTGCTGCCCGCCGACCTGCAACCCCAGACCCGCCAACGCTGGGACGTGGCGGTGGACGCATGGCTGGTCGCAGGCGCCGATCTCGACGCGCTGTATCAAACGCCATTGAGCCCCGCCGCGCTCGACCTGGACACCTGCCAACTGAGCCTGTGCACCTCCGGCTCCAGTGGCGAGCCCAAGCGTATCGACAAAACCCTGCGCCAACTGGCCAACGAGGTCCAGGCGCTGGAAGACCTGTGGGGCGCAGACCTCAAAGACGCCTGCATCATCGGCAGCGTGGCCACCCAGCATATCTACGGTTTGCTGTTCCGCGTGCTGTGGCCGCTGTGCGCCGGCCGCACCTTTGTGCGCAAGCAACTGGCCTTCCCCGAAGACCTGCAGCGCGCCAGCCGCGAGCACCCACAATTTGCCTGGGTCGCCAGCCCCGCGCTGCTCAAGCGCATGGGCGACAACCTCGACTGGCCGGCGCTGAGCCAGGTCGCTCGGGTGTTCTCCTCGGGCGGCGCGCTGCCCGTCGAAGCGGCCGGCAGCCTTTACGACCGCTTGCAGCAATGGCCGACGGAAATCCTCGGCAGCTCGGAAACCGGCGGTATCGCCTGGCGCCAGGGCGCGCAGCCGTGGCAGCCGTTTGCCGACGTGCAATTGAGCCAGGACGCCGACGGCGCGCTGCGGATCGCCTCGCCCTACCTGCCTGCGGGGCATATCGAACACACCGCCGATGCGGCGCGCATCCACTCGGACGGGCGTTTTGAGCTGCTGGGCCGCCTGGACCGCATCGTCAAACTGGAAGAAAAACGTATCTCGCTGCCCATGCTCGAACAAGCATTGATGGCCCACCCATGGGTCGCCGAAACCCGCCTGGGCGTGGTGCAGGAAAACCGTGCGTCCCTCGGCGCGCTGGTAGTGCTGAGCGCCCAGGGCCTGCATGCCCTGCGCAACCAGGGGCGGCGCACTGTCACCCAAACCTTGCGCCAGCACTTGAGCCAACATTGCGAAGCCCTGGCGCTGCCGCGTCGTTGGCGGTTACTGCGCCAGTTGCCGCTGAACAGCCAAGGCAAACTGCCCCAGGCCGACATCGAAGCGCTGCTGTTGGCACCCCGGCCGAAAGCCCCGGAAGTCTTGGAGCAAGTCGAAGCCGACGGCGAATGGACCTTGCAGCTGAGTGTGCCGCCGGACCTGGCGTATTTCAGCGGCCACTTCCCGGTCACACCGGTGCTGCCGGGGGTGGTGCAGGTGGAATGGGCCTTTAACCTCGGCCAGCAACTGCTTGACCTGCCCGCGACCTTTGCCGGAATGGAAGTGCTCAAGTTCCAGCAACTGGTACGTCCGGGCGACCGCATCGAACTGCACCTGCGCTTCGACGCGGACCGCGCCAAACTTTACTTCGCCTACCGCAACGGCGTCGCCGCCTGCTCCAGCGGCCGGATAGTGTTGGAGACGCCAAGTGAATAAGCTCTTGTGGCGAGCAAGCTTGTTGTGGCGAGCGGGCTTGCCCGCGTTGGGCTGCGAAGCGGCCCCAAAACAGTCATCTGCGAGCTTCCTCGAAAACCGCGCTGCCTGGCTTGGGAGTGCTGCGCACTCCAACGCGGGCAAGCCCGCTCGCCACAACAAGCCGGTTCTCCACAGCAAGCTTGCTTGTCAAAACAGTCACAGCCGACTTCGGGATACGGGCCATGCATAACCCCTGTGCTCTGATCCCGGTCTACAACCATGAAGCCGCCGTGCCGGCCGTGGTGCATAGCCTGTTGAACAGCGGCCTGCCATGCCTGCTGGTCGACGATGGCAGCAGCGCGGCGTGCGCGGCGGTATTGGCGCACTTGGCGACGCTCGATAACGTCACCCTGCTGACCTTGCCGAATAATCAAGGCAAAGGCGGCGCGGTCATGGCCGGGTTCCGCGAGGCGGCGCGCCTGGGTTTCAGCCACGCCCTGCAAGTGGATGCCGATGGCCAGCACGACCTGCGCGAAGTCGAGAGCTTCCTCGACGCCTCGCGCACGCACCCCGATGCCGTGATCTGCGGCTACCCCGAATACGATGAGAGCGTGCCCAAAGGCCGTCTCTACGCACGCTACCTGACCCACGTATGGGTGTGGATCAACACCCTGTCGCTGCAGATTCGCGACTCGATGTGCGGCTTTCGCGTGTACCCGCTGGCGCCCACTCTGGCATTGATGAACTCGGCCTACATCGGCACGCGCATGGATTTCGACTCGGACATCCTGGTACGCCTGGCCTGGCGCAACCAGCCAATGCGCTGGCTGCCGACCAAAGTGCATTACCCCGCCGACGGCCTGTCGCACTTTCGCTTGTTCCATGACAACGTGCGTATCTCGGCCATGCACACCCGCTTGTTTTTCGGCATGTTGGTGCGCGCCCCGATGATCCTGTGGCGACGGTGGCAGGCATGAGCGACAGCAGCAAACACTGGGCCGACCGCGAGGAGCGCGGCAGCTTTTGGCTGATGAAGCTCACTGCCCTCGCCGCCAAGGTCCTCGGCCGCCGCCTGCTGAGCCCGCTGCTGTATGGCATCGTGTTGTACTTCTTCGTGTTTGGCCGCACGGCACGCCAGAGCGCCTGGCAGTACCAGCAGCGCCTGGCCGACTGGAGCGGGCGCGATGAGCTGCGCCCCACCCACCGCAAAGTCTTCGGACAGTTCATGGCCTTTGCCGACGCGCTGCTCGACAAGCTCGATGTATGGAACGGCAAACTGCGTCTGGAACAGATCGAGATCAACGACCCGGCCAAGCTGCGCGGGCAACTGCGCGGTGAACGCGGGCAGATGCTGGTGGGCGCGCACCTGGGCAACCTCGAAGTGTGCCGCGCACTCGCCGAGATCGGTGAACAAGTCACCATGAACGTGCTGGTACATACCAAGCACGCTGAACGCTTCAACCGCCTGCTCGGCGAAGCCGGGGCCACCCATTTGCGCCTGATTCAGGTCAGCGAGCTGGACCCGGCCACCATGCTGCTGCTCAGCCAGCGCCTGGACGACGGCGAGTGGCTGGCGATTGCCGGTGACCGTGTGCCGCTGCACGGTGGGCGCAAGGTACGCGTGGACTTCCTCGGGCATCACGCCGCGTTCCCCCAGGGCCCGTGGCTGCTGGCCGGCCTGCTCAAATGCCCAGTGAACCTGCTGATGTGCCTCAAGCACAAAAACCGCTATCGCCTGACCATCGAGCCCTTCACCCCGTTGATCGAATGGAAGCGCAGCACCCGCGAACAGGTGATTGCCGAGTGGACCGCACGCTACGCCGCACGCCTGGGCCAGTTCTGCCTGGAAGCGCCCCAACAATGGTTCAACTTTTACCCTTTCTGGAAGACCGATGACGACGCATCTTGAGCCGGTAACCTTTGGCGAACGCGCCTTGCGCATTGAAGACGTGCTGGCCCTGGCCAACCGCCAGGCGCCCACGCAGTTGCAGGGCGATGCGGCTTATCGCCAGCGCATTGCCAAGGGCGCGCAGTTCCTCGACTCGCTGCTCGACAAGGAAGGCGTGATCTACGGCGTGACTACCGGCTACGGCGACTCGTGCGTGGTGGCCGTGCCGTTGCAGCACGTCGAAGCGTTGCCGCGCCACCTCTACACCTTCCACGGCTGCGGCCTGGGCAAACTGCTCGACGCTCAGGCGACCCGCGCCGTGCTGGCGGCGCGTTTGCAGTCGCTGTGCCATGGCGTGTCGGGCGTGCGTGTGGAATTGCTGGAGCGCCTGCATGCGTTCCTCGAGCACGATGTGCTGCCGCTGATCCCGGAAGAAGGCTCAGTGGGCGCCAGCGGTGATTTGACGCCGCTGTCCTACGTGGCCGCGACCTTGTCCGGCGAGCGCGAAGTACTGTTGCGTGGCGAACGCCGCCAGGCCGCCGATGTGCACCGCGAGCTGGGCTGGGAGCCTTTGGTGCTGCGCCCCAAGGAAGCCCTGGCGCTGATGAACGGCACCGCCGTGATGACTGGCCTGGCCTGCCTGGCCTTCGCCCGCGCCGACTACCTGCTGCAACTGGCCACGCGCATCACCGCGATGAACGTGGTGGCGCTGCAAGGCAACCCGGAGCACTTCGACGAGCGCTTGTTCGCCGCCAAACCGCACCCGGGGCAGATGCAAGTTGCCGCCTGGCTGCGCAAGGACCTGGCGATTGATGCACCGACCGCGCCGCTGCATCGCTTGCAGGACCGCTACTCGCTGCGTTGCGCACCGCATGTGCTCGGGGTGTTGGCCGACAGCTTGAACTGGCTGCGCTCGTTTATCGAAATCGAACTGAACAGCGCCAACGACAACCCGATCATCGACGCCGAAGCAGAGCGCGTGCTGCATGGCGGGCACTTCTACGGCGGGCATATCGCCTTTGCCATGGACAGCCTCAAGACCCTGGCGGCCAACGTTGCCGACCTGCTCGACCGCCAGCTCGCGCTGCTGGTGGACGTGCGTTACAACCACGGCCTGCCGAGCAACCTGTCCGGCGCCCCGGCGGATCGCGCAATGATCAACCACGGTTTCAAGGCCGTGCAGATCGGCACCAGCGCCTGGACCGCCGAAGCGCTGAAAAACACCATGCCGGCCAGCGTGTTCTCGCGCTCAACCGAGTGCCATAACCAGGACAAGGTGAGCATGGGCACCATTGCCGCCCGCGATGCAATCCGCGTGCTGGAGCTGACCGAACAGGTCGCCGCCGCTACCTTGCTTGCGGCCAACCAGGGCGTGTGGCTGCGTGCCCAGGCCGAGGATGCGCGCCCGTTGCCACCGGCCCTGGCCGCCATGCACGCGGCACTGGCCAAGGACTTCCCGCCGGTGATCGAAGACCGCGCCCTGGAAGGCGAGCTGCGCCTGTGCCTCAAACGCATCGCCGAGCAACACTGGAGGCTGCATGCGTAGCCAGGGCGTATTGCACAGCGACACACAAATCCTCGTGCCGTTTTTTGATATCGACACCATGAATGTGGTGTGGCACGGGCACTACGTGAAGTACCTGGAAGTGGCGCGCTGCGCGTTGTTGGACAAGCTCGGTCACAACTACACGGCGATGCTCGAATCCGGCTACGCCTGGCCTGTGATCGACCTGCAACTGCGCTATGTACGCGGCGCCACCTTTGGCCAGACGATTAACGTGCGCGCCAGTTTGGTGGAGTGGGAGAACCGCTTGAAGGTGAATTACCTGATCACCGACCTTGCCAGCGGCGAACGCCTTACGCGTGCCAGCACCGTGCAGGTTGCGGTGGAAATCGCCAGCCGCGAGATGCAGCTCGCCTCCCCCAACGTCTTCACCGACGCCGTAGAAAGGGCCCTGAAATGCTGACCCCTGTGGGAGCGGGCTTGCCCGCGATGGACGTTAACGATGATGCAGCTCGCCTGACACTGCGCGGCGCCCTCCGGCTCTTCGCGAGCAAGCCCGCTCCCGCACTGATCGCGCTGTTCCTGTTGCTGGTTATTCCAGGCGTCGCCAATGCCTTTGACCTGCAACAACTCAGCGATCAACTGGCCAAACCCAGCGTGATCCACGGCAACTTCACCCAGGAAAAACACCTGCGCGCCCTGCCCCAGCCGCTGGTCAGCAAGGGCACCTTCGTGCTCGCCAAAGACCACGGCCTGCTCTGGCTGCTCAAGACCCCGCTGCAACAGGACTACCGCATCAGCGCCCAAGGCATCGCGCGACGTGACGCCAATGGCTGGCAAATGCTGCCAAACAAGAGCGCCGGTGCCGAACAGAATCGCCTGTTCCTCGCCGTGCTCCAGGGCGACAGCAGCGGCTTGCAGCGCGACTTCGAACTGCAACTGCAAGGCGAAGCCCAGCAGTGGAAGCTCACGCTGATCCCGCGTTCACTGCTGCTCAAACAAGTCTTCACCCAGATCAATATCGACGGCGGCGAGCTGGTGCAAAAGATCGAACTGCTGGAAACCCAGGGCGACAGCACGGTGCTGCGCATGCAGGACAGCACCGCCGAGCAGCCGTTGAGCGATGCGGAGCAACACGACTTTGCCCAGTGAGCGCTTGTTACCCCGCCTGTTCCTGATCCTGCTGGTGGCCGTGCTGGCCCTGGCCGGTTGGCAGTGGCGCCATGGCGCGCCGCTATCGGCCAACCTGATGGAGCTGGTGCCGGGCAGCACGCCGGATGCGCTGGAGCTAAAAGCCGAGCAACGCATGCAGGAGCCACTGAACCGCGAGATGCTGGTGCTGGTGGGGCATACCGATCGCCAAAAAGCAGTGGCGGTGGCGCAACAATTGGGCGAGCGCTGGCAAGCCAGCGGCCTGTTTGAAAAAGTGCAATGGAACCTGCAAGCCGACTTGCCGGCACTGCGTGAGCAATTGCTGCGCGGGCGGCTGGCGATGCTCTCGGCCAAGGACCGCGAGCAACTGATCGAACAACCCGACGCGTTTATCCAGCAGCGCGTACAAGCGCTGTTCGACCCCTTTACCGGGTTCAGCCTGGTGCCGAGCCAGGATGACTGGCTGGGCCTCACCGGGCGCATCCAGAACAGCCAGCCGCAGCACGGCTCGGTGCAGCTGGATATCGGCAGCGGCGCGTTGATCGCCGATGCCGACGGCAAAAGCTGGGTACTGCTGCGCGCGCGCACCACCGGCAATGCCTTCGATATGAAACTGCCGCTGCAAGTGGCGGACGTGCTCCAGGCCAGCCGCGAGCAGGCCAGCGGGCAAGGTGCACACTTGCTCGCCGCCAGTGGCCTGCTCTACGCAGCCAATGGGCAGCAACAGGCTACGCGGGAAATCACCTGGGTCGGCGGCGGCGCCACCCTTGGCATCCTGTTGTTGCTGTTGCTGGCGTTCCGACGCTGGCGGGTGCTGCTGGCCTTTGTGCCGGTGCTGGTGGGCATGCTGTTTGGCGCGGTGGCCTGTGTGGCGCTGTTCGGCCATATGCATGTGATGACGCTGGTGCTGGGCTCCAGCCTGATCGGCGTGGCGGTGGATTACCCGCTGCACTACCTGTCCAAAAGCTGGAGCCTGCAACCCTGGCGCAGTTGGCCGGCCTTGCGCCTGACCCTGCCGGGGTTGAGCCTGAGCCTGGCCACCAGTTGCATCGGCTATCTGGCGCTGGCCTGGACGCCGTTCCCGGCCTTGACCCAAATCGCGGTGTTCTCGGCCGCCGGCCTGGTCGGTGCGTACCTGTGCGCTGTGTGCCTGTTGCCGGCGCTGCTCAAGGGCGTGGAGCTGCGCCCGGCGCAATGGCCGCTGCGCGTCGCCGAATGCCTGTGGCTAGCGCGTGCCTCGTTGCTCAAGCGCGTACCCAGCGGTTTTTTGCTGGCGTGGGTGCTGTTGTTTTGTGCCGGTGGCCTGTGGCAACTGAACAGCAAAAACGATATCCGCCAATGGATCGGCGCCCCCCCGCAGCTGTTGCAAGAAGCCCAGGCGGTGGCGCGGATTACCGGGTTCCAGCCCACCAGCCAGTTTTTCCTGGTGCGGGCCGACAACCAACAGCAGTTGCTGGAACGCCAGGCGGCACTGGGCCAACGCCTGGACCAACTGGTGAATATGGACAAACTGCAGGGCTACCTGGCGCTCAATCAACTGGTCAACCTGCCCGCCGAACAGCAGCAACTGCGCGCTGCGCTGAACCAGCTCCCCCAGCACTGGCAGCCACTGCTGGACCTGGGCGTACCTGCCAGCGCGCTGCAAGCCGAAGTCGCGCAACTGCAAGCGCTGCCTACCGAAGACATCGACGCCGCACTGCTCGGGCCCCTGGCCGAACCCTGGCGCACCCTGTGGCTGGGCCCGGTGGACGGCGGCGTGGCGGCGATGGTCAGCCTGCAAGGCTTGAACAACCCGGCGCTGCTGCGGGTGCAGGCGGTGGACTTGCCCGGCGTGCAGTTGGTCGACCGCCTGGGGGATTTGAACCGGGTGTTCGCCGACACGCAGATCAGCGCGGCCGAATTGAAGTTGCTGTCCTGCGTGCTGATCGTGTTACTGCTGATCCTGCCGTTCGGTTTTGGCGGTGCCTTGCGCATCGTCGCCCTGCCCTTGCTGGCCGCGCTATGCAGCCTCGCCAGCCTGGGTTGGCTGGGCCAGCCGCTGACCCTGTTCAGCCTGTTCGGCCTGTTGCTGGTCACCGCCATCAGCGTCGACTACGCAATTTTGATGCGCGAACAAATTGGCGGCCCTGCCGTCAGCCTTTTAGGGACGCTGCTGGCAGCGCTGACGACCTGGTTGTCGTTCGGCCTGCTGGCGGTGTCCAGCACACCGGCGGTGAGTAATTTCGGCCTGTCGGTCAGCCTGGGCCTGGCATTCAGCTTTATGCTGGCGCCCTGGGCCGGCCAACGCAAGCACGCCTCATGAATGTGATTATCGCCAATGCGCCAAGGAGCCCTCGTGCCCACAGTTGAAATGGAACGTCGCCAGGTGGTGGTGATCGGTGCCGGCCCATCCGGCGCCATCGCCGCCGCGCTGCTCAAGCGCAACGGGCATGATGTATTGATCATCGAGCGCCAGCATTTCCCGCGTTTTTCAATCGGCGAAAGCCTGCTGTCGCACTGCATCGACTTTATCGAAGAAGCCGGCATGCTCCAGGCCGTGCAGTCGGCGGGCTTCCAGGTAAAAACCGGCGCCGCGTTCGCCTGGGGCGAGCGCTACAGCGCGTTTGATTTCGGCGACACTTTCAGCAACGGCAAGCCCACGACCTTTCAGGTGCAGCGCGGCGAATTCGACAAGCTGCTGGCGGATCAGGCGGCGTTGCAAGGCGTGGAAATTCGCTACGGCGAAACCATCATCGGCGTGGACTTCAAAGGCGAGTGTCGTTACCTGCATGTGCGCCGCGAGAACGGCAGCGAGTACCACCTCAAGGCCAAGTTCGTCCTCGACGCCAGCGGCTACGGCCGGGTGCTGCCGCGCCTGCTGGACCTGGAGGCGCCGTCGAACTTCCCGGTGCGCCAGGCGGTATTCACTCACGTTGAAGACCGCATCGAACACCCTGGTTTCGACCGCACCAAGATCCTCGTGACCACCCACCCGACCCAGCGTGATATCTGGTTCTGGACCATCCCGTTCAGCAACGGCCGTTGCTCGGTGGGCGTGGTGGCGGCCAAGGAGCATTTCGACGGCCGTGACAGCGACCTCGACGCCTGCCTGCGCGGTTTTATCGACGAAACGCCGAGCCTGTCCGGCGTGCTGCAACACGCCGTGTGGGATACCCCCGCGCGCACCATCGGCGGTTACTCGGCCAACGTCAAAACCCTGCACGGCCCGGGCTTTGCGTTGCTGGGCAATGCGGCGGAATTCCTCGACCCGGTATTCTCCTCCGGGGTGACCATCGCCATGCGTTCGGCGAGCATGGCGGCCGGCCTGCTGGACCGTCAGCTCAAAGGCGAAACCGTGGACTGGCAAACCGAATTCGCCGAACCGCTCAAACGCGGTGTCGACACCTTCCGTTGCTACGTCGAAGGCTGGTACGCGGGCACGTTCCAGGATGTGATTTTTCACCGGGGCAGCGCGCCGGAGATTCGCCGGATGATCAGCTCGATTCTCGCCGGTTATGCGTGGGACGAGCGCAACCCGTTTGTCAGCGAGCCCAAGCGGCGGCTGAGGATGTTGTCGGAGATTTGTGCAGGGGATGCAGCGTGAGCACTCAATACCTGAGTAAAAACTACGTCGAAGAAACCCGCTTCGGCTTCTGGTTTCTGCGCAGCCACACTTGGCAGCATCACGTGCTGCGCGTGGCGATCAATGACCTGCGCAGCCTGTTCGGCGAGCCGCTGCCGGTGGCGCCGGTACTGCTGGACGCCGGTTGCGGCCAGGGCAAGTCCTTCAAGTTGCTGCACCAGGCGTTCGCCCCATCACGCCTGATCGGCCTGGATGCCGACCTCCACAGCCTCGAGCTGAGCCGCGCTGAAGCCGCACGCCAGGGCCTGGCCGTGGAGCTGATCGGCAGCGACTGCGCGACCCTCGACGTGCCGGACGAAAGCGTCGATATCCTGTTCTGCCACCAGACGTTTCACCACCTGGTTGAACAGCATCGTGCGCTGCAAGAGTTCTATCGCGTGCTCAAGCCCGGCGGCTATTTGCTGTTTGCCGAATCCACCGAAGCCTATATCGACACCTGGGTGATCCGCTGGCTGTTCCGCCACCCGATGCATGTGCAAAAAAGCGCCGAAGAGTACCTGCAGATGCTGCGCGAACAGGGCTTTGAGTTCGACGCGCAGAACGTCTCGTACCCGTATCTGTGGTGGAGCCGCTCCAGCGATTTCGGCCTGTTGGAACGCTGGGGTCTGCGCCAGGCACCCCCGGAGGGCCAGCGTGAAGAAACCCTGGTCAACTGCGTGGCCCGCAAACCCTTGGCGAGCGCACAAGCATGAGGCGCCTGCTGTTGATCGGCTGCCTGTTGCTGCTGACCGCGTGCGCCAGCCAGCCGCCGCTGCCCGAGAAAACCCCGACGCTGGCCCTGCCGCTGCAATTGCATGTGCAGCGCCTGGCAGACGGCCAGAGCCAGGACTGGCTGCTGGTGATCCAGCGCGAAGGCGGCGGCATTCGCTGGTCGATGATGGACCCGCTGGGCATCCCCCAGGCCCGGCAAAAGCTGATTGATGGGCAGTGGCAGGCCGATGGCTTGCTGCCGCCCAACCCCCAGGCACGCGAACTGTTTGCCGCGCTGCTGTTCGCCCTGACTTCGGCAGATGACCTGCGTGCGCTGTACCCAAGCGCCCAGGCGATGGACCTGACGCGTACGCTGCCGGGGCATTGGCAAATTGCGTATCAGTCTTCAGAGGTGTTCAGTGTGAATATCACGGGGCAACCGTTGAGCTACCGCATCACACCGCTCGGGGCTGCGCGATGACCGCCTACCTCAATGCACTCGGCGTGATCTGCGCCCTGGGCCGCGGCCAGGCCGAGGTCAGCCGCAACCTGTTTGCCGGTGACTGTTCGGGCATGCGCGCCGAAAGCGGCTGGGTGCCGGAGCGCGTGCTGCCGGTGGCTGGCGTGCACGGCGAATTGGCGAGCATCCCGGTAGAACTGGGCCAGCAAAGCAGCCGCAACAACCAGTTGCTGCTGGAAGCCGCCTTGCAGATCGAGGGCGAGATTCGCCAGGCGATCCAGCGCTACGGCGCATCGCGGATCGGTGTTGTGTTGGGCACCAGCACCTCGGGTATCGACGAAGCCAGTCGCGGCATTGCCCAATACCTGCGCGACCGACATTTCCCCGGTGACTACGACTACCAGCAACAGGAACTCAGCGCGCCGGCAAACTTCCTCGCCGACTGGCTGCAACTGAGCGGCCCGGCCTATGTGATTTCCACCGCCTGCACCTCCAGCGCCCGCGCACTGATGAGCGCCCAGCGCCTGCTGGACCTGGGTGTGTGCGACGCCGTGATCTGCGGCGGCGTCGACAGCTTGTGCAAGCTCACACTCAACGGCTTCAGCGCGCTGGAAGCGGTATCCGACGAGCGCTGCAACCCGTTTTCGGTGAACCGCAACGGCATCAATATCGGCGAAGCGGCGGTCGTGTTTGTGATGAGTAAGGAGCCGGCGCACATCGCCCTGCTGGGCAGCGGCGCCAGCTGTGACGCTCACCATATTTCCGCGCCCGAACCCACCGGTAAAGGCGCGTTGCAGGCAATGCGCAAGGCCCTGGCCAGCGCTGGATTGCAGCCCGAGCAGATCGGTTACCTGAACCTGCACGGCACCGCTACCCAGCACAACGACGCCATGGAAAGCCTGGCCGTCGCCAGCCTGTTTCCACACGGCGTGGCCTGTTCGTCGACCAAACCCATGAGCGGCCACACCCTCGGCGCCGCCGGCGCGCTGGAAGCGGCGTTCTGCTGGCTGAGCCTGAGCCACGGCCGGGTGCCGCCCCATGTGTGGGACGGCCAGGCCGACCCGGCACTGCCGCCCTTGCAGTGGGCGCACACCGGCGACACCTTGAAAAAACGCTGCCTGATGAGCAACTCGTTTGCCTTCGGCGGCAATAACGTCAGCCTGATAATCGCAGAGGCCCCATGATTGATTGGCCACTCGCCGAACTGCTGCCCCATGCGGGCGACATGATCCTGATCGACCAGGTGCTGTCGTTCGATGATGAGCAGATTCACACCCGCGCCACCGTCAAGCCCGGCGGCCTGTTCAACCGCCCCGACGGCAGCCTACCGGCATGGGTCGGTATCGAGCTGATGGCGCAAAGCGTCGCCGCCTACGCCGGTTGCCACGCACGCCACAAAGGCGCAGCCGTGGAACTGGGTTTCCTGTTGGGCACACGCAAGTTCGAGTGCAACGTGGCACAGTTCCCGGCGGGCGCCGAACTGAAGATCCACGGCCTGCGCTCCCTGGAAGACGACAACGGCATGGGTGTGTTCGAATGCCACCTCACCGGTGACGGAATCCAGGCCAGCGCCCGCTTGAATGTATTTCGACCGCCCCAGGCGGCCAACTATTTAGATGAATCGAAGGACGAAACGCCATGACTGAATCCGTACTGGTCACCGGCTCCAGCCGTGGT
Organism: Pseudomonas viridiflava; assembly: GCF_900591205.1. Lineage (GTDB taxonomy): Bacteria > Pseudomonadota > Gammaproteobacteria > Pseudomonadales > Pseudomonadaceae > Aquipseudomonas. The sequence continues at coordinate 42,653 of NZ_UUPU01000029.1, forward strand.
ATCGGCCGCGCCATTGCCCTGCGCCTGGCGCAGGCCGGGCATGACATCGTGCTGCATTGCCGCAGCGGCCGCGCTGAAGCCGACGCGGTGCAGGTCGAGATCGAGGCCCTGGGGCGCAAGGCGCGGGTCCTGCAATTCGACGTGGCGGATCGCGCACTGTGCAAGCAAATCCTCGAAGCCGACGTAGAGCGCCATGGCGCCTATTACGGCGTGGTGCTCAACGCCGGCCTGACCCGTGATGGCGCTTTCCCGGCCTTGTCGGAAGACGACTGGGACGTGGTGATGCGCACCAACCTGGATGGTTTCTACAACGTGCTGCACCCGGTGATGATGCCGATGATTCGCCGGCGCGCCGCTGGGCGTATCGTGTGCATCACGTCGGTGTCGGGGTTGATCGGCAACCGTGGCCAGGTCAATTACAGTGCCTCCAAAGCAGGCTTGATCGGCGCGGCCAAGGCGCTGGCTATCGAGTTGGGCAAGCGCAAGATCACCGTCAATTGCGTGGCCCCGGGTTTGATCGACACCGCCATGCTGGATGAAAACGTTCCGGTGGAGGAACTGATGAAGATGATCCCCGCGCAGCGCATGGGCACTCCGGAGGAGGTCGCCGGTGCGGTGAATTTCCTGATGTCGGCGGAAGCCGGCTATATCACGCGCCAGGTCCTGGCCGTGAATGGAGGCTTGTGCTGATGAAGCGCGTCGTCGTCACCGGCATGGCCGGCATGACCTCCCTGGGCAGCGATTGGGACACCATCGCGGCCAACTTCCGCGCCAACCGCAGTGGCATCCGGCGCATGGATGAGTGGGACCGCTTCACCGAGTTGAACACGCGCCTGGCCGGGCCGATCGACGATTTTGTGGTGCCCGCGCACTGGACCCGCAAACAACTGCGCAGCATGGGCCGTGTCTCGCGCCTGGCGGTGTGGGCGGCGGAGCAGGCGTTGCAGGACGCCGGCTTGCTGGGTGACGAGTCGATCAAGGACGGGCGCATGGGCGTGGCGTGCGGCTCGTCCACCGGCAGTACCGATGAGATCAAGGCGTTCGGCAATATGCTGCTGAACTCGGTGGCCGAGGGGCTGAATGCCAACTCGTATGTGCGCATGATGCCGCATACCACGGCGGCCAATATCAGCATCTTCTTTGGCCTCACCGGGCGCTTGATCCCGACGTCCAGCGCCTGCACCAGCGGCAGCCAGGGCATCGGCTATGCCTACGAGGCGATCAAGTTCGGCCGCCTGCCCTTGATGCTTGCCGGTGGCGCCGAAGAGCTGTGCCCAACCGAAGCCATGGTGTTCGACGCGCTCTACGCCACCAGCCTGAAAAACGACGCCCCGCAGACCAGCCCCCGCCCCTACGACAGCGGCCGTGATGGCTTGGTGATCGGCGAAGGCGGCGGCATGCTGGTGCTGGAGGAACTGGAACACGCCCTGGCTCGCGGAGCGCATATCCACGCCGAGCTGGTCGGGTTTGGCAGTAATGCCGACGGCCAGCACACCACCCGGCCCGAGCAGAAAACCATGCGCCGTGCCATGGAGCTGGCCCTGGAAGACGCCGGGCTTGAGCCCTGCGCCATCGGCTACGTAAACGGCCACGGCACCGCCACCGATCAAGGTGACATCGCTGAAACCCTGGCCACCAGCAGCTTGTTCGGCAGCCGTATGCCTATCAGCTCGCAGAAAAGCTTCCTCGGCCACACCCTCGGAGCGTGCGGCGCGCTGGAGTCCTGGTTCAGCATCGAGATGATGAACCGCGACCAATACGTGCACACCTTCAACCTGGACTCCGTCGACCCGCAATGCGGCGAGCTGGATTACCTGCAGGGTGAGTTTCGCGAGATGCACCACGATTACGTGATGAACAACAACTTTGCCTTCGGCGGCGTCAACACGTCGCTGATCTTCCGCCGCTGGTCCTGAATTTTTAATCGAATGGAGAAAACGGAATGTCTTCCTTGCTACGCGCCACACTGATCACCCTGGCCTTGCTGACCACTGCCGGCTGCACCAGCAAGCCGATCCTCAACACCCAGCACGAGCTGCCGGCCAACGCACAGGTCAGCGAAGAGAAAATCAAAACGGTCATCATCAACGCCCTGCAAAAGCGCGAATGGACCGTACAGCGCCTGAGCCCGCAGCTGGTGCAGGCCGAAATCACCGTGCGTAATCAGTACTACGCGGCAATTGATATCCGCTACACCCGCAACAGCTACGCCATCACCTACCGCGACAGCCGCGACCTGGGCTACAAGGATGGCAAGATCCATCGTAACTACAACCGTTGGGTGAGCATGCTGGATCGGGACATCATGGCAGGGCTGCGTTCGGCTGGAATGCAGTAAGACCGAAACGACAAAGGGCGCCTTTCGGCGCCCTCTTCACAAACAGGTTGGCTTGTCATCGCCGCTTCCTGCCTGGCTCTGCGATGGCTGGTTACCCAGGATCCTCAGAGTCTCACAAGCCCCTTTCGGGAACATCGCGAGTATGCCTGAAAACTGCTCGCCTGCAATCGATGGCAAAGCGCCGCATATCCATCATCGTAACCCCAGCGCACTGCGCACCGCCGCTTGTATCGCTGAAAACTGGTCATGGGTGAGTTCTGCAATTTTGTAAGTTCGTTTGCCCTGACGATCTTTGCTTTTGATTCGATCCAGCCGCCCCAGGCTCACGGTCGCCACAATGTCGCACTTCGCCCAGCAAATCGGGCTTGCTCCTTGAAGATGGCTATCAAGCTGTAAATGATGCTCCAGGATCGTCTGCGGCGCGGTGGTGCTCAGAGGGACTACAGTCACCAGCAGCTTATTGGTTCGGTGTTTACGTATCACGATAACAGGGCGAATCTTAATGATTTCCGGAACCTCATAACCTCGAAAATCACAAATCAACACGCTGCCCTCTTTGGGCTGATAGAGAAGTGCCATCCATGTCACTCGCTGGAAAAAAGCGATTCTGAGCAAATTTCCGGCGAATAACCAAGACCGTTGCGTTACCTGATATGTGATCGTGCCTACACCGCCGATTTGCGGGTCAACAACTCCACAAACGCCTTGGCCATCGGCGTTTGCGCGCCTTTGCGTTGCACCAGCCATACCGCCGTCACCGCCTCCTGGTCGAGCAGGGTGCGATACACCACGCCATCAATGCGGATGCGCTGGTAGGACGCCGGCAGCACCGACACCCCCAGCCCCGCCGCCACCAGGCCGATAATGGTCATCGCCTCTCCCGCTTCCTGGGCGAAGTGCGGGCTGAAGCCGGCATCCCGCGCCAAGTTGAGTAGCTGGGCGTAGAGGCCACTGCCGTAGGTGCGTGGGAAAAATACAAACGGCTCGTCAGCCAGTTGCGCCAAATGCAGGCCGCGCTCGCTGCCTTCCACCAACGGGTGACCGGCATTCAGCACCGCCACCAAAGGCTCGCGCATCAACTCGATGACACTCAGCGAATCCGGCAACGGCAGCGGGCGCATCAGCCCTACCTGGATCGACTCATCCACCAGCGACTCGGCCACCTCGGTACTGCTCATCTCTTGCAGGTTCAGGTGCACTGCCGGAAACGCCTGGCGAAACGCAAAAATCGCCTGTGGGATGCTGGAGTTGAACGGTGCCGACGACGTGAAGCCGATCTTCAACTCCCCCAGCTCACCCAATTGCGCCCGGCGCGCCACATCCGCCGCTTTATCGACTTGCGCCAGTACCAGCCGCGCTTCGTGCAGGAACAGTCGCCCCGCCTCGCTCAGCTCAACCCGACGGTTGGTGCGTTCGAACAAGCGGGCGCCCACCTCCTGCTCCAGCGCTTGTATCTGCTGGCTCAGCGGCGGCTGCGAGATGCCCAGCACCTGCGCGGCGCGGCCAAAATGCAGTTCTTCGGCGACGGCGATGAAGTACCGCAGGTGACGTAATTCCATACCGGCCTCATTAGGTCGTAAAAGCTATCAAACAGGTCGAACAATATATTGGAAAGAATCATTAGGCAGCTATATTCTTTTTTGCATTGCCAGTCCTGGTACGCTCTTCCTCCCCGAGGTCCCCGTGAAATCTGCTGTCGCGCCATTCGCTCAAGAAGTCCCGCCCACCGCCCTCGATGACGTGGTGGCCCAACTCAACGAGCAATACATCGAAAAAGGCACACCGATGTTCATGCGCACGGTGCTTGCGCTGTTCTCCGGCGGTTTCGCCACCTTTGCCCTGCTGTATTGCGTGCAGCCGATGATGCCGGCGCTGTCCCATGAGTTTTCCATCAATGCGGCGCAGAGCAGCCTGATCCTGTCGGTGGCCACGGCGATGCTGGCGTTGGGGTTGCTGATCACCGGGCCGATTTCCGACACCCTGGGGCGCAAGCCGGTAATGGTCGCGGCGCTGTTCTGCGCGGCACTGGCTACCATCGCCAGCGGCCTGATGCCGACCTGGGAAGGGATCCTGCTGATGCGTGCGCTGGTGGGCCTGTCTCTGAGCGGTCTGGCCGCCGTGGCCATGACTTACCTGAGTGAAGAGATCCACCCTCAACATATCGGCCTGGCCATGGGCCTGTATATCGGTGGCAACGCGATTGGCGGCATGAGCGGGCGCCTGATCATCGGCGTGTTGATCGACTTCGTCAGTTGGCACACCGCAATGCTGATCATCGGCGCGTTGGCACTGATCGCGGCCACGGTGTTCTGGAAAATCCTCCCCGAATCGCGCAACTTCCGCGCCAGCAGCCTCAGGCCACGCAGCCTGCTGGATGGCTTCGTGATGCACTTCAAGGACGCGGGCCTGCCGTGGTTGTTCCTCGAAGCCTTCCTGCTGATGGGCGCGTTCGTGACGCTGTTCAACTACATCGGTTATCGCCTGTTGGCCTCGCCCTACGAGCTGAGCCAGGCGGTGGTCGGCCTGCTGTCGCTGGTGTACCTGTCGGGCATCTACAGCTCGGCGAAAATCGGCTCCCTGGCCGACCGCCTCGGCCGTCGTCGCGTGCTGTGGGGCACCATCGTGTTGATGCTCGCCGGCATGGCCATGACCCTGTTCACCCCGCTGTGGCTGGTGGTGCCGGGCATGCTGATCTTCACCTTCGGCTTCTTCGGCGCCCACTCGGTGGCCAGCAGCTGGATCGGTCGACGTGCGGTCAAGGCCAAGGGGCAGGCGTCGTCGTTGTACCTGTTCTGCTACTACGCAGGTTCGAGCATTGCGGGTACGGCGGGCGGGTTTTTCTGGCACTTCGGCGGGTGGAACGGGATCGGCGGGTTTATCGTGGCGCTGTTGATCGGCGCGTTGCTGGTGGCGTTGAAGTTGGCGAAATTGCCGCCGTTGGGGAATGTGAAAGCCTGATACGATTTTGCTTTTATGTGGGAGCTGGCTTGCCTGCGATGACGGTGGTGAATTCACTACTGCTATCGCAGGCAAGCCAGCTCCCACATTTGTTTTGCATTCATCCATGAGAAAGCCCGGCATTTAGCCGGGCTTTTTGATTACTCGTGATACTGCGCCGAGAGCTCATGTACTGCGCGCAAGAACGCGCCAGCGTGCTCGGGGTTCACTTCTGGCGTGATGCCATGGCCGAGGTTGAACACGTGGCCGCTGCCCTTGCCATAGCTGGCCAGAATGCGCCCGACTTCGGTACGAATCGCTTCCGGCTTGGCATACAGCACGGTCGGGTCCATGTTGCCTTGCAGTGCGACCTGGCCACCCACACGACGGCGGGCTTCGCCGATGTCGCAGGTCCAGTCCAGGCCCAGTGCGTCAGCACCGGCATCGGCGATGCTTTCCAGCCACAGCCCGCCGCCCTTGGTGAACAGGATCACCGGCACTTTGCGGCCCTCGTGTTCGCGGATCAGGCCGCTGACGATTTTGCGCATGTAGGCCAAGGAGAATTCCTGGTATGCCGCCGCCGACAGGTTGCCACCCCAGGTATCGAAGATCTGCACCGCTTGCGCACCGGCCATGATCTGGCCGTTGAGGTAGCTGGTCACCGACTGCGCGAGCTTATCCAGCAGCAGGTGCATGGCGTGTGGGTTGTCGTAGAGCATGGCCTTGGTTTTGCGGAAGTCTTTCGACGAGCCGCCTTCGACCATGTAGGTGGCCAGGGTCCAGGGGCTGCCGGAGAAGCCGATCAACGGCACGCGGCCATTCAGCTCGCGGCGGATGGTGCTGACCGCATCCATCACGTAACCGAGGTCCTTGTGCGGATCAGGGATCGGCAGGGCCTCGATGTCGGCCAGGGTACTGACGACCTTTTTGAAACGCGGGCCTTCGCCGGTTTCAAAATACAGACCCTGGCCCATGGCGTCGGGGATGGTGAGGATATCGGAGAAGAGGATGGCCGCGTCCAGTTGTGGGTAGCGGTCCAGCGGCTGCATCGTGACTTCGCAGGCGAACTCCGGGTTCATGCACAGGCTCATGAAGTCGCCCGCGTTGGCGCGACTGGCGCGGTATTCCGGCAGGTAGCGACCGGCCTGGCGCATCATCCACACAGGGGTGACGTCCACGGGTTGCTTGAGCAGGGCACGAAGGAAACGGTCGTTCTTGAGGGCAGTCATGTCGGCATCCGCAAAAAAAGTGCGGGCATTTTCTCAGAGCCAGACGTAAAAGGCACGGAATGCGCCGTGCCTTTTGTCTATCGGGTCAATTTGTCGCGGATATGAAAGCGCCGCAAAACGAATGTGGGAGCGGGCTTGCTCGCGAAAGCGGTGGTTCAGCCAACACATCGGGTGACTGATATACCGCATTCGCGAGCAAGCCCGCTCCCACATTTTGATCCCATTTCAATCAGGGATCAGGTCAGACCTGCAGGTAATCCAGGATACCTTCGGCAGCGTTGCGGCCTTCGAAGATCGCGGTTACCACCAGGTCAGAGCCGCGCACCATATCGCCACCGGCAAAGATTTTCGGGTTGCTGGTCTGGTGCTTGTACTGGCCTTGTTCCGGGGCTACAACGCGGCCCTGGCTGTCAGTCTGGATTTCAAACTGCTCGAACCACGGCGCCGGGCTTGGGCGGAAACCGAAGGCGATAACCACGGCGTCGGCCGGGATGATCTCTTCGGAGCCCGGGATCGGCTCGGGGCTGCGACGGCCACGGGCGTCCGGCTCGCCGAGACGGGTCTCGACCACCTTTACACCTTCGACGCGGTCCTCGCCAACGATGGCGATCGGCTGGCGGTTGTAGAGGAATTTCACGCCTTCTTCCTTGGCGTTCTTCACCTCTTTGCGCGAGCCGGGCATATTGGCTTCGTCACGGCGATAAGCACAGGTCACCGACTTGGCGCCCTGGCGGATCGAAGTACGGTTGCAGTCCATCGCAGTGTCACCACCGCCCAACACCACAACCTTCTTGCCTTTCATGTCGACGAAATCTTCCGGCGACTTTTCAAAGCCCAGGTTGCGATTGACGTTGGCGATCAGGAAGTCCAACGCGTCGTACACGCCCGGCAGGTCCTCACCGGCAAAGCCGCCCTTCATGTAGGTGTAGGTGCCCATGCCCATGAACACCGCATCGTATTCGGCGAGCAGTTGCTCCATGGTGATGTCTTTGCCGATTTCGGTATTGAGACGGAACTCGATACCCATACCGGTGAACACTTCACGACGGTTGCTCAGTACGGTTTTTTCCAGCTTGAACTCGGGGATGCCGAAGGTCAGCAGGCCGCCGATTTCCGGGTTCTTGTCGAACACCACCGGGGTCACGCCGCCACGCACCAGCACGTCGGCACAGCCCAGGCCCGCCGGGCCCGCACCGATGATCGCAACGCGCTTGCCGGTCGGCTTGACCTTGGACATGTCCGGGCGCCAGCCCATGGCGAACGCGGTGTCGGTGATGTACTTCTCCACCGACCCGATGGTCACCGCGCCGAAGCCATCGTTGAGGGTGCAAGCACCCTCGCACAGACGGTCCTGCGGGCACACCCGGCCACACACTTCGGGCAGGGTGTTGGTCTGGTGCGACAGCTCGGCGGCGGCGAGGATGTTGCCCTCGGCCACCAATTTGAGCCAGTTGGGAATGAAGTTGTGCACCGGGCACTTCCATTCGCAATACGGGTTGCCGCACCCCAGGCAGCGGTGGGCCTGGTCAGCCGAGTGCTGGGGTTTGAAGGGTTCGTAGATCTCCACGAACTCTTTCTTGCGTTGACGCAACAGTTTCTTCTTCGGATCTTTGCGCCCGACATCGATGAACTGGAAGTCGTTATTCAGACGTTCAGCCATGTTAAAACCTCATCAAACTCTTCAGGCGCATATCACTGCGGGTTGGCACGGATGCTGGAAAGCAACGATTTCAGGTTGGCAGCCTTGGGCTTGACCAGCCAGAAACGACGCAGGTAATCATCGAGGTTTTCGGCGAGGTTACGGCCCCACTCGCTGCCGGTCTCCTCGACGTACTCGTCCAGCACGTGCTGCAAGTGGTTCCGGTAGGACTCCATGGCTTCGCCGCTGATCCGCTGGATCTCGACCAACTCGTGGTTGACCTTGTCGACGAAGGTGTTGTCCTGGTCGAGCACATAGGCGAAACCGCCGGTCATGCCCGAACCGAAGTTGTAACCGGTCTTGCCCAATACCGCGACAAAGCCCCCGGTCATGTACTCGCAGCAGTGATCGCCAGTGCCTTCAACCACGGTGTGGGCACCAGAGTTACGCACGGCGAAACGCTCACCGGCAGTACCGGCGGCGAACAGCTTGCCACCGGTGGCGCCATACAGGCAGGTGTTGCCGATGATCGCGCTTTCCTGCGACTTGTAGACGCTGCCGATTGGCGGAACGATCACCAGCTTGCCGCCGGTCATGCCCTTGCCCACGTAGTCGTTGGCGTCACCTTCCAGGTACATGTTCAGGCCACCGGCGTTCCACACGCCAAAGCTCTGGCCCGCAGTGCCCTTGAAGCGGAACGTGATCGGCGCTTTCGCCATGCCCTGGTTCCCGTGCTTGCGTGCGATTTCGCCGGAGATGCGTGCGCCGATGGAACGGTCGCAGTTGCAGATATCCAGGGCGAATTCGCCACCGCTGGCGTCGTTGATCGAAGAGCCGGCCATCTCGACCATCTTCTCGGCCAGCAAGCCTTTGTCGAACGGCGGGTTGCGGTCCACCTGGCAGAATTGCGGTTTGTCTGCCGGGATGTGATCGCTGCCCAGCAGCGGCGTCAGGTCCAGGTGGTTCTGCTTGGCGGTCTGGCCTTCGAGGATGTCGAGCAAGTCGGTACGCCCGATCAGCTCTTCCAGCGAGCGCACGCCCAGCTTGGCCAGCCACTCACGGGTTTCTTCGGCGACGTAGGTGAAGAAATTCACCACCATGTCGACGGTGCCGATGTAGTGATCCTTGCGCAGCTTCTCGTTCTGAGTGGCGACGCCGGTGGCGCAGTTGTTCAGGTGGCAGATGCGCAGGTATTTGCAGCCCAGGGCGATCATTGGCGCCGTGCCGAAGCCGAAGCTCTCGGCGCCGAGGATCGCGGCCTTGATCACGTCGAGGCCGGTTTTCAGGCCGCCGTCGGTCTGCACCCGAACTTTGCCGCGCAGGTCATTGCCGCGCAGGGTCTGGTGGGTTTCAGCCAGGCCCAGTTCCCACGGCGCGCCGGCGTACTTGATCGAGGTCAGCGGCGAAGCGCCAGTACCACCGTCGTAGCCGGAGATGGTGATCAGGTCGGCATAAGCTTTGGCCACACCGGCGGCGATGGTGCCCACGCCGGCTTCCGCCACCAGTTTCACCGAGACCAGCGCCTGCGGGTTGACTTGTTTCAAGTCGAAAATCAGCTGCGACAAATCTTCAATCGAGTAGATGTCGTGGTGCGGCGGCGGCGAAATCAGGGTCACACCCGGCACTGCGTAACGCAGCTTGGCGATCAGACCGTTGACCTTGCCGCCCGGCAGCTGGCCGCCCTCACCGGGCTTGGCGCCCTGGGCGACTTTGATCTGCAGCACTTCGGCATTGACCAGGTATTCCGGGGTTACACCGAAACGGCCAGTCGCCACCTGCTTGATTTTCGAGCTTTTAATGGTGCCGTAGCGCGCAGGGTCTTCACCGCCTTCGCCGGAGTTGGAACGCGCACCCAGGCGGTTCATGGCTTCGGCCAGGGCTTCGTGAGCCTCCGGCGACAGAGCGCCGAGGGAAATACCCGCAGAGTCGAAGCGCTTGAGGATCGACTCCAGCGGCTCGATCTCGCTGATGGCCAGCGGCGTGTCCAGGGTTTTCACCTTGAACAGGTCGCGGATCATCGACACCGGGCGGTTATCCACCAGCGCGGTGTATTCCTTGAACTTGGCGTAGTCGCCCTGCTGCACAGCGGCTTGCAGGGTGCTGACCACGTCCGGGTTGTAGGCGTGGTACTCGCCACCGTGTACGAACTTGAGCAGGCCGCCTTGCTGGATCGGCTTGCGCGCGCTCCAGGCTTCGGCCGCCAGGGCTTTCTGTTCCGCTTCGATGTCGACGAAACGCGCACCCTTGATGCGGCTCGGCACGCCACGGAAGCTCAGCTCGCAGACTTCTTCGGACAGGCCGATCGCTTCGAACAGCTGTGCGCCACGGTACGAGGTGACGGTGGAGATGCCCATCTTCGACAGGATCTTCAACAGGCCCTTGGTGATGCCCTTACGGTAGTTCTTGAACACCTCATAGAGGTCGCCCAGCACTTCACCCGTACGGATCAAGTCACCCAGCACTTCGTACGCAAGGAACGGGTACACCGCCGAAGCGCCGAAACCGATCAACACCGCAAAGTGGTGCGGGTCGCGGGCGGTGGCGGTTTCCACGAGGATGTTGGAGTCGCAACGCAGGCCCTTTTCGGTCAGGCGGTGGTGCACCGCGCCGGTGGCCAGGGAGGCGTGGATCGGCAGCTTGCCGGGAGCAATGTGACGGTCGGTCAGCACGATCTGGGTGCGACCGGCGCGCACAGCCTCTTCGGCCTGATCCGCGACGTTGCGCACTGCGGCTTCAAGGCCGAGGCTCTCGTCGTAGTTCAGGTCGATGATCTGGCGGTCGAAGCCCGGGCGATCCAGGGTCATCAACGAGCGCCACTTGGCCGGGGAAATGACCGGCGAGCTGAGGATCACACGGGAGGCGTGCTCAGGCGATTCCTGGAAGATGTTGCGCTCGGCACCGAGGCACACTTCCAGTGACATCACGATGGCTTCGCGCAGCGGGTCGATCGGCGGGTTGGTCACCTGGGCGAACTGCTGGCGGAAATAGTCGTACGGCGTGCGCACGCGCTGGGACAGCACGGCCATCGGCGTGTCGTCGCCCATGGAGCCGACAGCCTCGTAGCCTTGCTCGCCAAGCGGGCGCAGCACTTGGTCACGCTCCTCGAACGTGACTTGGTACATCTTCATGTACTGCTTGAGCTGGTCCACGTCGTAGAAAGCCGAACCGTGGTCGTTGTCTTCCATGGTCGCCTGGATGCGCAGGGCGTTCTTGCGCAGCCATTGCTTGTACGGGTGGCGCGACTTCAAGCGGTTGTCGATCGCGTCGGTGTCGAGGATCTGCCCGGTTTCGGTGTCCACGGCCAGGATCTGGCCAGGGCCTACGCGGCCTTTGGCGATCACCTCTTCGGGCTTGTAGTCCCACACGCCGATTTCCGACGCCAGGGTGATAAAACCGTTGGTGGTGGTGACCCAACGCGCCGGGCGCAGACCGTTACGGTCGAGCAGGCACACCGCGTAGCGGCCGTCGGTCATTACCACGCCGGCCGGGCCGTCCCACGGCTCCATGTGCATCGAGTTGTACTCGTAGAACGCACGCAGATCCGGGTCCATGGTTTCGACGTTCTGCCACGCAGGCGGAATGATCATGCGCACGCCACGGAACAGGTCGATACCGCCGGTGACCATCAGCTCAAGCATGTTGTCCATGCTGGAGGAGTCGGAACCCACGCGGTTGACCAGCGGGCCGAGCTCTTCCAAATCCATCAGATCGTTGGCGAACTTGGTGCGACGGGCTACTGCCCAGTTGCGGTTGCCGGTGATGGTGTTGATCTCGCCGTTGTGGGCGAGGAAGCGGAATGGCTGAGCCAGCGGCCATTTCGGCAGGGTGTTGGTGGAGAAGCGCTGGTGGAACACGCAGATTGCGGTTTGCAGGCGCTCGTCGCTCAGGTCCGGATAGAAGGCGGTCAAATCCGCCGGCATCATCAGGCCCTTATAAATGATGGTCTTGTGCGAAAAGCTGCAGATGTAGTGGTCGGCATCGGCGGCGTTGGCCACGGACGAGCGACGACGCGAGGTGAACAGCTTGATCGCCATGTCCTGGTCACTCAGGCCGTCGCCTGCGATGAACACTTGTTCGATCTGCGGCAGGCGCTCCAGGGCCAGGCGGCCGAGCACGCTGGTGTCGATCGGCACTTTGCGCCAGCCAACAAGTTGCAGGCCGGCAGCCAGGATCTCGCGGTTCATGTTCTCGCGAGCGGCTTCGGCTTTGACCGGGTCCTGGTTGAAAAACACCATGCCCACGGCGTACTGCTTGGGCAGCTCGACCGCGAAATGCTGTTTGGCGACAGCGCGCAGGAACTGGTCGGGCTTTTGAATCAGCAAGCCGCAGCCGTCACCGGTCTTGCCGTCGGCGTTGATCCCACCGCGGTGGGTCATGCAGGTCAGGGCCTCGATGGCCGTTTGCAAAAGGGTATGACTGGGCTCGCCCTGCATGTGGGCTATCAGGCCGAAACCACAGTTATCCTTGAATTCATCGGGTTGGTACAGACCTGCTTTCATAGACACTTTCTCACCAGGCTGCCTCTTATATCGAGGCAAATTTCTTTTCAATTCAACCGGTTACCTTCCACGCCGAACGTACGCCGGCTTAGCGGGGGCAAAAGGGAGGTCATTGTACACACCGACACGAACGCTCACAAATTTAGCGACGAAATGTCGCAAATCTATGTCGCATTTATGAAAGGTTTAAAGCGATATGCTGTGCTAGTCAAAACTTTTTTAATTCTGACCGCTACGACTCAAAAGCTACCGTGACGCAGACACCACAAAGCGCGCGGTCTCTAGAGACTGCACGCACTTGCGGTTTTTTTTGAGGTGCCGGGAGGGCGGCCTGGGTAAGGCCGCCGGATCTTCAGCGAGTTGTTGCGAGTTCTTGTTGAACGCTGGCAACAGTGCGAGGCCAAGGTTTACCAGCCTGAACCTTCGCTGGCAAGGTTTTGATCGCAGAATCAGCTGCGGCACGGCTTGCGAAGTTGCCGTAGGTGATCACATACAGAGGCTTGCCGTTGAGCACTTTCTTGAAATAACGGTACTCGCCGCCCTGCTCTTTCACGAACGCCTGGGCGTTGGCTTCGGAGCTGGTGCCGAGGATCTGTACCACGAAATTGCCGGTAGGCTGGCTGGCGTACCAGCTGCTACCCGCGGCGCCGGCTTTGGCAACAGTGGCGGCTGGTTTTTCAGCAGGCTTGGCTGCCGGTGCAGGGGCTGGCTTGGCGGCTGGCGCAGGCGCGACCGGCTTGGTCACTGGCGCAGGCTTGGCGGTGGCGACCGTCGGCGCAGGTGTCGGCTTGGCAGCCGGCTGACCCGCTGGCACACCCGCAGGTGGCGCGGTGGTGGTCACGGTCGGCGGTGTGGCGCTGGAACCTTCCACCGGCACGCCGTCGTCGCCTTCGGAAATGCCACCGGCTTCTTCAGCGAGCGGGCCACGCATGACAGGCTGGCCGACCATCGGCAGGTTGGTCGGCTGGCCGGAGTTGGCGAATTCTACGTTTGGCGTGGGCTTGCCCAGTGGCAACTGCGCCTGTTCGGTTGGCGCGCCGGCAGTCGTCGGTGCCTTGCTGCGGCCTGGGATCAACCAGGCGGCGGCGACAGCGACCACGACTACGGCGGAAATAGCCAATACGTGTTTCTTAGGCATAGTGAACCCCATCTTTGGACGCTTGACCGCAGAGCGGCTGGCAATCATGGCTTCGATCATGGCATCGCGGGCTACCTGGTTGATGGTGCCAGGCCAGCCGTCGGAGCTTTCGTGAATATCAGAGATCTGCGCAGCGGAGAAAAGTTCGATGCCGGCCCCCGCACCTTCGAGGCGCTGAGCCAGGTATTCGCGGGTTTCTTCCTCTTCGTACGGCTGCAACTCGATGACGTGGAACAGCTCCTGATCGCCACTGATCTGCTCCAGATCGGCGATCAACGACGACTCACCGAACAGGAACACGTGCGGACGGCCTTCCGGCGTACCCGCCGCCAGTGCCAACAGCGCTTCAAGGGCGGATTCGTCGAGCTGCTCGGCGTCATCCACCAGCAGGTAGACTTCCTGGCCGGTCAGGCCCAGTTGCACAACCTGCTTGAGGATCGCGTTCGGCTCAGCAGTGGACACGTCCAGCGCCTGCGCAACCTGGCGCAACACGCCCGCCGCATCACCGGCGCCACGGGCCGACACCACCACGCTCTGCACCGATTGTTTGTTGGTGCTGGCAACCAGCGCCTGGCGCAGCAAGGTTTTGCCGCTACCCAGCGGCCCGGTCACAACCAGCAGCAGCTGGCTGTAGCGCGCAAGGTGGTGCAACTGCCCGAGCACCGGCTTGCGCTGGGCCGGGAAAAATTTGAAACCAGGCACCCGTGGAGCAAAAGGGTCGTGGCTTAACTGGTAATGGCCGAGGAACGCCTCGTCGGCATGCAAACTAGTCATCGGGATCTTATTAACCTTTAAGCTGGGCCAGGGCGCGGTAATCCGCTCCCAGCGTGGCCTGTAAAATCTCTTTCGGATAATCGTCGGTCACTACCGCTTCGCCCATATGGCGCAGCAGCACCAGTCGCAGGCGACCGTCGATCACTTTCTTGTCTATCGCCATATGTTCGAGGAAGTCAGCCTCGGTCATCTCCTCAGGCGGAATGACCGGCAAACCGGCGCGCTGAAACAGGCGGATGCCACGATCGCGCTCCTGGGCGCTGATCCAGCCCAGGCGTTGCGACATCTCCAATGCCATCACAGTGCCAGCCGCTACGGCCTCCCCATGCAACCACACACCATAGCCCATGTGGGTTTCGATCGCATGGCCGAAGGTGTGTCCCAGGTTCAGGGTGGCCCGTACACCGGACTCCCGTTCGTCGGCATTGACCACCAGCGCCTTGGCGGCGCAGGAGCGGGAAATCGCTTCGGTCAGCGCCACCTGGTCGAGGGCGCGCAAGGCGTCCACGTGTTCTTCCAGCCAGGTCAGGAACGGCTCGTCACAGATCAGCCCGTACTTGATGACTTCCGCCAGGCCCGCCGACAGCTCACGCGGTGGCAAGGTGTTGAGGGTCGCGGTGTCGATCAGTACGGCCTGGGGCTGGTAGAACGCGCCGACCATGTTCTTGCCCAACGGGTGGTTGATACCGGTCTTGCCGCCCACCGACGAATCGACCTGGGACAGCAACGTGGTCGGCACCTGGATAAAGTCCACGCCACGCTGGTAGCAGGCTGCCGCAAAGCCGGCCATGTCGCCGATCACCCCGCCGCCCAGGGCAACCACGGTGGTGCGCCGATCATGGCGTGCAGTCAGCAGGCCATCAAAAATCAGTTGCAGGGTTTCCCAGTTCTTGTGGGCTTCGCCGTCCGGCAACACCACGGAGATCACCGAGTACGCCGCCAGGCTGCGGCTCAGACGCTCAAGATACAGCGGCGCGACTGTTTCATTGGAGATGATCGCCACCTGCCGCCCGGCAATATGCGGTGCGAGCAACTCGGGCTGGTCCAACAGACCTTCGCCAATATGGATCGGGTAGCTGCGCTCGCCTAGATCGACCTTAAGTGTCTGCATGTGTCCCCGCGTTGAAGATGTATTGACGACCGGCAATGTCGAAATCCGACGTTGCCTGATGGCTCTACGCCACTCCTCAAAGGGTGATGGCGCGCCGCCGAGAATAGCGCATTTCGGGCCTGGCTTTAACGGGGTGGCAGCCGTTGCAGGCGCTCAAGAATGTCGAGCACCACCATCCGCGGTGGCCGCTCATCGGTTTCTACCACCAGATCGGCGATCTCCCGATACAGCGGATCGCGCAGCGCCAGCAGATCCCGCAGGGTCTTGGCCGGGTCGGCGGTGCGCAACAAAGGGCGATTGCGATCGCGGGCGGTACGGCCCACTTGCTGCTCGACCGACGCATGCAGATAGACCACGCGACCACCGGCGTGCAGCGCCCGGCGGTTTTCATCGCGCATCACTGCGCCACCACCGGTGGCCAATACCACGCCATCGCAGCCACACAGCTCGGCAATCATCGCCTGCTCGCGGTCGCGAAAGCCCAGTTCGCCTTCCTTATCGAAGATCCATGGGATATTGGCACCCGTGCGCAATTCAATTTCCTTGTCGGAATCTTTGAATGGCAGGCGCAGCTCTTTGGCCAGCAAACGGCCGATGGTGCTTTTTCCAGCCCCCATCGGTCCTACAAGAATCAAATTTCGCACAGAATCAACGACTCACAGCAATCGCCTGGTTATTCATAATACGCGGAGTCAGGAATACCAGCAGCTCGGATTTTTTCTCCGCCAGCACATCGCGCCGGAAAAGGCGGCCAAGATACGGCACATCGCCCAAAAATGGCACTTTATCTACCACTTTGCTTTGGGTATTGGAGAAAACCCCGCCGATCACGATGGTCTCGCCGTCCTTGACCAGCACCTTGGCGTTGACCTCGTTTTTCTTGATCGGCGGCACGTCGTTGAGTTTGTTCAGGTAGTCGGGCTCATCCTTGGTGACCTTGACCACCATGATCACATGGTCGTCCGGAGTGATTTGCGGGGTCACCTCCAGCGACAGCGATGCCTCCTTGAAGGACACCGAGGTAGCGCCCTGGGAGGTGGACTCCTGGTAAGGAATCTCGGTGCCCTTGAGGATGCGCGCCGTCTCCTTGTCGGAGGTGACCACCTTGGGCTGCGAGACGATTTCACCGTTACCGCTTTTCTCCATGGCGGTCAGCTCCAGGTCCAGCAGCAGGTTGTCGGTGATGTAGGCGAGGCCCAGGCCGGAGGTGCCGGTCAGCGAACCCAGGTCGACAAAGGGTGAGCTGGGCGGATTTGCCGGGGCTTCACTGCCTTGCGCCAGGGGTTTGCGAATGCCCCCGGCCTCCCAGTTGCCTCGATTCAGGCGCCCGCCCCAGCGCACGCCGAGGCTTTTGTCGTAATCGACGTTGGCCTCGACAATTCGCGCCTCGATCATTACCTGGCGTACCGGGATATCCAGTTGCGCCACGATCCGCCGCAGCTCTTCCAGGCGTTCGCCGGTCTGGTAGGCGATGATGTTATTGGTGCGGTCATCCACCGCCACCGAGCCACGCTCATCGGTGGAGCCCTCAAGGCCAGTCACCGACTGGAACAGTTTGGCCAGGTCCGCCGCCTTGGCGTAGTTGACCTGCAACAGCTCGCGGCGTAACGGCGCCAGTTCGGCCATTTGCTTGCTCGACTCCAACACCAACAGTTCGCGTGCGGCCAACTCCTCGGCAGGCGCCACCAGCAAGACGCCGGCCTTCACCCGCTTATCCAGCCCTTTGACTTGCAGCACCAGGTCCAGCGCCTGGTCCCAGGGCACGTCCTTGAGGCGCAAGGTGATCGAGCCTTGTACCTCGTCGCTGGCCACGAGGTTAAGCCCAGCTACATCCGCAATCTGCTGCAATACCGCACGCAAGTCGATGTTCTGGAAGTTGAGGTTCAGCTTGTCGCCGGTATAGGTAATGCTCGCAACCGCATTGCCGGGAGGTGGCAGATGGATCAAATCCACACGGTTGGGCACAGCAGCAGCCATCGGTGCCGTGAACGCTATCCATAGCGCCACACCGAAGGACGAAAAAGTCCTTTTCATTTTTTGATTCCGTTATGAGTTGACGTTTAACAGCAGGGTTCGCGAGCGCTCCAGCCACCCGCCCCGTTCACCGGGGAACAGCTCCACCAATTCGATATGGCCATCGTGGATGGCCGTCACCCGCCCGTGGTCCGGCCCCAGGTAGTCGCCGACGGCCAGGCGGTGCACCGTGGAC
The DNA here is from genome assembly GCF_900591205.1 of Pseudomonas viridiflava. Taxonomy (GTDB): domain Bacteria; phylum Pseudomonadota; class Gammaproteobacteria; order Pseudomonadales; family Pseudomonadaceae; genus Aquipseudomonas. The sequence goes on from NZ_UUPU01000029.1 coordinate 60,527, forward strand.
GCCGAACGCAGCAGCGCAAAGGTATGCACCCCACGCGACAGGGTTCCGACCATTTCGAACTGATCCACGGCGAGGCTTTCCAGCACACCACGCAACCGGGAGAGGTCCGGCGCACGTGCGGGCCGCCCAGGCAAGTGATCAACCTGAACCACCAGCGGCTGGAACGGATCGCGCAGGCCGAAGGCTTCGTAGACGAAAGACTGCCCGCGCACGCCAGGTTCGCCCGACCCGCCACCGGCCTGGCTATGCCAGTAGGTCTTGGCCAGCAGATCAAGGCGCAGCAGCTTGCCTTCGCGGCGCAGCGCAACCTCGTGCACCGTAGCGATTCGCGAAAGGCCGCCCATGGCGCCTACGAACGTCGCCAGGTCGTGATAAGCGCCGGTCGCACTGATCTGCACGGGCTGCTCGCTATAAAACGGCCGAGCCTGCTCATCCAGCGGGATGACGCTTTCGATCAGCAAACCATTGGCCTGCGCCAAACGAGCGATGTCTTCCAGCAAACCAGGCATTTGTGATTTAGCTGCAAATGCCTGCAAAGCCCCGTCGACCTCCGCCTGCAAGCGCTGATGCTGGTGCGTACGCGCCTCAAGGCTGGCGGACTGCACGGTTTTTTGCGCCATTTGCTCTCGCAGCAGCACTTGCTGCGCCTCGGCCTGCTGCAACCGCTCCCGCGAAGCACTCAGGAACGCGAGGTCACCTGCCACCCACACGGCACCGGCCAGCGCACAGCCCAGCAGGGCCTTGCCGGGGAGGGGCCATTTCGAAGCGTTGTGAGTGAGTGCGAAAATATCGAGCCTGGGCAGGCTCATGGCTGAGCCTCGGCAGGCTCTCCCTGGCGCACCATCAGCTGGAATTCATTGTTGCCGCGAACGCCTTCGGTGCGCACATGCTGCAACCGGGTGGCGTGGCGCCCCTCGGATGCCTCCAGGCGGCGCATCAACTGGGCGATGTCCTGGCTGGACTCGGCACTGCCGCTGATGCTCAGTGTGTCGCCCTTGGCCACCACCTCATGCAAATGCACGCCCTCAGGCACCGCACGCGCCAGCTGGTCCAGCAACTGGGCGCCGGACGAGCGGGAATCGTGCAGGTCTTGCACCACCTTCATGCGCTGCGCCAATTGCTGGCTTTGCTCCTGCAAGTCGTCGATGGTTTTGATACGCGAGTCGAGGATGCCGAGGTCTTTGCCCAGATGGTCATTGCGCGTCACTTGCCGGTCAATCGCCTGGTCGATCACCTGGTCTGCCAGCCACACGGCCGCGAGCGCCACACAAGCGAACGCCAGCAAAAACGCCAGGAAGTATTTGCGCCGACGCTCTGCCAGCGCCTGGCGCCAGGGCAAAAGATTGATTCGTGTCATCTAGCGAAACTCCTCAGGGCCAGCCCACAAGCAACTCCCATCCCTTGGGCATCCACGGCCCATTGTGCACCATCGACTCGATGGCCCGGCATGAAGCTGGCGAAATCCTGACCGCAAGCGCGCGCCAATGCAAACGCTTCGACATCCACCACCTTGGGCACCAGCCCGGCCAGGGCCAAAACCGCCTCGCGAGCTTCCACCTGCGCCTTCAGGCAAGCCGCCAGCAGCACCTGCACCCGCGCCGGGTCGGCAATCGACGGCCCCTGCACCTGAAAATCGATGGCCACCTCATCCAACGGATAGGGAATGTATTGGTCGGCTTCCATCTGGATCATCCAGCTCATTTCGTCGTCGCTGAGCCCGGTTTCCAGCTCTATCAGCCGGGTAATCACCGAAGGCCCGGCCACCGCCACCGCAGCGCCACGGGCACTGGTACGCAGGCGAGACAACGCCGCAAGCAAGGCGCGCCCGATCGCCTCAATATCCAGCAAAGTGCCATCGACCACCGCATGGGCGGGCAGCCCCTGCGTGGCATAACCCTCAATGGTGTAATCGCAGGTTGAACGGCCCAGCTCGACCAGCCGGATCGCCGTGTCATTGATGTCGACGCCCAGTAGGACTTCGCCTTTTCGCCTGAAAAATCCCTTTCCCATAAAACTCCCTAAAACTTTGTCTGTCATACCGGCAGTCATACCGCCTGATTGGCGCCAGCTGTGGTGCATTCGGTCGACTTGTTTGAGTGGTGCGAATGACGCCCCAGGCCGAAAATGCTTTAATGCCCAGCGTTTTTTCCCGCTTTTTATCTGCAGCTCGGGTTGATCCATCGTTTGCCATGCATGCCCCGACGCCTAACTCATTCTTTTCTCTGGAAATCCAAAAGCCTTGATTCGTCTGCTGAAGTTTTTCGGGTACTCCATTGTCGCGATCGTCTGCGGGCTGATGCTCGTTCTCAGCGGGGCCTACCTCTACCTTAGTCCGGGTTTGCCTTCCGTAGAGGCCCTGAGAAGCATCCAGTTGCAGATTCCTTTGCGGGTCTACAGCAGCGATGAAAAGCTGATCGCGGAGTTCGGCGAAATGCGCCGCACACCGATCCGTTTTGCCGATATTCCGCCTAATTTCATCAGCGCCTTGCTGTCGGCCGAAGACGATAATTTTGCCAACCACTATGGCGTCGACCCCAGCAGCCTGGTGCGCGCGGCCACACAATTGGTAAAAAGCGGACACATTCAGTCCGGCGGCAGCACCATCACGATGCAGGTGGCGAAGAACTTCTTCCTCACCAGTGAGCGCAGCTTTTCGCGTAAAGCCACCGAGATCCTCCTGGCGCTGCAGATCGAACGCCAGCTGACCAAGGACGAGATCCTCGAGCTGTACGTCAACAAGATCTACCTGGGTAACCGCGCCTACGGGATCGAGGCGGCCTCTCAGGTGTACTACGGCAAGTCGATTCGTGACGCCAGCCTGGCACAGATGGCCATGATTGCCGGCCTGCCCAAGGCCCCGTCGCGTTTTAACCCCCTGGCCAACCCGGCGCGCAGCAAAGAACGCCGCGACTGGATCCTGGGGCGCATGTACAAGCTGGGCAAGATCGACCAGGCCGCCTATGAAAGCGCGGTGGCCGAGCCGCTGAACGCCAGCTACCACGTGCCGACGCCGGAAGTGAATGCGCCGTATATCGCTGAAATGGCCCGCGCCGAGATGGTCGGCCGTTATGGCAGCGAGGCTTACACCGAAGGCTTCCGCGTAACTACCACCGTTCCGAGCGATTTGCAGGACATCGCCAATAACTCGGTGCATTCCGGCCTGATCACCTATGACCAGCGCCACGGCTACCGCGGCCCCGAATCGCGCCTGCCGGGCAAGACGCTGAGCGCGTGGACCACCGAACTGGGCAAACAGCGCCCAATCAGCGGCCTGGAGCCGGCCATCGTCACCCAGGTGAAGAAAGATGGCGTGCAGGTACTGACCCGCACCGGCGAAGCGCATGTGGCCTGGGACAGCATGAAGTGGGCGCGCCCGTTCCTGAACACCAACAGCATGGGCCCGATGCCCAAACAGCCCTCGGACGTCGCGCAGGTGGGTGACTTGATCCGCGTGCAACGCCAACCGGATGACAGCCTCAAATTCAGCCAGGTGCCGCTGGCCCAGGGCGCCCTGGTGTCGCTGGACCCACAGAACGGCGCGATCCGCGCCCTGGTAGGCGGCTTCGCCTTCGAGCAGAGCAACTACAACCGCGCCACCCAGGCCAAGCGTCAGCCGGGTTCGAGCTTCAAGCCGTTCATCTACAGCGCCGCCCTGGATAACGGCTACACCGCCGCCAGCCTGGTCAACGATGCACCCATCGTGTTCGTCGACGAGTACCTGGACAAGGTCTGGCGCCCGAAGAACGACACCAACACCTTCCTCGGCCCAATCCGCATCCGCGAGGCGCTGTACAAGTCGCGTAACCTGGTGTCGATCCGCTTGCTGCAAGCGATGGGCGTGGGCAAGACCATCGACTACATCACGCGTTTTGGCTTCAACAAGTCGGACCTGCCGCCGAACCTGTCGCTGGCACTTGGCACCGCAACCCTCACGCCGATGGAAATCGCCACTGGCTGGAGCACCTTTGCCAACGGCGGCTACAAGATCACGCCGTACCTGATCGACAAGATCGAAAGCCGCAATGGCGACATGCTGTTCACCGCCAACCCGCCGCGAGTGCCAGGGGATGTGGTCAACGGTGTCGCGGCCACTGACGGCCTGGCGGCGCCGAGCCACGGCGGCATCACCATCGAGCCAACCCCAGGCGCGGTGCCGGCCACCAATGCCGGCGCCACTCCAGCCACTCCAACCGAGCCCCAGGCGCCCGCCGTGGCTGAGCGCGTGGTAGATGGCCGCACCACTTACATCCTCAACAGCATCCTGGAAGACGTGATCAAGAAGGGGACCGGCCGGCGCGCCCTGGCCCTGGGCCGGGCGGATATCGCGGGCAAGACCGGCACCACCAACGAATCCAAGGATGCCTGGTTCTCCGGCTATAACGCCGACTACGTGACCACCGTGTGGACCGGCTACGACCAGCCGGAAAGCCTTGGCCGCCGCGAATTCGGCGGCACCGTCGCGCTGCCGATCTGGATGAGCTACATGGGCGCGGCCTTGAAAGACAAGCCGCTGCACACCCAGCCGGAGCCGGAAGGCATCCTCAGCTTGCGGATCGACCCGGTCAGCGGCCGGGCGGCCTCGCCAAGCACGCCGAATGCGTACTTCGAGCTGTTCAAGAGCGAAGACACACCGCCGTCGGTCAACGAGCTGGGCAATGGCGTTGCACCGGGCAGCCCGTTGCCGGCGGATGAGGCAGCGCCAATTGATCTGTTCTGACACAGCTCCAATGTGGGAGCTGGCTTGCCTGCGATAGCTTCACCTCGGTGCAACTGAATAACCGAGGTGCCTGCATCGCGGGCAAGCCCGCCCCCCACAAGGTCCAGCTAAATTCCGATCAGCCAACAAAAAGCCCCGACTCGCGAGAGCCGGGGCTTTTTGTTGGTGCGCTACAACGGCTTAGCCGTTGAACACGTCATCCACGCTTTGCAGCGGGTAGTGCTTCGGATACGGCAGGGTGGCCACACCGGTCTCGATCGCGGCTTTGGCCACGGCGTCGGAGATCAGGGTGATCAGGCGCTTATCCATTGGTTTCGGGATGATGTACTCACGACCGAATTCCAGCTTGATGCCACCGTAGGCGTCGCACACTTCCTGAGGCACCGGCAGCTTGGCCAGTTCGCGCAGGGCGTTGGCGGCAGCCACTTTCATCTCTTCGTTGATGCGCTTGGCGCGAACGTCCAGAGCACCACGGAAGATGAACGGGAAGCCCAGTACGTTGTTGACCTGGTTCGGGTAGTCCGAACGGCCGGTGGCCATGATCACGTCGTTACGAGTGGCGTGCGCCAGTTCCGGGGAGATTTCCGGATCGGGGTTGGAGCAAGCGAACACGATCGGGTTGGCCGCCATGGACTTGAGGCCCTCGGCGCTCAGCAGGTTCGGGCCGGACAGGCCAACGAACACGTCGGCACCGTCGAGGGCGTCAGCCAGGGTGCGCTTGTCGGTAGCGTGGGCAAACATCGCCTTGTACTGGTTCAGGTCGGTACGCTCGGACTGGACCACGCCCTTGCTGTCGACCATGAAGATGTTTTCCAGCTTGGCGCCCATGCTCACCAGCAACTTCATGCAGGAGATGGCCGCAGCGCCGGCGCCCAGGCAGACGATTTGCGCGTCAGCCAGGGTTTTACCAGCGATTTCCAGGGCGTTGATCATGCCGGCTGCGGTAACAATCGCGGTGCCGTGCTGGTCATCGTGGAATACCGGGATGTCACACTGTTCGATCAGGGCCTTTTCGATCTCGAAGCACTCAGGTGCCTTGATGTCTTCCAGGTTGATGCCACCGAAGGTGATGGAAATGCGCTTTACGGTGTCGATGAAAGCCTGCGGGCTTTCGGAATCGACTTCGATGTCGAAAACGTCGATGCCGGCAAAGCGCTTGAACAGCACGCCCTTACCTTCCATGACTGGCTTGGAAGCCAATGGGCCGAGGTTACCCAGGCCCAGAATCGCGGTGCCATCGGAAATCACTGCAACCAGGTTGCCTTTGCCGGTGTACTTGTACGCCAGTTCGGGGTCGCGGGCGATTTCACGTACGGGCTCGGCAACGCCAGGGCTGTAGGCCAGCGACAGGTCGCGGGCGGTGGCAGTGGCTTTGGTGAGCTCTACACTCAGCTTTCCTGGACGAGGATGGGCATGATATTCGAGAGCGGCAGTTTTCAAATCAGACATATCGGCATTCCGCTTTTACTGTTGGTCGACGGACCGCCGAGGATACGCGTGTCGTAAAGTCCCCACAAGACTGGGCAGTCACAGGTGTCAAGGGCCCTGCACTAAGACTTTCGGCCAAGAGCCACGGGATATAAGGGCTCAACTGTTCACAATCAACTTAAAAAATGTCTACAATTTTTTCTCAAGACTTGGGTTTGAGCATGCCGGGATCGGTCAGTGGCAGCAGCCAACGCGCCTGACCATGTTTCAGGCCGCCGCGCCGCGAACGGTCCTGTATCCAGCCACGCGCTTCGACTGTACGGCCTTGCAGACCATTGAGCATGGCCACGTCGAACTGGCTGACCTGATCGGGCGCAATACGTAATACCAGTGACCCCTGCAATTCGATCCAGATACCACCACGATTGCGCTCGATCTTGCTCACCTGCCCGCTGATCAGCGCAAAGCCCGATTGCCGAAGTTGCGTCACGGCCTGCACCGGCGACTGACGCCACACGCCCAAACGTGACTGGCGTGCGCGGGTTTCGGCTGCCTGCTGGCAGGTGACGAGGTCGACATTGGGCGCGACCCCCACCTGGAACCCCAGGCCCTCGGCCAGCAGTTGCGCCTCAAGGTTCTCGCCATTAGCCCCATAGAGGTGAGCCAGGGTGCGACCGTAGCGATCCTGGCGCTCACGCCCAGGCACCAGGCCGACACGCCCGGCGCTGGCATCCACCAATGCCTGCAAACGCTGGCGAGCGGCGACGGCAAAAGGCTCGTCCGTGCGACCCTTTTTTGCGGTTTCCGGCGCGTTGATACCGATCAGCCGCACGCTGCGGCCATCCTTGAGGCGCACCGTGTCACCATCCACCACGCGCTGCACTTCGACGCGGGCCAGCGAGGCCGGCGCCGGGCAAAACAGCTCGGCCTGCGCAGCCGACAGCCAAATCGCGGACACAAAAAAGGCGCCCACAAGGGACGCCTTTTTCAACAGCTGGCAAAAGCCCATAAGGCTTTTGAGCCTTACTCTGCTGGAGTAGCAGCAGGCTTCTTGCCGAAAGCACCAAAGCGATCTGCGAAGCGCTGTACACGGCCGCCGGTGTCCAGAGTTTTCTGCTTACCGGTGTAGAACGGGTGGCACTCGTTGCATACGTCAGTACCCAGTGGCTTGCACAGGTTCGAACGAGTTTCGAACTTGTTGCCGCAGCTGCAGGTTACTTCGATGGTTTCGTACGCTGGATGGATATCGGCTTTCATGGTGACTTCCTCGGGCTAGCGTGCCGCCACTCGACACTATTGTCGAATACCGCACGTAATTAGGCCGCGGATTCTACCAGACCTTTTTAATCGCGCAAGCGGCGGATCCTATGGTTTGCGCCTATAAAAGCCCCTTTCATCAGAAAATATCCGCGATATCTATAGCGTTTTATCGACCCATGTGGCGAGCGGGCTTGCCCGCGTTGGGTCGCGGAGCAGCCCCAAAACCGGCCACCGCGGCTTGTCTGAAAAAAACCGATGCTTTACTGGGGCCGCTTCGCAGCCCAACGCGGGCAAGCCCGCTCGCCACAACAGCGGGCTTGCCACTTAACCCGCCGGCCACAACAGCGCGTCGCCTGCGATTCTGGGGTTATAGGCAGTTGTGTAGATACCGATGCCGCCGGTCTGCTAGGCTCCCGCCCCTGCGCCACCGCCTGCCTTTATATGAGACCCCTCGCGTGCCCGACGCCATCTTGCGCCTAGCCCTGCCCTCGCCCCTGCGCCGCCTGTTCGACTACCGAGCCCCGGCCGGCGTGCTGCGGGCGCAGTTGCAGCCGGGCATGCGAGTGCGCGTACCGTTCGGGCGACGGGAAATGATCGGCATCCTCATAGAAGTCGCCGACCACAGCGAGGTGCCGGCCGAGAAGCTCAAACCGGCCCTGGCCATCCTCGATGCCACGCCGCCGCTGCCGCCCGCACTGTTCAAGCTGTGCCTGTGGACCGCCCAGTATTACCAACACAGCCTGGGCGACACCCTGAGCTGGGCCCTGCCGGTGTTGCTGCGCCAGGGCGAACTGGCCGAAGCGCGCCAGGAGCGCTTCTGGTCGATGGTGCCCGGTGCGCGTTTCGACGACCCGCGTATCGCCCGTGCCCCGCGCCAACGCGAAGCCCTGACGACCCTGGCCCAGCACCCTCACGGCGTGGCTCATCAGCTATTAAGCAAGCTGATGCTGAGCAAAGACAGCCTCGACATGCTGCTGGCCAAGGGCCTGGTGCAGGTCGAAATCCGCAAGCACGCCCCCGACCCACGCCACGAACACTGGCTGGCCCAGCCGGAACTGCCGCTGAACCCCGAGCAGCGTGCGGCGTATGAGGCCATTCGCGCAGGTTTCGACAGTTTCCACGCGTTCCTGCTGGCCGGCGTCACCGGCAGCGGCAAGACCGAAGTGTATTTGCAACTGATCCGCGAAACTCTGCAGGCAGGCAAACAGGCACTGGTGCTGATCCCGGAGATCAACCTGGGCCCGCAAACCCTGGCGCGCTTCGAACAGCGCTTCAACGCACGCATCGCCCTGGTGCACTCGGCGGTCAACGACCGCGAGCGGCTGGAGTCGTGGCTGGCGGCGCGCGATGGCGAGGCCGACATTATTATCGGCACCCGTTCGGCGCTGTTCACACCGATGAAAAACCCGGGGCTGATCATCATCGACGAGGAGCATGACGGCTCCTATAAACAGCAGGAAGGTTTGCGCTACCACGCCCGCGACCTGGCGCTGGTGCGGGCGCGCCAGGAAGACATCCCGATTGTGCTGGGCTCGGCCACGCCGTCTCTGGAAAGCCTGCACAACGCCTACACCGGCCGTTATGGGCTCCTGCGCTTGAATGAGCGGGCGGGCGGCGCCAAGCAGCCACGCTTCCTACGCCTGGATGTAAAAAGCCGCCCGCTGGACAGCGGTATTTCCGGGCCGATGCAGCAAGCCATCGGCCAGACCCTCGCCGCCGGCCAGCAGGTATTGGTGTTTCTCAATCGCCGGGGCTTTGCGCCGACGCTGTTGTGCCATGACTGCGGCTGGATGTCCGAGTGCGAGCGCTGCGATGCGCGCATGACCGTGCACCAGCGCTACGGCGAGTTGCGGTGCCACCATTGCGGCCATGTAGAGCACGTACCGCGCCATTGCCCGCAATGCGGCAAGGTCGACCTGCGCCCGGTCGGCGCGGGCACCGAGCGCGCCGAAGAACGCCTGGGCATTCTGTTCCCGGATTACCCGGTGCTGCGGGTCGACCGCGACAGCACTTCGCGCAAGGACGCGATGAACCAGCTGTTCGCCACCATCCAGAAGGGCCAGCCCTGCATCCTGGTGGGCACGCAGATGCTTGCCAAAGGGCATCACTTTCCACGGGTAACGCTGGTGTCGATCCTTGATGCCGACGGCGGCCTGTTTTCCGGGGATTTCCGCGCCAGCGAGCGCATGGCGCAGCTGATCGTGCAGGTCGCAGGCCGCGCCGGGCGTGCCGAGGAGCCAGGCAAGGTGATTATCCAGACACACCTGGCCGACCACCCGCTGCTGATTCAGCTGACAGAACAAGGCTACTTTGCTTTCGCCGAACAGGCGTTGAGCGAACGCCGCGCCGCCGGGCTACCGCCGTTCGCGCACCTGGCGCTGCTGCGTGCCGAAGCCCACAAACCGGGCCAGGCCGAAGGGTTTCTGGATGAAGCCTGCAGCATCGCCGAACGATTGCTCGGCGAACTGGGTCTGACCGGCATCGAGCTGCTTGGCCCGGTGCCCGCCCCCATGGAGCGCCGCGCCGGGCGTTATCGCGCTCAGCTACTCTTGCAGGCGACGTCCCGCGCCCCGCTGCACCGGCTATTAAGTGGCTGGTTGCTTGCTCTGGAGCAAATGCCCAGCGGCCGCCAGGTGCGATGGTCGTTGGATGTAGACCCGGTAGATTTGTATTGATAGTAATTACGCCATCGCAGGCCAGCCAGCTCCCACATTTTGAAGTGTGAATACCCTTAAATGTGGGAGCGGGCTTGCCCGCGATGAGGCCCGCAGGTCCGCCATCTGGTCTGAACGGTTGGCAAGCCCGCCCTCGCCACGGATAATGCCCAGTTTTTCCACCTGCGCATCGCGCGCCGCCGCTTGCGGTCGAAAGAGAACACCATGAAAGACACCATTCGCCAGCTGATCCAACAAGCCCTCACCCAACTCGTCAACGAAGGTGTGTTGCCTGAAGGCCTGACGCCGGCGATCCAGGTGGAAAACACCCGCGACAAGACCCACGGCGACTTCGCCAGCAACATCGCGATGATGCTGTCCAAGCCTGCCGGCATGAAACCACGCAACCTGGCGGAAAAAATCATCGCCGCGCTGCCGGCCGACGAGAGTGTGAGCAAGGCCGAAATCGCCGGCCCGGGCTTTATCAACTTCTTCCAGAACACCCAGGCCCTGGCTTCGCGCCTGGATGCCGCCCTCGCCGACAGCAAAATCGGCGTGCGCAAGGCCGGCCCACAGCAACGCGTGGCCGTTGACCTGTCCGCGCCGAACCTGGCCAAAGAGATGCACGTCGGCCACCTGCGTTCGACCATCATTGGCGACGGCGTGGCGCGGGTGCTGGAGTTCCTGGGCGACACCGTGATCCGCCAGAACCACGTGGGCGACTGGGGCACCCAGTTCGGCATGCTGATGGCCTACCTGCAGGAAAATCCGATCACCAGCAACGAGCTGGCGGACCTGGAAAACTTCTACCGCGCCGCCAAAAAGCGCTTCGACGAAAGCGAAGAGTTCGCAGACCGCGCCCGTGGGCTGGTGGTCAAGCTGCAAGCCGGTGACCAGGAGTGCCTGGAGCTGTGGACGCGCTTCCGGGATATCTCGCTGTCGCACTGCCAGGAAATCTACGAGCTGCTCAACGTCAAACTGAGCATGGCCGACGTGATGGGCGAAAGCGCCTACAACGATGACCTGATCAACGTGGTCAACGACCTCAAGGCCAAGGGCCTGCTGGTGGAGAGCAACGGCGCACAGTGCGTGTTCCTCGAAGAATTCAAGACCGCCGACGGCGAGCCGCTGCCGGTGATCATCGTCAAGGCCGATGGCGGCTACCTCTACGCCACCACTGACCTGGCGGCCGTGCGCTACCGCAGCGGCGTGCTGAAAGCCGACCGGGCGCTGTATTTCGTTGACCAGCGCCAGGCCCTGCACTTCCAGCAAGTGTTCGAAGTGGCACGCCGCGCCGGGTTCGTCACGCACCCGATGCACATGGAACACATGGGTTTTGGCACCATGAACGGTGCCGATGGCCGCCCGTTCAAGACCCGCGACGGCGGCACCGTGAAGCTGATCGACCTGCTGAACGAGGCCCAGGAACGCGCCTACCTGCTGGTGAAGGAAAAGAACCCGGAGCTGGCCGAAGCCGAGCTGCGCAATATTGCCCGCGTAGTCGGGATCGGCGCGGTGAAATACGCCGACCTGTCCAAGCACCGTACCAGCGACTACAGCTTCAACTTTGAGCTGATGCTCAATTTCGAAGGCAACACCGCGCCCTACCTGCTGTACGCCTACACCCGCGTGGCCGGTGTATTCCGCAAGCTGGGCAAGGACTTCAGCGAAGTTGAAGGCCGGATCGTGCTCGATGCCCCGCATGAACAGGAACTGGCGGCCAAACTCGCGCAATTCGGCGAAGTGCTGAACAGCGTCGGCGAGAAAGGCACGCCGCATATCCTGTGCACCTACCTGTACGAAGTCGCCGGTCTGTTCTCCAGCTTCTACGAGAATTGCCCAATCCTCACCGCCGACGACGAAGCCCAGAAGCAGAGTCGCCTGCGCCTCGCCGCACTGGCCGGACGGACCCTCAAGCAGGGCCTGGAACTGTTGGGCCTGGAAACTCTGGAGCGTATGTAAGTTGGCTGCCAAGAAAAAACCTGCACCCAAGCGCGGCGCCAGCCGCTATCAGGCACCGGCAAAGAAGCCGATTCCGGGCTGGCTGTGGATGGCCATCGGCCTCACGGTCGGCGCGTTTATCGTGTTTCTGATGAAGCTGGACCCAGGCAAGGGTGATGACGTCAAACGGGTCAAGCAAGAGCAGCAGAAGGCCACCAAAATGGCCGAAGCCAACAAGACCGCGCCTAGCCCGACTGCTCCGGTGAAACCGAAGTACGATTTCTACACGCTGCTGCCGGAATCGGAAGTAATCGTGCCGCCTGACGCCGTGCCGGAAAAAACCCTGCCGACCCCGCAAGTGCCGACTACGCCGGTGACCCCGGCCGAAGCCGCTAAAATCGACACCGCGCGCGCCCAGGCCGCGCTGGCCGGGATCACCCCGCCACCACCACCGCCGGTTGCAGAAACCAAAGCGGCGCCGGTGACCAAGTTCTTCCTGCAAGCGGGCTCGTTCCCGAAACAGGCGGATGCGGATCGTGTGCGGGCGCAGATCATTCTGCTGGGGCAGACGGTGACTGTGGAGTCCGGCACGGTGAAAGATGCGACCTGGTATCGCGTGTTGGTGGGGCCGTTCAGCAACCGTGAACAGCTGACCGTGGCGCAGAAACAGCTGGCTGGCGCGGGGTTTAGCAACCTGTTGTTACAACAACGCCAGAGCCGCTGATTCAGGCTTAACACCGATAAAAATGTGGGAGCTGGCTTGCCTGCGATAGCGATGTAACAGTCAATATTTTCAGTGACTGACACACCGCTATCGCAGGCAAGCCAGCTCCCACATTGGGTTTTGTGGTGTGCTTGAGAACGTGTAAGACCGATAAACACCGCTCGTCCGCACTCACGTCCTACGGTTGAAATCATCCCCACCACCCCCATATCAGTTTCCATCAGGGCATTTTCGCCCCGCTGCGTGGAGACTCTCCCCTTGACCACCATCGTTTCAGTACGCCGCCACGGCAAAGTCGTCATGGGCGGCGACGGCCAGGTTTCCCTTGGCAACACCGTGATGAAAGGCAACGCCAAGAAAGTCCGTCGCCTGTACCACGGCCAGGTTCTCGCGGGCTTTGCCGGCGCTACTGCCGACGCCTTCACCCTCTTCGAGCGTTTTGAAGGCCAGTTGGAAAAACACCAGGGCCACCTCGTACGCGCCGCTGTCGAACTCGCCAAAGAATGGCGCACCGACCGCTCCCTCAGCCGCCTGGAAGCCATGCTGGCCGTCGCCAACAAAGACGCTTCGCTGATCATCACCGGTAACGGCGATGTGGTTGAACCCGAACATGGCCTGATCGCCATGGGGTCCGGTGGTGGCTACGCCCAAGCGGCCGCCAGCGCACTGATGAAGAAAACCGACCTGTCGGCCCGCGAAATCGTCGAGACTGCCTTGGGCATCGCTGGCGATATCTGCGTGTTCACCAACCACAACTTCACCATTGAGGAGCAGGACCTCGCCGAATAAGCCCTAGGCTTATCCCCGCTTGAGGCCGCCAAACACTATGTCCATGACTCCCCGCGAAATCGTCCATGAACTTAATCGCCATATCATCGGCCAGGACGATGCCAAGCGCGCCGTTGCCATCGCGCTGCGTAACCGCTGGCGCCGCATGCAACTGCCCGAAGAACTGCGCGTTGAAGTAACCCCCAAGAACATCCTGATGATCGGGCCTACAGGCGTCGGTAAAACCGAAATCGCCCGGCGCCTGGCCAAACTGGCCAACGCCCCGTTTATCAAGGTCGAAGCCACCAAGTTCACCGAAGTCGGCTATGTGGGCCGTGACGTCGAGTCGATCATTCGCGACTTGGCCGACGCCGCCCTGAAGCTTCTGCGCGAACAGGAAATGACCAAGGTCAGCCACCGCGCCGAAGACGCCGCTGAAGAACGCATCCTCGATGCCCTGCTGCCACCGGCGCGCATGGGCTTCAACGAAGATGCCGCACCGGCCTCGGATTCCAACACTCGTCAGCTGTTCCGCAAGCGCCTGCGTGAGGGCCAGCTGGACGACAAGGAAATCGAGATCGAGGTGGCCGAAGTGTCCGGCGTCGACATCTCCGCACCGCCTGGCATGGAAGAAATGACCAGCCAGTTGCAGAACCTGTTCGCCAATATGGGCAAGGGCAAGAAGAAAAGCCGCAAGCTGAAGGTGAAGGAAGCGCTGAAACTGGTGCGCGACGAAGAAGCCGGGCGCCTGGTGAATGAGGAAGAACTCAAGGCCAAGGCCCTGGAAGCGGTCGAGCAGCATGGCATCGTGTTTATCGACGAGATCGACAAGGTGGCCAAGCGCGGCAACTCCGGTGGCGTCGATGTGTCCCGCGAAGGCGTACAGCGCGACCTGCTGCCGCTGATCGAAGGCTGCACCGTGAACACCAAGCTGGGCATGGTCAAAACTGACCACATCCTGTTTATCGCCTCCGGTGCGTTCCACCTGAGCAAGCCGAGCGACCTGGTGCCCGAGTTGCAAGGTCGCCTGCCGATTCGCGTGGAACTCAAGGCGCTGACCCCGGGCGACTTCGAGCGCATCCTCAGCGAGCCGCATGCTTCGCTCACCGAGCAGTACCGAGAGCTGCTGAAAACCGAAGGCTTGGGCATCGAGTTCCTGCCGGACGGCATCAAGCGCCTGGCGGAGATCGCCTGGCAGGTCAACGAGAAGACCGAGAACATCGGGGCGCGTCGCCTGCATACCCTGCTGGAGCGCTTGCTGGAGGAAGTGTCCTTCAGTGCTGGCGACCTGGCCGGTGCGCAAAATGGCGAAGTGATCAAGATCGACGCTGATTACGTCAACAGCCATTTGGGCGAATTGGCGCAGAACGAAGACCTGTCGCGTTATATCCTGTAAGCCTCACACAGGACCGCTTTGCTTTAATGTGGGAGCTGGCTTGCCTGCGATAGCCAGGGTGAATTCAACACCGCTATCGCAGGCAAGCCAGCTCCCACATTTTTGAGCCGGTTTCTTCAGGATTATTATCAATGTCCAAATTCCCCACGGCTGTAAACCTGCACAAAACCTCCAACACCCTCGGCCTCACCTACGGGCCCGATGAGGTGTACCAACTTCCGGCCGAGCTGCTGCGCACCCACTCGCCGTCCGCCGAGGTCCAGGGTCACGGCAAACCCATCCTGCAATTCGGCAAGCTCAATGTCCGATTGATCAAGATTGAACCGGCCGGTCAGTACGCACTGAAATTGACCTTTGACGATGGGCATGACAGCGGTTTGTTCACTTGGGACTACCTCTACCAGCTGGCCGTGCGCCAGGAGGCGTTGTGGGCCGATTATCTTGCCGAGCTCAAAGCGGCCGGAAAAACCCGCGACCCGAACCAGTCGGTCGTGCGGCTGATGCTCTAGCCCAGGCATCTCGCTCTTTAGAGGGCATTTTCTAATTTCATCTGCTTGAATGCCCTGTCTCGTGGCCAACGATTGGCCCGCTTGCGAAAAAAATTAAACTCGGGTAACCAATGGAACTGGCAAGTTCCCTGCATTTGACGATGCGGTATCAACGGTCACCCGAGTCGCAGTACCAGGCTTGTGTTGTGTATCGAAACCTCGTGCGCAGCGGTACCCGGT
Source organism: Pseudomonas viridiflava (assembly GCF_900591205.1). Taxonomy (GTDB): domain Bacteria; phylum Pseudomonadota; class Gammaproteobacteria; order Pseudomonadales; family Pseudomonadaceae; genus Aquipseudomonas. The sequence goes on from NZ_UUPU01000029.1 coordinate 76,143, forward strand.
ACTCGTCTTTCGGACAATGGAGCGTCGTAGATGAGTAACAAGAACAACGATGACTTGAAACGCCAAGCCTCGGAAAACACCTTGGGGCTCAACCCGATCATCGCGTTACGTAAAAAGGATTTACTGGCCTCGGCGAAGATGGTGCTGACCCAAGCCATCAAACAACCGTTGCACAGCGTCAAGCACGTCGCCCATTTTGGCGTCGAATTGAAGAACGTGATGTTCGGCAAATCGCAGCTGCAACCCGAAAGCGACGACCGCCGCTTCCACGACCCGGCCTGGAGCCAGAACCCGCTCTATAAGCGCTACCTGCAAACCTACCTGGCGTGGCGCAAGGAACTGCACGACTGGATCGGCGACAGCAACCTGTCGGAACAAGACATCAGCCGTGGCCACTTCGTGATCAACCTGATGACCGAAGCCATGGCCCCCACCAACAGCGCGGCCAACCCGGCGGCGGTCAAACGCTTCTTTGAAACCGGCGGCAAGAGCCTGCTCGATGGTCTGTCGCACCTGGCCAAGGACATGGTGCACAACGGCGGCATGCCGAGCCAGGTCAACATGGGCGCGTTTGAAGTGGGCAAGACCCTGGGCACCACCGAAGGCGCCGTGGTGTTTCGCAACGACGTGCTGGAGCTGATCCAGTACAAGCCGATCACCGAACAGGTGCACGAACGCCCGTTGCTGGTGGTGCCGCCGCAGATCAACAAATTCTATGTATTCGACCTGAGCCAGGATAAGAGCCTGGCGCGCTTCTGCCTGCGCAATGGCCAGCAGACGTTTATCGTGAGCTGGCGCAACCCGACCAAGGCCCAGCGTGAATGGGGCCTGTCGACCTATATCGAGGCGCTCAAGGAAGCCGTCGATGTGGTCACGGCGATTACCGCCAGCAAAGATATCAATATGCTCGGCGCCTGCTCCGGCGGCATCACCTGCACCGCGCTGCTGGGCCACTACGCGGCGCTGGGGGAGAAAAAGGTCAACGCCCTGACCCTGTTGGTGAGCGTGCTGGATACCACCCTGGACACCCAGGTGGCGCTGTTCGTCGACGAGCAAACCCTGGAGGCGGCCAAACGACATTCCTACCAGGCCGGCGTGCTGGAAGGCCGCGACATGGCCAAGGTGTTTGCCTGGATGCGCCCCAACGACCTGATCTGGAACTACTGGGTCAACAACTACCTGCTCGGCAATGAGCCGCCGGTGTTCGACATCCTGTTCTGGAACAACGACACCACGCGCTTGCCGGCGGCATTCCACGGCGACCTGATCGAACTGTTCAAAAACAACCCGCTGGTGCGCGCCAATGCCCTGGAAGTGTGCGGCACGCCGATCGACCTCAAGCAGGTGACCGCCGATATCTACTCATTGGCCGGCACCAACGATCACATCACACCCTGGCAGTCCTGCTATAAGTCAGCACAGCTGTTTGGCGGCAAGGTCGAGTTTGTGCTGTCCAGCAGCGGGCATATCCAGAGCATCCTCAACCCACCGGGTAACCCCAAGGCGCGCTACCAGACCAGCGACAGCCTCACGGCGAAACCCCTGGACTGGCAGGAGAACGCCACCAAGCACACCGATTCCTGGTGGTTGCACTGGCAAGCCTGGCAGGCGGAGCGAGCGGGTAAGTTGAAGAAGGCGCCTACAAGCTTAGGTAACAAAACCTATGCCGCCGCTGAGGCGGCGCCGGGTACATATGTTCACGAACGGTAAGAACACCCATTTTTTTGATTGAAATGAGATCAAATGTGGGAGCGGGCTTGCTCGCGAAAGCGGTGTATCAGTCAACACATCTGATACTGATACACCGCTTTCGCGAGCAAGCCCGCTCCCACACTGATCTCACTCCGGCTGCACTACTTCACAGGGCTTGAGCATGCCGCAACCGTTCATCTTCCGTACCATCGACCTGGATGGCCAGACCATCCGCACGGCGGTACGCCCGGGCAAGCCTCACTTGACGCCGCTGCTTATCTTCAACGGCATCGGCGCCAACCTTGAGCTGGTGTTTCCGTTCGTCCAGGCGCTGGACCCGGACCTGGAAGTGATCGCCTTCGACGTACCGGGCGTGGGTGGTTCCTCCACGCCCAACCGGCCATACCGCTTTCCCGGCCTGGCCAAGCTGACTGCGCGCATGCTCGATTACCTGGACTACGGCCAGGTGAATGCGGTGGGGGTGTCCTGGGGCGGCGCGCTGGCGCAACAGTTCGCTTATGACTACCCGGAACGCTGTAAAAAATTGATCCTTGCCGCCACCGCCGCCGGGGCCTTTATGGTGCCGGGCAAGCCCAAGGTGCTGTGGCTGATGGCCAGCCCACGGCGCTATATCCAGCCGTCCCACGTGGTGCGCATCGCACCGATGATTTATGGCGGCTCGTTCCGCCGTGACTCAAAACTGGCGGCCGAACACGCCAGCAAAGTGCGCTCGGCCGGCAAGCTGGGCTATTACTGGCAGCTGTTCGCGGGGCTGGGCTGGACCAGCATTCACTGGCTGCACAAGATCCGCCAGCCGACCCTGGTGCTGGCCGGGGACGATGACCCGCTGATCCCGCTGATCAACATGCGCATGCTGGCCTGGCGTATTCCTAACGCGCAGTTGCACATCATTGATGATGGCCACCTGTTTCTGATCACCCGAGCTGAAGCTGTGGCGCCGATCATCATGAAGTTTCTTGAAGAAGAGCGCCTGCGCGCAGTGATTCACCCGCGACCGGCCGTGTAAGGACTACACCGCCGGGCAACTTGTCGAGAACCGACTATGGTTCTGAATTGGCGTGCCTGTTGTTGCCTTGACGAAGGAGTGTTGGCTCATGCGAGAAAGACCCGTGACGAACCCGGCGCCCACCCCCGCTGCGTTCATCAATGCGCAAAATGCTATCACCGGCCTGCGTGGTCGGGACTTGCTGTCGACCCTGCGCAGTGTGGCCGCCCACGGCCTGCGCAACCCGGTGCATACCGCCCGCCACGCCCTGGCCCTGGGCGGGCAACTGGGCCGGGTGCTGCTGGGTGAAACGGTGCATGAGCCCAACCCTCACGACAGCCGCTTTGCTGACCCTACCTGGAAGCTTAACCCGCTTTACCGGCGCAGCCTGCAAGCCTATCTGAGCTGGCAGAAGCAGACTCGCCACTGGATTGATGACAGCGCACTGAGCGCCGATGACCGCGCCCGCGCGCACTTTGCCTTCGCCCTGATCAACGACGCCGTCTCGCCCTCCAACACGCTGCTCAACCCGCTGGCCGTCAAGGAGCTGCTCAACTCCGGCGGCAACAGCGTGGTGCGTGGCGTGAGCAATTTGTTTGACGATCTGCTGCACAACCACGGCCTGCCGCGCCAGGTCAGCAAGCAGGCGTTTGAGGTGGGCAAAACCGTGGCTACCACCCCGGGCTCGGTGGTGTTTCGCAATGAGCTGCTGGAGTTGATCCAGTACAAGCCCATGAGCGAAAAACAGTACGCCAAGCCGCTGCTGATCGTGCCGCCGCAAATCAACAAGTACTACATTTTCGACCTGAGCCCGGCCAACAGCTTTGTGCAGTACGCGCTGAAGAACGGCTTGCAGACCTTTATCGTCAGCTGGCGCAACCCGGATGTGCGGCACCGCGAGTGGGGCCTGTCCACTTACGTGGCGGCCTTGGAGGAGGCGCTCAACGTATGCCGGGCGATCACCGGTGCCCGCGAGGTCAATCTGATGGGCGCCTGCGCCGGTGGCCTGACCATCGCCGCGCTGCAAGGCCATCTGCAGGCCAAACGCCAGCTGCGGCGCATCTCCAGCGCCAGTTACCTGGTAAGCCTGCTGGACAGCCAGATCGACAGCCCTGCCACCCTGTTCGTCGACGAGCAAACCCTCGAAGCCGCCAAGCGCCGCTCTTACCAGCAAGGCGTGCTGGACGGGCGCGACATGGCCCGGGTGTTTGCCTGGATGCGCCCCAACGACCTGATCTGGAATTACTGGATCAACAATTACCTGCTGGGCAAGGAGCCGCCCGCCTTCGACATCCTGTATTGGAACAACGACAACACGCGCCTGCCCGCCGCGCTGCATGGCGACTTGCTGGACTTCTTCAAGCACAACCCGCTGAGCCATCCCGGTGGCCTGGAGGTGTGCGGCACGCCCATCGACCTGCAGAAGGTCACGGTGGACAGCTTCAGCGTGGCCGGGATCAACGACCACATCACGCCGTGGGATGCGGTGTACCGTTCCACGCAATTGCTGGGCGGTGAGCGGCGCTTCGTGCTGTCCAACAGCGGGCACATCCAAAGCATCCTCAACCCGCCGGGCAACCCCAAGGCCAACTACGTCGAAAACCCCAAGCTGAGCAGCGACCCACGCGCCTGGTATTACGACGCCAGTCACGTCGAAGGCAGTTGGTGGCCGCAGTGGCTGGAATGGATCCAGCAACGCTCGGGCGTGCAACGCGAAACCCTGACCGCCCTGGGCAACCAGAACTACCCACCGATGGAAGCGGCGCCAGGCACTTACGTGCGAGTGCGCTGAGCTCAACGATCACATTAAGAAGACTGGATGAAGACCCGCGACCGTATCCTTGAATGTGCCTTGCAGTTGTTCAACCAGAAGGGCGAACCGAACGTGTCGACCATGGAGGTGGCCAATGAAATGGGGATCAGCCCCGGCAACCTCTACTACCACTTCCATGGCAAGGAGCCGCTGGTGCTCGGGCTGTTCGAGCGCTTTCAAAATGAACTGGCGCCGTTGCTCGACCCTCCGGCGGAGGCGCAGCTGGAAGCCGAAGATTACTGGCTGTTCCTGCACCTGATCGTCGAACGCATGGCCCATTACCGGTTTTTGTTTCAGGACCTGTCGAACCTGGCCGGGCGCCTGCCGAAGTTGGCCAAGGGCGTTCGCAACCTGTTGACGGCCCTCAAGCGCACCCTGGCCTCATTGCTCGCGCGGTTGAAGGCGGCGGGGCAACTGGTCAGCGACACCCAGGCGCTGGGGCAACTGGTGGAACAGATCACCCTGACCCTGCTGTTCTCCCTGGACTACCAGCGGATTCTCGACCGGGAAGGCGAGGTGCAGATGGTGGTGTACCAAGTCATGATGTTGGTGGCGCCGCACCTGTTGCTGCCGGCGAGACAAGCGACCGAGAAGTTCGCACTCAAATATCTGGATAACAGCGATTAAACAGGCGGGCTTGCTCGCGAATGCGCTGGGTCAGTACCGAATGTGCTGGCTGAACCAGCGCATTCGCGGGCCCACTCCCACAGTGATCTGATGGGTTTATAAGAGCGCCATAAAAAATGCCCGACCTTCGCAGGCCGGGCATTTTTGTGCATCCCGAAAAAATCAGGACTGACTGGATGGCGTCGGGGTTGCCGGCGTTGCAGTCGGGGTTACGGCAGCGGGCGTCGGTGCGGAGACCGAGTTGGCTGAGGAAGCGGTTGGGGTTGGCGCAGTCGCAGGCTTGGCGGCAACAGCCGGCTTGGCCGCTGCGGGTTTTTTCGCTACGGCCGGCTTCTTCGCAGCTGCGGGTTTTGCCGCAGGTTTGGTTGCAGCAGGCTTGGCGGCAGGTTTTGCTGCGACTGGCTTGGCTGCAGGCTTCGCTGCGGCCGGTTTGGCGGCTGGCTTGGCGGCTGCGGTTTTAGCCGCTGGCTTGGCGGCCGGTTTTGCTGGCGCCTTGGCTGCAGGTTTTGCGGCTGGCTTGGCAGCTGCTTTAGCGGCCACTGGTTTAGCAGCAGGCTTGGCAGCCGGTTTGGCAGCGGCGGTTTTGGCAGCTGGCTTGGCGGCAGGTTTCGCTGCAGCTTTTGCAGGTGCCTTGGCGGCTGGTTTGGCAGCCGGCTTGGCGGCAGCTTTCACCAGAGGCTTGGCCGCCGGTTTCGCGGCCGGTTTGGCAGCAGCGGTTTTAGCCGCAGGTTTGGCAGCGGGTTTAGCGGCTGCGGTTTTCACCGGAGTCACTTTGGCGCCAGTCAGTTTTTCGATTTGCTTGGTCAGGGTATCGACCTTGGTGTGCAGTGCTTTCACTTCTGTACGACTAGGTACGCCGAGTCGCGAAATAGCCTTGTTAAGGCGTGTGTCCAATGCACCTTCAAGCTCGCTCCAAGTACCCAATACCTGTTTCTTCGCATCACTGATGCGCGAACCGGCAGTAGCCTTGGCGGCATTCACTTGTTTACCCACTGTGCTCTTGGTCAACTTCTCGGCCTTCTCGCCGTCTTTAACCAAAGTCTCGAAGAGTTTGCTGCCGTCACTGTCGATCTTCGAGTAAACGCCTAAACCAGCCAGCCAGATCTTGCGGGAATATTCTTCAACTTTCCCGACCCACGAGCTGCCTTCTTTCTGAGTAGTCTTTTTAACAGCCATCCCGATGTCTCCTTAGTGTTTACGCGCGACACGTTCGAGCAATGCCGTCAGCTCTTCGAGCTTAGCAGAGAGTGTCTCCACGTCATGTTTAGACGCAATGCCGATTCGATTCAAGGCACTGGCCACACGAGTATCAAAAGCTTTCTCAACTTTATCCAGCTGAACTTCTACCAGACCTTTGACGGAGGAGACATTACTCTTTACTTGGTCAATCTGACTGTTGGCAGCATCAAGTTGTTCAATTGCAACTTTTTTACCTTTACTTTCAACATGTTGACCAGTCTTAACCAGCTCTTTGAAGTACTCGCCGCCCTCGCTTCCAACCTTGGCGTAGGCCCCAAGACCCGCCAGCCAGATCTTGCGGGCATAGGTTTTAACGTCGCTCAGGGCAGTAGTCTGGGCGTCGATTTTTTTCTTCAGGATAACTTTGGCCATGGTGCACCTCACGCAAGATAGGGGGGAGGAACGGCCCACAGGAGTTGAGGGCTTGGGCACAAAGTAGGGTGAAAAATTAGAATCGGCACCCTAAGTACATGGGCTCAAGCCAGCGCCTTATCCAGGGCCTTCTCGATTTCGGACTTGAGGGTGCCACTCATGGCCGACATCAACAGGCCCAACTCAACATCAATGCGCAATGCATCATCGGTGACTAATACCGTGCCTTTAACCCCCGAACGCTTGAGGTTCAAGGTATCGCCGGACCACGACGGTTCCAGGCCATATTGTTCCTGGAGTTTGTTCGCCAACTTGTCGGCCTTGGCGCGCGCGCCTTCTTTACCCAGGGAATGTGCACGCTCAACGGTAATACGGGCCATTGCGATGACTCCTCTTTATAACGACTCAGAACACCTGCCATGCGGCAAAAGGTCTCGGTGACCACCTATCTTACCTGCAGCCTTGCCAAGACAAAGCAGGCCCTGGGGATTATCATGTCCCGCATTCTCTTTTGGTGACAGCGATATGACTGATCAGCGCAAAGGCAGCGATGCCGAACCCACCACTCACTTCGGCTTCAAGAACGTCCCGGAAAGCCAGAAAGCGGAAAAAGTCGCTGAGGTGTTTCACTCCGTAGCGGCCAAGTACGACCTGATGAACGACGTGCTGTCGGGCGGCATGCACCGCCTGTGGAAGCGCTTCACCATTGAGTTGTCGGGCGTACGCACCGGCAACCGCGTGCTCGACATCGCCGGCGGCACGGGCGATCTGGCGGCCAAGTTCTCCAAGCTCGTCGGCCCTACCGGCCAGGTCGTGCTGGCAGACATCAACGGCTCGATGCTCAAGGTCGGCCGCGATCGCCTGCTGGATAAAGGCGTGGCCGGCAATATCGAGTTCGTCCAGGCCGACGCCGAAAAGCTGCCGTTCCCCGACAACCATTTCGACTGCGTGACCATCGCCTTCGGCCTGCGCAACGTCACCCACAAAGAAGACGCGATCCGCTCGATGCTGCGCGTGCTCAAACCGGGTGGCCGTTTGTTGGTGCTGGAATTCTCCAAGCCGACCAATGCGCTGATGTCCAAGGTCTACGACACCTACTCGTTCGCCTTCATGCCGCTGATGGGCAAGCTGATCACCAACGACGCCGAGAGCTACCGCTACCTGGCCGAGTCGATCCGCATGCACCCCGATCAGGAAACCCTGAAGTCGATGATGGTGCAAGCCGGTTTCGACCGCGTGACCTACCACAACATGACCTCGGGAATCGTCGCCCTGCACCGCGGCATCAAGCCCTGATGTTGCTCAAAGGTCTTCTCGCCAGCGTCGAACACGGCCTCAACCGTGTACTGCGCCTGGACAGCACCGCCCTGGCGCGGCTCGCGCACTTGAACGGCAAAGTGATTGCCGTCGATTGCCGCAGCCCTGCCGTGCAGCTGTTTATCCTGCCCAGCGATGAAGGCTTGCTGCTTGCGACCCAATGGGCGGCCGAGGCCGACTGCACCTTGCGTGCGCCGGCGTCGAGCCTGTTGCACCTGGCGCTGAGCCGCAACAAAACCGCGATCCTGCACAGCCCTGAAGTGGAGCTGGAAGGCGACAGCGCTGTGCTGATGGACCTGGCCGCCGTGCTGCAAGACCTGGAACTGGACTGGGAATACGAGCTGTCACGCTGGATCGGCCCCGTGGCCACCCAGTTGATCAGCGGGCACCTGCGCAGCCGCTCGCGCTGGCACCAGCGGGGGTTCGCCAGCCTCAACCAGAACCTCGCCGAATACCTGAGCGAAGAATCGCGCACCCTGGTCGGAGAACGTGAAGCGCAAGCGCGCTTTCGCGAACTCGACAAGGCCAAAATCGACCTGGAACGCCTTGAGGCGCGCTTCGAGCGCCTGAGCCGTTCCCTTGATCCAAGCGATAACGCATGAAGCTGCTCGCCGTCCGCCGTTTGTTTCGTATCCAGCGCGTCGTAATCCGCTACCGCCTCGATGACCTGCTGTTCGCCCTGCCCTTGCCGTGGTTTCTGCTGGCGGTGCGCTACGTGCTGCCATGGCGCTGGTTCCCGCGCAAACCGCTGGAGCTGAGCCGTGGCGCACGCCTGCGCCTGGCGTTGCAGGATCTGGGGCCGATCTTTATCAAGTTCGGGCAGATCCTCTCAACCCGCCGCGACTTGTTGCCCGAAGACATCGCCGACGAGCTGATGCTGTTGCAGGACCGCGTACCGCCGTTCGACTCCCAGCAGTCGATGAAGCTGATCGAAGAACAGCTGGGCAAGAAGATCAGCGAGGTGTTCAGCCGTTTCGACGTCGAGCCCCTGGCGTCTGCCTCGGTGGCGCAAGTGCATGCCGCGCAGCTCAAGACCGGCGAAGAGGTGGTGGTGAAGGTGATTCGCCCGGGCCTCAAGCCGATCATCGGCCAGGACCTGGCGTGGCTGTTTATCCTCGCCCGCGCCGCCGAGCGTTTCTCTGCCGATGCGCGCCTGCTGCACCCGGTGGACGTGGTCGCCGACTACGAAAAAACCATCTACGACGAACTCGATCTACTGCGCGAGGCGGCCAACGCCAGCCAGCTCAAGCGCAACTTCGAAGGTTCACCGCTGCTGTATGTGCCACAAGTGTATTGGGACTGGTGCCGCCCCAAAGTGCTGGTGATGGAGCGTATCTACGGGGTGCAGGTCACCGACCTCGCGACCCTGGCCGACCAGCGCACCGACATGAAGATGCTCGCCGAGCGCGGCGTCGAAATCTTCTTCACTCAGGTGTTCCGCGACAGTTTCTTTCACGCCGACATGCACCCGGGCAATATTTTCGTCAGCACCGTCAACCCGTGGAGCCCGCAGTACATTGCGATCGACTGCGGCATCGTCGGCAGCCTCACCCCGGAAGACCAGGACTACCTGGCGCGCAACCTGTTCGCCTTCTTCAAGCGTGACTACCGCCGCGTGGCGCAGTTGCACATAGACTCGGGCTGGGTGCCGGCGGAAACCAAACTCAACGAATTCGAGGCGGCAATCCGCACCGTGTGCGAGCCGATCTTTGAAAAACCGTTAAAAGATATTTCCTTCGGCCAAGTGCTGATGCGCCTGTTCCAGACGGCGCGCCGCTTCAACATGGAAGTGCAGCCGCAGCTGGTACTGCTGCAAAAAACCCTGCTGAACATCGAGGGCCTGGGCCGCCAGTTGTATCCGGACCTTGATCTGTGGAACACCGCGCAGCCGTTCCTGGAACGCTGGATGCGCGAGCGCGTCAGCCCGAAAACCCTGCTGGGCAACCTGCACAGCCAGATGGAACAGCTGCCGCACCTGGCCAACATGACCCGCGACCTGCTGGAACGCATGTCCCAGCCCCACGCCAAAGACCCCGCGCCGCCGTGGCGCAAGCGCAAGGACGATTGGTTCCTGCGCCTGCTGGGCGCCGCGCACCTGGTGGGCGGCGTGATGCTGGCCATCGGCGGGCCGCTGAACCAGTTGGGCCACTGGCCGGCCGGCATCATGGTCGCCGTGGGTGTGTATCTGATCGTGCGTCGATAGCCGATCCGGTTATACACTGTCGCAAATTGCCGGAGCCGAACATGAAAGACTGGCTGGACGAGATCAAGTGGGACAGTGACGGCCTGGTGCCGGCCATTGCCCAGGACTACAAAACCGGGCGCGTGCTGATGATGGCCTGGATGAACCGCGAGGCCCTGAGCCTCACCGCCGCTGAGCAGCGCGCCATTTACTGGTCACGTTCACGTGGCAAACTGTGGCGCAAGGGCGAAGAGTCCGGGCACGTGCAGACCCTGCACGAGATGCGCATCGACTGCGACGCCGATGTGGTGATCCTGATGGTCGAGCAGATCGGCGACATCGCCTGCCACACCGGTCGTCACAGTTGCTTCTATCGCGTGTTCGAGAACGGCGAATGGAAGGTTGTGGAGCCGGTGCTCAAAGACCCGCACGCCATTTACTCGGCAGGACACTGAACATGAGCGATACCCTGAACCGTGTGGCCCAGGTGCTGGAAGACCGCAAAGGCGCGGACGCCGACAGCTCCTACGTCGCCAGCCTGTACCACAAGGGCCTGAACAAGATTCTGGAAAAACTCGGCGAAGAGTCCATCGAGACCATCATCGCCGCCAAGGACGCGCAAATCAGCGGCGATTGCAGCGATGTGATCTACGAAACCGCCGACTTGTGGTTTCACAGTCTGGTCATGCTCGCCCAACTGGGGCAGCATCCGCAGGCGGTGCTGGATGAACTGGACCGTCGCTTCGGCTTGTCCGGGCATGCCGAAAAGGCTTCGCGCCCGTCCGCCTGAATAACTTTTACAGAGGAATTGCAGCATGGGCATTTTTGACTGGAAACACTGGATCGTCATTCTGGTGGTGGTGGTACTGGTGTTCGGCACCAAGAAACTCAAGAACCTGGGCACCGACGTAGGCGAGTCGATCAAGGGCTTTCGTAAAGCCATGAACGATGACGAAAAACCAGCGGACCCTGCGGTCAATCCGGTGCCACCGGCGCAGCCCGTACACCCGCAGGCCACCCAGCCGATCACCGAGCGTCGTACCTTCGACGTGCAGGCTGAGAAAGTCGAAGAGCCGACCCGCAAAGACTCGTGAGCACTGACTAATGTTTGGTATCAGCTTCTCTGAACTGCTGCTCGTCGGCTTGGTTGCCCTGCTGGTGCTGGGGCCGGAACGCCTGCCCGGTGCGGCGCGCACGGCCGGCCTGTGGATCGGGCGCCTGAAACGCAGTTTCAATGCGATCAAACAGGAAGTTGAACGGGAAATCGGCGCCGACGAAATCCGCCGGCAGCTGCACAACGAACATATTTTGTCGTTGGAGCAGGAAGCACGCAAGATTCTGTCGCCCGTGCAGGAGCCCGCCAAGCCGGTAGAGCCTGTGGCCGAGCACAGCATCGCGCCGGCCGCTGCAGCCGAAACGCCGCCCGCCGTTGCCACTCCGACCGAGCCCGCGCCGACGCCCGTTGCGTCGCCCGCGCCCCATGACCCTACATTGCCGCCGCGAGCCCCATGAGCGCTGATAAACCGGAAAACGACCAGCACATGCCGCTGGTCTCGCACCTCACCGAGTTGCGGACCCGCCTGCTGCGTTGCGTAGCGGCGATCTTCATCATCTTTGCCGGGCTGTTCGCCTTCACCCAGCAGATCTATACCTTCGTCTCCACGCCCTTGCGCCAGTACCTGCCGGCCGGCGCGACGATGATCGCCACCGACGTGTCGTCGCCGTTCCTGACGCCGTTGAAACTGACCATGATGGTCTCGCTGTTCCTGGCGATCCCGGTGATCCTGCACCAGATCTGGGGCTTTATCGCACCGGGCCTGTACAAGCATGAAAAACGCATCGCGGTGCCGTTGCTGGTGTCGAGCATCCTGCTGTTCTACACCGGCATGGCGTTCGCCTATTTCCTGGTGTTCCCACTGATCTTCAAGTTCTTCGCCGCCGCCACCCCGGCTGGCGTGGAGATGATGACCGACATCACCAGTTACCTCGACTTCGTGATGACGCTGTTCTTCGCCTTTGGCGTAGCCTTCGAAATCCCGGTGGCCGTGGTGCTGCTGGTATGGATCGGGGTGGTCAACGTGGCGTACCTGAAGAAGATCCGCCCGTACGTGATCATCGGCTGCTTTGTAGTCGGCATGATCCTCACGCCGCCGGACATCTTCTCCCAGACCCTGCTGGCTGTGCCGATGTGGATGCTGTTCGAGATTGGCATCCTGTTCAGCAGTTTGATCACCAAGCGTGGCGAGCACCCGGATGACCAAACCGCCGACGACGACCAGCCGCCAGCGACCCAGCCGTGAACCTGCTGCTGCTTGAAGAGGCCGACTTTATCGCGGCCGACCGGGTGGTGCTGCGTGATCGGCGCCTGGTGCATATGCAGGAGGTCCACCGTGCGGCGGTGGGCGACAACCTGCGCGTCGGGCGCATCGGCGGGCTGATGGGCAATGCGCAACTGCTGCGCCTGGAAGCCGGCGAAGCCGAGCTGCAAGTCAGCTTCGACCTGCCACCGCCGACCAAACTGCCTCTGACCCTGCTGCTGGCCCTGCCGCGCCCGAAGATGCTGCGCCGGGTGCTGCAAACCGTGGCAGCGATGGGCGTGCCGAAAGTGGTGCTGGTCAACAGTTACCGGGTCGAGAAGAGCTTCTGGCAAACACCCTTCCTGGAGCCTGAGGCGATTCGTGAGCAACTGATCCTCGGGCTTGAGCAGGCGCGGGACACCGTGCTGCCCGAGATCATTATCGAGAAGCGCTTCAAGCCGTTCGTCGAAGACCGCCTGCCGGCCATGACCGAAGGCACCCTGGGCCTGATCGGCCACCCTGGCGATTACCCTGCCTGCCCACGCGGCCTGGATGAGCCGGTGACCCTGGCGATTGGCCCGGAAGGCGGCTGGATCCCCTATGAAGTGGACCTGCTGAGCAAGGCCGGGTTACAGCCGGTACAGCTCGGCGCTCGCATCCTGCGGGTCGAAACCGCCGTCACCGCCCTGCTCGCCCGCCTGTTCTAACCCTGCGCCTCTATGGCGAGCGCTCTTGCTCTGGCCAGAGGGGTTGTTGTGGCCTGAGGGCTTGTTGTGGCGAGCGGGCTTGCCCGCGTTGGGCTGCGTAGCAGCCCCAAAACCTGCAACGCCTTATGCCTGACACACCGCGCAAGCCTAAATGGGGCTGCTACGCAGCCCAACGCGGGCAAGCCCGCTCGCCACTACACGCCCGCTCAGCATTAAAAATCCTCTGGCCACAGCAAGCACTCTGGCCACAAAGGCTGTATTGCCTACAGATTCTTCTGTGACAGCCGATAACTCCTGTTCAAGCCTTGTTCCAGGGGAGTTCGCAGCATGTATCGTTGGTTAGCCGAAAAGCTGGGGAATGTCAGCGTCAAAACCAAACTGGGCGTCGGTTTTGGTCTGGTATTGATTCTGACATTGTTGATCACGTTCACCGGCTGGAGCGGCCTGAGTGGGGTGATCAGCCGCGGTGACAAGCTGGGCTACATCTCCAGCGTCAATGAGCTGACCAAGGACCTGCGCCTCGCTCGCCTGGACTACGAAATGCGCCGCGGCGAACAAGGCCCTACGGCGGTCAATGACCTGATCGGCAAACTGGAAGGCGCCCTGAAAACCGCGGACACCCTGATTGATCAGCCTGCCGACAATCTCCTGGTGGATGAGCAACTGGCCGCCCTCGACCAATACAAGCGTGCATTTGAGGCAATGGTCCAGGCTGGCGCCAACCGTGAAAACGCCCGCAGCAAGCTGGGCGATACCGCCGACAATGCGGTGCTCAAGATCGGTCAGATCGAAAAAGCCCTGCTACAAGGCGACAGCGTCACCCAATTCAACAGCGTGGTCGACCTGAGCAAGCTGATCCAGCAAGCGCGCTTCCAGGTGCGCGGCTACACCTACAGCGGCAAGGTTGAAGCAGAACAACCCGCCCTGGACGCCATCGACAATGCGCTGAAGAAAATCACCGCCCTCAACAGCGAACTGCCTGAGCAATACGCGGCCAACCTGCAGCAGGCCAGCGTCTCGCTGCAAGCGTACCGTGCAGCCGTCAGCCAGTACCGCGACTCTCAGGTAGCCAGTGTCGTCGCCATGAAAACCATGGCCGAGCAAGGCGACATCATGCTCGATCGCAGTAAAAAACTGACCCTCTCCCAAACCGTCGTGCGCGATACCGACGCCGCACAGGCCAAGAACCTGTTGCTGCTGGCAACCGTGCTCGCCTTGATCTTCGGGCTGGTCGCGGCCTGGGCCATTACGCGCCAGATCATTATCCCGCTGGAGCAGACGCTCAAAGTGGCAGAGCGCGTAGCCTCGGGCGACCTGAGCCATAACCTGACCTCCACACGCCAGGACGAACTGGGCCAGTTGCAACGCGCCATGCAAAGCATGAGCGTCGGCCTGCGCGAACTGATCGGTGGTATCAGCGACGGCGTGACCCAAATCGCCAGCGCCGCCGAGCAGCTGTCGGCCGTGACCGAGCAAACCAGCGCCGGGGTCAACAGCCAGAAGGTCGAGACCGACCAAGTGGCCACCGCCATGAATGAAATGGCCGCCACCGTGCAGGAAGTGGCACGCAACGCCGAGGAAGCTTCAGAAGCTGCCGTGGCCGCCGACCAGCAGGCCCGTGAAGGCGACAAAGTGGTGGGTGAAGCCATCGCCCAGATCGAGCGCCTGGCGACCGAGGTGGGTAACTCCACGGTGGCTATGGGCGACCTGAAGCGCGAAAGCGACAAGATCGGCAGCGTGCTCGACGTGATCAAATCCGTGGCCCAGCAAACCAACCTGCTCGCGCTCAACGCCGCGATCGAAGCCGCACGTGCCGGTGAAGCCGGGCGCGGCTTCGCGGTGGTGGCCGATGAGGTGCGCAGCCTGGCTCAACGCACCCAGAAGTCCACCGAAGAGATCGAAGAGCTGATTGTCGGCCTGCAGAACGGCACCCAGCAGGTGGCCACCATCATGGACAACAGCCGCAGCCTCACCGACAGCAGCGTCGAACTGACCCGCCGCGCCGGCAGCGCCCTGGGCAGCATCACTCGCACGGTCTCGACCATCCAGGCGATGAACTCGCAGATCGCCACCGCCGCCGAGCAGCAAAGCGCCGTGGCCGAAGAGATCAACCGCAGCGTGCTGAACGTGCGCGATATCTCGGAACAGACGGCTGCGGCCAGTGAAGAGACTGCGGCGTCGAGCACCGAACTGGCGCGCCTGGGCACGCATCTGCAATCACTGGTCGGCCGCTTCCGCATCTGACGCCTCCCCTGCGCGGCGGCCTGCCCTGGGTCGCCGCCTGCAACCTCTGAAATTTCCTACGCGCTTTTCAGGCCCACCCCACCGTCAAGAGCACTAGCTTTCAAGCCAGCGCTATTCACTTGTCGGAGGTTAACCATGCTTCGTCGAATCACTGATCTGCTGGGCGACACCAGTGTCACCCTCAAACTGGCCCTGGGATTTTCTGTGGTACTGGCCCTGAGCCTTGTGATTGCCGTAACCGGCTGGCAGGCACTGGCCGCCTCCCTTTACCGCTCGCAAACGCTGACGCTGCTCTCACAACTGGCGGTGGCCGGTGAAGAAATGCGCGCCGACCGCATCGTCTATCGCACCCTCGATGACGCAAACAGCCTGAATAAATTGAGCGTGAGCATGGGAAAAATCGACGGCGCCCTCACGGCGCTTTCCGAGCGTCTCAAAGCATCCGAAGCGATCGCGTACCTGCAGGAGATGACCCGTCTTAGCGCGACGTTCAAAACCACGCTCAAGGATGTGCCCACGCAGGTTGAAAAACGCGAGAGTGCCCGCGAGCAACTGAAACAGAGCTCCACGCGAACCGGAGATGTGCTGGCCCAGTTGGCCAGTGACCTGCCCAATCAAGAGGATGAAAAAGCCCTGGATGCCATCGAAAACCTGCGCCAGGCCATCGAACAGGCCGAGGATCGCGCCCAAAGCCCCGCCTGGGCCGCCAGCTCGCTGGATGCCTATGCCCAGGCCGTCAGCGATGCCGAGCGCAACCTCGAACTCACCGAGGCCGCTGTGGCGAAGCTGCCGGTCGACAGCGCCGCGCTGAAAAACACCCTGCTCGGCGTCCGCACCCAACTGACACGCCTCAAGGAAACCCAGCTCAGCACCGAAAACACTCAGAACCAGTTGGAACAGCTGTTGGACCAGTTGCTCGGGCAGAGTGACCTGTTAAGCCAGGACCAGACCCAGCGCCGCGACCTTGAAGCCGAACAGGCCCGCAGCCAAACCCTGGGCATAACGGCCGCCGCCTTGCTCTTCGGCGCCCTGGCGGCCTGGGTGATCGCCGGACAAATCGTTAAACCATTAGGCAAGGTGTTGTCAGCCGCCAACCGCATTGCCGAAGGCGACCTGCGCCACGACGCGCAGACCCGGCGCAAGGACGAACTGGGCCAACTGCAAAGCAGCATGACCCGGATGACGCAGAACCTGCGGGAACTGATCGGCAATATCAGCAGTAACGCGCGGCGAATCGCCAGCGCCGCCGAGGAGCTATCTGCGGTTACCCAGCAAACTCGCAGCGGGGTGAATAACCAGCGTGAAGAGACCGAGCAGGTGGCCACGGCCATGAACCAGATGCTGGCCACCGCCCAAGAGGTGGCGCGCCACGCCGAGCAAGCGTCGGTTGCCGCGGGCGAGGCCAATCAACAGACTGAACTGGGCGATCAGGTGGTGACGGATGCCGTGGCGCAAATTGAGCACCTGGCCCATGAAATGGCACGTTCAAGCCAAGCCATGCTGGGGCTGCAACGCGAAAGCCAGAAGATCGGCAGCGTGCTCGATGTGATCAAGTCGGTGTCGCAGCAGACCAACCTGCTGGCGCTCAACGCCGCGATCGAAGCCGCCCGCGCCGGGGAGGCCGGTCGTGGGTTTGCGGTGGTCGCCGATGAGGTGCGCAGCCTGGCCCAGCGGACTCAGCAGTCCGCCGAAGAAATCGAAGAACTGATTGGTGGCCTGCACAGCGGCACGCAACAGGTGGCCGACATCATGGACCACAGCCGCACCCTGACCGACAATAGCGTCAACCTGGCGCGCAATGCCGGGGACGCCCTGACGGAGATCGCCCGCACCGTGGCGGTGATCCAGGAAATGAACCCGCAGATCGCCGCAGCGGCCGAAGAGCAAAGCGCGGTCGCCGAAGAGATCAATCGCAGTGTCTTGAAAGTCCGCGATGTTTCGGAGCAAACCGCCGCCGCCAGTGAACAGACGGCGACGGCGAGTCTCGAATTGGCGCGCCTCGGCATGGAATTGCAGGCGTGTGTGGGGAGGTTCAAGGTATGACCTCCCGCTGTTGCGGGGCTACAGCACTTGGCGCAGGAACGCCTGGGCCCGCGGGTCTTTCGGCGCATCGAAGAACTCGGCCGGGGCCGCGTCTTCCAGCAACTTGCCGTGATCAAAGAACAGCACGCGATCCGCCACTTCACGGGCGAAGCCCATTTCGTGGGTCACGCAGACCATGGTCATGCCTTCCAGGGCCAGGGTCTTCATCACGTCCAACACTTCGCCGACCATTTCCGGGTCGAGGGCTGAGGTGGGCTCGTCGAACAGCATCACCTTGGGCTCCATCGCCAGCGCCCGGGCGATTGCCACGCGCTGTTGCTGGCCGCCGGAGAGCCGCGACGGGAACTCATTGGCTTTCTGCGCGATGCCGACTTTTTCCAGCAGCGCCATGGCCTTGGCCTCGCGCTCTGGTTTGCCGCGCTTGCGCACGACTTTTTGCGCCAGGCACAGGTTTTCCAGCACGGTCATGTGCGGGAACAGGTTGAAGTGCTGGAACACCATGCCGACTTCACGGCGATAGGCGTTCACGTCGGTTTTCGGGTCGGCCAGTTGCAGGCCGTCGATGCTCACCGAGCCCGAATCGAACGCTTCCAGGCCATTGAGGCAGCGCAGGAAGGTCGACTTACCCGAGCCGGACGGCCCGATCACCACCAGCACCTCGCCCTTGGCCACTTGGGTGGTGACGTTATCCACCGCCCGCACCACATGGCCACGGGTGTCGAAGACTTTTACCAGATCGCGGACTTCAATCACTTTGCGCGAGCCTCCGCTCAAGCCGGCTGGCCATTTTCGACAGCGGCAGGTTGATCAACAGGTACAGACCTGCCACGCAGAACAGAATTTCAAACGGCGAAAACGAGGTAGTGATCACTTCGCGGCCGCTTTTGAGCAGTTCGGTAATCGCAATCACCGACACCAGGGATGTGTCCTTCACCAGGCTGATAAATTGCCCCGCCAACGGCGGCAGCACGCGCTTGAACGCCTGCGGCAGCACCACATGGCGCATCGACTGGCCGGCACTCAGGCCCAGGGAACGTGCAGCTTCGTTCTGACCTCGGGTGATCGACTGCACGCCGGCGCGCACGATTTCCGCCACATAGGCACCGGTGAACAGTGACAGCGCGGCGATCCCGGCAAACTCCCGGGACAGGTTGAGCACCGTGCCGATAAAGAAATAGAAAATGAAGATCTGCACCAATAACGGCGTACCGCGCACCAGTTCGACGTAGATCGTCGACAGATCGCGCAAGGTCGGGTTATTCGACAGCCGACACAGGCCGGTCGCCAAACCAATCGCCAGGCCCAGGATGCCGGACACCACCGACAGCCACAACGTGGTCCACAAGCCCCACATCAAAGGCCCCAACGCCCATTGCCGGGTCACACCCACCACATCGCCTTCGGCCACGTCGTCGCCGCGTGCCACTTGCAGGCTGTTGTCGGCTACCGTGAGCGTTTGCAGGGTGCCGGCGTCATTGCGCAGGGTGACTTCAGCCACATCGCCTTTGCGCACCAGCTCGACCACGGTGGAGATGTCGGCGGCGCGCTGGGAGGTCTCGGCCTGATAGGCGAAGTACTGCGGCACGCGGTTCCAGCGCCACTCGTAGGACATCAGCGAGGTGGCGTAGTACAAGGCGCCGGCCAGGCCGACCAGCACGGCCACGGTCAGCAGGTGCCAGGGCCATTGGGCTTTTTTCTGTTTCATTTCAGGTTCCGGGATGTGTATCGCCTGGCAGGCCGTCATCGGGGGCAACCCCCCTCCCACATTTTGAGTTGTGAACACCTTCAAAGGTGGGAGGGGGCTTGCCCCCGATGAAGTCGGCTCGGTGTCAGCCCTTATTCCATGTCCTTGAGCCACTCGGAGCTCTTGAACCACTTGTCATGGATGCGATCGTAGGTGCCGTCGTTGCGGATCTGGTGCAAGAAGTTGTTGATAAAGTTGATGCTGTCGTAATCGCCTTTCTTCAGGCCGAATGCCAACGGCTCGAAGGTGAAGGGTTCATCCAGGAACACCAGCTTGCCGTTGCCGACTTTTTTCTCGGCGACCACGTTGTACGGCGCGTCATACACAAAGGCATCGGCCTTGCCGTTGACCACGTCCAGCACACCTTCCTGCTCGTTGTCGTAGCCGTGGTATTTGGCCTTGGAGATCAGCTTCTTGGCGACCATCTCACCAGTGGTGCCGAGCTTGGAGGTCAGGCGGTATTTCTCGTCGTTCAGGTCTTTGTAGGACTTGATGGTGCCCTCCAGGTCCTTGCGAATCAGCAGGGTCTGGCCGACCACGATGAAGGGTTCGCTGAAGTTCAGGCGCAGGTTACGCTCCTGGGTCAGGGTCATGCCGCTGCCGATCATGTCGAACTTGCCGGTCAGGAACGCCGGGATAATCCCGTCATAACCGGTGGATACCAGCTCCAGCTTGACGCCCATGGATTTGGCCATGGCCTTGAGGATGTCGACTTCGAAGCCGATGATTTCACCGCGCTTGTCGGTCATTTCGAACGGCATGTAGGTCGGGTCCATGCCCACTTTCAGCGTGCCGCGCTTGACCGCATCGTCGATGGCACCGGCCTGGGCCGCATTCGCGGCAACCAGTGCGGTGACGCCTAGCAGCAGCATCGAAAGATACTTTTTCATCATCAAGTCCCCTGAACGATTCTTATGAGGTGGGCGCGCAAAAGGGCTGCACCATTTCGGGGTGCGATCCTACCCCACTCGTTGCCCGTCACAAAGGTTTCACGGGTAATTGTTATCGCGTATGTCGCAAAGGCCCCATAGCGGTGCAACTGAGCGCATGGGATAGACCTATCGTCGGCAATTGCTTGATGTGTAAGAAGTTATGACGATCAGTCAATCTCAGCGGTCCAGGCGGTGTCCTTGAACCACTTGTCATGCAGACGATCGTAGGTCCCGTCCTGCGCCACCTGATTGAGGAAATGGTTGATCCAGTTGAGGCTGTCGTAATCACCCTTCTTCAGGCCAAACGCCAGCGGCTCGAAGGTGAAAGGCTGCTCCAGTGCCAGCAAGCTGCTGTTCTCTGGCCGGGTCATCGCGATCAGGTTGTAGGGCGCATCATGGATAAAGGCGTCGGCCTTGCCCTCTACCACCCGGCGTATGCCTTCTTCCGAGGTGGCGAAACTGCTGAGCTGAGCCGACGTCAGAAAGCGTCGCGCCGCCGTCTCGCCGGTGGTGCCCTCGGTAGCCGCAATGCGGTAGCCGGCCTCGTCGAGGTCTTCGATGCTGGACACCTTGCCGGTTAAGCTCGGATGCAGCAGCACGGTCTGGCCCACCACGATGAAGGAGTCGCTGAAATTCAGCTTGAGGTTGCGCTCCTGGGTCACCGTCATGCCGCTGCCGATCAGATCGAATTTCTTTGCCATCAACCCCGGCAGCAACTCGGTATAGGGCACCGCCACCAGTTCCAGTTCGACGCCCAGGGCGCGGCTCATGGCCTGCAGCAAATCAATCTCGAAGCCGACAATGCGCCCCTGTTTGTCCTTCATTTCGAAGGGGACATAGGTCGGCGTGGTGCCGACCTTCAGTACGCCGCGCCGCACGGCGTCATCAATCGCCCCCGCCTGCACCAGGCCGAGTTGAATAAATGCCAGGGCGCCGCTCAGCAACGCCAAACAATACCGTTTGTTCATGAATACCCCTGTGGCCGCGTCAAATTCGGGGCGATGCTAACTCAGCCACGGGCACGGCAATACGCCTTGAACCATGGTCTTTTGTTTCGAAATAACAAGGGGTTAGCGCGATGAAGAAGAGGCAGGAAACGCTGTAGGACCAGCGCCTCGAACGCCCCCGAAGTGAACCCTCGGGGGCGTCTGAATCAGGCCGGTTGGGCCTGGGACGACAGCGGTTGCAGCGGCAGCAACGGCGCGTGCGGGTCGGATTTGATCGAATCCCGCCAAGCCGCCAGCCACTCAGGATGACCTTCGCTCCAGACCTGCTCATGCAAGCGGGCCAGTGCGACCGGGTCGCTGAGCAGCGCCACGCGCTCGCCGTTGTTGAGCCCGGCAGGGCCGACTTTCAACGCATGGCGCACGCGCTCCATACGCAGGTACTCAATCGGCTCCGCCTCACGGTGACGCGAGGTCGCCAGGGCGCAGGCCAGGGCGTTCTGCTGCGGGTCGACCACCGAACGCACAAACCCGTCGTTGAGCGCGTGCCAACGGTTTTCGTGAGTGTACTTCTCGGTCGACAGCAATGCCTGCGGCGGGTTGTATTCCTCAGGGATCAGGAACAGGCTCTCGTCGCGGGATTTGAGGCCCAGGTTCACGCGGCTGGAAATCACCGATACCGGAATCGACAGCATCAGCGAACCGACGATCGGCACCAGCCACCACAGGAAGCTTGGGTTCAACCACACCACCAACGCCGCCCAGAAGAAGCCCAGCAGGGTTTGCGTGCCATGGCGCTTGATCGCCTCGCTCCATGGCGTGGAGTCGTCGTCACGCTGCGGCGAGTTCCAGGTCGCGGCCCAGCCTAGGAACGCGGCGAGCACGAAGCGGGTGTGGAAAATCATCCGCACCGGCGCCAGCAGCATGGAGAACAACATCTCCAGCAGCATCGACAAGGTCACCTTGAACTTGCCGCCGAACTCTTTCGCGCCCTTGGCCCAGATCAGGATGATGCTCAGCAACTTCGGCAGGAACAGCAGCACGATGGTGGTGGAGAACAGCGCCACCGCCTTGTCCGGATGCCATTGCGGCCACAGCGGGTACAGCTGGCGTGGCGCCATGAAGTACTGCGGCTCCATCAGGGTATTCACCGCCAGCAAGGCCGTCGACAACACCAGGAAGAAGAACCACAACGGCGCCGACAGGTAAGACATCACGCCGGTCAGGAACACCGCACGGTGCACCGGGTGCATGCCTTTGACCAGGAACAGGCGGAAGTTCATCAGGTTGCCGTGGCACCAGCGACGGTCACGCTTGAGTTCATCCAGCAGGTTCGGCGGCAGTTCTTCGTAGCTGCCCGGCAGGTCGTAGGCAATCCACACGCCCCAGCCGGCACGGCGCATCAGCGCGGCTTCAACGAAGTCGTGGGAGAGGATCGCACCGGCAAACGCCCCTTTACCCGGCAACGGCGCCAGGGCGCAGTGCTCGATAAACGGCTTCATGCGGATGATTGCGTTGTGACCCCAGTAGTGGGATTCACCCAACTGCCAGAAGTGCAGGCCGGCGGTAAACAGCGGGCCATACACGCGGGTAGCGAACTGCTGCATGCGCGCATACAGGGTGTCCATGCCCGACGCACGCGGCGCGGTCTGGATAATCCCGGCATCCGGCGTGGCTTCCATCAGGCGTACCAGGCTGGTCAGGCACTCGCCACTCATCACGCTGTCGGCGTCGAGCACCACCATGTACTTGTATTCACCGCCCCAACGACGGCAGAAGTCGTCGAGGTTGCCGCTTTTACGCTTAACGCGACGGCGACGGCGGCGATAGAAGATCTTGCCGAAACCACCGGCTTCGCGGCACACATCAAGCCAGGCTTGCTGCTCGGCGATGCAGATATCGGCGTCATTACTGTCGCTGAGTACGAAGAAATCGAAGCGGTCCAGATCACCCGTGGCGGCCACCGACTCGAACGTCGCCCGCAAACCGGCGAATACACGCGGTACGTCTTCGTTGCAGATCGGCATTACCAGCGCGGTGCGGGCATCTTTCGGGATCGGCTCGTCGCCGGCACTTTTACCGGAGATCCGGTATTTATCGTGGCCGGTGAGCAGCTCGAGGAAGCCCATCAACGCGGTCCAGAAACCCGCCGAAACCCAGCAGAACAAGATCCCGAACATGATCAAGATGCTGGTTTGCAGGGCGTAAGGCAGTACCTGGGTGGCGGTTTGCAGCAGGGTCTGGTTGCGGATTTCGTCGAAGTCGACCAGCGACCAGCCCTGGTACGGCATGATGCCTTTCATGTACCAACCGGCGACGATGGTCTGGCCGAGCATCAGCACCAGCAGGATATAACGGCGGATCGAACCGACGGTGCGCCAGCGCGCAGCCGGCAACACACGCTCGTCTTTCGGCGGTTTGGGCGGGTTGGTACGGCCGGTCAGCCGGCGCCAGCCGCGCACCAGGATATTGGTGCGCCATGGCTCCGGCACAACCTTGGTGCGACGAATCGGCGGCGTCGCCTTCAGGCACACGCGACCGCTGGCGTCGAGCCCCAGCATTTCGGCGTCCTGCAGCTCTTCAGCCGTGTTGAGGGTCAACCGGCGGCCAACCGACGCTTGAGCGGCGTCAATCGGCGCGTCGAACGTGGAGGACGACAGGCGTTGGTGCAGCTCGCTGAATGACGAGCAGCCCGCCAGCTCGGCGCGCTGCTCGGCGGTCATCGGGAGGTGCGCCAGATACTCGGACAGAGTCTCTGGCGTGACTTGAGGATTACTCATCGGCAGGCAACTGATAGCTCCAGGTTTCGGTCAGGACTTGCTCGGTCTTGATCGGCTCCGGTGTGGCTGGGGCAGCTTCTGGCTGCTTGGCTTCCTTGTCTTTCGCGTCTTTCTTGGCCTGTTTCTCGTGCTGCTTGGCCAGGACCTTGTCGGCCTTGAGCACCTGGGTCGACACTTTCTCCGGCTCAGGCTGCACGATGTCTTGGACCAGCGCTGCACGCATCTCGGTCGGCTTGCCTGCGTCCTTGATCTTCAAGCGCAAGGTCAGGCGCCAGCCTTTGGTGTGCTCGTTGTAACGCACGCTGTTTTCAACCACTTCGGCGTTGTCACCCACGCTCACCTGGCTGCGCACCGGCGCGTCCGGCAGCAGTTTTTTCAGCGACGGGCCTTCGAAGTCCACCAGGTAGGCCACGCTGCCATCCGGCTGACGGATCAGGTTGGATTGCTTCACATCCCCCGTGGAACGCAGGGTCTGCTTGACCCAGGCGCTGTCCGGCGAATGGAATGCGGCGTCGTCCAGGGTCCAGTGCAGGCGGTAGGACACATCCAGCGGCTTGCCGACTTCCGGCAGTTCGGCCGGGCTCCAGAAAGCCACGATGTTGTCGTTGGTTTCATCGGCGGTCGGGATCTCTACCAGGTCGACGGAACCCTTGCCCCAGTCGCCTTCAGGCTCGATCCAGGCGCTTGGGCGCTTGTCGTAGTTGTCGTCGAGGTCTTCGTAGTGGCTGAAGTTGCGACCACGTTGCAGCAGGCCGAAACCACGCGGGTTTTCTACGGTGAAGTTGCTGACCGACAGGTGTTTAGGGTTGTTCAACGGGCGCCAGATCCACTCGCCATTGCCGGCATGGATCGACAGGCCGCTGGAGTCATGCAGTTCGCGACGGTAGTTGAGCACCTTGGACGGCTGGTTCGCGCCGAACAGGAACATCGAGGTCAACGGGGCAACCCCCAGTTTGCTGACCTTGTCGCGCAGGAACATCTGCGATTTCACATCGACCACGGTGTCGGTGCCCGGACGCAGGATCAGTCGATAGGCGCCGGTGGCACGTGGCGAATCCAGCAGAGCGAAGATCACCAGGTGCTTGTCACCCGGTTTCGGACGCTCGATCCAGAACTCGGTGAAACGCGGGAATTCTTCGCCGGACGGCAGCGCGGTATCAATCGCCATGCCACGGGCCGACAGGCCGTAGACCTGATCTTTGCCCACGACGCGGAAATAGCTGGCGCCGAGCATGGTCATGATTTCGTCTTGCTTGTCGCCCTTGTTGATCGGGTACAGCACACGGAAACCGGCATAACCCAGCTGTTCGGTAGCCTTGGGATCAACCTTGACGTCGCCGAAGTCGAAACGCGCCGCGTCGTATTTGATTTCCTGGACGCTGTCGGCGGTAACTTCGTTGATTTTCACCGGCGTATCGAAGTGCATACCCTGGTGATAGAAGGACAGCTTGAACGGGGTGTTCTGATCGGCCCACTCGGCCTTGTCGCTGCGGAAACGAATCTTTTGGTAATCAGCGAATTTCATTTCGCGAAATTCATTCGGCAGATTGCTGCGCGGAGCTTCGTATTTCTGCCCGGCCAGCTCTTTTGCCTTGGCCGACACATCATCCAGACTGAATGCCCACAGTTGACCCGCGCCGAACAGGCAAAACAGGGCGGAGCCCGTCACCAGTGCGTTTCGTAACCGTTTGGCAGACAATTTTGGTGCATTACAGGGACTAACAATCACGAGCAACCCTCGCCGAAAACAGATCAAAAAACCAACGGCCAGCTATCTATATGCCAGGTTGGCGAGCATTGTTCCGACTGCATTGGATCAGAATGATTCCCCAATCGCCGTCGGACAAGTCTCTACCTAAGTCAAAAATGGACCAACCAACGCTGATCCCCGTAGCGCGCGATTATCTAGTAGCCCGCGATACAACGCATCAGGGACAACGAAGTATTTGTAGCGAAACCCTGCGTTTTTAGGCATTAAAGTCGTTTTTAATACATTCATGTCTGTAAGAGGAAGGTCACAGGGCCATCATTGACCAAATGCACCTGCATATCGGCGCCAAAACGCCCCGACGCCACCTTGCCATGCAATTGTTGCGCTTGTAACAGCAAGTGATCAAATAGCGCCGCTCCCAGCGCCGGAGGGGCCGCCGTGGAGAAGCTTGGCCGCAACCCGCTTTTGGTGTCCGCCGCCAGGGTGAACTGCGACACCAGCAGCAAACCACCGCCGATATCTTTCAACGACAGGTTCATCTTGCCCTCGTCGTCACTGAACACCCGGTAGTTAAGCAGCTTGTGCAGAAGTTTGTCGGCACTCTCGGGCGTATCCGAAGGTTCGACGGCCACCAACACCAACAAACCCTGGTCGATGGCCCCTACAATTTCGCCCGCGACCTCGACCCGGGCGCTACGCACCCGTTGCAACAGGCCCTTCATGCTTCTTCTGGCGGCAGGTCAAGCAGGCGCCGCGCCATCTCGCCGGTGGCGCGCACCAGCGCGTCGGTAATCCCGGGCTCGGACGCCGCATGGCCGGCCTCGCGAATCACCTGCAATTCACTGTTGGGCCACGCCTGATGCAGCTCCCAGGCGTTGTCCAGCGGGCAGATCATATCGTAGCGGCCATGGATGATGACGCCAGGCAGATGGGCGATCTTGTGCATGTCGCGGATCAGCTGGTTGGGCTCCAGGAAGGAGTTGTTGGTGAAGTAGTGGCATTCGATACGCGCAATCGACAGTGCCCGTTGCGGCTCGGAAAAGCGTTCCACGTGCTGCGGGCTCGGGCACAGGCCCAGCATACGGCCTTCCCAGCCGGACCAGGCTTTGGCCGCGTGCATCTGGGCGATCTGGTCATTGCCGGTGAGGCGCTTGTGGTAGGCGGCGACCAGGTCGTGGCGCTCATCCGCCGGGATCGGGGCCAGGTAGTCCTGCCAGTAATCCGGGAACATGCGGCTCGCACCTTCCTGGTAGAACCAGTGAATATCCTGGGAACGGGCGAGGAAAATGCCGCGCAGGATCAGCCCATGCACGCGCTCGGGGTGGCTTTGCGCGTAGGCCAGGGACAAGGTGGAGCCCCAGGAGCCGCCGAACAACACCCACTTTTCAATGCCCAGGTGTTCGCGGATGCGCTCAAGGTCGGCGACCAGGTCCCAGGTGGTGTTGTTTTCAAGGCTGGCACGCGGGGTGGACCGGCCGCAACCACGCTGGTCGAAGGTGACGATGCGGTACAGGTTCGGGTCGAAGTAGCAGCGGCTCTGGGCATCGCAACCGGAGCCTGGGCCACCATGGATGAATACGACAGGCAAGCCTTCGGGGGAGCCACTTTCATCGACGTACAGGGTGTGGGTGTCATCGACGGCCAGATCGTGCCGGGCGTAGGGTTTGATCTGCGGGTACCAAGTCTGCATTGCGCGCTCCGTAGGGGGTCGGGTTCATCCCTGGGGGGACGTCTTTTATTTTGCCGTCTGGCACTATAAACCCGAATTGTGCAATGAGCATGTCCTTGAGCACTTAGACCTGTGTCAGCCGTTCGCTCCTTAGGTAGCCCAGCAGATAGCTGTACAGCTGATCCACCTCCGGCGCCTGGCCGCGCGCGCGCAAACAGCCGTGGACCAAGCCTTTGCCGGGATACAGCACGGCCGACCCCCCCGCCGCTTGCAGGCGTTCGGCGTAGAGCAGGCCGTCATCGCGCAGCGGGTCGAACTGGGCCACGGCAATCAGGGCCTTGGGCAAACCGCTGAAATCCTCCGCCAACAGCGGCAGGGCGTAGGCCGATGGCTCGCGTGTGCCGCGCAGGTACAGCGCCAGGTAGCAGTCGGTGTCGGCCGTGCTGAGCAGGGGCGCATCCGTGCAATCGCGGCGCGAGGGCAAATCGGCCGGGCCGCCCAGGCCGGGGTAAATCAACACTTGGGCCTGAGGCAGCGGTTGCCGATCATCGCGCAGCCCCAGGCACAAAGCCGCCGCCAGATTACCGCCCGCACTGTCGCCGATCACCACCCGGCGTTGCTGGTTGATGGCGTGCGGCCCCTCCCCCGCCTGGATCGCCTGCCACACGGCGCGGCAATCCTGGTATGCCGCCGGGAACGGGTGTTCCGGTGCCAGGCGGTAGTCAATGGCGATCACCAGTACCTGCAGCGCGCTTGCCAGTTCGAAGCAGATGAAGTCATGGGAATCCAGCCCACCGACCACCCAGCCGCCGCCGTGCATATAAAGCAGGCAGGGCCAGCCGTCGGGTGGAGTGGGCCAGGTCGGCAGATAACTGCGCACGCGAATGCCGCCCAGGATGAGGTCCTCGACCCGCAAGTCTTCTGGTTGCGGTGGGGTGAAAGCCTGGCACATTCGGTCGTAGTTCTGGCGTAGCCCCGCCAGCGACGAGTCATCGCGGGTGAAGGATTCGGTCTTGGCGACAAAGGCTGCGAGCTGCGCAGAGAGCGGATACATGTGCAAATACCCCTGACAATGAAGATCCAGTGTGGGAGCTGGCTTGCCTGCGATAGCGGTGTGTCAGCCGCCTGCTCACTGCCTGACACAGCGCTATCGCGGGCAAGCCCGCTCCCACATTTGGCCGGTTTAGGTTCTCAGGGTTTCAGGCTTGCCTGTAGCGCCGCCAAGCCATCACCGCCATCAAACGCCGTGACCCCGGCCAGCCAGCGCTGCAAGTCCTGGGGATGATCACGCAGCCATTGCCTGGCCACGTCCTGGGGCGACTGGCGCTCCATGATCGGCATCATCAACTGGCTTTCCTGGGCGGCGGTAAAGGTCAGGTTGGCAAGCAGCCGATTGGCGTTGGGGCAGCGCTCGGCAAAATCCGGCGCGGTGACGGTGGAAACGGTCGCCCGGCCCTCGTCGGGGCCGAATACGTCTTCGCTCCCGGTGAGGTAGGCCATTTTCATATTGATATTCATCGGGTGCGGCGTCCAACCCACAAACACCACGAACTCCTTGCGGTTCACGGCACGCTGCACCGCCGCCAGCATGCCCGCTTCACCGGAGGCCACCAGCTTGAAACCGCCTAAGCCGAAATGGTGGGTGTCGATCATTTTCTGGATATCGGTATTCGCGCCGCTGCCGGGCTCGATGCCATAGATCTTGCCGCCGAGCTTGTCCTTGAAGCGTGCGATATCGGCAAAGGTTTTCAACCCGGCATCGGCCACGTACTGCGGCACGGCCAGGGTGGCCTGGGCGTCGGCGAGGCTGGGGGTGTCGAAGACTTTGACCTGCTTGGCGGCCAGGAACGGCGCGATGTTGTTGTCCATCGCCGGTTTCCAGTAGCCGAGGAAGATATCCAGGCGCTTGTCGCGGATGCCGGCAAAGATGATCTGTTGCACCGCGCTGGTCTGTTTGCTGTCGTAGCCCAGGCCATTGAGCAGCACATCGGCCATGCCGGACGTGGCGATCACATCGGTCCAGCTGACCACGCCCATGCGCACGGTTTTGCAGGAGGCCGGCTCGGCGGCCATGGCGTGCGCACTGAGCAGTGCGGCGCCGGTGAGGGTCAACAGGTAACGGTTGAACAGTCCTTTCATAAAAGAGGTCTCACTCGGCAGCTTTATTGTGGGGAATGGCGTCTGACGCGCCGTACCCACAACCTTACCCAGCGGCATCTCGGTTAACACGACCTGTGGCGACCGGCAGTTGCACTGGGGCGACCGTCAGGGCCTCATCGCAGGCAAGCCAGCTCCCACCTTGAAATGCATTGCAAATGTGGGAGCTGGCTTGCCTGCGATAGCGATTTCAGGCGTAGCGCTGCTGCCCCCAAGCCAACAACCCTTCCAGCAATTGCTTTAATACCACCCGCGTCGGTTCAGCCAGGTCCGGCCGATATCGAAACGGCTCAAACTCCTCCATATATGCGCTCTGGCACAACTCCAGCTGCACCGCGTGAATATCCTGCGCCGGGTCGCCATAGTGCCGGGTGATATGCCCGCCCTTGAAACGCCCGTTCAGCACGTGGGTGTACTGCGGATGGGCAGCGCAGATCGCTTCCAACTGGCCGGCCAGCTCAGGATCACAGGACGCGCCATTGAAGGTGCCGAGGTTGAAGTCCGGCAGTTTGCCGTCGAACAGGTGCGGGATCACCGAGCGAATCGAGTGCGCATCGAACAGCAGCGCATAGCCGAACTCAGCCTTGAGCCGCGCCAGCTCTTCTTGCAGGGTGCGGTGATACGGGCCCCAGACCTTTTGCAGGTAGCTGGCGCGCTCCGTCTCGCTCGGCTCCAGCCCCTCGCGAAACAACGGCACGCCGTCAAACAGCGTGGCCGGGTACAACCCGGTGGTCGCGCCGGCGTACAGCGGCTTGTCGTCGGACGGCCGGTTAAGGTCGATGACAAACCGCGAATACTCAGCCGCCAGGGTGCTGGCACCCAGCGCTTCGGCAAAGTCATACAGCGCAGGAATGTGCCAGTCGGTGTCCGGCAGGCTTTGCGCCTCGGGGATCAACCCGGCCTCGACCGCAGGCGTAAGGCGCAGGCCCGCATGGGGCATGCTGATCAGCAGCGGCACGCGGCCTTGTTTGAAGTTCAGAACCTTATCCACAAAAAATGCTCCTCAAACAGTGACGTCGACGCCATGGCGCACGACGCGTTTATCCAGCTCGCCGCCCAGCCAATAGGCCAGGTCAGCGGGACGATCAATCTGCCAGGCGACAAAATCCGCGACCTTGCCGACTTCCAGCGAACCATGGGTGTCGCCCATGCCCAACGCGGTGGCCGCATGTTGCGTGGCGCCGGCCAGGGCTTCTTCCGGGGTCATGCGGAACAGCGTGCAGGCCATGTTCAGCATCAGGCGCACCGACAACGCCGGCGAGGTGCCCGGGTTGAGGTCGCTGGCGATGGCGATCTTCACGCCGTGCTTGCGCAGGGCGTCCATCGGCGGCAACTGGGTCTCACGCAGGAAGTAGAACGCGCCCGGCAACAGGACGGCGACAGTGCCCGAGGCGGCCATGGCGATGGCGTCTTCTTCGGTCATGAACTCCAGGTGGTCCGCCGAGAGCGCGTGATAGCGCGCCGCCAGGCTGGAGCCATGCAAGGAGGAAAGCTGCTCGGCGTGCAGCTTTACCGGCAGGCCGAGTTGCTGGGCGACCTTGAATACGCGCTCCACCTGCTCCGGGGAAAACGCCAGGTATTCGCAGAACGCATCCACCGCGTCCACCAGCCCTTCCGTGGCCAGGGCCGGGAGCATCTCGTTGCAGATGTGATCAATGTAGTCGTCGGCCCGGTCCTTGTACTCCGGCGGCAACGCGTGGGCCGCCAGGCACGTGGCGCGCACGCTGACCGGCAGCGCGTCGCCGAGGCGACGAATCACCCGCAGCAGCTTGCGCTCGCTGGCCAGGTCCAGGCCGTAGCCGGACTTGATCTCTACCGTGGTCACGCCGTCACGCAACAAACTGCGCAGGCGCTTGTGAGCGCTGGCGAACAATTCATCCTCAGTGGCGGCGCGGGTGGCGCGCACGGTGCTGGCAATACCGCCGCCCTTGGCCGCGATTTCGGCGTAGCTCACGCCCTCGAGGCGTTGCTCGAATTCGCCACTGCGATTGCCACCGAACACTGTGTGGGTGTGGCAGTCGATCAGCCCGGGGGTCACCCACGTGCCTTGCAGGTCATGCACCTGCGCGTAATCCGCCGGCGGCACTTGGCTGCGTGGGCCGATCCACTCAATGAGCGAGCCTGCGGTGACCAGGGCAGCATCCTCGATAATCGAGTATTTGCCCTGGGCCATGGTTGCGACGTGGCAGTGTTGCCAAAGCGTTTTCATCAACGCCTCCCTAAGTTAACGATGAGACAAAGCCGGGTCGTAATCGACCTTGGCCGCTTGCCCTGCAGCGGGCTTGACCCACAGCAGGTAAGCCACCACCAGCAGCACGATCCACACGGCGCCGACCAGCAAGGCCGCCTGGGTGTCCGGGAAATATCCCAGCACGCCAAATACAAACAGCATGAACACAATGGCCGCCGCCGGCGCATAGGGCCAGAACGGCACCGGGAATTTCAGTTCGGCCACCTGCTCCCTGGTCATCGAGCGGCGCATGGCAACCTGGGTAAACAGGATCATCAGCCACACCCAGACGGTGGCGAAGGTGGCAATCGAGGCGATCAGCAGGAACACGTTTTCCGGGATCAGGTAGTTGAGCACCACGCCGCCCAGCAGCGCTGCACCCATCACCACCACGGTCATCCACGGCACGCCGTGTTTGGACAACTGCGCAAAACCCTTGGGCGCCTGCCCTTGCTGAGCCAGGCCGTACATCATGCGACCGGCCCCAAAGATGTCGCTGTTGATCGCCGAGACGGCTGCCGAGATCACCACGATATTAAGCATGGTCGCCGCCGAGCCTATCCCCAGGTTGCTGAATATCTGCACGAACGGGCTGCCCTGGCTGCCGATCTGCGGCCACGGGTAAATGGCCATCAATACAAACAGGGTCAGCACGTAGAACAACAGGATGCGCAGCGGCACCGCGTTGATCGCTTTGGGGATCACGCGTTGCGGGTCTTTGGCTTCACCGGCGGTGATGCCGATGATTTCGATGCCGCCGAAGGCGAACATCACCACCGCGAACGAGGCGATCAAGCCGCCGATGCCATTGGGCATGAAGCCGCCATGGGCCCACAGGTTGCTCAGGCCGCTGGCCTGAGTGTCGCCGGCCGAATGAATGCCGAACAGCATGATGCCGAAGCCACCGAGGATCATCGCCACAATGGCGCCGACCTTGAGCAGCGACAGCCAGAACTCCATCTCGCCAAACACTTTGACGTTGCACAGGTTCAGGCCGCCGATCAAAAACACGATGCCGAGCACCCACACCCAGCGCGCCACTTCGGGAAACCAGAAGCCCATGTAGATGCCGAAGGCGGTGACGTCGGCGAGGCAGACGATGATCATTTCAAAGGCGTAGGTCCAGCCGAGGATAAACCCGGCCATGGGGCCCAGGTAGGTGCTGGCGTAGTGGCCGAAGGAGCCCGCCACGGGGTTGTGCACAGCCATTTCACCGAGGGCGCGCATCACCATGAATACGGCGGCACCGCCGATCAGGTAAGCCAGCAGCACGGCAGGGCCGGCCATCTGGATAGCCGAGGCGGAACCGTAGAACAGCCCGGTGCCGATCGCGGAACCGAGTGCCATAAAGCGAATATGTCGGGCGCTGAGCCCGCGTTTCAATCCTTTCTCTTGCTGGTGCATTTCTCGTCCTTAATTATTTTTATCCTGAGAAAATTCAAATCTGGCGAAAATCAATGTGGGAGCTGGCTTGCCTGCGATGACGGACTTTCAGACAGCTCATCTGGAGCTGACACACCGCTATCGCAGGCGAGCCAGCCCCCACAATGGTTCGGAGTCGCTCTTACAGGCTCGGCAGCAGCTTGGCTGGCACCAGCTCGTTCAGGCAGCGGCTGGCGAGCAGCTCAGTGGCGGCGATGATGTCCGGGGCGAAGAAGCGGTCCTTGTCATAGAAGCCCACTTTGGCGCGCAGGATGCCACGCGCGGTTTCCAGCTTTGGCGAGGTTTTCAAACCTTCGCGCAGGTCCAGGCCCTGGCACGCCGCCAGCCATTCCACGGCGAGGATGCCACGGGTGTTCTCAGCCATTTCCCACAGACGCTTGCCGGCGGCCGGGGCCATGGACACGTGGTCTTCCTGGTTGGCCGAGGTCGGCAAACTGTCGACGCTGTGCGGATGGGACAGTGCCTTGTTCTCGCTGGCCAGTGCCGCAGCCGTGACCTGGGCGATCATAAAGCCGGAGTTGACCCCGCCATTGCCCACCAGGAACGGCGGCAGTTGCGACATGTGCTTGTCCATCATCAGCGAGATACGACGCTCGCTCAGAGAGCCGATTTCAGCGATGGCCAACGCCATGTTGTCGGCGGCCATGGCCACCGGTTCGGCGTGGAAGTTACCGCCGGAAATCACATCGCCTTCAGCGGCAAACACCAGCGGGTTATCCGACACAGCGTTGGCTTCCACCACCAGCACTTCGGCGGCCTGGCGGAACTGGGTCAGGCAGGCGCCCATGACTTGCGGCTGGCAACGCAGGGAGTACGGGTCTTGCACCTTGTCGCAGTTCTGGTGCGACTGCGAGACCTGGCTGCTGTCGCCCAGCAGGTCGCGATAAGCCGCAGCCGAGTCGATCTGGCCACGTTGGCCGCGAGCGGCGTGAATCCGCGCATCGAACGGCGAGCGCGAGCCCAACACGGCTTCTACGGTCAAGCCGCCGCAGGCCAGGGCGCCGGCGAACAGGTCTTCGCCTTCGAACAGGCCACGCAGCGCATAGGCGGTGGACACCTGAGTGCCGTTGAGCAGCGCCAGGCCCTCTTTGGCGGCGAGGGTCAGCGGCGTCAGACCGGCGACTTTCAGCGCTTCGGTCGCTTCCAGCCATTCGCCTTTGTAGCGCGCCTTGCCTTCGCCCAGCAGCACCAGGGACATGTGCGCCAATGGCGCCAAGTCGCCGGAGGCGCCGACCGAACCCTTGAGCGGAATGTGCGGGTACACCTCGGCGTTGATCAGCGCGATCAGCGCGTCGATCACCTGGCGGCGGATCCCGGAGAACCCACGGCTCAGGCTGTTGACCTTGAGCACCATGACCAGCCGCACCAGCGCATCGCTGATTGGCTCACCGACGCCGGCGGCGTGGGACAGCACCAGGGAGCGCTGGAGGTTTTCCAGGTCTTCGCTGGCGATGCGGGTCGAGGCCAGCAGGCCGAAACCGGTGTTGATGCCGTAGGCGGTGCGGTTCTCGGCGAGAATCTGCTCCACGCAGGCCACACTGGCTTCGATCTGGGCCGAGGCGCTTTCATCCAGACTGAGGGTTACCGGCTGCTGGTAGATGGCCCGCAGTTGGGCAAGGCTCAGTTGGCCTGGAATCAAATTTAGCGCAGTCACATTCATGCTCCTTTGAATTGTTCTTTTGAATACGTCTTTTGAATAAATAAGTGTTCAGTGCAAATGGGGTAATACGCGGTGCAGCAAAATAGTGTCCTTGAGCAGCGCGGCGGTGGTTGCGATATCCGGCGCCAGCCAGCGGTCCTGCTCATACGGGGGTATCTGTTCACGCAACAGGCGCCAGGCGCTGTCGGTGCCCGCGCCGAAACGCTGGTCCTTGAGAAACTCGAACGCCTGGGCCGCCAGCAGGTACTCGATGGCGAGAATCTGCGTGACGTTGGCCAGCAGCTGGTGCAGCTTGAGCGCGGCATTGGTGCCCATGCTCAGGTGGTCTTCCTGCAGGCCCGAGGTGACGAAATTGTCGAGCACCGCCGGTTGCGCCAACTGGCGATTCTGCCCGCACAGCGAGGCGGCGACGTACTGCACGATCATCATCCCGGAGTTGACCCCAGGGTTGCTCACCAGGAACGCCGGCAAGCCGCTGACATGCGGGTTGATCAGGCGGTCCAGGCGGCGCTCGGCCACCGAGCCGATTTCGGCCATGGCGATGGCCAGCATGTCGGCGGCCAGGGCCACAGACTGCCCGTGCGGGTTGGCCTGGGACACCACGCGGTAGTTGTCCGGGGTGCCGAGGACCAGCGGGTTGTCGGTGGCGCTGTTGAGTTCGGTCTCGATCTGGCGAGTGGCGTGTTCCACTTGGTCACGCGCCGCACCATGGATCTGCGGGATCGAGCGAATGCTCAAGGCGTCCTGGGTACGAATGCCTTTGCTGCTGGCGATCACCTCACTGCCATCGAGCAAGGCGCGCAGGTTGATGCCGACGTGCTGCATGCCCGGGTGCGGCTTGAGGGCGATGATGGCTTCGTCAAAGGCGTCGATCTGCCCGCGCTGGGCCTCGAAGCTCATGGCGCCGATCACGTCGGCCCATTGCAGCAGGTGATGCGCATCGGCCAGGGCCAGGCAGCTCAGGCCGGTCATGCACGGCGTGCCGTTGACCAGGCACAGGCCGTCTTTGGCGCCAAGCACCACCGGCTGCAAACCTTCGGCAGCCAGGGCCTGTTGCGCCGGGACGATCTGGCCGCGATAGCTCACATTGCCGACACCCAGCAATGCCACGCCGACATGCGCCATATGGGTCAAATAACCCACCGAGCCCTGGGACGGCACTTGCGGCGTGATGCCGTGGTTGAGCAGCGCCAGCAGCGAGTGCACCACCTGCGGGTGCAGGCCGGACTTGCCGTGGCTGTAGTTGATGACCGCCGCGCAGATGATCGCGCGGGTCTGTTCGTCGCTCAGCACCGCGCCGACGCCGCACGCGTGGCTCAGCAGGGTGTTGCGCGACAGTTGGCTGAGTTGCTCACCCGCCAGCGACACATTGCACAGCGCGCCCAGGCCGGTATTTACGCCATAAGCGCGCTCACCGCTGGTGACGATGCGCTGCACGATGGCCTGGGCATTGTCGATGCGCGCCCAGGCTTGGCCCGAGAGTTCGAGTACCGCACCAAAGCGGGCGACGGCGACTACGTCCTGCCAGCGCAATGGCGTATCGGCGATGGTGATTTTTGTTGCCTGGGACATCTTCATACTCTCTTCAATTCATGTGCAGCTTTACCGGCCCTATCGGGGGCAAGCCCCCTCCCACATTTGGAATGCATTCCCCTGTGGGAGGGGGCTTGCCCCCGATGAGGCCGTCAGCCTCACCAACAAATCCAGATCAGACCACCGCCGCCCGCCGCTGAACAAACCGGTCCACATACTCATCCGCCGGCGAATGCAAAATCTCCCGCGGGGTGCCGACCTGGATCAGCTTGCCGTCCTTGAGGATCGCAATGCGGTTGCCGATACGCACAGCCTCGTCGAGGTCGTGGGTAATAAATACGATGGTTTTGTGCAGGGTCTTTTGCAGCTCGAGCAACTGGTCCTGCATCTCGGCGCGGATCAGTGGGTCGAGGGCGCTGAAGGCTTCGTCCATCAGGATAATGTCGGTGTCGGCCGCCAATGCGCGGGCCAGGCCGACACGCTGGCGCATGCCGCCGGAGAGCTGGTGCGGGTATTTGTTTTCGTAGCCTTTGAGGCCCACGGTTTCGATCCAGTGCAGGGCGCGTTCGGCACACACCTGCTTGGTTTCTCCACGCACCTTGAGGCCGTAGGCGACGTTGTCGAGCACGCTTTTATGGGGCAGCAGGCCGAAGCTCTGGAACACCATGCTGATTTTATGCCGACGGAATTGGCGCAGGGCTTCCATGTCCAGTTGCAGGATATCTTCGCCGTCCACCAGGATCGCGCCGCTGGTTGGGTCGATCAGGCGGTTGAAGTGGCGCACCAGCGTGGACTTGCCGGAACCCGACAGGCCCATGATCACAAAGATCTCGCCGGTGCCGATGCTCAGCGACAGGTCATTCACGCCGACCACGCAACCGGTCTCGGCCAGCACCTGGTCCTTGGTCTTGCCCTGGCCGACCATGACCAGTGCATCCTTGGAGCGGGCACCAAAGATTTTGAAAACGTTTTTAACTTCGATTTTGCTGACGGTAGTCATTTGCTCGCCTCATGCCGTGGACGACCATAGGCCTGGGTAATGCGGTCGATGACCACTGCGAGAATCACGATCGCCAGCCCGGCTTCAAGGCCACGGCCGACGTTGAGCGTCTGGATGCCAACGAGAACGTCTTCACCCAAGCCCCGGGCGCCGATCATCGAGGCGATCACCACCATCGACAGCGCCATCATGGTGGTCTGGTTGATACCGGCCATGATGCTCGGCAACGCCAGCGGCAGTTGCACGCCGAACAGTTGCTGCCAGCGGTTGGCACCGAAGGCATTGATGGCTTCCATGACTTCGCCGTCGACTTGGCGAATGCCCAGATCGGTCAGGCGAATCAGCGGCGGCGCGGCGTAGATCACCGTGGCGAAAATCGCCGGAACCTTGCCCAGGCCGAACAGCATCAGCACCGGGATCAGGTACACGAAGCTGGGCATGGTCTGCATGATGTCGAGCAACGGCATCAATACCGAACGCAGGCGATTGCTGCGCGCCGACAGGATGCCCAGCGGTATGCCGATCAGCACCGAGATCACCGTAGCGACCATCATCAGCGCCAGGGTCTGCATCAGCTTGTCCCACAGGCCGACCGCCCCCACCAGGAACAGCAAGCCGACGATCACCGCCGTGGTCAACACCTTGCGGGTGGCGTGCCAGGCGACGCCGCCGACGATGGCCAGCATCAGCCACCAGGGCGCCGCACGCAGCAACCCTTCCAGGTTGACGATGGCCCATAGCAGGGTGTCGGAGATGTGCCGGAACACATCGCCGTAGTTGGTGACCAGCGAATCCACCCAACCATTGACCCAGTCGGCGATGGAAAACGTAAAACTCTCAGGAAACATATCGTGCTCTCGATCCAGTGGGTTGTGGCCGGACGTCCGGTTGCCTGTTGGGGCAACCGGAAACGCTCAACCTACAAGGCCGCGTCGATTTTCTTGGCTGCGTCTTCGCTCACCCATGCGTGCCAGACCTCAGGATGTTCCTTGAGGAAAATTTTCGCCAGTTTTGGCGATTCAATTCGCTCTTTGGCCATGCGGCCGAGGTTCTGGTTCAGCAGGTCGATCGGCAGGTTGACCTTTTCCAGCACGGCAACCAGTTCTGGCGCTTGCTCATGGAAGGTCTTGGACAGGCCAACCTTGATGCTCACGCTTTTATCCACACCGGGCTTTTCTTCCAGCTTCACCAGGTCGACCTGGCCCATCAGCGGCGTCGGCGACCAGTAGTAGAACAGGATCGGCTCGCCACGCTTGTAGCTCGACAGCACCGCCGCATCCAGCGCCGGGCCGGTGCCTGGGCGGAAGTTGGTGTAGGTGCTTTCCAGGCCATAGCTTTTGAGCATTTCGCTGTTATCCAGCTCGCAGGTCCAGCCGGCCGGGCAGTTGTAGAAACGGCCCTTGGAAGGCTCTTCCTGATCCTTGAAAACCGAGGCGTACTTGGCCAGGTCAGCGATGTTTTTCAGGCCCGGCGCCTTGGGCTCCAGCTTGCGTTTGGCGTCGCCTTCGATCACGTAGCGCGGCACGTACCAGCCTTCGATAGCACCCACAATCGGCGCGCCGACGCCGACCACCTTGCCGGCCTTCTCAGCCTTGTTCCAGACTTCGCTGCGGCCGACCCACTCTTCGGCAAACACTTGGATGTCGTTGCTGCTCAGGGCGTTTTCCATGGTGATGGAGTTGCCCGGCAGGCTGTCGGTTTTGCAGTCGTAGCCTTTTTCCAGCACGGTTTGCAGGATGTCAGTAAGCAACATGCCGCTTTCCCAGTTCAGGCCGGCGAACTTCACCGGTTTGCCGGATTCGCACCAGCCGGCCGCCTGGGCGCCAACGGAGGCCAGCAAACCTGTAGAGAGCAAGGTGGCCAGCAGGGTCTTATGCATTTTCATTGTTGTGACGCTCCCAATCTTGAAATGGATTACGGCAGTCAGTAGGCGTCCTGCCCTGTCCACGTCCCATCAGGCTTGTGCAGCCAGCCCGTTTGCTCTTGGTATAGCGCCCTGCTCTGTCGGCAGGATCAGTTGATCGGGCACCGTGCCGTGCCATTTTTTCGCACATACGTAATAAAGGGCCGCAGGCAGTACCAGGCCGATGATCCAGGAGATATCCACATCACCCAGCGCGGCTACCAGCGGGCCGGTGTAGAACTTGGTGGAGATGAACGGCAATTGCACCAGCACACCGAACACATAGACGCTGATACCGAGCAGGTTCCACCGACCGTAGCGACCGTTCGGATCAGCCAGCGCCGGCACGTCATAACGCTCGCGGGTGATGCAGTAGTAGTCCACCAGGTTGATCGCGCTCCAGGGCGTAAAGAACGCCAGCAGGAACAGGATGAAAGACTTGAACGCACCGAGGAACGAGTGCTGGCCGAGCAACGCGATCAGGGTTGCCGTACCCACAATCACCAGCACAAACACCAGACGTTGCAAGCGCGTGACCTCCAGGCGGCCACGGAAGCCGCTGATGATTGTCGCGATGCACATGAAGCTGCCGTAGGAGTTCAGTGTGGAGATAGTGACCTTGCCGAACGCAATGCTGAAATACAGCAATGCAGCGGTGGCACCAGTGCCGCTCAAACCCACGATGTAGGCGACTTCGTGACCGGCGAATTGCCCGTTGGACATGGCCGCGGCAAACACCCCGAGGACCATCGCCACCTGTGCACCAATCACCGAACCTGCACCCGCAGCGAGAAAGGTTTTCACCGATGACGTAGCGCTTGGCAAGTAACGCGAGTAGTCCGCCACATAAGGGCCAAACGCGATCTGCCAGGAGGCCGCGAGCGACACCGCCAGCAAAAAACTGCTCCAGCTGAAGTGGCGGATTTGCAGCAGCGCGCCGACGTCGGTCTGGGTCATCAAGCGACTGAACAGATAGACAAAGGCAACCACCCCAATGACGCTGGCGACACGGCCGATGAAGTGGATCACCCGGTAACCCAGTACCGTCACCAGCACGATGACACTGGCGAAGATCAGGATGCCGACGCTGTCGCTGACCCCAAACAACTGGCCCAGCGCCTGCCCGGAAAGCACGGTGCCGGTGGCGGTGAAACCGAGGTACATCAAACACACCAGCACGATCGGAATCGCCGCGCCGTACACGCCGAACTGCACCCGGCTGGAGATCATCTGCGGCAGGCCCAGCTTGGGCCCTTGCGCCGCGTGCAACGCCATGACGCCGCCGCCGATCAGTTGGCCGATAAACAGCCCGATCAACGACCAGAACACATCACCGCCCAGCACCACGGCCAAAGCCCCGGTGACAATCGCGGTGATTTGCAGGTTGGCCCCCATCCACAGGGTGAACTGGCTAAACAGACGACCGTGTCTTTCCGCTTCCGGGATGTAGTCGATCGAACGCCTTTCGATCAACGGGGTGGTGCTTTCACGTGCGTCATTTGCAGCCATGTGTGTTCAACCTCTGATGGATTGTTTTGTGCGCAGCTTTGCTCTTCTGTGGGAGCTGGCTTGCCTGCGATGCGGGCGACTCGTCCCGTAGTAGAACCGAGGTGATGCCGTCGCAGGCAAGCCAGCTCCCACAAGGACCGAGCCAGTCCTTACTTGATCATCGGCAGGTTCAAGCCCTGTTCCTTGGCGTAATCGATTGCGATCTGGTAACCGGCATCCGCATGGCGCATCACCCCGGTGGCCGGGTCGTTGTGCAGTACACGGGCAATCCGCTCGGCCGCTTCGTCGGTGCCGTCGCAGACGATCACCATGCCGGAGTGCTGCGAGAAGCCCATGCCCACGCCGCCGCCGTGGTGCAGCGAAACCCAGGTCGCGCCGCTGGCGGTGTTGAGCAAGGCGTTGAGCAATGGCCAGTCGGACACAGCGTCGGAGCCGTCCTGCATGGCTTCGGTTTCGCGGTTGGGGCTTGCGACCGAGCCGGAGTCGAGGTGGTCACGGCCGATCACGACTGGCGCCGACAGCTCGCCGCTGCGCACCATTTCGTTGAACGCCAGGCCGAGCTTGGCGCGCTGGCCCAGGCCGACCCAGCAGATACGTGCCGGCAAGCCCTGGAAGCTGATGCGCTCGCGAGCCATGTCCAGCCAGTTGTGCAGGTGGGCGTCGTCCGGGATCAGTTCCTTGACTTTGGCGTCGGTCTTGTAGATGTCCTGCGGGTCACCCGACAGCGCAGCCCAGCGGAACGGGCCGATGCCACGGCAGAACAGCGGGCGGATATAGGCCGGCACGAAGCCTGGGAAGTCGAACGCGTTTTCCACGCCTTCTTCTTGCGCCATCTGGCGGATGTTGTTGCCGTAATCGAAGGTCGGGATGCCTTGTTTCTGGAATTCCAGCATGGCTTTGACGTGCACGGCCATCGACTGCTTGGCGGCCTTGATCACGGCTGCCGGTTCGGTCTTGGCGCGGGCGCGGTATTCGTCC
Source organism: Pseudomonas viridiflava (assembly GCF_900591205.1). Lineage (GTDB taxonomy): Bacteria > Pseudomonadota > Gammaproteobacteria > Pseudomonadales > Pseudomonadaceae > Aquipseudomonas. Next base: position 117,875 of record NZ_UUPU01000029.1, read on the forward strand.
CAGGTCCAGCCGGCCGGCAGGTAGCCGTTGAGTGGGTCGTGGGCGCTGGTCTGGTCGGTGACCATGTCCGGGCGCACGCCGCGCTTGACCAGTTCCGGCAGGATCTCGGCCGCGTTACCCAGCAGGGCGATGGAGATGGCCTTGCCTTCCTGGGTGTATTTCTGGATGCGCGCCAGGGCGTCGTCGAGGTCGCTGGCTTGCTCGTCGACGTAACGGCTGTTCAGGCGGAAGTCGATGCTGACCTGCTGGCACTCGATGTTCAGCGAGCACGCGCCGGCCAGGGTTGCAGCCAGCGGCTGAGCGCCGCCCATGCCGCCGAGGCCGGCGGTGAGTACCCAGCGGCCTTTGAGGTTTGAATCGTAATGCTGGCGCCCGGCTTCGACGAAGGTTTCGTAGGTGCCCTGGACGATGCCCTGGCTACCGATGTAGATCCAGCTGCCGGCGGTCATCTGGCCGTACATGGCCAGGCCCTTGGCATCCAGTTCGTTGAAGTGCTCCCAACTGGCCCAGTGCGGCACCAGGTTGGAGTTGGCGATCAACACACGCGGGGCGTTGCTGTGGGTCTTGAACACGCCGACCGGCTTGCCGGATTGCACCAGCAGGGTTTCGTCGTCATTCAGGTTAGTGAGGCTCTCGACGATCTGGTCGTAGCACTCCCAGTTGCGCGCCGCACGGCCGATACCGCCGTACACCACCAGTTCTTTGGGGTTCTCGGCCACTTGCGGGTCGAGGTTGTTCATCAACATGCGCAGCGGCGCTTCAGTCAGCCAGCTTTTGGCGGTGAGCGTGTTACCACGAGCGGCACGGATTTCAACGTCACGGTATTTAGTAGGCTTGGCTTTCGAAAAATCGGTCACAACCAGAACTCCTCAGCGAACGATGCGCGAACATTGATGGTGCGAAGGAGAGTCTTACGCACACATCTTTACTTGTACATACAAGCATATGCAATCAAGCGGCCAACTTTCTGCGTGGGGTGTCGAGATTTTTTTGGAAGGCGTGTGCGAGCCTTGGAAAATAAGGGCTTTGGGCTTGATGAAATTTCTTCGGAGGAGGTTTTACAGCGAGGGAGAGTTGTCACGACAGCGCGGTTTTGCGCCACGCTGGGGCATTCGGTAACAAATTGGTGCGTGGGTTACGACGCAGAAACAACTGTGGGAGCTGGCTTGCCTGCGATAGCAATGTGTCAGTCACATCGCTATCGCAGGCAAGCCAGCTCCCACAGGTTTTAAGCGCGTGCGGTCAGTTCGATAATGCAGCTGCGGCCCGCTACCGAGATATCCAGCAAGCCAGTGTTACCGTCCACTTGCAGGCAGTCATGATGGCCCAACACCTGGTCCAGCACTGTCACCTCATCCGCCACACTGAACACCAGCACCGTCTGCGCGGTGCTGAAAAAGCGCTGCACGCCATCCACCCACTGCAAGCGCGCATGGTAACGCTGCGGCGAATAAATCAGGTTGAAATCGCGGATCGGCCCGGTGATCAAACGGCACGATACCTGGCTGTCACCGTTGAACGCGAACGGCTGCAGCGGTAACAGGCCGCGCTGCTCTTCGCCATCCACGGTCAGGACCATGCCCGCGCCCTTGATGACCGTGATCACGCGCTGGTAACCGGCGAAGGTGGAAAACCCGCCCGATTCACCGATATCGGCGATCGACAGGCGCCAGCCAAAACCCTCCAGGCCGGTGCCCGCATCGCGGGTGATTTCTTCGGTACTGCCGCCGCCGTTTTTCCACGGCATACGGATGTAATCGGCGGCGCGCCAGACTTTCACTGCACTCATTTACTGAAACGTCCTTCCAGGCTATGACGGGAACCGGGGTGGATCAAACGTGCGGCAGTCACCGGCTGGCGACCGGACCAGGTACGCCGGCGAATCAACAGGCACGGCTCGCTCGGCTCAATCTGCAGCAACTTGCACTCGGCGGCATCGGCGAGGATCGCCTCTACCACGTGCTCGCCTTCGGTCAGCGGTGCGACCTGGTTCAAGTAGGCGTACGGCGTTTGCTGGGTAAAGTCCTGCTGCAGGTATTCCGGCGCGACCAGGGCGTTGACGAACCGGTCTTCGATTTGCACGGGAATATCGTTTTCAAAATGCACGATCAACGAGTGGAACACCCGCCCGCCCTCGCGCATTTCCAGGGCGACGGCACGCTCGGAGCCCGCAGCCTCTTCGCCCAGGTGGATAACCTGGCAGGTATGCCGATGACCGCGGGAGGCGATCTCATCGGCAATGTTGTGTACTTCAAACAGCGCCGACTGACTCTTGGGCTCGGCGACGAACGTGCCGACGCCTTGCATGCGCACCAGCAGCCCTTCGGCAGTCAGCTCGCGCAGGGCACGGTTGATGGTCATACGGCTGAAGCCCAACTGGCTGACCAGCTCGCTCTCGGACGGTACGCGATAATGCGGCGGCCAGTTGCCGTTGAGGATCTGCTGGCTGATCATTTGTTTGACGCGGGCATACAAGGGCGCCGGACTTTCGTCCATGTGGGCAGCCAGCGAAGACTTGGCAGGCGGAGTCGGCACAGGGAATCCTTGCAGGGGGAAAAGATGCATAGATTGCCGGAGTTTACCGAGCAGGCAAACGTCTGTATATGTATATACAAATAAACACACGACCGGGGTGCTCTGATCATGTCCGCTTTCTTCGCCGAACGCGCACTGCTGCCTAATGGATGGGCCAACGATGTACGCTTTGAAGTCAGCGCCGATGGCCTGCTGACCCACGTTGAGGCCAATGCCGTCGCAGATGCCGCGGAACGGCTGAGAGGCCCGGTTTTGGCCGGCATGCCGAACCTGCATTCCCACGCGTTCCAACGCGCCATGGCGGGTTTGGCGGAAGTGGCCGGCAACCCGAATGACAGTTTCTGGACCTGGCGCGACCTGATGTACCGCATGGTCGGCAAGATCAACCCGGAGCAACTGCAGGTCATCGCCCGCCAGCTGTATATCGAGATGCTCAAGGCCGGTTACACCTCCGTGGCCGAATTTCACTACGTGCACCACGACGTCAGCGGCCAGCCGTATGCTGACCGTACGGAGCTGTCGCGGCAGATCAGCCAGGCCGCCGCCAGCAGCGGGATCGGCCTCACGCTGGTGCCGGTGCTCTATACCCATTCAGGCTTTGGCGGCCAGGCGCCCAACGACGGGCAGCGACGGTTTATCAACAGCACCGAAAATTATCTGGACCTGCAAGCGCGCCTCAAACCCATCCTGGCTGCGCAACCGGCGCAGCAACTGGGCCTGTGCTTTCACTCCTTGCGCGCCGTCACACCGCAACAGATCAGCGACGTGCTGGCCGCCAGCGACAAGACCTGCCCGGTGCATATCCACATCGCCGAACAGCAAAAGGAAGTCGACGATTGCCTGGTCTGGAGCGGCAAACGCCCGCTGCAATGGCTGTATGACAACGTTGAAGTGGATGCGCGCTGGTGCCTGGTGCATGCCACTCATGCAGACGCCAACGAGGTGACGCGCATGGCCAAAAGCCGAGCGATCGCAGGCTTGTGCCTGACCACTGAGGCCAACCTGGGTGACGGGATTTTCCCGGCGGTGGATTTCCTCGCCCAGGGCGGGCGTATGGGCATCGGCTCCGACAGCCATGTATCGCTGAGCGTGGTGGAAGAACTGCGCTGGCTCGAATACGGCCAGCGCCTGCGCGACCAACGGCGCAATCGCCTGTATCGCAGTGATCAGCCGATGGTTGGCCGCACCCTGTTCGATGCCGCGCTGGACGGCGGCGCCCAGGCATTGGGCCAGCCAATTGGTCGACTGGAAGTGGGCAAACGTGCGGATTGGATAGTACTGGACGGCAACGACCCGTACCTGGCCACGGCGATCGAGGACGGCATTCTCAACCGCTGGCTGTTCGCCGGGGGTGATCGGCAAGTGCGCGATGTGCTGGTGAACGGGAAGTGGGTGGTGCGCGATGGGCACCATGCCGGCGAGGAAGACAGCAGCCGGGCATTCACACAAGTCTTGAGGGATCTACTCGGTTAACCGGCACCCGCATAACCAATGTGGGAGCTGGCTTGCCTGCGATACAGACACCTCGGTGTATCAGCTACACCGTGGTGATGCTATCGCAGGCAAGCCAGCTCCCACATTGGATCGGTGGTGCTTTCGGGTTACTGCGAAGTCTTCGCCATCTGCTTGTCCGACGTACGCCAGATCAAACGCGTGGTGTCATACCCCTGCTGTCGCGCCCTGCTCAGCAGGTCTTCGCGGGTGTCGGCGCTCACCGTCGGCGTACGCGACAAAATCCACATATAGCGCCGGCTTGGGCTGCCGACCAGGGCAGTCTTGTAATCGTCGCTGACGTACAGCACCCAGTAATCGCCCTTGGCGACGCCCGGCAACAGCGCGGTAAACCAGTTATTGAATTCCACCCAGAGCTTGTCGGTCTTGCCGGGCACTTGCGGCGTGGCCGTGCCCTTGGCTTCTTCCCACTTCCACTCAGTCGTCAGGCAGCGGTTGAACACCGACATATCGCCATCAGGCAGCAAGGTATAGCGGGCTTCGGACTGCGCGCAGTTGCGCTGGAAGTACATCGGCAAGCGGGCCAACTCATACCAGGTGCCCTGGTAACGCTTGAGGTTGACGTTGCTGGCTGTCTTGGGTTGCAGATCATCGCCAGAATGGCTGGCACAGCCCGCCAAAAACAGGCTGGCACAAAGGCACAAAACAAAACGCATCATTCTTCTTCTCCCGCAGGCTCTCGCCCCGGTTTACTTCAGGCCTTGCCCGGAAAACATCAGAACCTTGTCACCGGCATATTGAACACTGATAAAGCTGTTTTTATCGCCCCAGGTACAGCTGGACATACCCAGTGCGCCGGAACAATCGGTTGGCGTACCCAGCAGCGACTCCACCTCGGCCTTGGCCATGCCGGCCGACAACTTTGCATAATTTTCTTGATTGACCTTGCTGCAAGCGGCCAACAGCACGCAAAAAGCCAGCAGAGCGAGACGGCGTAACGACATGGAAAAACTCCTGGAGGGGCCAAGCAGCTTGGGTATCTGCCAGAAGCTTAGAAGGGAAAAGAGGTGTCTGGTTCCCGACAGGGGGCGGTATTTATTTTTGCGTGGGAGCATTTTTTTGAGATTGTGAAGCAACTCACTTAAAGCCGCGACCGATTGGTCATCACCAAGCTGGTTGTGAATCCGTGAGTCAGGCTCTGCTGCGTATCGAAGCCCACCTCGCGCGGGCTCAACGCCTGAACAAACTGAGAGGCTTAACCTCCGCCATTACCGCATCTCTTATGTGGAAACACGCGGAAAAACCTGCAAGCATTGCTACTAAAAAGCCTATTCAGTAAAGCAAGCAGGGCTGGTTTGCTACTACCCCCACGCCACGGCTCGCATCATTTTTTTACGTAACGCTCTTTGATCGTGAGCGTGCATCTATAGCCAATCCTTGAACCACTCATACCTAAATAACCGCTACTGTCGCGCCATGCCAAATAGCCAACATTATAGATACTGATTTCCAGCTCGGCAGTTACGTCCTCAACAAAATCAGCCAAAGAGAGCTTAACAGTTTCGGCATCAGACGAAAATATAAAAGGCTCACCATTTTCCTGTTTGGAATATAGCTTCAGATAATTATTACCTCTCTTACCAACAAACATGCCTTTAAGTTTTGGCACATCGGGGTCTCGCTGGCTGATTCTCCACGTCCCAATATCACTCAAACGTTCAAAGTGCAGCAGGGCAGCTTTCTTTTTCCCATCAGCCACCACACCGTACTCATCACCCAGCAAAAAATCAGCCACTACCCCGCCCGGTCCAATACCGCCGGCGGCAAAGTAAACGCCTTTTCCATCCACACTCAGATAGCCTGTGAATGAGTTCTGTTGATACGTATCCATTTCGCTGACATCCATGATTCACCTCGTATTTAACCGACAATTAATTAGCCAGTGCAACGAGGATACTAGAATGCCAAACTCATTTAGTAACCTGTGAATATCGGCAGTCTTTTATATTATTTTGCGATAATCACGCGTTCAAGTCACCAAAATAAAAATAGAACTAAAGCAAACTAAACTCGCGGGTACGCGCAATAAAAAAGCCCTGCTTGCAGCATACAAGCAGGGCTTTTTTTACCGCAAAGACTTACGCCTTGTTGTGGTAACCGGTCACACGTTCAACTTCTTCCTTCGAACCCAGGAACACCGCCACACGCTGGTGCAGACCTTCCGGCTGAATGTCGAGGATGCGCTGGTGGCCGTCGGTGGCCGCGCCGCCGGCTTGCTCAACCAGGAACGACATCGGGTTGGCTTCATACATCAAACGCAGCTTGCCCGGCTTGGACGGCTCACGGCTGTCACGTGGGTACATGAACAGGCCACCACGGGTCAGAATACGGTGCACGTCGGCCACCATCGCAGCCACCCAGCGCATGTTGAAGTTCTTCTTCAACGGGCCTTCCTCGCCTGCCATCAACTCGCCTACGTAGCGGGTGACCGGCTCTTCCCAGTGGCGCTGGTTGGACATATTGATCGCAAATTCCTGGGTGGAAGCAGGGATCGAAATGTCTTCGTGGGTCAGCACGAAGCTGCCCATTTCGCGGTCCAGGGTGAAGCCTTTTACGCCGTCGCCCAGGGTCAGTACCAGCATGGTCTGCGGGCCGTAGATCGCGTAACCGGCAGCCACCTGCTCAGTGCCCGGCTGCAAGAACGCTTTTTCGTTCAGGGCTTCGTTCTGGCTCAGGTATTCGTTCGGGCAACGCAGTACCGAGAAGATGGTGCCGACCGGTGCGTTGATGTCGATGTTGGACGAGCCGTCCAGTGGGTCGAATACCAGCAGGTAGGCGCCTTTCGGGTATTTGCCCGGGATCTGGTAGGCGTTGTCCATTTCTTCGGACGCCATGCCGGCCAGGTGGCCGCCCCATTCGTTGGCTTCCAGCAGGATCTCGTTGGACAGCACGTCGAGCTTCTTCTGCACTTCGCCCTGCACGTTCTCGGTGCCCATGCTGCCCAGGACACCACCCAGTGCGCCTTTGGAGACGGCGTGGCTGATTTCCTTGCAAGCACGCGCCACCACTTCGATAAGGAAGCGCAGATCGGCAGGCGTGTTGTTGCTGCGGGTCTGCTCAATCAAATAGCGACTCAAGGTAACGCGGGACATGGAAGGCTCCGGAGAATGGGGGGGGCTAAAAACCCGCGCAGTTTAGCGCGAGTCGGGGCGTATTTCCTCCTATCAGAGGATTTAAACCCAATAGAGTTCATGGACTTTATTTAACGTGCCACCGGCGGCTTGCGCAGCAAACTGTAGGCCATGGCGCCCAGGGCCGCCACGCCGAGCAGCAACACGGCCCAGAGCCCGAGCTTTTGCCAGCCCGGCGCCGCCTCGGCAGCGGCTGCGACCGCAGGCGAGCTGACCACGACTTCCCCGGCCACCTTGGCCTGCCCCAGCGTGTTGAAGCGCTCGGCGCTGTAATCCGGAATCAACGTCGACAGCGGTAAATTCGCCGCCTTCACCGTCGCATTCCCCAGCGCCAGGGTAAACGGCGGCTCACCTCGCGCCAGAAACACCAACTGCGTGGCACGCACCGCAAAGCGCAGGGTCGGGGCTTCAACGCCCAGGCCGCCGCCGCGCTCGTCCACCTGCAATTTGAGTTCGCTGACCGCCTGGCCGGGCAACTGCAACTCATCCTGCACCACGTCCTGGCCCTTCTGGCTCAAGCGGTACAGCAAGCCGTTACTCAATGGCTGCCAAGCCTGCTTGCTGTCCCTGCGCCCCGACAACGTGACGGGCGCCAGCGTGTTGGGCTGCTTCAGCTCGATACGCAGCCGTTCGAGATGAAGCCCGGTAGGCAACTGCCAGCTGTACTCCCCCGCCTTGAGTCGCGTACCGGCAAGCGGCTGCGACCACACCAACGGCAGCGGCAGGCTGCTGCTGGATGCGCTCACCAGCTTGGCCGAGGTCAGCAACGGCGCCGCCTGGCCTTGCCACACCAGGCGCAGGTAGCGCGCCGAATGCCCCGGCAGGCTGACGTCATGCTGCTCGACCCGCTCATCGGCAAACGACAAACGCGCCACTTGGCCATCGCCCCAGGGTTGCCAGTGCTGCAAGTCATCGCTGGCCTCGATGCTGAAACGCTGGAAGCCTTCCTGCTCATGGCTCCAATCGAGGCTCAGTTGCTGCAGCGGGGCCTTGATCGCGCTGGCGTCGAGCACCCAGCCACGCAGCACCTGTTTGCCAGGTTTGGCTGCAGTAGCCGGTTTGATTTCCACCAAGGTGCCTGTGGTGGTGGCTTTCATCACCACACCGGGCAGCGCTTGCTGGGTGTCGGCGGCGTACAGCGGGAACCACTTCACGTCGGTGACTGTGCGGTTTTCGCTGCGCTGGGCCGGCTGGCGTGACAGCGCATAGGCTTGCGGCTCACCGGCGGCGTTGAACACGCGCACATCGCTGAGGTCGGCCTGGCGTGCGCCCAACTGCACCGCCAGCGGCAGCTCCAGGCGATACCAGGGCCCGCTGCCGCTGACGCTCAGCGGCACTTGGGTGGTGAAATCGGCAGGCGCTTCCTGGGCCCACACCGCCCCTGCCGTACAGATGCCCAGCACGACCACACTCAACTTACCGATCAAGAGGATGCTCCTTCAGTTTCCACCACAGGTTCGGCACGCTTGGGCGGCAGCGGTGCAAAATAGCCCACCACCAGCAACAGCCCGCCTACCCCGATAAACGACACGATCCGCGCCAGCCCGCCACGGTTGCTCAGCTCGACAAAAAACAGCTTGGCGACCACCACGCCAATCAATGCCGCGCCAATCAACCACACTTCGCGTCGATGGCGCAGATGGCCGCCGATCATCAGGCCGAGCGCGATCAGGGTCCACACGATCGACAGACCGGCCTGCACCAGCATCGACGCCAGCAACGCATCCAGCTGGAACGGCACGCCGCCCCAATGGTGTGCGGTACGCATCACCAGCGCGGTAAAGAAGGCAAACAGCGAAATACCCGCAACCCCCTCGGCGATCAGCTCAGCACGCGGCCCGCGTTGCGGCGCCACACTGCGTGCCCACAGGTACACGCCCAGCAGCGCAAACAACAGGCCCAGGTCCAGCGGGCTAAGCAGCGGCACATAGGGCAGCGGGTTGGCCGTGCCGTCGCTGAAAATATTCGCCAGCCAGAACCAGCCGAGCATCAGGGCCGCCAATGGCAAGGCCGCCAACACTCGGTACTCCCTTGGGTACGCTGCCACCGGCCATGGCCAATGGCGCGGCGCCGCAGCCAGCACAAGATAGAGACTTGGCAGGATCGCCCAGCCCAGCCAGCGCCAGGCATTGTATTCGGCAGACAACCTGAGCAAGCCGTAACGCAACTCCAGCGCCAGCATGCCGATCAGCATCCAGCAGCCCAGCACATGGGCCACACTCAGCGCCTTGGCGGGCACGACAGCTGCCAACCGCCGCAGCGAGATGAAATGCACCACGAATACCGCCGGCCACGCCAACCAACCGTACTGCGCCGCCGGGTGGTAATAGGTATGCGCGCACACCAGCAGCACTACGCCCACCGCCGGCATCAGCATTGTGGACAGCACGCCCAGCGACGCCCACTTCAGGCGCGAAGCCAGCAGCGTCCAGATCGCCACGCTGATCGCCGCGCAGCCCAGCAGGAACGCCCCCTGCAACGCCTGCGGGATAAAGCGTAACACTTCGCCGCCCAGCGCGATCGTCCACCACGCCGCGCCCCACACCAGCAGCAGGTCGGACAGGCGTTGCAGCTTAAGCACGGCAAACATCGGCGCATGGGGTTCACGCTGCAAGCGCCAGGCACCGACCAGCGCAGCCAGGCCCAGGACCATCGGCGTCCAGAACCCGCTGTGGGCCAACGGGCGCAAACCCTCTCCGGTCAACGGCCCCAGCAGCTCCGGCACGGCCAGCAGGAACGAAGCGCCGCCGAGCAGTTGCAGCAGCAACCCGAACACAAAACTGACGCGCTGTTGCAGGTACAGGCTCAACCAGATAACCAACAACCCACTGGCCGCCCACACGCCGCTGGCGCTTTCCCAAGGCAGTACAAACAGCACCGCCAGGTTGATGAGTACAAGGCCCGCCAGCAACACCACCGACAACCCGCGCAATAGCCGGACATCGCTGCGCACCATGGTGTCGCGTGCTGCCAGCAGCATGCCGCCGATCAGGGCCAGCCCGATCAGCGATGCGGTGAGCAAACCGCTCCAGCCCGCACTGAACACCGCTGCCCCATCGCCACCTTGCAAACGCAGCAGGAACAACACACCACCCAGCAGTTGCACGGCAAACGCGCTGAACAGGAAGGTCCGCGAGCCAATGCGCAGGCCGATAAACAGGGTCACCAGACCGGCAATCGCCCAACTGATGGCGGTGCCTTGGGTCAGCAACAGCAGCGGCGCGAGCAGGTACAAAAAGCCCAGGCCAAGGCTTGCCAGCACCGGCACGCCCTTGCGCTCCAACGCAGTCGCTTGCTCCACTGGCGCCCTGCGCAATTGATCGAAGCTGAACACCAGCGCCGCGCCCAGCAGTAGCGCGCCCAACGGCGCGCCGTCGAGCAAGCTGTGCTCGCCGATACGCAGCTCGCTGAGGAACGCGACTGCCGAACCCAACTGCAACAACAGGCCGAATGCCCGTGCCAGCGGCCGTTGCTGACGCAAGCCCAGCCAGAAAATCCCCGCGCCCTCCACTGCCCATGCCGCAGCCGTCCAGCGCGCATCGAGGCCCAAGGGGATCGCCAGGCTGGCAAAAATCACCCCCAGGGCCAGGCAAGTCTCCGCCAGCAGCAAGGCACGCCCGCCACTCAACACGCGGGCCAGACTCATGTAGATGATGCCCAGGCCCAGTGCGCTGAATGCAGCGGCAAACTCCAGGTGCTGCACCAGCGCGAACTGCAAGCCAAAGCCCACCAGCGGCGGGCCGAACAGCATGCTGCCGTCCACGTAGTCGCCCTTGGCGGCGGACCAGCGCAGCAGCGCATCGCGGCCTTCGGGTGCATCCCCCATTTCTTGCAGTTTACGTCGGGCGAACAACAGACCTATGGCCAGGTACATCAGGAAAAACAGGATCAGAAACGGCTCGGTGCTCCACAGCAACTCCGGCGTATAGGAGCGCATGCCCCAGGCAAAGCCGATCCCGAAAGTGCCGACAAAGCCGATCAAGTTGAGCAGGCGCCAGGCTTTGAACCAGGCGATGGCGAGGATGCCGGCGTTGAGCAAGGCAAAGTAACTGAACAGCGCCACATGGTTACCGGCGCCGGTCGAGGTGAGAATCGGCGCGGCGAACCCGCCGAGCGCCGCCGCGCAGGCCAGCCCCAGTGCGTCCTGGGTAATCGCCAGAATCGCCGAAAACACCGTGACCGCCACCAGCAGGCCCAACGCCGCACTCGGGTCGATCAACGGGTGCAGGCGCATGGCGGCAAACACCGTCAGGTACAACACCGCGATCCCGGTGCCTTGCAGCATCAACCCGTAATTGCTGTTGCGCAGCCGCAGCCACCAGCCCAGACCCAGCAGGCCCACGGCGGCAGCGGCAACCCCGGCGTAACGCAGTTCGATCGGCACCACCATGCCTTCGGTGGCATAGCGCAACAGGAACGCGAGACCGAGGAACAACAGCACCACGCCGACCCGCAGCACGGTGTTGCCGCCAAACAGCCAATTACGGGCGCCGCTGATGGCGCGTTCGATCAGGTTGGGGCCACGAGGGGTTGCAGGCTCTTTAGGCTCTAGCTGAGGCGCAGGGGCCCACACATCATCCGGCAGCGGTTGGCGGGCTTGCGCGACCACAGGGGCAGGCACCAGATCGGCCGGCAATTCCCAAACGAGTTCGGGAGCCTGGGTAATGACGGGGGTCGGTTCAGGGAGGGGCGGTTCGACAGTAACGTTGCGCGTCGGCGCGGGCATTGTCTCCAGTTGCCGCAGGCGCTCACCCAGCGCGATCAACGACTTTTGCGTGGTTTCCAACTGACGAGCTTGCTGGTCCGCTTGAGCCGACAGCCGCGACAGGCGAATCGCCTGGCCAATGCCCAAGCCCAGCAGCGCACCGATGCCCGCATCACTGAACGACTCATCGAGCGTCCAGCCGAGCACCAGGCCAATCAGCATGAAAATCCATTGCATGGTCGATATTCCCTAGGCGAACCGATGCCTAGTATATCGACGCGCAATCAATGTGGGAGCTGCTTTTGTGGCGAGGGAGCTTGCTCCCGTTGGGGGTGCGAAGCGCCCCCAAAAACCGGCGGCCGCTACGCAGCCGAACGGGAGCAAGCTCCCTCGCCACAGCAAGCCCCACATTTGGATCTGCGGCGTTTAATCCAATGCTTTCCAGATCTCCGTCGCGTATTCACGGATGGTGCGGTCCGAGCTGAACCAGCCCATGCGCGCCGTATTCAGCACTGCCGAGCGCCACCACGCCTTGGAATCATGCCAATGCGCCTCAACCCGCGCCTGGGCGTCCCAGTAGGAGTCAAAGTCGGCACAGACCAGGAAGCGGTCGTAGTCGATCAGCCCGTCGATCAGCCCCACATAACGCCCTGGATCATCCGGCGAGAACACCCCGCCGCGGATCGCTTGCAACACATCGTTGAGGCGATGGGAGGCGGCCACTTCCGGCCCGGCGTGGAACTCACCGGCGTGCTTGCGGGCTTCCACCTGCTCAGCACTGAGACCGAAGATAAACATGTGCTCGGCGCCCACGCGCTCGTGCATCTCCACGTTGGCGCCGTCCATGGTGCCGATGGTCAGTGCGCCGTTGAGGCCGAACTTCATGTTACTGGTGCCCGAGGCTTCAAAGCCGGCGGTGGATATCTGCTCCGACAAGTCCGCCGCCGGAATGATGCTCTCCGCCAGGCTGACGTTGTAGTTGGGCAGGAACACCACCTTGAGCAAACCGCGCACGGTGGGGTCGTTGTTCACGGTGCGGGCGATGTCGTTGGTCAGCTTGATGATCAGCTTGGCCTGGTGATAACTGGCCGCCGCCTTGCCTGCAAAAATCTTCACCCGAGGCACCCAGTCGGTGCCCGGCTCGGCACGGATCGCCTGGTACAGCGCCACGGTGTGCAGCAAGTTCAGCAGTTGGCGCTTGTATTCGTGGATACGCTTGACCTGCACATCGAACATCGCCGCCGGGTTGACCGAAATGCCCAGGCGCTCGTGAATGATCTCGGCCAGCGCGCGCTTGCTGTGCAGGCGCTGCTCGGCGAAGGCTTTGCGGAAGGTCTGTTTCTCGGCGAAGGTTTCCAGCTCTGTCAGGCGGGTCTCCATGGTGTCGAGAATGTCCGGGCCCAGGGCTTCCACCAGCATTTCGGTGAGCTTGGGATTGGCCTGGTACAGCCAGCGGCGGAAGGTGATGCCGTTGGTTTTGTTGTTGATGCGCTCGGGGTACAGCTTGTGCAACTCCGAGAACACCGTGCTGCGCATCAACTGGGTGTGCAAGCCGGACACACCGTTGACGCTATGGGAGCCGAGGAACGCCAGGTTACCCATGCGCACGCGGCGGCCGTTGTCTTCTTCGATCAGCGACACGGCGCGCAGCACGTCAAAGTCGTGGATGCCCTTGGCGCGCAGCGAGTCGATGTGCTGGGCGTTGATCAGGTAGATGATCTGCATATGCCGCGGCAGCATGCGTTCCATCAAGCCTACAGGCCAAGTCTCCAACGCCTCGGGTAGCAAGGTGTGATTGGTGTAGGAAAGTGTTTCAACTGTCACGTCCCACGCGGCTTCCCACGGGATGTCGTGCAAATCCACCAGCTGGCGCATCAACTCGGCCACCGCGATGGAGGGGTGAGTGTCGTTGAGTTGGATCGCCGCGTGCTCGCCCAGGCTCAGTACCGAGCCGTGCATGTTCTTGTGGCGGCGCAGCAGGTCTTGCAGCGAGGCCGAGACGAAGAAGTATTCCTGGCGCAGGCGCAGTTCCTGCCCCGCTTCGGTGCTGTCGGCCGGGTAAAGCACTCGGGAGATGCTTTCGGCGCGGGCCACTTCGGCGACGGCGCCCAAATGGTCACCGGCGTTGAAGCGCTCCAGGTGCAAGTCTTCCACCGCCCGTGCACGCCACAGGCGCAGGGTGTTGACGCTGGCGCCACGCCAGCCGACGACTGGGGTGTCATAGGCCACGGCGCGCACGGTTTCATTCGGCGTCCACACCTGGATCAGCTTGCCGGAGGCATCCGGCAGAGTCTCAACGCTGCCGCCAAAGCCGATCGGGTAAATCACCTCGGCCCGTTCGAATTCCCACGGGTTGCCGAAATCCAGCCAGCGCTCGGTCTGCTCCTGCTGCCAGCCATCGACAATCGCCTGGCGGAACAAGCCGTGTTCATATCGAATGCCATAACCGTGGCCGGCAATGCCCAAGGTCGACATGCTTTCCATAAAGCACGCCGCCAGACGGCCGAGGCCGCCGTTGCCGAGCGCCGCGTCGGGCTCCAGCAGGCGGATGCGCTCCAGGTCCACGCCCAATTCGGACAGGGCTTCGCGAGCGATTTCCAGCACGCCGAGGTTGCTCAGGCTGTCGTAGAGCAAGCGGCCGATCAAAAATTCCAGGGAGAGGTAATACACCCGCTTCTGGCCTTTGCGGTAGATACGCCTCGTATGGTCCATCCAGTGGTCGACCATCTGGTCGCGAGCGGCCAGGGCAATCGCTTCGAACCAGTCATGGTCGAAGGCGTGATCCGGGTCCTTGCCCACCGCATAGGTGAGTTTGGTCAAGACAGCATCGCGGAATGCGGCTACCTCTGCTTCTCGTGCAAGCGGTTCCTGAGACATCGGTGCGACCTCGGGCGAGATTGAAGGAGTTGCTAGAGCCTAGTCGGTCTGACAGACGGTAGACGGTCTGGTTCGGCAGTTTTTTAACTCATTCACCTTATGCGGGAAATTGATGCAGGGGCCGTGCCTGCTTTCGCCACCTGTACCGTTGGAGATGAAATCTGCAAAATATTGTTCAAAAAACCATCAATCCCGGTATGATCGCGCGCCCGGATACCGCCCCACCTTGGAACCCTGATGAAGCCTCAACTGATCGCCGCCGCGGAACTCGACCGTCTCGAGACCTGGCAGAAATATTCCGCCCACATGTGCGGTGGCTGCGTGTCCAGCTGCTGCACGCTGCCGGTTGAGGTGAAGATCAAGGACCTGATCCGCATTGGCATCGTCGATGAGTTCGAGCGTGGTGACCCGCCGAAGAACATCGCCAAGCGTTTGCAGAAGGAAGGCATCGTCGAGCGCTTCAATTCAAAATCCGAGATTTTTACCCTGCAGCGCATGAGCAACAACGACTGCCTGTACCTGGATCGTAAGACGCGCTTCTGCACTATTTATGACAAGCGCCCGGATACCTGCCGCAACCACCCGAAAATCGGGCCGCGACCTGGGTATTGCGCGTACAAGCCCAAAGAAGTGGTGCGCGAGACCAAGTTCAAGACCCTCGACAAGTTCTGACCTGACGCGTAACGACAGGGCTGTTGTGGCAGGGCTGTTGTGGCGAGCGGGCTTGCCCGCGCTGGCCTGCGAAGCAGGCCCAATAAGCTCACCGCCTTCCTTCAGATAAAACCCAGTGTATGGTTTGGGGGCCGCTTCGCAGCCCAACGCGGGCAAGCCCGCTCGCCACAAAGCGGCCAAAACCCAGGCACAAAAAAACGCCCCCGGCCTTTCGACCGGGGGCGTTTTTCATTCAGCCTGAGTTAACTCAGTTCTTGGCTTTCTTGGCAGCGCGGGTACGCTCGCCTTCGTCCAGGATCTTCTTACGCAGGCGGATCGACTTAGGCGTAACTTCGCACAGCTCGTCGTCCTGGATGAATTCCAGAGCCTGTTCCAGGGTGAAGCGAACAGGTGGAACCAGGGCGATGGTTTCGTCTTTACCCGAAGCACGCATGTTGTCGAGCTTCTTGCCTTTGGTTGGGTTGACGCCCATGTCGTTGTCACGGCTGTTCAGACCAACGATCTGACCGTTGTAGATCTCTTGACCGTGTTCAACGAACAGCTTGCCACGCGCCTGGAGGGTTTCCAGGGAGTAGGTCAGTGCCTTGCCGGTTTCTACCGATACCAGAACGCCGTTCTGACGGCCGGACATGTCGCCGGACTTCATAGTGTCGTAGCGATCGAAGATCGAGGTCAGGATGCCAGCACCGTTGGTCAGGGTCAGGAACTGGTTACGGAAACCGATCAGACCGCGAGCAGGGATGTTGTATTCCAGACGCACACGGCCTTTGCCATCCGGCACCATGTTGGTCAGGTCGCCTTTACGCAGGCCCATCTCTTCCATGACCTTGCCCTGGGATTCTTCAGGGGTGTCGATGGTCACGTTTTCGAACGGTTCCTGCTTCACGCCGTCAACCTGACGGATGATCACTTCCGGACGACCAACGCCCATTTCGAAGCCTTCGCGACGCATGGTTTCGATCAGTACCGAGAGGTGCAGCTCACCACGGCCGGAAACCTTGAACTTGTCAGCCGAGTCGCCTTCTTCAACGCGCAGAGCAACGTTGTACAGCAGCTCTTTGTCCAGACGCTCCTTGATGTTACGGGAGGTCACGAACTTGCCTTCTTTACCGCAGAAAGGCGAGTCGTTTACCTGGAAGGTCATGGAAACGGTTGGCTCGTCAACGGTCAGAGGCTTCATCGCCTCGACGTTGTCCGGCTGACACAGGGTGTCGGAGATGAACAGCGAGTCCATACCGCTCACGCACACGATGTCGCCGGCGAAAGCTTCTTCAACGTCGATGCGGTGCAGGCCGTGGTGACCCATCAGCTTCAGGATACGACCGTTGCGCTTCTTGCCGTCAGCACCGATAGCCACGACCGGAGTGTTCGGCTTGACGCTACCACGAGCGATACGGCCGACGCCGATAACACCCAGGAAGCTGTTGTAGTCCAGTGCCGAGATTTGCATCTGGAACGGGCCTTCACGGTCAACTTTCGGCGCCGGTACGTTGTCGACGATCGACTGGTACAGCGGGGTCATGTCTTCAGCCATGTCGGTGTGTTCCAGACCGGCAATGCCGTTCAGGGCCGAGGCGTAGACGACTTTGAAGTCCAGCTGTTCTTCGGTAGCACCCAGGTTGTCGAACAGGTCGAAGATCTGGTCCAGAACCCAGTCCGGACGCGCGCCTGGACGGTCAACCTTGTTGATGCACACGATCGGACGCAGGCCGGCTTCGAACGCCTTCTTGGTCACGAAACGGGTTTGCGGCATAGGGCCGTCTTGAGCGTCAACCAGCAGCAGAACGGAGTCAACCATCGACATTACGCGTTCTACTTCGCCGCCGAAGTCGGCGTGGCCCGGGGTATCCACGATGTTGATGTGGTAGCCGTTCCAGTTGATAGCGGTGTTTTTAGCCAGGATGGTAATACCGCGCTCTTTTTCCTGGTCGTTGGAGTCCATCACGCGCTCGTCGTTGAGCTCGTTGCGCTCCAGGGTGCCGGATTGACGCAGGAGTTTGTCTACCAGGGTGGTTTTACCATGGTCAACGTGAGCAATGATGGCGATGTTACGTAGATTTTCGATCACTTGTGTATCTCGATCAGAGGATTCGGTGTGCTGACAGGTCGTGGCAGCGATTAACAGTAGAGTCAGGCCTTGCCGTTACAGCTTGACGGCAGAGTCGGGGGGCCGGTGACGCAGGCCACAGGCAAACAGCCCCGGGCTCTTAGCTCGGTCGATAAACGCGCACATTGGCATACCCCTCACTGAGCAAATGGTGGGCATGCAGGCGACTCATCACGCCTTTGTCGCAATACAGCAGGTACTGACGGCTGTTATCCAGTTCCTTGAAACGCGCGTTCAGTGCGTAGAACGGCAGCGTTTGCACGTCGATGCCGGCGATTTCCAGCGGCTCATCTTCCGCGGCATCCGGGTGACGGATGTCGACGACAATCTGGCCGGCCAGGGCTTCGCTGACTTCTTCGATCTGTACATCCTGGCCCAATTCATCAATCACACGATCAATCGGGACCAGTTTGGCGTTCTCGAGCGCACGCTCCAGAATCGCCATATCAAACTGTTGTTCTTCATATTCCACGCGGTTGCGCTTGGCGTGGGTTTTGGGGTTCACCGAGATGACCCCGCAGTACTCAGGCATATGCTTGGCAAAGTCGGCGGTGCCGATCTGTTCTGCCAGGTCGATGATGTCCTGTTTATGGCTGGCGATCAGCGGGCGCAAGACCAGCTTCTCGGTGACGCAGTCGATAAGCGACAGGTTTGGCAGCGTCTGGCTGGACACCTGGGAGATCGCTTCACCGGTCACCAGCGCGTCGATCTGCAATTGATCGGCGATTCGGGACGCAGCGCGCAACATCATACGCTTCAATACCACGCCCATATGACTGTTATCGACTTTACCGAGAATTTCGCTCAGCACTTCCTCGAACGGTACGCTCACAAATAGCACGCGTTGGGAGCTGCCGTACTTCTTCCAGATAAAGTGCGCGACTTCCATCACGCCCAATTCGTGTGCACGCCCGCCCAGATTAAAGAAGCAGAAGTGGCTCATCAGGCCGCGCCGCATGATCTGGTAGGCCGCCACCGTGGAATCGAAACCGCCGGACATCAGTACCAGGGTCTGTTCCAGGGCGCCCAGCGGGTAACCGCCGATGCTGTTGTGCTGGCTGTGGATCACAAACAACCGTTGGTCGCGAATTTCCATGCGCACTTCAATTTGCGGTGCTTTCAGGGAAATCCCGGCGGCGCCGCATTCGCGACGCAGCTTGCTGCCAACGTATTTTTCCACATCCATGGAGCTGAACGGGTGTTTGCCGGCGCGCTTGCAACGCACCGAGAAGATCTTGCCTTCCAGCGACTCGCCGAAGTGCTGCTTGCACTTCTCGGTGATGTCGTCGAAGTCGCCCAGCGGGTACTCGTCCACCTGCAGGAAATGCGCGATACCCGGCATGCAGCTCAGGCGCTCGGTCATGTCCTTCAAGGCTCTGGCGTCGGTGACACGGGTTTCCAGCTCGAGGTTGTCCCACACGCCATTCACCACCACAGCCGGGTCCAGGTCACGGAGCACGGCACGGATGTTCTTGGCCAACTGACGGATGAAACGCGTCCGTACCGGTCGGCTTTTGATGGTGATCTCGGGGAAGACTTTTACGATTAATTTCATGGAAACAGCGCGCGCCGGGCCTGCTGAAAAAGGGGGGCGCGGATTATAGCGGAAATCGCTCAAGGTTTAACCAGTTAATATGCATCACAGGTTGCTCGCACCAAAACAGGTCATTTATACAAACAGGCGCTACATTGCGGTGCGTTATTTATTCCGCTTCAGCGGATTGCACCGTTATAGGGGCCATTTTGAGGCAAAAAGACCATGTTGGCGCACTGGCATGCAATTTGCTCTCTTGTGAGGCAGGTTGCCATGGCGGACTATCCGCGCCGGCATCACCCACATTCTAAGGGCTAACTCCACTACCCCAGCCCGAAGCCACCCGGAGGACACTATGTCGAAGTCGGTTCAACTCATCAAAGATCATGACGTTAAATGGATTGATCTGCGCTTCACGGACACCAAAGGCACTCAGCACCACGTGACCATGCCGGCTCGCGACGCGCTGGATGATGCTTTCTTCGAAGAAGGCAAAATGTTCGACGGTTCCTCCATCGCCGGCTGGAAAGGCATCGAAGCCTCCGACATGATCCTGATGCCGGACGACAGCACTGCCGTGCTCGACCCGTTCACCGAAGAAGCCACCCTGATCCTGGTGTGCGACGTGATCGAGCCTTCGACCATGCAAGGCTACGACCGCGACCCACGTGCGATCGCCAAGCGTGCCGAGGAATACCTGAAGTCCACCGGTATCGGTGACACCGTATTCGTAGGCCCGGAGCCAGAATTCTTCATCTTCGACCAAGTCAAGTTCAAGTCCGATATCTCCGGCTCCATGTTCAAGATCTACTCCGAACAAGGTTCGTGGATGTCCGACCAGGACGTGGAAGGCGGCAACCATGGCCACCGTCCAGGCATCAAAGGTGGTTACTTCCCGGTTCCGCCGTTCGACCATGACCACGAAATCCGTACCTCCATGTGCAACGCCATGGAAGACATGGGCCTGGTCATCGAAGTGCACCACCACGAAGTGGCCACTGCCGGCCAGAACGAAATCGGTGTGAAGTTCAACACCCTGGTTGCCAAGGCTGACGAAGTTCAGACCCTGAAGTACTGCGTACACAACACTGCCGTGGCTTACGGCCGTACCGCTACCTTCATGCCTAAGCCTCTGTACGGCGATAACGGTTCGGGTATGCACGTTCACCTGTCCATCGCCAAAGATGGCAAGAACACCTTCGCTGGCGAAGGTTATGCCGGCCTGTCCGACACCGCCCTGTACTTCATCGGCGGCATCATCAAGCACGGTAAGGCCCTGAACGGCTTCACCAACCCGTCGACCAACTCCTACAAGCGTCTGGTCCCAGGTTTCGAAGCGCCGGTAATGCTGGCCTACTCGGCTCGTAACCGTTCCGCCTCGATCCGCATTCCTTACGTGTCCAGCCCTCGTGCTCGCCGTATCGAAGCGCGCTTCCCGGATCCGGCTGCCAACCCATACCTGGCCTTCGCTGCCCTGGTAATGGCTGGCCTGGACGGTATCCAGAACAAGATCCACCCAGGCGATGCCGCCGACAAAAACTTGTACGACCTGCCGCCTGAAGAGGCCAAAGAGATCCCACAAGTGTGCGGCAGCCTGAAAGAAGCCCTGGAAGAGCTGGACAAGGGCCGTGCGTTCCTGACCAAAGGCGGCGTGTTCAGCGACGACTTCATTGATGCCTACATCGAGCTGAAAAGCGCAGAAGAAATCAAGGTTCGCACCTTCGTACACCCACTGGAATACGAGCTGTACTACAGCTGCTGATCCGGTAGCGCCGCTGCTTGAAGCGGCGTGACAAAAAAGACCTCCTTCGGGAGGTCTTTTTTTGCCTGGGGTTTAGCGGGTCGGGGTATGACGGTCGAGCATCTTGCCAACCATCTGCGTGCCCAGCGCACTCAGCTGGTGGATGGCCAGAACCGTATCGCGAGTTTTACCTTCCAGCGCTTCAGACAAGTCGAGCAACAAGGCGCTGACTGAGGAGAAGGTTTCCAGGCTATTGACCATCAGGGCTTCGTCGTCGGTATCGGGGGCGATGGTGAAGACGGATGAAGGCGGATTTGGGGTTGGCTTGAACATTTTCTACATTCCTCAAATGAGGCCGCCTTCGCTTCGCTACTAAACGAAAGGGTGGCAGCTGTGCGCAGGTTAGTAGACCGGTGAATGTAGAAGCCCGGCGCATCCGAGGATGCCCTGCGCACAGCCACCATCAAGCACAGATTTTAGAAACCTGATTGATGGAGAATGCACGACCTACAATTCGAATCCAGGCTACTAAACCTGATCGCTGATAAGCAGCGACCGAGCAACCTTAGAGACGACAAGCCAGCCGTACAAGCCGGCGGATTCTGGCGTAACTGTAGGCAAGCGCGCAAGTTACGGTAGCCTCGAACTGACGCAGCTCTTAATCTGCAAACCCAATCAAAAATGTGGGAGCGGGCTTGCTCGCGAATACGGTGTATCAGCCACCAGATGCGTCAACTGACACACCGTATTCGCGAGCAAGCCCGCTCCCACAAGGAGATCACCGTTGAAATATAGCCTTGCACTCGCCCTGCTGCTCGCCAGCGCCTGCGCATCCGCTGCTCCCCCCACCACCCTAGCCCCCTTACTCACCAGCATCGCCGAGCGCCTGGCCATCGCCGACCAAGTCGCCTTGAGCAAATGGGACAGCCACAAAGCCGTGGAAGATCGCCCACGGGAACAGGCCGTAATCGCCAGCGTAAAAGCCCAGGCGCCCGACTATAAAGTGCCGCCCGAGGCGGCGGAGCAGTTCTTCAGCGCCCAGATCGAAGCCAATAAACTGGTGCAATACGCCCGGCTGTCCGACTGGCAGTTTCAAGGCAAGGCGCCCGACACCCCGCGCCCCGACCTGGTCGGCAAGATCCGCCCCCAATTGGACCAGCTGCAAAAACGCATGCTGCAACAATTGGCCGACTTCAGCCCCGAACGCACCAACCCCCAGTGCCCGCAATGGCTGGCCCTGGCGGTGCACGAGCCGCGTTACGAGCCCTTGATCCAAATTGCAATGACCCGCGCCACAGCCGAGCTGTGCATCTATAAGCCATGACAGACAAGGGCCTGCTTCACTGAAGGCCCTTTCCCGCCTCCTCCTAAAACCGCAGAAATATCTGACATACCCCAGATAACCGAGCCACTACGATTGCGCGTCCAGCCGCCACCCTCCGACGTACCTCGCAATGAACCTCACCTGCAAGCACCTATGCTCGCTGATACTCATGCTCAGCCCGCTGACCGGCGCACAAGAAAGCACACTCTCACCAACTGCCGACTTCGCGCCCGCCGCATGGACCGTGCAAGCGCCCGAAAGCGACAGCAAAATTATCAGCGCGCGCATTGACGGCATGGCAGCTCACGCTGACGAGACCAGCATCGCGATCCTGCATGTCGCCTGTTATCGCTCGCCTTTGCGCCCGGTGATCTCGCTGTACACCCACACCGATGAACTGCGCTTCAATCCCAACATCTATGAAGGCCCGGATGCCCGCTCAACCGGCCCCCTGAGCCTTACGACCGGCGCACTCCCCGCCCACACCTACCGCGTCAACGGCTACTACAGCGCAGCGCCCACGCAACAGCACGGCGTGCTGTTCAAATTCACCATGCCTGCCAATCGCCGCGAGTTACGCGAGTGGATCAGCGATGACATGGCCGGCCAGCTCATCAAGATCAAACTACCCTCAGCCATCCCCGGAGGCGCGCCACTGACGGCGGACTTTTTACTGCCGCACAACAACGGCGGCCTGCGCGAAGTCATCACCCCGTGCCTGAACAATAGAAAGACCACACCGAAAAGACCTTCCTGAAGCGCCAACCCTACGCGTGCTACCCCTCCCACCCTGACCCACTGCCAGGAAAGCTTTTTCAGCTTTCCTGAACAGACCCGCCAAATCCGCACTATATTGGTGCGATACACTGCACCCTTCCCACCTGTCCAGCCCATTTTGGTTCGAAACTTCCCGTTCAATCTGGCAGAACGCCACAGTTTCGAGCCTAAAACCCCTATTTCAGGGGTTTAACGCTTCTTTTCGGAGCCTTGGTTTGGTTTTTGCATTTTCCTTGTATCAGCGTGTGCCTCAAGCCCGCGCCTTGCTCCAAAAGAGGTCCTGATGACCATCAATGATGCACTGCACCGTTTGTTACTCGACAACCTGACCACCGCGACCATCCTGCTCAACGACGCCCTGCGCCTTGAGTACATGAACCCGGCGGCGGAAATGCTCCTGGCCATCAGTGGCCAGCGCAGCCATGGGCAGTTCATCAGCGAATTGTTCACCGAATCGGCCGAAGCCTTGAGCTCGTTGCGCCAGGCGGTGGAACAAGCACACCCGTTTACCAAGCGCGAAGCGATGCTCACTGCGCTTACCGGCCAGACCCTGACCGTCGACTACGCCGTGACCCCGATCCTGAGCAACGGCGAGACCTTGCTGTTGCTCGAAGTGCACCCGCGTGACCGCTTGCTGCGCATCACTAAAGAAGAAGCGCAGTTGTCCAAGCAGGAAACCAGCAAGATGCTGGTGCGCGGCCTGGCCCATGAGATCAAGAACCCGTTGGGCGGGATTCGCGGCGCCGCGCAACTGCTGGCCCGCGAGCTGCCGGACGAGAACCTCAAGGACTACACCAACGTCATCATTGAGGAGGCCGACCGCCTGCGTAACCTGGTGGACCGCATGCTCGGCTCCAACAAGTTGCCGTCGCTGGCGATGACCAACGTGCACGAGGTACTGGAGCGCGTCTGCCATCTGGTCGAAGCCGAAAGCCAGGGTTGCATTACCTTGGTGCGCGACTACGACCCAAGCATTCCCGACGTATTGATCGACCGTGAACAGATGATCCAGGCGGTGCTCAATATCGTGCGCAACGCCATGCAGGCCATCAGCAGCCAGAACGAACTGCGCCTGGGCCGCATCAGCCTGCGTACCCGCGCCTTGCGCCAGTTCACTATCGGCCACGTGCGCCATCGCCTGGTAACCAAGGTCGAGATCATCGACAACGGCCCGGGCATTCCTGCGGAACTGCAGGAAACCATCTTCTTCCCCATGGTCAGCGGCCGCCCGGACGGCACCGGGCTGGGCCTGGCCATTACACAGAACATCATCAGCCAGCACCAGGGTCTGATCGAATGTGAAAGCCATCCTGGCCACACCACGTTCTCGATCTTTCTGCCTCTGGAACAAGGAGCCCCATCGACATGAGCCGTAGTGAAACTGTCTGGATCGTCGATGACGACCGTTCTATCCGCTGGGTCCTCGAAAAAGCCTTGCAACAGGAAGGCATGACCACCCAGAGCTTCGACAGCGCCGATGGGGTGATGAGCCGCCTGGCGCGCCAGCAGCCCGACGTGATCATCTCCGACATCCGCATGCCCGGCGCCAGTGGCCTGGACCTGCTGGCCCGCATCCGCGAGCAGCACCCGCGCCTGCCGGTGATCATCATGACCGCGCACTCGGACCTGGACAGCGCTGTCGCGTCCTACCAGGGCGGCGCCTTTGAGTACCTGCCCAAGCCGTTCGACGTGGACGAGGCGGTGGCGCTGGTAAAACGCGCCAACCAGCACGCCCAGGAACAACAGAACCAGGAGGCCCCACCGGCCCTGACCCGCACCCCGGAAATCATCGGCGAAGCGCCGGCGATGCAGGAAGTGTTTCGCGCCATCGGGCGCTTGAGCCACTCCAACATCACCGTGCTGATCAACGGTGAATCGGGTACTGGTAAAGAGCTGGTGGCCCACGCCCTGCACCGTCACAGCCCACGGGCGGCCTCGCCGTTTATCGCGCTGAACATGGCGGCGATCCCCAAGGACTTGATGGAGTCCGAGCTGTTCGGCCATGAGAAAGGCGCGTTTACCGGTGCAGCCAACCTGCGTCGCGGGCGTTTTGAACAGGCGGACGGCGGCACGCTGTTCCTCGACGAAATCGGTGATATGCCGGCCGACACCCAGACCCGCTTGCTGCGCGTACTGGCGGACGGTGAGTTCTACCGCGTCGGCGGGCACACGCCGGTCAAGGTCGACGTGCGCATTATTGCGGCGACCCACCAGAACCTCGAAACCCTGGTGCATGCGGGCAAATTCCGTGAGGACTTGTTCCACCGTCTGAACGTGATCCGGATCCATATCCCACGCATGTCGGACCGTCGCGAAGACATCCCCACCCTCGCCCGCCACTTCCTCAGCCGCGCCGCCCAGGAGCTGGCCGTCGAGCCGAAGCTGCTCAAAAGCGAGACCGAGGAATACCTGAAGAACCTGCCGTGGCCGGGCAACGTGCGCCAGCTGGAGAACACTTGCCGCTGGATCACGGTGATGGCATCCGGGCGCGAAGTGCATATCAGCGACCTGCCGCCGGAGCTGTTGAGCCTGCCGCAGGACTCGGCACCGGTGACCAACTGGGAACAGGCGCTGCGCCAATGGGCCGACCAGGCGCTGGCACGCGGCCAGTCGAACCTGCTGGACAGCGCCGTACCGGCCTTCGAGCGGATCATGATCGAAACCGCCCTGAAGCACACCGCCGGCCGCCGCCGCGACGCCGCTGTGCTGCTGGGTTGGGGCCGCAATACCTTGACCCGCAAGATCAAGGAGCTGGGGATGAAGGTGGATGGTGGAGATGATGACGAGGGGGATGAGGGCTGATCACTAACCCCTGATTCACTGAAGACCTAATGTGGGAGGGGGCTTGCCCCCGATGGCGGTGTGTCAGTCGACATCTAAGTGACTGAACCACCGCCATCGGGGGCAAGCCCCCTCCCACATTTAGGTCTTCATACAAACTTCAGGCGCTGCACCGCTTCAATGCACCATGAACTAGCATCGCGCACACGTTCCAAGACTGAAACAACCATTCTGTTAACAAAATATTAAATCGCATAAACACCAAAGCCCCGTATTCCGGGGCTTTGCGCTTTCTGGCGTAATTTTTTGGCACAAATTGCCAACTGTGGCACGCGCCCTGCAATAACCCTTGTACTACCCAGTTTCGGGGACCTTGGTACAGGCAGGCCGAGAATCCCCTCTTTACACCCGGGGTGCTTGATGCGAATCGCGTCGCGCCCCACACCCGTTTCGGGAACCTTGGTACAGGCAGGCCGGGGATTCCCTCTTTAACACCGAAGCCTTGTAAGGCTTCATCCCGTTTTGGGAGCCCTGGTACAGGCAGGCCGGGAACTCCCTTCTTTACACCCGGGGCTTATGCGGCGCAGCGCCCATAGCCCCAGCCCGTTTTGGGGACCTTGGTACAGGCAGGCCGGGGATTCCCTCTTTTATTCTTCGCGCAGATGGATCGCAAGCCGCCAGCGGCCATCGGCCTTCTCCCCTTTCCATTCCCCGCGCAACGGCCGAGCCGCCACCAGGTTCAGCAGCAAGCCGCCATCGGTCTTGCGCACGCGCCAGTTCACGTCCTTGTCATTGACCTTGAGTTGCCCGGCGGCGGCCTTGCCCTGGGCGTCAAACAGCAGTGCCACGGTGCCGTCGATATGCTCGCCGTGCAGCTTGGGTTCGCTGTTGAACCACACCACCACGCCATCTGCGGCCGTCTCTACCTGCTGCAACTCCACCGGGTCGGGCGTGGTCAGGCGGCCGATCATCAGGCCCACCATCAGGCCGACAATCGCCAAAGAACCCATGACCCGTGGCATTAGCTTCGGCCTTGGGTCCTCTTCGGGGGTAGAATGCAGCGCATCTTTGCCTTCGGAGCCGTGCATGTTTCACGTCATCCTTTTTCAACCAGAAATTCCGCCGAATACCGGCAACGTTATCAGGCTGTGCGCCAACAGTGGCTGCCACCTGCATTTGATCGAGCCCCTGGGCTTTGACATGGACGACAAGCGCCTGCGCCGCGCCGGGCTGGACTACCACGAGTACGCCACCCTCAAGCGCCATGCCGACCTCGCCAGCTGCCTGGAAAGCCTGGGCCACCCACGGCTGTTCGCGTTCACCACCAAGGGTTCGCGGCCATTCCATGATGCCAGCTTCGCCGAAGGCGACGCCTTCCTGTTCGGCCCGGAAAGCCGGGGCCTGCCGGCCGAGGTGCTCGACGCCCTGCCGGACGGCCATCGCTTGCGCTTGCCGATGCGTGAAGGGTGTCGCAGCTTGAACCTGTCCAACACTGTGGCGGTTGCCGTATACGAAGGCTGGCGCCAGCTCGGCTTTAAATAACACCGCATAACAAATGTGGGAGCGGGCTTGTGTGGGAGCCGGGCTTGCCCGCGATGCAAGCACCTCGGCGTGTCAGTCACACCGCGGTGCTGCTATCGCAAGCAAGCCAGCTCCCACACAAGCCGGCTCCCACATTTTTTACCGCGTCGACTTATTGAACCGTCGACGAACCTTCCTGTTGCATGCGCTGCAGCTCTTGAGCGTACAGGGCATCGAAGTTCACCGGCGCCAGCATCAGTGCCGGGAACGAGCCACGGGTGACCAGGCTGTCCAGGGTCTCACGGGCATACGGGAACAGGATGTTCGGGCAGAACGCGCCCAGGGTGTGGCTCATGGACGCGTCGTCCAGGCCCTGGATCAGGAAGATACCGGCCTGTTGCACTTCAGCGATGAACGCGACTTCTTCGCCGTTCTTGACGGTAACCGACAAGGTCAGCACCACCTCGTGGAAGTCACCTTCCAGGGGCTTTTGGCGAGTGTTCAGGTCCAGCGCAACGCTTGGGGTCCACTCCTGACGGAAGATCGCCGGGCTTTTCGGCGCTTCAAACGACAGGTCACGTACATAGATCCGCTGCAACGAGAATTGTGGCTGGGCTTCTGCTGCTTCGGTGTTCTGTTGGTCAGTCATCGCAGATCCTTCTTGATCTTGGGGTCTTTTAGGGGTTGGGAGTCAGACGAGCAGCAGCGCATCGAGTTTACCGGCGCGCTCCAGGGCGAACAGGTCATCGCAGCCACCGATATGCCGGGTGCCGATCCATATCTGCGGCACGGACGTGCGCCCCGCTTTCTGGGCCATTTCGGCGCGCACCTGAGGTTTGCCGTCGACCTTGATCTCTTCGAAGGCAACGCCCTTTTTCTCAAGCAGGGCCTTGGCCCGCATGCAGTAAGGGCACCAATCGCTGGAATACACGACAACCTGGCTCATATCACTTCACCAGCGGCAGGTTATCGGCCTTCCAGCTGCCGATACCGCCGGACAGTTTGGCGGCGGTGAAACCGGTCTTGAGCATTTCGCGGGCGTGGGTGCCGGCGTGCTGGCCTTGGGCGTCGACCAGAATAATGGTCTTGGCCTTGTATTTTTCCAGCTCGGCCAGGCGTGCGATCAGCTTGTCCTGCGGGATATTCAGTGCGCCGACGATATGGCCGGCGGCAAAATCCTTGGCCGGGCGGATATCCACGACAACGGCCTCATCCTTGTTGACCAGTGCGGTCAGCTCCGACGTGCTCAGGCTGCGGCCACCGCGGCTCATTTCATGAGCGATCAGCAGCGCCAGCAGGATAACGAAGGCACCCGCGAGCAGGTAGTGGGCAGTGGCAAATGCAATCAGGTGATCAACCATCAAGGAGGTTCCAGGGCGTTAAAATGGCGGTAAGTATACACAGCCGTCAGGGGGGGCCAACCCCCGTAAAGCGGTGACGTGGTCGGAACTTCGCTTTAAACTGCCACTCACTTTTCAATTGTCTTCCTTTATTACCGCCGCGAGAGGATCTATGACTACTACGCCTAAACCTTTGGTCCTGATAATTCTCGATGGCTTCGGACACAGTGAAAGCCACCATGACAACGCGGTATACGCGGCCAGCAAGCCGGTACTCGACCGCCTGACCGCCACCGTACCCAACGGCCTGATCTCCGGATCGGGCATGGACGTGGGCCTGCCCGACGGCCAGATGGGCAACTCGGAAGTCGGCCACATGAACCTCGGCGCCGGACGAGTGGTGTATCAGGACTTCACCCGCGTGACCAAGTCGATCCGCGATGGCGACTTCTTCGAGAACCCGACCCTCTGCGCAGCGGTGGACAAAGCCGTCGCCGCCGGCAAGGCCGTGCACTTTATGGGCCTGCTGTCGGACGGCGGCGTACACAGCCACCAGGACCACCTGGTCGCCATGGCCGAACTGGCCTTCAAGCGCGGCGCCGACAAGATCTACCTGCACGCCTTCCTCGACGGCCGCGACACTCCGCCGAAAAGCGCGCAATCGTCCATCGAGTTGCTGGACGCCACGTTCGCCGCCTTGGGCAAGGGCCGCATCGCCAGCCTGGTAGGCCGCTACTTCGCCATGGACCGCGACAATCGCTGGGACCGCGTGTCCCAGGCTTACAACCTGATCGTCGACGGCCAGGCCGAATTCAACGCCGCCACCGCCCAGGAGGGCCTGGAAGCGGCCTATGCGCGTGGCGAGAGCGATGAATTCGTCAAGGCCACTACCATCGGCGAGCCGGTAAAAGTCGAAGACGGCGACGCCGTGGTGTTCATGAACTTCCGCGCCGACCGGGCCCGCGAGCTGAGCCGCGTGTTCGTCGAAGACGGTTTCAAGGAGTTCGAACGCGCCCGCCAACCCAAAGTGCAGTACGTGGGCCTGACCCAATACGCCGCCAGCATCCCGGCGCCTGCCGCCTTTGCAGCCGGCAGCCTGGACAACGTGCTGGGCGACTATCTGGCGAAAAACGGCAAGACCCAACTGCGCATCGCCGAAACCGAAAAATATGCCCACGTGACCTTCTTCTTCTCCGGCGGCCGTGAAGAGCCGTTCCCGGGCGAAGAACGCATCCTGATCCCGTCGCCAAAAGTCGCCACCTACGACTTGCAGCCGGAAATGAGCGCACCGGAAGTCACCGACAAGATCGTCGACGCCATCGACCACCAGCGTTATGACGTGATCGTGGTCAACTACGCCAACGGCGACATGGTGGGCCACAGCGGCAACCTGCAAGCCGCCACCAAGGCCGTGGAATGCCTGGACCTGTGCGTCGGCCGCATCGTCGACGCGCTGGAAAAAGTCGGCGGCGAAGCCCTGATCACCGCTGACCACGGCAACTGCGAGCAGATGTCCGACGAATCCACCGGCCAGGCCCACACCGCCCACACCACCGAGCCGGTGCCGTTCATCTACGTCGGCAAGCGCGATTTCAAAGTGCGTGAAGGCGGCGTACTGGCGGATGTGGCGCCGACCATGTTGATGCTGATGGGGTTGGAGAAGCCGGCCGAGATGACCGGGACTTCGATTCTGGTTTGATCCCGGCATCACCGAAAATCAATGTGGGGGGGCTTGCCCCCTCCCACATTTGATCTTCGGTGTTTGGTAGATGTCTTTTTGCCATACCACCACCACTCGGCACCTATCTTGCCTTCCAGCCCGAATTGGGCGTTTTTTTTGCCGCGCTTGGCGGGCATACTAGGCCGTCCCTTTCCCTGGTGTCGCCCGCCTCTATGCTTCGCGCCTTGATTACCCTCGCTCTTGTCTGCCTGCTCCAACCGGCGTTTGCCGATGAGCGCGCACAAACCCAACAACAGTTGGACGCTACGCGTCAGGACATTACCGAGCTGAAAAAACTGCTCGGCAAGCTCCAGGAAGAAAAATCCGGGGTGCAAAAAGACCTGCGCGGTACGGAAACCGAGATGGGCAAGCTGGAGAAACAGGTCCAGGAGCTACAAAAAGAATTAAAGAAGAGCGAGTCGGAACTGGAGCGACTCGACGCTGAGAAAAAAAAACTCCAGAGCGCCCGCGTTGAACAGCAACGCCTGATCGCGATCCAGGCCCGTGCCGCCTACCAGAACGGCCGCCAGGAATACCTCAAGCTGCTGCTCAACCAGCAGAACCCGGAAAAATTCGCGCGCACCCTGACCTACTACGATTACCTGAGCAAAGCCCGTATGGAGCAGTTGAAAAGCTTCAACGAGACCCTGCGCCAGCTGGTCAATGTGGAACAGGAAATCGCCAACCAGCAATCGCAGTTGCAGGACCAGAAAAGCGCCCTCGACACCCAGCGCGACGAGCTGGACAAGGTTCGCAAGGAGCGCCAGCTGGCCCTGGCCAAGCTCAATGACGACGTGAAGGCCCGCGACGCCAAGCTGCAGGCCCGCGAGCAAGACCAGGCCGACCTGGCCAAAGTGCTCAAAACCATCGAAGAAACCCTGGCGCGCCAGGCACGTGAGGCCGAAGAAGCGCGGCAAAAAGCGCTGATCGCCCAGCAGGAAGCCGAAAAAAAGCGCCAGCGTGAGGCCGAACTGGCAGCCACCTCGGACGCCCCGGCACCGCGTAAACCGGCGCATGCAGCCCCTGGCCCGCTGGTTTCGAGCGCCGGCGAGTCGTTCGGCGGCCCTTTTGCGTCGGCTCGAGGCAAACTTCCATGGCCAGTTGATGGTCGACTACTGGCACGCTTCGGTGAAACCCGTGGCGATGACACCCGCGCCAAGTGGGATGGGGTGATGATCAGCGCCTCGGCCGGTAGCCAGGTGCACGCGGTGCATGGCGGGCGCGTGGTGTTTGCCGATTGGCTGCGCGGCGCCGGCTTGCTGGTGATTCTTGACCACGGTAATGGCTATTTGAGCCTTTACGGCCACAATCAGACTTTACTCAAGTCGGCAGGTGATGTTGTAAAAGCCGGTGAATCCATCTCCACTGTGGGTAACAGTGGTGGCCAGGACACCCCGGCGCTGTACTTCGCTATTCGTCAGCAGGGTCGCCCGAGCGATCCTGCACAATGGTGCCGTTCCCAAGGATAGGGCTGCATCTACATTAGGAGTTCGTTCGACATGCTGCAATTGTCCCGCCTCACTTCGCTGGCCCTGACGATCGCCCTGGTGATCGGCGCGCCTCTGGCTTTCGCCGGCCAGGCCGCTCCAGCTGCACCCGCCGCCACGGCCGCGACCACCAAGGCCCCGTTGCCGCTGGACGAGCTGCGTACCTTTGCCGAGGTCATGGACCGGATCAAGGCAGCCTATGTCGAACCCGTAGACGACAAGACCCTGCTGGAAAATGCGATCAAGGGCATGCTCAGCAACCTCGACCCGCACTCCGCCTACCTGGGCCCGGAAGATTTCGCCGAGCTGCAGGAAAGCACCAGCGGTGAGTTCGGTGGGCTGGGCATCGAGGTCGGCGCCGAAGACGGCAACATCAAGGTCGTGTCGCCGATCGACGACACCCCGGCGTCCAAGGCCGGCATCCAGGCCGGCGACTTTATCGTCAAGATCAACGGCCAGCCGACCCGTGGCCAGACCATGACCGAAGCCGTCGACAAGATGCGCGGCAAGATCGGCCAGAAAATCACCCTGACCCTGGTGCGCGACGGCGGCAACCCGTTTGACGTGACGCTGACCCGCGCCACCATTGTGGTCAAGAGCGTGAAGAGCCAGTTGCTGGAATCGGGCTACGGTTACATCCGCATCACCCAGTTCCAGGTCAAGACCGGCGACGAAGTGGCCAAGGCCCTGGCCAAGCTGCGCAAGGACAACGGCAAGAAGCTCAGCGGTATCGTGCTCGACCTGCGCAACAACCCGGGCGGCGTGCTGCAAGCAGCGGTAGAAGTGGTCGACCACTTCATCACCAAGGGCCTGATCGTCTACACCAAGGGCCGTATCGCCAACTCCGAGCTGCGCTTCTCGGCCACCGGCAACGACCTCAGCGAAAACGTGCCGCTGGCCGTGCTGATCAACGGCGGCAGCGCCTCGGCCTCGGAAATCGTCGCTGGCGCCCTGCAAGACCAGAAACGCGGTGTGCTGATGGGCACCACCAGCTTTGGCAAAGGCTCGGTGCAAACCGTGCTGCCGCTGAACAATGACCGCGCACTGAAGATCACCACCGCGCTGTACTACACGCCGAACGGCCGCTCGATCCAGGCCCAGGGCATCGTGCCGGATATCGAAGTACGCAAGGCCAAGATCACCAACGAGGTCGACAGCGAGTACTACAAGGAAGCGGACCTGCAAGGTCACCTGGGCAATGGTAACGGCGGCGCCGACCAACCGACCGGCAGCGGCGCCAAAGCCAAGCCGATGCCGCAGGACGATGACTACCAACTGGCCCAGGCACTGAGCCTGCTTAAGGGCCTGAGCATCACGCGCAGCCGTTGATATGCGTTTTGCCCTGATCATCGCTGTGTTATGCAGCCTGGCAGGGGTGGCCCACGCGGCCCCTGCCGGCGAACCGCATAAAGCCTACCTGACCCTGATCATCGACGACCTGGGGCAAAACCTGCCCCGGGATCGGCGCGTGCTGGCCCTGCCCGGCCCGGTGACCACCGCAATCATGCCCGACACGCCCCACGCCGCCGAATTCGCCCGCGAAGCGCACAAGGCCGGCAAGATCGTGATCCTGCACATGCCCATGGACCCGGCCACCGGACCGTTCGCCTGGCACCCCGAGCTGCCCATCGAAGAACTCGGCAAACGCCTGGATGCGGCGTTCAAGGCCGTGCCTTACACGGCCGGCATCAACAACCATATGGGCAGCCGCATGACCGCACAACCGCAGGCCATGGCCTGGCTGATGGGCGAGCTGCAACGGCGCCACAAATTCTTCGTGGACAGCCGCACCAGCGCCCAGACGGTGGCCGCCGCCGAGGCGCAGAAGATTGGCTTGGCCAGCGTCTCACGCGATGTGTTCCTCGACGACGAACGCACCGAAGCGGCGATCACCACGCAACTGCAAACCGCGATCAAGCTGGCGCACAAGCAGGGCTCGGCGGTGATGATCGGCCACCCGTACCCACAGACCCTCGCAGTGCTGGAGCGCGAGCTGCCCAAGCTCAAGGCCCAGGGCATTGAGTGGATCGACATCAAGTTGATGATCAGCCTGCGCAGCAATCGCGCGATGGCCGGGCATGGCAAAGACGGCACTTACCGCTAGTTGGTTGCACCCTATATAGCTACCGCTTGGCGCTGCGCCAACTGCTCGATAGTTGGCCCTTGAACCAACTGGAGAGCTTCCCCATGAACTCGCTGCAATTCAAAGACCTGCTAATCAACTTCACCACCGAATTCCATTTGCTCTGGAATGACAAAGGCTCTGGCGCGCATAAGTCAGCCAGCTTCTGGCGCCCTGAAAACTCCGCCAACCACTTGGCCAATTTTTTTTCGTTGGGCGACATAAGCGTTGAAGGCTATAGCCAGATTAACAATCGCAAAATCGTCGCACTCGTCAGCGATACCAACTCCGTCAACGGTACAGCCCTGCGCCCGCCCGAGCAGTGGGCAGCCGTGTGGAATAATCAAGGCTCAAAAGGCTCCGCCGAAGTCTCTGTGTGGCGACCGATTCCGCCTCCCGGCTATGTAGCAATGGGACATGTCTGCAGCGTGGGATACGAGAGCCCACCCCTCAACACCATACGTTGTGTCAGGGCCGACCTTGTGGTTGCCTCGCACCTGGGGCCAATGATCTGGAACGACAAAGGCAGCCGGGCTCGAGTGGATTTCAGCGCCTGGGATATCTTCCCGCCTCAAGCAAAGCCTGGCGAAGCCTATCTGGCACCCGGCACATTTTTCGGTATAGACGACTACGCACGGCCGCACACGCAGGAGCTGGTGCACGCCTTGAGGATAGAGCTGCCGTTACAGATGAATGCTCTCCCGCCCCCACCCGCTCCCAAACACGGCACGCAGCAGCCGGGGACGCCAATCAACCCAACGATCCACAGTTGCGAGATACCGTGGTTTGCAGTGAGAGACTGGGAGCTCAAACCCATTGAACAATTACAGCTGTCGCCCACCTATCGGCTTGAACGCAGCGATCAATACCAGCATATCGGCCTGGGGACCAATAACGCAGAAACCAGCCAGACCTATAACTGGCGCATAGCCAAGGGAGAAGTTGGCGAAAATTCCCTGATGCTCTCCACCAGCACGGGAATCGAAATGGCCCATGACTGGTTGATCAGATCGCATCTCGCAAAGCCATACTATAGCGCGCGACTGAACCAAGACTTTGTGCACACGGGCCAATCGTCCAAGGGCTGGACGCAGGCAGCCAGCGCCGACATCGCAGCCTACATTCCAGCCAACAAGACCGTTGCGGCTTACGTCATCCGTAGCGAATACACATTGCGGCGAACCGATGGCAGCCAATTGGCAGAAACCATCACCTACGTCAACGCAGACCAAGTGTACTTTCAAGAGTCGCTGCCGGACGAAGCCGAAAGCGGCGATGACCTTGCCGCCCTAGTACCCGTATCGGAATCCGTGCCGCCGGACGAATCACCCGACCCGATACCCGAGGTCGATGCAGCCCTAGAGGTAACGCCCGGTGATATCAGCGACGACTCCCTCTTCCTTTAACTGATCGAGGGCGGCCTGCAGTTTAGCCACCAGCTCATCCGGCACATTCTTGTTCAGCGCCAGGTACAACTCGGCGCTGTTGAAACGCAGCACGGTCTTGAGCCCGGTCACCCCGACCTGGCGTGCCAGATAACGGCCCGCCGGGTCGCCGGTGGCCCACAGGTCGATCTGGCCATCCATCAGCTTTTGCGCGTTGTCCTGGTCGCGCAGCACCACCAGGGGGTTGAGGCCCTGCTTCTCGAGGGTCTCAGCGATGGCGTCGCCTTTATAGGCGCCGATCTTGTAGCGCCGCGCATGCTCAAGGTCAGCCAGCTGGATTTTACTGTCGGCCTTGGCCAACATCACCCAGTCATCCGGGCCGATCGGCCCGACCCATTTGAACAACGCCTCGCGATCCGGCAGGCGCGCCATCACGAATACGCCGTAGCCGGGCTTTTCGAGGGCGAGTTTGTAGATTCGCTCCCAAGGAAAACGCAGGGTCAGGTTGTAGGAAATGCCGGCGCGCTTGAAGGTCTCGCGGACGATATCCACGGCGATGCCTTCGATGTTCTCTTCCTTGGCGAAATTCTTGCCGTTTTTCGCCATGTTGTAGGGCGGGAAGTTTTCTGTCAGCAACACCAAGGCGGCGTCAGACGGTTCTTCGGCGTGGGCCGAACCTGCCAACAGCAAGGAGGTACTGGCGAGGGCGAGCAACAGGGTCTTGAACATGAAGGCTACCGGAATCCATGGCAAGCGCAGAGAGTGCCGCGCCCCTGCCATGGTGTCCAGCAACGTTTAGCGAACGACGATACCGCGCGCCGCCATGTAGGCTTTGGCCTCAGGAACGGTGTATTCGCCAAAGTGAAAAATGCTCGCCGCCAGCACTGCGCTGGCGTGGCCTTCGATCACGCCGTCGGCCAGGTGTTGCAGGTTGCCGACGCCGCCTGAAGCGATCACCGGAATGCCCAGCGCATCGCTGATGGCGCGGGTCACGCCCAGGTCGAAGCCGTTTTTCATGCCGTCCTGGTCCATGCTGGTCAGCAGGATTTCACCGGCGCCCAGGCCCTCCATCTTCATCGCCCATTCCACCGCGTCCAGCCCGGTGGGCTTGCGACCGCCGTGGGTGAAGATCTCCCAGCGCGGGGTTTCGCCCGGGCCGGAGACTTTCTTGGCGTCGATGGCCACCACGATGCATTGCGAGCCGAAATGCTGCGCGGCTTCGCCGACAAACTCCGGGTTGAACACTGCCGCGGTGTTGATCGAGACCTTGTCCGCGCCGGCGTTGAGCAGGTTGCGGATGTCTTGCACGGTGCGCACGCCACCGCCCACGGTCAGCGGGATAAACACCTGGCTGGCCATGCGCTCGACGGTATGCAGCGTGGTGTCGCGGCCGTCGACGCTGGCGGTGATGTCGAGAAAGGTAATCTCGTCCGCACCTTGTTCATCGTAGCGACGGGCGATTTCCACCGGGTCGCCGGCGTCGCGGATGTTCTCGAACTTGACGCCCTTGACCACGCGACCGTTGTCGACGTCCAGGCAAGGGATGATGCGTTTGGCCAGCGCCATGGGCTTATCTCCGATAAGAGTTGCAAGCTTTGAGCTACAAGCTGCAAGTTAAAGCAGAGCTGCTTTTACTTGCAGCTTGCGGCTTACGACTTGGAGTTGGCAGCGTAGCCATCACACAAAGCCTGAGCCTCGGACACATCCAACGTGCCCTCATAAATCGCGCGGCCCGTAATGGCGCCTATGATGCCTGGCGCCTTGGCGTCCAGCAGCGATTTGATGTCGCCCAGGTTGTGAATACCCCCGGAGGCGATCACCGGAATTCGGGTAGCCGCCGCCAGCGCAGCGGTGAACGGCACATTGCAGCCCTGCATCATGCCGTCTTTGGCGATGTCGGTATAAACGATGGCGGACACGCCGTCGGCTTCGAACTGCTTGGCCAGGTCGATCACCTGCACGGTGCTGATTTCAGCCCAGCCGTCGGTGGCCACGAAACCGTCTTTGGCGTCCAGGCCAACGATGACCTTGCCCGGGAAAGCGCGGCAGGCTTCGGCGACGAAGGCTGGGTCTTTCACGGCTTTGGTGCCGATGATCACGTAGCTCACGCCGGCTTTGACGTAGTGCTCGATGGTTTCCAGGGAGCGAATCCCGCCGCCGATCTGGATCGGCAGGTTCGGGTAGCGCTTGGCGATTGCGGTGACCACTTCGCCATTGACCGGCTGGCCTTCGAAGGCGCCGTTCAAGTCCACCAGATGCAGACGACGGCAACCACCTTCCACCCATTTGGCAGCCATGCTCACCGGGTCATCGGAGAACACGGTGGAGTCTTCCATACGGCCCTGGCGCAGACGTACGCAGGCGCCGTCCTTGAGATCAATAGCGGGGATAATGAGCATGCTTTTTCCTTCGTCAAAAGAGTTGCAAGCTGCAAGCTATAAGCTGCAAGCAAGCACGCGTATCAATTCTTGCAGCTTGGCGCTTGAAGCTTTCAGCTGCTCTTTTCAAGCGACCACAAGTCACTCTCGATGCTTTCGAACCTTTCTTTAAGGAGCGTCTGCGTATCGAAAATCGCCTTGTTGTAATAGTGCGGAGCCACTTCGGTGGTGAACAGTTCGAGAATCTCGGCGACCTCGAACGAACCCAGCTTGAGCTCGAAGCGATCTTCCATGAACCGCTTGATCTTGAGGGTAGCCTCACTCTCCTGCTCGGGAGTGAGGCTCAAGACCGGCTGCTTCGGCTTCTTGGCCATTTACCAGCGCCCATCCCAGGCAGCGAAGTTCTGCAGCAATTGCAGGCCATGGGTATGGCTCTTCTCCGGGTGGAACTGCACGGCAAACCGCGAGCCTTCGGCCAGCGCTGCGGCGAAGTCGACGCCATAGTGCCCGCCACCCACCACCTGGCGCGGGTTACCGGCGGCGATGTAGTAGCTGTGCACGAAGTAGAAACGCGCCATGTCCGGGATTTCGTGCCACAACGGGTGGTCGACGGTGCGGCGCACCTCGTTCCAGCCCATGTGCGGAACTTTGAGGTGTTCGCCGTCTTCGTGCAGGTTTTTGCCGAAGAACTTCACCTGGCCTGGAAACAGGCCGATGCAGTCGACACCGTCGTTTTCTTCACTGCTGTCGAGCAAGGCTTGCATGCCTACGCAGATCCCGAGGAACGGGCGGTCCTGGCTGACTTCACGCACCAGGCTGTCAAAGCCCAGGCGGCGAATTTCGGCCATGCAATCGCGAATCGCGCCAACCCCGGGGAATACCACGCGGTCGGCTTCACGAATCACGTTGGCATCGCTGGTGATCAGCACCTTGCCGGCACCTACGTGCTCGAGGGCCTTGGCCACCGAGTGCAGGTTACCCATGCCGTAGTCGATAACCGCGACCGTCTGCATTACAGAACGCCCTTGGTGGAGGGCATTTGCCCGGCCATACGGTCATCCAGCTCCACCGCCATGCGCAGCGCACGGCCGAAAGCCTTGAACACGGTTTCGATCTGGTGGTGGGTGTTGGTGCCGCGCAGGTTGTCGATGTGCAGGCTGACGAGTGCGTGGTTGACGAAACCCTGGAAAAACTCCTGGAACAAGTCGACATCGAAGCCGCCCACGGTGGCGCGGGTGTACGGCACGTGCATCTGCAAGCCCGGGCGGCCGGAGAAGTCGATGACCACACGCGACAGCGCTTCGTCCAGCGGGACATAGGCGTGGCCGTAGCGACGGATGCCTTTTTTGTCGCCGATGGCTTTGGCAAATGCCTGGCCGAGGGTGATGCCTACGTCTTCCACCGTGTGGTGGTCGTCGATATGCAGGTCGCCCTTGCTGACGATATCCAGGTCGATCAGCCCGTGACGGGCGATCTGGTCCAGCATGTGCTCAAGAAAAGGTACACCGATATCAAATCGGGCCTTTCCGGTGCCATCCAGGTTGATCGAGGCTTTGATCTGGGTTTCCAGAGTGTCGCGCTCGACGGACGCCTTACGTTCGGCCATCACCAGCTCCGCAAAATCATTGGGCGAAAAAGGCAGCCATTATAGGGGCGCGGGCGCTAAACAGAAACATCGGAGGGGATAAGACTGACGAGTTGAAGCGAGGAATGTCGGGGATAGACATGTGCGTACAAGTCGGCGCTCCAGGATGGTGCGCGGGACCGATATCTAAAGACGGGTGAAGATCAAGTGTAGGAGCTGGCTTGCCTGCGATGTAGACGCCTCGGTATTTCTGTTACACCGAGGCGATGCTATCGCAGGCAAGCCAGCTCCCACACAAGCCCGGCTCCCACAGGAACCGGGCTCAACCACTACAGCGGTGTTAGTGGAACAATACCGCGGTCTTCTGCAGGGTCACCCACACACCCCACGCCAACGGAATACCCACCACCAGCCAGGCTGCAATCGCCAAAGGTTTGCTGCCGGCAGAGGCTTTCCACTCCAGGGAAGTGGACGCATCAGCCCCTTTGTCATGACCCAGCGCCTGCTCGGCGGCCAGTTCGGCGTCGGTCATGAAGTACTTGTCGGCTACCGGGCGAACCAGCAGGTTGCAGATGAAGCCCAGCACCAGCAGGCCCGCGAGGATGTACAAGGTGATGTCATAGGCCGCAGCGCGTTCAACGCCGATGCTCAACTGATACTCACGCAGGTAGTTCACCAGCACCGGGCCCAACACGCCGGCAGCCGCCCATGCGGTCAACAGGCGACCATGGATCGCGCCGACCATCTGGGTGCCGAACAGGTCGGCCAGGTAAGCCGGAACGGTCGCAAAACCACCGCCGTACATCGACAGGATGATGCAGAACGCCGCCACGAACAGCGCCACGTTGCCCAGGTGGCCCAGGTTCGGGATCAGCGCATACAGGGCAAAGCCCAGGGCGAAGAACACGAAGTAGGTGTTTTTACGGCCCAGGTAGTCGGAGAACGACGCCCAGAAGAACCGGCCACCGATGTTGAACAGGCTCAGCAGGCCGGTGAAGCCCGCCGCAATGGCAGCAATTGAGGCCAACTGCCCGGCGTCCAGTTGACCAAACGGCACATCCACACCCAGCAACTTGCCGCCGAACACTTCCTGCAGCAGTGGCGAAGCCATGCCGAGGATGCCGATACCGGCGGATACGTTCAGGCACAGCACCAGCCATACCAGGCGGAATTGTGGGGTTTTCCACGCCACGTTCACGTGCACGTGACGGTGGGTAATCATCGCGTTGCTGGCTTTTTTCGCCGGGGCGGTCCAGCCCTCAGGCTTCCAGCCGGTCGGCGGCACGCGGTACAGCAGTGCGCCGCCGATCATGAACACGAAGTAGATCGCCGCCATCACCGCAAAGCTCTGCCACACGCCCACGCTGGTCGGCGTGGCGAAGTGGCCCATCAGCGCTGCGGCCAGAGGAGCACCGACCATCGCGCCGCCGCCGAAGCCCATGATCGCCATGCCGGTGGCCATGCCGCGCTTGTCCGGGAACCACTTGATCAGGGTCGACACGGGCGAGATATAGCCCAGGCCCAGGCCGATACCGCCAATGACCCCGGAGCCGATCCACATCAGCCAGATCTGGTGGGTATAGATACCCAACGCCGAGATCAGCAGGCCGCCGCACCAGCACAATGCCGACACTACGCCGGCCTTACGTGGCCCGGCATGTTCCAGCCAGCCGCCCCAGATCGCTGCCGAGCAGCCCAGGAAGATGAAGAACAGGGTGTAGATCCAGCCCAGCATGGAGATGGGCCAGTCGCATTGCGACGAGAAGACTTGGGCGATAAACCCCATGTCCGGCGCGCAGGCGAGCGGTTTGGTGATACCCAGCGCCTTGGACAGTGGCAGCCAGAACACCGAGAAGCCGTAGGCCATGCCGATGCACAGGTGGATGGCCAAGGCGGCCGGTGGAACCAGCCAGCGGTTGAAGCCGGGCTTGGCGATAATGCGTTCCTTGGACAGGAACGCAGGCTGCGCGGCGCTATGGCCGGCCGCAGTGCTAGTGCTCATTGGTGTTTCCCCCAGTTATTGGTATGCGTCCGTCAGGCGCTCTCTCCCTCGGCCTTGCACGCAAAGCGTTGGCCGTTGTTGTTGAGTAAAGCTCCATTTTGGCGCGACGATACGTCGCAGAAGGCGGACGAACACGCAGAGATTAGCACCAGTGGATGACAGAAAAACCAAACTGATATCACTTTTTTCAGTAAATCGTCTTTTCCTGACGCCAAAATTCTGTTCCCTCGCCTTGGATACAATGTAACGATCGGTGAACTGACGCCGACTGTCGGCGCGTTATACTCTGCGGCTAAATTTTGAAATCGACATACAAGGACTCGCCCATGAAAGCGTTCGGCAAAATCCTGGGTCTGGTACTTCTCGGGCTGTTGCTGATCATTGTGGCTCTGGGTTTTGCCCTGACCCACCTCTTCGATCCCAACGACTATAAAGACGAGATTCGCCAGATAGCCCGCGACAAGGCCCACATCGAGCTGACGCTCAATGGCGATATCGGCTGGAGCCTGTTCCCCTGGCTGGGCCTTGAATTGCACGAAGCCAGCGTCGCAACGCTGACCAACCCGACCCAGCCGTTTGCCGACCTGCAGATGCTCGGCCTGTCTGTGCGCGTGCTGCCGCTGCTGCGCCGCGAAGTGCAGATGAGCGACGTGCGTGTCGAGGGCCTCAACCTGCGCCTGAACCGCGATAAACAAGGCCATGGCAACTGGGAAGACATCGGCAAGAACGTCACCGTGGCGACCACCACCGGCACCCCTGCTCCGGCAGAGCAGCCTGAGGCACAGGAACCGAAAAAGCCGTCAAAACCGATCCGCCTGGACATCGACAGCCTGACCGTCAACAACGCCCGCGTTGAATACAACGATGAACTGACCGGCAAGCAATTCAGCGCCGAAAGCATCCAGTTGAGCGCCGGCGCCGTGCACGAAGGCGCCAGTATTCCGGTGAAGCTCACCGCATTTTTCGGCAGTAACCAGCCGGTGATGCGCGTCAAGACCGAGCTCAACGGCAACCTGCGCATTCAACGCGCCCTCAAGCGCTACCAGTTCGAAGATATGAAAGTCACTGGCGAAGCCACGGGCGAGCCGCTGCAAGGCAAGACTGTGACCTTCTCCACCCAGGGCCAACTGCTGGTGGACCAGGCGGCCAATATCGCCGAATGGACCAACCTGAAGCTGTCCGCCAACCTGCTGCGCGCCCTGGGCGAGCTGAAGGTCAACGACCTGGACAAGACCCCGCAACTCAGCGGCGCCCTGTCCATCGCCCAGTTTGACCTGGCCAAGTTCCTCGACAGCGTGGGCCACCCATTGCCGCCGATGGCCGAGGGCAGCCTGAGCAAGGTCGAGCTGGTCAGCCGCCTCAAGGGCACGCCGACCAGCCTGGCGCTGGAAGACCTGAACCTGAAGCTCGATGGCAGCACCTTCACCGGTCGCGTCGCGGTGGATGATTTTGCCAAGCAATCCTTGCGCGTGCAGCTCAAGGGCGACACCTTCAACGCCGACAACTACCTGCCGGCCAAGTCCGAATCCGCCAAAGGCGCGGCCGCCGCCCGCCAGGCCGAAGTGCAGAACAGCGAAGCCGGCGCCATGGCCGCCGGCGGCACCACACCGCTGCCGGACGCACCGACCAAAGGCGCATGGAGCACCGACAAGCTGCTGCCCCTGACCCGCCTGCGCACGCTCGACGTCAATGCCGACCTCGCTTTCGGACAGTTGACCCTGAGCAAACTGCCGATCCAGAACGCCGCCTTGAAGGCGTCCGGCGCGGATGGCCAGCTTAAGCTCGACACCCTCAGCGGCGGCCTCTACAACGGTACGTTCCAGGCCAACGGCAGCCTCGACGTGCGCCAGGACATCCCGGTATTGGCGCTGCAAAGCCATATCAAGCAAGTACCGGTCGAACGCATCCTGCAAGCCCAGGGGCAAACCCCGCCGGTGAAAGGCCAGATCACCCTCGACAGCAACCTGAGCGGGCGTGGCAACAGCCAAAAGGCGCTGATCGACAGCCTCAACGGCACGGCCAGTTTCGTGATCAACAACGGCGTGTTGCTTAACGCCAACCTTGAGCAACAACTGTGCACCGGCATCGCCTTGCTCAACCGCAAGACCCTGAGCAGCACGCCGCAAGGCAAGGACACGCCGTTCCAGGAACTGCGCGGTAACCTGACCTTGCGTAACGGCGTGGCGAGCAACCCCGACCTGAAAGTGCGAATCCCGGGCCTGACGGTCAACGGCAACGGTGATATCGACCTGCGCGTGCTGGGCATGGATTACCGCGTCGGCATCATCGTCGAAGGCGACCAGCGCGATACGCCGGATCCGGCTTGCCAGGTCGGCGCCAACTTCCAGA
The DNA here is from genome assembly GCF_900591205.1 of Pseudomonas viridiflava. Taxonomy (GTDB): domain Bacteria; phylum Pseudomonadota; class Gammaproteobacteria; order Pseudomonadales; family Pseudomonadaceae; genus Aquipseudomonas. The sequence continues at coordinate 161,460 of NZ_UUPU01000029.1, forward strand.
ACATCGAAGTCCCGTTGCGCTGCCGTGGCCCGCTGGAGCTGGGCGCCAAGGCGTGCCGCCTGGACAAGGACGGCCTGAGCCAGGTCGCGATCAAGGCGGCCGGCAACAAGCTCAGCGAGAAGCTGGAAGAGAAACTCGACAAGGTTAACCCGCAGTTGAAAGACGCTCTGAAGGGCCTGTTTAAACGATGAGAAACGAGCAGTTTTCAGAAGCGGTGCTGGACTGGTACGACCGCCACGGTCGTCACGACCTGCCCTGGCAACAGGGCATCACGCCTTACCGGGTGTGGGTATCGGAGATCATGCTGCAGCAGACCCAGGTGAGCACGGTGCTCAATTACTTCGACCGTTTCATGGCCTCCTTGCCGACGGTCGAAGCCCTGGCCGCCGCGCCGGAAGATGAAGTGCTGCACCTGTGGACCGGCCTGGGTTACTACACCCGGGCGCGCAACCTGCAAAAGACCGCGAAAATCGTCGTGGCCGAGTACGGAGGCGAGTTTCCCAAGGATGTCGAAAAACTCACCGAACTGCCCGGCATCGGCCTGTCCACTGCCGGCGCGATTGCCAGCCTGAGCATGGGCCTGCGTGCGCCGATCCTCGACGGCAACGTCAAACGCGTACTGGCACGTTTTACCGCCCAAGAGGGCTACCCAGGCGAACCCAAGGTCGCCAAGCAGCTGTGGGCGACCGCAGAGCGCTTTACGCCGCACGATCGCGTCAACGCCTACACCCAGGCGATGATGGACATGGGCGCCACCCTCTGCACCCGCAGCAAGCCCAGCTGCCTGCTGTGCCCGCTGGAAAAAGGCTGCGAAGCGCACATGCTCGGCCTGGAGACGCGCTACCCGATCCCCAAGCCGCGCAAGACCATCCCGCAAAAGCGCACGCTGATGCCGCTGCTGGCGAATGCCGAGGGCGCGATTCTGCTTTACCGTCGCCCGTCTACCGGCCTGTGGGGCGGTTTGTGGAGCCTGCCGGAGCTGGACGACCTCACCGATCTGGAACACCTCGCCCACCAGCACGCGCTGGCACTGGGCAAACACCAGGAACTGCCGGGGCTGATCCACACCTTCAGCCACTTCCAGCTGGCCATCGAACCCTGGCTGGTCCAGGTCGAGGAATCCGCCCATCACGTGGCCGAGGCCGACTGGCTCTGGTATAACCTCGCCACCCCGCCGCGCCTGGGCCTTGCCGCCCCGGTCAAGAAACTGCTGAAGCGCGCGGCCGACGTATTGAACGCAGGAGTGTCGTCATGACCCGCACCGTAATGTGCCGCAAGTACAAAGAACAATTGCCAGGCTTGGAACGCCCTCCGTATCCGGGCGCCAAGGGCCAGGATATTTTCGAACATATCTCTGCCCAAGCCTGGGGCGATTGGCTGAAACACCAGACCCTGCTGATCAACGAAAAACGCCTGAACATGATGAACGGCGAAGACCGCAAATACCTGGCGGGCGAGATGGACAAGTTCTTTTCCGGCGAGGAATACGCCAAGGCCGACGGCTACGTGCCGCCTGCTCAATAATTGATCAAAAACCGGGGTCGGCACGTAAGCGACGGTAATAATTAAATATTTTTTGAAAACTTGCTTGACGACCCCCTGAAAAACCCGTTTAATGCGCCCCGTTGCCCAGATAGCTCAGTCGGTAGAGCAGGGGATTGAAAATCCCCGTGTCGGCGGTTCGATTCCGTCTCTGGGCACCACTAATTAGTTTCAGGTGGTGTCAGCATCATCTGAAACACACAAAAAACCCGCCTAGTGCGGGTTTTTTGTTGCCTGGGATTTTCCCCCATACAAGCCCACGTCGGCAACACTTGGCTCGCTCCGCCCATCACCAACTCGCGCCTAGATCAGGAAGTACGTTAAGCCCGAGCGCAGCTCCATTTCAGATGCTTTTCACTTATCTCAACCACAATTTTGAGATAGTGTGGGCCCTAATGAGGCCCTAAGCCCCCATTTTAAGGGCATCAAAGCATCAACTTTTTGAGATAATCAAAAACCAATCAGAGATATTTTCCGACATGCCCGAGTTTCTTCACCACGATCTGGAGCTTTTGAACCCCTCGTTCGACTCAGGACTGGTTGACGTGCTGGGTGAGCTGGAACACCTGAGGCGCCTTCAACTGGGCGGCGATACACCACCCGCAGTGTTCTCCCAGTTGAAAGATTTGTTTCATACGCTGGAGAGCCTGGGCTCTGCTCGTATTGAGGGCAACCACACAACATTGGCTGATTACATCGAAAGCAAAGTTGATGGAACCGCGGAAGGCTCCGATCAACTGCGAGAGATCGCCAATATCGAAAGAGCCATGGACTACGTTGAGAGCTTCGTGCACCCAGGCTCGGAACTGACTGAGTTTACCATTCGAGAGCTTCATTCGATCACGGCTCAAGGACTGCAGCGCGAAGGTGACCGTACGCCAGGCGCTTACCGCGAGACAGGGGTGCGTATCGCCCAGTCAGACCACCTGCCCCCTGAGGCAGTGATGGTCCCAGGGTACATGCAGGAGCTGGTCACCTTCATGAACAAACAGGATCCGCCCAAGTACGACAAAAACTGGTCGATCAAGGCATGTTGCTACCGATTAATCCAGGTGCGCGGCAGTACACCATTGGTTTCTCAAACAACTACCTGATTAGAGGTGTTATCAAGTCACTGCGTGACGAGGGTTTCATTCCTGAGCAACTGGACAAGCCCTACACCTGATCGAGGCCACCGGTTGCTGCATCACCCCCGATCCCACATCAGCGTAATCACCGCCACGCGCTCCTGATCGGAGATCTGAAACCCCCGCGCCTCCACCCGATCAAGCCAGCCCTGCGCCGACAGTTGCTCGCCAAAGCGCACCAGGCGCCCGTAGCGTTTGAACACCGCTCGCAACAGATTGATCATCGCGGGGTAGCTGCAACCGCCATCGAAGCAGATGCTCAGCCAGCCAAATCGAGAGCGCCCGATCACGTGCCCACAGCCGGGCCGCTTAAAGTCCTTTTTCGTCATATCCATAATGCTTCCAGTACAGCAGTTACTAAAAACGGCGCAATGCGGTGACCGGCTGGTCACTCAGCCGGCGAACATACAGCAAGCTGCTGATTTACTTCAGTAAAAACACCATCAACGGGTTGTCATTCAAACGTCCCTCAAAGCTTGGAGCCAGATGTTCCAGTGGCGTTCCCTTGAGCAGCGCGGTTTCCTTGCGCGACACGATGACCCATGACGGCCGGGGCAGCGCGCCCAACCGTTGAATTTCGCTCGCGCCGACAAACAACGGCTGCTCATCGTGATCCAGGTTCATCATGTAGCGCACGGCCCAGGTGTCTCTGCCAAGGTTCACAAACTCCAGCGGCCCAGGCTGCGACACTCGCAGAGCCTCCACTTGGCTGACAAACCGACGAGTGTCGAACTGCAAATCCTTGGAGGGCTCCACGACCGTCACCAGCACCAGCCATTGCGCTGCCAGTGCGAACAGGCTGAGCCACACCAGCCGCCCCGCTCGGCGCCAAGCCAGCAACGCCGCCAACTGCAGGATCACCAGCACACCAATCAACAGCGGCAACGAAACGCCTGGCCAGTAACCGTGCTTCTGCCACCCGTGCCGACAGACAAAGACCACAACCACGCACAAAGCTGGCAGCGCTGCGACAAGCCACTCATAGCAGCGGCGCACGCCAATCAGCCAACCTTGCGCCTGAAGCAGCCCATAGGCGGCGACAGCGGCAAACATCGGCACCATAGGCAAGATGTAGTAAGCGCGCTTGAAGTGCGGCACCGACAACCCCAGCAGGATCATCAAGCCGCAGGCACCGAGCCGCATCACCAATTGCACAGTGTCGTCGAACCGCTCAAACCGCCGATGACGCAGCGCAACCAATGTGGCCAATGCCAAAGGCACCACAGGAAAGTAGCGGTACAAACTCAGCTGGAAATAGAAATAGAACGGCTCGCCGGTTTCATCGAGACGCCCGCCCACTTGCATCTTGAATACCTCATCGGCAAACGCATCGCCGCCACTGATACGCGCCAGCTTCACCAGCAGCCACCAGCAGGCCGCCAGCAGTACCAGGCCAACCACGCCGTGAATCAACACCTGTCTGACCCGCGCACCAGGGCGCCCCAGCGCCCAATACACACACACCACACCGCAGACTTCGATCAACCCCAGCGGCCCGCGAATCGCAAAGCCCAGGATAAACAACGGGAACACCGCCAGCTGTCGCAGCCGCGAGCCCAGGCGCTCCCCACTGTGCAGCAGGTAGAAACTGCCTACGCAGAGCAAAGCCACCATCTGATCCAGGCACACCGAGCGCGATTTTTCGAGCAGTTGGGTGGTGAGCAAGGTGAGCAACACCGTGAGCAGCGCCCAATGTCGAGCATAGGGCACCAGCAGCCGGTAGATCAGCGCGACCACCCCGGCAGACGCCAGCGCCGTGGGCAAGATATTCGCCAGGTGGTTAGGCGCGCCGAATAACCGGGCAAACCCAAAACTGAAGAACGTCGCAGTGCCAGGGTAGTCCGCGTAAGGCTTGCCATAGGTGGTAGGAAAAAGACTCGCGCCATGGCGAAACATTTCTTGCAGGAACAGCGCCCAGCGTCCATCAAACCCTTGGGGCTGCTGATCCCAGATGCCCAAGGTGAACAACAGCAGAGCAAGCAGGAAAATGCCCAGGGACTCCAGGCGAAAACGGTTGCGATGATCCATCGGTAGACCTGTCAGGTAGGGAGCGCCGGCCCATGGTGCCGAACGCATGCCTGAATAACGCCTGAACAAACCTGAACAATGCGCAGCTTACCGACCTGTGGGCCACACCCACCTCGGGATCAGGCGGATGTAGATCAATTCCCCCACCAACTCGACCAGGGTTTGCAGGATCACCGCCGTCGCGGCCAGCCCCCGTACATCTTCAGGCAACGCCAGCGCCAGGGGCAGCACCACCAGTGAATTACGCGTCGACGCGCTGAACGTCACCGCCCGGGCCGTTAAAGCCGGCAACGCGAACAACCGCGAGGCCAGTGCGCCGATCAGCGGGGCCAGCAACAGGAAGCCGATATACACCGGGAGTACCGGCAGCAGCAGGCTGATATCGCGCACCACCGAGGTAATCTGCGAACCGATCACCACAAACAGCACCAGCGCCATCGCCGGTACGGGCAACCAGGCCCAGGCGTCGTTCCAGGCACTGATCACCCCGGATCGTCGTGACAGAGAGGTCGTCAGCACCGCCAGGACCATCGGCAGCACAATCAACACCAGGAACGCTTCGACAAACGGCCCCGCCTCCACCACCACCTCGGACTGCGCCCCCAGCATCAGCCCCAGGTACACCGGCAACAGCGCCAACTGCAGCAACAGCAGCACCGGCGTCGCTGCCAGCATCAATCGCGAATCGCCTTTGCCGATATGGGTAAACACCACCACGTAGTCGATACACGGCGTCAGCAACACCAGCAACGCCCCCACCAGCAACGCCGGGCGCTCAACCAGGCCACGGGTCAAGGCCCACACCAGCAACGGCAGCAGAATAAAATTAGCCACCAGCAACGCCGCCAGGAAACGCTTGTTGCTCAGGCCCTGGCGCAGGTCCAGAAACGGGATTTGCAGGAACATGGCGTACATCAACACCGCAATGGCAGGCGTGACCCACATAGCGAGACCATGTGCCTGCGACGGCGCGAGCAGGCCGAAGCCGGTGGCCAGCAGCACGGCGACGAAGTAGATCGGGATCTGGTTATGTTCAAGGGTGTCGCGCGTCATGGGCCGGCCCAGGCTGATCGAAAGATCGCCAGCCTAAGCATCCAGAGGGATAAGGTCGAGCGCCGTGAAAATCTTCACGCCTATGGCGCGCTGAATTTGTTAATTTCGGCTTCTTATAAAAAGCGTGCGGGCCCTGCCAAGCCCAACAAAAAGCGCAAGGACCGAGCACACCCATGAACCTGCCTACCCGCCACGCCCCCGAAGCATTCCGCGAACTCGCCTGCGACCACTACCCCCTCGGCGGCTTCACCTGGCGCCACCTGCGCACCGACCTCGAACGCCCGGTGGTGATCATCAATGCCGCCACCTCCGTACGCTGCCGCCATTACTCACGCTTCGCCGACTACCTGTTCGCCAATGGCTTGGACGTGATCACCTATGACTATCGTGGCATCGGCGAGTCGCGCAGCGGATCGTTGCGAGGCTTCAACGCCTCATGGTCGGATTGGGGCGCGCTGGATTTCGAGGCGATTGTGCAGCGCGCACTGCGCGAGTTTCCGGGCCAGCCGATTGATGTGGTCGGTCACAGTTTCGGCGGCTGCGCGGCCGGGCTCGGCGCATCGGGCGCAGTGCTCCGGCGGATCGTGACAGTGGGCGCACAGTTCGCCTATTGGCGCGATTACCAGGCAAGCGGGCGCTGGCGGATGTTTGCCAAGTGGCATGTGGTGATGCCACTGGTGACGGCAGTGTGCGGGTACTTCCCCGGCAAGCGCCTGGGCTGGCTGGAGGATACGCCGGCAGGCGTAGTACGCGACTGGAGCACGCCGACCCCTCGGTATGAGACACGCCCCAGCGGACGGGCCCTGGAAGGCTTGCCATTCAGCCGCGTAAAAGCCCGAATGCTGGCGATCAGCATCACCGATGACCCGTTCGGCACAGTGGCGGCAATAGAACGCTTGCTGGGTTATTTCGACGGCTGCGAGCGCACCCATCTGCGGATTGCACCTGAAGATATCGGCGAGAAACAAGTGGGCCATTTCGCTTTTTTTCGTAGCGCGTATCAGGACCGGTTGTGGCCGATTGCACTTTACTGGCTTAAAAAAGGAAAACTGGGGCCTAACACCCTAGGTCTACAGCTAACGAAATAAATTACCTCGCGAACCGGTTATCATTTCCTACAAGATTGCACTTAGCCGCCGGAGTGCCGTGGACAGTAATAACTGAGATCCTCATTCGCCAACTGTTCAGCCCGACAGGTGCGAAAACATCATGAAGACTCCCCCGGCACCGTCTGCGAGTGACCCGCAGCTCACCCCTTTGCTCGCCAGCCTGGTCGAACTCATACGCACGGCGCGCCAGCACGCCCTGCGTACCGTGGACACGCTACAGGTGCTGACCTGCTGGCAAATCGGCCGACATATTTTCGAGTTTGAACAACAGGGAAGTGCACGCGCCACGTACGGCAAAAAACTCTTACCTACTTTGGCCAAGGAACTAACCACGCATTACGGAAAAGGATTCGACGCAACCAATTTGCGACACATGCGCGGCTTTTTTCTGGCTTTTCCAAAATACGACGCAGTGCGTCGCGAATTGAGCTGGACCCACTATCGCACGCTTCTACGCGTAGACAATGCCGACGCCCGCCAGTGGTACATGAATGAATCCGCCTCCCAAAACTGGACGACTCGTGCGTTGGAACGCCAAATTGGCACCCTCTACTATGAACGGTTACTCACCAGCCAAGATCGTACCTCGGTCAAAACAGAGGCCGATGCCCAGATCGCTAGCCTCAAGCAAAGCCCCAGGGAGTTTGTTCGTGACCCAGTACTACTGGAGTTTCTTGGTTTACCGAATGCAGGCGCAGTTCTGGAAAGCGACATCGAACAGGCACTGATTAAGCAACTGCAAAACTTCCTGCTTGAACTTGGCAAAGGGTTCGCCTTCGTCGCCCGCCAGCAACGTATCAGCACCGAGAGCAAGGACTATTACCTTGACCTTGTTTTTTACAACTACCTGCTCAAGTGCTTCGTAATCTTCGACATAAAGCGCGGAGAACTCACCCATCAAGATATCGGCCAGATGGACATGTACGTGCGCATCTATGACGACCTGAAATGTAGCCCCGAGGATGGGCCTACGGTGGGAATTATTCTGTGCTCGCAAAAAGATGCATCGGTAGTGCGCTACTCGGTACTGGAAGGCAACGAACAACTATTCGCCAGCAAATACAAATTGGTGCTGCCCAGCGAAGAAGAGCTACGTGCAGAGATGGAGTTACTCACGGAGCACACCCTTAATCGGACCCCATCACGGAACCCCTTGGGATTTCCCGCAACCTGCGCTTCAATACCCTACCCAGATCCTGACCCAAGGACGTGAGCCTATGGCCTCGCCGAACAAGCAGCAAAAACGTGCCCACCGGGCAAAGGCCAAGGCCAAGCAAAACCGCACCCAGCGCGCCGTCGCGAGCAAGCCGGATGCGTTCGCCGGCGATGACAGCCGCATTGACCTTGAGTCGGTGGACTTGACCGAGCTGTTCGTCGAGATGCGCACGGCCGGTGAGACCAGCCAGCAGGCGCTGTGCGCGGTGTTCCTGGCGCACCCGCTGTTGGCGTTGGTGCTGGAGCAGGAAGGCGAAGAGGAAGCCACCGACTTTATCCTGGCGGCACTGATCGAATATCGGCAGTGGTCCACGGACAGTGACGATGAAGCCGCCGCACTGGCGTGGATCGAGTCGCCGGAGTTCCAGGCGGATTACGTGGCAGCGTCTCAGGCGCTGGTCAACGCCCAGGACTGATACACAACCAAATGTGGGAGGGGCGGTGCGACGATTCGACTTGCCCCCTCCCACATTTTTTACTGCACTTCGTCAGTTAAGTACCGCAGCACCCGCTCTCTGCGCCTTGCGACGGCTCGACACAAACAACCCCGCAGACACCACCAGCAAGCTCAGCACCCCGGTCGCGATGATCTCGACCCGGTGCGCTTCCTGGAACAGCATGATGGTCAGCGTACCGACGATAAACACCATCACGGCGTAGGTCAGGCCAGGGAACAGCCACATCTTGAAGACAATCTTCTCGCCCGCCGCCGTGCGTTTCTGGCGCATGCGCAGTTGCGACACTGCGATCACCAGGTACACCAGCAACGCGATGGCGCCGGAGCTGGCCAGCAGGAACTCGAACACCGCCGCCGGGGCCACGTAGTTGGCGAACACCGCAAGGAACGCCGCGCCGGTCGACAGTAACACCGCCCAGTAAGGCGTGCCGCTCTTGTTGGTGCGCTTGGCCACAGCCGGCGCATCACCGCGACGACCCAGGGAAAACAGCATGCGCGAGGCGGTATACAGCGCCGAGTTCAGGCAGCTGGTGACGGCAACCAAGACCACCAGGTCAACGATCAGCTTGGCATTCGGGATGCCCATGCGCTCCAGCACGGTCTGGTAGGAACCTACCGCCGCCAGGGTCGGATCATTCCATGGCACCAGGGACACCACGATGAAGATCGACAGCAGGTAGAACAAACCAATGCGCCAGATCACCGAGTTGGTGGCCTTGGTGATTTGCTGGCCAGGGTTCTTCGATTCAGCCGCGGCGATGGTGACGATCTCGGTGCCCATGAAGGAGAACATGGTGGTCAGGATCGCCGCCAATACGGCGCCCATGCCGTTAGGCATGAAGCCTTGGGTGTCGAACAGGTGCGAAACACCGCTGACCTGGCTGGTCGGCAGGACGCCGAAAATCGCCGCCAGGCCGAGGATCACAAAGGCCACAATCGCCACGACTTTGATCAGCGCAAACCAGAACTCGAATTCACCGTAGTTCTTCACGCTGAACAGGTTGGTCGCGGTCAGCAGCAACGTGATGATCAGCGTAAAGGCCCAGATGGCCACATCCGGGAACCAGGCATGCAGGATGGTCGCGGCGGCGTTGGCTTCCAGGGGAATAACCAGCACCCAGAACCACCAGTACAGCCAGCCGATGGTGAAACCCGCCCAGTGGCCGATCGCACGGTCGGCGTAGGTGGAGAACGAACCCGTGTCCGGCGACGCCACGGCCATTTCGGCCAGCATGCGCATCACCAGGACCACCAGCGTACCCGCCGCGGCATACGCCAGCAGTACGGCAGGGCCGGCCGCAGCAATCGCGTGGCCGGAGCCGACAAACAAACCGGCACCGATAACGCCGGCAATCGACAGCATGGTGACGTGCCGCGGTTTGAGCCCCTGTTCGAGGTCATTGGAGCTTTGCGTACTACTCATTGACACACCTTTACGAGGAATTGCGAAAACGGTCGGCCCGGCTTGGGATCTTTCTCGTGAAAAGAAACCAACAGGGCGTTCTTTATTTTTTACGCAAGATTTGCGCCAAAATGTTACAGCGCCGCGATTGGCGCGGGCTGTAGGAAAATTCCGCAGCAATCGCAAGTCATTGAGAACAATGGCATTCCGCTATAGCGTTACCGTGCGACCCACTTTAAAGACGAACCAGCGCACCAAAAACACACACAAAAAGTACGTGACGCCCCATAAAAGGGCTGATATGCACCGTTTGCCCGGTTAACCCTTCCAACCCCCGGTCAAAGCTGGCACCATCGCGCCCTTTTTTACGCGAAGCCTGCGGTTTTTCGGGTTCAAACGGTTGTTCGGTTGTTGATGGCGCGACACGCTGCTGCGCCGATGCGACACCCTGTCGCACACCGCCTGTTTACCGCCGGCCGCGCTGTTGGCTGCCATCAGGACGCTATGCTAGCTTGGCGCCTCGCCAGGAAGGCGGCCCAACAGCGTCGAACGCAACGAACACAATGAGGACCGCACATGGCCGAGGCCACGCCCGCGCTTGAAATCCGCAACTTGCATAAACGCTATGGTGAGCTGGAGGTACTCAAAGGTATCTCGCTGACCGCTCGCGACGGCGACGTGATCTCGATCCTGGGCTCCTCCGGTTCCGGCAAGTCCACGTTCCTGCGTTGCATCAATCTGCTGGAAAACCCGCACCAGGGGCAGATCCTGGTCGCCGGTGAAGAGCTGAAGCTCAAGGCTGCGAAAAACGGCGAGCTGATGGCCGCCGATGGCAAGCAGATCAATCGCCTGCGCAGCGAAATCGGTTTTGTGTTTCAAAACTTTAACCTGTGGCCGCACATGAGCATCCTAGACAACATCATCGAGCCGCCCCGCCGTGTGCTCGGCCAGAGCAAGGCCGAGGCCATAGAAGTGGCCGAAGCCCTGCTGGCCAAGGTCGGTATCAGCGACAAGCGCCACGCCTACCCGGCGCAATTGTCCGGCGGCCAACAGCAACGAGCAGCCATTGCGCGCACGCTGGCGATGCAGCCCAAAGTCATCCTGTTCGACGAACCCACTTCCGCGCTTGACCCGGAAATGGTTCAGGAAGTACTTAATGTGATCCGCGCACTGGCCGAAGAAGGCCGCACCATGCTGCTGGTCACTCATGAAATGGGCTTCGCCCGTCAGGTGTCCAGCGAAGTGGTGTTCCTGCACCAGGGCCTGATCGAAGAGCAAGGATCGCCACAGCAGGTGTTTGAAAACCCGCTTTCGGCGCGCTGCAAACAATTCATGTCGAGCAACCGCTAACGGAGCAACATGCATGCAGAACTATAAAAAATTCCTTCTGGCTGCGGCCGTCTCGATGGCGTTCAGCGCCACGGCCATGGCAGAAACCTTGACAATGGGGATCGAAGCGGCCTACCCGCCCTTCAACAGTAAAGACGCCAGCAGCAACGTCGTCGGCTTCGACAAAGACATCGGCGACGCCCTGTGCGCCAAGATGAAAGTCGAGAAGTGCGAAGTGTATGTCTCGGACTGGGACGGCATCATCCCGGCTCTGAACGCCAAGAAGTTCGACTTCCTGGTGTCCTCGCTGTCGATCACCGATGAGCGCAAACAGGCCGTCGACTTCACCGACCCGTACTACTCCAACAAGCTGCAGTTCATCGCGCCAAAAGCCACCGCAGACTTCAAAACTGACAAGGCTTATCTCACAGCGAAAAAGCCTAACGGGGATGAAAAAGTTTACGGCGCCCAGCGTGCAACTCTGGCGGGCACCTGGTTGGAGGATGAGCTTGGGAGCGACGTAAAAATCACGCTCTACGACACTCAGGAAAATGCTTACCTTGACCTGACGTCAGGTCGTGTTGATGCAATCCTCGCCGATAAGTACGTGCAGTACGAATGGCTAAAAAGTGAAGCCGGCAAAGCTTACGAGTTCAAGGGCGACCCGGTTGTAGAAAGCGACAAGATCGGTATCGCCGTGCGCAAGGGTGACCCACTGCGCGAGCGCCTGAACAAAGCCCTGGCAGAGATCAAGGCAGACGGCACCTACAAGAAGATCAACGACAAGTACTTCCCGTTCAGCATCGAATGATCTGAAGGGCCTGACCGGCGCGCTCGCCTGAGTGCGTCGGCTTTGTGCAATGCCTGCCGCGATATGAAAACACCATGAATTTTGATCTCTACGGATTCGGCCCGGCGCTTGCCGCCGGTGCGCTGATGACCGTCAAACTGGCGCTCACGGCCCTGTGCCTGGGGCTGGTACTCGGCCTGGCCGGTGCTTTGGCCAAGACGTCCCCGTACAAGCCGGCGCAATGGCTGGGCGGTGCTTACTCGACCATCGTTCGCGGTATTCCCGAGCTGCTGTGGGTCCTGTTGATTTATTTCGGCACGGTCAACCTGATGCGTGCCCTGGGCGAACTCTTTGGTATCCCCGACCTTTCTCTTAGCGCCTTTGCCGCCGGGGTAATCGCCCTGGGCCTGTGCTTTGGCGCCTACGCCACGGAAGTGTTCCGTGGCGCGATCCTCGCCATTCCCAAAGGCCACCGCGAAGCCGGTGTGGCGCTGGGGCTGTCGAAATTTCGGATCTTCACCCGCTTGATCATGCCGCAGATGTGGCGCATCGCCCTGCCGGGCCTGGGCAACCTGTTCATGATCCTGATGAAGGACACGGCGCTGGTGTCAGTCATCGGCCTGGAAGAAATCATGCGCCACGCGCAGATCGGCGTGACGGTCACCAAGCAGCCGTTCACCTTCTTCATGGTCGCGGCATTCATGTACCTGGGCCTCACTGTGCTCGCCATGACGGGCATGCACTTCCTGGAAAAACGCGCCGCCCGCGGCTTTGCAAGGAGCACCCAATGAGCGGCGACTACAGCTGGCTGGCGCATTTCGACCTGGGCCTGAACTGGGCCGTGATCATCAAATGGCTGCCAAAACTGGCCCAGGGCGCGACCCTGACCCTAGAGCTGGTGGCCATCGCCGTGATCGCCGGGCTGCTGCTGGCGATCCCCTTGGGGATCGCCCGCTCCTCGCGCCGCTGGTACGTGAGCGCCCTGCCCTACGCCTACATTTTCTTCTTCCGTGGCACGCCGCTGCTGGTGCAGTTGTTCCTGGTCTATTACGGCCTGGCGCAGTTCGACGCTATACGTGAGAGTTTCATGTGGCCGTACCTGCGCGACCCATTCTGGTGTGCCACGGCCACCATGACCCTGCACACTGCGGCCTATATCGCCGAGATTCTTCGCGGTGCGATCCAGGCGATCCCACCCGGTGAGATTGAAGCGGCACGCGCCCTGGGTATGTCCAAGCCCAAGACGCTGTTCTACATCATCCTGCCCCGTGCCTCGCGCATCGGTCTGCCTGCCTACAGCAACGAAGTAATCCTGATGCTCAAGGCCAGCGCACTGGCCAGCACCGTGACGTTGCTGGAACTGACCGGCATGGCGCGCACCATCATTGCCCGCACCTACTTGCCGGTTGAAATTTTCTTCGCCGCCGGGCTGTTCTACCTGTTGATGGCCTACATCCTGGTACGCGGCTTCAAACTGCTGGAACGTTGGCTGCGCGTCGATGCCTGCCAGGGACGTTGAAGCACACTTTGAGGCGCTGGATGCGTTTCTGATCGAGCACCAAGGGCTGTGGCGACCACGGCCCTTTACGCATCGCCAGTTACCCTGGGAAACCGAGCACCCGGAACTCGCCCACTGGCTGCGCCAACTGTCGCTGGCCGATGCCGAAACCAGTCACAACCATCCCCATGAACTACCGGCACCTGCACCTTTTCCACAGCTGGCAGCGCAGGCTCTGCACCTCAGTGCTGTGGATAAGTTACCCTCGCAGCCACTGCAACCCGCTCGCCATCGCCTGAATGTCGACGTGCCCGGGCGCAAATGGCAGCAAATCGAAGCCTTCGGCGCCGCGCTGCCATTTGCGCAAACCGCCACACATTGGCTGGACTGGTGCGCCGGCAAGGGCCACCTCGGACGTCGCCTGCTGCAAACCGGGCAACAGCTGACCTGCCTGGAATACGACCCGGCGCTGATCACTGCCGGCCAGGCTCTCAGCGACCATCACCACCTGCCCGCCACCCATCGCCTGCAAAACGTGATGGCAGCCTTGGCGATCAGCCCTGAACACACGCCCGTGGCCCTGCATGCCTGCGGCGACCTGCATGTTCGCCTGCTGCAACTGGCCAGTGCCGCCGGCTGCAAACAGCTGGCGCTGGCGCCCTGCTGCTACAACCGGATTAACGCGCAGACCTACCAGGCACTGTCGCGCCAAGGCCGGACCTCAGGCTTGCAGTTATCGGTGGAGGACCTCGGCCTGCCGTTGAGCGAAACCGTGACCGCCGGCAAACGCGTACGCCTGCAACGCGACACGTCCATGGCCCGGCGCCTGGGGTTCGATCAGTTGCAACGCCAGTTGCGCGGCCGCGACGAGTACCTGCCCACGCCCTCCCTGCCTGCCGGTTGGCTGGACCAACCATTTGCCGACTACTGCCGGGAGCTGGCGCGCCGCAAGGGCTTATCCACAGGTGAACAGGATTGGTCGGCGCTGGAAGCGCATGGCTGGCGGCGTTTGGCCGAGGTCAGAAACCTGGAATTGGTGCGTGGGCTGTTTCGGCGCCCGTTGGAGTTATGGCTGGTACTGGATCGGGCATTATTTTTGGCCGGTAATGGCTACAAGGTCGAGGTAGGCAGCTTCTGCGAACCTGCATTGACCCCGCGCAACTTGATGGTGCTTGCCGAGCGCGATTAAAGGGCAAAATTGTCGCAGCGCAGCCTGTGGATAACTCTGTTGATGAATTCTTTACAAGCCCTGTAGCCATCTGCGTTACAGGCCGAAAGCGGCCCTGGTCATTTTTTGTTCATAAAATAAAACGCACGTAAAACAAGCAGTTGCGTGGTGATGAGAACCGCTCCACAAAATGGCCGTTTGGTGACACCTCCCTCCAACCGATTGTGCATAAGCATCTGGCGTTAAGCGTATAAACCGCGCTTTAAGAGAGCCTTTTGGGCGCCTTCAACAACCGGCACAGGTCGTTGATATCGTCGGCCGCCAGCCGCATCGCCTGACTGTCCAGCGGGTCGGTGCCGAAGGCCAGCGCTTCGCTGATCGCCATGTCGCAGTGCACCTCCAGCGGGGCGCTTCCCAGGCGCTGCTTGAACGCCTCGGCCATATCCAGGTTGAAGGCATTGCCCTCGTTTAATTGGTTGATCACAAAATGCACACGCGGAGGCTGCTCGCCCTCAAGGTACGGCGCCAATAGCACGTCGAGTTGGTCCAGCGTGCCGAGGGACGCAGCGTCGGCCTGGGCGACCACCAGCACCACATCGGCCACGCTCAGAGCCTGGTGGAAATACACGTTATTACCGGCGGGGGTGTCGATGATCACCGTGTGGCGCGCGCTAAGGCCCAGGCCGTTCAGGCGTTGCGCCAGCCAATCCGGCTGATGCTGCAGCCAGCGCTGCAGGTGTGCCTGCTGCCGGGTGTCGGTGTCGCCAAAGGTGATCACCTGGCAGCCGGCGAACCCGGGTTGCTGGATCTGCCGCCATTGCGCATTTTGCAGGCTGGTGCGGCCGATGCCAGGCACATCCGGGCCTACGCCGAAGTGATGCCGCAGGGCGTTCTGCGGGTCCAGCTCCACCGCCACCACCGATTCGCCATGGCGCTGCAAACCGCTGCTCAACGCCGTGACCAGGGTGCTGCGGCCCACTCCCCCATTGACCGACACCAGCGCCACCACTTTGGGCCGCGGCGCGGCCACATCCACCGGTTCGCACTGTTCGTTGGCGCTAGGGGTTTGGGGCGGGAACGGGGTGCCGTCATCCACGGGAATGCTGCCGAAAAAGTGCAGCCGCGCATTCAGCCCTTGAGCATCACGCGTCACGTTCTTGCCGAATAATTCAAAAAGCTGATCAGTAAAGCTCATTGCCTGAACTCCCACACGACGCAGCTTAAAGACGTGGAGGGTCGGCGAGGAGAAGGCTCGCCGCAAGTCTTTTTATAGGCGTCTGTTGTTGCCGCATTCTGTGACAGAGCAGGCAATGTGTCATTATTTTGATGAAGTAGCTGACTATTTTTTAGACAAGCGGCAAATCGTCAAATTACTGGCTAATCGTGATCGAATCGTACGGCGTTTGCAGATCCCGCTCAGGAATCTCCCAAATCAATAACTTGGGTGGGGTTTGCTTGAAGGCAGGGCTGTCGAAGTAAGCTTTGGCCGCGCCAGAAAACTCACCACCGTCCTTGCTGAAATTGCCTACCGGCGCGTTCAGGGCTTGTTGCAGGAAGCCTACAAAGTTCGAATTGCGCGAGAACGAGGTGCCGATCAGCGCCACATTGGGCAGGCCGGCGTCGCCGAACAGGTCATCGGCATTGCTGGTCGCCGCGCCGGTTTCATGGGCAGTGCTGGCCGCGACGGACTCGCCTGGCGGCTGCAATTTTGGCGGCAGCCAGTCAAGGCCGGCCAGGCGTACCAGGTCACCCGGGCGCACGGCGAGCGGCGCCTGGGTAATCTCGAAAGCCTGCTCGGGCGTGGCCTGGATGCCACGCTGCCGGATGCGTTGAGCCAGGGCCTTGGCCCCAGCGTTAGAGCCGGTTTCACTCCAGTGCGTGTCGGTGCGCAGGTACGCTTGCGCGCCGAGGGGTTTGAGCGTGTCGGTCAGGTCCAGCGCGGGTACGCCGGCGGCCTGCAATACGGCGGTCCAATTCTGGATGCGGTTGTCGAGCACCGCCGGGCGGTACAGCCCACAGCGCTGCGCGGCGGCGATGCGACTCTTGTCCGGCACCACCACCACTTGCAGCTCGATACCTTTCTGACCCAGCTGTTTTTGCAGGTCGATCACGGCCTGAGCCTTGGCTTGGGCATTGGCCTCGGCATGGCGGTTGATCCGCAGCTCATCGCTGATAAACAGCCAGCCCGGGCAACCCTGGCGCACGCGTGGGCCAGTATCGCCGAACGCCAGCCAACTGGTGCCACGCTCCAGGTTGGCGGCCTGGATCGCCATCGGCGCCTTGGCCAGTTCCTTGGCGAAACGGTGGGTCAGGTCGCCGTGCAGCAGCATGTCGCTGTCGACTTTGGCCGGCACATAGCTGATCGGGCCCTTCACCATCAGCCAGGCACAGGACAACAGCCCCGCCGCCAGAAAGGGCACCAGCACCCAGGCCGCCAGGGGGCTGGTGCGAACGGCCAGGTCGCTCGGAGGCGTCGGCGCGGTAGGAGCGGGCATGGTCGGGCGTCCTCAGAACTGAAAGTACAGAAACGGTACGGCGTCGCGGCTGGCAATCAGCGCGAACGACAACACAAATCCGGCCACCGGCCACAGCGAGGCCGCCACCACAAACCACGGCTGGGTGCCGAAACGCTGCTCGCAACGCACCTGCCAGATCGGCGCGATGATGCACACCAGGCCCAGCAGGGCCGCCATGCCATGGGCCGGGCGCATGGCCACGGCCATTGCGTCACCCAGGGCCATGCCGTGCAGGCCGAACTGGCCGGCGTACATGGTCAGTGCCGAATGAAAGTCCGGCGCCCGGAACAAGGTCCACGCCAGGCACACAAACAGCAGCGTCAGAATGTGCGACAACACTGGCGGAATGCTTGGCAGGCTCGAACGCGACCAGGCGCGGTCAACGCACAACGCCACACCGTGGGCCGAACCCCACAGCAGATAGTTCCAGCTGTCACCGCCGTGCCACAGCCCGGCAATCGCCATGGTCAGGAACAGGTTGCGATAGGTGCGCCATACGCCATCACGGTTACCGCCGAGGGCGATGTACAGGTAGTCGCGCAACCAACTGGACAACGACAAGTGCCAACGACGCCAAAAGTCCTGGATGCTGCTGGCCAGGTACGGCCGGTTGAAGTTTTCCGGGAAGTGGAAACCCAGCATAAGGCCCAGGCCGATGGCCATGGCGCTGTAGCCGGCGAAGTCGAAGAACAGTTGCAGCGAGTACGCCAGGCAACCGATCCAGGCGTCCACCAGGCTTGGGTTTTCCAGGTGGAAGGCAATGTCCACCAGCGGCGACAAGGTATCGGCCACCAGCACTTTCATGCCCATGCCGATCATGAAGCGCCGTGCGCCCAGGGCAAAATTCGGCCAGTTGAAATATCGCTGGTTCAGCTCACGGCGGACCCAGTCGTAGCGGATGATCGGGCCCGCAATCGAGTGGCCGAACATCGAGATATAAGTGGCGTAGTTGATGAAGCTGCGCTCCACCGGCACCGTATGCCGGTGCACATCCACCAGGTAGGAAATCGCCTGCAGCACGATAAACGACAAGCCGGCCGGCAAGGCCACGCGCTGCCAGTCCAGCGGCATCGCACCGTACCAGGTGATCACCTCGCTCACGGTGCCGGCGACGATGTTGGCGTACTTGTACCAACACAGCACTGCCGTGTTGAACACGATCAACGCAATCAACAGGCGCACCCGGCCTTTGCCGTCCTCACGGGAGCGGTCCACCAGCAGGCCGCCGACCCATGCCACCACGGTCAAGACCATGTGCAGGAACAGGAACAACGGGCTCAACCAGCCGTAGAACAACCAGCTGCCGATCAACAGGATGACGTTGCGCCAGCTCGGGCGAGCCAGGGCATAAATCAACAGGAAGGCCGGCAGGAACAGCGTGAGGAATTCGAGTGAGGCAAAGACCATGGTGGTGTCGGGCCCGATCAGTTAGCGAGCGAATCAGGCGCGAACAACAGCCGGGAGCCCGTTGCGGAGGGCAAGGCCAACACGCTGTAGCGCTCGCCCGCCTTGAGGCTGAAGCTCAACGGCTGGCCGACGGGTGCACCGGCGCACTTGAGCTGTACCGACAGCTCCACCGGGTTGATCATGCGGCGCTGCACGGAACCTTCGGCGACCTTTTTGAACAGCTCGGCCTTTTGTGCAACGGCTTCCAGGCTGGCGTCGACGCACGCGGCGTCGGCGTTGACGAAGGCCAGCGAGGCTTTCAGTGCGTTGAAGTCGTCCGGTTGTTCATGGATCACCACTTGGCGAATACCGCCCTTGGCATCGGCTACCGCTACCACCGTGGCGAATTCGCCCGGGGCTACGGTGACGGACAGGTCAGCAGTCTGGCCGCCCTGGCTCAACACGCCCTTGATCGGCGCGCTGCCGCCGGACACCGGCAGGTAATCGGAAACCAGCTTGTCGCCAGCCAATACCAGGCTGGCTTTGGAGCCTTCAGCAACCAGCTTCAATTCGCTGGCCGTGCCGTTGGCAAACCGCAGGAAGGCCGAGTCCTTTTCCGGCCCGGTGGGGTACAACGGAATGTCGGCGCTCCAGGCGCTGACGCTGGCGAGCAAGGTCGCCAGGCCCAGGGTGATGCGCGTCATCACTTGGCTCCCTTCACGGCGTCCGCCGGCAACGCAGACAGCGCGCCGCCGATGGCCTTGGCCCACTTCTGGTAGCCGTCGATGGTGAAGTGCTGGCCGTCGGTGGTGATCCATTGGCCTGGCTTGGAGAAGGTCAGCGAATCTATATAGGTGCACGGCGCGACGTTGGTCGCGAGGAATTGCGACATCAGCTTGGTGCGCGCGTCATCCTTCTTGTACATGCTGCCGACCTTGCCCCAGGCCGGGCCGACCCACACGCATTTGGTGCCGGTTTCGCTGATGGCCTTGGTCAGGGAGGTCACGCTCTTCCAGGCCCAGACTTTCGGGAATTGCGGGTCCGGGTAGGAGGCCATGGTGTCGCCGATGATGATCACGACGAGGTCCGGCTTGTCCTTGGCGATCAAGTCCTTGACCGGTGTAGTGCTCATAGCGTTCTTGCCGAACACTTCGGGCTTGCCGCCGGGCAGGTTCTCGGCGCCGCAGTCGACTTTCTTCGGCACGATCCAGTCGGCCGCGCCGGCACCGCAGGCGCCGATGGTGTGCACCTTGGCGCCCTGCGCCGTGAGGTTGGCTTGCAACGGGTCCAGCAAATGGTCGGGGAAGCTCAAGTGGCTTTCGCCGAGTACCAGCAGGGTCAGGCCGGCAATTGCAGAAACAGGCATGGATGACTCCTATCAATCAATTCGAATAAGGGGAACGGTACGGGCTGACCGGCAAAGGCATTGGCCCGCTCAGGTCTTCGAACAGGTAGCGCAAGTAGGCGTTGCCGACGTACTGGCGGTAATCCTGGGCGTTGTCGACACCGACTTCGCCACCCAGATAAAAGCGTGAAGTAAGACGGTATTCGGCGGCTGCGTTGAGGCTGTAGCCGATGCCGGTCTTGCTGCTGCTGTCGTATTTTTTGGTGGCTGCATTGCCTTGAAGCGTGCTGTCCGTAGGAAAGTAATCGGCGCCATCTTGCGCGATATGCTGCACGCCCACCGAACTTTTCAACTCGTAGCTGAAGCGGTCGAAGCTCTGTGCCCAGCGAACCGGCACGGCCAGCGAGAAGAAACGTTGCGGGCTGAAGTAGCCGCCATTGCCATAGGTGTAGAAACCCTGGTTGTCCTTGAAGCCCATGGCCATGCCGCTGACGCCCAAGGTGAGGGTGTCGGTCGGCGTATTGCGCAAGTACCAGTAGACGCCGCTGCCCAACTCCATACGGGTGTTGTCTTCAACGTTGTTACCGAGCAACTGGTGCAACGACGCGTAGCCGTAGGCGCCCACTTCCTGGTTATCGTAGCTCAGCTCGCCGCGCCCGCCGTTGGCGGTGACGCCGCCCCACTTCTTGCGCTCCCCGGCGGAGGTTGTGGTTTCAGAACCAGCAAACGAGGTCACGCTATCGGTGACCGGGCGCCGCGAGACATTCACGCCATAGCGCAGGTTGCCGCCTTCGGTGAACGGTCGATTCACACTCACGCCACCGACCACAGTGCTGTAGGTAAAGCCCAACGGGCTGACGCCGATATCGGCCTTGACGCCCTGCGCCGGATCTTCCACAGCAACCGCCAGACCGACGCCGTTTTCTCTCTGGGAACCATCCGTACCGGCACCCGCACCAAAACGCGCAGCCGAAATAGCCTTGACCGAACCCGAACTCAAACTCACCGGCGTTGCACGCAATGCCACGTTGTAATCACCCACCGGCATGCGCGCTTCAAATGGCGTCTCAACGTCGGTGATTCGGCTCAAGCCGCTTTCACCATTGTTACTGCGCACGCTCAACCCTTGCACCAGGTAACCACTGCGATCACGCAGCAGGCCATCAAGCGCGAGGCGCGCCGGGCTCAAGGTCGGGTTGTCCAGCGCGGCAATGCGCGTTGGCGGCACAAACGGATCGCTCAGCTTGTTGGAGGGCGCAAAGCCGGCAGCTGCCACGGTATTCCCGGAGCCCGAAACCGGCGCCGGCATCACATTGGCCGGCGCGTCAATCGGCGGTGGAACCGCACCGCGATCGACAGCCAGGTCGGTGATCTGGCGCCGCTGGCCGGGCAGGCCGACAAACGGGTTATAGGCCACGCCCTGGGCGTCGGCCAAGGCCGAACGCGCCTGGGTGCGCTGGGTGTTTTCAATAGCCAGTGCGCGACGCAGCAATTCGGCTGCTTCAGCATTACGGCCCAGCCCCTGATAGATCTGCCCGGCGGCGGTCAGCGTCTCGGCATTGGTTGGGTCCAGCCTCAGCGCCTTGTCGGTAGCCGACTCTGCCAGGCTACGGTTGCCGCCCTTCAAGGCGATACCGGCCAGGCCCAATTGCAGGCGTGCGCTGTTGGGGTTTTGCTGCACGAGCGGCTCGTAAAGCGCCATGGCTTTCTTGCCGTCGCCGCCGTCGGCATACATGCGCGCCAGCACCGCAATGGCCGAGGTGTCGTGGGGGCGTTGCACCAGGGCCGGCGAGAGCATGTCGTAAGCCGCCACCAAGTCGTTTTTCTCACGCAGTGCATCGGCTTGCTTGACCCGATACTGGAAAATCAGGTCTTCGTAGCGCTGGCGCCCAGCGTCACTCAGTGGCTGGCCCTGCATGTCGCGCAGGATGTCACCGGCTTCGGTGTAGTGGTTGGCCTTGAGCAGCACGCCGGCGTAGAGCAGCTTCTGGTCGGGCGTGGGGTTCGGCGTTTTATCCAGCACGCCCTGCATGATCTGCAAGCCCTCTTGCGGCGCGCCCACGTCCACATACGCAGAGGCCAGCACCGCCAGGCGCTCAGGCTTTTTACCCGCCAGCGTCGCGCTGCGACCCAACAGTGCCAAAGCCTCGGGACGCTGACCACGGCGAGCGCTTTCAATCGCGATTTCGGTCTGCTTGTGCAGCGCGATGTCGCTCGCCAACTCATTCATATCCGCCGTGCGTTGACCGGCAGGAATGCGCGACAGCGTGGCATCCGCGGCTTTCCACTCATCCAGCTCCACCGACAGCAACGTGCTGGTATACAGCGCATCCGGCTGATTGGGTTGGCTTTTGAGCAAGCCGTCGATCAAGGCCCGGGCGTTGCGAATCTGCCCGTCGCGCAGGTAAACCCGTGCCAGGGCGAACCGTGTCCAGGGGTTTTCCGGGTCGGCGTCGATGGCTTGTTGATAAGCCGCTTGCGCGCCTTTCAAATCACCGCGCTGATCCGCCAGCTTGCCCATCTGGGTAGCTCGCAGGGCCTTGATCTTCACGTTCGAAGAAAATGTGCTGCGATCGGCCGGTGACAGCGAGTCGATCAGTTTCAAGGCTTCGTCTGGGCGACCGGACTGCGACAGCACACCGATCAAGCCATTCAAGGCGTCCGGGTCGCCAGGCTTGCGCGCCAGCACTTTGCGGTAGCTGGCTTCAGAAGCGTCGAATTGATTGTCCTGGGCCTGGAAACCGGCCAGCGCCACGGTGGCGTCGGACCGGCCAGGATTCAGGCGCTCGGCCTGAGACGCCAGGTCACGCGCCTGGCTCGAACGGCCGGCCGTCTGCGCATCCCGGGCCTGGCTCAGCAGGCTCCAGTAACGCACGTCATTCAGGGCCTTTTGCCAAGCGGCGCCGCCGGGCAGGCGCGTGGCCTGGACCAGGTAGCCTTCGGCGTCGCTGAAGCGCTGCTGCTGTTGACGCAACACGCCCATGCCGCCGAGGGCGTCGACATCGTTGGGTTTTTCTGCCAAACGCGCTGCCAGCAGCGGCTCGGCGGTTTTCAGGTCGCCATCGTCAAGCGCCTTGAAAGCCTTGACCAGCTTGGGATCGCGCTGCCAGCCGCCATCACCTTTGCCCTGCGAGATGCCCTTATTCATCAACGCCCGGATTTCGCTGTCGTCCGGGTGCTTGGCCAGGAACTCCTGAAACAATGGCACTTGCTCACGGTTAGGTGCACCGAGCCATACCAGCGCAAAACGCCAGCCTTCGTCAGCGGCGCCGCCAACTTCGTTGTTGGGTGCCAGGCGCGCCATGGCGCGGATACCGTCGACACGGGTGCTCGGGTTACGCGCCAGGTGTCGAGCGAGGAACAGCGCAGCGATCGAATCATCCGGCCGCTCACGCGTTACGCGTTGCAGGCCGGCGATGCCTTCGGCCGTGCCCTTGGGCGTAAACGCCAGGGCGTTGTAATACTCACGGGCGATCAGGCCCTGCGGCTGGCGCCCCTGGAAAATCTGGCGGTACAGCGCCACCGCCTGTTCGCGCTCTTCTACCGGCTCGCCCAACTCACGGGCCTGTTCCAGCAACTTGGCGTTAGTCGGCGTATTGACGGCGATGTCTTGTTCGAGCTGCAACGCCTGGCGTGGCAATGGCGAGATCGCACGCAAGCGGGCCAGGTATTTTTGCGCTTCTTCCGGGTGCTGCTGTTGCACCTGGATCAGGCCGATACCGTACAACGCATCCGGTTGCTCGGGGCTCAGGCCGAGCAATTTTTGCCAGGTTTCCAGGGCGCGTTCCGGGTTTTTCTTGGACTGCCAGTAGTAACCCTGCTCGATCAGCACGGCTTGGGGGTCGGTGGGCGCGGCGAAGCTGGCGCTGGACGCCAGGGTGGCCAATATCGCGAGGGCTAGCGTGTGGCGGCGCATGCGGCCTCCCAGAATAATTTGACCGTACCGTCCTGTTCGAAACGGTACTTTTGATCGGTAAAGCCTTGGCTGAACAGGCTGAGCATGTAGTCGTAATACACCGGCTGCGCGCTGTCGGGCGCCGATGCGGCCAGGGCCTTGCCCAGCACCTCATCCAGCTTGTTTTTTTGCAGTTGCATCAGCGCGGTTTCGCCACGTGCCTGGAAGAACACCAGGGCGGAGGCCGAGAACCCCAGCGGCGAAAAGCCGTTGTTCTTTTCGGCAACACCGCTGAGCACGTGGATCTTCTCCGGTGGCAAGCCACTGGGAGATGCCGCCGTCGCCCGCGAAAAACCGCCCAACGCCTTGAGCATCGGTGCTGCCAGCGGGTCGCTCTTGGCGGTCATGCCGGCCCACAGGTAGGTGCGAATGGCGTCGTAGCTGCCCAGGTCATCGGAATACGGGTCGACCACAAACATGCCGGCATTCGCGCTGGTGGCGCGGTAGCCCACCCAGTTGGCGGCGATGCCGTGGGGGCTGCCCTTGGGGTCGGCGAGCATTTTGGCGTTGCTCTCGGCCACCTCGTTCCAACCGCCATTGGGACGTTCCTTGTGGAAACGTCGCAACTGCGCCAGTACTTGATAACTAGGGTTGAAGCGCCACAAACCTTCCGGGTAGCTGTAGCCCACCGGCCCCGGCAGCAGCATTTTGCCCAGGCCGGGCACCCGCACGATCAAGGTCTTTTCGACATTGGCCAACATCAATTGCGCATCCGCGCGGTACTGCGGCACATTCCACACCCGCGCCGCTTCAAGCAGCGCGTAGGCGATCCACAGGTCGGCATCGCTGGCGGAGTTGGCGTCGATCACGCCCCACTCGCCGTCCTTGTTCTTACCCCACAACCAGGCCGGCAGCGTGCGGCTGATGTCGCCGCCCGCCATGTTGGCCTTGGTCCACGCCCAGAGCTTCTCGAAACGTGCGCGGTCGTTGCCCACCAGGGCAAAGAACATGGCATACGACTGCCCTTCGGAATTGCTTTCGCTGGGGTTCAGGGACGAGTTCAACACCCGCCCGTCATCCTGCACAAAGCGCGTCGCGTAATTGTGCCAAAGCGGCCACTGCGCATCGCACGTTTGCGCCTGGGCTGCACCGGCGAAGAGCGCAGCGCCCAACGCAACCCAACCGGCTTTGCGCATCATGCCAGCCGCCGTTTTGCACGCGCACGCAGGGACAGGTAAATCAGGCAGGTCACGATCGCCAGGCCGAGGAAGGTGAACAGCAGCATCCAGCCCAGGTTCTGCGACAGCTGCCATTGCACCTGCTTGAACAGCCCCAGCTTGCCGACGTAATACTGCTGGTCAGCCACCAGCGAACTGACTTGTGTGCCCTGCACCACTGCGAGGCTGCCCTGGATCGTCTCTTTGTATTGGTCACCGCCGATCAACACCGCCGTCGCGGCCTGCAAGCCTTCAGGCTTGGTGCTGGAGATCAGCACCACACTGCGCCCGGCCTTGAGCGGCGACTCGAAACCGGCAAACCAGGTGCTGGTGCTCAAGCTGTTGAAGCTGATCGCGGCGTTGGCAGCGTGCTTGTTGGCCTCGGCGTCGGGGCTGACCCAATTGCTCACGTAGCGCGGCAGGTCAGACAATTTGAAGTGCTGTTGCGCCCCGTCGACGTTGGCCGGCAGGTATTGCTGCCATTGCTTGAACAACGGTTGGTCAGCGCCGGTGGCGATCACCAGCAGGTCTTTGTCGGCAACGCTCTGTACGTCTTTGGCCTGCACCACTTTGACCGCGGTGGCCGGGTAGCCGGTGGACTCGCCGAAGCGGCCGAGGATGGTCAGATAAGCACTCAGCTCATCGGTGCCAAAGGTATCCGGCAACACCACCGCCGACTCGGAAAGGTCTGCCAGGCGCGTGAACGGGAAGCCGGCATCGTTGAACACGCCCAGGTTAGGCATGGCAATGAAGTGCTGGTAGCCGGTGATGTCCAGGCTCGAATCCGGGTCGATGGTGCCGCGCATGTTATCGACGATGATGTCGCGGCATTCGCCTTCCTTGATGTAGTCGTACATGAAGCGCAGTTGCAGTTTGGACATCGGCGACGCCGAGCTGATCGGCAGCAGTACCTTGGCTTCGCGCGGCAGCGTGTTGTCTTTCTGCATCATGCTCAGCAGGGTTTTTCCGTCCGCCAGGCTGGTGATCGACGGCAGCGGCATGGACTTCATGAACTGGTCATCCAGGCCAACCAGCAGCGACGAATTAGTCGACACCTGTTGCGGTGTGTAGCGGTATTTGAGGTTCAGCGGCACGCCTTCTTCACGCCAGTTGAACAGGTCGGGCGGCAGGCGGAAGTCGACGCTGATGGCGCCAGGGTTGTAGCCCGCGACGCTGAGTTTTTTCAGGTCGACCAGTTCACCCAGGCGCACCGGACGATCACTTGGCACCCAGTTCGGCGCGTCGTATGGACGGCGCGGGGCGAGGCTTTCGAGCTTGTCGATCACCACGCTGCTGCCAGCCAGTACTGGACTGCCCAGCGCGACGGCCGTGGCGGCGCGCTTGAGTTCGGCACCATCGCGGCCCGACACGATCAGCAGCTTGCCCTGCGGGTCGTTGGGGTTTGTGATCAGGTTGATTGTCGGCCCGGTGGCTTGCGCTACTTTTACACCGCTGACGTCGACCGCGCTCGGGCTCAACACCAATACGATGGCGTTGCCCTTGGTCGGGATCGCCCCGTAACTAGTGGGGAATGTTGCACCCCGATAGCTGGCCAGCGCCCCGAACCACGAGGACAAAGTGGCCGCCGCTTCCAGCGTGGCGTTATCCGGGGCCGAGGCAAACACGAACGGTAGGTTGACCTGACGCGCATCACGTTTGTCGAAGAACGGCAGCGGCAAGACCGACAGGTCGTCCTTCAACTGGATCTGCGACACCTGCAATTTCAGCTCACTGCTGTTACTGATTTTGGCCCACAGACTGCTGTGCAGCGGGTCTTCGCAGGACATGGTGTAGTGACCAATGAACTGCACCCGCAAGCGGTTGAATTCAGTGATCAGGTGCGGCGGGATCTGCACCAGGGTCTGTTGCGCCGTGCCCGCGCCCTCTTTGGTCAGCGGGATGCTGGCCGCCACTTCATCGTTGACCAGCACGTTGATCTGCGACAGGTCTGCCAGCAACGCCGGCGAATAGCTGTAGTTGAGCAGCACTTGCGCACCGGTCACCACCTGATCGGCACGGATGTCGAAGTTGACGCTGTCGGACGACTCCACGCCTTGCAGGTTCATGGTGTCGCGACGGCCCAGTTGCTTGAGAGTCAAGCTGTAGCCGTCATTGGCGACCGGCACGGCGGACGGTTTGTCGGCGGCCTGCAGCAGCGGGCTCAGGCCCATCAGCGAGGCAATCAGCAACGTGAGTGCCGCACGCGATTGAGAGCGCGCAAAAAAAGATGTGGAAGTCATGGCTTGTCCATCAACGTGTCGAGCGGTTGTGAGGGAGTGCGGCGCAAGGCCATTCGCAATTCATGCAGTGTGGCGCGGCATAGGGTGAACAGGCCGCCAATGCCAATGCCACCGACTTCACGCAGGGCCGCCAGCGGCGTGTCGGGCTGGCCGGCACCCCAACTGGCGGCCCAGGTGTCGGCGCGGGAAAAGGTCAGGCGCACCAGCTCGCTTTGCTCGCGCAGCGACAGCGATTCAAACTGCGCGCCGATCTGCGAGCCCTTGCTGAACGCAACCCGCGCCTGGAACAGACTGTCCTGGCCGTTACGCGACAGCACCAACTGGACCCGTTCGCCCTGGCTGATGGAGTGCCCTTCATCGAGGATCAGGCCAAAGCCGTTCTGCGAGAAATCCTGGGTGATACCGGCGAGTACGCGACCGTCGGCGCAGATCACGCTGACCGGCAACTTCGCACTCACGCGGGGCTCGGAACGCACTTGGCGTGTCTCGGATGCCACGGCCACCGCGGCACTGGTGATGATCAGGTTGTAGAGGGTCCAGGTCAGGTTGATCGCCACCGTCACCGCGGTGGACGCATCGCCCCAGATCAACTGGTGCACGCCGAAACCGATACCGACCAGGTTGACCAGCAACAACACCAGATACGGGCGCGCCAGCTTCCAGTCGAAGAACTGCTTGTCGATAATGCCGCCCTTGTCGGTGACGTTGAAACCACCGGCCTTGGGGTTGATCAGCGCGACCAGCACCGGCGGCAGGATGTACCAGGCCAGTACCGTCTCGTACACCTCGTTCCAGAACGAGTGCCGGAAGCGCCCCTGGATCCGCGAGTTGGTCAAGCTGGAATGCACCAAGTGCGGCAGCACGTAGGCAACGATCATCAGCGCCGACGCATGGAAAATCTCTGCGCCGAACACCAGGTAAGCCAGCGGCGCGGTGAGGAACACCAGGCGCGGCAAACCATAAAAGAAGTGCAACATGGCGTTGGCGTAGCAGATGCGCTGGCCCCACTTCAGCCCCTTGCCCAGCAGCGGGTTATCGGTGCGGAAAATCTGCGCCATGCCGCGTGCCCAGCGAATGCGCTGGTTGATGTGGCGCGACAGACTTTCCGTGGCCAGGCCCGCGGCTTGCGGGATAGCCAGGTATGCGGTGTTGTAGCCCAGGCGGTTGAGCTTGAGCGCGGTGTGGGCGTCTTCGGTGACGGTCTCGACGGCCACGCCGCCGATTTCCAGCAGCGGCTTACGGCGAATCACCGCACACGAACCGCAGAAGAACGTGGCGTTCCACAGGTCGTTGCCGTCCTGCACCAGGCCATAGAACAACTCGCCTTCGTTAGGTACTGCACGGAAGGTGTCGAGGTTCTTTTCAAACGGGTCCGGCGAGAAGAAGAAGTGCGGCGTTTGCAGCATCGCCAGCTTCGGGTCCTTCAGGAACCAGCCCAGACTCACTTGCAGGAAGGAGCGCGTCGGCACGTGGTCGGCGTCGAACAGCGCGACGTATTCGCCGTCGGTGACCTTCAACGCTTCATTGAGGTTACCGGCCTTGGCGTGCAAGTTGTTGTCACGGCGGATGTAGTTCACGCCGATCTTGCGGCAAAAGTCGCGAAAATCGTCACGGCGACCGTCATCGAGCACGTGGACGCGCAGCTTGTCCTTGGGCCAGTCCATCGCCTGGGCGGCGAAGATGGTCAGCTTCACGATGCTCAGCGCTTCGTTATAGGTGGGGATGAACACGTCCACCGTCGGCCATTCTTCCGGCTCGGTCTTGAGCCACACCGGCGTGCGACGCAGCGGCCAGGCGGTTTGCACGTAGCCGAAGATCAGCACGACCAAGGCATAGAACTCGGCGGCGACCAGGCCGTAGCCGAAGAACATGTCGACCCAGGTTTCAAAACCCAGGGTGGAGGTGAGCCGCCAGAACATGTAGCGCAACGACGCCACGAGCGACAGCACCACCAGCGCGAGGATCGCCAGGCGTCCGGGGATCTTGCGCAGTACCAGCACCGCCGCGAAGCAGATGGCGGCAAACAGGCATTGGGTGAAGAGGTCCAGCGGCGCGCAGATAATGGCCAGCAGCAGCAAGCCACCGAGCAAACAACTGCCCACCACCAGCAGCATGCGCAGCACCGACGGCCAGCGATTGAAGCGCGCGATGGCGCCATTTAGGCGCTGTTCAGCGCGCCCTTCGACGAAGGGCGTGGAGGACGTATTGTCGGTCATGGAAGGTCCGAGTCGATGCGTTCGAGCAAGGCGCGGCACAGGGCGTGGACGTCCTGGCAGCCGATACTGTTGACGGTAGGGTCGAGGGGATCACGCCTGTATGCCTGGGCTTCGC
Organism: Pseudomonas viridiflava; assembly: GCF_900591205.1. Lineage (GTDB taxonomy): Bacteria > Pseudomonadota > Gammaproteobacteria > Pseudomonadales > Pseudomonadaceae > Aquipseudomonas. Next base: position 191,108 of record NZ_UUPU01000029.1, read on the forward strand.
TGAAGGCCGGGTCGCGATGGACCATGCCCAGCAAGGCGCCACCGAGGCGCGTCTTGAACACTTCGGCCATGTCGAGGCTGAAGCGATGCGCGGCGTCCAATTGGTTGATCACATAGAAGCGCTGTGGCGGTTGTTTGCCCTGCAGATACGGGGCAAGCAGGCTGTCCATCTGGTCCAGAGTGCTGAACGACGCCACATCCGACTGCACCACTACCAGCACCGCGTCGGCGACCGACATCGCTTGGCTGAGGTACACGGTGTTGCCGGCCGGGACGTCGATGATCACGGTGTCCTGCCCGTTCAGTTTAAGGCTGGCCAACCGTTTGCTCAGCCACTCGGCCTCTTCGCCCAGCCAGCGATTCAGACTCTGCTGCTGCGCATTGTCGGTGCTGCCGAACGCAACCAGGCGGCAACCTGCAAAACCGCGCTCCGGCAGGGTTTCCCAACCCTCGTGAAGCAGGCTGGTGGCCCCGAGGCCCGGGATATCCAGGCCCAGGCACAGGTGATGGCGCAGGGCATTTTGCGGGTCTAGGTCGAGGGCGAGTGCCGGGCGACCCTGACGCTGCAAACCGCTGGCAATCGCGGCGGCCAGAGTGCTGCGGCCGACGCCGCCCTTGACCGAGACCACCACCACGACTTTAGGGCTCGATTGCTCGGAGTACATGACACCGTCGCGCCCCTCCACCACTTCGGGCGGCTGCAGGTGGTCGGCTTCGCCATGGTTCAGCTCTTCCAGCAAACGCAGCAGCGGCGCCGACGGGGCCTCATCCATCACAGACGGAGCAGCAACGGCCACCGGGCTCTCCAGCACCTCTACTTCGTCTTCGATGAACTCATGGGCAAAGTCGATTTCGCGATAGCCGTTCGGGTTGGCACCCAGCTTGTTGAATAGTTTTGAAATGTCATCTGCTCGACTCACTCACTGCCCCTCCCCACCTGATTTGCGCTTTAAAGGCGATAAAAAGGTCAGCAATGTGCTGACCTTGTATTTTTCTAGTTATGTGTTGGCTGGGGCATTCTGTGATATCACAATGATGGTGTCAGTATTTTGATGCTTTTCGCTCTATCTTATCCGACGAACGGCAAGGCGCCATTTTTATGACTATTTCACGACAAAAACCGCATTCTCTGTAAGAACATGCACTTGCATCAATTTGCCCGGAACTTTGCTGGCCGACCGGTCAAATCCGGCACAAAACTGACACACCCATCAACAAATATTCGGTTGCACCGAACTGTCTCGAAAATTTGCCTACACGATTTTGCGATTAAACTTACAGTTCATATCGCGCGACAGAATACGCAAACCCTCGCTGGATTCAAGGCCAAACCCGCCCGGCGGTCGCCCGCAAAGCCACGGCCGGTGTATCGCTGGGTATACATGCCCGGCATCTATACACAACGAAGCAAAAGCCGCGCCGCAAGCCACAAACCGAAGATACCGACCCTGGACCTGAGCACATTGATCGCCGTCAGCCTGGAAGATGGCCGGTTGGGCGACCGCGTGTTGAATGCGCAAAGGGGCAAGCCCCGCCCCTGCGGCAAGGGAGCTTGCTCCCGTTGGAGTGCGAAGCGCTCCCAAAACGGCCACCCCCGGACAACAGAAGTACCGGTGTGCCCACCTTTAGAGCAGTCACCGATTACTGGTATACCCGCGCAAGCCATTCCAGGCGCCGATCCTGACGGGGGCGCTTGCTTTTGAGTTGAATGGATTCACGCTTGCGTCGCATGGACTGCTCGGCAACCAAGGATAAGTCCTACGCTTGCCAGCCCGAAAAAGGGACACCCGCGAGAAAACCGTGGGGTCTGCAAAAATAGTCAGAATTCAGGGGTTTACAGAACCTTGGCAATCGCTATAATCGTCGCCCTAACACGCCGGTATAGCTCAGTTGGTAGAGCAACTGACTTGTAATCAGTAGGTCCCGGGTTCGACTCCTGGTGCCGGCACCATACAAGGTTCCAGAGAAGGCTTTTAAAATCTCTGGAACCCCCGAAAAACCCGCCTTCTGGCGGGTTTTTTCGTTTTGGCGCTCCATCGGTTTCCGTCAGAAACTGGTGGATTCCAACCGTTTTAAGGGTAGAGTTTGGGATACAGGTCACTTCGATAAAAGGGAGTACCCTTATGTCGCGCACCACAGCTCCGCTCTCCGACGCAGCTTGCCGCTTAGCAAAACATACAGACCGCGCCTACAAGCTTTTCGACGGCGATGGCCTCTACCTCCTAGTCCAACCCAATGGCCGCAAAGGCTGGCGGCTCCGTTACGTCAAACCTGACGGACGCGAAGGACTGACCTCGTTCGGCAACTACCCCGTCATTGGCCTCGCCGATGCGCGCCGCAAGCGCTTGGAAGTTAAGCGAATGCTGGCGGATGGCGTTGATCCTATAGAGACCAAGCACCAAGCCAAGGCGGAAGCCGTAATCAAAGGCAGAACCTTTGAAAGCGTTGCGCTCGACTGGCATACGGAAATGTCGGCCAAGTGGGCACCAGGCCATTCCAAGACTGTGATGAGCCGCCTCAAAACCCACGTGTTCCCGCTGATCGGCGCCCGCGCCATTGTCGACCTCGACACCCATGACCTCATGCAGCCCTTGGAAGCGATCAAGAAGCGCGGAACGATAGACGTAGCTTTAAGGGTACAAAACTACCTGCAGAGCATCATGCGCGAGGCAAAGCGCCTCCGGCTTATCACCGTAAACCCTGCTTACGATCTCGAAGGCTCGATCAAGGCCCCGCGGGTGGTCCATCGCCCCGCTCTACCCTTATCGCGACTGCGGGAACTGCAGGAGCGTATCGACACCTACAAAGGCCGCGCACTTACCCGTCTGACGGTCATGCTCTCGCTGCATGTGTTCGTCCGCTCCAGCGAACTGCGCTTCGCCCGCTGGAGCGAGTTCGACCTCAAGCGCGGCACCTGGGAGATACCGGACACTCGTCCGGCATTGGACGGAGTGCCCTTTTCCACAAGGGGTACAAAGATGGCCGGGGACATCCACCTTGTACCCTTATCGCCGCAAGCAGTGACTCTGCTTGAACAGATCCACGTCCTCACCGGCGAATTCGACCTGGTGTTTGCAGGCGATGCCAAGCCCTGGAAACCCATGTCTGAAAACACGGTGAACAGCGCACTCAGAAAAATGGGCTATGACACCAAAACCGAAATCTGCGGGCATGGGTTTCGTTCGATGGCCTGTAGCGCGCTGATTGAATCAGGACTGTGGTCCGAGACCGCCATTGAAAGGCAGATGAGCCACAAAGAGCGGAACAACGTCCGCGCCGCTTACATCCACAAGGCAGAGTTCATCGAGGAGCGTAGGCTGATCATGAACTGGTGGAGCCGGTATCTGGAGGCCAACCGGCAGGAGCACGTCACTCCACATGAATTCGCGAACCAGACCGGAGCGAACGTCACTCGCCTAAAAGCAAAACGTGGCGCAACTGAGTAAGCGCTCGGTCTTTATATCTCAGTGATCCGCTTGTCCACGCGGGTCCATCCAAGCAGGGCTGCAAGGCCGCCCTGCTTGGATGGACCTCACTTAAAAAATCTAAAGCCCACCAACTGTCTGTGGAAAACCACTGATTTCCACCGGTGGATAATTTCATCCAAAGCCGCAGAACTCCCGAAAATTCGAGCCTTGACCCGAATTATCCACAGGCGTAGAAAAGATCGGGCAAAGCGCTGTCGTTGACAGCAACCCAGGTAGCCAGAACCTTTAAGGCTACGCCACACGGTGGTGGTTCTCCCAAAGTGCGATTAGCGTCCGGCGGCTCGCACGGTCACAGTGATGTGATGGATGCCTACTTTTATCAGTGTGCCCACTGCGGCAACTCATACTCTTTCATAGCTGCCCTGCAGCAACCTATCCGCTTGGCCATTTCATTGCGCCAACCTGCGCCCGTCTCTTTCTCCCGGAAAGAGACGGGCGCTCCTACCGCTGCTGCAGCCCAACTCGTACAAGGCTTTGCGGCATTCCCCCTCGTGACAATCGGCGTGACAAACACCGAAATCACCAGCAACAGCGATGCAGATGATGGTGCCGCAGCCCACGGAATGGACTGCACCTGACTGACAGTCAGGCACGCCCCGGTCATCGCTTCACTGCCTTCACCCGACTCAGGATCTCGCGGCATTGGTCTCGTCAGCCAGTGCAGCCTCCACCCGCCCACTTCTTCGGAAGTGTTCAGGAGGCCAGATCATAAGATGCCCAAGCTCCCGGTCGTAAAGAGCCGCCAGTCCCGCGTTAGTGGACAACCCTCACAGGTCGCAGGGGCCTTGATCCCTGATAACACTCAACATTCTTGGCGGGATGACGTGGGGCGAGGATCGGAGAAAAGTCGATGAGGTAACCGACATGGCATTAGTGGGTAGGCGCGATGGCCGCAACTTCGGCTACGGCAGGCAATTGAGCTACGCAGGGCCGCAGGCATTGAAAGACATGTTCGGCGGTGGCCATTACGGCACGGCCAAGGCGCATTCTAATCGGTGGCAGGCATTTGTGAAGTGGTGCCGATCCGAACAGGGGCCCGGTATCAATGATGCGCGGAAGGTTGATCGGAAGGTGTTGGCTAACTATGCAGCGTATCTCCGTAACCTAGTTGGACTCGGTGACCTCGCCATCAGCACCGCGCAAAATCGGCTATCCAGCGTTAACAGGACCATGGCGGCGCTTCGCGGTGATCAGTGCGTGAAATTGCCAAGTCCGAGCAAGGCGTTGGGTATGCAGCGCACCGGGGTTCGACACTCGGTGCCGCAGGGCCAGGACCACGGACAGGTTCAACAGATCGTCGATGCGCTTTGCAGCCATCATCAGCTAAGGGCCGCCGCTATCGTTCTATTGGCGCGAGCCACCGGCATGCGCTTGCGTGAGGCCATCTTGGCGGATCTACCACGGCTAAGTCGGGAGGCTAGAGAATTCGGCAAGATCAACATCCAAGACGGCACCAAAGGCGGCCGTGTCGGTGCATCGGCACCCCGCTGGATTACGATGGACGAGCAAGTTCGAGTATCGCTTGGATTTGCGAAGCAGGTGTCGCCTGCGGGTAGCCGCAACCTGATTGCGCCACACGAAAGTTACTTCAACGTTCTACAGGAAATAGTCCGCCCTGCGGGGGACATTCTCCACGCATACAACCTCAAAGGCTTCCATGAATTACGAGCGGCTTACGCATGTGAGCACTACGAGCAAATCACCCAACACGGCGCCCCTATCAACGGTGGTCAATGCCGCCAGATGGATCCGCGTCTTGATTATGAAGCACGAAGCCAAATCGGCTATGAGCTGGGGCACGGTAGGATTGATGTGGTCGCTGCCTACATTGGAGGACTGACATAAGTAAGCCCTTCGACATGGAATTGTTTCTGACCGGCGTCCTGACCGGATCGCACGCAACGCGCAAACGCCATTTGCGTCAGGCGAAACTGATTTAATCTGAAATCGCAGAGCGCTGGCAGCGAGATACGCCTTGGACTTGGCAGAAAAAGCATATGGTATGGTTTCTCAACAATCGCCTATACGGGCGTAGTGAATCGACGCGTTATTACTATCTACTACTTACCATTCGGCTGCTCGCAAGGCGTCTAAAAGCTTCATGGGTTTTCAAAAACTGTAAAGCGCAGGAAACTGAAAGTCGAGCTCTGCGGGGCTGATTAGGCCCCGCAGATCTATTTATTCAGTCTTGTTGGCCGCCTATTAATCTGTTGTACACCGGAGGCCCAAAATATACTATTTTTCCGCCATCAGGCCCCGCTCCCGGCCCAAATTCCAGTAGATAATCACATTCATTCAGGATTTCAGGCTTATGGTCAATGACCAAAATCGCCTTAAAGCGTTCGGCATACTGATGTATATGGCGTATAGCATTTATTGCAGATAGCCTGTCAAGGCCTGCTCCAGGCTCATCTATAATTAGAGTTTTCTCTTTATTTGGTGAGACTAACGCCTGTAATAGTTTAACTCGGCGAGATTCGCCACCGGACAAGCTTCCAATTTTTCTGCTTACGCTTAGATGAGATATTCCTAACGCTTCGGATATTCCTACAATGCTTGCAATTTTCTTACTTTGCCCTACAAGCTCCTTTGGCAAAGAATGAAGAGCACTAAAATAGAAATCCTTAATATTCAATCCTGATATACAGATATCATCAACTTCATTTGAGAACAACGCACCTTCACAAGTCGGGCATGAAATTTTTACGGTTTTTTCGAAGGTTCTCGTGAACTGAATAACGCCTGTGCCTCCACATTCATCGCAGCAACCGGGTTTACCTGGCTGCAGGAGGAATAACTCTTTGGACGCACCCGTATTCTTTGAGTAAATGCTTGCAATCGTGCTACTCAAATCTAACGCGGTTGAAATTGTTGATCTAATATTTCCGCGCATTTGTTTTTGCGATACGTAATTAACTTGTGGCAAGGATTGGGATATAGCGGACGCGAATGAAGACTTACCTGAACCTGACACACCACATACGCCTGTGATAGAGCCCCTCGGTACTGAAGCAGACACTCCTACGACATTGTTATTAGATACTTTAGGGAGTTGAAAAAAATCTCTTTTTTCTAATACTTTATGATTTCGAGGTTCTATGCGTTGAGGAGGTAGGTACGGTACTATATATCCGCCCTCCTCTCCTGGACCTGGTCCTACACAGATTACCTGATCTGCAGACGCGATGAAGTAATCGTTGTGCTCAATCAGTACAATCGTGTTCCCGCGATCACAAATCTCCTTCATTTTTTGGATGAGAAGTTCGTGATGGTTTTTGGAGACCTGTGAAGATATTTCATCAAGGACAAACAATACGCCTGAAATTTGAGTGTTGCATATTTGGGCGAACCGGAGTTTCTGTAATTCTCCACCGGACAGGCTTGGGATCTGGCGAGCTAACGTCAGATATCCAAGTTCAAGCTGCATCAACGTGTCCAGTTGATGAATCAGGGAGTCGAGAGCGGGAGAAAAATTTTGACAAGACACCTTCAAAGTTTCAAGGCATCCTGAAATTGGAAGTCTTAAAATATCAAAAAGTGACATTTCGCCAATTTTGCTTCGTTTGAACTTTTCACGATCAACTCCCGTAGAATCACACATCATGCAGGGGGAAGGAGTGGAAAACTTTCTATAAGCATCGTATTGAGATATGTTTTTGCTTTGAGAGAATTCTTGCAAAGTTCTCATTGGTCCGACATACCGTTCCTCTCTACTTCTTCTCTTGCCGGAAAAGGTAAAACTTATTTTATATTTTTTAGCGGATTCCCCCTCCAATATCTTTTTTTTGTGAGCCGCTGGTAGCTCTCGCACGGTCTTCCTTATGTCGATTCCCTCATCCTCACAAAAAGCACTAAGGAGAGCCCCATATTTGGAGAGATTGGCGCCTGTCCAGCATTTAAATGGCGTATCCTTCAAAGATTTTGAGTCGTCGATTAAGAGGTTCTCACTCAGTGAAAGCGTCTCTCGGCTTCCTCCACAATGAGGGCACTCATTTCCGGGCTTGTTCAAGCGAAGAATTGACTGGTCAATATTCGTGTCATTACTAGGAGTGATTGAATAAAGATAGCTTGGTATATCTAAATACGAATAAATTGTGGATCTGGGGTTGGAGTTAAAATTGTTTTGCGTTAGCGCTATTGCTGGAAGCGCACCATGAAACTCATCGACATTGTATACCGCATGATCGTACGTCCCGGACTCAAGCTGGCTAAACTGTTGCTTACAAATCGAGTACAATGTACCGTACGCTAATGATGATTTCCCCCCTCCGCTAATACCAGTTATAGCTGTTATGGAGTTCAATCTGATCGTCACATTTAGACTTTTCAGATTATTGGTCTTTGCACCATTAACGACAAATAGCCTCTCTTTTGAACTTCCGTGCATGAGTGACTCCAGTATTAAAAATCCGCGAGTGACATGACTGTGCCATTATGGTATTGTTTTTGCTCTGTGTCCATAACGTAAACGGAGTTAGCAATGGTCAAAAAGAAGGTAAGTTTAAAGTTTTCTGAGGTAAATCAACATCCTGAAGCTGGGACAAAGTACACTACTACTTGTTCCGGCAGCAGAAGCGATTGCTGCACTAGGGTATGCACTCGCCCAGATATCGGGTCCGACGATGGCAGCTTGGATTCGTGGGATGAGTACCTCGAGGCGAATGCTGGCGTACTGCAATATTGATTATGGAGTGGTGCCAACATTTTGGCACCCATTCCCTCTCGGTAGGATGAAGAATGGACGCTTTCACACTGAATCCTGTCTTAAAGATAAAAGACAGCGTGGACGTTTACGTGTCTATGACTGAAACTGATGTTTGTACCATTCAGTTTTATCATATTAACACTAGGCAAAAGCTATCTATCCAGATTGATCCTGCTTTCAGCGAATTATTGTCAGTCTTTGATGGAATTCATTCGCTTTCCACCCATTTAGAACGCCTTGATTTTGAGTTGGATGCCGACGAATTAAAATCGACGTTGCAATACTTGATCGACAATGGCGTGCTAGAGCATCCATCTCATGGAGACCAGAACTCTCGATACTCAAGGCAGATTAATTTTCTGTCGGATTGGATTTTTGGAGTGCCTGCAGAAGTTGCTCATAAGCGAATTTTGGATACCCACTGCATTATTTTTGGGATTGGTGCAATTGGCTCTTCAATTGCCATCAGCTTAGCCAGAGCAGGCGTTTCAAAGCTCACGCTTGTAGACGATAAAAAACTTGAACAGCACTCTTCCGAAAGACATCCATATTTTTCAAAGTTGGAATTAGGGCAGCCGAAAGTTCATGCCCTAAAACGCTACCTTCTCAGAATAAATTCAGAAATTAATGTAATTGGCATACAGGACAAACTATTGCCGCTCACTGATCTTTCTGGCCTTGTAGATGACGCCTCGTTAGTTGTTAATACGGCAGACGAACCGTATATCGGCCATACATCAGCCAAGCTCGGGCGATATTTGTGGAGAAAAAACATTCCTCTCTATGTAGCGGGAGGCTTTGATGCGCACCTAATGAGCACGGGAGACTTTTATATTCCCGGCGAGTCCAATTGTGTTGATTGCTCTACTAATTTCTTTACCGTAGCGTTAGCGGATTGGAAGCCGTCCTATAAGATACATGAATCTAGCATCACGAAAACTCATGTTATCGGAGGTAGTGGTGGGCTTTACAGCATGTCACTCTTTTCAGCGTCGTACGGTTGCGTGCAACTACTGAATTACATTGCTGGCGGCAATGCCTATAAGTCGAGACTTTCTAAGCGAGGAGAGTTTATGACTGGAAAAGGTGAAATTGAATGGATTGAAATTCCAGCTAGGGATGTTTGCGATGTCTGTGGAAAATAAAGTTTATAGGCTTAGAAGCTGCATTGCATTAGTGCGTCGCGGTGCGCTTATTGAGTTTTTCGATAGTAATCTAAGAGTTGGATTTTCACTCGATCTCAAGTACTCAAATATCGTTGAATTACTTCAGAAATTTGATGGCTTAATGACAGTGGCGTCAATCGGTGCTCTATACCCCGAGGTACTGCTTAACGAGCTTAGTGATCTAGTTGAATTTCTTCATTCAAAGTATGTACTGATTGAGATTAATGAAGAATATGAACAGTCGAGCCTGCACTCATTTCCTAGACTAATAAATACACTTGAGAGTTATTTCCACTCTACTTCAGCCATCAACAATTCACTCCGGAAAGGATGGGGTGGAAATGTGCTAATTGTGGGGCTTGGTGCAGTAGGCACATGGGTTTTACATAGCTTGGTCAAGGCAGGCGTAAAGAACATTACTGTTATGGATGATGATATTGTTGAGGAATCCAACCTCCATAGACAGGATCTTTTTTTTGAGGCAGATATTGGGACTCCAAAGGTATCCGCCGCTTATAACAATATAAAAACCTCGTATGGAACCGGACTATATACATATATCAAAAAAATGCAGTCCGTTGAAGACTTGGAGCAACTTCCATGTATACCTGACATGATTATAAATTGCGCAGATTATCCAAGCGTTGACCACACGTCCAAGATTGTTTCCGACTTCTGCCTGAAGAATAGAATATCGCATATCATTGGAGGAGGTTATAATCTGCATCTAACGCTAGTCGGCCAAGTCGTAATCCCCGGAGTTACAGCTTGCTTTCATTGCTTTGATAAGGTTCTCACTCCAATCAATGCCGCAGAGCTATTTGGTGTCAAAAAGCTTAACAGGAAGTACAGGAAAATAGGAAGTCTGGGGCCTCTGTGCAGCATTTCTGCATCGATTACAGCTACAGAAGCAATAAAATTAATTTTTGGAGTCCCGTTAGAATTTATGGGCGTGATAAATAAGCGTCTAGAATTTAACCTTAAAGATTTTGATTTTGGTGCATTTTCTGTCCAGAGAAATGTAGATTGCGAATATTGCTCTTAGTCCATTGCAACCACTTCACGCTACAAGCTCCATCTACAGTTAGCCGCATAAGTCCGACTGACAGACTCACCAGATAAATGTCTTTTGACTGAAACCAGGGTACTTTTAGAGATAGCGTCATTTTTCTTACGAGCATTTATTGAATGAAATCAATATATTGGAATACGATTTGACTCCTGGTACCGCACCATTTAAAAACAAAGGCTTGCAGCGATGCAGGCCTTTGTTTTTTGTGCGAAACGTAACAAGCCGCTTATCTAGGCGACCTCCGTGGGCGCTTAGCTCCAATTTGAGCGCTGCTTCTATGTCAACGACTCCCACCGACCCCTGAAATAGCTCGCCTGATGCAAACGCATGGGGACCTTTTCGATAAGCATTTCTCACACAAGCTGGATGAACAGTCCGCCGTACTGAAAGCTCACCTCCTGATAGAGGGCGTCATCCGTGACTTCAACTACGGCTCAGTTCAGAACCCAGAGCATCTGCGGGGAATACGGCTCACCTTTCAGCAAGTAGTCGGCATAGCTCGATCGCTCATGGTTATTAAAGGGTCAGAGAGCAACATTCTCTGGGACATGACAGACCAGCTCAATAAGGCCGGTTCAGGGGGCCGGGGCACCCTCAGCCCCTGGATCAAGGAATCAACGAACATTAAAAAACCACAGAACAAGACCCATGACAAAGCCTGCCCCTGCCATTTGCAGATAGAACGGCAGAAATGCTTTTAACAGCGCGACAATGTCATCACCACCACTTAACCAATACCCGGCAATGTGAAAGAACGCACACATAAGCACAAGGGCCAACGCACAGGCACAAGGAAGATAAACAGCGACCCACCAGGGTTCATTTTTTCTCATTGCCGTCTCTTTTCTTCAAGTAGAAATCAGCGCCACCGTTGAACGCCCCTGACGATGCAGAATCGCCCAAATTACCGAATATGGAGGGAACGGGACTTTGCGGGGCGGGCTTGGTTATCGTCCACATCCCCGTCGATACCCACTCATACTGCTTCGACACCGGGTTAAGCAGTTTATCCAAGGGGCCCTTGGTCGCGTTACCAAAGGCGAACCCCACGGACGCGCCCGCTTTACTTAACAAAGCGCCCATAAACGGATCATCGCCACCCTCTAATTCTGGGCGTCACGGGGATAAGCAACGCATGGGTGTCACGTATTCTATACACGGGAATATTTTTTTCCGGTGCCCCCATCAAAAGTGCGTAAGAAGTGTAAGTGAGATTTTTTATCTATCTCTATCTCCTACATTTCAATAGCTTAGAATCATTTCTAAACCGTAAGTAGACTGTCAGATCAGTGTCGGCGCCGAACAGTTCGTGACTGTAAGTGACGCCCCCCCAATGAATCCGGGACTTTTCAGGCGTCTCTCGACCCGCTGACGCCACTTACGTGTCAGGAGGGGGTGTACCTGGAAAAAGTTTTCAGCAGCCGTTCAGGCACGCCACACCAGACTGCTCTCGCCTCGTGACTTTAATCCGGAGAACACCATGACAAAGCCCAGCTCCGTCGCTCCCATTCCAAAAATTGAAGTCATCAAGAAAGGCGCCCTGTGGGAGGTCCATTGGGACTACCAGGAAGGACCGGCCAGCCTGATTCTGTTCAACCGCGATGACTACCTGCGGGGCTATATAGATGGTGCGTTGGACATCCTCGGGATTGATCCCGATTGCGTGTGCTGCGCCAGCGGCGTGACCGGCACGGTAAAACGACTGACTTGTAATCAGTAGGTCCCGGGGTCGACTCCTGGTGCAGCATTTTGTGTTCGCCAATTTCACGCAGCCGGTGCCGATCGAACATATCGCCCAGGTCTCGCTGCAATCGCTACAGGGTATTTGGGTGACGGTAGAGTTGACGCCGCAGGCGCCTTTGCCCGAGCGGCGTAAAACCGCATTCGGTGTGCCCGATGCACGGGTCAACAAGAAGAAACGCCAGGTGCTGCTGCAAATGGCGCAGTTGTGCATCGACAACAAAAAGATTGAGCCCTACGAGGGCCTGACGAGGATGCGCAGGCATAAAAAAACCCCGAACCAGTCGGGGTTTTTATCGCCTTGAATCAGGCGCCACACGCGATCAATCAGAACACGTTGATCGGGTAGTCGGCGAACAGACGGATTTCGTTACCGCCTACGTTGTACCGGTCAGCATTGCTGGAAACGCGCAACCAGGACGCACGTGCACGCAGGCTCAGGTCTTTGGCCGGGCCGCTCTGCACGACGTATTTGAACTGGTTGAAGATTTCACGCTCGGTGCCATTGCCACGGTTGGAGCCGTCGTCAATGTTGGTGCCGCGCACGTAAGCAACGTTGTAGGTCAGGCCAGGTACACCGAAGGTGCTGAAGTCCAGGCCATAGCCTGCCTGCCAGGAGCGCTCGTCCTTGCCGTTGAAGTCGGACCAGTAGGAGTTGGCCAGCAGGATGGTGTTGCCGCCGTCGCCGATGCCGGTGTCCGCCGTGTCGTCGCGGTAGCCGCCGTACAGGTAACCGGTGTCACCGGTGCTGCGCTGGTGGGCCAGGGTGAAGCTGTGCGCGCCGACAGCCCAGGTGGCACCCAGGCTCCAGATTTTGTTGTCGCGCGCGTCGCCATTGCCGCGTTGTTCGGCGAAGCTGCGGTCCAGCTTGGTTTTGTAGCCGTTGAAGTCAAAGGTCAGCGACTGTTTCTCTGGCAGGGCCAGCACGTAGTTGACGTTGACGTATTGCTTCTTCAGCACGTCTTCCATATCGGAGGCGTACAGCGCAGCCGACAGGCTTTCGGTGAACTTGTAGCTACCACCCAGGTAATTGATGCTTTTCAGGTTGCCGCTGTCGGTGCCTTCCATGCTCTTGCGTGCTTCTTTGGTGAAGTGACCCGCATCCAGTTGCAGACCTTCGATCTCTTTGGAAACGATCGAAGTACCGGTGTAGGTTTCCGACAACAGACGAGAGTTGTCGTACTGCAACACAGGCACTGCCGGGAACTGGTCACCGTACTTGAGCACGGTGTTGGAAACGCGGAACTTCACGGCAGCGCCGCCCTTGGCCAGGTCGTGGGGAGCCGAGCCAGGGTTGTTCGAGCCATCAGGGTTGGTGGTGCCATTACCCTGCTTGAAGAAGTCGATACCGCCTGCGCCGGCGCGACCTTTACCACCGTCCAGACGGATAGCGTACTGGCCGATCACGTCCACACCCACACCCACGGTGCCTTGGGTGAAACCGGACTCGAACTTGCCGATAAAGCCTTGGCCCCATTCGGCTTTGTCTTGCTTGCCGTTCTTGTAGTCACGGCTGATGTAGGCGTTACGTGCTGCGATGTTCAGGTGGCTGTCATCAACGAAACCCTTGGATTGCTCCTGGTCGTTTGCCATGGCCGTCGATGCGCTCAAAATCCCCAGAGCGATCAGACTCATCCGTTGCTTCAACATTTCTTATATTCCTTATTACTGGTTGAGTACGCGCTGTGACACCAGGCTCCGTGTCGCTTTTCTGGTGTCGACTTTTTCCGGAAAAAAGAAGGCCCGCGGGACGACTTAACATGCCGCGGGCCTTTTTTATTGGATGAGTCATGGCGGTTCGCCACAGGCGTTGGCGCAATCCTAGTCGGGCGTTGAACTATGTGTCAATTTCGTGAATCGTCTGTATTTAGGCGAAATAATTCTAAGCAAAGGCTGACAGCCTTTCTGAAAACGACCAAAAACCCTCTTCGACGACACAAAAAACACATCTAGTAACATATTTCAAAGCCGATACTTTTGGTAACGGATAACACGCGCAAATGCAAAGCATTACCATTAACGTGCGGTTTTCCTCCCAAACAATTCGGATACATTCCACCATGCCTGCCCCTCGCCTCACGCCCATCACCCTTGGGCTTTGCGTTTTGCTGTCTGCCGGTTTTGCCTGTGCGGCCACCACCTTGCCCGAAACCTCGATCAGCGCCGAGGCTGACGAAGATGACCCGCGCGTCAAGGAAACCAGCACCGCCACGCGCACCGCCACCCCCGTGCGCTATGTGCCGCAGGCCATCGACTCGGTGAAGACCGAAAGCCTGCGCTCCTACGGCACCAATGACCTGGGCCAGGCCCTGAGCGGCATTCCCAACGTGAGCAGCGGCGCCGATACGCGTTTCGACAGTTTGCGCATCCGGGGTTTCGACGCGAGCAATGACTTCTACCTGGATGGCATTCGCGACGACAGCCAGTACGTGCGCGACCTGCATAACATCGAGCGCATCGAGGTGCTCAAGGGGCCGGCAGCGGTACTTTACGGGCGAGGCGGTCAAGGAGGGATCGTCAACCGCGTCAGCAAACTGCCCACGGCTGGGCATAAGTCGAGCATCGAGGCCCAGGGCGGCAGCAACGATTTGCGCAGCCTGTACGCCGACCTCAGCACCGACCCCACCGACACCATCAGCCTGCGCCTGAACATGGGCAACCAGGACAACAACAGCTTCCGCGATGGCGTCAGCGGCAACCGCCAGCTGTTTGCACCCTCCATGAGCTGGCAACTGACACCGGACTTGAACTGGCTGGTGCAATACGAATACAGCCGCTACAACCGCACGCCGGACCGTGGCATCCCCGGGGTCAACGGGCGCCCGGCGGATGTGAGCCGCAGCACCACCTACTTTGACAGCGGCGATTACATCGACGACAAAACCCAGTCGCTGCGCTCCAAGCTGG
This sequence comes from Pseudomonas viridiflava, assembly GCF_900591205.1. Lineage (GTDB taxonomy): Bacteria > Pseudomonadota > Gammaproteobacteria > Pseudomonadales > Pseudomonadaceae > Aquipseudomonas. Next base: position 206,185 of record NZ_UUPU01000029.1, read on the forward strand.
CCTATGAGTTCAACGACAACTGGCAACTGCGCCAGACTCTCGGCGTGTTCAAGCTCGACAGCGATTTCGACAACACCTACCAGACCGGCTACACCCCGGCGACCAATCGCGTCACACGCCAACGCTGGCAGCAGGACCTGACCACCCTCAACATCTTCAACAACGTCGAGCTGGAAGGTGGCTTCAGCACCTTCGGCCTGGAACATCGCCTGCTCACCGGCCTTGAGCTGGGCAGCCAGCGCCGCGACCCCAAGCTGTACACTGCGACGGCCGTCAACCGGGGCGGCCGCGCGGTGCCGAGCCTGGACCTCAACCAGCCGAATCGCCACCTGAGCCACACCGGGTCGATGAGTGTGTCGAGCAACAACCACACCGAAGTCGAAAGCCGTGCCGTTTACGTACAGGACCAACTGCGCTTGAACGATCAATGGCAAGTGCTGGCCGGCTTGCGTTACGACTACTTCGAAGTGGACACCAAAAGCAAACTGCTCAACACCCAGCAAGCCGTCGAAAGCCGCAGCACCAGCCCACGCTTCGGCCTGGTGTGGACGCCCGTGGAACACCACTCGTTCTACGCCTCGTGGAGCAAAACCTTCTCCCCGGCGGGTGGCGGCCTGATCGGCATCACCCCGAACGCCGCCGGCAGCGTCAATGACCTGAGCCCCGAGCTGACCAAACAGAAAGAGATCGGGGTGAAGAGCGACTGGCTCGACGACCGCCTCAGCACCACCCTCGCCGTGTACGAACTGGAACTCTATAACCGTCGCACCAGCGACCCGCTGGACCGCACCATCACCCTGCTCAGTGGCCTGCAGCGCTCACGCGGCGTGGAGCTGACGGCCACCGGTAAAATCGTCGGCAACTGGTATGTTCGCGGCGGCGTCGGCCTGCAGGATGCCAAGGTCGAGAAAGACAATAATGGCTTTGAAGGCAAGCGCGTCAGCGACGTCGCCAAACGCAACGCCAGCCTGTTTCTCACCTGGAAACCGGAAATGGGCTGGTACGCAGAAACCGGCCTGACGCTGGTGGGCGACCGTTATGCCGACAGCCTGAACACCGTGGTGCTGCCAGGTTATGGCCGTTGGGACGCCTTGGCCGGGTTCCGTCAAAAGGAATGGGACGTGAGGGCGGCGCTGAACAATATCGCTGATAAAACCTACTACGCATCGGCAACCAGTGTGGCGCAGATTCAGCCCGGTGAACCACGTAGCCTGGTGGTCACAGGCACTTACAGTTTCTGAGTAAATGAGTTCAGTGTGGGAGCTGGCTTGCCTGCGATAGCGGTGGATCCGCCAGCGAATATTTGGCTGGTACACCGCTATCGCAGGCAAGCCAGCTCCCACATTTGATTTGGAGGGACGTTTAATTATTCATCAGCTCACACAGCGCCTTCACTTCATCCTCACTGAACAACCCCACCGGGTAGCGTTCACTCATCACGCTGCGCAAGTCAGGCTGTTGCCTGATCTGTCGCGAGCCGTTTTCCTTCAACCAGTGCGCCAGCGCATGGATCGCGTCGCCGTTGACCCGCAAAGGGTGGAACGTGCGCGTGTTCATCAGGTTGATATCGGCATTCATTTCAGCGCTCTCTCCTACTGCGTGAGCGGCTAACTTACTCAAGGTTTATGACAGAACTGCGCAGTCATCGCCTTGGGCCACTGTGGCAACACCGATACAAGAGCTATGCCAATGTCTCGTCTTTATAGGCATGCGGACACAAAAAAGCCCGCGACCTTGCTGGGCCGCGGGCTTGCCGAAAGCGCTAAAACCGGTAGGCGTCCGGTCGTCGCTATGCTGCTGTTACAACTGCACTCAATTTTTGTGCGGGGCGGGTTGTTGTTGGGTCAGGCAATGAATATTGCCGCCACCCAGTAACAGTTCACGGCCCGGCACCATCACCACTTCGTGCTGCGGGAACAGGTTCTGCAGGATCGCTTTGGCCTGGCTGTCCAGTGGGTCGTCGAAGCTTGGCGCAATAATGCCGCCGTTGACGATCAGGAAGTTCACGTAGGAACCGGCCAGGCGCACCGTAGGATTGCGTTCTTGAGTGCCGTCCACCGGGTCTACGCCTGCACACTCTTCCTCGGTCGCGTACAACGGCCCCGGGATCGGCATTTTGTGCACCGTGAATGCGCGGCCCTGGGCGTCGGTGCTGCTTTGCAGGACATCCATGGCGGCGTGGCAGCGCGCGTAGTTCGGGTCTTGCGGGTCGTCGGTCCAGGCCAGCAAGACTTCGCCTGGGCGCACGTAGCAGCAGAAGTTATCCACATGGCCGTCGGTTTCGTCGTTGAACAGCCCGTCCGGCAGCCAGATGATCTTATCCACAGCCAGGTTGGCGCTCAGCACCGCTTCGATCTCGGCACGGTCCAGGTGCGGGTTACGATTGCGGTTGAGCAGGCATTCTTCGGTGGTGATCAAGGTGCCTTCGCCATCGACGTGAATCGAGCCGCCTTCCAGCACAAAACCTTCGGTGCGATAGCGCGATGCGCGTTCGATTTCGAGGATCTTGCCGCCCACCTGCGAATCGCGGTTCCACGGCGAGTACAGGCCGCCGTCAAAACCGCCCCAGGCATTGAAGTCCCAGTTCACGCCACGCACTTCGCCGCTGTTGTTGATCACAAAGGTCGGGCCGGTGTCACGCACCCAGGCGTCGTCACTGGACATCTCTACCAAACGAATATTGGGCACATCCAGACGGGCGCGGGCGTTTTCATACTGGCCGGCGGAAACCGCCACGGTCACCGGTTCAAAACGCGCAATGGCCTTGGCCACCGCCACATGAGCCGCCTGCGCAGGCTTGCCGCCCAGGCGCCAGTTGTCCGGGCGCTCGGGCCAGATCATCCAGGTTTGGGTCTGTGGCGCCCATTCGGCGGGCATATGGAAGCCATCGGCGCGAGGGGTGCTGTGCAGGGTGGTCATGGCGATCAGGACTCCGAATGGGGATAAATGCCGACTTTATAACGGATAAAAATCGGCTTTAAAAGCGTTCAAATATAATATTCAATAAATATGACAATAATTAGCCGATAACAATCGGCTTTTTACAATTGCTCGTCCAGCACCTTCGACAGCATGTCGACGAAGAAATCCACACTGCGTCGGGAGGTGACCATCGGCGGTTTGATCTTGAGGATGTTCAAGTAGTCGCCGGTCGGCTGCATGAATATCCCCAGTTCGCGCAGGCGATCGCACAGCCGTGTGGTCTCTTCAGTGGCGGGCTCCAGGGTTTGCCGGTCGCGCACCAGCTCCAGGCCCAGATAGAAGCCGGAGCCGTGCACCGCGCCCACTAATGGATGTCGGTCGATCAAGGCTTCCAAGCGCGCCTTGAAATGTCCGCCCACTACCAGGGCGTTTTCCCACAGCTTTTCTTCTTCCATCACGTCCAGCACTGCCATGCCGATCCGGCAACTGACCGGGCTTCCACCCGACGATGAGAAGAAGTACCCCTCGGCTTCCAGGGCCTCGGCGATTTCGCGGCGGGTGATCACTGCCCCCAAGGGTTGGCCATTGCCCATGCCTTTGGCCATGGTGATGATATCGGGCACCACGCCCTGCTCTTCAAAACCCCAGAAGAAATGCCCCATGCGGCCATAACCCACCTGCACTTCATCGGCGATGCACACGCCACCCTGAGCGCGCACACGCGCATAGACCTGCTGCAAATAACCCGGCGGCAGGGAGATGCCGCCCGCATTGCCGTACACCGGCTCGCAGATGAAACCCGCCAGTTGGCGTTTGCTCGCGGCAATTTTCGCCAGGTTGTGCTCCACACTTCTTACGTAATCCGGCGCACTGTCCTGGCCACGAAACTCACCGCGATAGGTATTGGGCGCAGTCACCGGGTGCACCCACTCCGGGCGGCTGCTCAGCGCCTGGGGGTTGTCGGCAATCGAGGTGGACACTGCATCCGCCGCCACCGACCAACCGTGGTACGCCTCCAACACGCTGAGCATGTCGCGCCCGCCGCTGTAGGCCCAGGCCAGGCGAATCGCCAGGTCATTGGCCTCGGTGCCGCTGTTGACCAGGAACACCCGGTCCATGCCCTGCGGCGCAAGCGCCAGCAAGCGTTCGGAAAACTCGGCGATCGCCGCGTAGTGGAAACGCGAGTTGGTGTTAAGCAGCGACCACTGGCGCGCCGCCACCGCCGCCATGCGTGGGTGACCATGGCCCAGCACCGCGACGTTATTGAGCATGTCGAGGTAGGAACGGCCCTGCATGTCGATCAAGTGGTTACGCCAGCCACGCTCGATACGCGGCGGGTCGACGTAATAGTGTTTCTGCGAGCGCGCAAAACTGGCGTCGCGGCGCGCCAGCAGGGCCGCGGGGTCCAACTCGGGCGGTGCATCGCAGGCCAGCCCCAGCAGCGTAGCCGGCGACGGGCACAACACCTGCCATGCTGGCGCCCGGGAGGGTGTGCAGAACAGCGGCGTCGGCAGGTCGGTAAGGCACAGTTGTACGGTCAGCGGGCCCGCGACCTCGCCGATCACCTGCCCTTTAAGCACGGCGGCGCCAGGCTGCAACAGCGCTTTTACGCCCCACAGCCGCACATTGGCCTCGCCGCTGTGCACCCGCCATTCGCCGTCGCCGCCTGGGCGCACGACGCCCGCGAACGGCGCTTCAACGCAGGTGCCCAGAGGCACATGCAGTTCGACGTGCAGCGCGAATGTCTGCGGCTCATCGGCGCTGTCTGGCTGGGTACGTGACAAACGGTATTGCCCGTAGCGACTCGCCGCCAGGCCATGTACCGCTGCCGCATCCTGCAACAAACGCTGGTCGACACCGGCCTGCTCCCAGTTACCCGCCTCGAAATGCGGGCTGAGTACGCCCAGGTCGATCAACGCAAATTCACGTCCCACCAGCCCCGGCAGCAAGGGCGCGAAACCCTGGACGGCAATCGGCGCCGGCACTTGCCCGACGCAGCCGAAAATCGCCGCTTCCATCAATTCAAACGGCACCGAGGTCGCCACATGGAAAATTTCCCACTCGTGCTCGGCGTTTTTCAACAGATAGGTGTTATCCGGGTCCAGGCGTTGTTGCTGTTCACTGCTCAATACCAGCACCGCCGCCCGGGCCACGATCAACGGCCACAGCGCCTGCAATTCCTGGGGCTGCAGCGGTGTGACGGCGTGACACGCCTGAATCGCCGGCAAGATGGCAAAGGGATCGCCCTCGGCATGGTGCAACAGGGCCGCGCAGGTCACCGACAGATCGGCGATGCGCCAGGTGTGCACCAGGTCGCCGAAATCAATCACACCCTGAAGCTGCCAGTGCCGCTGGGCGTCGCGCTGCCACACCACATTGTCGTCGGTGATGTCCATGTGCACCGCTTGCCACGGCAGGTGCTCGGCCAGGGGCCGAATGCGTTGCTCAACCTGCTCGGCGACCTGCTCCAGTGCTGCACGGTGGGGCAGGTGTTCAAGGTTGGCCAGCAAATGGGTGATCAATTCCCCGGCGTGCCGCGGGTCCCATTGCAGGGTGCGCGCAAGGCCCGGGTGTTCGAACGGCGCCAGCGCCTGGCTCATCCGCCCGCACAGGTCGCCGAAACCTGCGATCACCGCTCGCCCAAGGTGGGGCAGATGGGTCAGTGGCTGGCCGTCGATATAGTCCAGCAGGCGTACATGCAGGGTTTGGCCATCGAGGCTCAGGGTCAGCAGCTCTTCGCCGTTCAGGGCCTTGATGACGTTGGGCACGCGCACGCCGGCGTGGGCCTTCAAGGTGTTCAAGGCCGCATGCTGGGCCTGCAACTCCACGGCGGCGTAATCGCCCCGGCAGATTTTCAGAACAAACCGGCCCTGGGCACTGTCGACTTTGTAGTTGAGGTCCTGCTGGCTGCCCAGTGACTGCAACGGGCCGGTGAGGCCGTAATGCTGCTCCAGCAAGTGCGCTGCCTGATCGGGGCCTACTTGTGGGCAGGGTAGACTGGCGCGATGAATCAACGTGGCGAGCAGCATCGGTGTGGCCTCGGTTTTTTTCAGGGGTGTATATCGCCATTGTTCCGGTGAGTTAGGCAACCCCCCCGGTGCATACCGCGCTTGCACCACCCCGCCGCACAACTCAAGCTATGCTTCATTCGCTTAATGTCCGTCTAAGGAAAAGGCCCTCCGACATGCGCATTCTCATCACCGGTGGCGCTGGATTTATCGGCTCAGCCCTGATCCGTCACCTGATTCAGCACACCGAGCACGAAGTACTCAACCTGGACAAGCTCACCTACGCCGGCAACCTGGAATCGCTGACCAGCATTGCGTCCAACAGCCGATATGAGTTCGTGCAGGCCGATATCATCGACCAGGCCACGATCAGCGCGGTGCTGGCGCGCTTTGAGCCCCAGGCGATCATGCACCTGGCAGCCGAGTCCCATGTCGACCGTTCGATTGACGGCCCGTCGGATTTTATCCAGACCAACATCGTCGGCACCTACAGCCTGCTGGAGGCCGTTCGCGCCTACTGGCTCAAGCTGGAGGAGCCCGCCAAAACAGCCCTGCGCTTCCACCATATTTCCACCGACGAGGTGTATGGCGACCTGCACGGCGTTGACGACCTGTTCACCGAGACCACGCCCTACGCGCCCAGCTCGCCCTATTCGGCCAGTAAAGCGGCGTCCGATCACCTGGTGCGCGCCTGGCATCGCACCTATGGCTTGCCGGTGCTGCTGACCAACTGCTCGAACAACTACGGGCCGTTCCACTTTCCCGAGAAGTTGATCCCGCTGGTGATTCTCAACGCACTCGCGGGTAAGCCATTGCCGGTCTATGGTGATGGTTTGCAGGTACGCGACTGGCTGTTCGTTGAAGACCATGCACGTGCGCTGCTGAAGGTAGTCACCGAAGGTGTGGTGGGCGAGACCTACAACATCGGCGGTCACAACGAGCAGAAAAACATCGACGTGGTCAGAGGCATCTGCGGCCTGCTGGAAGAGCTGGCACCGCAGCGCCCAGCCACTGTCGAAAAATTCACTGATTTGATCACGTTCGTCAAGGATCGTCCGGGCCATGATCAGCGCTACGCGATCGACGCCAGCAAGATCGAACGCGAACTGGGCTGGGCCCCCCAAGAAACCTTCGAAAGCGGCCTGCGCAAGACCGTGCAGTGGTATCTCGATAACCTGGAATGGTGTCGCAGGGTCCAGGACGGCAGCTATCAGGGCGAACGACTCGGCAATACCGACATGAAGGATCTGATCGCATGATGAAAGGAATCGTATTGGCGGGTGGCTCCGGCACTCGTTTGCACCCCATTACCCTGGGTGTGTCCAAACAACTGCTGCCGGTGTATGACAAACCGATGATCTATTACCCGATCTCGGTGCTGATGCTGGCGGGGATCAAAGACATCCTGGTGATTTCCACCCCCGTGGACTTGCCGCAATACCGCAACTTGCTGGGCGATGGCAGCCAGTTTGGCGTGCGTTTCAGCTATGCCGAACAACCTTCGCCGGATGGCTTGGCCCAGGCTTTTATCATTGGCGAAGCATTTATCGGGGATGACCCGGTTTGCCTGATCCTGGGCGACAACATTTTCCATGGCCAACACTTTGGCGACCAGTTGCGCACCGCCGCCGAGCGCACCCGCGGCGCGACCGTCTTCGGCTACTGGGTCAAAGACCCGGAGCGTTTCGGGGTGATCGACTTCGACAAAGAGGGCCGCGCCCTGTCCATCGAAGAGAAACCGGCCAAGCCCAAATCGGCCTATGCCGTGACCGGCCTGTATTTCTACGATAACGACGTGATCCGGATCGCCCACGCGGTCAAGCCTTCGCACCGTGGCGAGCTGGAAATCACCGACGTCAACAACGCCTATCTCAAGCGTGGCGACTTGCATGTAGAGCGTTTCGGCCGTGGCTTTGCCTGGCTCGACACAGGGACCCATGACAGCCTGCTCGAAGCCTCAACCTATGTGCAAACCATCGAGCATCGCCAGGGGCTGAAGGTTGCCTGCCTGGAAGAGATCGCTTACGAAAACGGCTGGATCGACCGCGACCACCTGCTTGAGCGCGCCAAGTACTTCGGCAAAACCGGCTACGGCCAATACCTGTATTCGCTGGCTGGAGACCACCCGTGAAGGTCATTGAAACTGCATTGCCTGGCGTGCTGATCATCGAGCCCAAAGTATTCGGTGATGAGCGCGGTTTCTTCTACGAAAGCTTCAACGCCCGCGCTTTTGAAGAGGCCACCGGGCTCCAGCGCAACTTCGTGCAGGACAACCATTCACGCTCGCAAAAAGGCGTGCTGCGCGGCCTGCATTACCAACTGGAACACACCCAGGGCAAGCTGGTACGCGTCACTGCCGGCGAAGTATTGGACGTGGCCGTGGATATCCGGCGTAGCTCGCCGAATTTCGGCCAATGGGTGGGCGTTCGCCTATCGGCACACAACCACCGCCAATTGTGGGTGCCGGAAGGCTTTGCCCATGGGTTTGTGGTGCTCAGCGATCACGCGGAATTCCTGTACAAGACCACCGATTACTACCAGCCGAGCGCCGAGCGCAGCATCCTGTGGAATGACCCGACACTGGCGATCGACTGGCAACTCACTGAACCGCCACAACTGTCCGCCAAGGATCAGGCCGGCAAGCCGCTGATGGAAGCCGAGCTGTTCCCATGACTATCCCTCTGAGAATCCTGATCACCGGCCAGCACGGGCAAGTCTCCCGCGAGCTGCAACACCGCCTGCGGGACCTGGGCGAACTCGTCGTGCTGGGCCGCGACCAGTTGGACCTGGCCAACTCCGACCAGATCCGCCAGCACGTCCGCACCCACCGCCCCGGCCTGATCATCAACGCCGCCGCCCACACTGCCGTCGATCAAGCCGAAAGCGAGCCGGACGCGGCCTTTGCCATCAACGCGATTGCCCCTGGGGTTCTGGCCGAGGAAGCCAAGGCGCTGGGCATCCCCTTGGTCCACTACTCCACCGACTACGTGTTCGACGGCAGCAAACCCGCGCCTTACACCGAAGCCGATACGCCGAACCCATTGGGTGTGTATGGCCAGAGCAAACTCGCCGGTGAGCAGGCGATCGCCGCAGTGGGCGGTGAATACCTGGTGCTGCGCACCAGTTGGGTCTACTCCAGCCACGGCAAGAATTTTTTGCTGACCCTGCAGCGCCTGCTGCAAGAGAAGCCGCAGATGCGCATCGTCGCCGACCAGATCGGTGCGCCGACCTGGGCCGGCACCATCGCCAACAGCACGCGCGCCTTGATCGAACGCTGGCAAGCGGGTCAAGCGGGCGACTGGGGCGTGTATCACCTGACGGCCCAGGGCGAAACCTCGTGGTTCGGCTTTGCCGAGGCCATTGGCCAATACCTGCGCGCAGAAGGCAAAGCCTGCGCCGAGCTGGAGGCGATCCCTTCCAGCGCCTACCCGACACCCGCCAGGCGCCCGCTCAACTCGCGCCTGGATTGCCGCCGCCTGCAGCAGCAGTGGCAAGTCAGCCAACCGCAGTGGCAAGACGCATTGCGCGAGTGTCTTGCCGAGCAGCACTAGGCATAATGCGCCTGTATCCACAGGCGCACGACTCCCATGACTCCACCCCTTCCGCGAAGACCCCGCTGGCGCAGCCTCGCCCTGTTGGCGTTGTGCCTGGCACCGCTGCTGTGGCCGCTGGAGCATCTGGCCGAGCGCTATTACCGCAGCGAACTGGCCGGGCAGAACCGCCAGACCCTCGACCTGTACGTGGCCAACCTGCTGGGCACGCTGCATCGCTATGAAGTGCTGCCGCAGATCCTCGGCGATCTGCCAGCCTTGCGCACGGCACTCGATGCGCCACAGGTGAGCACCAACCTGGTGAATGCCAACCTGCTGCTCAAGGACGTCGCCGCCCAGGCCGGGGTGGAAGTGATGTACCTGATGGACACCACCGGCAAGACCCTCGCCGCGTCCAACTGGGACAAACAGGACAGCTTCGTCGGCCGCAATTTTTCGTTCCGACCGTATTTCAGCGAGGCCATGGCCGGGCGTTTGGGGCGGTTCTTCGGCCTGGGCACCACTTCGGCCAAGCGCGGGTACTTCTTCGCCGCCGCCGTGCGCGATGGCGATAAAGTCATCGGCGTGCTGGTGGTCAAGGTCGACCTGGACCACACCGAAAGCCTGTGGGGCAACACCCCGGAACAACTACTGGTAACCGACCACAACGGCGTGGTGATCCTGACGTCGCGCCCGCAATGGCGGTTTCGCGCCACGCGGCCACTGACCGCCGAAGAACGCCAGGCGATCATTGCCATCCAGCCGTACCCGACACGCGATCCGCAGCCGCTGGCCCTGAGCACCACCGCATGGCTGCGCCAATCCACGGCCATCGCCGAGACCGGCTGGAACGTGGAAATCCTCGCCCCACGCTCGCTGATCAGCCGCCCGGTGCGCACGGTGGTCGCGGTGGGTGGCGCCACGCTGCTGGTGTTGATGCTGTTGCTGGGCCTGATGATGCAACGCCGCCGCCATTACCTGGACCGCATCGCCTTTGAAGCCAAGGCGCGCCGCGAGCTGGAAGCCCGCGTGGTCGAACGCACCAGTGACCTGGAGGGCCTCAACCGGCGCCTGAAACAGGAAGTGCTGGAGCGCGAGCACGCCCAGCAGGAGCTGGTGCGCGCCCAGGATGACCTGGTGCAGGCCGGCAAATTGTCGGCGTTGGGCACCATGTCGGCGAGTATCAGCCACGAACTCAATCAACCGCTGGCGGCGATTCGCAGCTATGCGGAAAACGCCGAGATCCTGCTCGACCACGAACGTACCGGCGATGCCCGCGGCAATCTCAAGCTGATCAGCGAATTGACCGGGCGCATGGCCTCGATCATCGCGCACTTGCGCGCCTTCGCTCGCCGTGACCGGCATGCCCCGGAGAGCGTGGCCCTGCAACCGGCCCTCGACGATGCGCTGGCCTTGCTGGCCAAGCGGCGGCGCGCAATGGAAGTCGAGCTGATCCGCGATCTGCCGGAAGCGACCCTGTGGGTGCAGGCCGGCGAAACCCGTTTGCGCCAGGTGCTCGGCAACCTGTTGGCCAACGCCCTCGACGCCCTCACTGAAAAAGGCCCGCCGCGCAAACTCTGGTTGAGTGCCCAAACCACCGAACAGGGCGTCAACCTGTACATTCGCGACAACGGCCCGGGGTTTTGCATGGAAGCGCTGGGCCGCGCCAGCGAGCCGTTCTACACCACTAAGACCCGCACTCAGGGCCTGGGGTTGGGCCTGGCGATCTGTGACACCCTGATGCGTGCCTTTGGCGGCGAACTGCTGTTCGCCAACCACAAGGAAGGTGGCGCGCTGTTAACCCTGAAATTACGTGCCGGCTCGCCGGGCGTCAGTCTGCAACCGTCCGAGGACCGCAGTGTATGAGTATCGACAACCAGATTCAGGTGGTGTTGATCGACGACGATCCGCATCTGCGTCAGGCCCTGTGCCAGACCCTGGACTTGGCCGGGCTGAAAGTCCTGACCCTGGGCGAAGCCACCGGCCTTACTGCGCGCCTGTCCCGCGACTGGCCTGGCGTGGTGGTCAGCGACATCCGTATGCCGGGCATGGACGGCCTGGAGCTGCTGGCCGAACTGCACGGCCAGGACCCGGACCTGCCGGTGCTGTTGATCACCGGTCACGGCGATGTGCCATTGGCGGTGCAGGCGATGCGCGCCGGCGCGTATGACTTCCTGGAAAAACCCTTTGCCAGCGACGCGCTGCTCGACAGCGTGCGCCGCGCCCTGGCCCTGCGCCGCCTGGTGCTGGATAACCGCAGCCTGCGCCTGGCCCTGAGCGACCGCCAGCAACTGAGCACGCGCCTGGTGGGCCACTCGCCGCAGATGCTGCGCCTGCGTGAGCAGATCGGCGCGCTGGCGGCGACCAAGGCCGATGTGCTGATCCTCGGCGAAACCGGCGCCGGCAAAGAAGTCGTCGCCCGTGCGCTGCATGACCTGTCGAGCCGGCGCAGCGGGCCGTTTGTGGCGATCAACGCCGGCGCCCTGGCCGAGTCGGTGGTGGAAAGCGAACTGTTCGGCCATGAGCCGGGCGCTTTCACCGGCGCGCAGAAGCGCCGTATCGGCAAGTTCGAATTCGCCAACGGCGGCACGCTGTTTCTCGATGAAATCGAAAGCATGAGCCTGGATGTGCAGGTCAAGCTGCTGCGCCTGTTGCAGGAGCGAGTGGTGGAGCGCCTGGGCGGCAATCAACTGATCCCACTGGATATCCGCATCATCGCCGCCACCAAGGAAGACCTGCGCCAGTCTGCCGACCAGGGCCGCTTCCGCGCTGACTTGTATTACCGCCTCAATGTCGCGCCGCTGCGCATTCCGCCGCTGCGCGAGCGTGGTGAGGATGCGCTGATGCTGTTCCAGCATTTTGCCGATGAAGCCAGCAGCCGCCACGGCCTGCCGCTGCACGAGTTGCAGCCGGGGCAACGTGCGCTGCTGTTGCGCCACAGCTGGCCGGGCAATGTGCGCGAGTTGCAGAACGCCGCCGAGCGCTTTGCCCTGGGCCTGGAACTGGCGCTGGACAACACACAGGACAACCCGTCGGCCGGCGTGCTGACCTCCACCCCGGGCGGCTTGAGCGAACAAGTCGAGCAGTTCGAAAAGAGCCTGATCGCCGCCGAACTCACCCGCCCCCACAGCTCCATGCGCAGCCTGGCCGAATCCCTGGGTGTGCCGCGCAAGACCTTGCACGACAAACTGCGCAAGCACGGCCTGAACTTCGCCGACAGCGGCAACCACAGCACCGACGACGAATGACCCCGCCCACCCACCAAGAGGCCGCCATGAGCCGCGACAGCCGTTACCTGGAATCCATCCTTCACCACGACATCCCGCTCACGCGGGAAATGGGCCTCAAGGTGCTCGACTGGCAGCACGGCCAATTGCAGCTGCACTTGCCGCTGCAAGCCAATATCAACCACAAGAGCACCATGTTCGGCGGTAGCCTTTACTGCGGCGCAGTGCTGGCAGGCTGGGGCTGGCTGCACCTGAAACTGCGCGAAGAAGGCGTTGAGGACGGGCATATCGTGATTCAGGAAGGGCAGATCAGTTACCCGCTGCCGGTGACGCAGGACGCGACAGTGATTTGCCAGGCGCCGGACGAGAAGGTGTGGAAACGTTTTGTGGCGACGTATAAGCGCTATGGTCGGGCGCGGTTGGCGCTGCAGACGTGGATTGTGAATGCGGGCAGCGAAGAAAAAGCCGTGACGTTTACCGGCCAGTACGTTTTGCACCGCTAGCCGCAACAACACAAAACAACTGTGGGAGCTGGCTTGCCTGCGAAAGCGGTCTGACAGTCACCTCATCAGTGACGGATCCACCGCTATCGCAGGCAAGCCAGCTCCCACATCAGATCACCACCAGTCTCAAGAACGGGCCAGGGTCAACAACCGTTCACGCCACGCAGCCTTGGCCGGCAACGCCAAAAAGAACGGGTTCAGCAACGATGCTCGCGCCGGGTAGCTGAACGGCTCACCGCTCAACTCCACCACTTCACCGCCCGCCCCTTCCAGTACGCCCTGGGCTGCAGCGGTGTCCCACTGCGAGGTCGGCGCCAGGCGCGGGTAGCAATCGGCGCTGCCCTCAGCCAACAGGCAGAACTTCAACGAGCTGCCGATATTCGCCAGTTTCAACGCGCCCAGCCCTTCACTCAACCCGTCCAGCAAGCGTTCCTGCTCAGGGCTGGTATGCCGACGGCTGGCCACCACGGTAAACGACTCGCCCGCTGCCGGCGTCTCACGCACCTGGATCTGCTTGGGCGCCTCGTTCACGTCAGACCGCCACGCGCCGAGGCCGGCACCGCCAAAGTAGCAACGGCCGCTGGTGGGCATGGACACCACGCCGAACACCACGCGGCCCTGCTCGATCAAGGCGATGTTCACGGTAAATTCTTCGCTGCCGGAAATGAATTCCTTGGTGCCATCCAGCGGGTCCACCAGCCACCAGCGCTGCCAACCGGCGCGCACGTTCTGGTCGATATCGGCGTCTTCCTCGGACAATACCGGGATGCTCGGGTCCAGGGCCGTCAGGCCGGCGAGAATCAGGTGATGAGCGGCCAAATCCGCCGCCGTCACCGGCGAGTCATCGGCCTTGGACGTCACGGCCACATTCGCACGCCAGTAGGGCAGAATCACTTCACCCGCCTGGCGAGCCAGCTCGATCACTGGGGCGATAAACGGGTGACCTAAAAACAGTTCGCTCATGCGATAAACGCTCCACGCTGAATCAACAAATCTCGTACCAGATACAGCGCGGCCAGAGCCCGGCCTTCGCTGAATTGCTCGTTTTGCGCCAGTTGCGACAACTCACGCAGGTTGACCTTGTCTACGCGCATCGGTTCAGGCTCATCGCCTTCCAGGCGCTCTTCATAGAGGTCGGTGGCGAGCACCACCTGGATTTTCTGGCTCATATAGCCGGGAGACAGCGAGAGCTCAGTAAGGTGTTCCAACTGACGTGCGCCGTAGCCCGCCTCTTCCTTGAGCTCGCGGTCCGCCGCCGCCAGCACATCCTCGCCAGGCTCGATCAAGCCTTTGGGCAAGGACAATTCATATTCGTCAGTTCCGCCGCAGTACTCTTCCACCAACAACGCATGGTCGTCGTCGATCATCGCCACGATCATCACCGCGCCGTAGCCGGCACCGCGCCCTACCAGGCGCTCGTAGGTCCGTTCAACGCCATTGGAAAAGCGCAACTGCACTTCCTCCACGCGGAACAAACGGCTACTGGCGACTATTTCGCGGGCGAGGACGGTGGGTTTCTGGCGCATAAGCGGCTCCTTGGCGTGATCGGGTTACTATACCGTGGCTTTTCCGATTGTCTGTGTCGGATATCTTTACTTACATGAGAACGCCCCATGCCCTCTTTGCCCTGGCACGCCATCGACACTGTCCTGCTGGACATGGACGGCACCTTGCTCGACCTGCATTTCGACAATCACTTCTGGATGGAGCACCTGCCCCAGCGCTATGCCGAACTGCACGGGGTGAGCCGGGCCATGGCCGAGATGGAGTTGCAGCCTCTGTTCGAGCGTAACGCCGGACAGTTGCAATGGTATTGCCTGGATTTCTGGAGTGACGAGCTGAAGATCCCGGTGCGCGAACTCAAGCTGGAAACCGCCCACCTGATCGCCCTGCGCCCGGATGCCGATACCTTCCTGGCGGCGATCAAACAGGCCGGCAAGCGAGTGATCCTGATCACCAATGCTCATCGTGATTCGCTGTCATTGAAGTTGGAACGCATTGAACTGGCGCCGTATTTCGAGCGATTGATCAGTTCCCATGACTATGGTTTCGCCAAGGAAAACCCGCAGTTCTGGGATGCCCTGCAAGCCGACATCGCGTTTGACCCGGCCCGCAGCCTGTTTATCGACGACACCCTGCCGATCCTGCGCAGCGCTCGGCAATTCGGCGTGGGGCATTTGTTGGCGGTGAAAGAGCCGGACAGTCGCAAAGGGCCCAAAGACACCGCAGAATTTGCAGCCGTTGAAGACTACCGCGACCTGATTGCCGGTCTCTGAACCCATGTGGGAGGGGGCTTGTGTGGGAGCCGGGCTTGCCCGCGATGGCATCGCCTCGGTAAGGCTTATACACCGAGGCGATGCCATCGCGGGCAAGCCCGGCTCCCACATGGAGCTTCTCCCGCATGTAGGTCAGCGTATTACTCAGGAATACGCAGTGTCTGGCCTGGGTAAATTTTGTTCACATCCTTGAGCTGCGGCTTATTAGCGTCAAAGATCTTTTGGTACTTGTTGGCGTTGCCGTACACAGCCAAAGAAATCGCACTCAGGGTGTCGCCCTTTTTCACCACGACAAAGCGGGCCGCAGCAACCGCAGGCCCAGTCACAGTGATCTTGTCTTCAACACTGCCGACGCCTGCAATGTTACCGGCGGCAAGAATGATTTTTTCTTTCTCCTCTTGTGAGGCCACTTCGCCGGTCAAGATGACCTTGTCACCCTCAACGGTCGCCTGCACATCGGGGTTACCGAGGCCCACCTCGTGGATATGCTCCTTCAGTTGCTCACTCGCATTCGCATTACCCGGCGTCAACAGGTCGATCAATTTCTCGCCTGCTTCCTTAACAAAGCTAAAAAGACTCATGGTGCGCTCTCCTTGGGATTTGGTTTCCAGATGCCCAAGACTAGACCAGTCCCACGGATTTGGGTTCCAGCCCGGCCCCAGACCCAAACGCGCTAGAATCCCCCCGCCATTGGAATAAGCCCCGGAGCGAAGATGGACATCAAACAGCTGAAATTCCTCATCGCCCTCGACGAGACCCGTCACTTCGGCCAGGCGGCCGCACGCTGCCACATCACCCAGCCGACCCTGTCGATGCGCCTGCGCAGCCTGGAGGAAGAGCTGGACCTGCCGCTGGTCAATCGCGGCCAGCGCTTCGAAGGCTTTACCGCCCCGGGCGAGCGCGTGCTGGCGTGGGCGCGCACCGTGCTGGCAGCGTATGACGGCTTGCAGGCCGAAGCGGCGGCGTGTCGCGGCAACCTCGTCGGCACGTTGCGCCTTGGGGTGGTGCCGCTGTCGAGTTTTGATCCTCTGGCCTTGATGCAGCAATTGCACAAGGAGCACCCGAGCCTGCGCTTTGAGCTTTCGGCGCTCAGCTCCGAACAGATCCTGGAACAGCTGGCGAGCAATCGCCTGGACCTCGGCGTGTCGTACCTTGAGCGCCTGGACAACGAGCGCTTCGACTCCCTGGCCCTCGGCGAAACCCGCATGGGCCTGCTTTACGACCAACGCTATTTCAACTTCGGAGACACCCCGTTGAGCTGGGAGGCACTGACCGAGCTGCCCCTGGGCATGCTCACCAGCGGCATGCACTTTCGGCAGTCCATCGACCATAACTTCCATAGCCGGGGGCTGAACCCGCAGCCGCTGTTGCAGACCGATGCCGTGCATCAGTTGTTACAAGCTGTGCACGGCGGGCTGTGTTGCGCGGTGATGCCACTGGACGGTGGCCTGGACGCGCTCACCGAACATTTGCGCCTGCAACCGATCGCAGATGCCCACACCCTGGCGCGCTTAGGGCTGATCATGCGGCGCAGTGCACCTCGCTCGGCACTGGCGGAGGCGTGTTTCGCGCTGTTTCAGAAATCGCAAACAGAGTCTTGATCGACGTCATCTATCGGTAGATCAGTACTGGCAATTAGACGCGACGCTTTGTCGCGCCTAGTCTAAACACTGATCAATCCGCCGGTGGTACTGCCCCATGAACGCCAAGCGCCCAGTCTGCGCGGCGCCCGCCTCTGAAATGCCCGCGCCCGCCGCCAGCCAGAGCTATCAGTTTTGCAACCTCGAACACACTGAAGTCGCCAGCACCGCGTTGGCCGAAGAAGTGGCGTTGGCGATTGCCTATAACGATATCAGCCAGGCAGTGATGCTGGTGACGCCAACGGACCTAGAAGACTTTATCGTGGGCTTTAGCATCGGCAGCGGCATTATCGCCGACGTTAGCGATATATATGATCTGAAACTCAGCGGTTCGGGTTCCGCCCAATACGCACAGGTTCAGATCTCCAGTCGCGCCTTCTGGAACCTCAAGCAGCAGCGCCGCCAGTTGGCCGGCACCAGCGGCTGCGGTTTGTGCGGCGTAGAAGCCGTCGAACAAGCCTTGCCGGACCTTCAGGTGCTGCCCGGCGCGCCCTTGCCGCCTGCCGAATGGCTCGAGGGCCTGCGCCAGCGCATCAGCGCGTTCCAGCCTCTGGGCCAGTACAGCGGCGCAGTGCATGCGGCGGTATTCATGAACGGCCAGGGCGAGTTGCTGATGGGCCGCGAAGACATCGGCCGGCATAACGCGCTCGATAAATTGATCGGCGCATTGATCCGCCAAAAGATTCCGACTGACGGCGGCCTGGCGATTGTCACCAGCCGTTGCAGCCTTGAACTGATCCAAAAAGTCCTGCGCGCGGGCATCCAGACCCTCGTCAGCCTGTCGTCCCCCACCGGCCTGGCCCTGCAATGGGCGCGTCGACACAACCTCAATCTTATCCACCTGCCGCAGAAAAGCGCGCCGCGGGTCTATAGCCCTGCGATGGAGTATCAGCCATGAGCAATCACCACCAAGCCGACCAAACCCCGACCCCGCGCTACAAGCCTTATAAAGGCCCGGCTGGCGGCTGGGGAGCACTGATCAGCGTGGCACAGGCGTGGCTGACCAGCGATAACGCGCTGAAGAACCTGCGCATGATGCTCAAGACCAACCAGAACGGCGGCTTCGACTGCCCAGGCTGTGCCTGGGGCGACTCGCCGGAAAGCGGCATGGTCAAGTTCTGTGAAAACGGCGCCAAGGCGGTTAACTGGGAAGCCACCAAGCGCCGTGTCGACGCTGCATTTTTCGCCAAGCACAGCGTCACCGCCCTGCTTGCGCAAAGCGACTATTGGTTGGAATACCAGGGCCGCCTGACCGAGCCGATGCGCTATGACGCCGAAACCGACCGCTACACGCCCGTCAGCTGGGAAGCGGCGTTCGACCTGATCGGCAAGCACCTCAATGCATTGCCCAGCCCGGACATGGCCGAGTTCTACACCTCGGGCCGCGCCAGCAACGAAGCGGCGTACCTCTACCAGCTGTTTGTGCGCGCCTACGGCACCAACAATTTCCCGGATTGCTCGAACATGTGCCACGAGGCCAGCGGCGTGGCCCTGGCGCAAAGTGTGGGCGTGGGCAAAGGCACGGTGACCTTTGATGACTTCGAACATGCCGATGCGATTTTCGTTTGGGGCCAGAACCCCGGCACCAACCACCCGCGCATGCTCGAGCCGCTGCGCGAAGCGGTTAAACGCGGCGCTCAAGTGGTGTGTATCAACCCATTGAAAGAGCGCGGCCTGGAACGCTTCCAGCACCCGCAACACCCGCTGGAAATGCTCACCAACGGTGACAAGCCAACCAACACCGCCTACTTCCGCCCGGCGCTGGGTGGCGACATGGCGATCCTGCGCGGCATGGCCAAGTTCCTGCTGCTGTGGGAACGCCAGGCCCAGGCCGAAGGCAAGGAAGCGGTGTTCGACCACGACTTCCTCAACGAACACACCGCCAACGTGCTCGACTACCTGGGCAAGATCGACGACACCTCGTGGGATGAAATCGTCACACAGTCCGGCCTGACGCTGGTCGAGATCGAACAAGCGGCGCGCATGTACGCCAAAGGTAAAAACGTGATCATGTGCTGGGCGATGGGCATCACCCAGCACCGCCACTCGGTGCCGACCATCCAGGAAATCGCCAACCTGATGCTGCTGCGCGGCAATATCGGCCGCCCCGGCGCCGGCCTGTGCCCGGTACGTGGCCACAGTAACGTGCAGGGCGACCGCACCATGGGCATCAACGAACGCCCACCGGTGGCGTTCCTCGATTCCCTTGAGCGCCGCTTCCAGTTCCAGGTGCCACGCACCCATGGCCACAACGTGGTGGAAGCGATTCACGCCATGCTCGAAGGCCGCTCCAAGGTGTTTATCGGCCTGGGCGGCAACTTCGCCCAAGCCACCCCGGACAGCCCGCGCACCTTCGAAGCGCTGCGCAATTGCGACCTGACCGTGCAGATCAGCACCAAGCTCAACCGCAGCCACCTGACCCACGGCAAAGACGCGCTGATCCTGCCGTGCCTGGGCCGTACCGACATCGACATCCAGGCCGAAGGCCCACAGGCGGTGACGGTAGAAGACTCGTTCAGCATGGTCCACGACTCCAACGGCCAGTTGCAGCCGCTGTCGAAGCTGATGAAATCGGAACCGGCGATCCTCGCCGGCATCGCCGCGGCGACCCTGGGCAGCAAACCGGTGGACTGGAACTGGCTGGTGGCCGACTACAGCCGCATTCGCGACCTGATCGCCGACACCATTCCGGGCTTCAAGGACTTCAACGAGCGCCTCAAGCACCCCGGCGGTTTCTACCTGGGTAACTCGGCTGGCGCGCGTCGCTGGAACACCCCTTCGGGCCGCGCCAACTTCCGCCCGAACATCCTGCCCAAAGATTTGATCCACGAACGCACCCATGCTACGGGCCGCGTGCCGGACTTGATCATGCAGTCGATGCGCTCCCACGATCAGTACAACACCACCATTTATGGCCTGGATGACCGCTATCGCGGGGTGAAAGGCCAGCGTGACGTGCTGTTCGTCAATGAAGCCGACATCATCCGCCTGGGCTTCAAGCCGGGCCAGAAGGCTGACATCGTTTCGCTGTGGGAAGACGGGCGCGAGCGCCGCGTGAAGGGCTTCACCTTGCTGGCGTTTGATATTCCGGCGGGGCAGGCAGCCGCCTACTACCCCGAGGTGAACCCGCTGGTGCCACTGGAAAGCACCGGGGATGGCAGCCATACGCCAACCTCGAAGTTCGTGGCCATTCGCCTGGAAGCGGCGAGTGACAACGGGCTGATCATGGCGCGCTCGGCCTGATTGCGTGGCGAGCAGGGCTGTTGTGGCGAGCGAGGCTGTTGTGGCGAGCGGGCTTGCCCGCGTTGGGCTGCGAAGCAGCCCCAAGAACGTCACAGCATACGTCCAGCCAATATGCAGTGCCTGCACCAGGGGCCGCTTCGCGCCCCAACGCGGGCGAGCCCGCTCGCCACAAGAAAGCGCTTGCTCGATATAAATTCCGAGGACAAAAAAAGGCCGCTTTTGTGTAAAAGCGGCCGTTCCGAAGTAGCTAATGACTCACAAAAACGACTTAAGTTCCTTATACAAAACAGCAACTTAGCAAATTGTATACAACTACTGCCACTGGTCGGATTTCGATTGTCAGCACCCCGATACAACCTCAGGATCGCGCCGTCATCCTCTTGAGGTCTCTCTATGAAGTTCTCCTCGATTCTCTTGTTGTCCCTTGGCCTGGTCAGTGGCGCAGCCATGGCCGGTGGCACCACCGAAGCCGGTGTGGGCGGCGCATTGGGCGGGGTACTCGGTTCGGTTGTAGGCCAGCAGATCGGCGGTAACACCGGTTCGGCTATCGGCGCGGCCCTGGGTGGCGCGGGCGGCAGTGCGGTCGGTGCCGACAAACGCAGCCGTGGCCAGGCAGCTATTGGCGGCGCCCTGGGCGCAGCCGGCGGCAACGTGGTGGGCCGCAGCATGGGCGGCAGCACCGGCAGTCTGATCGGCGCAGCCGCCGGTGGCGGCGCAGGTGGCGCGCTGGGTAACTACATGGGCAACCAGAGCGATGACAACGATCGTCGTTCCCACGGGCGCGACAACCGTCGTTATGACCGTGATGATCATCGCGGCCGTGGCCATGCCTACGGGCATCGCAAGAACAAGCATCACTACCGTCATCGGTAAGTCAGCAGTTTAAATAACACTGCAGACCTTGTGGGAGCCGGGCTTGCCCGCGATAGCATAGCGTCAGGCAACACGTCTGAACCTGACACACCGCTATCGCGGGCAAGCCCGGCTCCCACATTTGATTTTCATTGCCTGCAAAACACGCGTCACAGCGCCAACCGCTGCAACGCCTCGCGCAACAACTCCGGAATCGTCACCGGCTGGTTCGTCCCTCGATCCACAAACACATGCACAAAGCGCCCCGCCGCACAGGCGTCGTCTTCGCCTGCCTTGAAGACCGCCAATTCATACTGCACCGAGCTGTTGCCCAACTTGCCCACCCGCAGGCCGATATCTATACGGTCGGGAAACGCAATCGAGGCGAAGTAATCGCACGCCGAACTCACCACAAACCCCACCACCTCACCGTCATGAATATCCAACCCGCCCTGTTCGATCAGGTAGGTATTCACCGCCGTGTCGAAGAAGCTGTAGTAGGTCACGTTGTTCACATGGCCATACACATCGTTGTCATGCCAGCGCGTGATGATCGGCTGGAAGTGACGGTAATCGGCGCGCTTGGGCGTTGAATCAGGCATGGGCAGGTCTCGTGAAAGTGGGTTTACAGGTCATTCAGATGGGCTTGGGCCCACTCACGCACCTCGGCGTAGGGGTAGTCCTCCAGCGCAGCAAAACCGGGAATGCCGCGCGCCTTCAGCTTGGTGAACAACGGCACGCTGATACCGCCCAGGAACCGTGTCAGCCGCTCGGCCTCGGGCAGTTGGCCGGTGTGTTCATGATGCCTGTGGATAAAATCACCGCACAGCCCCATGAAGTTTTTATCCACAAGCGGCGGCAAGCTCGGCGGTGCCGGCAGGCGCGCAATATGCCCGTGGCAGACCGAGCAATGCCCGCAGCGCTGGGGGGCTTTCTCATCACCGAAATACTGCGCCAGGCGCTGGCCCAGGCAATGCTCGGTGGCGAACAGATCAAGCATGGCGTGAATCCGCGCCACCTCTGCCACCTCGTGCTGCTTGAAGCCTGTGTATAACTCGGCGCTCAGCACTTGGGGGTCAAAGTCCATATCGAGCAGGCTGTAGACCTCCGTCATCTGCTTGCTCTCCATCTCGATCAAACCCTGTTCCTGGAAGTAATCCAGCGCCCTCACCACCCGGCCGCGCTCGGCGTTGTGCTGCTGGTAAAGCGCGTCGAAATCCACCGTCGCCCAGGCTCTGGCGCATTTGCACACGTCAATGATCGCTGCGACAAACTGCTGCCGCTCGCCGGAGAACCGCGCCAGCAGGGCCTCGGGTTCAATCAGGTACTTGAAGCGGTATTCGGCATAAAACGCGTAGCGCGGTGCGATCACGCCCTTGAGTTCCAACTGCACCAACAGGGTCTTCAGCGGCAGCTCGCGGATATTGCTGTGGTCCGACAGCGACCTCAGCAGGAACTCCCACTGCCCCTCGCTGCGCGCCGCCCGCAATTGCTCCAGCACACGGCGAATACCCTCCTGCTCGGGCGTATCCCCGTACACGAAGTTTTCCAGCACGTTCAGGCTGTCGCGGTTGGCCAGCACCAGGCAGTCGGACGGCTGACCATCTCGTCCGGCGCGGCCGATTTCCTGACTGTAGTTCTCGATGGATTTGGGCAGGTCAAAGTGCACCACATTGCGGATATCACTTTTGTCGATGCCCATGCCGAACGCGATGGTGGCGACGATGCAATTGGAGCGCCCACTCATAAAGCGCTGTTGAATGCCCTCGCGTTTATCGTGGGCCAAACCGGCGTGATAGGCCTCCGCCTGGATGCCATTGCGGTTCAGATGCTCGGCAATCTGCTCGGCGGTTTTCTGCAAGGTGACATAGACGATGCTCGGTTGGTTGGCCCGCTCGTTCATCCATTCGACCAGACGGCGCCGCTTGTCATGGCCGCTGACCGGCTCCACCAACAGGTTGAGGTTGGGCCGGTAGAAGCCCGTGGTGACCACGTCCTCGGGCGCGATGGCGAACTTCGCCTGCATGTCGGCAATCACCTTGGGCGTGGCCGTGGCGGTCAGCAGCAACGCCTGTGGGATATTGAACTGGCGCTGGTAGTCCGGCAGTTTCAAATAGTCCGGACGGAAGTTATGGCCCCACTCGGAAATACAGTGCGCCTCATCCACTACCAGCAGTGAGATCTGCACGCTTTGCAGGAAGTTACGAAAGCGCTCGTTCTTCAAGCGCTCCACGGAAATCATCAGGATTTTCAGTTCGCCCGAACGTGCGCGGGCCATCACGTCATTGGCGTCCTCACGGCTTTGTGCCGAGTCGATGCTGCCGGCTGAAATACCGTGACGCTGCAAGAAGCCCAACTGGTCCTGCATCAACGCCAATAGCGGCGACACCACCAGCGTCAGGTGCGGCAGCAACACAGCCGACAGCTGGTAACACAGGGACTTTCCCGACCCGGTAGGGAAAATCGCGGCCGCTGAACGACCGGCCAGAACGGCGCTGACCGTTGCTTCCTGGCCCAAACGAAACTGTGGGTAACCAAAGACCTGCTGGAGGGTGTCGTGCATAGGCTGTCACTCCATTGACCGTTGAACGTGGCTTAAAAACATAGCCCGGAACGCTCAACGAATCGAGAAAGGTCGCATGGAAAAAAGAGACAGGATGATACACAGGGTGGGGGGTGGCCTAGGGCCGAAGTGGGAATATTCCGAGATGCCAGCAGGAAGAACACCGATCCAAACGTGGGAGCTGGCTTGCCTGCGATGCAGGCACCTCGGTATGTCAGTTACACCAAGGTGATGCTATCGCCGGCAAGCCAGCTCCCACATTTTCAGATCTCTACTACAACCCAATCAGCGGTTCTGCACGCGCTCAATCGCCGTGTCATACACCGGGTTGGCCTTTTGTTCCTTGGCCAACTGGTAATGGCGCAACGCATCCGCGAACTGCCCCGCCGCTTCGTAGATCCGCGCAATGTTGTAGTAAGCGCCAGCGCGTACGGTCGCAGCATTCGCGCCGGTAGCCAGGGCGATGGCCTTGCGGTTGGCCCAGATCGACTCGGCGGTGTTACCGGCCTTCTGATAGGCCAGGCCCAGGTTGCCGTAGGCTTTACCGAAGCCATTATCCAGCTCGATGGCCTGGCGGAACAGCTCGATCGCCTGGTCCAGCTTACCGGCCTGGTAGGCCGCTTCACCTTGCAGGTTCAGACGCTTCGCATCGGTCTGTGCGGAAGAGCTGACAGCCACCGCCGAAACCGCGACGCTGTCATCCAGCAACGGTTTGACTTCATTGAGCACATCCTTGGCTTCCACATTCACGCCGCTGAAGGTGTTGATGTCCTGGAAGTCACCGCTACCGGTCATGCGGAACACGGTCCAGAGATTGCCGCTACGGTTTTTCGGCACGTAGTAGGTGCGCACGAGGGACTGGCCCATGTACACGAACACCTTGGCCTCACTGTTGGACAGCTGACGCGAACCCGGGTTGGCGAGGTTGGTGAAGTCATGCACGGCGTACACGTAGCTTTCGCCGTAGTGTTTTTTCTGCAGGGTGATGGTTTCCGGGCCGTAGCTGTCGACGTCGTCCACGTCCAGTTCGGCGTCGTCGCCTTTCTGGTTTTCGAAGTAGATGTTGTTACCCGGGAAGATCATGTGGGAATCAAGGTCTTCCGGCGTCTTGCCCCAGGTCAGCACCACGCGCAGGCCGTCGAGGTTTTCCATGACCGGGCTCACCGCATAGGTCATCCCCGCGCACGGGCACTTCACCACCAGGTTGGAATAGCCAGGCTTCTTGATGATCAGCAGGTTGCTCGCATCATCGGCGGCTTCGCTGGTGAGAGTCACCTGGCCCTGAGCGTTGGTGCGGCCCACCACGTTCTGTGCGCCGTTGCGCTGCAGCAGCACTTCGGCATCGGCGATTTTCTGGTCCTTGACCACCGCACTGAGCACTTCAATCGGCAATTGCGCAGCCTGGCTTGAAAAAGCCACCGCACACAATGACAGCGCTGACGCGATACGCAGCAAACCCATGCTTAACTCCCTTTAAGTAGTGGGCAGAATTGCCCTACAAGATTTTGCGGTGAAACATACGCTGAATTGAGTAGGCTGGCGGACTTTTTGTGCAGAATGTGACGTGGTTTTATTGAACACTTGGAAGCGCCCCGAGATCAGCCTTTCGCTTTGGAGAACTGCGGTGTAGAAGAGATGACGCTTATGCAACAACAGGCTCACTACAAGAAGATCCAGCGCTCCAATTATTTGGCAAGCTTGCGACTATCTGGGTTCGATACGCGACCTAGCGATAGTGATAAACCGCTGTCCACCAAAGAAACAGTCCTCGTCAAATATCGCAACATGCCAGATTGATGAGACACAAATACCACCTTGCGTCCTCGCACCGCCGCCACCTATAGTTCGGCCCTCGCTGCAAAATCAGCGATCGGGTTTGGTCACCCGGTACAGAGTTCACATACGCTCCCTCAGATGTCGTAGGCACCCTTGTGCCCACACGCTTCATGGCGGCTGTGTTTGGGACGCCTCCGGGCGTGCCGGGTGAATCTCTGCCGGTTGACCAACCTGGACACAGTCCGCCACCCATCGCTTGGTCACGATGATGGCGGTCCTCTAACTACACAGAGATTCAAATCAATGAACGCTATAAATCCGTCTGAAAATCGCTATCGTCAGCTACGCACCAACTTCACCGACACCCACCCTCTCATCATCGACACCGAAGCCAGCGCCGAAGACATCCAGTCCGCCGCACATCAGCGCATCCGCGCCGCCACCGACTTACTGCAAACTTTCACCTGCCTGACCTTCGAACACGCCGACCTTAAAGACATCTCCCACATCGTTAATGCCTTGTACCTGCTTGTTCAGGATGGCTGTGATTTGTTGGAAGCGGTGCAGCACGTAAAGCTGCAGCCGACAGTCGATAAGCAAACACAACCAAGCCAGCCGCTGAGTTAAAACTGTGGGAGCTGGCTTGTCGAATCGTCGCGCCGGCTCCCCTGTTTGATGGGCGCTGCTCAAAAATTCACTGTCAAACCGCAAATACCGGAAAGCGCTGTGAGAAACCCTTAAATACGTCGTAGTCCTCTTCCTAAACTGCTTGAAACACCTGCTCAACCCTCTACATAACTCCCCGTTGTATGACGGAAACTAGCGCTCTCACAATTGCGCTGGCAAAAATCTGTGAACATCGAAAGGACTCAATACATCGGCCATTATGGCGTCACCTTCACGGTGATTCGTTTTACCGTGAAACCAAACAACCGGAACGAGCTCGCCACACTTTGCTTGTTAGACGCAAAATCTTCAGCGCCTGAGGTTCGCCTGCGGTTGCAGAATTTGTACGAAAAAATGCTCGCTCGAGACTTGCCGTGCGTCATGACGGTGGTCATTTCAAAACCACTCACGCGCAAACAGGCAGATAGCCTGAACAACCGAAACAACCTCATCAAAAAAATCATTTCTGGCGCAATCGCGACCCCGATTGGAGTCATTTCCAGCCAAGCAGAGTCGGTAGACGAAAATGCTATCAGCGATTTGATCTTCAACCGGCTCCGCAACTTTCATAGCGCAGACATCATCGTCGGCCTAGAGGCACAGGTCAGCGGGGGCATCGGCCCTCAGCGCTCGAGCCTCTCAATGCATGTGTACTCAGATGACTCATAGTGAATGGCTCTACCTACAAGTGGGCGCTTTTTTGGCAGCCTCTACAGTGTTTCACTACAAAATCACCGACTGCAGGCTCAGAAAACGCTTCGGCATTGCGTTCATGCTAAGCGGGCTGATCCTATTATTCTGGTTACCCTACGTCGCCATCATCCTCGGCATCCAGCTACTTCCTCTGTTTCTATTCTTGCTAGGCTTAGAACTTTTCGTCACCCGAAACAAATTCCGCCGACAACGCAACCATCCCCCTCACCCACTCCTGCGTGCCCCCACCATGAACCTCGCCCCCAACTTCCCCGAAGACCCCGTGATGAAGCAGCTCTTGCAACTGCTGCACGAAGAAATCGGCCTGCCGAAACACAAGACCATCCGCCTGCAAACCTCGCTCAACTTCGACCTGGGCTGCGACGGCAGTGAGGCCAAGCAACTCATGGAAGTGCTGGAACAGGAATTTGCCCTCGACCTGGGCGACTACGACACTTATCGTTACTTCAACCCGCCGATTTTTGACGTATTCCTCAAGCGCCGGGCGAAGGGGCGGGGCGAGAAGGTACCGTTGACCATCGGCATGCTTTACCTGGCCATCAAAACCAACAGCTGGGATACGCAGACGCTGGAAAACCTGAGCTGATCCCAAGAGTACTGAGGTTCAAATGTAGTAGCGGGCTTGCTCGCGAATGCGGTGTATCAGTGAGAAATAATCTGCCTGACACACCGCATTCGCGAGCAAGCTCCCACATGGGTTCTGCGTTAATCTGGCGAACCGCTTACCTAACAAGGACCGTACATGGACGTATTAATGGGCCTGCTGGCCGCCCTGCTCTGGGGCGGTACGGATTTCCTCGTGGGCCTCAACGCCCGCGCCGTTGGCGTTAAACGCGCGGTGTACTTCGGCCAAACCCTTGGCTTTTTGATCATGACCTTGCTGCTGGTCATCTTTCCGACGTTCCTGTTCAAATCCCTGAATGCCCCGTTGAGCGTCTGGCTCCTGGGCATCACGGCCGCCCTGCTCACCGTCTCCGGCGCTCTTGCGCTGTCCAAGGCTTTCGCCCTGGGCAAAGCCGCTATCGTCGCGCCGCTGGTGACGTCCTACGGCGTCGTCACCACGCTGCTGTCCTGGGCCAGCGGCGAACACATCAGCCTGACTCAACTCGGGTGTATCGGCCTGTGCGTAATTGGCGTGATCCTCTCCAGCCTCCACAAGGACGACGGCGTTCCCCACAACAACCCGCGCTTGTCCATCGCCTACGCCATGCTCGCAGCATTGCTCTACGGAACCAGCTTCTGGCTACAGGGCCGCTACACCTTGCCCGCGTTGGGGCCGATCACCATGTTGTGGCTGGGTTACCTGGTGGGCCTGTGCGTGCTGGTGGTGATGGTGCTGAAGATCAAAGACGGCCTGAAGATTCCGCCGCTGAAAAACTGCGCGACGTTGACCGGCGCGAGCCTGATGAACCTTGGCGGGTTCTCGGCGTTTTCGTGGGGGGCGATGGCGGGGTCGGTTTCGGTGGTGACGGTGATCAGTACGTTGTCGGGTGGGATTGCGGCGATTCTTGGGTTTTTGTTTTTCAAAGAGCGGTTGTCGGCGGTGCAGGTGCTGGGGGTGGTGTTGGTATTAATAGGAGCAATAATTCTGCATTTCTAATCGGTTCACGTTTAGAAACATCAGATTTTTCTCACAATCGAATGTAGTTTTTCGAGATCCTACCTACGCCTCTTTAGGAACGCCCTCGATGCGAACTATAGATTCTTCATTCATCCTTTCATGGGCATTACTGGTACACGAGTGGCGATATAATACGATCGGTCTTAAGCCGTTCACCCATCCTTGTGCAAGGGTTAAAATCTTGGTGATTTTCGGATTTCCACTAAGGAAGCACTGAAAGCTGGCCATACGACATCAGAAGCGTCTAATCTACAGCAGCACGGCAGTGATAGCAGCAAAAACTAACTAAGAAAAATACCTAAGGAAAGGTAATGAAATTATGAATGCCTATCAACTAATACACCCTCGGATTGCAGTATTTCTAGGTGATCACCTGTACGCCACGAGACCTACCGTTTAACACATATAAAATAAAGGATATATTTGTGAGCACACTTGATAGAAACAGCGTGATTAGCACAAATTTTTTTCATATCAACGTTGAAAAAAACTCAAAAACAAAAATCAAAACAGACTTAAACAATAAAGATCTAGAAGTATATTTAGAGACGCTGCTTATTGAGATCCATAACAAAGAGCAAAGCCGCCAATTCGTTCTCCCTCAGGACCCAACGACGTTCAAAAAAACAGTGAGCACCATATCTAACAGCAAAAACCTCGACACGAATAACTCTGGCGAAACTTTGGCAGAAAAACTTTTAGCCATCGAGATATCAACTGACGAAAAATATGGGCATTTGAGCAAAAAAGATACACATGTAAAAGTAGGTAGCTTTTTACAATTCACCTATACTGATAAAGGACTATTGAGGTATCTTGGCGTAAAAGTCGACCACCTAGTTATACTAGATGAAATCGACTTCAAAAAGAAGGCCGGCCTGGGTTTATCTGAAAAAATATACAAAGCTTTTCGAGTTGATTTTGATGAAAACAATCAACCTTCACGTTTTTCAATCTATGATTCCAAATCAAAACTCACTAAATATTGGTGGCATGACTTCTTAGAACTTATAGAGAAAAACACTGACAGTTACAATACTAAACTTGCATCAGAGCAAGTCATAGCTAAGCTCAGCAGTATAAAAAGCGACTTCCCGCAGGACTATACCATTTTGAGAAACGCAACCATCGCGGCATTCAAGCAAGAAGGCACTATGGATTATCTCTCGTTCATAGATAAAACATTTGCAAATTATAAGTCTGACAATCCATATTTTGATGAGAAAAGTGCAGACCTCATCAAAAAGTTAAAGGAACTACCCCAAAAGAAAAACTTTGATACGATTTTTACATTAATACCCTCGGCGGTACCATTTCGAAAAACAACTTATCGACTGAACAAAGATATTTCACTATCTATAAACGAAGGAATACTTAACCTTGAAAACAAAATATGGCGAGAGGTAACACTAGATGGAAAAAACCTTGTAGTAATCGAGACTTCAGAAGCAAGAAATTTCACTCTCAAGAAACGGCGCCTCTGAGAACTAACCAATGAATACAATGAGACGGAACTCAAACAAATTCACAATCAATGAAACTCTATATAAATTTTCAGCTAGCGCATCCAGAAGCAATCACTCTAAGTACCTACTTAGAAAGTTATTCTATTTATTAAGAAAAATCTCCATTAGAGACACCTTTGAGTTATCTATTGAGATGGATGGTCACGAGAGGACAGTGATTGATAGTAGCAATCAGAGCCTTCAAGAAATAATTTTATTTTACGAGCAGAACAAAGAAGAAAACGAGAATCTAACAATAGATCTGATTATAAATAAAAACCTCAAAAACAAGAAAATATCAATTTACAGCTTGAGTAGCTTTTCATTTTTTTTCAACTCAAACAGTGTATTAGACAAAATCAACATTTTGGCAGGGGTTTTTGACGAAGTTATATACTTTGAAGTATTCGAGCCAATCAAAATCTTTGGCAGCAAAACGATAAAATTCATACCGTATGATTCGGGCTCCTCAGAAAATACTACTCCCGAAGACGTAAAGCTTAGGTCAAGTGTACTATCTCGCTTTCAGGACAATTCAAACCTCATGCAACTTAGGCAAGAATTTTTGCCTGAAGATTTTTTTTGCTCTAATCATGACAACTCTTATCACGATTTTTTTTCAAAAGCCAAGCTACTTTATTCACTTGCCTTCATTGCAAACTCTACCGAACTTATCGAGGATGAATTTATCATTTTCAAAGTTAATGGCTATAAAACCATTAGCACAGAAAAAAGAACACCTGAAAAATTTACAGAAGATTCAAATATTGCGTACAAGATATATGAATGGGTATATTCAGAGGGTCAATGCAGTGACAAAATTGGACTAGTCAGAAATATCATAACACTCGAGTCAGACAGCAACACAATAAGCTTAACAACTTCTACCTGGCGCACAATACAAGCCAACTACTCTATATATTTAAGAGAAAACATTGGAAAATACCTAGATCTAAAAAGCAAGTTACTTGAGTACATAACAGAATTCAACAAAAGGGCATTAGAAGCAACCGACTCGTTTACAAGTTCGTTTCAAAGCAACACAATTGGATTCACGACTTTTATCGTGACGGTGGTCGCAGTAAATGGAATCAAGGATAGCGGCGCCGACAAGATATTCTCCAAAGAATATATACTGATAGCGCTCATAATTTGCGCAATCTCAACTCTATGGATGTTAATTTCAAAATCGGACACTGACAATCGAATACGCTACTTAATCGAACAAACTAAATCTTCGATTGTTCGGAGCTATTCAAATATCTTAAGTATTGATGAAGTAAATGAAAGCATAGACCCCACTATTGAGAAAATAAAAACGCATACAAATCAAAGAGTCAAGAAATATCGAAGCTTATGGATTATCTCAACACTTACCTTTCTTTTTCTTTTTGTCGCAGGCTATTTAATATCAGATCCTACACCGCCGAAAACGGACACGCCTTGTAAAACGGTCGAAGGAGAAAAAAACATTATTAACTTTAAAAAACTTCGTCCAAATGATTACTTGTAAAAACCCAATAAAAACCGCCCAAATAGGGCGGTTTTTAATAGCTGAGCGTAGTAATTAAAGCTTAGGCCCAGCCGCCTTGATCGCATCACTCACTTCGAACTTCTTGAAGTTCTCGATGAATAGACCAGCCAGCGCTTTCGCTGCTTCATCGTAAGCAGCCTTGTCAGCCCAGGTGTTACGTGGGTTCAACAGGCCGGTCTCAACGCCTGGCACAGCCAATGGCACGTCGAGGTTGATGGTGTCGAGGTGTTCGGTTTCAGCACCGATCAACGCGCCGCTCTGGATCGCTGCGATGACGCCGCGAGTGGTCGGGATGTTGAAGCGTTTGCCGACGCCGTAGCCGCCGCCGGTCCAGCCGGTGTTGACCAGGTAGACCTTGGAGCCAAAGCCGCGGATGCGCTTGATCAGCAGCTCAGCGTATTCGCCGGCCGGGCGTGGGAAGAACGGCGCGCCGAAGCAGGTGGAGAAGGTCGACTTGATGCCGCCGCCCGAACCCATTTCGGTCGAGCCCACCAGTGCGGTGTAGCCGGACAGGAAGTGGTAGGCCGCTTGCTCTTCGCTGAGGATCGACACAGGCGGCAGAACGCCGGTCAGGTCGCAGGTCAGGAAGATCACGGCGTTTGGCTCGCCGCCCAGGTTCTTCTCGGAGCGCTTGGCAACGTGCTCCAGCGGGTAGGCGGCACGGCTGTTCTGGGTCAGGCTGACGTTGGTGTAGTCGGCGTGCTTGGCGTCGTCGATCACGACGTTTTCCAGCACCGCGCCGTGCTTGATGGCTTTCCAGATAACCGGCTCGTTCTTCTCGGACAGGTCGATGCACTTGGCATAGCAACCGCCTTCGATGTTGAACACCACGCCTTCGCCCCAGCCGTGTTCGTCGTCACCGATCAGGTAACGGCTTTCGTCAGCGGACAGGGTGGTTTTACCGGTGCCCGACAGACCGAAGAACAGGGTCACGTCGCCTGCTTCGCCGATGTTGGCGGCGCAGTGCATCGGCAGTACGTCGGAAGCCGGCAGCAGGTAGTTCTGCACCGAGAACATGGCTTTTTTCATTTCACCGGCGTAACGCATACCGGCGATCAGCACTTTTTTCTGGGCGAAATTGAGGATCACGCAACCGTCGGAGTTGGTGCCGTCACGCTCTGGCACGCACTCGAAGTTGGCCACGTTGAGCACTTGCCACTCTTCACGACCGGCCGGGTTGTACTGGGCCGGGTTGATGAACAGGCAACGACCGAACAGGTTCTGCCAGGCAGTCTGGGTGGTCATTTTAACGGCCAGGTAGTGGTCTTGCGCAGCCCCTACGTGAACGTGGGAAACGAAGTGCTCTTGCGCGTTGTTGAATGCCTCGACGCGAGCCCACAGGGCGTCGAACTTGTCGGCCGGGAACTTGCGGTTGATCGGGCCCCAGGCAATCGAATCCTGGGTGGAAGGCTCTTCAACGATGAAGCGGTCGACTGGCGAACGGCCGGTACGGTGACCGGTTTCGACGACCAGCGCGCCAGTATCGGCAAGCACGCCTTCACCGCGCTGCAGGGCTTCTTTGACCAGATC
Source organism: Pseudomonas viridiflava (assembly GCF_900591205.1). GTDB lineage: Bacteria > Pseudomonadota > Gammaproteobacteria > Pseudomonadales > Pseudomonadaceae > Aquipseudomonas. The sequence goes on from NZ_UUPU01000029.1 coordinate 239,295, forward strand.
GTCAACACTCAGATCGGTGTATACGGCGTTATTGGCTTGCGTCATGAGGTTCCCCGTCGGCCTATGGCCGAGTGCTCCAAACGTTTTGTAGTAGAAAGTTGCGCACTACTACCGCGAAAAAAGTGGGCCGGATTATGCCAGAAAAGCCCAAAAAGAGTAGGGCCCTCCCGTCAGAACAGCGCTAATCCGGTATTCGTCAGGTGATTTACCTGTGCTTAAACGTTTTAGTGGCGGGTATCGGAAGGTGTGTCGATGCCTGCGCCGGCGAACAATTGAGCCACATCGGCAGCATCGAACAGGTAGCGCTGGTTGCAGAACTGGCAGTCGATCTCGATATGGCCGCCGTGTTCCACCACCAGATTCTGCGCATCTTCCAGGCCCAGGCTGACCAGGGCATTGGCGGAGCGCTCGCGGGAGCAGCTGCAGTTGAAGCGCAACGACTGCTCGTCGAACAGGCGCACGGCCTCTTCGTGATACAGGCGATGCAGGATGGTTTCGTTGTTCAGGCCCAGCAGCTCTTCGGCGGTCAGGGTGCCAGCCAGGGCGGTCAGCTTGCGCCAGCTATCGGTACGCTCATCGTCGTCCTTGATACGGTCAGCGGGCAATTGCTGCAACAACAGGCCGCGGGCGCGCTTGCCGTCGGCATTGAGCCAGAACTTGGTGCCAACTTGCTGGGACATCACGAAATAGTTGGTGAAGCAGTCCGACAGGGTTTCGCCGTCGAGGTCGACGATGCCCTGGTAGCGCTGGCCTTCAGTCGGGTCGACGGTGATCGCCAGCACGCCGTTGGCCATCAGGTCGGCAAGGGTGGCGTCCGGGGCGATCAAGTCGGCGTCGTAACGGGCCAGGCCACGGATTTCACGCTCGCTGGAACACTCGATCATCAGCATCGGCACCGGGCCTTCGGAGCGGGCCTGCAGGATCAGCAAACCGTCGAACTTCATGGTGCCTACCAGCAACGCAGCCGCCGCCATCAACTCACCGAGCAGTTGCGCGACCGGCTCCGGATAGGGGTGCTTGGCGAGGACTTCGGCGTAGCTGCGCTCCAGCGAGACCAGTTCGCCGCGGGCGTCGTTCTCGTCGAAGATGAAGCGTTGGGTGAAGTCGGTATCCGGTAGATCAGTCATAGGTCTGGGTATCTGAATTGATGACAAATTGATTACAAGGTTTATAAAATTGAACGCTTTAGCACCATATTGGTGCGGCTTTCTCCTGGAAACAGAGAGCTTAATTGAGCGAAGAGGGACAGTTTATGAACAATCCGGGTTTGTTCCAAGCCAAGTGGAACCTCCGGCGATGGGCTCTTTGCAATCTACTCGCTATCGGACTGCTGTGTTTTTGGCTGTGGCCCACGGGCCAGATGCTGTGTGTGGTTTTCGACGAGTGGCTGTTTCACCTGCTCAATGACCCGCTCGCTAGCAACGCAACATGGCTGCACGTGTGGGCTGTGGCCAGTTTGCGGCCGTTTGATGCAGTGGTCGGGGTAATTTTGCTGACGCTGCTGATTCGCGGCGACTGGGTGTTCAAGGCCGTACAAGTGCGCCAGGCGGTGTTAGGTTTTGTCGGCATTTTGTTGCTGTTGCTGTTTATCCGCATGCTGTTTTCCAAACTCGCGGCGCAGATGGGCTGGCAGCACAGTAGCCCTTCAATGATGATCAGCGGGGCGATCCAGATGAGCGACTATTTCCCGGGGCTGGAGAAGACCTGGGAATTGAAGGACCGCTCGAGCCAGAGCTTTCCGGGGGATCATGCTTCGGTGTTGTTGATCTGGGGGATGTTCATGACCGTGTTCGCCAAGCGCATCGGCCAGGTGCTGGTGATCTGGGGACTGGCGGTGTTGTTCATGATGCCGCGTCTGGTGGCGGGCGCGCATTGGGGGCAGGACGACTATATCGGCGGCGTGCTGCTGGCCTTGTTGGCGTTAGGCTGGGGTTATTACACGCCGTTTGCGGCCAAGGTATCCGGGGCGTTGCTGCGGGTGACCGCGCCGGTGTTCGATTTACTCGGCAAGCTGCCAGTCGTCGGGCAATTGAGCATCATAAGAGCAACCCAATAACCCTTGGCAAGCTGGCTTCGTGTGGCAAGCGGCCTTGTTGTGGCGAGCGGGCTTGTAGTGGCGAGCGGGCTTGCCCGCGTTGGGGTGCGAAGCGCCCCCAGAAAAGTTGACGCCGTATTTTCAGGAAAAACCCGCCACCACGTTTTGGGACTGCTACGCAGCCCAACGCGGGTAAGCCCGCTCGCCACACCAGTTAGTCATCATTGCCACTGCCGCGAAACTTGAACAGGTCGCGGCGTTGCTTCTTGCTCGGTTTGCCATCGGTGGTCATGCCGGTAGCTCCCGCCTTGCGCATGGCCGCCGCGTTTTCGCGCTTGGCGATGCTGGCTTCGGTCTCGGTGTACAGCGCCTGCGCTTCGGGGGCGCCACGGCGCACAATCGAAAGCGCTTGGACCACGACCGTCTTTTCGTCAAAGCCTGTACGAATCTGCAACTCATCACCCACGCGTGGCTCTTTGCCCGGCTTGCAGCGCTCTGCGCGATGGTGCACCTTGCCGCTTTCGATGGCGGCCTTGGCCAGGGCACGGGTTTTATAAAAACGCGCCGCCCACAGCCACTTGTCCAAACGGACCTTTTCTTCCTCTTCCTGCTTTTGAGCCACTTGAATTCCTCGCTCTGAAAAATGTCGCAACTTTACCGTTGAAACCCTTCGACGCATAAACCCCAAGGCTCACCTAAGATACGCCAGGTAGCACCCTGTTTTCGCGAGGATTCACCGTGACCGACTTTCCTATTTCACTCACCTCGCCTAACCAACGGTGCGTGGGGTGCCAGCAAAGCGAGCCTCTGGGCTTCGATTTCGCTTTTGCCTACCAGCCAATCGTAGACCTTCGGGACCATTCGGTTTTTGCCAACGAAGCCCTGGTGCGCGGCGTCAATGGCGAAGGGGCAATGTCTGTGCTGGAGCTGGTCAACGACAGCAACCGCTACCGCTTCGACCAACGCTGCCGTACCCAGGCGATTGCCCAGGCCGCAGCCCTGGGGATGCAGACCCACCTTTCCATCAACTTCATGCCCAACGCCGTGTATCGTCCGGAGTTGTGCATTCGCAGTACCCTGGAGGCGGCACGCGCGCACAATTTCCCGCTTGACCAGCTGATTTTCGAGACACTCGAAAGCGAGCACGTAGATAACTATCGCCATTTGACGAATATTCTGCGTGAATATCGCGAATTCGGTTTCAAGACCGCCATCGACGATTTCGGCGCGGGCTATTCGGGGCTGAATCTGCTGGCCGATTTCCAACCTGATTTGATCAAACTCGACATGGCGCTGATCCGCGATGTCGACCAGGATCGTGTCCGTCAGGTGATCGTCCAGGGGATTGTCACAATCTGTGAGCAGTTGGGCGTTACTGTCATCGCCGAAGGCATCGAAAGTGCTGGCGAGCGCGATTTCCTGTCCGACTGTGGAATATTTCTGATGCAAGGCTATTGGTTCGCCAAGCCTGCATTCAAAGCCCTGGCCGAGGTTCCTCCTCGCGCCTGGGCGAATTGACCGGTTACCCATATTGAAGACATTTGACCATTTGACCGTTGTGGGTCTGCGTGAGTGGGTGGCCCTTCCCGACCTGGGAGTGGCGGGCCTGCGCGCCAAGATCGACACCGGTGCCAGCACCTCCAGCCTGCACGCCACTGATATCGAACCGTTTGAGCGCGATGGCGAAAAGTGGGTGCGCTTTACCGCGCACCTGGGCAGCGTTGTGCAACTGCGTCACCGCCGCTGCGAAGCGCCCCTGGTGACGATGAAAACCATCAAGAGCTCCAATGGCCATGCGCAGGTGCGTTATGTGATCAGCACCACACTGGCACTGGGCGATCGGGTTTGGCGGGTGGAGTTCACCCTGGCCTGCCGCAAAGCCATGCGTTACCGCCTGTTGCTGGGCTCCAAGGCGCTGATTGACGGCCATTTGGTGGTCAATCCCGGCGTCAAGTACGTTCAAGACAAGCCGGTGTTCCCGGTCTCTACTATTTCTGCCCCAGGTGCTGCATGAAGATTGCTGTGCTGTCGCGAAACCCGCGTCTGTATTCCACCCGCCGCCTGGTCGAGGCCGGCACCGAACGTGGCCACGAAATGGTGGTGATCGACACGTTGCGTGCCTATATGAACATTGCCAGCCACAAGCCGCAGATCCACTACCGGGGCAAGCCGCTGGAGGGGTTCGATGCGGTGATCCCGCGGATCGGCGCTTCGGTGACGTTCTACGGCTGCGCGGTGTTGCGCCAGTTTGAAATGATGGGGGTGTTTCCCCTCAATGAATCCGTGGCCATTGCCCGCTCGCGAGACAAGTTGCGCTCGCTGCAACTGCTCTCGCGCCGCGGGATCGGACTGCCGGTGACCGGTTTTGCCCACTCCCCCGATGACATCCCGGACCTGATCGAGATGGTCAACGGCGCGCCGCTGGTGATCAAGGTGCTGGAAGGCACCCAGGGCATCGGCGTGGTGTTGTGTGAAACCGCGACGGCCGCAGAGTCGGTGATCGAGGCGTTCATGGGCCTAAAGCAGAACATCATGGTGCAGGAGTACATCAAGGAGGCCGGCGGTGCGGATATCCGCTGCTTCGTGGTGGGCGACAAGGTGATTGCCGCGATGAAACGCCAGGCCAAGCCCGGGGAGTTCCGCTCCAACCTGCACCGGGGTGGCAGCGCCAGCCTGATCAAGATCACCCCGGAGGAGCGCATGACGGCGCTGCGAGCGGCCAAGGTGATGGGGCTGAGTGTGGCGGGTGTGGATATCTTGCGCTCCAACCACGGGCCGCTGGTGATGGAGGTGAACTCATCGCCGGGCCTGGAAGGGATCGAGACCACCACCGGCAAGGACGTGGCGGGGATCATCATTCAGCATCTGGAGAAGAATAGTGGGCCAAATATGACCAGAACCAAGGGTAAGGGTTGATCAGGCCCACTCTGTGACACGCTGAAAACCAATGTGGGAACTGGTTGGTGTGGGAGCTGGCTTGCCTGCGATAGCATCACCTCGGTGTTACTGAAAGATCGAGGTGTCTGCATCGCAGGCAAGCCAGCTCCCACACCAGCCAGCTCCCACATTTATTCGCTGTTGTTTGTCAGACCGCGTCTCTTGGCAGCATCAGGCCCAATGGCAAACGCACCCGCGCCTCCAAGCCGCCCTCTTCGCGGTTGCGCAGCTCAACATTGCCGCCATGCATCGACGCAATCCGACGCACAATCGCCAAGCCCAAGCCCGTACCTTTGCCGCCTCGCGCACGATCGCCACGGGTAAACGGGTTGAAAATGCCTTCCAGCTCAGCCGGGTCGATCCCGGTGCCACGGTCCATCACACTCAGTACCACATAGGGCGCAGCACTGTCGCCGGACACGTACGCCGCCACTTCCACATCCGAGCCGGCGTGGTGCAAGGCGTTGCCGATCAGGTTGTTCAACAGGCGCTTCATCGACACGCGGCGCAGTGCGAACGGCTGAATCGGTTCCAGGCGCATGCGCACCTGTTCACCGTTCTGGTTATAGGGCGCGACCACTTCACGTACCAGGTCCGTGAGGTCGACTTCTTCCACCACTTCGTCACGGCCATCACGGATAAACGCCAGGAACTGGTCGAGAATCGCGTCCATGTCCTCGATATCGCGCACCATGTCGTCCGTGAGGTCGGTGTGGTTGCCCATCAACTCCAGTGACAAGCGCAATCGCGTCAGCGGTGTGCGCAAGTCATGGGACACCCCTGCCAGCATCAGCTCGCGTTCGCGCCCGGCCTGTTCGACATCCTCCGCCATCTGGTTGAACGCCCCGTACACCTCGGTCATCTCACTGGGCGTATCGCTGACCGGCAGGCGCACACTGCGCCCCTGCCCCAACTGGCGCGCAGCAAATACCAGGCGTTTGAGCGGTTGGTTGAGCTGGCGCACGAAAATCCAGGCGGACGCCGTTGAAAGCAAGCCGATCGCCAGGAACCAGCCCAGCACGTTCCAGATCTTCTGCCCCCGTAACGGATGCGGGTACAACGGCACCTTCAACCAATCCTCACCCAGGCTGGGCGCACGCACCCACAGCGCCGGCGACACATGCATGCGCAGCCGCACCTCGGTGTCTTCACCCAGTTCGGCCTGCATCTGGCGTTGGTAGATCTCACTGTAGGGCCAATGTTGCTCGCCCTCCGGCACACCGGCACCGGCGACACGCACCAGCGTAGCGGCCTTGGCGATTTTTTCGCGGTTCTCGGGGTCAGCCGCCCAATAGGCGCGCAGCGTCAGGGCGACACCGTGGCTGTATTGCCGATCCACCAGCACGTCTTCGTTCATCAGCAGATAAACCAGCGTCAGTGCCTTGGAAAACAGAACGACGATCAGCACCAGCCAAAGGGTGCGGGAGAAGAAACTTTGCGGGAACCACAACGGGGTTTTCATAGATGACAGCTAAACACCTTGCAGGAACGAGCGGCGCTCGCAGAATTGCAGGCGCCGGGCATCCCGTAGACTCTCATGGAGCCAAACGCCGGAATACCCGCCCCTGCAAATCATCGGTCACTTGGTTGCGGTGCCATCCGGTACAAACACGTACCCCACGCCCCACACCGTCTGGATATACCGAGGCTTGGACGGGTCCGGCTCGATCATCCGGCGCAGACGGGAAATCTGCACGTCGATGGAGCGCTCCAGGGCATCCCACTCCCGGCCACGGGCCAGGTTCATCAGCTTGTCGCGGGTCAGCGGCTGGCGAGCATTCATCACCAGGGCCTTGAGTACCGCAAATTCGCCGGTGGTGAGCATGTGCACTTCTTCACCACGCTTGAGCTCGCGGGTAGCCAGCGACAGTTCGTAATCACCAAAGGTGACGCTTTCGTCTTCGCTGCCTGGAGCGCCCGGAACCGGGGCCGCCTGGCGACGCAATACGGCTTTTACCCGGGCCATCAACTCGTCAGGGTTGAACGGCTTGGCCAGGTAGTCATCAGCGCCCAGCTCAAGACCCTTGATGCGGCTCAGCTCGTCGCCCTTGGCGGTGAGCATGATGATTGGAATCTGGTTGTTCGCACCGCGCAGGCGTTTGCAGGCGGTCAGGCCGTCTTCGCCGGGCAGCATCAGGTCGAGCACCACCAGATTGAAGACTTCACGCCCCAACAGGCGGTCCATCTGCTCGGTGTTCGGCACCGCGCGGGCACGATAGCCCTTGGAGTTGAAGAAGCGCTCCAGCAGGCTGCTCAGCCCCGGATCGTCATCAACGATGAGAATTTTTTCGCCTTCAGCAGTTTGTGCAGTGCTGCTCATTAGATGCTCCTCTTATCTCGGCGCGCATTATGGCGTAGCTGCCGTTATACGCACGGTGTGCATTGTTAGCAGATTTTTCCTCTACCGCCAGTAAACCCGTGCTCTGCAACCTTAGGCGCAATCCCCACCAAGGGCAGAACGCTGGTTATAATGCGCCGCCTTTGTGCAGGGTAATGTCAGACTTTACTGCTAACTGCCTCACCGATTTTCTGCGCGGCGGGCAGCAATTTTCCGATTTCGAGGGTCAACAGGCTGCCTGTTGACCCAGGCAGCGGCTCCTACAGGGCCGCTCAACCAGTCTCGCAACGCCTTGTTTTCCGGGCCTGCGAGCTGCTTTCAGAATTTCAGGTGGTTTTATGGACAGCATCAACAGCCGCATTGCCGAGGAACTCGGTGTACGCCCACAACAGGTCGAAGCGGCCGTCGCTCTACTGGATGAAGGCTCCACGGTGCCTTTCATCGCCCGTTACCGTAAAGAAGTCACCGGCAGCCTCGACGACATCCAATTGCGTCACCTGGAAGAACGCCTGCGCTACCTGCGAGAACTCGACGAACGGCGCATCAGCATCCTCGCCAGCATCGAGGAACAGGGCAAGCTGACCCCACAATTGGAACGCGACATCAAGCTCGCCGACACCAAGACCCGCCTCGAAGACCTTTACCTGCCGTACAAACAGAAGCGCCGCACCAAGGGCCAGATTGCCCTGGAAGCCGGCCTGGGCGAGTTGGCCGACGGCTTGTTCAATGACCCGTCGCTGACCCCGGAAACCGAAGCCGCACGCTTTATCGACGCCGAAAAAGGCGTCGCCGACGCCAAGGCCGCCCTGGAAGGCGCCAAGTACATCCTGATGGAGCGTTTCGCCGAAAACGCCAGCCTGCTGGAAAAACTGCGCACCTACCTCAAGCAGGAAGCCACCCTCAGCGCGCGCGTTATCGCCGGCAAAGAGGAAGAAGGCGCCAAGTTCCGCGATTATTTCGAGCACGACGAGCCGCTCAAGAGCATGCCGTCGCACCGTGCACTGGCGATTTTCCGCGGCCGCAACGAGGGTATTCTCAGCTCCGCGCTGAAAGTCGGCGACGAGCTGCCGGGCACCATGCACCCGTGCGAAGGCATGATCGGGCAACAATTCGGCATCCAGAATCAGAATCGTCCGGCGGACAAATGGCTCGGTGAAGTCGTGCGCTGGACCTGGAAGGTCAAGCTCTACACCCACCTGGAAACAGACCTGCTCGGCGAGCTGCGCGACGGCGCCGAAACCGAGGCGATCAACGTATTCGCCCACAACCTGCACGACCTGCTGCTGGCCGCGCCGGCCGGCCCGCGTGCAACCCTGGGCCTCGACCCGGGCCTGCGTACCGGTTGCAAGGTCGCCGTGGTCGATGCCACCGGCAAGCTGCTGGACCACGCCACCGTGTACCCGCATGTGCCGCACAACAAGTGGGACCAGACCCTCGCGATCCTCGCCGCCCTGTGCGCCAAGCATGCCGTGGACCTGATCGCCATCGGCAACGGCACCGCCAGCCGTGAAACCGACAAGCTGGCCGCCGAACTGATCAAAAAATACCCAGCCATGAAAATGACCAAGGTCATGGTCTCCGAGGCCGGCGCTTCGGTGTACTCGGCGTCGGAACTGGCGTCCAAGGAATTCCCGGACCTCGACGTGTCGATCCGTGGCGCGGTGTCCATCGCCCGGCGCCTGCAGGACCCACTGGCCGAACTGGTGAAGATCGACCCTAAATCCATCGGCGTCGGCCAATACCAGCACGACGTGTCGCAGCTCAAACTGGCGCGTGGCCTGGATGCCGTGGTGGAAGACTGCGTAAACGCCGTGGGCGTCGACGTGAACACCGCCTCCGTTGCGCTGCTGGCGCGTATCTCCGGCCTCAACGCGACCCTGGCGCAGAACATCGTGACCCACCGTGACGAGAACGGCGCGTTCAAAACCCGTGCGGCACTGAAAAAAGTCGCACGCCTGGGTGAGAAAACCTTCGAACAGGCGGCCGGTTTCCTACGAGTAATGAACGGCGACAACCCGCTGGACTCGTCGGCTGTTCACCCGGAAGCCTACCCGCTGGTGCAGCGCATCGCCGCCGAGACCGACCGCGATATCCGCTCGCTGATCGGCGACGCCGCGTTCCTCAAGCGCCTGGACCCGAAAAAGTACACCGACGAAACCTTCGGTGTGCCGACCATCACCGATATCCTGCAAGAGCTGGAAAAACCTGGCCGCGATCCGCGCCCCGAGTTCAAGACCGCCGAGTTCCAGGACGGCGTCGAAGACCTCAAGGACCTGCAACTGGGCATGATCCTCGAAGGCGTGGTGACTAACGTGACCAACTTCGGCGCCTTTGTGGACATCGGTGTGCATCAGGACGGTTTGGTGCATATCTCCGCGCTTTCGGAGAAGTTCATCAAGGACCCGCGTGAAGCGGTGAAAGCCGGTGATGTGGTGAAGGTCAAGGTCATGGAAGTGGACATCCCGCGCAAACGCGTTGGCCTGTCGATGCGCATGAGCGACACCCCCGGCGAGAAAATCGACGGCGCTCGTGGCGCACGCCCAGGCTCCGCCCCGCGCCAGTCGCAGAACAACGCGCCGCGCAAGGAAACCGCGACCGCAGCGCCAAGCAACAACGCCATGGCCTCGCTGTTCGCCAACGCCAAACAGTTGAAGAAACGCTGATGGAAATCCCAGCCGGCTTGACCCAGAGCGCGTTCAGCGAACTGATCGGCTGCCGTCTGCAACGCCTGGATGAGGGCGTTGCCGAGGTGGCCCTGACCTTGGAGCCGCACCTGCGCAACCGCGCGGGCAAGCTCCATGGCGGGGCGATTTTCAGCCTGGTGGACATCACCATGGGCCTGGCGTGCTCCAGCGCCCATGGTTTTGACCAGCAAAGCGCGACCATCGAGTGCAAGATCAACTACATCCGCGCCGTGGAAGAGGGCGACGTGTTGTGCACCAGCCGGGTCATTCACGCCGGGCGACGCACCTTGGTAGTTGAAGCCGACGTGTACCAGGGCGAACGACTTGTCGCAAAAGCACAGGGCACCTTCGCTGTCCTATAGCTCCCCACCCTCGATTTGAGTTAATTTCGGCGCTGCAACAAAGGCGTCGGAATTTTCTTGCTGCGCTATAGCCCAATTCATGGAGTGAAGTAGGCTTTTTCAATGTGAGCCAAATCGACTCAAAACCAGGCGATAACGCCAGTTTCAACTTCACCCTTGTAGACCGTCCTGCCCACCCCCATATTGGGGCGACTGACGCGTGAAGGAATCCAACTTGAGCGAACTTCTCAACCGCCGCCTGGCCCTGCTCGGCAAGCGCGAACACCTCTCCCTGCTAGAGCAATGCTTGCACGGCATCGAGCGTGAATGCCTACGTGTCACCGGTGAGGGTCGCCTGGCGCAAACGCCGCACCCCGAAGCGCTGGGCGCCGCGTTGACCCACGAACAGATCACCACCGACTACTCGGAATCGTTGCTGGAGTTCATCACCCCAGCCCTGCCCAACCCGGCCGATACCCTGAGCAGCCTGGACAAGATCCATCGCTTTGCCTACAGCAAGCTGGGCAGCGAATACCTGTGGAGCCCCTCGATGCCGTGCCCGTTGCCGGCCGAGGAAGATATTCCGATTGCCTACTACGGCACCTCCAATATCGGCCAGCTCAAGTACGTGTATCGCAAGGGCCTGGCCCTGCGTTACGGCAAGACCATGCAGTGTATTGCCGGCATCCACTACAACTTTTCCCTGCCGGAACAGCTGTGGCCGTTGCTCAAGGAAACTGAAGGCTTCGTCGGCACCGACCGCGACTACCAGTCCACCGCCTATATCGCGCTGATCCGTAATTTCCGCCGTTACAGCTGGCTGCTGATGTACCTGTTTGGTGCTTCGCCGGCCCTGGACGCGGGTTTCCTGCGCGGTCGCTCGCACCAGTTGGAGGTGTTGGACGCCGACACCCTGTACCTGCCCTATGCCACCAGCCTGCGCATGAGTGACCTGGGTTACCAGAGCAACGCCCAGGCCGGCCTGACGCCGTGCTACAACGACCTGCCCAGCTACACCGACAGCCTGCGCGAAGCGGTGGCAACGCCCTACGCGCCGTACGTCGAAGTCGGCACCCACAAGGACGGTGAGTGGGTGCAGCTCAACACCAACATCCTGCAGATCGAAAACGAGTACTACTCCAACATCCGCCCCAAGCGCGTGACCTACACCGGCGAGCGGCCGATCCAGGCGCTGGTGGCCCGCGGCATCCAGTACATCGAAGTGCGCTGCCTGGACATTAACCCGTTCCTGCCGATGGGTATCGACCTGCCGGAGTCGCGTTTCCTCGACGCGTTCCTGCTGTACTGCGCGCTGAACGACAGCCCGCTGTTCGCCGATAACGAGTGCGGTAACGCCACGTCCAACTTCCTCAGCGTGGTCAAGGAAGGTCGCCGCCCGGGCCTGCAATTGCAGCGCAAGGGTCAGGCGGTGGACATGAAGGAATGGGCCACTGAGCTGCTTGAGCAGATTGCGCCGCTGGCGGCCTTGCTGGATCAGAGCCATGGCATCAATGAACACAGCCAGGCGCTCGACGCCCAGATGGCCAAGGTCAAGGACCCGTCCCTGACGCCTTCGGCCCAGGTGCTGGCGGCGATGGCCGAGCGCAAAGAGAGTTTTGCGCAGTTCTCCCTGCATCAGAGCGAGGTACACGCCGAGCATTTTCGCAGCGAGCCGTTGGCTGCCGAAGAACAAGCGCGCTTTGAAGAGCTGGCACGGACCTCGCTGGCACAGCAGGCGGAGCTGGAGCAGAACGAAGTGGGCGATTTCGATGTGTTTGTCGGGTCGTACCAGGCGAGCATCCTGGCGATCAGCAACTAAAGCCTTATGCACAAAGCCCTGTGGGAGCAGGGCTTTTGTGGGAGCCGGGCTTGCCCGCGATGCAGACGCCTCAGTATTTCAGTAGTACCGAGTCGAGGCTATCGCAGGCAAGCCAGCTCCAACATTTGCCCTCACCCGCCGGAAGAATGGGCTCCCCTTTTCTGCTAATAAGCTAATTCGAAAATGTTATTTATTTTCGGATTCTTAGATCATTTAGTCTCCTCACACGCCGACCCTCGGCCGCCTGATTGAGGAGCTTCCCCTTGAAACTATTAACCCCTCTGCGCCTCCTTGCGGCGTTGTCCCTGGCCGGTGCCAGCCTGTTTGCCCAGGCGGCGGATGTGACCATCGCCTACCAGACCACCGTGGACCCGGCCAAAGTCGCACAGGCCGACGGCGCGTATGAAAAAGCCACCAACGCCAAGATCGACTGGCGCAAATTCGACAATGGCGCCGACATCATCGCCGCCATCGCCTCCGGCGACGTGCAGATCGGCTACCTCGGTTCCAGCCCGCTGACCGCTGCGATCACCCGCAAAGTGCCGGTGGAAACCTTCCTCGTCGCCACCCAGATCGGCGGCGCCGAAGCCCTGGTGGCGCGCAACGGTTCGGGGATCAACAGCCCGCAAGACCTGGTCGGCAAGAAGGTCGCCGTGCCGTTCGTGTCCACCGGCCACTACAGCCTGCTGGCCGCGCTGAAGCACTGGAACATCGACCCGTCGAAAGTCACCATCCTCAACCTCGCACCACCGGCAATCATCGCCGCCTGGAAGCGCGGTGATATCGACGCCACCTACGTATGGGACCCGGCCTTGGGCGTGGCCAAGGAAAACGGCAAAGTGCTGATCACCTCCGGCGAACTGGCCAAGTTCGGCGCGCCGACCTTCGATGCGTGGATCGTGCGTAAAGACTTCGCCGAAAAACACCCCGAGATCGTCACCGCCTTCGCCAAAGTCACCCTGGACGCCTACGCCGCCTACCGCAAAGATCCACAAGCCTGGCTCGCCGACAAAGGCAACGTCGACAAGCTGGTGAAGCTCTCCGGCGCCAAAGCCAGTGACATCCCGCTGCTGCTGCAGGGCAACGTCTACCCGCTGGCGGCTGACCAGGTAACCCTGCTGGGCGCACCCACCACCAAGGCCGTGACCGATACCGCTGCGTTCCTCAAGGAACAAGGCAAGGTCGACGCCGTGCTGCCGGACTACGCCCCTTACGTCAGCGCCAAATTCATCACCCACTGATTCGGGAGTTCATCGCGATGGCCTTGCTACAACTGGAGCGCATCAGCGCACAGTACCCAGGCGCCACAGAACCGGTACTGTCTGATATTTCACTGGACCTTGGGCCCCAGCAATTGCTGGTGGCCCTCGGCCCGTCCGGCAGTGGCAAGACTTCGCTGTTGAACCTGATTGCCGGTTTTGTCGAACCTTCTGCCGGGCGCATCACGCTCGATGGCGTGCCGGTCCAAGGCCCTAGCGCCGAACGCGGCGTAGTGTTCCAGGACGACGCGCTACTGCCCTGGCAGGACGTGCTGGCCAACGTCAGCTTCGGCCTGGAGTTAGCCGGTGTGCCCAAGGCGCAACGCGAAGTGCGCGCTCGGGAAATGCTCGCGCTGGTGGACCTCGCCGGTTTCGACAGCCGCCGCATCTGGCAACTCTCCGGCGGCCAGAAGCAGCGTGTCGGCCTGGCTCGCGCCCTCGCGGCAGACCCGCGGGTGTTACTGATGGATGAGCCCTTCGGCGCCCTCGATGCCTTCACCCGCGAACAAATGCAGCAATTGCTCCTGCAAGTCTGGCGGCGCACGGCCAAGCCGGTGTTCCTGATTACCCACGACATTGAAGAAGCGGTGTTCCTCGCTACCGATTTGATTCTATTGGCGCCCAACCCGGGGCAGATCGTCGAGCGCCTGCACCTGGACTTCGGCCAGCGCTACGCCGCCGGTGAGTCGGCGCGGGCAATCAAGTCCGACCCGCGCTTTATCGAAACCCGCGAACACGTGCTAGGCAAAGTGTTCTCGCAACGGCAGGTGTCCGCATGAGCAGCTACGAACTCCCCGCCACCGCCGCCAAGCCGGTGGCGCATGTCGTTATTGCGCTGCGCCGCAGCCTGAGCACGCGTTGGATCAGCCTGCTGACACTGGTCGCTTTGCTGGCGATCTGGTGGGCGGTGACGGCCACCGGTTTGATCGAACCACTGTTCCTGCCACCGCCGTCGGCCGTGCTGCAAAAAGGCTGGCTGCTGGCGACCACCGGCTATATGGACTCCACGTTGTGGCAGCATCTGGGCGCAAGCTTGAGCCGTATCGGCCTGGGCCTGGGCTTTGCGGTGCTGACCGCCGTGCCGGTGGGGATTGCCATCGGCTCCAACCGCATCGCCCGTGGCATTCTCGACCCGCTGATCGAGTTCTATCGGCCGATTCCGCCCCTGGCTTACCTGCCGCTGATCGTGATCTGGTGCGGCATCGGCGAGCTGTCCAAGGTATTGCTGATTTACCTGGCGATCTTTGCGCCGATCGCCATTGCCACGGCCACCGGCGTACGCACAGTCGACCCGGCCAAACTGCGTGCCGCGCAATCACTAGGGGCGACCCGCGCCCAGCTGATTCGCCATGTAATCCTGCCGAGCGCCTTGCCCGATATCCTCACCGGCGTGCGCATCGGCCTGGGTGTGGGCTGGTCGACATTGGTTGCGGCTGAACTGATCGCAGCCACCAGCGGCCTGGGGTTTATGGTGCAGTCGGCGGCGCAGTTCCTGGTGACCGATGTGGTGGTGCTGGGGATTCTGGTGATCGCGCTGATCGCCTTCGCCATGGAAATGGGCCTGCGTGCCTTGCAGCGTAAATGGGTGCCCTGGCATGGCCAGGCACATTGAGTGAGAACAGCATGAGCAGCCTGACCGTTACGCCATTAAGCACCGCCCTGGGCGCCCAGATCAGTGGCGTCGATATCACCCAGCCGCTGAATCTGGAACAGCGCGACGCCATCGAACAGGCGTTGCTCACGCACTCGGTGCTGTTCTTTCGCGGCCAACCGATCACCCCTCAGCAACAGGCGCGGTTCGCAGCGAGTTTCGGTGACCTGCATATTCACCCGATCTACCCCAACGTGCCGGAACAGCCCGAAGTGCTGATCCTCGACACCGCCGTCACTGACGTGCGCGACAACGCCGTGTGGCACACCGATGTGACCTTCTTGCCCACCCCGGCGCTCGGCGCGGTGCTCAGCGCCAAGCTGCTGCCGGCGTTCGGCGGCGACACCTTGTGGGCCAGCGGGATTGCGGCGTATGAGGCGTTGTCGCAACCGTTGAAGGTGCTGCTCAACGGGCTGACGGCGACCCACGACTTCACCAAATCCTTCCCGCTGGAGCGCTTTGGCAGCACCGCCGAAGACTTGGCGCGCTGGGAAGAAACCCGCAAGAAAAACCCACCGCTGTCGCACCCGGTGGTGCGTACGCATCCGGTGAGTGGGCGTAAATCGCTGTTTGTGAGTGACGGGTTTACCACCCGGATCAATGAGCTGGAGCCGGCGGAAAGTGAGGCGATTCTGAAGCTGCTGTTTGCTCACGCGACACGCCCGGAGTTCACCATCCGCTGGCGCTGGCAGGAGAATGACGTGGCGTTCTGGGACAACCGCGTAACCCAGCACTACGCGGTGGATGATTACCGGCCGCAGCGGCGGGTGATGCATCGGGCGACGATTCTGGGGGATGTGCCCTTCTAGAGCCTGGCATAAATCAAATGTGGGAGGGGGCAAGCCCCCTCCCACATTGACCGCGCTTACTCAGCGGTTGATGGTTTTTCCCACAGGTTAATCCCGCCTTCCTGCGCAAACCGATCAATCTCCGCCAGCTCTTCGGCACTGAAGCTCAAGTTCTTCAGCGCGCCAACGTTCTCGATGATCTGCTCCGGCCGGCTTGCACCGATCAGTGCGCTGGTCACTCGTGGGTCACGCAGGGTCCAGGCCAATGCCAGTTGCGCCAGGCTCTGACCGCGACGTTTGGCGATTTCATTGAGTGCACGCACGTGCGCGATGTTTTCTTGCGACAGGTGCTTGGCCTGCAACGAGCCGCCGCCCGGGCGATTGACCCGTGCGTCCGCCGGCACGCCATTGAGGTACTTGTCGGTGAGCAAACCCTGGGCCAGCGGCGTGAACGCAATCACCCCGGCACCAAGCTCTTCGGTGGTGTCCAGCAGGTCTTTTTCCACCCAGCGGTTGAGCAGGTTGTAGGCGGGCTGGTGGATCAGCAGCGGCACTTTCCACTCTTTGAGCAAGGCGGCGATTTCGCGGGTTTTGACCCCGGAATACGACGAGATGCCGATGTACAGCGCCTTGCCCTGTTGCACGGCAGTGGCGAGGGCGCTGGCGGTTTCTTCCAGCGGGGTGTCGGCGTCGAAGCGGTGCGAATAGAAAATATCCACGTAGTCCACACCCAGGCGCTGCAGGCTCTGGTCAAGGCTCGCCAGGATGTATTTGCGTGAACCACCGCCCTGGCCGTACGGGCCCGGCCACATGTCCCAGCCGGCTTTGCTGGAGATGATCAGTTCGTCGCGGTACTGCTTGAAGTCTTCGCGCAGCAAACGGCCGAAGTTGATCTCGGCGCTGCCGTAAGGAGGACCATAGTTGTTGGCCAGGTCGAAGTGGTTGATCCCCAGGTCGAACGCGGTGCGCAGCAGGGCGCGCTGGGTGTCGATCGGGGTGCTGTCGCCAAAGTTGTGCCACAACCCCAGGGACAGTGCAGGCAGCACCAATCCACTGCGGCCTACGCGGCGATACGGGATAGATTCATAGCGGTTTTCGGCAGCAATGTAAGTCATCGAATCCTCTCTTGGACGTAGGCAAATAAGGCCCAGGAATAAGGTTATTCCTGGGCCTTTTAACCAGCTGAATCGCTTAAGTCTGCCCTTCCGTTTTACAGCAATTTCCTACCAGAGTGGAACGACGTAGCTGACATAAAAGCGGTTTTCATCTTGCACGGTGGCGCCGGTAATGTCGGGGCTGGCGTGTGCGTTTTTCCAGGTTACGCCAAGGCCCTTGAGGGTGCCGGTGGGCACTTGGTAGGCAACGGCAATGTTGCGCTCCCATTCGCTGGTGGTGCCCTGCGCGGTGCGGATGTCATCGCCATGAGCATAGGCGGCGGAGAACGACAGGCCGGTGAGGCCAAGTTTGCCGAAGTCATACTTGTACTGCGCAAGCCAGGTGCGTTCACCGGCGTGCTGGAATTTGTTCAACTGCATATTGGTCAGCGCCGGGGTGTCGGCACCCGAGCCTGGACCTTGGCGGTTGTCGCCGCTGTTCAGGCCCGAGTCCAGGTAGGGGAAGTCGCTGTCGCCGCTGTTTTTCTGGATCCCCAGGCCCACGGTATGGCCGTCCAGGCTGTAGCTTTCCAGCAAGCTGACGGTGGACTGGTTGATGCGCCCCTTGTTCACGCCGTCGCCGTAGAGGCCGGCTGCCGCGTAATCCTTGTCGCCATCGGCGTTGCCACCCACGCCCAGGCTGCGGAACATGCGCAGGTCGGTGTCGATTGCACCGACCGACAAGGCGTCATGACGCTTGGCACCGAGGAAGAACTGTTGGTAGTAATCCTCAAGGTTGGAGTACCACAGGCTGACGGTGGTGTTCTGTATGCCTGTGTAATCCGCCCCGCCGAACAGGAAGCGGTCGCTCTCTTTGGTGCCGCCTGCGGTGATCATGCCCTGGTCGCCGGTTTCATTACGGATCTTGGTCTTGAGGATGTCGCCGCCGGTAAAGGTGAAGTCGGCAAGGTCCTTGGACACCAGTTGCACGCCGGTATTGGTCTGCTGGTACAGGCGGCCGTCGGTGTTGGCCAGCACCGGGTCGTTGCCGTACAGCGTACCGACGCGCAACTCGTCCTTGGCAAAGCGCATCTTGAAGGTGGGGCTGAGCACGCCGAACTGGTCGGCGGACTTGCCGTTGTCCAGCGGGAACATGCTGCCGGGGTAACGGCCCTGGTGATCCTTGTCATTGAGGTCACCGCCGGAATCGAGTTTCAAGCCGTAGAACGCTTGCAGATCCAGGCCGAAGCCCACCGGCCCCTCGGTGTAGCCGGACTTGAAGTTGAACTCGAAACCCTGGCCCCAATCACGAATGCTGTGGGCCTTGGCATTGCTGTTCACCACATCCCGCCCCTGCTGGTTGAGATAGCGGTTGAGCAGGGTCACGTCGGCGTGGCTGTCATCAATAAAATCGGCGTGGGCGGACAGCATAAAGCTCGCCATGGCGGCACCCACCATGGGGCTTATTAACGTCTTCATTGTTACCGGTCTCCGTCACTGTTCTGAAATGAAAGCGTCAAACGCTTCACACAATTACGCAGTGGCCAGATGACAGTTGCGCGTCAAAACCGGGCTTTGACGGATGAAATTAAGTTTAAGAAAGCCCCGTAGAACGGGGCTTTGCGGGGATTTTTTGTGGGAGCGGGCTTGCCCGCGATGCAGGCCACTCGGTGTAGCTGATACACCGAGATGATGCTATCGCGGGCAAGCCCGCGCCCACAGGAGACTAGCGCACCAGGTGCAGGAACTGCAGGTGCCGCTCGTACTGGTCGAGAATGTCGTTGATGATCTGCTCCTTGGTGTAGCCCACCAGATCGTAATCCTGGCTGCCCTCACTCAAGTGCACTTCCGCCCGGTAGTAGCGGCGGTTGTTGATCTCTTTCGACCCCATGCCGCCCCGTGCAAATGACGGCGTGAAGTAGCCACGCATCTGCACCTGGTAGATAAACGGGTGCTCCTCGCCGTGCCCGATTTCCAGGCTGACGCTGTCGTTGGCCGGGTCCGGCTGGGTGACCACACTCAAGCCTTTCTCGACAAATACCGCCGTCACTTCTTCAATCGCCGGGCGCACCGTCGATTCAAGGAAACGGTACACCTCATCGCGCGATGGGAAGTGCACGGCCTGGCTCAAACGCTGGCGCCAGCCACCTTTGCCTTTGCGCGAAGCCGAAACCGGTGCCAGCGAATGCAACTGGGCGATCTGCTTTTGCGACTCCAAGTGGAACGCCTTGTGCAGCCCCCACATCATCAGCAGCAAAATCATCGAGAACGGCAGCGAGGTCAGTACCACCGCTGACTTGAGCGAGTCGATACTGCCGGCAAACAGCAAGGCACTGGTGACCAGGGCAGTCATTGCGCCCCAGAACACCCGCAGCCATTTCGGCCCGTCTTCATCGGCGTTGCCGCCCTTGGACGAGAGGGTCGAGAGCACCACGGTGCCGGAGTCCGCCGACGTCACGAAGAACACGAAGCTGATAAACACCGTAACCGCGATCACGGTTTTGCTCCACGGGTAGGTTTCCAGCAGCAGGTAGAGGCTCATCGACGGGTCATCAATGGCCGACTGCCCGAGCGCCGTCATCCCGTGGTTGAGCACCTGGTCGATGGCGCTGTTGCCGAAGATCGACATCCACGCCAGGGTGAAACCCAGCGGGATCAGCAGCACGCCGAACACGAACTCACGGATGGTCCGGCCGCGCGAAATCCGCGCAATAAACAGGCCCACGAACGGCGACCATGCGATCCACCAGGCCCAGTAGAACACCGTCCAACCGCCCAGCCAGTCGCTGGGTTTGTCGTAGGCGTACACATCAAAACTCTTGGTCGGCAAGGCGCCCAAGTAGTCGCCGATGTTCTGGATCAAGGTATTGAGCAAATGCTGGGTAGGCCCGGCAAACAACACAAACAGCAGCAGCGCGCAGGCCAGCAGCATGTTGATATCGGACATCACCCGCACGCCCTTGTCGACGCCGGCCACCGCGACGAGGATCGCGGCGCCCATCATCAGCGTGATCAGGCCGACCTGAATCCACTGGGTGTGGGCGATGCCGAACAGGTAGTCGAGGCCGGAGTTGAGGTGCAGCACACCAAAACCCATATCCGCGCCGAGGCCGAACACCGTGGCGATGATGCCGAAGCCATCCACCGCATAACCGATGGGCCCGTTGATGCGTTTGCCGATCAGCGGGTACAACGCCGAGCGCAGCGCCAGCGGCAGGTTATGGCGGTAGGCGAAATACGCCAGCGCCATGCCGACAAAGGCGAATACGCCCCAACCATGCAGGCCCCAGTGCAGAAACAGAATCTGCATGGCTTGGCGTGCGGCGTCGGCATTCATTGGCGCGCCCTGGGGCGGTTGCACCAGATGCGTCAGCGGCTCGGACACGCAGAAGAAAAACAGCGTGATGCTGATCCCGGCGGCAAACAGCATGCCGGCCCAGGACAGATAACTGAATTCGGGCTCGTCGTGGTCGGCACCGAGTTTTATCTTGCCGTAGCCCGATAGCGCGGTGACCACCACGAAGACCAGATACAGGGTCATCGCCAGCATGTAGTACCAGCCGACCGTATTGGCCGCCCAGTTTTGCGCGGCCAGCAGCCAGGCACCGGCCTGTTGCGGGATAGCGATGACAGTGATGCCGAACAGCAAGATGAAGGTGGCGGCAAAGTAGAAAACGGGCGCATTCATGCGCACCAGGCCGCTGGATGGGGTGGACGATGCACTCATGAACGATGCACCCCGAGGGTGTGGGATGTGGCTGTAAATAACGGACTCAGCAAAGGTAAGCCTCCTGTTGTGAGCGGGCAGCGAACCACCGGTTTAACTTGAACGAACATTCAAGTTAAACATGGATCGGCGGTCTGGGACTAATCTCAGGGCTGAGTGGTAGGTAATTCCTACACTAGCTCAAGGAAAGGTATGACGGGCGAGGGAGACAAATCGTTCAGCGATTGCGGGTTGAATTTGGAACGCAGTCAAAATGTGTGAGGGGGCTTGCCCCCGATGGCGGTGCATCAGTATCAGATGAGCTGACTGACACACCGCTATCGGGGACAAGCCCCCTCCCACATTGGTTTTGTGTAGGGGCTTTATTTTTGCGCCCCATCCTCATGCTGCAAATTCGCCTGGGTAATATTCGCCCCTGCCGGCACGCTGCGGGTCAGCCACACATTGCCGCCGATGGTCGAGCCTTTGCCGATGGTGATGCGCCCAAGGATCGTCGCCCCGGCATAGATCACCACATCATCCTCGACGATTGGATGGCGCGGATGGCCCTTCTGCAATTGCCCATCCTCATCCGCCGGGAAGCGCTTGGCGCCCAGGGTCACGGCCTGGTAGATGCGCACCCGCTCGCCGATGATCGCGGTTTCGCCGATCACCACACCCGTCCCGTGGTCGATAAAGAAACTCGGGCCGATCTGCGCACCCGGGTGGATATCAATACCAGTGGCCGAGTGAGCAATCTCCGCGCTGATCCGCGCCAACAGCGGCAACCCGGCGCGATACAAGTGGTGCGCCAGGCGATGGTGAATCACCGCCAGAATCCCCGGGTAGCACAGCAACACTTCATCTACGCTGCGCGCAGCCGGGTCGCCGTGGTAGGCGGCCAGCACGTCGGTGTCCAACAGGCTGCGCAGGGACGGCAAGGCCAGGGCGAAATCCTGGATCAGGCGGATGGCCAGCGCGTCCACCGCGCCGTCATCCTGGCCACCTTGGCGTGCGGCGTAACGCAACTCCAGGCGAGCCTGGGCGAGCAACGCATTCAAGGCGACGTCGAGGGTGTGGCCGACGTAAAAGTCTTCGCTCTCTTCACGCAGGTCCACCGGCCCAAGGCGCATCGGAAACAGTGCGCCGCACAGCGATTCGAGGATTTGCGCCACCGCCTCGCGGGACGGCAACTCACGGCCGCCATGCTCACCGCTCAAGCGGCCATTGCGCGTTCGCCACTGGTCCCGGGCGTCGCGCAGTTGGCTCACGATGGTCTGCAATTGCCAATGACTGGAACGCTCACTCACGGTATTCACTCCTGACGAAATGCCCATCACTTTACGGTATGCACCCAGCCTGCCCTTAAGAACCAATGGTGTGATGCTAAGAACCAGCCGGCATAAGCGATTGGCGGTTGCTCGATCAAAAGTGCCTGCCTATAGTCGCCCCATCACTCAGCCACTGTCTGTCGCCATGATCAAACAACAGCTCGAACGTTTTAAACGCCTGGACCTGCTGGGCGGCGCCACCGCCCTGGAAAAACTCGAGCGGCTGTCGACCTGGTTGGGCAGGGATATCTACGTCAAGCGCGACGACACCACGCCCCTGGCCATGGGCGGCAACAAGCTGCGCAAGCTTGAGTACCTGGCCTTTGACGCCATCGCTCAGGGCGCCGATACCCTGGTGACCGCTGGCGCCATTCAGTCCAACCATGTACGCCAGACCGCCGCGCTGGCCGCCAAGCTCGGCCTGGGCTGCGTCGCCCTGCTGGAAAACCCCACCGGCACCGAAGACCCCAGCTACCTGGGCAACGGCAACCGCCTGCTGCTGGAGCTGTTCGATGCCAAAGTGGAACTGGTCGAGAACCTCGACAATGTGGACGACCAGCTCAACGCCCTCGCCGACCGCCTGCGCAGCAACGGCAAGAAGCCGTACCGGGTGCCCATCGGCGGCTCCAATGCCCTTGGCGCCCTGGGTTATGTGCGCGCAGGGCTGGAGCTGGCGGCGCAGATCGAAGACAGCGGTATCGAATTCGCCGCCGTGGTCTTGGCGTCCGGCAGTGCCGGCACCCACAGCGGCCTGGCATTGGCCCTCAGTGAAGTGCTGCCGGACCTGCCGGTAATCGGCGTTACAGTGTCGCGCACCGATGAAGCCCAGCGCCCGAAGGTACAGGGCCTGGCCGAGCGCACCGCCGAGCTGCTGGGGGTGGATATCCCCGAAGCCTTCAAGGTGATTCTGTGGGACGAATATTTCGGCCCCCGTTATGGCGAGCCGAACGCCGGCACCCTGGCAGCGATCAAGCTGCTGGCCAGCCAGGAAGGTCTGCTGCTGGACCCGGTCTACACTGGCAAAGCCATGGCCGGTTTGCTGGATGGCATCGGGCGTCAGCGGTTTGAGGACGGGCCGATCATTTTCCTGCATACGGGTGGGGCGCCGGCGTTGTTTGCTTACAACTCAGTGTTCAACTGACTGTACGGCATAAAGCCCGCTCCCACATTTGACCGACTGCATATTCTATAAAAGAATATCAATTTAGATTTATATTATTTTCAAGTCTTAAAAACCGGCTTTATAGTCGCGCCGTAGGCGAAGACGCGCTACGCGCTTTAAGGCAGGATACGACTACTGCGTCACCTGCTTCGCTCAACATAAAAACACAGGGGCTCTTCATGACTATTTCCGTATTGCGTCGCACGTTGTTGGTTGGCACTTTGGGCCTGGCACTCGGGGCTGGCCTGATGGGCCAGGCAGTGGCCGGCGAGCAATTGGGCAACATCAAAAAGGCCGGCGAGATCAAAATCGGCCTCGAAGGTACTTACCCACCGTTCAGCTTTCAGGATGAACAAGGCAAGTTGGCTGGCTTTGAAGTGGAGCTGTCCCAAGCGCTGGCCAAGGAGCTGGGCGTCAAGGTCAAGCTGCAAGCCACCCCGTGGGACGGCATCCTCGCCGCCCTGGAGTCCAAGCGCCTGGATGCTGTGGTCAACCAGGTGACCATCTCCGAAGAACGCAAAAAGAAGTATGACTTCTCCAAGCCCTACACCGTGTCCGGGATCCAGGCGCTGGTCCTGAAGAAAAACCTCGACACCATCAAGACCGCCGATGACCTGGCCGGCAAGAAAGTCGGTGTGGGCCTGGGCACCAACTACGAACAATGGCTCAAGGACAACCAACCCAAAGCCATCATCAAGACCTACAACGATGACCCTACCAAGTTCCAGGACCTGCGCATCGGCCGCATCGACGCCATCCTGATCGACCGTCTGGCGGCCCTGGAATACGCCAAAAAAGCCCCGGACACCGCGGCTGCCGGTGATGCCTTCTCCCGCCAGGAAGCGGGTATTGCCCTGCGCAAAGGCGAGCCTGAACTGCTCGACGCGGTGAACAAGGCCCTCGACAAGCTGCGCGCCGACGGCACCTTGAAGAAGCTGTCCGAGAAGTATTTCAACGCTGACGTCACTGAATAATGGAAGCAGGTTTCCAACTCGCGCTGGACTCCGCGCCCTTTCTGCTCAAGGGCGCGTACTACACGGTGATTCTTAGCCTCGGCGGGATGTTTTTCGGTTTGCTGCTGGGCTTCGGCCTGGCCTTGATGCGCCTGTCGCGCTTCAAGCTGGTGAGCTGGATAGCCCGGGTCTACGTGTCGTTCTTTCGCGGCACGCCCTTGCTGGTACAGCTGTTTTTGATCTACTACGGTTTGCCGCAAGTGGGCATCGAGCTGGATCCGATCCCGGCGGCCATGATCGGCTTTTCGCTGAACATGGCCGCCTATGCCTGTGAAATCCTGCGCGCCGCGATCAGCTCGATCGAGCGCGGCCAGTGGGAAGCTGCCGCCAGTATCGGCATGACCCGTGCGCAAACCCTGCGCCGGGCCATCCTGCCGCAGGCGATGCGCACGGCCTTGCCGCCGCTGGGCAACAGCTTTATTTCACTGGTCAAGGACACGGCGCTGGCGGCCACCATCCAAGTGCCCGAGTTGTTCCGCCAGGCGCAACTGGTGTCGGCACGTACCTTTGAAATCTTCACCATGTACCTGTCCGCTGCCCTGATCTACTGGATACTGGCAAGCATCCTGGCGCATTTCCAAAATCGCCTGGAAGACCGGGTCAACCGGCATGACCTGGAGTCCTGAGCATGATCGTGGTTGAAAAACTGACCAAACAATTCAAGGGTCAGGTGGTGCTTAACGGGATCGACCTTGAGGTCAAGGAAGGCGAAGTGGTCGCCATCATCGGCCCCAGCGGTTCCGGCAAGACTACCTTCCTGCGCTGCCTGAACTTCCTCGAACAACCCACCAGCGGCCGTATCAAGGTTGGGGATATCGAGATCGACAGCAGCAAACCGCTGAACCAGCAACAGAGCCTGGTGCGGCGCTTGCGTCAGCACGTGGGTTTTGTGTTCCAGAACTTCAACCTGTTCCCCCACCGCACCGCGCTGGAAAACGTCATCGAAGGCCCGATCGTGGTCAAGAAGATGCCACGCGAAGCGGCTATCGAACTGGGTCGCACGCTGCTGGCCAGGGTCGGCCTGGCGGGCAAGGAAGACGCTTACCCACGGCGCCTGTCCGGCGGCCAGCAACAGCGCGTGGCGATTGCCCGTGCGCTGGCGATGGAGCCGGAGGTGATTCTGTTCGACGAACCCACCTCCGCCCTGGACCCGGAGCTGGTGGGCGAAGTGCTGGCGACCATTCGCAGCCTCGCCGAAGAAAACCGCACGATGGTTATCGTCACCCACGAAATGAGCTTTGCGCGGGATGTTGCCAACCGGGTGATCTTCTTCGACAAGGGCGTGGTCGTGGAGCAAGGCGAGGCCAAGGCGTTGTTTGCCAACCCCCGGGAGGAACGTACCAAGCAGTTCCTGAGTAAGTTCCTGGCTCACTGACCCCCTCGGCAAAACACGCTTAAATGTGGCGAGGGAGCTTGCTCCCGTTGGAGTGCGAAGCGCTCCCCAGATTTTGGGGCTGCTACGCAGCCCAACGGGAGCAAGCTCCCTCGCCACACGTTAGTGCTCCTACAAGACTTCCTCACCCGCACCTGTAAAACACCCCGCCGCACGCCCCCTAAAATCCCCCTCCCCGTCAGCCTTTTCTGAATCTGCGCCAACTCGCCGTTTAGCCCTTTGCCGCCATTGACGCTCCTCGGCCAACCCTCTTATCTAGCACCCAGAGGATTGGATCCTATCCCGGCTATTCACTGAATCGTTCAATTCGGCCCCCAACGCACACCTGCGCCAAGGGGTCGGAACGATTGCTGCTGGCTGCATCAAGGAGATTACTTATGACGCGCATGCTCACCGCCCCGACTTTGCCTCAGGCCATTAGAAACGGCATCAATGCCCTGGCCGCCACTCACCTGCAAGTCGACATCGCGCCCTATCCGGGTATGGATGAAGGCGACGTGATCGAACTGTTCTGGAACAACTGCTTTGCCGCCTCACGGCGGGTCACGGCATGCAAAGCCGGCACCCCCACGCGCCTGCGTGTACCGGAGAGTTTTGTACAGGATGGCCCGGCGCGGGTTCACTACCAGGTCATGCAGATCGGCCGCGCCCCTGCGCGCTCGGGCGTGACGCGGGTGCGAGTCAAAACCAACTGTCCTGGCGGCCGGCCTTCGGACCTCTACAGCGACGAAAACCAAAACCTTGCGCCCGTGAACCTGCCGGAGACGATCCGCCGCTATGGCGTCAACAGCAGCCAGGTCCGGCGCGGCATCCCGCTGACCATCGAGCCCTACGCACACATGACCACCGGCGATGCCATCACCCTGCGCTGGGGCGATGTGCGCATGGACCTGCCGAAAATCCAGACCATGGGCGTGGGCTTGGCGGTGCAGGTGTGGGTGCCGTCGACGGTCATCGTCGACGCC
Organism: Pseudomonas viridiflava; assembly: GCF_900591205.1. GTDB lineage: Bacteria > Pseudomonadota > Gammaproteobacteria > Pseudomonadales > Pseudomonadaceae > Aquipseudomonas. Next base: position 265,811 of record NZ_UUPU01000029.1, read on the forward strand.
GGGGACGACTGCCGACTGGAGGTCACCTACTGCATTCTGGATTTCGTCGGCAACACTTCACGCTGGGCGCCGGCCCGTACGTTAAGGATTGCGGCCGCAGCCACCCGCCCCGCCACGGCCAGGCAGACCTATCAACCACGCCCCCTCGGTTCGCCCTGTGAACCTGGGTGACAGACCTTCTATGCATATTCCCAAAAGTTAGTTTATTTAAATATTTAACGCGCTTAGGGTATATGCACCGGACCACCGGACATTCCTGATTTTTCTGTTTTTATTTCATTGAATGCGAGGTCGGTATGGTCAGAATTACCCCGGTGCATAACGCCAGGGCATTACGTGCAGCCAAGGAGCGGCGCTGATGTCTAACTTGGCTCTAACACCCCCCCAGAGTGATCTGGACGTAGCCCCCCTGCTGTTGCCGGCCGCCGTGCTGCGCAACGACACAGACGCGCTGGGCGCCGCCCACGAGCTGGCTCAGGCTGCGCGCCTGCACGCCGCCAAGCGCGACCAGCAACGCAAGCTGCCGTGGGCACTGATCGAACAGTTCACCCGCAGCGGGCTGGGCAGTATTTCCATCCCCCGCGAGTACGGCGGCCCACAGGTTTCTTTCGTGACCCTGGCCGACGTGTTCGCGATCATCAGCGCGGCTGACCCGGCCCTCGGGCAGATCCCGCAGAACCATTTCGGCATCCTGCACCTGTTGCAGGGCGCCGCCACCGAACGCCAGAAAAAGCAGCTGTTCCAGAGCGTCCTCGACGGCTGGCGCATCGGCAATGGCGGCCCGGAACGCGGCACCAAAAACACCCTGGAGCTCAAGGCGCGGATTACCGCCGAAGGCGACGGGTATGTCATCAGCGGCCAGAAGTTCTACTCCACCGGCGCGCTGTTTGCCCACTGGGTCGCGGTTAAAGCGCTGAACGATGACGGCAAGCAGGTGATGGCGTTCGTGCGGCGTGGCACCGAGGGGCTGCGCATCGTCGATGACTGGTCCGGCTTTGGCCAACGCACTACCGCCAGCGGCACCGTGCTGTTGGACCGCGTGCCGGTAGACGCCGAGTTGGTAGTCGAAAACTGGCGTATCGGCGAAACCCCGACTATCCAGGGCGCCGTCTCGCAGCTGATTCAGGCAGCTATCGACGCCGGCATCGCCCGTGGCGCGCTGGACGACACCATCGCCTTCGTACGTGAACGCTCACGCCCATGGGTCGACGCCAAGGTCGAACGGGCCAGCGATGACCTGTATGTGATCGCCGATATCGGCAAGCTGAAAATCGAACTGCACGCCGCCGAGGCGCTGTTGCGCAAGGCCGGCCAGGTGCTGGACCAGGTGAGTGCCGCGCCGATCACCGCGCAGTCCGCCGCCCGCGCTTCGATTGCCGTGGCCGAGGCAAAAGTGCTGACCACCGAAGTGTCGTTGCTGGTCAGCGAGAAACTCTTCGAACTGGCCGGCAGCCGCGCCACCCTCGCCGAATTCAACCTCGACCGCCACTGGCGCAATGCGCGGGTGCACACCCTGCACGACCCGGTGCGCTGGAAGTATCACGCCATTGGCGCCTATCGCTTGAACGGCACCTTGCCGGCCAGGCATTCCTGGATCTGACCGACCAGACATCTGGAGAACACACATGACTTTCTCTGCACACGTCGCGGTCATTACCAGCGACGAACACGCCCTTATTGTCGCCAGCGACCTGGCCGAAGACTTGCGCCGCGACAGTGCCCAGCGCGACCGCGAACGCCGCCTGCCGCTGCCTGAGCTGGACGTGTTCTCGCGCTCCGGCCTGTGGGGTATCAGCGTGCCCAAGGAGTACGGCGGCGCCGGTGTGTCCAACGTCACCTTGGCCAAGGTCATCGCCCTGATCGCCCAGGCCGATGCCTCGTTGGGCCAGATCCCGCAAAACCATTTTTACGCACTGGAAGTGCTGCGCGTAAACGCCAGCCCCGCCCAGCAACAACGTCTGTATGCCGAGGTGCTGGCCGGCCAGCGTTTCGGCAACGCCTTGGCGGAACTGGGCACAAAGACCGCCCATGATCGCGTCACGTCGATCACTCGCGACGGCGACGGCTTTCGCATCAGCGGCCGCAAGTTCTACGCCACCGGCGCGATCTACGCTCAGCGCATCCCAACGTCGGTGGTGGATGAACGCGGCGTACAGCAACTCGCATTTGTGCCCCGCGACAGCGAAGGGCTGAGCGTCATCGACGACTGGAGCGGCTTCGGCCAGCGCACCACCGGCAGCGGCTCAGTGGTGTTCGATAACGTGTGGGTCGCCGCACACGACGTGATCCCGTTCCAGAGCGCCTTCGAACGCCCGACCACGGTCGGCCCGCTGGCGCAGATCCTTCACGCCGCCATCGACACCGGCATCGCCCGCGCCGCCTTCGAAGATGCGTTGCACTTTGTGCGCACCAAGACCCGCCCGTGGATCGACTCCGGCAACGATAAAGCCACCGAAGACCCGCTGACCCTCAAGAGCTTCGGCCACCTGAGCATCCGCCTGCACGCCGCCGAGGCATTGCTGGAACGCTGCGGCGAATTCCTTGACCGCGCCCAGGCCGACAGCACGGCCGAAACCGTGGCGGCAGCCTCCATCGCGGTCGCCGAAGTGCGCGCCTTGAGCACCGAGATTTCCCTGGCCGCCGGCAGCACCCTGTTCGAACTGGCCGGCAGCCAGGCGACCCTGGCCGAACACGGCCTGGACCGCCACTGGCGCAACGCCCGCGTGCACACCCTGCACGACCCGGTGCGCTGGAAATATCACGCAGTAGGCAATTATTACCTCAATGATGAAAACCCGCCACTGCGGGGGACCATTTGATGGCGCTGCCTTTGAAAAACAAAAAAAAGATCCTGCTCAATGCCTTCAACATGAACTGCATCGGGCACATCAACCACGGCCTGTGGACTCACCCACGGGACACGTCCACCCAGTACAAAACCATCGAATACTGGACCGAACTGGCGCAAACCCTGGAGCGCGGGCTGTTCGACGCTTTGTTTATCGCCGATATCGTCGGTGTGTATGACGTGTACCAGAACTCGATCGACGTGCCGCTCAAGGAGTCGATCCAGCTGCCGGTAAATGACCCGTTGCTGCTGGTCTCTGCGATGGCGGCCGTGACCCGAAACCTCGGCTTCGGCCTCACCGCCAACCTCACTTATGAGCCGCCATATCTGTTCGCCCGGCGCATGTCCACGCTCGACCATCTGAGCCGTGGCCGCGTGGGCTGGAACATCGTCACCGGCTACCTCGACAGCGCCGCCAAGGCCATGGGCCTCACCGAGCAGGTCGAACATGACCGGCGCTACGACCAGGCCGATGAGTACCTGCAAGTGCTCTACAAACTCTGGGAAGGCAGCTGGGAAGACGACGCGGTGCTCAACGATCCACACGCGCGGGTCTACGCGCAGCCGGGCAAGGTGCACAAGGTCGAGCACCAGGGCGAGTTTTACCAGGTGCAGGGTTATCACCTGTGCGAGCCGTCGCCACAGCGCACGCCGGTGCTGTTCCAGGCCGGCAGTTCAGAGCGGGGGTTGTTGTTCGCCGGGCGGCATGCCGAATGCGTATTTATCAGCGGGCAGAACAAGGCCGCGACCCAGGTACAGGTGGACAAGGTCCGCGCCAGCGCGGTTGCGGCCGGGCGCAACCCGGATGACATCAAAGTATTCATGGGCCTCAACGTGATCGTTGGCGCCACCGAGGAACTGGCCTGGGCCAAGCACGCCGAGTACTTGAGCTATGCCAGCCCGGAAGCTGGCGTGGCGCACTTCTCGGCGTCCACCGCGATTGATTTTGCCGAATACGAACTGGACGAACCGATCCAGTATGTGAAGAGCAACGCGATCCAGTCGGCCACCAAGAACCTGCAAAACAACGATTGGACTCGACGCAAATTGCTGGAGCAACACGCCCTGGGCGGTCGCTATATCACCCTGGTGGGTTCGCCCGAGCAGGTGGCTGATGAGCTGGAAGCCTGGATCAGCGAAACCGGCCTGGATGGCTTCAACCTGACGCGCATCGTCACCCCGGAAAGCTACGTGGACTTTATCGACCTGGTGGTGCCGGAGCTGCAGCGGCGCGGGTCGTACAAGACCGCCTATGAGACCGGCACCTTGCGCGAAAAAGTCTTCCAGGGCAGCGCCCGTCTACCCGAACAACACACCGGTTCCACCTACCGCCACTAATCAAAACTGTGGGAGCTGGCTTGCCTGCGATAGCGGTGTGTCAGGCACAGCTTTTTTGCTGACCCGCCGCTATCGCAGGCAAGCCAGCTCCCACAGTTGATCGAGTTGTTAAATAACTACACCTTATGACTGGAAAACCATTATGAAAAAAACACTGCTCACCCACCCAGTCAAAGCCCTGGTCCTGGCCTTTGGCTTGTTCAGCTCGGTGGTATTTGCCGCCGACGCCCCTCTGAAAATCGGCACCACCGCGGCGTTTGCGATCCCGCTGGAAGCCGCCGTCGCTGAAGCCGGCAAGCAGGGCCTGAAAGTCGAGCTGGTGGAATTCACCGACTGGATCGCGCCCAACGTCAGCCTGGCTGCCGGTGATATCGACGTGAATTACTTCCAGCACATCCCGTTCCTGGAAAACGCCAAGGCCGCCGCCGGCTTTGACCTGGTGCCATACGCGCCGGGCATCATCAACAACGTCGGGCTGTATTCGAAGAAATACAAAAGCATCAACGACCTGCCCCAGGGCGCCAGCGTGGCGATTGCCAATGACCCGATCAACAGCGGTCGCGGCCTGCAATTGCTGGCCAAGGCCGGGCTGATCACGCTCAAGCCAAGCGTGGGCTACAAGGCCACCGAAGAAGACATCGTGGCCAACCCGAAGAAGATCAAAATCCTGCAAGTGGAGGCCGTGCAACTGGTGCGCGCCTATGACGACGCCGACCTGGTACAGGGCTACCCGGCGTATATCCGTCTGTCCAAGACCTTCGATGCCGAGTCGGCGTTGCTGTTCGACGGCCTCGACCACCCGGAATACGTGATCCAGTTCGTGATCCAGCCCAACAGCAAAACCGACCCTCGGGTGATCAAGTTCGTCGACATCTACCAGCACTCGCCGGTGGTACGCGCCGCGTTGGATAAATCCCTCGGCAAGCTCTACCAAGTGGGCTGGGAAGATAAAAAATGACCGCCGCCCACCCTCAACTGCGCGACCTGGGCGTGACGCCCAGGGACGCCGAGCACACAGAACTGCATCCGGACCTGAACCACGCCCATGTGCGCTTTATCAACCTGGGCAAAACCTACGACGGCACGGTGCACGCCCTGCAAGGCATCGACCTGGCGATTCAGCGCGGTGAAGTGTTCGGCATTATCGGCCGCAGCGGCGCCGGTAAATCCTCGCTGATCCGCACCATCAACCGCCTGGAGCAACCCAGCAGCGGGCGGGTGTTGATCGACCAGGTGGACATCGGCGACTTCGATGAAGACCGCCTGGTGGCGCTGCGCCGGCGTATCGGCATGATCTTCCAGCACTTCAACCTGATGTCGGCCAAGACCGTGTGGCAGAATGTCGAGTTGCCGCTGAAAGTCGCCGGCGTGCCCAAGCTGCAGCGCGAGCAAAAGGTGCGTGAGCTGCTGGAAATGGTGGGCCTGCAGGACAAGCACAACGCTTACCCGGCGCAGCTCTCCGGGGGGCAGAAACAGCGCGTGGGCATCGCCCGTTCGCTGGTGCATGATCCACAGATTCTGCTGTGCGACGAGGCCACCTCGGCCCTCGACCCGCAGACGTCACAGTCGATCCTTGGCCTGCTGCGCGAGATCAACCAGCGCCTGGGCCTGACCATTGTGCTGATCACTCACGAAATGGCGGTGATCCGCGAAATCTGCGACCGCGTGGTGGTGCTGGAACACGGGCACATCGTCGAGCAAGGCCCGGTGTGGCAAGTGTTCGGCAACCCTCAGCACGCCGTCAGCAAAACCCTGCTGGCGCCGCTGCAACATGGGCTGCCGGAAGAATTGCAGAGTCGTTTGCAACCCACGCCTGAGGCGGCGGACGCGGCGGTGGTGCTGCGTTTGCAGTTTACCGGCAGCGACACCGACGAGCCGGACCTGGCTGCCTTGTTCGCAGCCCTAGGCGGGCGCGTGCGCTTGCTGCAAGGCGCTGTAGAGCGGATTCAGGGCCACACGCTGGGGCAACTGCTGTTGGCCGTCAGCGGCTCACCCCACAGCGCCGAGGAGTTGCGCAAGCGCGCCGGGAATTGGGCACAACAGGTAAAGGTGCTGGGCTATGTGGTTTGATCGTTTATTGCAGGGCGCCATCGACACCTTGTTGATGGTCGGTGTGTCGTCGTTGATCGCGTTGCTGGTGGGGATTGCGCTGGCAGTGATCCTGGTGACCAGCGACAAGGGCGGCATCTACCAGGCGCCAGCGTTGAACCGTGTGCTGGGGGCGTTCGTCAATCTGTTCCGCTCCATACCGTTTCTGATTCTGATGGTGGCGCTGATCCCGTTCACTCGGCTGATCGTCGGCACCACCTATGGCGTGTGGGCGGCCGTGGTGCCGCTGACCATCGCCGCCACGCCGTTCTTTGCGCGGATCGCCGAAGTCAGCCTGCGTGAGGTCGACCACGGTTTGATCGAGGCGGCGCAGGCCATGGGCTGCCGTCGTTGGCATATCGTCTGGCATGTGCTGTTGCCCGAAGCGCTGCCGGGGATTGTCGGCGGGTTCACGATCACGCTGGTGACGATGATCAACTCATCGGCAATGGCCGGGGCCATTGGTGCCGGCGGGTTGGGGGACATTGCCTACCGGTATGGCTACCAACGCTTCGATACGCAGATCATGCTGACCGTTATCGTGCTGCTGGTGATTCTGGTGGCGGTGATCCAATTGGGCGGTGATCGCCTGGCACGCGCGCTTAACAAACGCTGAAGACCTTCGCTGCTCCCCGTCCGGGGAGCACATCACGGCCACGCCGCTCATCGGAACTGTCAATTCTCACAGGTAGACGTCAATTTACCCCCAGGCGTCTTATCTACCTTGCCCTGCGTGCATTTTCCCGACGCGCCCACTTTGCAAGGAATATGATCATGCCTACCGAACGCATTGACCTCGATCCGCCACCCTACCCAGCCGAGTCCGTGTCGCTGCGCAACACCTTGTACCCCGAAGAGGCTGATTACGGCCTTGGCATACGTCATGTGGTCCCCAGTGTGAACATATATTTCGAGGCATGGTTCGAGCGCAATGTAGGCGACCTCATCTCCTGGTACGCGGGCAATCCGGACCGTGCGCTCGCCTCTGCCGAGATCGAGGATGTATCGCCGGAAATTAACCGGCATGTGTTGAACATCTCTGCGCAGTACCTTCCAGAGGGCACCGTCGACGTGTTTGGCCGGTTAAAACGCATCGCCTCAGACCAGGTCAGCCGGTCTATCACGCAAAAAATTCTGATCAAGACCACCCGGCCCGGCGGAGATGATCGCAGGGTCCTGGAACCATGGCACAGCGAGTTGGTGATGCGCGTCATATACGCCGCAACCGGCGAGCCCATTGTTGACGGCGACACCATTGCAGACCCGACAGGCGGGTTTATTTGCCTGATCGTCAAGTACTTGAACTGCCGTACGAACGACAAGATCACCGTCTATCTTGACGGCAAGGCGATCATCTATATCGTGAGCCCGGCCGATGCTGCCGGGGCTGGGCCAATCCGCGTGCTGATCGACGAGAGCATTATCCGCGCCGCCACCCAGTTGGGGTCGGTGCAGCTGTTCTTCACTCTCGAAGACTTGGTGGGGAACGGGCCAGAGGGTAGATTCCCGTTTTCAAAACCCATCGAGTTGAGAAGTGAGATGGACGAAACGCTTCTCGCACCTCCGGCCTTTATGGTGGCGCTTCCGCCCGATACTGAAGGCTTGGAAGTCACTCAGGTCGACTTGGATACCGACTCCACCTCCACTTTCTTTGTTTATGCCTTTGTGGATCGTTCCAGGACCACCCCCAGGCCCCTGCACCAAGTCAAACTCACTTTTGAAATCACACCGGCAAACGGCACGCCTTGGGTCAAAGTTTTTGACCTTGTCAACGACACTAACCTGGGGCGTGTAAGGATTAATGTTGATAAAGAGCTCATCAACTCGCTGGCGGGCGGGATGTTTCGGATGTCCTTCCAATGGCTGACTAGCACAGGAGTATTGAAGGGGCAATCGGCGAGCACCATGGTCAGGGTCGTGGGCAGCGAGATATTGATGCCACCGGTGATCTCGGCCCAGATCGAATCGGGCTTGATTGAACCCACCGCAGACCTGTCCGCAGAAATGCCTACCTACCAGCCCAACGACCCGAAATGGAAGGAAACTTTTTCAATGAGGCCGGTAATCAGCGCAGGCGGTCTTGCGCCATACACCGAATCGCAATTGGCAGGGCCTCAGGGTGGTATGCGGCGCGTAACCATGGCAAACCTGCAAAGATTCATCGGCCAAGGCTACCTCGAAATTGGTTACTCCACGGACGAAGGCAGGGAGGGCGCACCTGTCATCCGCAAGTCGAAAGTGCTCATGGCTCAAGTGGGTGCGCGCAACCCTGTATTGGCCCCACCGATTGTTAAAGGGGCCGTAGATGACAATATCGACCCGGCCGAAATGATAGACCCCGAGTTGACGATCTATCTGCCCTACACCGGCACAGTCGCTGGCAATGTCGTGGCCTGGAGCGTGGTAGGTCAGAACCAGGCGGGCTCGGCCAGCGGCACCTTTCCCATCACAGCGACAAACGCCGGCAACGCATTGCCCTCCGTGGGCATCCCGGTGCCCCGGCTGGTGCTGGACAATAACAACGAAAACATCATCAGTTTTACCTACAGCGTCACAGACCCCACAACGCGCCCCCCACGGATCTTGCGCTCCGAGGTGCGTTACATCAGCGTCGGTAAGGCGGTGAGGCTGGGGATTCCCAGGGTGACTGAGGCCAGCCGGCTTCAAGATCAACTCAACCCCAAAGACCTGCTCAAGGGTGCAACCATTGAAATGGACATTCGGCAGTCGCGGGACGACGATCAAATCTTCGCCGTTTGGCGGGGCGCTTTTGGCATCAGCACCATTGAGGTGCAAGTGCCAGGAAACTCAAAGGCCACTACCGTCAAGGCGCACATCCCACCCGAGGTTATTGCCAAAGCTTTTCGTGCGGGGGGCAACACGATTACGGTCAGCTACTACTTTACCCGGGGGCCTTTCAGCTATAACTCCGTGCCCCGTGATCTCCAGCTATTGGCCCCTACCGGGATGCCGACGCCAAAAATCAACACCTATGAACAAGGGGCGTTGCCGGTCTACGCCATTACAGGAGAGGCCAACTTCAACGTTAATAAATGGGATTCTATCTCTGCAAACCAGTACGTCTGGGGAACAATCAAGAGCACTAATGCCGATGGTACGCCCTACGAAAAAGTAGTCTTCAACGCCCACGTGCTTACCGCAGAAGAGGCCGCCAACGGCATTTCCGCACCCCTATCGGCGCAGGAATTGAAAGGGCTCAAGGACGGCTCACACCTGCTCCTGACATTCTCAGTCAGTTATGCACAAGTACCCAGTATCGACACGGCGATACCCTTTGCCACGCGGGACTATATTATCCAGACATTGCCCAGCACCCTGCCGGCGCCCGCCTTTGCCAATAAGCCGGGGCCTACACTCAGTATTAACCCACTCACCTACGAGACGACCGCCTCTGTCACCGTTGCCCACCCGGGCATGACCGCAGCCCAAACGATCAACTTGTCCTGGGGTTATCCGGACAGCACCAATGCCACGATCGCGGCGAAAAACGGCCTGGCCGTGGGAAGGGTCGACTTCCCCATCCCGCGGGACGTGCTCATCGCCAGTGTGGGCAAAACCATCACGTTGCGATATTCCTCAACCAGTGGCACCAAAGTGGTCTGGTCAGACGTCCAGACACTGACGGTGCAAACAATCCCCGAGGCAGACTTGCCACGGCCATTGCTCAACAAGGTCGCCAATGGCGGGCAGCAAGATCTCGACAACTTCACCACCTCGACAGCCTCATTGCAGGCGTGGCCCTTAAGCACGGTTGGCCAGCGAGTAACCATGACCGTCCGTTGTGCCAACGTGCTCCCGATCAAACTGCTGGATGACTACCCCATCACTGCCAACGAAGTTGCCAACGGGCTGGTAAATATCCAGGTGCCGAACAGTTGGCTATCGACGGTGCCCAACGACGGCAGATTGATTCTGGAAGCTGCCGTGGCGACTGATAGCAAGTTCAATAGCCAGACAAAAGTGCAGTTCCCAATAACCGAATACACCGTCATTAATGTGCCAACACTTGTTGAAGACTTCACATCGTTCCGAGACTCTTCAATGAGGGGCTGGGTATTTACTGTATCGGACTACAGAGATGCGGCTTTCACCCCACAGGGCATATTGAACTTAACCCATTCCAACAACTCACAAGGCAACATTTGCAGCAAGACCTTTAATAACATGAAGGTGGGTGCGACCTATGAATTCAGCATGACGTGCCTCAGGGCAATTGGTCAATATAATTTCCCGATGCTGTCACTGTGGACAAATCAGGGGAGGATATCCGGCGTTTACGTGATCATCAATATGACGCCTTACTTGATGATCGGCCAATTTGTTGCGCTTACAGCGACCATGACGGTCTTCCTTCAGAACAGTATGAATTTGGGGACAGGCAATGACTACTTCATTTCGGATGCGCGCATTAAACGTATTTCATAAAACAACATCTTTTTAAAGTTAATGACTCTTTGAGCGGAACAGGTTTTCAACCTGCTCCGCTTTTTTATTTGGCCCACACGTGTGTTCCACACGCCCCAGCCAAAACCAATGATGGCGTATAGTCAGCCTCTCTCCTGCACGCGAAGCGACCTTAGATGAAACTCGCCCCCGACGCCCTCGACCAGATCACCTCCACCACCCTCGGCCATTACAACAAGGTGGCCGAAGACTTTCGCACAGGCACTCGCGATCATGACGTGAGCCAGAACATCGACGCCTTGCTGCGACATATCCAGGGCACGGCGCCGTTTACTGTGCTGGATTTCGGCTGCGGGCCGGGGCGTGATTTGCAGACATTTACCCGTTTGGGGCATACCGCCGTAGGCTTGGACGGCTCCGAACGGTTTGCGCAGATGGCGCGTGAAGACAGTGGCTGCGAGGTGTTGCAGCAGGACTTTCTGAAGCTGGATCTGCCCGCCGAACGCTTCGATGGCGTCTTTGCCAATGCGGTGCTGTTTCACATCCCCAAGCAGGAATTGCCACGGGTGCTCAAGCAATTGCACGGGGCGTTGAAGCCTGGGGGTGTGCTGTTCAGCTCCAACCCTCGGGGTGAAAACCAGGAAGGCTGGAATGGGCCGCGGTATGGGTCTTATCACGACCTGCAGGCATGGCAGGCACTGCTGACGGCCGCGGGGTTTGTGGAGCTGGAGCATTACTACCGGCCGGCCGGGTTGCCTCGGGAGCAACAGCCGTGGCTGGCGAGTGTGTGGCGCAAATTATAGGTTTGGTTGCCTGGTCTGAGGCCATCGAGAGCAAGCCCCCTCCCACGGGAAGGGGCTTGTTCCCAATGGTTTCAAAGGCACCGTTATTGCACCTGATACACCCTGGGTTCTTCTCCCGTCACCCACGCTGTCACGCTGCGTGCGGCATACCCTTGTTTCTCCTGCGCGGAAAAATTCGCCACCAACCGCGTGCCATCGGCGAAGGTGGTTTGCTGCACCTGCCGGTCCGCCGTCAGCCATTGAAAACCCGTCATCGCCTGGGTTGCCAGGCGCTGATGCAAGGGCCGGAAAAACCGGTCCTGCCGCAGGATCACCGGCAGTCGCTCCTTGAGCGTCGCCGCACTCAGGTGATACAGCGGCGGCACGTTGTACAGCAGCTGGGCCAGCTCGTTCTCAGCCCGCACATTGCTCAGCTTGAGGCTGTCGAACAGCCAATGATGGGTGGTGATCACCGAGCCGTGAAACACCGCCTGATACAACGGCAGGCGCAGCGTCGGGTCGAAGTAGACCGTGCGAAACGGCTCGTTCAACGGCACCGGTTTGAAGAACACCGCCGGCTGCTCCGGCGGATACCAGTTACCCACGTAATAAGGCGACTGCTTGCTTTGGGTCATCTCGCGATCCCCCCAGCCGATGACCGGGGTTTGCATGCCATGGGCAAACAGGATGCCTTGGGCGGTGATGGCATTGCCGTCTTCCGAGCCTGCGGGCAGCTTGAGTACGGTATTGAGCCAGCGGGACGCATCAATATTGCCTTGGGCATTTTGTGCCTGGGTCATCGGCGCACCGTCACGGTAGCTGTCAAAGAGCATGCTGGTGGCGTACGCATCGAGGAACCAGGCGTTGAAACCCGCCTTGGCTTGCACCGCCTTGACCCGGGCCTCCAGCAAAGGTCGGACACAGCGCGGGTCGGTGTAGTGGCCGGACTGCTGGAAGCCGGTCTTGAGCTTGCCGCCCTGCAGCACGATGGCACAGTCGCGATAGGCCCGGCGGCCCAGGTGCGCGGTGGTCCAGTCCGGGTTCTCGGTGGTGGACAAGGCGGTTTGATAAGAGTCGTAGGGCGCCATCAGGTAGCCGGCGGCGACCCCGGCGCGAATCGTTTCGGGGTGCCAGAGGCCGCCTTCCCAGCCCTCGCCCAGGGTCAGCAGCAAACGCGACAACCCCGCGCCGCGCAATGCCTGCACAGCCTGGTTGCCCCAGGTTTGAGGGGTATCACTCAGCGCTCCGGCAAACGCAACCGCCCATTCGCCACGCAACTCGCCGTAACGGGCGGCGAGTCGCTGCAGGTCGGGCTCTTCGGTTTGTTGCCAGCTCTGCCGGGCCTTCCTGTTCATCGCGGCATTAAGCCCGCGTAACAGCAGCGTTTGCTCGTAGCGATTGGCCAAACTTGTTTGCGTCAGGAGTTGCGCGGCCGGCTTGTCCAACAGCTCCTTGAGTTCATGATTGCGCAGCAGCTGAAGCAACTTCGGCCAGTCCCGCACATCATCCGGGGCCAACAGGTCATTGCCCCACAGATACACATGGCTGGCGCCCAAGAGCTTTTGCGCTTGCGGTGTTTGCCGCAGCTTGTGCTCCAGCGGTTCATAGCGGCCCTGCTCGACCAGCCATTGGCGATAGCGCCTGGCACCGGCCAATGGGTCGGCGGCGCCCAGGTGCAGGCGCAGGGTCATGGGGGCCGAAGGGTCGAGGCGGGTAAACGCGTGGGACACCGACAGCGCCAGCCCGTCGCCGTCGGCCTGCCACCGCAAACGGTTGTTGTAGGGATTGGTCAGCAGCCAGTTCAAGGTGAAGCTGCCGTGATCCACGCCCCATAACGGCAGGCTGAGGTCCTGGGTGGTGTTGACCTCGCCCTGCGCCAGCAGGAACGCCTTCCATACGGTATTACCGGCAGGCACATAATGCCCCTCGGCCAACGGCCACATCAGCCCCTTGCCCATGGCATCCGCCGGCTGCCACAGGATCGGCAGCTCGCCGCTCTCCCGCGCCTGGATGGACAGCGCCAGGTCGCGCTGCTCAAGGGTCGCACTCACGCGAAAGGCGCCGTCATCCCACTGCCAACTGGCCTGTTGCGCGCTGTGTGAAAGCTGGCTGACGGCGTGCGCGGCAACCCCGCGGCTGGCCTGCACCACCGGCTGGCCACTGGGTGTGACACGGATAGCGAGGGTGGCCGGGTCGAGTTCGACCCGCCACAAGGGGTTTTCCAGGACGGTGCCGGCGAAGGCCACGGGCGCCAACAAAACAGCGACTATCAGCAAAGCGTGGCGCACGCAGCTTTTCATGTTCAGCTCGGTTGTTGTTTGGGCTCCCGGATCTTGTACCAAGCCACATACAACGCGGGCAAAAACAAAAGTGTTAGCAAAGTTGCGATGATAATCCCGCCAATCATGGCGTAAGCCATCGGCCCCCAGAACACTTCCCGCGCAATCGGGATCATGCCCAGGCTCGCCGCAGCGGCGGTCAGCAGGATCGGCCGACGCCGATGCTCGGTGGCTTCCACCACCGCATCCCACGGCGTATAGCCGGCCACTTCGTATTCATGAATCTGCGTCACCAGGATCACCGAGTTACGGATGATGATGCCGATCAGCGCCAAAATTCCGAGGATCGCCACAAAGCCCATGGGCGTGCCCGTGGGGATCAACGCCAGCACCACGCCGATCAGCCCCAGCGGCGCGACACTCGCCACCAGAAACATCTTCTGCACACTGTGCAACTGGATCATCAGGAACGTCGCCATGAGGAACAGCATCAGCGGCACCACACTGGCAATCGGGCCCTGGGCCTTGCCGCTCTCTTCCACGGTGCCGCCAGTGGCCACTTTGTAGCCCACCGGCAGGCCGGCGCTGAACTTGTCGATCTCGGGCTTGAGCTGCTTGACCAGGTCGGTCGGCTGCATCTCATCGCGTACCGACGCCTTGATGGTGATGGTCGGCTTGCGATCGCGGCGCCACACCAGCGGCTGCTCCAGTTCATACCGCACGGTGGCGAAGGCCAGCAGCGGAATCGAGGTGCCGTTGGGCGTGACGATCTGCAGGTTCTGCAAGGTTTCCGGGGTGCCGCGCTCGGCGTCTTCGGCGCGGCCGACCACGTTGATCAGGTAGATATCGTCGTGCACCTGGGTCACCGATGAACCGCTGACCACGCTGTTCATCAATTGCGCCACGTCTTCGGACGACAGCCCGAGCTGGCGCGCCTTGTCCTGGGCGATATCGACGCGCAGCACTTTGCCCGGCTCGTTCCAGTCGTAGATGATCTCGCCCAGGTGGGTGTTGTTATCCAGCAAGGTCGCCAGTTCGATGGCGTGCTTGCGTACCTGGTCGGTGTCTTTGCCGGAGACCCGATACTGGATCGGACGGCCCACCGGCGGGCCCATCTCCAGCGGCTGCACAAAGCTGCCGATGCCCACAAAATCATCGCGCAGGCGTTTTTGCAGGCGCGCAATCAATTCACCGCGCTCTTCCAGGCCCTTGCTGACAATCACCAACTGCGCGTAATAGGGGTTTTCCAGCTGCTGGTCGAGCGGCAGGTAGAAACGAATCGCGCCCTGGCCGATATAGGTGCTCCAGCGGGCGATATCCGGGTCATCCTTGATGATCGCTTCCAGGCGGTCGACGGCCTTGCGGGTTTCGTTGATCGAGGCGTTTTGCGGCAGGTTGAGGTCGACCAGAATCTCCGGGCGATCCGACGACGGGAAAAACTGGTTCTGCACAAACTGCATGGAAAACACCGACGCCACAAACAGGCCGACCGTAATCCCGATAGCCCACCAGCGGTTGCGCATGGCCCACAGCATGCCGCCATTGAAAGCGCGGCCGATGCGCCCCGGCTCGGCGCTGTGCGGCTTTACGTTGGCGCTGAGGATATGCACGCCGATCACCGGCGCAAACAGCACCGCCACTACCCACGACACCAGCATCGCCACGGCAATCACTGCGAACAGAGTGAAGGTGTACTCACCCGCCGAGCTGGCGTTGAGGCCGATCGGTACAAACCCCGCCACGGTCACCAGCGTACCGGTGAGCATCGGGAACGCGGTGGAGGTGTAAGCGTAGGTCGCCGCCTGCTCCTTGGTTTCACCTTTCTCCAGGCGCGTGATCATCATTTCCACCGTGATCATCGCGTCGTCCACCAACAGGCCGAGGGCGATGATCAAAGCACCGAGCGACACGCGCTGCATGGTGATTCCGCTGTATTCCATAAACACGAACACCAGCGCCAGCACCAATGGAATCGAGCACGCCACCACCAACCCGGCGCGCATGCCGAGGCTGATAAAGCTCACCACCAGCACGATGATCACCGCTTCAAACAACGCGCTGGTAAAACCGCCCACGGCCTCTTCCACCACTTCCGCCTGGTCGGACACTTTGTGCACGCCGACGCCCACCGGCAGGTCGGCGGTCAGCTCGTCCATGCGGGTGTGCAGGGCCTTGCCGAAGGACTGGATATTGCCGCCCTTCTGCATGGCGATGGCCAGGCCGATCGCCGGTTTGCCGTTGAACCGGAACATCGGTCGCGCCGGGTCGACATAGCCACGGCTGATCTCGGCAATGTCTGCGAGACGGTAAAAGCGGTCATTGAGCCGCAGGTTGACGTTGGCCAGGTCCTTCTCCGAGGCGAACTGCCCCGATGTGCGCACGGAAATCCGTTCCGGCCCGGCCTCGATCACCCCGGCAGGCGTCACGGCGTTCTGCGATTGCAGGCTTTGCACGACCTGGCGCTGATCAATCCCCAACGCCGCCAGTTTGCGCGTGGAGAAATTCAGGTAAATCACTTCGTCCTGCTGGCCGATCATCTCGACCTTGCCCAGGCCCGGCACCGAGCGGATCTCGGCGCGCACCTGCTCTACATAGTCGCGCAGCTGGCGCATCGACAGGCCGTCGCCGGTAAAGGCGTACACCGAGCCGAACACGTCACCGAACTCGTCGTTGAACGACGGCCCCTGCAACCCCTGGGGGAAGGTGCCGCGAATGTCGTCGATTTTCTTGCGCACCTGATACCAGATCTCCGGGATGGCCTTGGCGCTGGTGGTGTCTTTGAGGAACACGAACACCGTGGACTCACCCGGCCGGGTGTAGCTTTTCACGTAGTCGAGGGAGTCGAGTTCTTCGAGTTTTTTCTCGATGCGGTCGGTGACCTGCTTGAGGGTTTCTTCCTGGGTCGCGCCCGGCCAACGGGTCTGAATCACCATGGTTTTGATGGTGAACGAGGGGTCTTCCTCGCGGCCCAGGTTCATGTAGGAAAACACGCCCATCAGCAGCGCGACGAACATCAGATACCAGACGAAGGACTGATGCTTGAGGGCCCAGTCGGATAAATTGAAGCTCCCTTTCATCGCGGGCTGTCCTCGTCGATTTTGACTTTTTGCCCAGGCTTCAGGCTGTTCACGCCGGCGGTAACGATGCGTTCGCCGGGTTTGACGCCGCCGTTGAGCAAGGCGCTGTTGGTGTCACGGCTGATCACACTGATATCACGCGGTTGCACGGTCTGGCTTTGGGTATCGAGCAGCCAGATACGAGTCTTGCCGTCGACCTCCTGCAAGGCGCTCAAGGGCACTGCGATGCGCGGGGCGATGGCGGTGCTCAAGGTCACACTGATGGCGGTGCCGAGGCGAAACGCGGGCGGCGTCTCGGCCAGGGTCAAGCGCGCACGACGGGTGCGTGTGGCACTTTGCGCCTGGGGTTCGATCTCGCGCACGATGGCCGTGGTGTGCACGTCGGGGTCGAGTTGCCCGGCGACCACAAACACCACATCCGGCGGCAGGCGCTCGGCGAGGCCCGCGGGCAGGTCGATCACCGCTTCCTTGATGTCCGGGCGGGCCAGCGTCACCACTTGCTGACCGGCGCTGACCACCTGGCCGGCCTCGGCATTCCAGGCGGTGACAATGCCCGCGTGGTCGGTGCGCAGCTCGGCGTAATTGAGCTGGTCCTTGGCCTGATTAACCGAGGCTTGGGCCTGATCGAGGCTGGCCTGCGTAGTTTTCAGGTCAGTCTGGGCGATATCCAACTGAGCCTGAGCGCCGACGCCACGGTTAAACAACTCTTGCTGCCGACGCGCATTGGCCTGGGCATTGATGAACTGCGCCTGCACGCGGGCAAGGTCGCCCTGGGCCGCGCGCAGTTGGTTTTGTTGGTCGGTGGGGTCAAGCACGGCGAGCACGGCGCCCTTCTCCACCTCGGCACCTACATCCACGGCGCGGCGGGCGATACGCCCGGGCACGCGGAACCCCAGGTTGCTTTCATAGCGGGCCTGGATGGTGCCGGCGAAGCGACCAAGGGTTTCCTGGTCTTCGGCCGTCACTTGCATCGACAACACCGGGCGCACAGGTTCGGGCGCGGGGTCTTGCTTGGAGCAGGCCACCAACAACAGGCTGGCGGCGAGCATGGCCGTCAGGCGCTTCATGGCTGGGCTCCTTGCTGGGCGATCTCGACCTGCATGCCGGGGTGCAGCAATTGCCCACCGGCCACCACGACTTTTTCGCCGCCTTTAAGGCCGTCGCCGATGATCACTTTGCCGGTGAGGTAACGCGCCACCGTGACTTTGTGCAGTTGCGCCTTGCCGTCACCGTCGATCAGCCATACGGCGGGCTCGCTGAGGTCTTTGGTCAGCGCCGACCAGGGCAACTCGATGCTGGCCTTGGCCGGGCCATTGGCGGTGGCACTCACCACCGAGCCCAATTGCATGCCTTTGGGCAGGGATTGCAGCGCGATTTTCACTTGTACGGTGCCGGTATTGGCGGCCACGGCGGGGGTGACTTCGCGGACTTTACCCACGGCCTTGATGCTGGGGTTATCCAACAGGCTGACGGTGATCGGCGCATCCGGCGGAGGGTCCACCAGCAAGGACTCATAGACGTTGAACACCGCATCGCGCTCGCCATCGGTGGCCAGGCTGAAAATCGGCACGGTGGCCTGCACCACTTGGCCGACTTCGGCCTGGCGCGCAGTGATCACACCCGGTGCATCCGCGATCAACGCGGTATAGCCGAGTTGTTCGCGAGCATTGGCCAGTTGGGCTTGCGCGGCGGCCAGGGCACTCCGGCTGCTGCGCAACGCGGCCTCGGCAGAGTCGTATTCGCTGCGGCTGGTGTAGCCCTTGGGCAGCAGCTTTTCCTGGCGCACAAAGGCGGCGGCGGTCTGCTTGACCCGCGCCTGTTCGGCCACGACCTGGGCCTGGGCGGAGTCGACGTTGGTCTGCAAATCCTTGGGGTCGAGCTTGGCCAGCACTTGCTTGGCGGTCACGCGGTCGCCTACATCCACCCTGCGCTGAATAATCTTGCCGCCTACGCGAAAGGACAAATCGGTTTGCACGCGGGCCTGAATATCCCCGGTCAGGGTGACCGCCGCGGCGAAATCCGCCGACTGCACGGTTTGCACAAACACCCGTGAGTGCGCCTTGGGCTCGGCTTTTTCCTGACCACAGCCGCTCAGCAGCGTCAGTAGGCCAAGTCCTAGAATACAGGTGAAAATTCGACCGCCCATGCAGGCTCCTTTTGCGTGATGCCGACTTGCCAGTGTGTATGCGACTGTGAGCTTAGTTGAGGGTTCCTTATCTGCATGGAGGCTCCCATACTCCAATGGTTCCCAAGCCGAATGAATGCCCATGCTCAAGACCCTCGCGGTGGCCAATTACCGCTCGATCAATAAATTGGTGGTTCCGCTGGACCGGTTGAACCTGATCACCGGGCCCAATGGCAGCGGCAAATCCAACCTGTACCGCGCCCTGCGCCTGCTGGCCGAAACCGCCCAGGGCGGGGTGATCAATGCACTGGCCCGCGAAGGCGGGCTGGACTCAACCTTCTGGGCCGGCCCCGAGACCATCAGCCGGCGCATGCGCAAGGGTGAGGTGCCGGTCGAGGCCGTGGTCCGCCAGGGCGTCAAGCGGCTGCGCCTGGGGTTTGCCGGGGAAGACTTCAGCTACGCCATTTCCCTGGGATTGCCCGAGCCGAGCCTGTCGTTTTTCTCCCTGGACCCGCAAGTGAAAAAGGAATGCATCTGGGCCGGCCATCTCTACCGCCCGGCCAGCCTGTTGGTGCAGCGCTCGGGCCCGATGGTGCGCGCTCGCGACGGTCGCACCTGGGATGTGCTGGCCCAGCACACACCGAACTACCACAGCCTGTTCGATCAGGTCGGCAGCCTGCGCGGCTCGCCGGAAGTGTTGCTGCTACGCGAGAGCATCCGTGGCTGGCGTTTTTATGATCACTTTCGCAGCGACGTCGATGCGCCCGTGCGCCAGCCTCAACTGGGCACGCGCACGCCGGTGCTGCATCACGATGGCCGCGACCTCGCGGCAGCGTTGCAGACCATTCGCGAGATCGGCGACCCCGAGGCATTGCAGCGAGCGGTCAGCGACGCGTTTCCCGGCGCACGTTTGAACATCGTGCCGTTGCAGGGCGGGCGCTTTGCGATCGAGTTTTATCAGGAAGGTTTGCTGCGGCCATTATCGGCGGCTGAGCTGTCGGACGGCACCTTGCGTTACCTGCTGCTGATCGCCGCACTGCTCACGCCTCGACCGCCGACCATGATGGTGCTGAACGAGCCGGAAACCAGCCTGCACCCGGATTTGCTGCCGGCATTGGCGCGCTTGATTACCCAGGCATCGCAGCAATGCCAGGTGTGGGTGGTGTCGCATGCCAGTCGCTTGATTGCGGCGTTGCAACAGGATGAGGGGTGTAATTCGATTGTGCTGGAGAAGGTGTTGGGGGAAACCCAAATCGTTGGGCAGGGGATTCTGGATGCACCGGCGTGGCATTGGCCGGAGTAGTCGTCGCCTATGAGCGACTCTTCGCGGGCAAGCCCGCTCCCACATTTGGAATGCATTCCCCTGTGGGAGCTGGCCTGCGATAGCCATCGGTAGGTTTGACGCTTTTTGTGTGTTTGCGTGCATATCCGTTGTTGGGGTGATGGCTGAAATGGGTTTCGCGCTTACAGCGACTCACTTTTCGAAGGACCGGAAAGTAAGCAGATGCGTTCAGGTGATGCGAGCATTGCTTTCGGCCTCGGGCAACCAGCCGATGCTATCGCAGGCAAGCCAGCTCCCACAGAAAAGCAGCTCTGCTTTTGCAGTAGATCTGCTTTCGCTCTGCGCTCTTGACCGGCTTCAACCACTCAGGTCGGCTTTCAGGCCGCCGTGCTGTAGATTTTGATCTTGATCTGAGGCGCCCCGTTAACCACGCTGGCCGAACGCAGGTTTGAATCCGTGGGCAACCCGGCAGGACGCCGGGTTAGCCGCGCTGGGCCAAGGATGGCCCATCGCGGCGGCCCACGGATTCAAGCCTGCGTGAGGGCACACCGAGCCGCAGGCGAGGTGCCGAGTGGTGGGGCAAGAGCGTTTTGGTTACTTTTGCGCTCCATCAAAAGTGACACGCCGTAAGGGCGGAACCTTACTAAGCCGTTAAAATATAACGGATATGCACCCAGTAACTTCAAGCCCTAACGATGTGTAGATACCGATGCCACGATAGCGGTATCAGCCCTGCCACTTACCGCCTTCCACAATCACACTCTCAGGCTTGGTGTCATCGCTCAGCTCTTTACGCACATATTGGTCGTACAGCTTGAGCAGAAACTTCTCCTCACCCAACTTCGCCAACTCGGCATTCACCCAGTCACGCAGTTCGATGTTGCCCTTCTTCACCGCCGGGGCAATCGGTGCTTCATCACCGAGTTTTTCTTCCAGCACGCGGTAGCCCGGGTTCTGCTTGGCCCAGCTGAACAGCACCAGGTTGTCTTGCGCGTAGGCATCACCGCGACCCGCCGACAGCGCTTGCAGCGACTCGGAATTTTTCTCGAACTTGAGCAGTTTCCAGTCCGGGTGGTTCTTGGTCAGCCAGATATCGGCGGTGGTGCCGGTGGTCACGATAGTGGTGCGGGTCGCCAGGTCATTCAGGCTTTTCACCGCGCTGTCGTTCGGCACCAGGGCCTGTACCGCGACTTTCAGGTTGGGGTTGGTAAAGTCCACCGCTTCCTTGCGTTCCGGGGTCACGGTCATGTTGGCGAGGATCAGGTCGACCTTGTCGCTTTGCAGGAACGGAATACGGCTGGCCGGCTCGACGGCCACAAACTCAACCTTGTTTTCATCGCCCAACAGGTCCTTGGCGAATTGGCGGCCGATGTCGGTATCAAAACCCACGTAGCGGCCGGCTTCGTTGACAAAACCGAACGGCGGTTTGTCGGTGAATACGCCAACGATGAGCTTGTCGCGCGCCTTGATTTTGTCGATGTAGCTAACGGCCGCAGGTTTTACCGGCTCTTCGGCCTTTTTATCGCAGCCGGCCAGTAAGGCGACAGCCAACAGTGGCAGCAGTAACTTTTTCATATCAGCGCAAGTTCCTTAGGTTTTTTGGGCAGTGTTGAAACAAAGGAGAACTTCTCCAGGAACTGCTGCGCGCGTGCGGTTTGCGGGTTCGTAAAGAATTCTTCGGGGGTGTTGTGTTCGAGGATGCGACCAGCCTCCATAAACACCACGCGGTCGGCGACGGCACGGGCGAAGGCCATTTCATGGGTGACGATCAGCAACGTCATGCCATCGCGAGCCAGGCCCTGGATCACCTCCAGCACCTCCTTGACCATTTCCGGGTCAAGGGCGGCGGTAACTTCATCAAACAACATGACCTGGGGGTTCATGCACAGCGAACGGACAATGGCGATACGTTGCTGCTGGCCGCCGGAGAGCTGACGTGGGAAGGCATCGCGCTTGTCAGCCAGGCCCACGCGCGCCAGCAGTTTTTCGGCTTGGGCGCGGGCTTCACGCGGGTCGCGTTTTTGCACTTTGAGCGGGCCGAGCAGGATGTTGTCGAGCACGCTCATGTGCGGGAACAGGTGGTAGCTCTGGAACACCATGCCCACGTCCTGGCGCACCTGGCGCCAGTCGGTGGCCTTGTCCAACAGCTGGTTGCCGGCAAACCGCAGGCTGCCGCTATGGGCCACTTCCAGGCCGTTGAGGCAGCGCAGCAAGGTGCTTTTGCCGCAGCCGCTGGGGCCGAGGATCACCACCACTTCGCCGCTTTGCACACTCAGGTCGATGCCCTTGAGCACCTGCGTCTGGCCGAAGAATTTATTGAAACCCTGGAACTTGATCAATGCGCTCATGCTTGGGCCCAGCGCCGTTCCAGCACCTTGGAGGCGGCCGACAACGGGTAGCAGATAAAGAAGAAAAACAGGAACAGCGCGCCGTAGATCAATACCGACTCATAGGTGCGCTCGATGATTTGCTGGCCGACCTTGATCACATCCACCACCCCGATCAGCACGGCCAGGGAGCTGGTCTTGATGATGCGTGTGTAGACGTTGATGGTCGGCGGCGTCATGCGTTTGAGGGCCTGGGGCAGCAACACGTAGCCGTACAGCTGTGGGTCCGACAGGCCAATCGACAACCCCGCTTCACGCTGCCCACGCGGCAGCGAATGCAGCGCACCGCGCACCACTTCGCCGACCTCGCTGGCGCCCCACAGCGACAGCACCAGCACCGCGCACCAGAAGCTCGGGATGCTCAGGCCGAAGAAAATCGGCAGGCCGAAAAACAGCAGGTACAACCACACCAGCACCGGGATCGCCCGGAACAGCTCCAGGTAAACCCGCAGCACCGCGTTGATCAGCCTGTTGTTCAGGGTGCGCAGCACGCCATACAACACGCCGCCGACGGTGCTGAAAGCAATGCTCAACAAAGAAATCGACAGGGTTTGCGCAGCGCCCTTGCCCAATTGCGGCAACGACACCCACAACAACTCAAGACCCGAACTGGCCATGCTGGAGCCTCCTTTCCAGGCGGCTGAGCAGCAGCGACAACGGCAAGAACAACAGCACGCAAATCAGCGTCAGCACGGCGAGCATTTCGTAGGTTTTGTAGTAGAGCGCGATGTAGCTCTTGGTGGTGTAGAGAATCTCCGGCACCGCCACCGCAGAGACCACGGTGGTTTCCTTGAGCAGGAAGATGAAATTGGCGAACAACGCCGGCAGGCTGAGGATCCCGGCCTGCGGCAGGATCACATGGCGCAGCAACTTCCAGTCGGACAGGCCGATGGACTTGCCCGACTCGATCTGCGCCAGCGGCACCGCCTCCACACCGGCGCGCAGCACTTCAGTGAGGTAGGCACCGCCGAGGAAGGTCATGGTGATGATCGCCGCCCAGAACCCGGAGATATTCAAGCCCAGGGCCGGCAGCGCGAAGTACACGAAAAACAGTTGGATCAGCAGCGGCGTATTACGCGCCAGCTCCACATACAGCGCCACCAGCCGCGACAGGTAAGGCGTGCGAAACACCAGCAGCGCCGCGTTGATCAGCGCCACCAGCAAGGACGTGGCAATGGCGATCAGGCCCACTTGCAGCGTCACCCCCACGGCCTTGAGAAACGCCGGCAGGGTGCTGAGAATAAAAGCGAAATCGAAGGTCATCTTGAGTCCATGACGCCGCAAGGGTAATGCAGCGAGCGCAGTCCGATCCGGCGTGGGTAACGCCGGGTAGCGCGAACTTTAATGGTATAAAAAGTAAAATTTAAATACCCAAATAGCATATTGATATCACCCAAAAAGATAACCGCCGGATTCGCGGGTTTGCCGGGTGAGAGCTATGGTTGAGGGGTCTGTGATTCGAGGGATTGAACAATGAACCAAGCAAAACCGATTGATCCGCAGGAGCTGGTGAAATGGTTGGTGGCGCTGCGCCGGGCGATCAATAGCCGCGCGCTCTGAAACGCCGGAATATCGACTGTGAGATGAAGATCAAATGTGGGAGGGGGCTTGCCCCCGATAGCAGTGGTTCAGTCAGCATATCTGTGACTGACACGCCGCTATCGGGGGCAAGCCCCCTCCCACATTTTGATTGCATTGCAAATTTCGGGCATAAAAAAACGCCGACGCTATAGGAGCCGTCGGCGTTCAAACCTTGAAGGGGGTTTGGTTTACATCAGAACGCAGGCACTACCGCGCCGTTGTACTTCTTCTCGATGAAGGCTTTTACTTCCGGGCTGGTCAGGGCCTTGGCCAGCTTCTGGATTGCGTCGCTGTCTTTGTTATCCGGGCGAGCCACCAGGAAGTTCACGTAGGGCGACTTGGCGTCTTCGATGATCAGCGCGTCTTTGGCTGGGTTCAGGCCGGCTTCCAGGGCGTAGTTGGTGTTGATCAGGTCCAGGTCAACCTCTTTCAAAACGCGTGGCAGCAAGGCCGATTCCAGCTCCTTGAATTTGAGGTTTTTCGGGTTGTCTTTGATGTCTTTCGGTGTGGCCAGGGCATTGGTTGGGTCTTTCAACGTGATCAGACCGTTCTTTTGCAACAGCAGCAGCGCGCGGCCACTGTTGGAGCCTTCGTTCGGGATAGCCACGGTGGCGCCATCTTTCAGGTCTTCGATCTTCTTGATCTTGCTCGAGTAACCGCCGAAGGGTTCAACATGCACGCCAACCACGGTGACCAGGTTGGTGCCCTTGCCTTCGTTGAAATTTTTCAGGTACGGCAGGGTTTGGAAGTAGTTGGCGTCCAGACGCTTCTCGGCGACCTGTACGTTTGGTTGCACATAGTCGGTGAAAACTTTGATTTCCAGATCTACGCCTTCTTTGGCCAGGGTCGGTTTGACCAGCTCAAGGATCTCGGCGTGCGGGATCGGAGTAGCGGCAACCACCAGTTTCTCGTTGGCCTGGGCGAAGCTTGCAGTCAGGGCAGCCGCCAGTGCGGTAAACAACAGAACCTTTTTCATGCAGTGTCCTTATCGGAATTCCGGGGGCGTCTCTGACGACCGTTTTTATGTGATGTGCCAGCGAAGTGCTATCGCGGCGTGGGATGGACAATACCTAGATTTTTTATTCCCGAACAATATCTTTTATTCACGTTGATATTCCATTTTGCTCATGTGGCTGATTGTTCATGCAGAAAGCTGCGCAAGGTTTCCTGCTCGGCGGGGCTGGCACTCACGAAAATCCGCCGCACCTGTTCAAGCGGTGAGCCCGCCACGGGCAGGTTCAAATGCTCGGGCAGAATCTCGTCGCCGCTGCTGACCAGCAAAGCAAAGTGAATAACGTTCTCCAGTTCGCGGGTGTTGCCGGGCCAACTGTGGTGCTCAAGTACCTGTTGGGCCGCGTCACTGATCAGCGGCACCGGCAAGTCGAGGCGCTGGCTGTAGATGCCGAGGAAGTATTCGGCCAGGGACAGGATGTCGCCCACCCGTTCGCGCAGGGCCGGCAGTTCCAACTGGCCTTCGCTCAGGTAATGGAACAGCCGCTCATGAAACTTGCCCGCCGCCACGGCCTGGGCCAGGTCGATGCTGGTGGCCGCCACCAGGCGCACGTCCACCGGGCTGGGCTGATGCGCGCCGACGCGGGTCACTTCGTGATTTTCCAGGGCGGCGAGCAGCTTGACCTGGATCGGCAGCGGTAAGTCGCCAATTTCATCCAGGTACAAGGTGCCGCCATTCGCCGAGCCGAACCACCCGGCCCGACTGCTGGCCGCGCCGCTGTGAGAACCGGCCGCGTAGCCGAACAGTTCGGCGTCGGCGTAGGTCGGGCTGATCGCGCCGCAATTGACCGAGACAAACAAGCCGGTGCGGTCGCTGCCACGGTGGATATGCCGCGCCAGCAGCTCTTTGCCGCTGCCGGTCTCGCCGCGAATCAACACTGGCAAGGCGCGGGGGGCGAGGTTTTCCAGGTCTTCGCGCAGCTGCCGCGAACGTGGGTCGACAAACACCAGGGCCTTGGCACGGATGCTCAGCGGGCTCTTTTCGGCGTCGGGGAAGGTCAGCAATGGCTGGCCGAAGGTTTCATGACTCATGGCAGGCTCCCGCCCCAAATCCACTCAGGGACGGGGCGTTGAAAAAATATCAGGCAGTACGCCGGGCGTGATGCTCAAGGCGGCTTTGCAGGCGATAGAGGTACGCAAAACCCTGTTCCCAGCGCTGGTGACCGGACTTTACATTGATATGGCCGGCGCCCGACAGGATGCCGGCTTCGGCGCCCCAGTTACGCGCCAGCTCCAGCGCACGAGGGGCGCTGACGGCACTGTCGTTATCAGAGCTGACCACTTGGCTGGGGAACGGCAGCAGGTCGGTTGGAATAGGCGCGAAATTACGCAGGGCCGGAGCGCACGCGGGACGTTCGACATCGGCCGGGGCCACCAGCAATGCGCCGCGGACCTGCCGCAAAAAATGCACCGGCGCCGTGGCTGCCCAGTGGGCAACGGTGATGCAGCCCAGGCTGTGGGCGATGAGAATCACCGGCGTGCTGTCGGCGGCGATCGCCTCGGCCAGTGCGGCCACCCAGTCTTCGCGGCGCGGCGTCAGCCAATCGACCTGCTCCACACGCGCACTGTTGGGCAGGCTGTTCTGCCAGTGACTTTGCCAATGATCTTCTGGCGATCCTTGCCAGCCCGGCACGATCAGATAACGAATCGACTCGCTGTGCATGGGTGTGCCCTCCTGCAGCGTTTAACGTTGCTGAACAGTATAGGGACGGGTTTTATATTCGTTAAGGAATAAGAAGCTATTTATTAATAACCAAAAACACGAAGCCGTGTGAGATCAAACTGTGGGAGGGGGCTTGCTCCCGATAGCAGTGGGTCAGTTGATACAGGTGGCGGCTGATAGACCGCCATCGGGAGCAAGCCCCCTCCCACAGGGACCTGATTTCATATTTGAGAGTTGCGGGGATGCCTAAATCCCAGGCAAAAAAAAGGCCGCACCCTGCCAAGGAGACGGCCAAAAAATTGTCGAGGCTTTTGAAACTTAACGTGCAGTAATCACCGACAGCTTGGTAATCCCCGCGCGTTCGATAGACGCCATGGCTCGCGCCACTTCGCCGTAGTTCACTCCATCGTCAGCCTGCAGTTGCACCCGCACATCGGGGTCCTTGGCCTTGGCCGCCTGCAGGTTGAATTCCAGCAGGTCCGGCTGGATTTCGTCCTTGTTGATAAACAGTTTGCCGGCGCCGTCGATGCTCACCACCAGCGGGTCTTTCTGCTCCACCGGGGCCACGGCCTCGGTCTTGGGCAGGTTGATCGGAATCGCGTTGGTCAACAGCGGCGCGGTCACGATAAACACCACCAGCAGCACCAGCATCACGTCCACCAGCGGCGTGACGTTGATCTCGCTCAGTACCTCATCGCTGTCTTGCGTGGAGAAGGCCATCTCAGGACGCCTCCTTCACTTTTTGCGGGTTGCCGGCCGCGTTTTTGGTCAGGGCCGGGTGCAGCAGCACGCGGAAGGAGTTCTTCTGCGCGAGGCTATAGAAATCGTGGGCAAAGTCGTCGAGGTCGGCCGCCGTGAGCTTCAGGCGACGCAGGAAATAGTTGTAGACCAGCACCGCAGGCACCGCGACGGCGATCCCCACACCGGTGGCGACCAGCGCTGCACCGATCGGCCCGGCCACGGTTTCCAGGCTGGCGGAACCGGCGGCGCTGATGCCCTTGAGTGCTTCCATGATCCCCCACACGGTGCCGAACAAGCCGATAAACGGCGAGGTGCTGCCGATACTGGCAACCACGGCCAACCCGGTTTCCAGGGACCGGCGTTCACGCACGATCTGCTGACGCAGGGCACGTTCAAGGCGGTCCTGGTGGTTGATCGCCTGGCTCAGGTCGCCAGCATGCGGCGCATCGCCTACCTGGATCGCGGCATAACCGGCCTGGGCCACACGGGCAGCGGCGCCCGGATGGGTTTCGGCCAGTTCGGCGGCAGAGTCGAGACTGGACGCCGCCCAGAACTGTTTATGGAACTTGCGATCCTGTGCCTTGAGGCGACCGAACTGCAGGCCCTTGAGCAAGGCGAAGCCCCAAGTGGCGACCGAAAAGACCACCAGCAGCCAGATCACCGCGCTTTCGATGGATTCAAGTGGAGATGCTAATGCCATGATGTATTCCCTCTGTGCAGGTCGCGGCGTGTGCAACACACCGCAGCCGAATAGTTAGTGAATCTTGAAATCAATCGGTACGCTGACCCAGCCGTCCTGGGCTACATCGCCCTGCTTGGCCGGCACGAAGCTCCAACGCTTCACGGCGGTCAGTGCGGCGTCGTCGAGTTGCTGGCGACCGCTGCTTTTCTGGATCTGGATCTCACCCGGCTTGCCGCTGGCCAGTACCTGCACCCGCAACAACACCGTGCCTTCCCAACCGCGACGCTGAGCCAGTGACGGGTATTCCGGCGCCGGGTTCTTCAGGTACGCGGCGTTGGCGGAAGCCGGTGTTACCGGCGCCGGGGCTGGCGGCGCAACAGGCGCAGGCGCTGGCGGAGCCGGTGTGGGTGGCGCAGGCGGCTGCTCGACCGGTTTGGGTGCGGGCTTGGGCTCAGGCTTTGGCACCGGCTTGGGTTTCGGAATTTTTTTCGGCGCAGGCTTGGCGGCCAACTCATCCACCACCGGCGGCGGTGGCTCGACCACCGGGGGCGGCGGCGGTGGCTGCACAGGCGGTGGCGGTTCCACCACCGGCGGTGCCGGCTGCGAGAATTCGATGGTCATCGGCGGGATTTCCGGCGGCACAATCGGCAGCACCGGGGTGGGCTTCTGGCTTACCCAGTAAATCACCGCACCGTGCAGGGCCAACACCAGCAGCCCGAGCAAAATCCCTTCGCGCCGGCTGGAAAAGCGCTTCGGGGCTTTCTGCGTACGCAACTGCCCCAACGGCGCACGATGCGGCCGGCCAAGGTCGACCAACTCACCACTCGGTGCCTGGCGCCATTGCGCCTCGTGTGCACTGGCGGCGGTCTGGACATTGCCCATTGATTCACTCCCTACGGTTTTGAAACAAAAAAACCGACGGGCCTGCATGGGAGGCCGTCGAGGGCTGAATCATCGGGGCCAGACGCTTATCTCTTAAAGTAATCTTTAAAGTTATACATAGACCAAAATTGAATAAAAGAAACATTCAGAAACGCCAAAGCCACGTCCCACGTGGCCTGGCGCGAAGGTGTCGATTTTCAATGCTTTTAAGGCATAAAAAATATTCAGCAAAGGCATGGCTCAAGCAGGGCTGTTCGCGCACAAATCGAGCAATTGGCGTTGCAGACTCTGCCCCGCCGCGCCCAAACCACTGCGGCCATACAACGCCAGTCGTACGCCCTGCACCATGGGCAAACCGCTGTCCGCGCCGAGCACAATATGCCCGGCCTGCACCACCCGGCGCGGCAGCAAACTGATACCCAACCCCGCTGCCACTGCCGAACACACACTGGCCAGGCTCGCGCTGGAATAGCCGATGCGCCACCGCCAACCGGCCACTTCCAGGTGCTGCAGCATTTCATTGCGGTACAGGCCGCCGACCGGAAAGGCCACCAAGGGCAATGGGTCGCGCCCCAGGGAGGGCGTGCTGCGGCTGTCGACCCAGCACAACGGCTCCGGCCACGACGCCAGGCAGTCCACGCTGTCGCCCATCTGCTTGACCAGCAATACATCGAACTCACCGCCGCGATACTGGCGCTGCAACTCAGGGCCCAGGCCGCTGGTGACCTCCAGGCGCACCCGCGGGAATGCCTGCACAAACGCCGAGAGCAATGGCATCAGGCGTTCGGCGGCAAAGTCTTCGGGTACGCCAAGGCGCAGCACGCCGTCACTTTGCTGGTTGATCAGCACATCGGCGGCTTCTTCATGCAGCGCGAGGATGCGTCGCGCATAGGCCAGCAACCGTTCACCCTCAGCGGTGGGCACCACGCGGCGCAGGTCGCGGTCCAGCAACTGGCACACCACCCCGTCTTCGAGGCGGCGGATCTGCTGGCTCACGGTGGACTGGGTCAGATGCAGGCGCTCGGCGGCGCGGGTGAAATTGCCGCAATCCACCACGGCAACAAAACTGCGCAATAACACGGGGTCGAACATCGTCTTCACCATTGCATTTGCCACTGATTGGCATGGTTATATTTAATTTCAGAATACCCCGGTGGCTGCCCATACTTCACCCTTCATTCTGCCCGCAGGAGTCCCCATGACCGACGATCAACAGCATCTGCAACGCGCCATCCAACTGGCCAAGACCAACGTGGCCCAGGGTGGCCGCCCGTTTGGTGCGGTGCTGGTGCGCAACGGCGAAGTGCTGGTGGACGCCGTGAATGAGATCCACCTGAGCCAGGAC
This sequence comes from Pseudomonas viridiflava, assembly GCF_900591205.1. Lineage (GTDB taxonomy): Bacteria > Pseudomonadota > Gammaproteobacteria > Pseudomonadales > Pseudomonadaceae > Aquipseudomonas. The sequence continues at coordinate 296,347 of NZ_UUPU01000029.1, forward strand.
CCCACCGCCCACGCCGAGCTGCTGGCAATTCGCGCCGCCAGCCAACAGCTCGGCGCACGCCTTCAGGGCTGCGTGATCTACGCCAGCGGCCAGCCTTGCCCGATGTGCCTGAGCGCCATGTACCTGTGCGGCGTGGAGCGGGTGGTGTTTGCTGCCAGCAACGCAATGGCCGAGCCATTTGGCCTGTCGACGGCGGCGATTGGCCAACAGGTCGGCCTGCCCGTGCATGAACAAAGCCTGCCGATCCAGCACCTGCCCGACGCAGCCATGACGGCCCTGTATCGCGAATGGAAAACCCTGCATGCCCCTGAATAAATCCCTCGCCGGCTGGGGCCTGCTGGTGGTCCTGGGCTTGAACCTGCGCCCCATCCTCAGTTCCATCAGCCCGTTGCTCGGCGAGATTCGCCTGGCCACCGGTTTGAGTTTCCAGAGCAGCGCCCTGCTGACCAGCCTGCCCGTGGTGTGCATGGGCCTGGTGGCACTGGTGGGTGTACGCGTTGAAGCGCAGTTGGGTGAGCGGCGCGGCATCGCCCTGGGCTTGATGCTGATTCTGCTGGCGTGCCTGGCGCGCTGGCTGATGGGCCAGGCGTCGGCGCTGCTGGTCACGGCATTGCTTGGCGGTGCGGGGGTGGCGTTGATCCAGGCGCTGGTGCCGGCGATGATCAAGCGTGAATTTCATCACCGCGTTCCGGTGGCGATGGGCGTGTATTCGGCCTCGCTGATGGCCGGTGGCGGGCTGGCGGCGCTGCTCAGCCCGATGGTGGCCACACACTTCCAGCAATGGCAGGCGGGGCTCGGTGTGTGGCTGCTGCCGGCGCTGGCGGCGTTGCTGCTGTGGGCCTGGCTGCCGCTGGGTGCCGCGAAAAACCCGCAGCGGGTGCCTGCGTTCCAGGGTTTGCGCAACCGCCGTGCCTGGCTGCTGGCGTTGTATTTCGGCCTGGTGAACTGCGGCTACATGAGCATGGTGGCGTGGCTGCCGGCCTACTATCAGCAATTGGGCTGGGGCGTGCTGCCGAGCGGTTCGTTGCTGGCGTTCATGACTATCTTCCAGGTGATCGCCGCGCTGTTGATGCCGGTGCTGGCGCAACGCGGGATCGACCGCCGGCCACTGCTCGGTATCAGCCTGCTGGCACAGACCGTGGGTTACCTCGGCCTGATCCTCGCACCGCAGGAATACCCGCACCTGTGGGTGGCGTTGTGCGGCTTCGGCCTGGGCGCATGTTTTGCGCTAAGCCTGCTGCTGACCCTCGACCACCATCGCGATCCTCGCCAGGCCGGGCAACTGGCGGCCTTTGTGCAAGGCGTGGGTTTTCTGATCAACGCGCTCTCGCCCTGGCTGACCGGCTGGCTGCGTGAGCTGACCGGTAGCTTCATCAGCGCCTGGGTCGTGCTGACGGTAACCGTGGTGGCGATGCTGGTGGTGACCCGCGTGTTCAGTCCGGCAACCTACCGCACGGCGCCTGCTCTATAGATATGCATTTAAGGTCTAGATAAAACAAACATGCTTCATTGACGGAATAAGCAGCCACCTTAAAATCCCGGTTCTTCTACAGGATGCCGGGCACACCATGGATCTTCGCCAGCTGCGTTACTTCATCGCTCTTAACGAGCACCGCAGTTTCGTGCGCGCCGCCGACGCCATGGGCATCACGCAGCCGGCGTTCAGCCGCAGCATCCAGGGCCTGGAACAAGAGTTCGGCTGTGTGCTGGTGGACCGTGCCCATAAAGACCTGCGCCCGACCCCCGAAGGCCAGGTGGTGCTGCAACACGCCCTGAGCCTGGTGCAGGGCGCGGCGCTGCTCAGCCATGAAGTCACGCGTATGACCAAACTCGACGCGGGCGAGGTGCGGTTTGGCAGCGATGCGGTGGCGGCCGTGAACCTGGTGCCGCAGGCGGTAGCCCGCTTCATCGGTATACACCCCAAGGTAAGCAGTCGTTTACAGGTGGATAACTGGGAGAAGTTGGGCCGCAGCCTCAGCCGCGAAGAGATCGAATTTTTTGTCGCCGACATACGCCACTTCGAGGCCGATCCGAATTTCCATACCCAACCCCTCACCCCCAGGCGCAATCTGTTTTTCTGCCGCGCCGGGCATCCGTTGCTGGCCAAGGACAGCTTATCCACCAACGACCTGTTCGAGTATCCGCTGGCCACGCCATTGATCGCGCCGGGGATTCGCAAATTGCTGGCTAACCTGAGTGGGCGTATCAACTTTTCGCCGACCCTGGAGTTGGAGCACTTTCCGGCATTGGCAAGCATCGTGACGCAGTCCGATGCCATTGGCCTGGGGGCCACAGAAGCGTTTGCCGATGGGCTCGCCTCAGGCGAGTTGGTCACCCTGCATTGGCGCAATGTGCCACATAGCCTCGACAGTCTGAACAACCACTGCGGGATCATCCGCCGCGCCGGGTTTCGCCTGTCACCCGCGGCCTGGAGCATGATCGAAATGTTGATGGCGGTAGATAAGCAACCCACCCGCGTCGCCCTTTAGCCCAACATTACCTCCTGCCCCTTGCATTGAATCGGCCGAGCCAGCCCCCTCCTGAATGCAGGCAGGCTGTATCTACCCAGTGCTTTCAGCCCTATTTACTCAGGAAGAGTACCCATGACTGCTGCGTCCCCTTTCATCGCTTGTACGTTTCTTTCTCTGTTGTCGCTGGCAGCCCAGGCGGCGCCCGACGTAGGCCCGACCAAACGCCCACACCTTGAAGTGGTGAACAAGACCAAGACCCCGCTGGATATCATTCGAGGAAAATGGACGACCGTGGTCCTGCCGGGAGAAAGCCTGCAGGTCGAAGACACCAGAACCCACGCCCTGACAATTGCCACTAAAACTCGCGACGCGGCCATCCGATTTGTAACGCTGTCGTACGTTAAAGGCTGCAAAGCGCAGACCTGCTTGTTGATTACCGGAGAATAACCCTCACACCGGCGCAGCCTGGTTTACCTGCGACTGCGCCTGCTCCCCGCGCTCATAACGATTGGCCCGCGCAAACGTCCCGAAATCGTTGAAACGCACGCCCATCTCGGCCATCACTTTGTGCGCCACCCCGGCCGTCATCTGGCGGATGTAAAACGGCTCCTTCACCACAAAGTGATGGATGCCGTGGGTGCTGCCGAAATTGAAGCAAAACGCCTGCAACGGCCACAGCCACCACGGGTTCAGCACTTGGGTTTGCTGGATCACATTGCCCAGTTCCACATCGCCGTAGTAGTGCATGTTGGAGCTCACAAAGTGCAGGCAAAAGGTGCGCAGCACGTTAGGGCCGATGATCACCACGGCGGCGATGTCGATCACTTGCATCATCTGCAACGTACCGGCTGACCACGCTATGGGCGCGCCCATCAGGCTGGCGATGCCGTCGGCCGCATGAAAACCCAGGAAGATGTACCAGGCGCCCCAGTGCAGCAGCGCCAACGGTGCGTACACCAACAGCGAGCGCTTGAGGATCTTCAGTTTGTGGCTCCAGGTCTTGGCGCGCAGCATCCGGATGAAGGCCGACATCACGTTATCGCCCACCATCAGCAACCGCGCAAAACCCCAGGGTTCGCCATTGGTGATGGCGCGCTCTTCCATATCGGTTTCGGTGCCCGACACCTTGTGATGGTTGAGGTGCAGATGCCGGCGAATCCACGGGTTGATGGTGCTCGGCCGCGCCAGCCATACCAGGCCCATCATCAGGTTGTGGGGCAGGCGTTGCTTGCGAAAGTACATGCTGTGGATCAGGTCGTGTTCCAACTCGTGGGTCAGCGAGGCCAAAAAGGCATTGAGCAGCAGGCACACCCACCAGGCCATATGACCGCTGATATACAGCGCCGCCGAACCCAGCATGCCCAGCAGGGCAAACGCCAGGATGCCCGCGCCCAGCGCATCCTGATGCTGCAGCCAGGGGTGCTGGCGGCGCAGCCTGACGCCTTCGGCCAGCACCACTTCACGAATATGCGCCGAGCGCTGTTGCGCGTTCATCTGTTGGGGACTTGCAGAAGTACCGTCCATGCTCCCATCCTCTTGTTTACCGATGGTTACATCCTGCACCAGCCATGCCTGCAGGACGCTAGCCCCACACGCCAACCTGTTGACCGCAAGCGCCAATCGTCATGACCGAACCGACTTCCCTCGCCAGTTGGACCCGCGCCCTGCGCAAGCAGCTCGACGCCCTGGACCTCGACAGCGCCGCGCTGTGCGCCGAGGCCGGGCTCGACCCGCAGCAAATGGACGACCCGAATGCGCGCTACCCGCTGTCGGCCACCACGCGCCTGTGGGAATTGGCGGTGCAGGCCAGCGGCGATCCGGCAATCGGTTTGCGGGTGTCGCGGTTTGTCAGCCCCACCACGTTTCACGCGCTGGGCTACGCCTTGGTGGCCAGCGGCAGTCTGCGAGAAGTGTTCGAGCGCATCGTGCGCTATCACCAGGTGGTCAGCGATGCCCTGGTGCTGGAACTGAGCGGCGATGGCGAGCGCTACCGCTTTCGCCTGCTGCAACCACCGGGCAGCCCGGCGCCGGCGCTGGAAGCCATCGACGCTTTCGCCGCGATCTATGTACGCACCTGCCGCAACCGCCTGGGCCGCGACTACGCGCCGTTGGCGGTTTACCTGCGCCGCCCGGAACCGGCCGACCCCAACCCCTGGCATACAGTGTTTCGGGCGCCGGTGTTTTTTGCCGCTGAGGAAGACCGCCTCGAATTCGCCGCCCATGATTTCGACAGCCACCTGGACGATGCCAACCCGGAACTGGCCGAACACAACGAAACCGTGCTCAAACGCACCCTGGCCCAACTGCAACCGCTGACTTGGGAACGTAAAGTGCGCGCAGCCATCGAGGCGCAACTGCCCGAAGGCGAGCCGAGTGCCGAACGGGTTGCGCAGGCCCTGCATCTGAGCCTGCGCAGCTTGCAGCGGCATCTGGCGGATGAAGGCTGCCGGTTTGACGCGCTGCTCAATGAGTGCCGGGAGAACCTGGCGTTGCTGCACCTGCGCGACCCGCAATGTTCATTGGCTGAGATCAGTCATTTGCTCGGGTTTGCCGATACCAGCAGCTTTAACCGGGCGTTCAAGCGCTGGACGGGGATGACGCCGGGGCAGTTTCGGGATGGGTTGCGGTAGGGAGATTTTTGGCGAATGTGAGGGCCTCATCGCAGGCAAGCCAGCTCCCACAGTTGACTGCATTCCATGGTTGGAACTCGGTCAACTGTGGGAGCTGGCTTGCCTGCGATGGCGTCAGATCAGTCAACGCCCCCGATCACGCCGCAGCAACTTCTTCACCCGCGCCACCAGCGCCTTGGCTTCAAACGGCTTGAGCAAATAATCATCCTCATGCAGCTCCAGGCCGCGCAGGCGGTCTTCAATCCCGCCCGGCGTGGTCAAGAACAGCAGCGGCGTATCGCCCTTCTGCCGAATGGCCTGCTGCAACTTCCAGGCATTCAGGCCCGGCAGCATTACATCCAGAATCACCAGCTCGTAATCGCCGCCTTCGACAAAACGCTGGGCCGCCATGCCGTTGGCCGCGACTTCCACGGTGTAGCCGGCCTCGTTCAAGCCCTGGGCCATCCGCTGTGCTTCGTCGGTCTCATGTTCCACTAACAGCACGCGCATAACACACCTCGATTGATCAGACCTGCAGGCTACCACCCTCAGGTGTGCGCCGCCTGCCGCAGCCGCTGTGCATCGAGGATTTCGATCTCGCCATAGCCCAGGCGCACGATGCCTTGGGTTTGCAGGTCCTTGAGCAGGGCGTTGGTGGTCTGGCGCGACAGGCTCAACATCGCCGCCAGGTCTTCCTGGGGCAATTGCAGCACGCGTCTGGCGGGTTCGATATCGCCGTGCCCCTCGACAATCATCAACAAACGATGGGCCAGCCGCACCGAGGCCGGCATCAGGCTGAGCTGTTCCAGGCCGATAAAACTCAGGCGCAGTTTCTGGCTCATCAATAACGCCAGGTCGCGCCAGTACCGAGGGGCCTGGTCAAGGATTTTCAGCAGCGCTTGCTGCGGCACCTGCAACAGGGTGCACGGCCCCACAGCGCAGGCGTCGTGGGTGCGCGGCAATCCGTCGAACAGGCAGATTTCGCCGAACCAGTAGGGCACCTCCACCAGGCTCAAAATCGCCTCTTTGCCCTGCTCATTCACCGCGCTGACCCGCAGGCTGCCGTCGAGCACGGCATACAGGCCGCAGGGCGGGTCACCGCGCTTGAACAGGTATTGCCCCGCCGCCAGCTGCCGCAGCCTCGCGTGGGCCAGCAAGCTATGCTGAAAAGGCGCAGGCAGATGGCTGAACCAGTGACCGGCAGCCAGCCGGGCGTGCCATTGGTCTACGTCCATGAGAACTCCGAAGATTGTCGCCCAGCTGACAGTCAGTGGCGGGCCGGCAGGGCATGATCAAACATCCTACAGGAGGAACAACAATGAAAAGCCTCGTCGACCACCTCAGTCAATACGCCGCCTACCACCGCGACCCGCGCAACATTGCCAGCCACTTTATCGGCATCCCGCTGATTGTGGTGGCCGTGGCCGTGCTGTTGTCACGCCCTGAATGGGCGGTGGGCAACCTCTGGATTTCACCCGCCGTGATTATCGCGATGTTTTCAGCGTGGTTTTACCTGCGCCTGGAACTGGCGCTGGGTGTGCTGATGACAGTGCTGATGGGCCTGTCGGTGTGGGCCGGGCATGTGCTGGCGGCGCAGAGCACGCTGGTGTGGCTGAGCAGCGGCGTGGGGATGTTTGTGCTGGGCTGGGTGATTCAGTTTGTCGGGCATTACTACGAAGGCAAGAAACCCGCGTTTGTGGACGACGTATCGGGGCTGATCGTAGGGCCGCTGTTTGTAGTGGCGGAGCTGGCGTTTCTGGTGGGGTTGCGCCAGGGGCTCAAGCAGCAGATTGAAGAGCGCTCGGGGCCGGTGGAGCGCCGTGATCTAAAGCTGAGTAAGGTCTAAATGTGGGAGCTGGCTTGCCTGCGATGCAAGCACCTCGGTGCGTCAGTCACACCGCAGTGATGCTATCGCAGGCAAGCCAGCTCCCACATGAGCCATGTCCCCACAGTGTGTTTTGCGCTGTTCTTAAGCTTTTTGCCAGACCTTGGGCTTGAAGAACAAGGTCTCGCCCCGCGCCAAACCGGTCAGGCTGTCGTGGTCTTTCACCACTTCAGCTTCGATCAGCTCGCTCTGGCCTTCCACTTTCAGGGTGACCCGCGTAGTGGCGCCCAGCGGCCGGATATCGCGCACTTCAGCCGCGTGGTGGTCTTCCAGTTCATGCCGCGAGAGCGACACTTCATGCGGACGGAACAGCACGTGATTGTCCTCGCCCAAATGCAGGCGGTTGGAATCACCCAGGAAGTGGTACACAAAATCGCTGGCCGGGTTTTCGTAGACTTCACCCGGTGAGCCGATCTGCTCGATCACGCCCTTGTTCATCACCACGATACGGTCGGCGACTTCCATGGCCTCTTCCTGGTCGTGGGTCACGAACACCGAGGTCAGGTTGATGTCTTCGTGCAGGCGCGCCAGCCAGCGGCGCAGCTCTTTACGCACCTTGGCGTCGAGGGCGCCGAACGGCTCGTCCAGCAGCAGCACTTTAGGTTCTACCGCCAGGGCGCGGGCCAAGGCGATGCGCTGGCGCTGGCCACCGGAGAGTTGTTCCGGGTAGCGATCAGACAGCCAATCGAGCTGCACCATATTCAGCAGCTCGTGGACTTTTACCGCGATCTGGCTTTCGTTCGGGCGCTGGTTTTTCGGCTTCATGCGCAGGCCGAAGGCGACGTTGTCGAACACGGTCATGTGGCGGAACAGCGCGTAGTGCTGGAATACAAAACCGACGTTGCGATCACGCACGTCGTGGCCGGACACGTCTTCACCGTGGAACACGATGCTGCCGTCATCCGGGGTTTCCAGGCCGGCAATGATGCGCAGCAAGGTAGTTTTGCCGCAGCCGGACGGGCCCAGCAACGCCACCAGCTCGCCACTCTGGATATCCAGATTGATGCTGTTGAGGGCCTTGAAGGCGTTGAAATTCTTGCTGACATTACGGACTTCGATCGACATGACTTATTCCTCACTGCTTGCTGCGCGCAGGCGATTAATTCGGTTCTCGCTCCACTGCTTGAGCAGCAGGATGAAGAGCGCCAGGATCAGCAGCAGACTCGCCACCGCAAACGCGGCAACGTGGTTGTATTCGTTGTAGAGAATCTCGACGTGCAGCGGCAGGGTGTTGGTCACGCCGCGAATGTGGCCGGACACCACCGACACCGCGCCGAACTCGCCCATGGCCCGTGCGGTACACAGCACCACGCCGTAGATCAGGCCCCATTTGATATTCGGCACGGTCACATGCCAGAACATCTGCCAGCCATTTGCGCCCAGCAGGCGCGCCGCCTCTTCTTCCTGGGTGCCCTGCTCCTGCATCAGCGGGATCAGTTCACGGGCCACGAAGGGCACAGTCACGAAGATGGTAGCGAGCACGATGCCGGGCAAGGCAAACACGATCTGGATGTCATGCTCCTGCAACCACGGGCCGAAGAAGCCCTGGGCGCCGAACATCAACACGTAGACCAGGCCCGCGATTACCGGCGAGACCGAGAACGGCAGGTCGATCAGCGTCACCAGGATGCTCTTGCCACGGAACGAGTACTTGCTCACGCACCAGGCGGCACTGACGCCGAACACCACGTTGAGCGGCACCGAGATCACCACGGCGATCACCGTGAGCTTCAGCGCCGACAGTGCATCGGGTTCAAGGATCGCGGTAAAGAACGCGCCCAGGCCATTCTTCAAGCCCTGGGACACCACGATAAACAGCGGCAGCAACAGGAACAGAAAGAACACCAGCCAGCCCAGGCCGATCAGGATGCGTCGTGACACCGCGCTGCCACGGCGGGCAGCGTTGGCCGAGGATGCAGCGGAAATAGACGATTGGGACATGTTCCGCGCCTCCTTATGGACGTTCGATGCGCCGCTGCAACAAGTTGATCAGCAGCAGCAAAACAAAGGAAACCACCAGCATCAGCACGCCGATGGAGGTGGCGCCGCGGTAGTCGTATTGGTCGAGCTTGACCATGATCAGCAGCGGCAGGATTTCGGTTTTCATCGGCATGTTGCCGGCGATGAAAATCACCGAACCGTACTCACCGACGCCACGGGCGAAGGCCAAGGCGAAGCCCGTCAGCCAGGCAGGCAGCAACGCGGGCACGAGGATATAGCGGAACACCTGCAACGGCTTGGCGCCCAGGCAGGCGGCGGCTTCTTCGATTTCCCGGGGGATATCGGCCAGCACCGGCTGCACCGTGCGCACCACGAACGGCAGCGTGACGAAGGTCAACGCCAGGGTGATACCCAACGGGCTGTAGGCGATCTTGAAACCCAGGTCGGCGGCGAACTGGCCGACCAGGCCAGTGGGCGTGTACAGCGCGGTCAGCGCGATACCGGCCACGGCGGTGGGCAGGGCGAACGGCAGGTCGATCATCGCGTCGATGATCTTGCGGCCGGGGAAGGTGTAGCGCACCAGCACCCAGGCCAGCAGCGTGCCGATCACGCCGTTGATCAGCGCGGCGTAGAGCGCGGTGCTGAAGCTCAGTTTCAACGCCGCCAGCACGCGCGGTGCGGAGATGATGTTCCAGAACTGATCCCAGGTAAGTTGAGCGGCGTGTACAAACATCGCCGCGAGGGGGATGAGTACGATCAGGCTGAGGTACACCACGGTGTAGCCCAGCGTCAGCCCGAAGCCGGGTATGACGGGGGAAATACGACGCGACATAAGAGTCCTTGGTTAAAAGGTAGAAACCACTGTAGGAGCGCGCTTTCTGTGGGAGCCGGCGCTTATGTGGGAGCCGGGCTTGCCCGCGATGCAGGCACCTCGGTGTGTCTGTCACACCACGGTGATGCTATCGCAGGCAAGCCAGCGCCCACACAAACCCGGTTCCTACAGAAAATCACGCTCCTACAGCTACTTTGGCTTACTGCGCCGTGTAGATCTGGTCGAACACGCCACCGTCATTGAAGAATTTCGGTTGGGCAGTTTTCCAGCCGCCGAAGTCTTTGTCGATAGTCACCAGGTCCAGTTTCGGGAACTGCTGGGCGTATTTGGCGGCCACTTTTGCATCGCGTGGGCGGTAGAAGTTCTTCGCCGCAATCTCCTGGCCAGCCGGGCTGTACAGATGCTTCAGGTATTCGGTGGCGATTTCGGTGTTGCCCTTTTTCTCGGCGTTCTTGTCGACCACGGCCACTGGCGGCTCCGCGAGGATCGACAGCGAAGGCACGACGATATCGAACTTGTCGGCGCCGCCGTCTTCTTTCAGCGCCAGGAACGCTTCGTTTTCCCAGGCCAGCAACACGTCACCCTGACCGTTGTTGACGAAGGTGATGGTTGAACCACGAGCGCCGGTGTCGAGGATCGGCACGTGCTTGAACAGCTCTTTCACGTATTCCTGGGCCTTGGCTTCGTTGCCACCGGATTTGAGGCCATAAGCCCAGGCGGCGAGGAAATTCCAGCGCGCACCGCCGGAGGTTTTCGGGTTCGGGGTGATCACCGACACGTCTTTCTTGATCAAGTCGCCCCAGTCCTTGATGCCTTTAGGGTTGCCTTTGCGCACCAGGAACACGATGGTCGAGGTGTACGGGGTGCTGGCGTCCGGCAGGCGGGTCTGCCAGTTTTCCGGCAGGGTTTTGCCCAGTTTGGCGATTTCGTCGATGTCACCGGCCAGTGCCAGGGTGACCACGTCGGCGCGCAGGCCGTCGATCACTGCCCGGCCTTGCTTGCCCGAACCCCCGTGGGATTGCTGGATTTTCACAGTGTCGCCAGGGTGGGACTGTTTCCAGAAGTTGGTGAACTCAGCGTTGTAATCCTGGTACAGCTCACGGGTAGGGTCGTACGAGACGTTGAGCAACTCGTAGTCCTTGGCAACGGCGGAACCTGCAAACACGGCACTGGCCAGGGCGGCCAGGGCATAACGGCGAATCGACGACATAGAAGCTCCTGAATTCTTGGGTGTTGGCTTTTTCTTATAGTGACGGGGGTCTATCGCCGTTATTGCTTAGCTCGGTTTGTTACCCGGGTTCTGCAAACGGAATTTTTCTTTGCGTTCGATCTGTACCACTTGAGCGTTGTGCACAGTGATTTCCACCGCGCCGAACCGCAGATCGCGCAGGGCGCTCTGAATCTCACGCAAAATGGCTGCTTCGTCCTGGCCGTCGACGCTACGTAGAGATGCGCTCATGGTCTCGCTCCTGAAATGAATAGTGCCTCGCAGTGGCGGCACTGCTTGCGGCGTGAGGGCGATAGTAGATAAGCGCGGATATTCTTAAAAATACTATTTAAGAATGTTTATATAACCAGAAAGAATTTTCTGACAGGGCGCGGGGTTGCGCGAGGCTTTGCGGGCGAGACAAAGAAAATAAGCCCGGTCGAGACCCAACTGTGGGAGCGGGCTTGCTCGCGAATGCGGTGGTTCAGCGCCCTATTCAGCGACTGGCACACCGCCTTCGCGAGCAAGCCCGGTGACACATTTGCCTGTATTTCAAGTTCGGATAGCGGGAGCCCTGTCCCAATCAATCTCCTGCGCCGGCATCGGCCGCCCGAACCAATATCCCTGCCCCATATCGCACGCCTGATCCAACAGAAACCGCGCCTGCTCCACTTGCTCAATCCCTTCGGCATGCACCTGCATGCCCATGCTTTTGGCCAGGGCGATCACCACCCGCACAATCGCGGCGTCGTCTTCGTCACACGGCAGCCCGGCGACAAAGCCCTGGTCGATCTTGAGTTTCTGCACCGGCAGGCGCTTGAGGCGCAGCAAAGAGGAATAGCCGGTGCCGAAATCGTCGATGGCCAGGCGCAAGCCCAGTTCACGCAGCCGGTGCAGTTGCTCCAGGGCCACTTCCGGGTCGTCCATCACGGCACTTTCGGTGACTTCCAGCTCAAGGTATGCCGGGTCCAGGCCGGTGTCGTGCAGCACCTGGGCAACTTGCTCGTACAATTCACGCCGGGCAAACAGGCGACTGGACACGTTGATCGCGATAAAGCTCAGCGGTGCGCCGTCGGCCAGCCATTGGCACATCTGGCGGCAGGCCCGGTCCATGACCCAGGCGTCGATATCGGCAATCAGCCCGGTGCGTTCGGCGATCGGGATAAACTCGCCCGGAGGCACCAGCCCGCGTTCCGGGTGTTGCCAGCGCACCAGCGCTTCGACGCCTACCAGGCGGCTGTTGTGCAAGTCGTGCACCGGTTGGTAATAGACGCGCAGCTCCTGCTGGTCGAGGGCGCGCCGCAGTTCGCTGGCGATTTCCACACGGTTCTGCGCATGGGCGGTGAGTTCTTCGGTGTACAGCGCGTAGCCTTCGCGGCCGGCGCTCTTGGCCTTGAACAGCGCGGAATCGGCGTTGCGCAACAATTGTTCGGCGCTCAGGGCGTCATTGGGAAACAGGCTGATGCCGATGCTGGCGCTGATAAACAGCTGGTGGCCGTCGAACCGGAACGGCTGCTTCATCGCCTCCAGCATGCGTTGCGCCAACGCCGCCGCCTGTACCACCTGCGGGCAGTTTTCCACCAGCACTGCGAACTCGTCCCCACCCAGGCGCGCCAGGGTCACGCCGGGGCCGAACAAGCCCAGCAGGCGCTCGCTCACGACTTTGAGCAATTGGTCACCGACGTTATGGCCAAGGCTGTCGTTAATGATCTTGAAGTGGTCCAGGTCGAGCAACAACAGGGCGCAGCCGCGCTTTTGGAGTTGCGCCGAGGCCAGCGCCTGCTCGGCGCGGTCGGTGAACAGCAGGCGGTTGGGCAGGTCGGTGAGGGGGTCGTGATGCGCCAGGTGGGCCAGCTCGTGCTCGGAATCCTTGATGGCCGTGATATCGGAAAACACCGCGACATAATGGCTGACCTGGCCGTGGTCATCGCGGATCACCCGAATGGTTTGCCACTGCGGGTAAATCTCGCCGCTTTTGCGTCGGTTCCAGATTTCACCGCTCCATTCGCCGGTGCGCTCGAGGCTCTGGAACATCTGCTGGTAAAAATGCGACGAATGGCGCCCGGACTTGAACAGGCTGGGCTGGCGGCCCATAACGTCTTCGCGCTGGTAGCCGGTGATCGCCATGAAGGCCCGGTTCACATGCACGATCAGCCCCTGTGCGTCGGTGACCAGCACGCCCTCGCGGGTGCAATCGAACACCGCGGCGGCCTGGCGCAGGCGCTCGCGATTTTCCTGCGGCGGTTGCTGCAGCTGGTGCGCACGGGCAAAACGCGCGCACAGCAGGTAAATCGCCAAGGCACTCAGAGCCACCCATACATACCCGCGCACCTGCAGCCAGCGCCCCAACTCCCGTGGTTCATCGAGAAAGTTGATCAATAAATGGTTGCTGAGCTGGAGCCACGCGATGGAAACCAGCAGGTATACCAGCCCCGCACGTAGGGCACCTCGGTATGAAAACAGCATATCGTCAGTAATCCTTACCAAAAAAACAGAATCGCCCTACAAAGGCTGCGGATTATAGAATAAGAAACATCCAGTCACTCCTATCTGAAAGGGCGGCTGGTTTTCTCTGTAGGCTTAGTGATAATGCGTGAGCTGTTTTTTTCTTTATCTGAGGGCCATACAGCCTATGTGGTACAACGGTTTTCTTGACTTGTCAGCCTGGCAACTGGTGGCAGTCACTCTGTTGATGACCCACGTGACCATCGTTGGCGTCACGGTTTATCTGCATCGTTATTCAGCCCATCGCTCCCTGGAGCTCAATGGCGGCCTGAAACACTTCTTCCGCTTCTGGCTGTGGCTGACCACGGCGCAGAACACCCGCGAGTGGACCGCCATCCACCGCAAGCACCACGCCAAATGCGAAACCGTCGACGACCCGCACAGCCCGGTGATCAAGGGCCTCTCCACCGTATTGCGCAAAGGCGCCGAGCTGTACCGCGCCGAGGCGGAAAACCCCGAGACCCTGCGCATCTACGGCAAGAACTGCCCGGACGACTGGATCGAACGCAAGCTCTACACCCCCTACCCGCTGCTGGGCGTGGCGATCATGGGCGTGATCGACGTGCTGCTGTTCGGCACCATCGGCATTACCATCTGGGCGATCCAGATGATGTGGATTCCGTTCTGGGCCGCTGGCGTGATCAACGGCCTGGGGCACGCCGTGGGCTATCGCAACTTCGAATGCCGTGACGCCGCCACCAACCTGGTGCCGTGGGGCATCATCGTCGGCGGCGAAGAGCTGCACAACAACCATCACACCTACCCCAACTCGGCCAAGTTGTCGGTGAAGAAGTGGGAGTTCGACCTGGGTTGGGCCTGGATCAAGCTGTTCAGCTTCCTGCGCCTGGCCAAGGTGCAGCGCGTGGCCCCGATTGCCCATCGCGTGGAAGGCAAGGGCCACCTGGACATGGACACCGCCATGGCGATCCTCAACAACCGCTTCCAGATCATGGCCCAATACCGCAAGTTGGTAATCGGCCCGCTGGTCAAGCAGGAGCTGGAGAAGGTCGATCACTCCGTGCGCCACCAATTCCATCGCGCCAAGCGTCTGTTGTCGCGCGAGACCAGCTTGCTCGATGACCGCCACCACCTGCGCATCCAGAGCATGCTGGAGCACAGCCAGGCCCTGAAGGTGATCTATGAAAAACGCCTGGCGCTGCAGCAGATCTGGCTCAAGACCAGCTCCAATGGCCACGATATGCTGGCCGCCATCAAGGAATGGGTGCACGAAGCCGAGGCCAGCGGCATCCAATCCCTGCGGGATTTCGCCCACCAATTGAAGACCTATTCGCTGCGTCCTGCGGCGGTCTGAACGTGACGTGGGAGGGCTTGCCCTCCCACCCATCAGCTTTTTGGCGTCATTTCTCGGACACCGGCAATCGGTCCTGTTGACGGAACTTCACTGCAATTCGCCTCTCTCAATGAACACTTCGCCATCATGGTGACCCTTGTAGTGACCGCTGCTCCATCCTGCGGCGCGCCCAGAGAGAGTTGTGCCGATGGTTCACGAAAAGTCCCACGTAACCGATACGCCCACTGCTGAGCATCCTCGCCCAGCGGCAGCGGCGACCCTGCTGGCGCTGATGCATGCCCAGGGTGAAGTCGAGCGGCTGAGTGAGCGCGAACAGTTGCTGAGTTCACTGCTGGTCAGCGTGAACGCCGTGCTGTGGGCCATCGACTGGGCGACACGTCGCGTGCTGTACGTAAGCCCCGCCTACGAGCGCGTGTTCGGCCGTTCCGCCAGTCTGCTGCTGGCCGACCATCGGGAATGGCGCAACAGCATCCACCCCGAAGACCTCGACTACGCCGAACACAGCCTGGCCCGCGTGTTGGAGCAAGGCGTGGTGGAAGACCGCGAGTACCGCATCATCACTGCGGACGGGCAAATCCGCTGGCTGAGCGACAAGTGCTACATCAACCAGCAGGTCGAACCCGGCGAGCCGGTGATTGTGGTGGGCATGGCCGAAGACATCACCGAAAAGAAACAAATGGAGCTGGAGCTGCACCGCCTCGCCACCACCGACGTGCTGACCCAAAGCAGCAACCGTCGGCATTTCTTCGAATGCGCCAACCATGCCTTCGACAGCGCCTGCGCTCAGGGCGCACCGCTGGCCTTTCTGCTGCTGGACATCGACGACTTCAAGGACGTCAACGACACCTACGGCCACCTGGAGGGCGACCAGGTGCTGCGGCGTATCGCCGAGAGCGGCCGTGGGGTGTTGCGCCGGGGAGACCTGTTCGGGCGCATTGGCGGCGAAGAGTTCGCCGCCGTACTGCCCGGGTGTGCACCGCAGATGGCGCTGCAGGTGGCCGAGCGCTTGGGCAAGGAGATTCAGGAACTGAGTTTCAACTTTGAGGGCCAGGCGTTCAGCGTGACCATCAGCCAGGGCCTGGCCAGCCTTACCGAGCAGGACTCGACCCTGGACAGCCTGTTCGCCCGCGCCGACGCCGCCATGTACGAGGCCAAGCGTCTGGGCAAAAACCGTGTGATCGCGGGTTAAAGCCGGGCACGTTCAGTTGTAACAGTGAAAATCCCACATTTGGATCTCGTCGTCCTAGGATTTGCGCACTCGCGTCAGCTCGGCCAACCCCACCTTCAGCAAACGGGCCGTCTTGCTCGCGGCCAGTTCCTCAAGCCCCTCGTGCTCGGTCAAGCGCGCCATTTGCGCCGCCAGGTTCACCACCAACGCATCCCGGGCATACACCCCGCCCTCCAGGGAATAAATCGCCGCGATCAATTGGCGCAACTCCAACGGCAACCGCCAACGGGCCCGCAGTGCCGAGCCATAGGCCGCACCAAACGTGTAGAGGGCTTCGCCGATCGCTTCGTCATCCAGCGCGCCGCCGCCCTGGCGCCAGTCTTCCAGGCAGCGCAGCAACGCCAGGTCGCCCAGCCGATGCAGAATGCCGGCGCAGTAGCAGCGATCAACGTCCAGTTCCAACATGCGCGCCAGGCGGCGGGCATAGTCGGCGGTGTCCAGGGACAACTGCCAGTGGCGCTCGGCATACGCCACCAGCGCCGGATCGCCCAACACCACGTTGTGCTTGAGGGCCAGGCCCAGGATCAGATTCATGCTCTGCCCGGCGGCCAGCTTGTGCAGCGCCCCCGCCAGGGTTTGCACCGGTGCGCCGTGATAGCCGGCGCTGTTGGCGGCGGCGATCAGTACGGCGGTCACTTGCGGGTCCATACGCACCAGGTCTTCCAGGCGCTTGAGGTCCACGCCCTCCGGCCCGAGGCTGTCCTGCACGGCAGCCTTCACATCGACCCGCAGCGGCGCACCATCGCAGACTTCACGGCGGCGCTCCAGAAACACCGGCAGGGTCATGCCGGGCGCCAGCGGCGGAATCTCGCAATACACACTTTCGCCTTCGTTCAGCAGCAGATCTTGCAGGCGCTGGGTCAAGCCCTCCATGTTCAGGGGTTTGGTCAGATACGCCGTAGGCGCCAAGGGCAAGGCTTCGCGTACGCTGGCGCTGTCGTTGCGACTGCTCAGCAAAATAAACGGCAGCGCGGGCGAGCGGCGCGTCTGGCGCACATTGCGCAGCAGGCTCAGGCCATCAATGCCTGGCAGTTCCCAATCCGCCAGGATCAGGTCGTAGGCTTTTTCGCGTAGCAGTGTGGCCGCTTGCTGCCCATCAGCGCACACATCCAGCCGTGCGTCGCAGCGCACATTCAACAGCACTTGCTTGAGCAGATCCCGCGACCAAGGGTCTGCTTCAGCGATTAGCACTCGGGGTACAGCCGGTAAATCAACAGCAGTCATCCGCACGCTCCATCGGCAATGCTTGCACCATTAGTCAATGGAGCCGCATACGTACAATGAACAGGGCCTGAATGTGCTGCAAAGGGCACAAAAAAACCCGCCGAGGCGGGTTTTTTCTGTCGATCAGGTCAGCTTCCGCTTACAGCTCGCTGAAGCACTCTTCAATGATCGCCAAACCTTTGTCGAGCTGCTCGTCCGGCGAGGTCAGCGGCACCAGCACGCGCAACACGTTGCCGTAGGTGCCGCAGGACAGCAGGATCAGCCCCTTGTCACGGGCCTTGGCCACCACGGAAGCGACAGCAGCCGCGTTCGGCTTGTGGCTGTCGCCACCTTCGAACAGCTCGACCGCGATCATCGCGCCCAGGGCACGCACTTCGCCGATTACCGGGTACTTGGCCTGAATGGCTTTGAGGCCAGTCACCAGGCGCTCGCCCACCGCCTTGCAGCGGTCCAGCAGGTGCTCTTCTTCGAACACTTCCATCACCGCCAACGCAGCGGCGCACGCGATCGGGCTACCGGCGTAGGTGCCGCCCAGGCCGCCCGGGGCGATGGCGTCCATGTATTCGGCCTTGCCGCACACACCGGCCAGCGGGAAGCCGCCGGCAATGGACTTGGCGAAGGTGGTCAGGTCGGCAGCAACGCCCATCTGCTCCATGGCGAAGAACGTACCGGTACGGCCGGCACCGGTTTGCACTTCGTCGGCGATCAGCAGGATGCCGTGCTTGTCGCACAGTTCGCGCAGGCGCTTCATGAAGGATTTAGGCGCGACATAGAAACCGCCTTCGCCCTGAACCGGCTCGATGATGATGGCAGCGATATCACGCGGCTCGGCATCGTTCTTGAAAATGCGTTCGATGCTGGCGATGGCATCGTCATCGCTCACACCGTGCAGTTCGTTCGGGAACAGCGCACGGAACACGCCGCCCGGCATCAGGCCCATGCCGGCCGAGTAAGGCACGACTTTGCCGGTGAGGCCCAGGGTCATCATGGTGCGGCCGTGGTAAGCGCCGGTGAAGGCGATCACGCCGGCACGGCCAGTCGCGGCGCGGGCGATTTTCACAGCGTTTTCAACGGCTTCGGAACCGGTGGTGACCAGCAGGGTCTTCTTGGCGAAATCGCCTGGGACCTTGGCGTTGATTTTTTCGCACAGTTCCACGTAAGGCTCATAGGCCAGAACCTGGAAGCAGGTGTGGGTCAGCTTGTTCAACTGCTCGGTCACGGCCGCGATGATTTTCGGGTGCACGTGGCCGGTGTTCAGCACGGCGATACCGCCGGCGAAGTCGATGAACTCGCGACCTTCAACGTCGGTCACGGTGGCGTTCTTCGCGGATTCAGCGAAGATCGGGTGAATCTGGCCAACACCACGCGGTACAGCGGCTTCGCGGCGTTTCATCAAGGATGCGTTGGTCTTGCTCATAAAGTCCTCATTCGCCACTCATCGGGTGGCGTGGTCCAAGGAATACGTGGCGGGGAGGCAACTACGGCAGCATGCGATGATCGACTGCCACAGCTTTCCCGGCCACTACGAATAACGGGGTGGAACACGCAAAGGGTCAGCGCTCTCGTGCCCTCTGCGTTTGCTGCGATCTCTTACAGAGCTTAGATGCCCAGGCAGAGGTATTTGATTTCCAGGTAATCCTCGATCCCGTACTTGGAGCCTTCACGGCCCAGGCCCGAAGCCTTGATGCCGCCAAATGGCGCCACTTCGTTGGAGATCAACCCGGTGTTGACGCCGACCATGCCGTATTCCAGGGCTTCAGCCACACGGAACACACGGCCCAGGTCGCGGGCATAGAAGTAGGAAGCCAGGCCGAATTCGGTGTCGTTGGACATCGCGATCACTTCAGCTTCGTCTTTAAAGCGGAACAGCGGCGCCAATGGGCCGAAGGTTTCTTCCTTGGCAACAGCGGCGTCTTTCGGCACGTTGACCAGGATGGTCGGCTCGAAGAAGTTGCCTTCCATCACCTTACCGCCGGCCAGCAGGGTGGCGCCTTTGCTCAGGGCATCAGCGATGTGCTCCTGCACCTTGGCCACGGCTTTTTCGTCGATCAACGGGCCAGTGGTGGTGCCTTCTTCCAGACCGTTGCCGATCTTGAGCTTGGCCACGGCCACCTTGAGCTTTTCGGCGAACGCGTCGTATACCGAATCCTGGATGTACAGGCGGTTGGCGCAGACGCAGGTCTGGCCGTTGTTGCGGTACTTGGAGATGATCGCGCCTTCGACGGCCTTATCCAGGTCCGCGTCGTCGAACACGATAAACGGCGCGTTGCCGCCCAGTTCCAGGGAAACTTTCTTGATGTCCTTGGCGCATTCAGCCATCAACTGGCGACCGATTTCGGTGGAGCCGGTGAAGGACAGTTTACGCACGATCGGGTTGCTGGTCAGCTCGCTGCCAATATCGCCGGCGCTGCCGGAGACCACGCTGAACACGCCTTTCGGAATGCCGGCACGCTGCGCCAGCTCAGCCAGGGCGAACGCCGAGAACGGGGTTTGCGACGCAGGCTTGAGCACCATGGTGCAACCGGCAGCCAGGGCCGGGCCGGCTTTACGGGTGATCATCGCGGCCGGGAAGTTCCACGGTGTGATAGCGGCGGTAACGCCGATCGGCTGCTTGATCACGATCAGGCGCTTGTCCGGCTGGTGGCCGGGAATCACATCACCGTAAACGCGCTTGGCTTCTTCGGCGAACCACTCGATGAAGGAGGCCGCGTAGACGATTTCGCCTTTGGCTTCAGCCAGCGGCTTGCCTTGTTCCAGGGTCATCAGGCGAGCCAGGTCGTCCTGGTTCTCGATGATCAGCTCAAACCAGCGACGCAGCTTGTTGGCTCGGTCCTTGGCGGTGAGTGCACGCCAGGCCGGCAGCGCCTTGTCGGCGGCTTCGATGGCACGGCGGGTTTCCGCGGCGCCCATCTTCGGCACGGTGCCTAGAATTTCGCCCGTGGCCGGGTTGTTGACCTTGATGGTCTGACCGTTGTCCGCATCGACCCAAGCGCCATCGACAAAGGCTTGTTGGCGGAACAACTGGGTATCTTTGAGCTGCATGTCGGCTTTCCTTAACAGCACCGCGCGCACGCGGAGCGAATTAGAGTTGTTGAAAGGCGCCTTGTGGGCTGCCGTCAGGGAAATCAGCCCCAGCACGCACGATTGAGTGAATAGCGCACGGGAGACAGAGCGTTTGAAATCTCAAACGAATCCTAGGATCAATGGGGGTACAGGGCAATAGTCTGTTCGAAAAAAAGAACGAAAACGGCGCATTAGCCGGATCTTTCTGATCAACGTGTTTCGGCCAGGTTCCGCCGTATGGATCACCGGCACCCGGCGCAGGGCCTCTGCGGAGCGAATTCCTACCTATAAAGGGCCAAAGAGCGGCATGGACGCCCAAGGTCGACATGGGTATGATGTCGCCCGCACAAGCATCCGTAGCTCAGCTGGATAGAGTACTGCCCTCCGAAGGCAGGGGTCGTGGGTTCGAATCCCGCCGGGTGCACCAGACACAAACAAAAAAGCCCCAGGTCGCAAGACCTGGGGCTTTTTTGTGGGTGCGATTTATGGCTTCTGCAACGCCTCCAACCGCGCCGGCAAGTCTTCCTCGGGGAAGCGCGCATGCAGCGCCAGCAGCTTTTCATCCGCCGCTCGGGTTTGCCCGGCCAGGCGCAGGTGCACAATTTCCTGCAACCCGGCTTCCAGCGAAGGCAACGCCGCCGGGGCGCGCTTGCTGATTTTTGCCGCAGGCGCATCCGCTAATGAGTCGGCGATTTCTGCCTGGGCCGGCGGTGCGACGGCCAATCGGGCCATGGGGGCGGGCGCTGGGGCGGAAAACGCTTGCGGCGCCGGGCGTGCGGCTTCCTGGTGGGGGGCGGAGAATGTCGCAGGGGAGATCTCCGGTTGCGGCACCGGGGAGCGCATCACCACGCCGATCATCAGCGCTACACCGGCAACTGTGGCAAATGCCATCTGCCAACGCGGTTGTTGGCAGGCTTGCAGCCAGCGTTGCCACAGGCTCGGCGGCGGCGTCGGGGCTTCGCGGCGGGCGGCGTTGAGGATGAAGGCGTCGAGGGACGCGGGCGGTTCGCCCATGCTGTTTTGACGAAAATGCTGGATCAGCTCGTCGTCAGGCGTGTGTCGGGAATCGGTCATGCGGGTATCTCCTCGGCCAGCAGGCGGCGCAGTTTCTGCTGGGCGTAACGCAGGCGGCTTTTTACGGTTTCCAGCGGGGCGCCGGTGAGGGCGGCGATTTGCGGCACCTCAAGGTCGCCGTGCAGGCGCAGCAGGAAGACTTCGCGCTGGTCTTCGGGCAAGTCTTGCAATGCGGCGTCCAAGCGCGCCTGGTCGCGGCTCAGGCTCAGTTGCTGCTCAGGGCCGGCGCTGTCGTCGGCCTGGGCGTGCAGTTGCTCGTCGTAGCTGTCGTGCAGCGGGTTGTGAATGCCGTGCTTGCGCCAATAGTCGATCAGGCGGTTGCGGGCAATCTGGAAAAGCCACGTACGAAAACTCGCTCGCCCCTGTGGCTGCGTGCTGCTACGAATCAGGCTGAGCCAGGTTTCCTGGTAGATTTCCTCGGCCAGTTCGGCCTTGTTGCTCAGGGAGACCAGGAACCGGTACAGCCCTTGGCGATGCCGCGCATACAAGGCTTCGAATGCGGCACCGTCACCGGTTCGATAGCGGGCCAGCAGCGATTCGTCGCTGGGTGATTCATCTGGAACAGCCATGTAGGTAGCGAACTCCTTTCGAGACGTTAAAACCGTTCAGGTGTGGGAGCCGGGCTTGCCCGCGATAGCGGTGGGCCAGGCAACATCGGCGATACTGACCGGCCGCTATCGCAGGCAAGCCAGCTCCCACAGTGGATCGTTGTTGTGTTGAAGACTAGTGTTTGAGGCTCTGCGCCACGTCCACCAGTTGCACAAATTCGTTGCGCAGCCCGAACGGGTCATCGCCTCGGGCTGAGCGGGCCAGTGCGGCAGTGTCCTGCAGACTCATGCTGCCAGTGTAGCGGCCATCGCTCTTGAGCTGCTGGGCGAAGGCCGCCACGGCCGCGCAAAAGCGCAGGTCATCGCTGGCCGGGGTCACCTGGGTGCTGATGGCTCGCTCGATCATCTGGCTGTCACCGCCCACCGCCGGTTTGTAGCGCACGCGCAGCATCGCTAACTCCGTAGAGGGGTTTTCAGCCGCAGGCGCGGCGGCGTACCGCAATGGTTCCAGCCAGCCTTGCTGCCCCTTTGGGACAATTTCGTACAGCGCGGTCACCGTATGCCCTGCGCCGATTTCTCCGGCATCGACTTTGTCGTTATTGAAATCTTCACGCTTCAGCGCGCGGTTTTCGTAGCCGAGCAGCCGGTATTCGCTGACGTGGGCCGGGTTGAATTCCACCTGCAGCTTCACGTCCCGCGCCACCACCGCCAGGGTCGAGCCGAGCTGGTCTACCAGCACCTTGCGCGCTTCGCGCAGGTTGTCGATATAGGCATAGTTGCCGTCGCCCGCGTCGGCCAGTTGCTCCATCAGGTGTTCGTTGTAGTTATCCACCCCGAAGCCCAGGGTGGTCAGGGACACTCCGCTTTTGCGCTGGTCCACGGCCATTTGTTTGAGGCTGTCGAAGTCACTGATGCCCACGTTGAAGTCACCGTCGGTGGCCAGCAGGATGCGATTGATGCCGTTGTCGATAAAGCCTTCGCGGGCCATCTGATAGGCCAGTTCGATACCGGATGCACCCGCGGTGGAGCCACCGGCGGTGAGTTGGTCGATGGCGTTACGGATCCTGGTTTTTTCGCGACCTGACGTGGGTTTGAGCACCACACGGGACTCCCCGGCATAGACCACCAGCGACACACGGTCCTGAGCGCGCAACTGATCCACCAGCAATTTCAGGGTGCTTTTCACCATCGGCAAGCCCTCGCGGCGGTCCATGGAGCCGGACACATCCACCAGGAACACCAGGTTGGCCGGCGCCAGGTCCGCCACAGCGCGGTCGGAGGCTTTGATGCCAATGCGCAGCAACCGGGTATGCGGGTTCCACGGCGTGGCGGCGAGTTCGGTGGTTACGCCAAAGGGCGAGCCGTCGGTGGGCAATGCGTAGCGGTAGGGGAAGTAGTTGACCATTTCCTCAAGTCGCACAGCACCTTCGGGCGGCAGACTGCCTTGGTTGAGGAAGCGTCTTACGTTGGCATAACTGCCAGTGTCGACATCGACACTGAAGGTGGATACCGGCGTCTCAGCCACGCGGTACACCGGGTTATCTGGCAGGTTTGCGTATTGCTCACGCGGCTCGCTGCGGTATGGCATCGCCGTAGACTCCTGCATGAGCCGCCGCGACGTCATCGGGGCCGGGAGTGGCGCGCGTTTGGTCAGGCTGCCTTGCACAGGCTCGCTTATCAGCTCTACGACAGGTGATGACTGTTCCGGATTGGCCGCATCACGGGACGAGGACAACCCACAACCGGCCAGCGCAAGAAGCAAGGTAACGGCAAAACCCTGGGTCGCAGGGCGTAAATGAGGACGGGGCATTGGCTTAACCTCGAGAATGAATAATCCGTTCACAAGGTCAGACGAAAGGCTTCAGGGGTTCGGGTTAATACCCGAAGGGTGATGCAGGAAAATCACCCGGCGGCGGCTCGACCCGCATCGACGGGGGGTAGGCATAAAAATAGACAATCCTTAAAAAAACAGGCGCCTGTCGCCACTGAAATGAAGACTCACTGAGATACATATCGGCCTTTGGAAACTTCTTCCGATACTGGCAATTTTGCGCGTCGCGACAGGGAGTCTGCGGACCAAGCCAGGGAAGGAAAAAGCAAATCTCCAGCAGGGCTTATGGCAATGAAAATAAATTCCGGAACACCGTTCTATCCCCTCCTCCCAACGGCCAACCAACCGATTCAACGCGCCGCCGCATTACGGAAAGTTTTCCGGCCGTTCATTCAACCCGTCACTCGGCATCGCTTTGTGCAGTCACCTCAACAGCCCAACCTACAGCGCAATAATCGGTGGGACACCTCTGCCTCCAGCCCTCGCAACACAAGTGGGGATAACCATGACGCCACTCAGCGCGCGGACGATCCCTATATAAACCGCGCCAACAGGCAGTCGTTTAATAAACAACGCACCATTGAGCAACTCACTTCGCGGATACCCACATGGCAGGATTCGAACAGAAACTACAAAACCGAGATTTCCTACCACTTCCCCAATAATGAGCAAGGTATCGCATTCAACGAAGACCAAAAGCAAGAAGCCCGGAAGTCCATCCAGTCCTGGGGGGACGTGGCGAATCTGGCCTTCACTGAAAACGGCGGCCCCGCAGAAGGACAGTTGAGTTTCCGCACATCCAATAACGTCAGCGTTGCCGATGGCGCCTACCCTTACAGCAACTATAAAGACAATCTCGGGGGTGATACCCGCTACAACCCAAGAAGGGTGACACGCAACAACCTGACCCACGAAACCGGTCACGCCCTCGGCCTGAGTCACCCAGGTGCTTACGACGGTCAAGCAGACGATACGAAACGAGTCTATGCCCAAGACTCCAAAGCCCATACGGTGATGAGCTATTACGACACTCAAAGCAGTGGCAAAAATGCCAATAACTACCCAACTGCCCCGCTGATGGATGACATCAGTGCCATTCAATACAAGTACGGCGCCAATTATCAAACCCGCCGGGAAAACAATACTTACGGTTTCAACTCCAACACCGGGCGAGATTACTACTCACTTAACAGCAACCGCGATATGGCATCTTTTTGTATATGGGACGGCGCCGGCAACGACACGCTGGACGTCTCGGGTTACCACCAAAACCAAGTCATCAACCTGCGGGCCGGTTCGTTTTCCGATGTGGGGGGCTATCAAGGCAACGTTTCTATCGCCCGCGATTGCCTCATCGAAAATGCCATTGGCGGCTGGGGCAATGATGTGCTGATCGGCAACGAAACCAATAACCGGATCACTGGCGGAGGCGGCGGTGATCGCATGCGCGGGGGCGGGGGCGCGGATACTTTTGTTTATAACCACGTCAGCGATTCCACCCCTGGAAACCCCGATGAAATTATGGACTTCACCAGCGGCACCGACAAAATTGATGTGGTGCAGGCGTTGAGAAATGCAGGTCTGTCAGACCTTTCTTTTGTGAGTAGTTGGGGCCGCAAAGCCGGCGAGGCAATCCTCACCTACGACGAAAAAACCGGTACGGGCTCTGTCTCCATCGACACCACGGGGGATGGTCGAGCCAACGTGTTGATCAAGACCCATGGGCGCGTCAGGCCCGAGGATATCGTGCCCTTCCATAATCCGCCCCCCATCACACGTCGTGTAGATACGACAGCGCCAACACCACGTTTCACTTTTAACAAAGCCAGCGAGTCAGGCACGACCAACTCCCGGCTGTTGACGGATTTCGTCAGCGGTGAAGAGCTGATTGACTTGAGAGGCGTGCAGGCAGAAGCCAACACGCGCTTCAGGCTCGTTCAGGCATTTACCGGGCGCATTGGCGACACCATCGTGAGCCTCAACCCGCAAACCCAACGCTACTTTATCGCCGTGGACCTGACTGGCAACCGCCAGGTGGACTTCCTGGTGAGAAGCACACAACTGCTCAGGGCGGGGGACGTTATTGCGGGCTGATGACCACCAAACCCTTTGCTGGCCGGGGCGGCCAGCAAAGGGTTTTCTTCGGTTCAGTCCGTACCGTACTTCGGATTACGCGGGCCATACAGAATCCCGGCGCGTTGCCCCGGCGACAGCAGGCGTGCGCTGGTGATGCCGGCAATCGGGTGCGCCGCATCGGCGGAGCTGTTGATCACTTGCTTGACCGCCGCCGTGATCAGCATGCCAATCAGGCCGCCGCTGTTGTTGTTGCCTTCCTCGCTGGAGGCACGTGCCGAACCGGTCCACAGGGTGGTGCCGGTGCGCAAGTCCACCAGTTTGGCCGAGGCCGTCACGGCGGTGTCGCTGGAGATCAGCATGTACTTGGTGCCGTACTCACTGACAGTGATGTACAGCGCCGCATCCGCGCCGAAGATGTCATGCAGCTTGGTCGGTGGCACCGCCTGGATATCGTTGGCGGTGGTCAGGCCGTTCTGGCGGAAGGTTTCGTCCACCAGGGCAATCGGCAGCACGTAGTAGCCGGCTTCGGCCAGCGGGTACGTCACTTGGGACACCAGGCTGTAGGACGCCTGCACTTCCGGCGACTCATTAAGCGGCGGCAGAACCAGGATCGACTTGGGCCGCGCCTGTTTGTATGCCGTGTAGTCAATGGTCTTGGGCGCTGCGCAACCGCCGAGCAAAGCCAGGGCCAGCAAGGCGCCAGTGAGTTTTAACAGGCTCATTTGGTGGCGACTCCGGTCTTGGCGTTTTTCAGCAGAAAGTCCATGTACGACGCGGACTCAGGGAACAGGGCCTTTTCGGTGCGGAATTCCTGCACCATCTGGTCATCCTTACCCATGCTCAGGTACAGCATGCCCAGGTGCGCGTGGTAACCCGGCGGCGCCTTGCGGCCACTGGCGTTGATCTTTTGCAGATCGCGCTCCAGTGCCTCGACCTGCGCCTCCTTGGGCTCGCCCTTGAAGTACTCGTAAACCTGCGGCTGGTAGCTTTCCCATTGATACAGGGGCTGGGGCGCCGTTTGGCACCCGGCGACCGCCGCAACTGCTGTCAGCATCATCGCCAACTTAACTGCCTTGCTCATCCGTGTACTGCTCCTTGAAGTGTTACTGATCAGTTGCGCGGGTTCCAGGCACCGGCGTTGATGCCGTCGACGAGGCGGTTGATAGCTTCGCGCATGGCCAGGTCCAGGACCTTGCCATTGAGGGTGGAGTCGTAGCTGGCGGTGCCGCCGAAACCGACCACTTCACGGTTGGACAGCGCGTACTCACCGGCGCCCTGGGTGGAATACACCACTTCGGAGGTGCTGATGTTGACGATATTCAACGCGACTTTGGCGTACGCCACTTGGGTCTTGCCACGGCCGAGAATGCCGAACAGCTGACGGTCGCCGGTTTCCTTGCGGCCGAACTCGGTCACATCGCCGGTCACCACGTAGTCGGCGCCTTTGAGCTTCTGCGCGGTGCCTTTGATCGCGGCTTCCTGGGAGATTTCGCCCATGTTGTCGCGGTCCAGCACGCTGAAGCGGTTGGTCTGTTGCAGGTGCGTGATCAGGATGGTCTTGGCCTGGCCACCGAGGCGGTCAACGCCGTCGGAGAAGATGCCGCGCATGTAGCTGGAGCGGTTATCGAACTTGCCCACGGCAATCGGCACGCGCACGCCGGAATAGGCGACGTTGGCGCTGGCGACTTGTTCCACCGGCAGGGCGCGGTTGCTCTCCGTGGCACAACCGGCCACGGTCAACAGCGCTGCGGCGGCAACGCCCGACAGCAGGATTTTGGACAGTGTTTTCACAGGGTGCTCCTAAGTGGTGAAAATCCAGGGTGATCGCGCAGACACGCCACCTCAAGGTTGAAGGTGTCGAGACTATGGGTAACTGTCTTGGGAATCATGACCAGCGCCGCAGCGGTGAGCTATGCGGCTTGGAGGCACCGCCCGCGATTGGGCAGACGGCGAGGACTACGGCAAACGCACGCATGTCTGAATTCATCCCTGAAAAGTATCGAGCTTTAAACAATCGCGGCATTTTACGGAGTTGAAAGGGGTTCTCAAGCTGTTTTACCGCTTAAAAAGTGTCGTTTTAATGGCACTGCCACCCGAGAACGCGGCGAATGTTTCTAAGGCATTGTCCGGGAAATAAAAACCATCAACCCGCTCTGCTCATGCATTGATAACAATCGTCTTGGCCAACATATCGCCCAAGCGACGTCGCAGGCCAAACAACGCAAATAGACCGTCCAGCACACTGAACAGCGGCTTCGGCAGGTTGCGCAGGAAAGATTGGAACAGCGTGCAATTGGTGGGGTACGGGTAACCCACTACCGCCATGCGGCACACGCGCTTGCCCAGGCTCTGGCCATTGGGCAAGGCATCGCAAAACAGCAGGTAACCGAACGCCAGCAGGGTCAGCAGGTAGCCGACGCCTTGTAAAAACAGCATGCCGGCGGCCGAGTAGAAATACAGCGAGACATAGCCCAGCATGCTCTTCAAAAACAGCAGACAAAACACCACGCCCATGTCGATGAGGTAGCCGAGCAGCCGTTTGCCAGGGCTGGCCAGGTTGTAGCTGTCGGTGGTTGATACTGAAGTGTTCATAACGTCCTTATCCGCTGAATGGGCCATCAGCCGTGGGTTTTTCCGCTGTCATAAATGTCCGCAAGGCTGCGCACGCTGGTCAGGTTGCCGGTCTGGATCACGATGGTCTTGGCGAACATATCGCCCAGGCGTGTCCTCGACTCCATGAGTATCCAGACCCAGTCGATGACCACCAGCGCCCCGGAGTTGCGGGTGAACGACTGGGAAATGCTGCAGCCTTTGCGGGTCTTGCGGTCGACCGCAGCAATGCTCAGCAAGCGCTTGCCCAGGCTTTGGCCGTTGGGCAGCGCATCGGCCAGCAGGAAGTAGGCAAACGCTGCAAAAAATGCCGAGAGAAAGCTGGCCTTGGGCGTTACCGCGGGCACATAGGCCGACAGCGCGCCGGCGCTGAGCTTGACGATGAAAAAGATCAGCACCGCGGTGGCGCAGTCGATAAGGCGTGCCGCCAGGCGACGGCCGATACTGGCCAGGATGGTCGCGCGGGCGGCGGTGTTCTGTGCATCCATTCGGTATCGCTCCAGCTTCAAGAAAGTATCAAGGGAAAGTCGTGCCGATCCGCGCCCACTCTTTGGAGAACCAGATACCGGTCACCTTGCCCACCAGATCCTCAACCGCGACCTGCCCCATGAAGCGGCTGTCATTGCTGTTGTAGCGGTTGTCGCCCAGCAGGTAGACGTGCCCCGGCTCAACCTTGACCGGCGCAAGCGTCAGCGATTCCGGGCCTTTTACCCGGTCGGCCGGCGCATGAAACAGCCCGAGGTTTTCGCCGTTGCGGATCAGCTCGCCGTTGACGATTTCCAGGGTGTCACCGCCCACACCCGCCACGCGCTTGACCGCTTCGGTGCCATTCCAGCGGTACACCACGATATCCCCCACCTCGGGCGGCCCGGCCTGCAGGTTCGTAATGATGTAGTCACCAATGGGCAGCGTCGGAGCCATCGAGCCCGATGGGATCAAATAGTTTTTGAACCCCAGCAACGGCACGCGAAATACGTCGACCACCAACACCGCAATCAGCAAGACACCGACGTAAAGGGCATGGAAACGCTTGCGCGGCACATTGGGCGGACCACTGTAGCGACGGGCCAACACCGCCGACACGATGGCTGAAGCAAGCTTGACCGTGACCGCGAATCCGACGAGCACATACAGCCCGACAGGGGTAGTGGCCAGCCCCAGCGCGCCCATCAGCACGACCCCGGCGAATAACACCACGGCGACCCGGATACCCCACTTGATACGGCCGACGTACACCAGGCCCCAGCCGGGCACCAGGCAGGACATCAGGAAAGCCTGCAGGGAAAATTTTACCGGTTTCATTAATCGTCCTTGAGGGGAAAAAGGCCAGTGGCAGAGCACCTGACCTGACGCGAATTTGCCGCAGAGTTTGCCTAAGATGCTTCACCTAAGTCCAAGGAAAAGCCGCACATGGCGTCGGCTAAGCAGAATTGAGCGTCTGATATTCTGTAGACACCCTCATCAAGGAGTGAAAATGCCCCTTCGGCTACTTCAAGGGCATCTCCCGCTTTAAGCCCACGCAACAACGACCACGGGATCATGACCAAGTCTCCCTGATGAAGGGAAGCTCAGTTAATGTCCGACCGCTAGGAAAGTGCTTCATCCAACAGTTCCAGCCACAACGTGGAGGCGCGCGCATTAATCCCAAGCGCTACCAGGCGCGAAGAAAAATCCTTCACTCCCGATTCCGGCTCAGCCTCATATTCCATTGCGACCTCATGCAAATTCCCAGCGACCACCATCAGTTGCTCGAAAGAATCAGCCATTGGTCTCAAGCACCTATTCGGGCCAGAACGTATATCAAAGAAGTAGACGCTGCCTGGGTCACGGGTATTTCTTCTTCCTAAACAAATGATGTTGGCTTCCCACCGCGCAACTTCAATGACGGCATTGTCGTCATAAAATCTCAGCCATGGATTTTCCGGGCTGCGGTTTGCCTCTACCAAGCTTGACAATACGTCATGCCGTCCATACGGCACCGGCCATAGATTCAACTGACCCATTGAAACGCCAAGCAAGTTTACTCGACCCAGTAACGCCAGATAGTCATCAGGAAAATAGTGCGCACGCGCTCTTAACGCTGACAAGTAACTTTCGGAGCACCCAGGAGAACACAGTTTTATTTCTGAGGAAATGACCGAAAATCTCACCGCCATTTTTTCAGAATACTGTATTAGCTCATCTAGATTATTAATCATTACGCGACCTACTGACCGGACTGCTCGGGATGGCGCAACATTTCAAAGCCGGATCCACAGACACTTAAACAAACGCTGCCTGCTTCGATTAACCCGTTATTATTTAGCCTTTATTAATTGCATCCAGTAGTCATATGTTTCTCGAAGTCGACCGATGTTTTTTGATCCCTCAGCAATCGCGCACGCGAATGCGTGAGCAACCCTTACTGGGTTGGTAGGCAGCGCGCCAGACGCGGATATAACAGGTTGCCCATAATCCGCCTGTTTTTTACTGCCTTTTAACTGGCTCCAGCTCAGTTCAGGGTTATTTCGAATCGCCACTTCACCGTAGTACATACCGACTAAAACAGCCAAAGACATTTCCTCTTCGGATAGAACGGGTGTGCTCACATCAGCCGGACAGACAACTGGATCAGTTTCCGTCTCATTAACGGTTGATGGCGTCGGTTTTTTATGAATGCGTGAGACCAACCAGTCAGCCAACACATCTATAGAGTGCGGAGAAAAGTCCGCACTCCAGTTTTCATATCCCTTTGTCTGCCAAACAGCTTGAATTAATTCGTCCAGACAATAGGGTTTATTAAGCATAAAGCGCTCATAAAAACCCTGTAACTCTTTCGAGTTCATCGATGAAAAAATATCTGTGACAGGCGTATAGGCAGTTGTAAATTCCATCATCAATGCACCTTAATTTTGATTCCCGCGTCGGACAGCGCTATTTCGTAAGCGCTACATAAACCCCACCGATTTCCAGATGGGTGATGCGTTCAGCTAGACGACACTGGCGAGCAGCTCCACGGCAACAGCGCTTCGTAATCTTCAACTGCCACTGGCTTTGGCCGTCTCGACCAGACTGTAAAGTTGAGCGCTGGCCGTAGCGCCTTTAGGCGTATCGCTAAACAACCTGTTCTTTCGCCAGATCACGAAGGGGCGGATCGTGCGTTCAGCGGCATTATTATCGATCGGCAAATAGCCTTCCTCGACGTACCGTTCGAGTTTTTTCCAGTTACTCGCCAGATAGCCGATGGCCTTGCCCAAGGCGTTCTGGGACGTAACTTGAGGCTGCGTCTTTTCCATCCAATTTTTCAACTGTGCCAGCACTGGCAAGCTCCGATTATGACGACCGGTTTTACGATATCGGTTTGCCAAGCCTGAAGTTTGGACGCTAGTAAGGAGGCAGGATAACGCCCCCCTTACGCTATATTAAATTTCTGCCACATTTAACTCATTACCCGCATCAAGTCATTGCAGCCCTTCAGGTTTAGACGATGGAGCTACAACATTAGCTAACTTTTCGTCAGCGCCACTAATTGCTTTTGTACGATCAACTTACCCAAGAAATCTGATCCACGGACAGCAGACCATGAGGGATCATTACCTTTAGCCGTGGGGCTATAAACATCATCGCCAACCTTCCATCCATTTTTCGCTGGAAGACTACCAATTCGGCTGGCCTTTTTTGCACCAACTCAACTTTTACCTTTGATGTGATTTCGCCACGGCACAAGCAAACCGTCCATCAGGACTCGATCAATAACACCGTCCTCAATAGCGCCAACAAAAGTAGTATCTAACTGGAACTCAAAAGAAAGATTTTCTTTTTCAGATAGTTTTTTTACGGCACCTACCAGCGCCTCTACGTCATCTAGGTTTTTTGAGTCCATCTCAATAGGAAGTATGTTTGGCGGCAAAGCCGAATAAATTTCCAACATCCCACCTACTACTTCCGCGCCACTTTCGTCTATCTCGTCAATAAAGCTTGGTGGAGTAACGCTCCATATTCTTGACGCAGCAACCTCATTCACAAGCTGCTCCACATTAGATCTAATAGTCTGGTCAAAATCCTGAGCCACGTAAAAAATTAACTTTTGCTTTGCAAACTTTAGCTGTATGGAATGCATTACTCTGCTCCTTTTTACGGAGGGTATGTGGGGAGAGCTGACCCTGGACCGCCTGGATTATATCTAAATCCTCCTGGCATATGCGCGTCCAAATGCCGTGTATCAGGCAGTGGCACAGTAAGTGGTGAACCTTGAACATGGTACATAGGAATTCTCTCGCCCTTGTTATAAACATTCAGCTGTCAATATTTAATCTAATCTGGGCACCGTCCGGCAGCTCTTTAATTTGACTGGCTATATCTGCTCTAAATCTCATTCCTTCTACAGCATCAGCCAAGTACAAATTATCCAGCACAAACTCTCCACCCAGTACGAACGGCACCTTAGGTAACAAACGCTTCCCGGCAGCGAGCTGACCGTTCTGCTTTTGCCATTGATGCGCTAACGGATAGCCCGTAAGTACCTCATAATCACTGAGGAGAATTTGCGCCCAGCTTTCAATATCATCAGCCAAGTACTCTAACGAGCCTGTTTCGGGGTCAAAGGTATAGACCTTGCTATCTTTAATGCAGAACTGCCCACCAAAAACATCTTCAGCAAAAAAAAGACAACCATCGGCCAGGCCTTTGTAGCCACTGCGCCACAGAGCACTCTCGTTCCAATCACCAATGCCAATTTCGTTCTGACTAGAGTGTGTTGGAAATACATGCAAAGCACTTTCTAAAGCATAAAAACCATTACGTTGACACAGCATTCCCAAAAGTTGATCAGCTAAAGTGCCTGCCAATCTACGCGATTGCCCTAACATCTCCGGTTCATGCTCGCTCAAAGATGAACTTGCGTTCGATAACAATTTATCCAAACTAGCCATATTCTAATCCACCACGTCTATTCGAACCTTCGCTCCGTTTGGCAACCCTCTACATTGAGCACCAATACAAGCACCAGCCCCACGATTGTCGCTAGGCTTGATATGTCTTACAGAGGCCCCTTGACCACCTTCTTGAAACATTGCAGGTGGGTACTCATCACGATCAAGACCTGGTTTGGTTTCAATACCGCGCAAAGATTCACGCCTATTTGATGCCGTATTCGCGCGATCTATGATCAGGGTGTCAGGCTTACCTGCGTCAATAGCGTCTTCGATGTGTTGTGCTGACTCAGGAAAGCGGCTTTTGCTGACTGTTACAACCTTTTCAACATCACTCCCAGCGGCACCTGTCGCTTTTGCCCCTAACGCTTTGCCCAAAGCAACGGCTGCGGCGAATTTTAGAACATCCTCCCTGCTGGCGCCATTATCGACAAGGTTGATCACCCCCGGTACATCTACGGGAGCCAAGTTTGAACCAATTAATCCATCCTGCTGAGCAAGCGTAACAATCTTCTCATCGCTTAGCCCTTGACGCTTCCACTCGGCGATCTTCTCACTCGTCCTAATCGCATCGACGTAAGGATTGCCGATCACTCCCGCCGGCGCCCAATCCGTGCCTGAAAGCGAATAAATATCAAGAAAGCCGGCACCCTCTCCATTACGCTGCCCTTCTTTCACCCCTTCCAGCATGGCAATGGCATAGTCGACCACAAGAACGTTGTACTGATCCCGTGTTAGCTCCCCACTCTGGTAAAGGCCCAGGAGTTTTTTCCCTGCTTCATTTTCTTGATAGCGGTATTCATTACGAATGTCGCGCTCGCAAGCACCATCACCAGCGCAACCCTTGTAGCGTTCTTGCAGATCATCAATGCTGCCTATGTCAGCTTCCTTGAGCTTCTCATAGAGTTCAAGGCTGGCTTTATCCAGCTTTTTTACACCGTACTTGTTCGCCAACAGGTTGTTTTCAACCGCATTCTTCCCAACCTGCGCGGCGGCCACCGCATTCAGCGCGTCCTTGCCAACCACCGATCCGGAGAGCCCAGCCGCCAACGTCGAGAGACTGGAGATCGTCTGCTTTTGCTCTTGGGTCAAATGTTCGTTACTGACATCGCCATACAGCTTCTCTTTGATCAGCTGTGCGGTTTTCTCCGCCACCACGGCCCCGGCTGCCCCTGCCAGCGCGGAGTTACCACCGGCCCGCGCCAGCACCGCACCCAACACGGCGTGAGCCATCAAGTTGGCGTTCGGGTCACCCTCGGTGACCTTTTTCACCGTCTGCGCCAGATACGGCGCCGCCGCACCCGCCAACGCACCGCCAACACTGCCGCCCACGGCCGCTTGCACCACGGCAGTCACGGCCTGGCTGGCCTTCTGGAAGCTGCTGCCGACGCCGTAATCCTGCTGGGCTTGCTGGCTGATCTGCAGCTGTGTCGGGTTGGGGTTACCGTCCTCGATCAGCTTCTGCCGTGTGGCTTTGCTGACGTCGCTGTTGGGGTCGTTGGCCGCCCTGATCCTGGCATCAGCGATGGCATCGCCAATGCCCTTGGTCAACTCCATCGAGCTTTTGACCAGGTCCATGCGCTCCTGCATGGCTTTCTCATCAGGCTTGTCGAGGTGCTGGTTGGCATTGGCGGTATCGCGGTTCAGGCCGACCAGGTCGTTGGCCCCTTCGGCATTGCGCACCACGATCGTGCCTTCGCTGACGGCACTGCGTGTGTGGCTGTGGTCCGAGTCGTTGAGCGCCAGGCCATACAAGGCCCCCGGCTTGAGTGCGCCGACGCCGCCGCTGTAGGAGCCGGACACGCCTACACTCGCCGATTTACTCTCGATCTCGCTTTTGTTCTTGATGTCGCTGACCAGCAGCCGATCGGTGAGCAGCAGGTTCCTGTCGGCCGTGGCCTCACTGGCAATCACCGCGCCTTGCAAGGTGGTGTTCTTGGCCACGTCGATGGTGTAGCCGCCCTTGCCGGCAAAGAAGCCGCTCTGGTCGGCGACTGCCTGGTAATCGCTGTTCGTCTTCGACGCCGCCAGGTTGGCCGACGCGGTAACGGTGGAGCCCAGGCAGAACGGCGGAATACAGATGCTCGCACCAAAGCCCGCACTGTCCTGCTTGCTCTTGGACGTGTCGGTGTCCTGGCGCGACAGGATGTTGAGGTTGCCACCGATATCGGCATCAATCCGCTCGGCACGTACCTGGGCCCCTGCCAGGGTGGTGTCCTGGCCGCTGCGCAGTACCAGCGAGCCGGTGTCCAGGGTGGTATTGACCTGGGTTACCGAGCTGCCCGAACCGAGGTTCTTGGCGATTTGCGCGCCAAGGTCGAGGGTGAAACCGGTTTGCTCACCGACGTTGAAACTCACGCCGATGGCGGTTCGGTTGCGCGAGCCGTCATTTTTGCGGTCAGTGGTGTTCTGCGCGCTTTGCAGCAGGATGTTGTTTTTCGCCGAGAGCAGGGTATTGCCGGCTTTCAACGAACTGCCGGTGATCAGCAGATCGCCCGCTGTGCCCGGCGCGTCACCCGCCGCGACAATCGACAGGTTTTCACCCGCATTGAGGCTGCTCTGGTGAGCGGTCTGCGCCGCGTACTCGCTGCTGCTTTTGGTGCGGGTGTTGGCCAGCTCGGTGCCGATCTTGATCAGCGAACCATTACCGGCGGAGCGTCCGGCGTTATCTTTTTCGTCACTGCTTTTCGACGCCAGATCGCCCAGCTGATTATTGAGGTTGTAGGTCGCCAATGCAGCCTGGGCGACCTTCACTGCCTTGAGACGCGGGTCATCAGCGTTACGGAGTGCTTCGGACGCGTCGCGAATGCTGTTGGCGGTATCGACCACAGAGCCCGCGACCACACGGCCTACCGCCAGGCTTTTGGAACTGTCCTTGCTGGTCTGGCTGGCGGTTTCCATACCGGCCGTGATGCTGACGTTGGCACCACTCAACTGCATGTTTTTGGTACTGACCAGATCACTCGCAACCACCGCCAGCTCACGCCCCGCCGTCAGCGACAGATTGCCCTCGCTCGAGCCGATGGTGCTGCCGGTCAAGGTCATTTCATTGGCTGTGCCGTTGTGTTTGGAGCTGTTGATGTACAGCTTCTGGTTGCCGGTCATGTCGTCCAGACCGAGCTTGTTGCCGGTCAACACACCGGTCAGGTCGCGATTTTTTTCCTTGTGCATGTCGGTGCGGGCGAAGGTGTTCTGCGCCGCGTCGATGGTCAGGTCACGGCCGGCCTGTA
Organism: Pseudomonas viridiflava; assembly: GCF_900591205.1. GTDB lineage: Bacteria > Pseudomonadota > Gammaproteobacteria > Pseudomonadales > Pseudomonadaceae > Aquipseudomonas. The sequence goes on from NZ_UUPU01000029.1 coordinate 332,903, forward strand.
CGGCAAGGTCGCCGGTGCTGACCAGGGAAGAACCCGTGACGGTGGCATCGCGTTTGGCCGCGACGGTCACGGTTTCGCCGGAGACCACGCTGCCCATGGCGGTGGTGCGTTTTTCGTCGACCTTGTCCTCAACCTTGCTCGACTTGAGGCCGCCCCAGCTGCTTTTGCTCTCTTTGCGCTCATGGCGCGCACTGTCGGAATTGCTCACGGCCAGGATGCTGATGTCCTGCCCGGCGACCAATTGCGTGGCGCCTTTTTCGGCGGTCACCGCACTGCCGGCCAGCAGCAGGTTTTCACCCGCCACCACGGTGCTGTGAGTACCGGCGCTGACCAGGCTGCCGACGTTGTTGACCGCGTCGGTTTCGTCGAGGCGGAATTTCTTGCCCTGGGAGGTTTTCTTGGTCTTGCTGTAGAAGCTGTAGTCCTGGTCTTCAGCGGCTTTGAGGCTGAGATTTTTACCGGACACCAGATAGGCTTCGTTGCCCGCATTTACCTGGCTGGCCACCAATTGCAGGTCTTGCCCGGCGCTCAGGGTGGCGTCGCCGCCGGCCTTGATCACGCTGGACACTTGCTGCACGTGGTCTTCGATGCTTTTGATTTTTTTCGAGTTGTACGTCGAATGCTGCTCGTTGGCTGCCGCGATGGCGTTAAGGTCGCGGGTGGCAATCAGGTTGACGTCGCGCTTGGCCTCCACCTGGCTGCCGCCGGCGCTGATGTCGCGCCCGGCGACCACATGCAGGTCGCGGCCGGCTTCCACCACAGAGCCGTGCTGAACAATGTTCTTGTAGTTGGATTGGTTGCCGATCGCCCCACTGTCCAGGGTTTGCGCGGCGTTGATATTCACGTCGCCCACGGCTTTGACGGTGGTATCGGCGCCGCTCTTGAGCACGCCACCGACGCTGTTGAAATTGCCACCGGCTTGCAGGGTCAACGCGTTGGCCGACTCGATGCGTGCGGCGCTGTCGATGAAGTCGCTGCGTTCGGTGCGGTAGGCGCTGGCGCTTTCATGGGTGGTGACCGTGCGCTCATTGAGCAGGTCGGCACCGGCGGCCAGGTTGACCTCGCTGCCGGCAATCACGCCGCCGGCACGGTTGCTCAGGTTGTTGCCGGCGAGCAGGTCGAGGCGTCCGCCCGCTTCCATCAAACCGCTGTTGGCGAGGTTGCCGCCGACGTTTGCCAACAGGCTGCCGCTGGCGCGTAACGTACCGGCGTTATTGAGGTTACTGCCGGTGATCAAGCTGACGTCACTGCCGGAAATCAACGCGCCATTGGGTGCCAGGCGATTGCTCGCCTGGGCCAGGTACAGCACCGGCACCAGCACTTGTTGCCCGGCGACGGTGGTGTTTTCCAGCCACACGATGTCGTGGGTCAGGGCCGCGACCTGTTCGGCGGTGAGGCTTACGCCTACAGACAGGTTAAGGGCGCTTTTGCTGCCGATGGCGTTGTCCATCAGGTGCTTGAAGAGGTCGGCGTCGCTGGTCTGGCCGTCGATAAAGCGCTGACCGGTGCGGGCGAGTACGGCTTGCTGGATCAGGCGTTGTTCGTAAAAGCCGTCGCCAAGGCGCCGCTGCGCGGTATCGGGGTCATAGCCGAGCTTGGTCAGCAGGTAATCCGAGCCCAGGAACTGACGCATGTTGGTGAACAGCGGGTTGGTTTCAATCAGGTATTTGTGCGGGCTGGCTGCGAACTGGCTGGTGGGCAGGCCGTTCACGCCGTTGCCGGCGTTGAGGTGGAACAGGCCATTCTCCCCGGTGGGCAGGTCGAAGCCTGGCAGGCCCAATGGGTTGACCTGTTGCTGGGCGACATCCGGCGGCAGTTGCGGGTTGAGGCTGACTTCGGTCGAATAGCCCGGCGCATGGGTATTCGCACCGCTGCCGACATAGGTGTAGCCAGGGCGCACCACACGATTATCAATACCGTCTTGAGCCTGCACGTCCACGGCGCCACCGGCCTGGATCACGGCGGCGTAGCTCTGATCGGACTTCGCCAGCTCGGTGGTCTTGCGCAGGTCGATCTGCTCCTTTTGCATGGTGCCGATAAACGTGGCCAGGGCCCCTTGGAGGCCGCCGAGGTTGTTGGCGTTGTACTGCGCGCCGCCGATGGAATATTGCGCGGTGAAATTCGCGGCGTAGGTGTACCAACCCTGCGGCTTGCGCTCGCGCTCGGAGGTAAACACACGGTCGTATTGGGTGTCGTGGGTCACCAGGCCGACGTTGCTCAGTTGGTTGACCCGCACCGTCATCGCGCCACCGGCGGCGATGCTACTGCTGCTGTTGAGCAGCTCGCCGCCGCTCAGCTGCATGTCGCCGCCCGAAGTGATGCTGGACGCCGCCGTGGCGTTGCTGACGATAAAGTGATCACGCTCGGTGATCTGGAACGGTCGATTCTGCTTGCCGCCGTCGCAGTCGCCACCGGTCACGCCTTCGATACAGGCGACGGGCGTGATGGAAGCGCTGTAGATGCCGGATTCGGTGGTAAGCACGGTGCGGATATTGTCGATCGTGCTGGCCGCCAGGATCAGGTTGCGCTCACTCTCGATAGTGCCCGAGCTGTTGATAATGCTGGTGGCCAGCCCGCCCTGGCCGTCGCGGTCGACGCGCAAGTTGCCCATGGCGTAGAGGTTGCCACCGAGGTTTTTCAGGCGCTCGACCTTCAGGTTCATGTCGGCGCCGCTGAAGATCAGCCCGTGGTCATTCAGCAGGTTGCCCACCGACAAATCGAGGCTGCCTTGGCTGGCGAGCGTGCCGCCCACGGTCCAGTCCTGCCCGTTGCCGACCAGGCTGCGGGTGCCGAGCAATTGGCCGGTGGCGGTCTGTTGCAGGTTGTCGATGTTGAGCGTCAGGCGCCCGGCCTGGATCGCGGTGCTGTTGGTCCAGTGGTCTTTTTCCAGGGTCAGGTCGCCCTGAGTGACGAGGCTGCCGCCGACTTCATCGAGGCTGATGCCGCTGAGGTCGAGCACGCCGGTGCCCACGTGCAGCACCTTGCCGCCGGTGTTCTGGAAGGCGGCGGCGGCGAGGCTCAGTTGGTCGTTGGCGGTCTCCAGGCTGCCGCTGTTTTTCAGCAGGCCACCGATGGTGTAGCGGGTTTTACCGGCGCTGCCCAGGGCACGCATTTGCCCGCTGTTATCCAGGCTGGCGCTGTCGACATTCAGGGTCGTGGCGCTTTCGATCAAGCCACGGTTGACCAGCGCGCCACGCAGGCTGACGTCGATCTGGTTGCCGGCGATCTCGCCGCCGTTATCCACATTGCCGCCCTGCAAACGCACACGATCACGGGCGAACAGATTGCCGTTGCCATTGTTGAAATCGCTGGCGTCGATCAGTGCATCACCGGCTTTGGCGGAAATGCGCCCACCGCTGTTCTCCAGGGTGCCGGCGGTAAGGGCGAGGCCGGCCTTTTCACTGTGGATCAGGCCATTGCCGCCGTTTTGCAGGAGGCCGGTGGTGGTGATGCCCAGGCCATCGTTGGCGGCCAGGGTGCCGTTGTTCCGGTTGTCGACGCTGTTGGCGAATACGCTCAGCAAGCCCTGGCTGGCGAGCTTGCCGCCCTGGTTGTCAATGTGGTCGGCGCGCTGGACCAGCAATGGCCCGGCACTCGCCAGCTTGCCGTTGCGGTTGATCAGGTCGCCGAGCAAATCCACGGTGATCGAGCCGGCACCGGTGAGGTTGCCGCTGTCATTGTTCAGGGTGTTGCCGTGCAGGGTGAACGCGCCGGTGCTGTCGATGATGCCGCCCTGGCGGTTGTCCAGCAGGCCGCTGACATTGAGGGTTTGCGCGCCGTCGCTGAGCAACTGGCCTTTGTTGCGGTTGTCGAGGCTGGCGGCGGTGACATTCAGCGCCTGTTTCGCGCCCAAGGTGCCGCCCTGGTTATCCAGGCGTTGCGCGGCGGTCGCGGTGAGGGTGCGGTTGGCGATCACGTTGCCGGTGTTGGTGATGTGCTGGCTGTCGAGCGTAACGTCGCCACCGGCATTGCGGGTGTTGTCGGCGTTGACCCCGGCTTCGATGATGCCGTTGTTGGTCAGTTGGCCGTTGCTCGCCAGGGTGATGCTGTCGCGGGCGGCGAGGCTTTTGCGGTTTTTCAGCTCGCCCTTGGTTTGTACCTTTATGGCGGTGCCCGCGTACACAGGGCCATGGGCGTCCAGGCTCGCCGCCTTGATATCCACCGCACCACTGGAGGCCGCCTGCGCCATGCTCAGATGGCCGTTGGCGTCGAGCTGGATATCGCCGCCACTGGCCGCCAATGTACCGTCGAGCTTCACGCCCACACCGGCTTCGGTGCCCACCAGTTTGATCGCACCGGCGTACATGCCGCCCAGGGCCGACGAGTCGATGGCCAGTTCCGGTTTTTGACTGCCATCGTCGGCGCGCACGGTGGTTTTCAGGGTTTGTGCATCGACGTCATTGCGCCCGGCGATCACCGTGAGCTGGCGAGCGTTGATTTGCGCGTTGATCTTGGCCGAACGGGTGATGATCTCGAAGTGGTCGACGTTGCTCGCGTTCAAGCCCTGGCCGTCGATGGTCACCGCACCGCCATCGACCTGGTAGTGGTCCAGGCGGCCGACCTGATCAATCACCGGTTTACCGGTGGTCAGGGTGACGTTAGGCGTGTTGATAAAACCACAGCCGTTGCAGCTGATGCCGTAGGGGTTGGCGACAATCACTTTGGCCGACTTGCCCGCCACTTCGGTGTAGCCGCGCAACTGGCTGGGGCTGCCGCCGTTGACTTCGTTGAGGATGACATTCGCAGCACCGCCCTTGAGGTTCGGGTTGCCGACGATGATCCCGCCCATCTGCGTGCTTTGCATTGCGCCGTTGGCGTTGTTGAGGATCACGCCGTTGGGGCCGACGTTGTAGTCCTTGAACTGGTTGTGGGACAGGCCACTGCCATTGGGCGTGGCGATGTTCACCACCGGCACGCCATTGCCCGCCTGGCCGAGCGTGGTGCCCGGGCCGCTGACCACGATACCGTCGGCCTGGGCCAGCAGCGGCTGCCAGAACAGCGCGTTGGCCAGGATCAACGCCAGGCCGCGTTGGCTCAGGGTTTTCAGGGCAGTAACAGGGCGAACGTCCATATTCAGAATCTCAGGGCAGCGGGCGTTGAATTACAGGAAGAAATCCAGGCGGAAATAGACCGGCGCTTCGCGCTCGGTCACCACACCCGGTCGCTCCAGGGAATGGGCAAAGGTCACGCTGGTGCTGACGTATTTGCCTCGGGCGAACAGCTCGACGGAATTACTCGATACCCGGCCGTGCTGATCTTCGTTGTAGCGGTCGTTGCGAATCACACCTTGGTCGTAGCCGACGCTGGCGCCGTATTCGAGAAAGGCCGGGCGCATCCAGTCGAGGGTGACCGGCCGCGCCCAGCGCACTTCGTTACGCCAGTAGCCGCCACTGTCGCCATTGAGTTGCTGGTCCTTGAAACCACGCACCGAGTAAGAGCCGCCAAGGCTCATGCGTTGCGGCGCGAACAGCACGTCTTCACTGCGCTGGCCGGTGGCGAGGCTGGAAAAACTCAACGACTCGCCCCACAGGGTAAAAGGCTGCAAATAGCTCAAGGTGGCGGTGTACTTGCGATAGTGCGGGGTCGGGGTGAGGTTGCCCTGGGCGTCGCGCGTCTGCTGATTGCTCTGCGCATCAAAGGCCCCGATGCCGTTTTGCATGCCCGCCTCCAGGTTAACGAAGGCACTGCCGATGCGCCGCCCGTGGGTGAAGCCGACCTGTAATTCGCTGAGGCGATTGCTGCTGTCCAGGCGTGCGCCGAGCAGATAGTTGTTGGTGCGCAGGTGCGTCAGGCCGACGTTGACCGAGGTCTTGCTCACGTCGTCGCGATGGATCACGCGTTCGGCGCGTAGCTGGTGGTTCTGACTGTCGCCGTTCTGTTTGAACTTGAACCCCTGAAGCACGCCGAAGGTGCGGTACTCGCTCTCGCTGTAGGAGTAACTGAAGTTCCACCAGCCCCACGGCAGGTTGTAATAGAACATGCTGTTTTTCGAGGTTTTCTGGTGATCACTGACTGCATCATGGCCACCGCGCAGTACCAACTGGTCGGCCAGGCCCAAGGGGCTGTCCCACTCCAGGCCCGCGCCCCATTGCTGCTCGCCGGTACTTTTCTGCCCGTCATTATTGCGCGACAGGCTGGCGCGCCAGGGCTTTTGCGGCTGGTTTTTCACCACCACCTCGCTGCCGCCCACTTCGCTGCCGGGGGTCAGTACCATTTGCGCCTGCCGGGAGGGCAAGCGGCTGAGCTGATCCACCAGTTGTTCGACTTCGCGCAGGTTAAGCGCCTCGCCGACCTTGCCGGGAAAGGCCATGGCCAGCTCGCGGTCGGTCACGCTGCTGCCCTCGGCACTCTTCAACGCTTCGAGTTTGCCTTCTACCACCAGCACTTGCAGGTGGCCACTGGAGAGGTCCTGCTGCGGCAGGTAGGCGCGGCTGGTGACACGGCCCTTGGCGATGTAATAGTCGGTGATGACCTTGAGCAGTTCATTGAGCTGCGTAACCCCCAGACACTGGCCGATGTAGGGCTTGAGCAGGCGGGTGCGGTCGGCGGCGGACAGGCTGTCGGCGCCCTTGAGTTGGATGTCTTGGATGGGGAAGCAACGAGTGTCCGCCGGCAAGGCCGGGGCCTCGGGCGTGGTGGCTTTGCCGGGCAGGTCCTGGAGTTCTTCCAGGCGCCGACGCTGCTCTTCAAGAAGACGATTCTGGCGGTCGCGGATCAGGTCCTGATCCCCAGGCGTAGGGGCGGCCATGGCACTGTTCAGGCTCAAGTAAGCGAGCAGGAAAGTGCATAGAAAATACCGAGTCCGTGGCGATAACAAAGACATGTTCGATCCGTCGACAATCAAGGGGCGGCAAACTAACATCGAACTAGCACTAACCCAAGAAACTGGATTAGTTGCACATCCGCACTCATTAATCTCGCAACACATTGATTAATAACAACTAAAAATTATCAAAAAGAAACATGGCTGATGCCTGGAAGTATTATTCCGACAAGCGGTAACTGTTTTGATAGCGATTCGTCGGAGAACTTAAAGTTGCCACTAGTTGGCCATCAAGTTCTTGCCGAGATAAGTTAGTACCGAAAAAAGCAGAAAAGTTCGCGGGCGTTTTGTGAATTGGATCCCATTTATGGGCATTGAGCCAGTTGTGATGCCCGCTTGTTGTGGCGAGCGGCTTGTTGTGGCGAGCGGGCTTGCCCGCGTTGGGCTGCGAAGCAGCCCCAATACAGTCACCGCGTTTCTCCAGCCGGAACTAGGTGGCAGGTTTCAGGGCCGCTACGCGCCCCAACGCGGGCAAGCCCGCTCGCCACAACAAGCCCGCTCGCCACACAAGCCCGCTCGCCACAAGAGTTCCATGCGCCATGAACTTCAGCTCACATCTTTATCCCGACTCTGGCCAGGCACCAGGGTCAGGCCAGGTTTTTCGACATCCCGCGAGACATGCGATTTTACGTCCGCGACGCCACCCTCCTCGTCGTTGTGGATCACCAGCACCCCAGGACGGCGCAACTGCTCCAGGTCGCCCTCGCCCAGGCTGAAGCTCTCGCTCAGGTTCTGGTCGGTAAGGGCCTTGGCCTGGGCGCGGCGCTGGGCGAACTGGCGGCCTCGGCGTTGCTGGTAGCGTGCCCAACTGATCAGGATCACCGCGTTGAACAAGGCAATCCACAGGTAGATTTGCAGGGTGTTGAGCGCCGCAAAAATCGGCGCTTCAATACGTGGGCCACCGTGGGTTTCCAGCATCGAGGTAATCCCGCGAGCCAGCAGCCAGATCAAGCCGGCCCAGGCCATCAGGGTCAACAGCACGTCGATGATCCACATCACGGAACGTTGGCGGGTTCTGACCAGTTTCATGGTCACGCCTCCTCTTCAACAGGTTTGATACCGCGATCCGGGCTGACCCAGCGCGCACGCTTCTGATGCTGGTTGAACAGCACCTTGGGGAAACTGACCAAGGTGGTGAACAGGCTGACCAGCCAGAACACCATCGGATACCACACGGTCCAGAACAGGGTCTTCCACAGGTCTTTCTCGTAACGGCGGTCGATCAGGATGCTCACGGCAAACTGCACCAGGCACACCATCGCCAGGACCAGTCCGGTAAACGCCGGCGGCACCAGGGAGTCCACGGCAATCGCCTGCGGCAGCGGGATGAATTTGCCCACACCCCAGAAAATCACCGACAACAGGAAGGTAAAGGCCCAACCGGTAGACAGGCAGTATTCGAACAGCAGCGGCCACAGGTAACGATGGCGCCATTGCCAGATGCCACGGATGTTTTTGAACAGCACCTCGGCGCCGCCCTGGGCCCAACGCAGACGTTGCTTCCACAGGCCGCCGACGGTTTCCGGCATCAGGATCCAGCACAGGGCGCGGGGCTCGTAGAAGATGCTCCAGTGATCGAGTTGCAGCTTCCAACTGACATCAATGTCTTCGGTGATCATGTCGGTGCTCCAGTAGTCGATGCGGTCCAGCGCTTTCTTGCGAAACGCCACTACCACACCGGACACCGTGAAGATCCTTCCGAACACTCGTTGCGTGCGCTTGATCAAGCCAATGATCGAGGAGAACTCGCCCACCTGCACCCGGCCGATCAAGGTCGAGCGTGTGCGAATGCGCGGGTTGCCCGTAACGGCGCCGAGGCGCGGGTTGTCGAGCATCGGCGCCACCATGTAGGCCGCGGCGTTTTTGTCGAGCAACGCATCGCCGTCGATGCACACCAGGTATTCGCTGCGCGCAGCCACAGCGCCCATGCGCAGGGCCACGGCCTTGCCCTGGTTCTGTGCCAGGTGCAGCACGCGCAAGCGTGGGTGCTCCAGCGCCAGAGCATCGAGAACCGCCGCGGTGTTATCGGAGGAGCCGTCATTCACGGCGATCACTTCGATGTTCGGGTACAGCTGGTCCAGCGCCGCGTGGATCGTATCGGCGGCGTTATCCCCTTCGTTGTAGCAAGGGATGATGATCGAGATCAGCGGGTCGCCGGCCAGGGTCGGCGCCGGGGTGTCCTCTTCCCACGGCCAGTGGCGCTCCCAGTGCAGCCAGAAATACAGGCCGCCTGCGATCCACAACGCCGACATGAACAGCGGATAGAAAAACACAAAGTCCATCAGGAACTGCCCGGTAACCAGGAAGATCAGGCCCAGGGGCACGCCCAATACCAATGCCAGCACAAATAAAGCCAGGATTCTGTCGAACATGGTCAAGGGTTCCATTGGTTGGAAAGGGCCGGACGCACAGTCTTCAGGTCCGGGGAATTTTCCAGGAAGTTGTCCGGGTAATAGCCAAAACTCGTGACACCCTGGCGTTTGAGCACACCCATCCATTCAGCCATCTGCTTGGCGTCGATATCCGGCGCTGCCTGGGTGCGCCAGTCTTTGGCTTGCAGTTCAAATACGGTGCGCTGCAGCGCACCCGGGCGGGCCTTGACCGTGGCGACCAGCTTCTCCAGCCAGGCGTTGGACGTCTTGTACTCCTGGCCCTCCATCAACGGCATGGCCATCGGCGCGGTCCAGTCGTAGGTCTGGAGGAAGTCATCGAGGTTCTGCGCGAACCAGGCTTCGCTGCCCGGGTTGAGCATCGGCTCGGCGAAGATATTGCGCGCGGTCTGCACCTGTGGCCCACCGATGGCGCGGACCTTGGCGGTCAGCTCTTTGGTGAAGTCGATCAAGTAGCGGCTCTTGAAGCGCGTCCAGCGCTGCATCACTGCCGGGTCGGCGCGCAGGGCCGCAATGCTGTCGGGCAGGCCGTTGGCGGCGTAGGCTCTGAGCGCGGCGGGGCTGGCGTCTTCGAAGTCCGACAAGACTGCATCGTCGTGATACAGCACGCCGTCGATGGCATTGTTGCGCGCCAGGTCCTCATAGAGCTCGCCGATGATCTTGCGCACCTGCGGGTCGAACGGCGACAGGCGTTTGTATTGGTCGGGGTCGAGGCCCACCTTGCCGGTTTCCGGGTCCCAGCGAGTCACACGGGGCAGCTTGGCATCAAGCGCGAAACTGAGCACCGGCATCCAGGCATACACGGCGGCGTGGGCACGGGTGTGCAACTGCCAGGAGACGCGGTTGAACAGGTCGGCGCGCACCGGCAAGTGGCGGTTGGGGAAGTAGAGTTCATGCACCAGGCCGTCACCCTTGGGGTCGGCGAAAGCTTGCAGGAACACGGTGCCCGCGCCCATGTCCACCACGCGCTGCACCAGCTGGTCGAGATTACGCGCTTGCTGGGCCGGGTCCGGGTCGTAGACGTTGTCCAGGTCCACATGCAGCACCCGCAGCGGCGCCGGGGTTTGCACCGCGACGATGCTATTGGCGAAATGCTCGCCATCCGGGTCGGAGGCCACCAGGAAGCGTGGGCTGTTCATCAATTCATTAGAGCTGTCGAGACCATCCTCCAGGGTCAGGGCCATCTGATAGCCCTGCTCGCTGACGATCGCCAGCGAGGTGCCCTTGGCGGCGCCATACGGCCATACCCATACACGGGGTTTCTTGCCGGTCACGCTTTGGATCTTGTTGGAAATCGCCGTGACATCCGCACGCATCCGCGCCTGGAACTGGGCCTCGGTTTCATAGCGGCCGGTAGCCGGGTCATAGCGCAACGAGGTGGCGGCCGGCTCCAGGTTGCCCTGGGGGTTGGCCAGGATCCCGGTGTGGCTGGCATCGGTGTGCGCGGCGATTTCCACCAGGCCCGATTGCGACACTTCGCGGATCTGCTGCCAGGTGAGGAACTCACCACGCGGCCGAGGTGAGCCGGCGAAGTCCACCGGTTTGTTCAGCGGCGTGTCGATCCAGTAGCCCACCGGCGCCAGCAAGGCCGGCCAGTGATAGGCACGCAGAATCGGCATCACCCGGGTGTAGAAACTGGAATAGCCGTCATCGAAGCTCAGCATGATGGCTTTGGGTGGCAGCGCAGGCCCACCGTTGCGAGCCGCCAGAATCTGATCGACGCTGACCGCCTGGTAGCCGTTCTCGCGCAGCCATGCAAGCTGCTCAATCAGACGCTCGGTGCGCACCGCCACCACCGCCTGGTCGGGGTCGCGATCCTCGACGTCGTGGTAGGCAATGCCCAGGAAGTGGTTTTTCGGCCACGGCGCTTCATTGGCCGGTGTCGGCCGCTCGGCGGGTGGCGTAAATGGCGCGGGTTGCTGGGCGCAGGCACTGGCCAGCATTACGCCCAGGATCAACAGGCAACGGCTGAGGACGGTCATGGTCAGGCTCTTCTAGAAACGGTAAGTGAGGTCGACGAGCAGGCGCAGATCGCGTTCGCGATCACCGTCGTAAGGTCGGCTGATCAGGCTCAGGTTGGCGCCGGCATCCAGTACATCGTTCCAGCGAAAGCGTTGGCCGTAGCCCACCAGACCGATGCCACCGGTGGAATAATCCCGCTGGCTATACGTACCCGCACCGACCTGGAACTGCTGACTCCACTGGGTCTCGTAGCGGTGATAGAGCACATGGTTGATATTGAGGACCGGCAACACGGTGAAGTCCGACTTCGGGTTGAAGTAGACCGTGTCTTCCTTGCTGTTGCGGCTGGCGCCGACTTCCAGGCCCAGGTCCACTTGCACTTTCGACGAGCTGTAGAGGCCCTCGCGGCCGCTGAGCAAGGCTTCGAAACGGTCGTTGCCATCGCTGAAATGCGAGGGGCTGAGGGTCAGTTTCCACTCACGGCTTTCGTTCGCACGCCAGCGGATAAAACCGCTGCCGCCGTTGGCCGTGACCCCGTCATTCAACGCCCGCAGTGGCGTGGTGGACAGGAGGTAGCCAAGGCTGCCGCCGTACTGCCAGTTGTCATTGATGTCGCGGGCAATCGACACGGCGGCGCCTTGCTTGGTGCCATCGCCGTAGGAGTGATTGGAGACTTCGGCTTCAATCGTCATGTCGCGGGTGCGCCGCTCTACGCCGACCACCTGCCAACGGTGCTGGCCCGTGCCCTCTTCGAAATCGGCGCGGGCATAGCCGGCACCGGCGAACAGGCGCCAGTCCTCGTCGATGGGCGGCGTGTAGAGGCGGCTTTCAATGCCCCAGTCACGACTCCCCGAGACGGCACCCGCATCGCCGTTGTTACCACCGCCGAAGCTTTTACCGGTGTAAGCCTCGACCCGCAGCTCGGCCATGTCATGCACATCGCGCAGGCGACTGAGGCGCTGCACCTGGCGGTTGTCGGGGCTGCGCGCAACCACGTCATCGGTCAGCACGTCGAGCTGGCGCCACTCCTGCAAGTCCATGGCGGTATAGGCTTGGCTCACTTGCAGGCCAATGTCGCGGGGGGCCTGGGCTTCGGTTTCCTTGAGGAGGCCCTCGGCGCGCCGTGGCAAATCGCGGGCGCGGTACATGTCGGCCTGGGCCAGGCGCAAGCCGACATTGCCTGGGGCTTTGGCCACCAGCGCTTCCAGGCCAGCCTCGCTGCCCGGCAGGTCGCCGCCGAATACGCCGGCCTGGGCTGAAAGTTGCTGCGCGTCCATCCACGCATCGCTGGGGTTGCCGATGGGCAAGCCCTTGAGTTCAACCCGTGGGCTTTGGCTTTTGGCCAGGTTGTTGGCGACCTCACGCGCGTCGTCGGCTTTGTCGCTTTCCTGCAAGGCGTAGAACAATGCCGTGGTGTCTTCAACCCGGTCATCAGGCTCGGCGTCGGGCGCACTCAGCGCCTGGCGGTACAGCGGTTCGGCTTTTTCCGGCTGGCGTTGGTCGAGGTAGGACGCCGCCACCCAGCGCACGGCGTAGGTGGGCAACTGCACACCTTCGGCCTTGAGGGTTTCGTACTCGCGGATCACGTCAGCGGTGCGCGCCCGAGCCTTTAGCGCGCCCAGGCGGTCGATGCGCCAGGTCAGCACGTCGTCATGGGCCGTGGCGTCCGGGGTCCAACGGGTGAGCAGTTGATCGTAGCCCTGCAAGGCACGATCAGCGATCACATAGCGTTCTTTCTCGGAGCGCGTAGCGAACTCGGCCATGCGAACACGCTCGGCGGCCAGGTCACCTTCCAGGCGGCGCTGGGTCACAGGGTCTACAAGCCCCGGGCGCTGGGCCGACAGACGCAGCGCCGGCTCCGGCAGACGGGCCTTTTGCAGGGCGACGATGTATTCGCGGGCCACTTCCGGTTTGTTGCCGGCGCGCAGAAACGCCTGGTCGAATTCATGCAGTGCGTCGAACTGCAAGCCGGCGCGAGTCAGTGCGTAGCCCAGCGCCATGCGCCGGTTGGGGTCATCGGGCTTGGCGGCCACCAGGGCGCGGGCACGTTGCACCGCTTCGCTGGCTTTACCGTCGTCAGCCTGCGTGAGGGCCAGGCCCAGTTGCAGGTCGATATTGTTGGGTTCACGCAGCAGCGCTTTGCGATAGACCGCCTCAGCCTGCGCCCACTGCTTCTGGTTGCGATAGGTCCGTGCGACCGTGGCCAGCGCCTGGGCGGTCAGGTTGCGATTCTGCCCCTGGGCCTCATACACCTTCAGCACTTCGGCATCCTGGCCGGCCCAACCGGCGATCACCAGGTGATCGCTGATCTGGCCTGGCGTCTGACGCTCGGCAGGCAATTGGCGCAATTGAGTGAGGGCGGGTGTGAAGTTGCCGTTGCGCGCCTGAATAATCAGCGCGTCATAGGCCGGGTCGGCCATGGCAAAAGTGGGCATCAGCAACTGGCTGCACAAGGCGACCCCGATGAGCAGTCGCAACCGGCCTGAGGCACTGAGGGGTAGGTTTCGCAACATATCGTGAGCTTCCTTACACACGGAAAGCTGTAACGATAGGTGGTCCTGAGCGATTTGCATCAGGGCGTCGGCGTCTCGTGACCCGACCTAGCTTTCCTGTAGGAACTATCCCCGACGCATGTATGAAAAAGGACAAATCAGAACAATTGTTCAGAATTGCCCGGCAAATCTGAAAAACGAATGGGGGAGCGGACTTGCCTGCGATAAAAGGTTGTCGGCCGGTATGAGCGCCGACTGTTTGACCCTTATCGCGGGCAATCCCGCTCCCCCATTATTTATTTCGGGGCGCTGGTGAAGTCCTTACTGCGCGCCGCCGACCGCACCGACTTTGGACATCACGAAGCCAATGAACTGCTCGACGGTCATCTTCTGGCCGTTGAACGTCACTTCATTGTTGGCGTAGTGCAGCTTGGACACCACATCGCTGCCCACCAGGGTCGCCAACTGCGTACCGACGGCCATACCGCTGACCATTTCGCTGGCCATCTGGGATTGCTGCTCGATGGCTTTAGGATCGGTCACACCGCCTACCTGCGCTTGCAGGGCGGCCACATCGGCGATCATCGGCTTGGACAGGGTCAGGTTGGCATCCAACAGCGACACCATCTGTTTGCCCAGCTCAACCGGCGGCAGTTCCATGGACGACGGCTTGGTCAGGTCCACCAGCAGGTTGAATTTGCTTTCGCCGTGAGTGGTTTTCAGGGACAGGTTTTCCAGCGCCAGATGCGGCTTGGCGGCCAACAGTTGGTTGACGTTGGCTTCAGCCAGGGTTTGCTCGGCCTCGGTCAGTTGCAGCTCCGGCACCGGTTGACCAGCGGCGGCAGCGGCTTGCACCGGCTGCATCTTGTCCTGGTACAGCTTGGTCAGCAGCAGCCCCGAGGGAATATCAATGTTCTTCACGCTCACTGCCATGGCCGCTGAGCCGACGGGTTTGCCCTGGTAGCCGATCTCGTCGATCTTGTAATCGACGCGGCCGTCCATGTTGTTTTCTTTGATTTCGCTGCTGTCTTTCTGCTCGAAGCCCTTGAGGGTCAGCACCGCCTTTTGCGCGCCGTAGGTGACCTTGGTGTCGCTCAGCTCCAGGGTGTTCTGCCCGGTGTAGAAGCCGAAAGTGGATTTTTCCAGGTTGCTGGCGACGGTGAATCCGGCGAACTCAGCTTCAAATGGCGTGCCATTGCCGTCGACTGCGGCGATCTTGAGGCTGTTCATGTAGCCGTCGGCCTTGACCTTCTTGCCCTCGGCGCTGCTGTCGAAGTCCAGGTTGGCACCGGAGAAGCTCACCGAGGAGGTGTCGTCCTTGAACTCCAGGGGCAGCAGTTCAAGGTTGCCGCTGACCGAGCGGTTGTAGCCGATGTTGGCCACGCCCTTGAGCGGCGACACGTCTTTGGCGGCCGCGAACCATTTTTCGGTGGTGGCATTCTTTTCCAGCGCATAGTGACTGGTGGCCATGACCGGCAGCCATTTCAGCGACACCAGGCGCGAGAACGGCAGCGGGCCGTGTTCGATATGGTCGACAAAGAGCAATTCAGGGTTAGGGTTCTGCTCGCCGAACACCGAGCCCTGGCCCTTGAGACGGTAATGCGCGGTGCTGCTGAACAAGCCACGGTCCAGGGACACCAGCTCCAGGGTTGCGGTGCCGTCGACGCCGGCCATGGACCGTTGCAGCTCCTTGTTGGCGTCCTGGACAGCCGTTTGCAGCACCGGCTCCAGTTGCTTACCGGTGTACCAGGCGCCGCCTGCACTGACGACGCCAACGGCGACCACAAAACCCAAAAGAACAACTGCTGGCTTATTCATGAAGTGACCTGATCAAATCCTGTGAGAAGTGGGCTGTCTTCCTTGAACCCTGAAAGGGTTGGCTCAAGCCCGCCGAAAGCGGGGGAAGATTAGCACTGGCGGCCGCGAACGGCCCAGCTTTTCAGAGGGGTCAGGTCTACCGTTGGTTCACCGAAGGCGTCAGGAATACTCCAATTCGATCTCATCGAGCTGGTGGTCAAAACTCTTCAGGCGAGCGGTCCAGGTGTACACCAGCACCTCAAACTCGCGGTGTATCACGGCATTGCCCGGGGTATCGGCCTTGGGGTCGCAGAAGTCCAGCTGGTAGCGCTCCCGGGCCATCTGCGTGGCCACGTCGGATAATTCGCGCGCGTTATTAAGCCAATGCCTACCCTCGGCGACCTGTTGATCAAGGGCCACGCACTGTTTTTTCAGGACTTCGAGGCTTTTTTCGAGCGGGGTGCCGGTGAGGTCGCCCATGACTTCCTGGAACGTGCGCCCAGGCTGCCAGTAGCTGCCCCAGAAATAGCGGTCGAACACGGTCTCGACGCGGCGCAGGGCGACTTTGGTGTCCCAGATCGCCACGCGGGTCTTGCCTTGTTCGAGGAGCTTTTTCTTCACCCGTTGGTTTTGATAAGACGCCCACGCCACCACGCCGATGGACAAGGTGCCGATCACCAGGCACGCGCTGTCAAGAAACACCATGGCCTTGTCGATTTGATGAGCGAGCATGACGCCGTAGAAATAGGCAGCCGATAACAGCACCAGTGCGAAGCACACGCACCAGAAAGCGGGAGCATAAGGGTTTTTCATTATTGGAATCCCCATGAGCAAACGCGAGCAGTGTCAGGCAGATCGTCACGGCGACCTGCCTGTCCAAGCATAGCTATTTGCTCAGGGTTTGCCGGGCTGTGACGCTTGCGTTCGTCCGCTTTCCCAGCCGCCGCCCAGGGCCAGGAACAGATCAATCTGGCTCATGGCAACCTGGGTGTTGGCCGCCGCCAGTTGTGCACGCACATCGGTGTAGGTGCGGGTGGCTTGCAAGTCGGCCAGGAACGACGCACGCCCTGCCTGAAAGAAGCGGTGCGTCTGGTCCGCGGCTTCCCTGGCGGATTCGCCGGCTTCGGCCAGGGCGTCACGGCGCTGCAGCTGCGCGGTGTACTGCGCAAGGCCGGTCTGGGTTTCACGGATGGCGTTGAGCACCACCCCGTCGAAATGCGCCAGGGCGCCCTGGGTTGCGGCTTCAGCTTCGTGGATACGTGCGCGAGCGCCGTTGGTCGGCACCGTCCAACTGATCAACGGGCCAAAACCCCAGCGGTTGGTGGCCGGTGTGCCCAGGTTCTCGAGCAGACCGACGGTGCCGACGGTGGCGCCAATGCTGATGTCCGGGTACAACGCCCCGGTGGCCACGCCGATCCGTGCGGTAGCGGCGGCCAATTGGCGTTCAGCCTGGCGTACATCGGGGCGGCGCTTGAGCAGGGTCGCGCCATCGCCCACCGGCAACAACTGGGCGATGTGCGGCAGCTCGGCGCAGGTGCCGGTGCCCGCCGGCAGCTGGTCCAGCGGCTTGGCCAGCAGCATCGACAGGCGGAACAGACCCGCCTGGCGCGCCGCTTCATAGCGCGGCATGTCGGCGCGCAAGGATTTGTACTGGGTTTGCGAGCGCGTCACCTGGGTTTCATCACCACGCCCGGCGTCGCGCAGGCGCTGGGTGAGCTGGGTGCTCTGGGCTTGCAGGTCGAGGGACTCGTTGGCAATCGCCAGCTCTTCGTTGGCCGCGCACACCTGGGTGTAGGAGCGCACCACATCCGCCACCAAGGTGATGCGTGCGATATCGGCGGCGGCTTGCGCTGCGTCGGCGCTGGCCTGGGCGCTTTCGATGCCGCGCTGCAAGGTGCCGAACAAATCGAATTGATACGAGGTGGTGATACTGGCGGCGCCGATGTTGCCCACCGGGACTTTTTCCGTCAGCAAAAAGGCTTCACCGGACTCTTGCAGGCGCTGGGCTTCGGCTTTGGCACCCAGGCTCCAGCCACCCGCCGATTCAGCCTGTTCGGTCTGAAAACGTGCACGCTGCAAATTCGCGGCGGCCACCCGCAGGTCTGTGTTGGAGGCCATGGCCTGACGCACCAGCTCATCCAGGCGCGGGTCTTTGTAGAGTTTCCACCAGTCGGCCGGGACCGGCGCCGAGACCACATTATTGCCCTCGCCCGCGAGCTGGCCTTGCAGGTCACCCCGGTTGACGGCGGACTTTTCCGGCAACGTGTAATCGGGCCCCACTACCTGGCAGGCCGACAGCAACAACCCCAGCGCAGCGGTTGCCAGAAGCTGCTTCATGGCGTGTCTCCGTCTTTAACCTTATCGCCGATGATCGACAACGTCGCCGTGCGCCCGGCGATCATGCGAAAGTCGGCCGGCACCTCATCAAAGGCAATACGCACCGGAATCCGCTGGGCCAGGCGTACCCAGCTGAACGCCGGGTTGACGTTGGGCAACAGGTTGGAGCCGCTGCTGCGGTCACGGTCTTCGATACCCGCGACGATGCTCTGCACATGCCCGCGCAGGCGGGCGTTGTCTCCGATCACGCGGATATCCACGGCCATGCCGACGTGGATGCCGTCGAGCTTGGTCTCCTCGAAATAGCCGTCGATATGGAACGAGTTGCTGTCCACCACCGACAGCACCGGACGCCCGGCGGTGACGAACTCCTGGGCACGCGGCGCGCGGTCGTTGACGTAGCCGTCCACCGGGCTGCGGATCACCGAGCGATCGAGGTTGAGCTGGGCAGCATCCACCGTCACTTGTGCTTCGGCCAGGGCCGACTGGGCGCGGGCCACGCGGGACTGGCTTTCTTCCAGTTGCTCGCTGGGCACCAGGTTACCCAGGCCACGGTTACGCTTGTACTCGCGACTGGCCTGGGCCAGGGTTTCCTGGCGGTCGGCCACGGCGGCCTGAGCTTGGCGCAAGGCCAGCTTGAAGCGGTCCTGGTCCACGGCAAACAGCACCTGGCCCTTGGTCACCAACTGGTTGTCGCGCACATCCACTTGCTGGATCAGCCCGGAAACGTCCGGGGCGATCTGCACGATGTCGGCACGGATGTGCCCGTCGCGGGTCCAGGGGGCAAACATGTAGTACATGACCATGCGCCACACAACGACAACCGCAAACGTCACGATCAACAACGTGAGGACTACACGGCCGATGGTCAAAAAAGGTTTTTTCATGTCATCAGGTATCGACTGAGTGAGTCCACCGCGCCCAGCAACAGCGCGTAGAGCCCCACATTGAACAATGCCCGGTGCCAGACCAGGCGATAAAAGTGGAGGCGGGTCAACAGCCCGTGCACCACCAGAAACAACACATACGTAATGCCCATCAGCACCAGCAGCGTGGGCAGGAACACCCCGCTGATATCCAGATCACCGATCATAAAGGCGCTCCATCGGGTAACGGCGCTTCGCGCTCGGTGCCGTCAATAAATTCCACGCCGGGCAGCAACGACAGGCGCAAACCGGCCAAGGCGTGCAGCAGATGCAGGCGGGTATCGTCATCGTCTTGCAGGCCCTGGCCGTTGAGGGCGCGGCGCGTGCGGTCGAGGGTCATCAGCAGACCGCTCGGCGCAGGCAAGCGTTCACCCGCCTTGAGGCACGCCTTGAAGTATCCGCCCACGCCTTCCACCACCTGGTTGAGCAGCACCCGTGGCACACCGAGGATGCGCGGCGAATAGGCCAGCAGGTCGAGCAGGTTGAGCGCCACGCGCAAATCGCGCAGGGCGCTGCCGGTGTCCTGGTTGATCAACGCCAGGCGCGGCAGGTGCTGCATCAGGCGGTCGAGCATTTGCGCGGCCATGTGCCGGTGCTCGGCCAGGGTCGCGGGTTCGGTCAGGCTGACGATGTCGCGCCAGCTGAAACGGGTCAGGCGCTTGGCCGCCAGTTCGGCGCCGAAGGGCCGTGCGATCAAGGTCCACACAAAAGCAAACAGCAGGCCCACCGGCCCGGCCAGGTTGACGTTGGCGAAGTTCAGGAAGTCCGCGTCATAGGCGCCCTGGATGCTGATGAACGACGAGGTGTTGACCAGCGTCAGCAGCATGCCGAGGTAGAAACGCGGCTGCACGGTGAGCGTGCCGATGCAGATGAACGGCACGGCAAACGCCAGCACCAGCATCGGGAAATCGTGCAGGTTGGGCAGCACCAGGAACAGATACAGGCTGGCGAACAGCACCGACATCGCGGTCCAGAAAAAGAACCGGTAGATCTGCGGCGCCGGGTCGTCCATCGAGGCGAAAAAGCTGCAGGCCACGGCGGCCAGGATCACCGCGCTGCCGCCGTCGGTCCAGCCCAGCAGAATCCACAACACCGAGGCGACGATGATCGCAGTGACGGTGGAGAACGCCGAGTAGAACATCAGGCCACGGTCGAGAAATGGCGTGAGCCGGCCCAGGCGCCAGTGGCGGTAAACGGCGCGCCAGGTGTCCTGGCTTTCGCACTGGATGGCGGCTTGCAGGCTGCGGCAGTCTTGCCACAAGTCGACCCACTCGCCCAGGCGATACAGCGCATTGGAGAACAGCAGCGTGTGGCGGTCGTCGAGTGCTTCGACTTGGGGTTGGGCGGCGTCGATTTTGTCGCGCAGTACGCGCCAGCGCTCGAGGGGCGCTTGCTGGGTGGTGCTTTCCAGCCAGGCGCTGGCCTCTTCGAGCAACGGCGTGAGCTGATCGAGAAATTCCGGAGCACGGTGTTCGATCGCGTAAATCGCATCGTCCAGGGCGTCGATCACCGGCAACAGGTGAATCATGCGTCCGCGCAGTTCCTTGGTGTTGCGCACCGTCTGCGGCCGTGCGCCCTCGTGGGGCAACTGGCCGATCATCAACTCGAGGGTGTTGAAGGTGGCGACCATGCCGCCACGCAAGGTGCTGACCTCTTGGGGCGCCACCTTGCGTGTCAAAAAACGCTGGCTGTAGACCTGCGCATCGGCGAACCACTTGGCTACCGAGCCATCGAACACCGGCATCAGGCGTCGTGGCCAGAACATCGCACCCACCACCGCCGCGACTGCGATACCGAGGAAGATCTCTTCGGTACGCGCCTCGGCCACATCCCACACCGCCAGCGGGTTATCCACCACCGGCAAGGCGATCAGCGGCAAGGTGTAGCCGGCCAGCATCAGCGCGTAGTTGTTGGCGGTGCGCAGGTGCATGGAGAGAAACAACAGGGTGCCCGTCCACAAGGCAATCACCACCACCAGCAGGTAGGGCGACTGCACGAACATCGGCACAAAAATCACCGCCGCCGCCGCGCCCATGAAGGTGCCGATGGCGCGGTACAAAGCCTTGGAGCTGGTGGGGCCGACAAACGGGCTGGAGACGATATACACCGTGGCCATCGCCCAATACGGACGCGGCATCTGCATGAGCATGGCGATGTACAGCGCGATCATCGAGGCCGCGAATGTACGAACTCCGTAGAACCAGTCGCGGGCAGGTGGGAAACCGGTAAAAAATCCGTTCAAGGGTTCGCCGCCTCGAAGGCGCGCAACACCCGCAGCGCGGCTTCCAAATCATGGGGGGCGATATCCGCCAGTACGTCCTTGCGCAGGCGCACCAACTGCGCCTCCACCGCTTGCACCAGCTCACGGCCGCGCTCGGTGAGGCTCAGGGCCTTGGCGCGAC
Organism: Pseudomonas viridiflava; assembly: GCF_900591205.1. Taxonomy (GTDB): domain Bacteria; phylum Pseudomonadota; class Gammaproteobacteria; order Pseudomonadales; family Pseudomonadaceae; genus Aquipseudomonas. The sequence goes on from NZ_UUPU01000029.1 coordinate 354,032, forward strand.
GGTCATGCACATCTTCAGTGCGGCACACATAACCGTCGTGGCACAACCGGTCGAGCAAGCGTACCAGCGAGGGGCTTTCCATCCCCGACGCCTGCGCCACTTTTACCTGATGCACCCCATCGCCCAGGCGGCCGATCATCAACAGCGGCACGGCGCAGGCTTCGGAAATACCGTAGCTCACCAGCGTGGTCTGGCAGATTTTGCGCCAGTTACGGGCGCCCACCACCATGCTGCTGCTGAGGTTCATCTGGAGTTGTTCAAGGGTCTGGGACACTGGATAGTTCGCATACAGTTAGTTTGCTAACTATCAATATGGTGGATGAGGCCAGACGCGTCAAGTTTTGAAACAATTTTGCGGATGGGTGGTGGGGAGGTCTGTGGGTAAGTAAAGCGGGTTTGCGCGGCGGCGCAACATACCTGTGGGAGATGGCTTGCGATTGCGGTGGCTTAGTCGAGGTAGATGTGGACTGACACTGCGTAATCGCAGGCAAGCCAGCGCCCACATTTTGATCCGCGTTGCTCACGCCTGGACGCTCAGTTTGCTCCACCGCCAAACGCTCCAAACTTTCGCTATTTCGCAGAGCACGAGTAACGCAGCCATTAACACCAGATTGTAGTGTGGAACGGCCTGAGCGCCCAGAAGCAGGAGCGAAACAGAAGGAACTACTAAGGCGAGCCGCAACGGTGTTTGAAGATAGACAACCCATTTGACTCTTGTGCTTTTGAGGAAAAACAGTCCACAAGAAATCACGATAGAAACTTGCAGGAGCATGGAAAAGCCAAATATATAAAGCTGTACAGCACTGTGTTCACGTAGAAGCCATAACGCACTTTCCATATCACTAAAATACGGAACTCTTCCAGCCATCACGCTGGTAATGAAATACCGAGTCAGATAAATGGCATCCATCCCGCCCCAGAACCAAAAAACCTGCTTACGCGTCACTATTCATCACCCTTGTATTCGTACGCTATATCCGGTGTTACAGGCTGCCAATGCCATGATTGCCCCCCCACTTGCCAGTTATCACTTCCCTCCAGATAACGTTGCTTGATGTGCCGAAGTTCCCCGTATTTGCGGTCAACCGACCTGTGGGTGAGTTGATCATCGCGACTGTCTAGCCTTACCCAGCGCTGATTCATAACCCTGGTGGTGTTCGCGAGGTCCTTGCCGTCCGATAAAAACATCCGCCCCTCATCCCCCATGGAACTTAACCGATTCGCAGCCAGGATCGCCGTATTTTTAACGCCATCATCATCAACACTGACCTTTTCCCATTTACCTGGACCTACATAAAGTCGGCGCCCCATCAGGTGTCCGTACTTAACGCGACACTCTCTACTTAAAGGAAGGAAGGGATACTCCATCAAGAACAACCAATCCCCGGCTGCCAACTTACTCAGCACCCGGCGCTGGTCTTTTTCCGCCGAACAACAACCAGGAGACACATTGCACTCACTAAGAAGTTCGCTCAACCCGGCAGGGCATAAGGCGCACCAAAGTGCTCCCTTATTTTGATGACAGCAAAATAGGGGCTCTCGACTTTTGTGAGGTCATACCTTTCAATTTCAGCGCGAGGAAAGAGGCGTTTCATGCGCAACCCAGAGGAAGAAGTCTGAGCCTGTAAATACCGGCCTCCTCACTCTGGCGACTATCGTCCACTTCCTTTTAATTGATAGGAAACTTCCTAAACTGCCACCTCAAAAAGTCCGCTTACGCGATTAAAGCCCGGTTTCTTACCCCCCTCGCCCACCCCGCAACATCAAGTTCAGCTCATCCACCACCTTAGCCCAATCCGCATCCTCCAGAATCTCCTCGCGCAAAAACGCTCTCTGGCTGTCCGTCCAAAAGAACGCATCCGCGAGCTTCAACTCAGGCTTGAGCGGCGAATGAACGGCCACGAACTGTTTAATGCTGACCGGGTCGTCCGGCAAGCCAAGCTGTTTGAACAGTGATGACAGGCTGTGCACTGGCGATTGCAGGGTGGGCTCCTGATGGCAAAGGTTTAATCGAGCCTAGCGGCAGCCCTCGGGTTGCGGCAGCGGCACGTTGCACAACACAAACAATCGTGCACGCGCGCCGCCGCCGTCCTGGCGACTGAGTTCGCGCCAGCCTTCGGGCAGCGGGGCGAAGTCGTCCGGCGCTTCGTTGCTGCTGATCAGCCACACGCGCCGGGTGCCGGCAGGCAATGCCGATAGATGGTCAAGGTAAATACGCCCACCGTCCTGGTCCACCAGGGTGCCGAAGCCGTAGGCGTTCGGTCGGGTCGACATACCGTCGGGCTTAGGTGGGGTGTAGAGCTGCAATTGCGCGTCGGTCTGGTCGTAATACACGTAGCTGAGATACCACAGCATGTCGCTGAGGACGATGCGGTCGTCTTCCTGGTAATTGCGATTGACGAACTCCACCGGCACGTTCAATTGATCTTGCTCATTCACGGTGAAGTTGTTTTTGAGACCCACCAACTCCACGCCGACAAACAGCACAAACAGCGCCGCACCCAGCAGCGAGAGACGCGCCAGCAGGCGGTCGATGGCCATGGCCATGAGGATCGGCAGGCCCAGGGCGTAAACCGTGAGATAACGCTCGATAAATACCGGGGAGAAAAACGACACGCTGTACACCAATAACAGCGGCAGCAGGAAAAATAACGCCAACAGGCTAGCCGGGCGATAGCGCTCGCGGTCGCGCATGGCGGTCACCACAACAATCGCCGTCAGCAACAGCGGCAACAGCCAGAACAGCGGCGTCCAGAAGCCAACGCCTTCATCCTGGAGTACGAACTGCCAGATCATCGAAGGCAGGGAAAACACACCGACGGGATCTTCCCAGCCGATATCCCCACCCACTTTGAGTTGTTCGACATGCAGCACCAGGTCCAGCAAGTTCGGTAGCCAGGGCAGGTACAACAGCACAATCGCGGCGTTGGCCACCCACCAGGCCGGACGCGTAAGCAGGCGTTGACCTCGCGGCTGCGCGCCCGCCATCACGGCCAACCAGGACCAGTGCACCAACACGCACAGCGCGGTGAAATAATGGGTGTAGAACCCGGCACTCATCACCAGCACATACACCGCCAGGTAACGTGTGCGCTCGGGTTGGCGCACCCAATACACCAGCGCCAGCGTGGCCCCCAGCAGCCACACCCCCAGCAGCGAATACATGCGCACTTCCTGGCTGTAGCGCACCGCCGTCGGCAGCAACGCCAGCAGGACCCCGGCCAGCACGGCGGCACGCCGGGTGGACAGTTGCCGCGTGAGCCAGATGCCCAAACCCACAGCAACCACACCGGGTATGGCGCTCATCCCGCGTATCGACCAGATGCCGTCACCGAACAGTTCGATCCAGCCACGCAGCATGAAAAAATACAGCGGCGGGTGTACATCGTGGGCAGCGTGAAACCACAGGTCGCCCGCGGCGTACTCGCTGAGCAGCAGGCTGGAACCTTCGTCGCCCCAGATCGCCGCCGCCGTCAGGTGGTAAAAGCGCAAGGCCATGGCCAGTGCCAGGATCGGCACCCACCACAGGCGGCTGATCCAGCCGGCGCTATCCCACGTGAGTCGATTGAATGCGGGCAACGCCCCGACCTTTTCGTTTTGCTCTACCACAGACCGACGCACCTCGATTCCTCTAGCACTGCCCTGACTGCCTCAGTGCAAACACCGCCACTCTAGGACAAAAGTCCCGGATTCGCTTCTGGAATCGGACAAATCAGCAATTTGCGCAGCCCTTCACCAAAGCGCAGGGAGGAACACGCTATTATTGCCGCCCTCCAAGGACTCAGGATCAAGGACACGTCATGCGCATCGGTTTTCTGTCACCTCTGGCACTGGCCTTACTCGCCGGCCTCTCCTTCCAGGCCCAGGCCAGTGGCGATGATTCGTGCTACCCCGACTGGCGGGTATCACGCGACAGCCTTGAAGGGTGCAGCAACCTGCCCTTCCTGAGCCCTGGCAACGATAGCCGGGTTAACCTGCGCCTGTTGCTGGCAGACAAACAGGTAGCGCCCCTGACGCCGAATGCACTGGGTGAAACGGATCTGGAAGAAGGCTTCGGTCCCGTCCCGTTCCCGGTGTATCGTCTGACCCCGCTGACCGACGCCACTGTCGAGAAGCCCGACGCGCCAGCCGCTCCCAGCCCGCTCGAGGCATTGCTGGCGCCGCTGAATATTCAACGTGAAAACGCCAAGGCGGCGGGTGATGCGTTCCTGTACGGCGAAGGCAGCCGCTGCCGCAGCAATGACGAAAGCAGCGCTACCGCCTTTATCAGCCAAGCCATCAAGGCCGACCTGCCCGAAGCGGAACGCCGGCTGCTGGTCACTGCCCGTCTGGAGCTGCTCGGCGCCTGTACCTGGGACGGCGCGAGCCTGGGTGACCCGGAGCAAATCCAGTCGGCCCCAGGCCGCGAGCTGCGCACCTATCTTCAGGCCGCCGGCGACTTCTACAGCGGCCGTTTTGCCGATGCACAACGCGGCTTTGTCGCCGCCGCCAACAGCAGCCTGCCGTGGGTCAAGGAAACGGCGCTCTACATGGTCGCCCGCACCGCGTTGAACCAGGCCCAGGAAAACGCCTTCGACGAATACGGCATGCCGCAATTGGAGCATGTGGATAAGTCTGCACTGGCCGACAGCGACGCCCGCTTCAACCTCTACCTGAAAACTTACCCACAGGGCGAGTACGCCGTCTCCGCCACGGGCCTGCTGCGCCGAGTGCATTGGCTGGCGGGCGATACCGACAAACTGGCGAATGACCTTGCAGCGCAGTTCAGTGCCGAGCAGCGCAATGTGTCGCTGGATGAGCTGGTGCAGGAAACCGACAACAAGCTGCTGAGCGCAACCCATGCATCCGCAGCCAACCCATTGACCCTGGCGCTTACTGACCTGATGGGAATGCGCGCCGGCAACCCACCCAAACTGACCCGCGAGGTATTGGCCGGGCACAAGCCGGTGTTCGCCCAGGAACCGGCACTGTACGACTACCTGCAAGCGGCGTTTGCCCTGTACGTCGAGCATCAGCCCGACAACGCCTTGAAACTGCTGCCCCAGGACGTGCCGGCGAGCCTCAACTACTTCGCCTTCAGCCAACAGACCCTGCGCGGCCTTGCACTGGAAGCCAAGGGCGACTGGAAAAGCGCCGAAGCCCTGTGGCTCAAACTTTTGCCGCTGGCCAAACAACCCTTGCAGCGCGACCAGTTGGAACTGGCCCTGGCGATGAATTACGAGCGCAGCGGGCAGTTGGCCAAAGTGTTCGCCGCCGACTCGCCGATCAGCGCCAAACAGGTGCGCTACATCCTGCTGCGCAACATCGCAGACCAGGCATTGCTGCGCCAGCAGATCACCCAGGCCAGCGATTCGGCCGAACGTGAAACCGCCCAGTTTGTGCTGCTGTACAAAGACCTGATGCGCGGCCAGTACGCCACCTTCGCCGAAGACCTCAAGCAACTGCCGGCAGCGGTGCCGCAGGACAAGCTGGGCACCAGCCTGGGTTATGTCTATGGCGATAATCGTTCGCTGCAGTTGTTCCAGTGGAGCGGCGACAAAGCCGAATCCGGCTACGCCTGCCCGAGCATTGCGCAAATCGCCAGCACCCTGCAGGCCGACCCAAAAAGCCCCAAGGGCCTCAACTGCCTGGGTGAGTTCATCCTGATCAACCATCTGGATGGTATGCCCCTCGACCAGGTGCGCGCCGCCGGCAGCCTGGGCAGCACCGCCTCGCTGTTCAAAGGCGAAACGTTCTCGCGGCTCGACGGCTACCGCAAGGTTATTGATAACCCCAAGGCGCCGCATAACGACAAAGCCTACGCGCTGTATCGCGCCATCTACTGCTATGCGCGGTCCGGCTATAACAACTGCGGCGGTGAAGATGTCGACAAGTCCGTACGCAAAGGCTGGTTCCGCCAGCTGAAAACCGGGTATGCCGACACCGAGTGGGCCGAGTCGCTGAAGTACTACTGGTGAAACACCTGTGGCTGGGCTTGCTGTTGCTGGCGAGCCCGGCCTTCGCCGCCGTCGACGCTCGCGACTATGACGCCTTCTGGCTGTGGAGCGGCGTCGCACCGCAACCGGTGCTCAAACAGGCCAAAACCCTGTACATCCTCCAGGGCCAGATCAATTCCACCCGCCGGGCGCCGCAGCGTGGCGTGCAACTGATCGCCCAGGGCATCAGCGTGCCGCGCCTGACCCAAGGCGAAGTCTGGGTGGTCTACCGCGCTCACACCCTGCACTGGCCGGAGCAGGTCTACACCCAAGTACTTGGCCAGGTGCAGCGCTGGCGCGACGCGGGTAACCCGGTGGTCGGCATCCAGATCGACTTCGACGCCCGCACCCAATACCTGCACGAATACGCCGACTTCCTGCGCGACCTGCGCCGACGCCTGCCCTCTGAGCTGCGTCTGAGCATCACCGGCCTGATGGACTGGAGCAGCAACGCCGACTCGGCCGCTATCGCCCAGCTCAAGGGTGTGGTGGACGAGGTGGTGGTGCAGACGTATCAGGGCCGCCAGAGCATCCCGGATTACGCGGCGTATTTGCCACGGATGAATCGGCTGGGGCTGCCGTTCAAGGTGGGATTGATTCAGGGCGGGGTTTGGGAGGCCCCGGGGTATTTGCAGAGCAGTGAGTGGTTTCGCGGGTATGTGGTGTTTTTGCAGAATCCGTGATCACGCAATGCCCCCGTGTGGGAGCAGGCTTGCCCGCGATGGCGGTGTGTCAGTCAACAGATTCATGGCTGATCTACCGCATTCGCGAGCAAGCCCGCCACAACATGGGGTGGTGTCAGCCTGCGGGTAGCGCGGCTGTTTCGGGGTAGACGGATTGCCACCCGCCTCCGAGTGCTTTGTATAGCCCGACCATGACCAACGACACACCGGTGGAACTCTCCACCCACTGCTCCTGCGTGGCCAACAGCGCGCTTTGCACCGTGAGCACATTGACGAAATCCACCACGCCTTCCACGTATTGATGTTGTGCGGTGCGCAAGGCGATCTGGTTCTGGCGTACCGCTTCGGCGAGGCTGTCGCGGCGCAGTTGGCTGGCGTTGTAGCGGGTCAACTGGTCGTCGATTTCATGCCAGGCGCGCAGCACGGTTTGCTGGTACGCCAGCGCCGCTTCCTGTTGCTGGGCTTCACGCAAATTCAGCATGCCTTGCAGGCGCCCACCATTGAACAGCGGCAAGCTGAACTGCGGGCCGAAGGCAAAGGCGCGGGAGCCCCAGGAACCGAAATCCGACAGTTGCAGGGCCTGCGAACCCAGGCTGCCCGAGAGCGTGATACGTGGGTAAAAGTCGCCCTTGGCCACGCCAATGCTGGCGGTGGCGGCGTGCAGGCGCGCCTCGGCCTGGCGGATATCCGGGCGGCGCTCCGCGAGTTCTGACGGCAGGCCGATAGCGACCTGACGCTGGGTTTGCGGCACGCCAGCGTCCTTGGACAACTGCGCATGCAGGGCTTGCGGCGGCTCGCCCATCAACAGGCTCAGGGCGTTGATCAACTGGTCCTGGCGCTGCTGCAAATCCGGCAGGCGCGCTTCGATGGCGGCAACCTGGGCGGCGGCTTCGGCCACGTCCAGGTCGGTGGCCACACCATCGGCCAGGCGCAGTTGCGAGAGTTTGAGGCTGTGGCGCGCGACGTCGAGGTTTTGCTCGGTGACGGCACGGGTGTTTTGCACGCCGCGCAGTTGGATGTAGTCCTGGGCCGTCTCGGCCAGCACCGACAGCAGCACGGCACGACGGTCGTTTTCGGCGACTTGCAGGGTGGCGTCAGCGGCTTCGGTTTCGCGTTTGACCCGGCCCCAGAAATCCAGCTCCCAGGCGGCAGAGAAACCCATGTCCCACTGGTTGAACGCCGACCGGCCGTTGTTGCCGGACGGGTCGCTCAAGCCTTCGGCGCTGTTGCGTTGGCGTGCGTAATCACCGGTGGCGTTGACGTTGGGATAGCGCTCGGCGGTGGTGACCTGGCGCACAGCGCGGCTTTGTTGCAGGCGGCTGCCGGCCAGTTTCAGGTCAAGGTTATCGGTGAGGGCGCGGCGCGTAAGGGCTGAGAGTTGCTCATCGTGAAACACATCCCACCAGCGCTCCTGCAACGGGTCGCTGACGGCACGGCTGGCGGCCTGACGGCCCTGGGGCTCGCTCCACTGGGTGACTCGCGGGCCTTGGGGCCGCTGAAAATCCGGGCCCACGGTGCAAGCACTCAGGCTGATAAGGCTCAAGGTGAGCCAGGCAAACGGCTTCATTGCTGGGCCACCTCATGCTGCTGCGCGACGGGCTGAGTATCGACGCTGGCTTGCACCGACATGCCGACCCGCAGACGTTCAATGTGCGCCTGGCCCGGTTCAAGAACGATCTTCACCGGAATGCGCTGCACTACCTTGGTGAAGTTGCCGGTGGCGTTGTCGGGTTTGACCGAGGCGAATGTCACGCCGGTCGCGGGCGCCAGGCTTTGCAGATGACCATTGAGCAACTCGCCGTCGAGGCTGTCGACACGCACCTGCACCGCCTGGCCGGCATGCATATGCGAGAGCTGGGTTTCCTGGAAGTTGGCTACCACGTAAGCCTCGGCCAACGGCACCACGGCGAGGATCTTGCTGCCCGGCGTCACATAGGCGCCGACCCGCACCGCACGCTCGCCGACCATGCCATCCACCGGCGCCACAATGCGCGTGTAAGACAGCTGATAGGTGGCTATTTCCAGCGCCGCCTGGGCGCGCTTGAGCCCACCTTCGGCCGCGTCACGCTGGGCGGTGAGGATTTCTACCTGCTTGCGTTCGGCCGCCAGTACCGCCGTGGCGTTGGCCAGGCGTGCGCTAGCCTGGTCGATACGGGTCTTGGCTTGCTGGGCGTTTTGCACGGTGCCCGCGCCCACGCCGGCGAGGTGGTTGTAGCGGTTCAGTTCATGTTCGGCGAAAGCCACCTCAGCGCGGTCTGCCGCCACGGTGGCCTGGGCCTGGGCGATCACCGAGCTCTGTCGCTCCACGGTCGCGGTGGCGTTTTTCAGCTGGGCTTGAGCGACCAGGGTGTCGGCATCGGCGGCCTGGGCGGCGGCGCGAAAATCACGGTCGTCGATCAGCGCCAGCAACTGGCCGGCCTTGACGCGCTGGTTGTCTTCCACCAGCACTTCCTTGATAAAGCCCGCCACACGCGGCGCGACCAGCGTGAAATCGGCGGCGATGAAGGCGTCGTTGGTGACCTGGCGCTTGCTGCCCAGCACACCCGGCGCGACCAGGTACACCAGCACGCCAACGGCAAATACGGCGATAACGGAGACGGCAATTTTGTCTTTGCGTTTCATGAGAAATCCTTGTGGCTAGATCGGAGCGCGGGGCGGAAAGATCCGCGTGGGCATCCAGAAAATCAGCAGGATCAACGCCACCGCGACACCGGCCATGACGTAATAAAGATCCGAAGAAGTCAGCACCACGGCCTGCTGGTGCAGGCGGTGGGCCAGGCCGGGCGCGTCGCCATCGGCCAGGGGCGAGTTGCCCAGGCGGTCTACCAGCATGGTCGAGTGAAAGTGCAGACGCTGGGTGGTCAACGCATCCAGCACGCCGGTGGCGATCACGGCGGCCAGGCCCTTGATGGTGTTGAACCAGGCCGAGGCGAACGGCCCGTCAGTTGGTTGGATACTGCCGGTGGAGAGCATCAGCAGCGGCAACACGGCCATCGGTTGCCCGAAGATTTGCAGCAGGTACAGGCCGTAGAAGTCGTCGCGAATCCACGCCGAGGTCAGGTGCGCACTGCCCACGCAACACAGCACCAGCATGCCCAGCCCGATCCCCAGCACCCAACGGCAATCAACCCAGCGCAGGTTGCACAGCGCCGCTACCAGCGGCAGCGCGATCAATTGCGGCACGGCCATCAGCAGCATCAGCGGCGCGGTTTGCAGGGGGCGATACCCCTGAACCTGGGCCAGGAAGCTCGACGGGATGATGATCACCGACGTCAGCACCATCAGCACCCCGGCCAGCACGATCAAGGCGAACGACAGGTTGCGCAGGCCGAGCATCTGCAGCTTGAAAAACGGCATCGGGTGCGACCATTCGTTGACCATGAACAACACCAGCAACACCACCCCGCCGCACAGCAGGAAGGTGATCAGGCCCGACTCGAACCAGTCCAGGCGATTGCCTTGCAGAATGCCGATCACCAGCATGCAGATCGCCGGGAACCCCAGCAGCAGGCCGCGCCAGTTGAACTGCTTGAAGCGCTCCAGACGCAGCGGGTCCTGCGGCAAGCCGTAGGCCACGGCGGCCATCGCCAGCAGGCACGGCCCGACGATCTGCCAGAACGCCCACTGCCAGCCGACGTACTCGGTCCACAGCGCCGCCAATGGCGTGCCGAGGCTCGGGCCGAACGTGGCGGTGAGCGCGTAGCCGGCCAGGCCATACAACTTCACGTTGGCCGGCAGGAAACGCAGCGCGACGGTCATCAGCATCGGCGGCAATGCGCCACCGGCCAGACCTTGCACGGTACGCAGCAGCAGCAGGCTTTCGTAGTTCGGCGCGAACGGGCACAGGATGCCCAGCACGGTGAACAGGCCGATGGCGCAGAGGGTGAAGCGGCGCAGGGAAAAGGTCACCGAACACCAGGGCGCAAAGGCCATGGCCGACACGGAGGTGGCGGTGTAGGCCGCGACCAGCCAGGTGCCTTCGTCAAAACCGATGTACAGCGCACCGCGAATATCGGCGAGGGCCACCTTGGTGACCATCTCGTTGAGACCGGACACCAGCACCGCCAGCAACACGCCGACGAGGCCGATGATGATTCTCAGGCCGAACACTGGCGGGGTTATCGCGACGGGTTTGGCTGCGGCCGCATGGGTGGGGGCAGCGAGGGACGTCATGAACAGGTAACTCGGGATGATAAATACCCGAGCAGTTTAATCAGGCACACACATGACAAAAAGTTACTTGTTGATAGTTTATAAGTGCGCCAGACGCAAACCTCAATCCACCAGAAGTCAAATGTGGGAGGGGGCTTGCCCCCGATGGCGGTGGGGCAGTGACACATTTATCAAGTGACACACCCTCATCGGGGGCAAGCGCCCTCCCACATTTTGATCTTGTATAACCAGAGAATCAGCTGGGTTGGGCTTCCAGCCATGTGGCGTGGCAGCTCTCGCGCAGGGTTTCGCGCAGCCACTTGTGGGCCGGGTCATTGTCGAAGCGCGGGTGCCAGGATTGGGCCAGCACCAGGGTCGGCAGGGAGATCGGCAGGGCAAAAGCGCGCAGCGGCAGCTTGAGGCGTTTGGCGCTGTAAAGCGCCTCCTTGGGCACCGGCAGAATCAGATCGGAATCGGGCAACATGAACATCGCGCCGTGAAAACCCGGGGCGATCATTGCCACGCGGCGCTCCAGGCCCTGGGCATTCAGCGCGGTGTCGATCGGCCCCCGGGCAATGCCGCGCCGCGAGATGCTGATATGTGAATAGCTGGCAAACCGCGCGGCGGTGATTTCTTCATCGAACAACGGGTGATCTTCGCGTGCGAGGCCCACGAAGGTGGTGGAAAACAGGTTCTGCACTTTCACTTCAGGGCTCACAGGCATGGTGTTGCTCACCCGCAAATCCAGGCGCCCTTCGCGCAGCGCCTCATCGTCGGTGTCGCCCTCGGGCACAAAACACAGTTCGCACAGCGGCGCCACGCGCTCCATGGTGTCGAACAGGCGACCGCCATACACGCCGATAAAAAAGTCATTGGCGCGCACGCTGAAACGGCGGCGCAGGGTGCTCAAGTCCACCTGGTCGGCGGAGCGAAACAACAGCGCGGCCTGTTCCACTACATTGCGCACCTGGCCTTGCAACTGCAGGGCCTTGGGCGTCGGCACCAGGCCGCGACCGGCGCGCACCAGGATCGGGTCACCTACGGCCTCGCGAATGCGCGTGAGGGTACGGCTCATGGCGGCCGGGCTGAGGTTCATGCGCCGCGCCGCACCGACCACACTGCCCTCGTCGAGCAAGGCGTCGAGGGCGACCAGCAGGTTCATGTCCGGTAGTTGCATGCCAAGCACTCATGATGTTTGGGGAGTACAGCGCACGCAATCCTAGCAGGCTTTACAGGTAGCGCTTCAGGTTACGGGGCAGGTATTCGGCGTAGGTTCGCCGGGGATTGGCCTGGCACTTGCGCACGATGTCCGGCAGGGCGTTTTCCAGCTCGTCGGCCCGGGCCAGGCCCTCGTTGTAGTCGCTTTTGCCACTTAATGCCGGGAACATCACCGCAACGCGGGTAATCGCAAAGCTCTTCATGGCGATCAACGGGCGCGTGGGATGCTCCTGACGGAACTGGCTGACTTCGCCGTTCAACGTGCTGCAGGATTGATAGGTGGTTTGCGTAAAGCTCAGTTGAACGGCTTCACTGACGGTTGGCGACGGCGAGAAAATCATGTCGTTTTGCGCCTCAATCACCGCCGGCTGATCGGCATTCACTGTCCAGGGTTTGAAGCGCCATTGTTTGCCTGCGCTCACGGCAGCGGCAGCGAAATCCGGGCGGGTGGCGCTGAGCGCTTTTACTTCGCTGACCGTGCCGTCGTTGTGAATATTCAGGCTGATACGCGCATGCCCCTGGGTGGTGATCAAGGCTGAAGGGTAGACCGGCTTGGGCATCGACACCGCTTCGGGCACGAACTCAGCCAACACCGAGGTCGACAAACACAAGGCAGCTGCCAAGACTAAAAAACGCATGTTCGTAAATCCTTTTACCAGACCATGACGACGCCATCACGGCGCCAAATCAGGCCGGCATTATCGGACTCACACCCACCAAGAGCAATCATTCCTATTTAGCGCTGCATGCCCCAGCGTTTCACCGTGAGCCGCTCGAAGGTGTCAAACACCAGGTTTTCCACCAGCAAGCCGATCAGAATCACCACGGCCAACCCGGCGAACACCTTGTCGGTGTACAGCTCGTTGCGGTTCTGGAAAATGTACCAGCCCAAGCCGCCCTTGCCGCTGGTGGCGCCGAAAACCAGCTCGGCGGCGATCAGCGTACGCCAGGCAAATGCCCAGCCGATTTTCAGGCCGGCCAGAATCGACGGCAACGCCGCCGGAATCAGGATGAACAGCACAAACCGCATGCCCTTGAGACCATAGTTGCGACCGGCCATGCGCAGGGTTTCGGACACGCCAAGGAACCCCGAGTAAGTGTTCAGCGCCAACGCCCACAACACCGAATGCACCAGCACGAAAATCAGGCTGTTCTGCCCCAGGCCAAACCACAGTAGCGCCAACGGCAGCAAGGCGATTGCCGGCAACGGGTTGAACATCGAGGTCAGGGTGCTCAGCAGGTCGCGACCCAACTGCGTCGACACCGCCAGCGTGGTCAAGGCAAACGCCAGCACGATACCGATCAGATAGCCCTTGATCAGCACCGCCAGCGAAATACTCACTTTGCTCAGCAACTCACCACTGAGCAGGCCGTCGTACAGCGCGGCGGATGTTTGCAGGAAGCTCGGCAGCAGCAGGTCGTTATTCTGGTAGCGGGCGACCGCTTCCCAGAGGATCGCCAGCACGATCAGGATCAAGCCTTTACGCAGCCAGCCTTGTTGCCACAGGCGTTGGCGCAGGGGCAGCTCGCGTTCCACGGGGACGCTGAGCAGCGGTTCGAGGGTAACTTCAAATTCCTGGCGCATGGGCGGCCCCTTCAATAAGCGATGCGGATATCGGCGAAGCCCAACTCAAGTTCGGCCTCGGGCGCTTCATCGAACAGCAGCCGATGAATGCGCCGTGCCGACGCCTGGAACTCCACACCACCGAGGCTGTGCAGGTCATATTGATGGCTGTGGACTTCAGCGCGCACGCGCCCCGGGTGCGGCGACAGCAACAGGATGCGATTACCCACCACCAATGCTTCTTCGATGGAGTGGGTGACGAACAACAGGGTGAACCGCACCTCCTCCCAGAGCAGCAGCAATTCTTCCTGCATCTTGCGTCGGGTCAGGGCGTCAAGGGCGGCAAAGGGCTCGTCCATCAGCAGGATTTTCGGCTGCATGGCCAGGGCGCGGGCGATCGCCACGCGAGCTTTCATGCCTCCGGAAAGGGTATGCGGGTAAGCGTCGGCAAACGCACTCAGGCCGACTTTTTCGAGGTAGTGCAGCGCACGCTCCTCGGCCTCGCGACGCTTCAGGGTTTTCGATGCCAGCAGCGGGAACATCACGTTCTGTTTGACGGTTTTCCACGGTGGCAGCTGGTCGAATTCCTGGAACACCACGATGCGATCCGGGCCCGGTTGTTCGACCTTTTGGCCCAACAGGCGGATCTCGCCTTCACAGGGTTTGATAAACCCGGCGATGGACTTGAGCAACGTGGACTTGCCGCAGCCCGACGGGCCGAGCAACACGTAGCGATCCGCCGGGTCGATTTCGAAACTGACCTGGTGGGTGGCCCGCACCACGCGCTCGGGGGTGCGGTATTCCAGGCTGACATTATCCACCGCCAGCAGGGGCTCGGTGGTGGGCAGGTTGCTGGCCGTGTGGCCTTGCAAGGGCGCGTTCATCTCAACTTCCTTGCAGGGGCTTGGCGTCCTGGAAGAAGTAATCCTTCCACGATTCAGGCTTGTTCTTGATGGCGCCGACGCGGTAGAGGAATTCCGCCAGCGGGTAGGTATTTTTCGGGGTGACGCTGAATTCAAACTGCGGGTTATCAATGATTTTCAGCAACTCGGCGCGGTCGATCCTGGCTTTGGTGACGCGGATGTAAGTGTCGGCCGCAGCGCCTTTATCGTGCTGGGCGAACTGTGCGGCTTCGGTCAACGCCTCGACGAACGCCTTATAGGTTTTGGGGTTGTCGTTGCGGAATTTCTCGGTGGCGAACAGCACGGTCGGCGAGTTCGGCCCCAACAGGTCGTAGGTGTTCAGCACCACGTGCACGTTAGGGTTGGCCAGAGCCTGGTCCTGGAACGGCGGGTTGGAAAAGTGCCCGGTCAGTTCGGTGCCGCCGGCGATCAGTGCAGCGGTGGCATCAGGGTGTGGGACGGCAACCGTGTACTTGTCGAGGCGATTGAATTCCTTGTCGCCCCACTGCTTGGCGGCGGCGTATTGCAGGAAACGCGATTGCACCGACACGCCTACGGCAGGCACGGCGATACGGTCTTTGTCGGTGAAGTCGGCAATGGTTTTGACCTTGGGATTGTTGCTCACCAGGTAGTACGGGAAGTTACCCAGGGAGGCCACGGCCTTGACGTTCTGCTTGCCGTGAGTGCGGTCCCAGATGGTCAGCAGCGGGCCAACGCCGGCGCCGGCAATGTCGATGGAACCGGAGAGCAGCGCGTCGTTCACCGCGGCGCCGCCCGACAACTGGGTCCAGTCGACCTTGATGTCGATACCTTCCTGCTTGCCGTATTTCTCGATCAGGTGCTGGTCGCGCACCACGTTGAGCAACAGGTAGACGATGCCGAACTGTTCGGCGATGCGGATCTCGCCTTCGGCCTGTGCGGCGGCCGGGGCTACGAGGCTGCCGGCCAACAGGCTGACGCCCAGGCCGATCGTCGCCGCGAGCCGCGCAAATGGAATTTTCCTGGACATGGTCATGCTCCGAATCAGAAAGGCGCGTCGCCCTGGATGGTGGTGCGAAACAGTTTGCGGCGCAGGTTGCTTGGGCAACCGGCCGCCAAGTGGATGAGCGAGCGGTTGTCCCAGAACACCAGGTCGTGGGGCTGCCATTGATGGCGATAGATGTTGTGCGCCAGCACGCTGTGGGCGTAGAGCTGTGCCAGCAGGTCACGGCTTTCGTCTTCCGGCAGGCCGACGATGCGGGTGGTGAAACCCTCGCTGACGAACAGCGCCTTGCGGCCGTTTTCCGGGTGGGTGCGCACAATCGGGTGCACCACTTCAGCCACCTGGGCCAGTTGTTCCGGCGTCAGGGTCGGGCGCCAGTTGCCTTCGAATTTGGTCTCGCTGTAGCGCGCGGTGTAGGAGTGCGCGGCGCTGCGGCCTTCGACGGCTTTGCGCAAGTGCTCGGGCAGTTGGTCCCAGGCTTTGTGCATGTCGGCGAACAATGTATCGCCGCCCTCGGAAGGCAGTTCCTGGGCATGGAGCATCGAGCCCAGGCTCGGCAGTTCTTTATAGGACAGGTCCGAATGCCAGAATTTGCCCGCGTCACCCAGACCGATGGATTGGCCGTTTTCGATGATGTTGGAGACGATCAGGATTTCCGGGTGGTTGGCCAGCAGGAACTGCTTGAGTACGTGGATCTGCAGCACGCCGAAGCGGCGGCTGAAGGCGATTTGTTGTTCGGGGGTGATACGTTGATCGCGGAACACCACGACGTGATGGTCCAGGTGCGCACGGTGAATGCGTGCGAAATCCTGCTCGCTGACCGGGCGAGACAAGTCCAGGCCAATGATCTCGGCGCCAACACTGCCGGGCAGTGGGCGAATCTCGAACGCTTGAGCGGTAGGGGTCGCTGTTGGAACAGTAGAGGTGGCGGACATGAGGTCACTCCCGGTCAGACAGGTGAGTGACTTTATAGGTATAAGAACGGCTATTTAAATACCGTTAATGAATATCCATATACGGGAATGTACCGCCAGCGTAAGACCCCACAAGGACGGATTGTGGGCGCCGGGAGCACTATGTTGAAGCGCTTACAAGCCGAAACCGTGCCCGTTTGACAAGCTTATAAGCAGTCTCTAGTGTGCATTGGATCCAATTAGCCACCTATCCTAATTAGGAGGATAGCGTAACCGTGACGCAGAAGCCGAACCCTTTGAACAGCATCAAGATCAGCGGCCCTATCCCGGCCCATCTCGCTCGCTCCGTGATTGAAGAAACCTTGCGCAACGCCATCCTGGATGGGCGATTGCCCTGTGGGACTGCCATGCGCCAGCAGGAGCTGGCCAGCCTGTTCGGGGTCAGTCGCATGCCGGTGCGTGAAGCCTTGCGCCAGTTGGAAGCCCAGTCACTGCTGCATGTGGTGACGCACAAGGGTGCTGTGGTGGCCCCGTTGATCGAGGATAACTCAGCCGAAACCTATGCGCTGCGGATGTTGCTGGAGTCTGAAGCCTTGCGCTTGTCGATCCCGTTGCTCACCGAGGCCGATATAGAAGAGGCCGATGCGATCATCTGTGCGCTGGAACAGGAAAAAGACTACACCGAGATCGGTCGCCTCAATCGGCTGTTTCACATGGCCCTCTATGGCAAGGCCCCCAACCAGCGCTTGCTCAAGTTGGTGGAGCACGGGCTGAATGAGGAGGAACGCTTCCTGCGGTTCAACCTTGAAGCAATGGGGCTGGGCGAGACGTCCCAGGAGGACCACCGTGAACTGCTGCATCTGGTGGCGCAGAAGAAAACCGATGAAAGCATCCTGACACTGCGTAATCACTTGATGCGCGGAATGGAAGTGATCACGACTTACCTCAATGGCCTTGAGGCGGCCGATCAGTAAATCAAGCAAGAGCGTTCGCTTTCCCTGCTTACCCCCTGAAGTACTGCGGGTCCCTGCCCTTCGTGCAGGCACTCGCGCCAAAGAAACTTCCCACACTTACTAGAGCAACTTCCTGACAGTCAATATTATTTAGAAAAACATCTAATACTTTTATATGCTCGCCAAATTATTTAACCCGCTTATTATCTTTTATTACTAAACCAGACGCCTTACTCGACGGGCCCTCACGCAGATGGGCGCCCCTGCGCGCCTGGCCTGTTTACACGCACTTATCTCTTTGGCCGATCACAAAAGCCCCTCGCTGTTTCTTCAGCAGACGCAACAACTTATAGGCATCAACCATGCATCAACCGTTACTTGAGCAAACAAAACTGCAGTTATGCAGGCATCCGTTATTTGCGGAAATAACTTCGCTTCGCAAGTTACAACTTTTTATGGAAAGCCATGTATTCGCTGTCTGGGACTTCATGACCCTCACCAAGCGCCTGCAACAGGACCTGACCTGCACTCACCTGCCCTGGCTGCCACCGGCCGACCCGCACGCCGCACGCCTGATCAATGAGATTGTGCTCGGCGAAGAGTCAGACATGCATCCGCGACAGGGCCATTGCAGCCACTTCGAGTTGTACCTGGAGGCCATGGCCGAAATCGGTGCCAACACCTTGGTAATCGACCGCTTCGTTGCGCTGCTGCGTCACGGCCAGGACGCAAACACGGCCTTGCGCGAGGTTGACGCGCCACCCGGCGTGGCGCGCTTCGTGAGTGCCACGTTGCACATAGCGTTGAACGCGCCCACTCACTGTGTAGCGGCGGCATTTCTTCACGGCCGCGAGCGTGTCATCCCGGCGATGTTCGAGCGGCTTCTGCAAGCCGATGAGGTCATCCACCACCACGCACCGACCTTGTGTGGCTATCTCAAGCGCCATATCGAACTGGACACCCAGGACCACGGTCCGGCAGCGGAGCAATTGCTCGAACGCCTGGTGAGCGCAGACCCGACGTTCGCGCAACAGGCCCACGACACCGCCCGGGCCGCGGTTGAGAGCCGCATCATGTTCTGGGACGAGGTGCGGGCCTCGCTGCAAGAGGTGCACCGATGACCATCACCGACTACCGCCCCATTGCGGACGACTGGGAGCGCCGCGCCACCATCCGCACTCGCCCTCGCCGTCTGCTGGAAAACGACGACAAGTTGATCTATCCGATTTGCCGACAACCCTTGGTGCTCAGCCCGACCTTTCTTGAATACTGCCCACAGTGGCGCGACTTCGTGCTGCTGCAAAGCTTCTACAAATTCATCAACGACGTGGTGATTTTCGAAACCGAAATCGTCGACAGGACTGCCCGCAGCATTGCCAAGAATCGCTTCTCGGTGCCCTTCCCGCTTGCCTGCCGGGTTGATGCGATGACGGTCGTAGTGGATGAGGACTACCACGCGCTGGTCGCGCTGGACTTCCTGCAACAAACCATCGCCCTCACCGGCATCCAACCGCTGGCCCTGCCCGAGCAGATCGAACTGAGCCGTGCGCTGCCCGCAGCACAAGCCCAGGTCCCCGCTCACCTGCGCGATGCAGTCGAGTTGATTGGCGTAGCCATCGCCGAAAACACCGTGACCCACGACGCGGCGGCGTTTTCCAAGGACAGCAGTGTCAAAGCGTCCGTCCGTGGCTTGATGGCCGACCACCTGTTCGACGAAGGCCGCCACGCGCAGTTCTGGACACGGCTGGTACGCCTGTATTGGCAAACCGCGACCCCTGATGACCGCGACAGCATCGCTCAGGTACTGCCAACCTTCCTGGCGCATTACCTGACCAATGACCTGCAGAAAAACTTCGACCTGCAGTTGGTCGAACACCTCGACGTCAACCACAGCGTGCGCGCTGCATTGCACGATGAAGTCGCGGCGCTGGCGTTCCCCATCACCCGCCAGCATCCATTGATGGGCAACATCATGGGCTTCCTGCAACACAGCGGCCTGCTGCACACGCCAAGTGTGGCGCAGGCGCTGGACCATTACTTGCCGCTTTCCGGGAGGCCGACATGAGGCGCCTGAACATAGGATGGAGCGGCGCGAGCACGGCCCTCGACGCAATCAGGCAGTTGCTTGAGCAGTACGGGCACGGCTCGAGTGATGAAGCGATCGACCTATTGATTGAAGACGGTACTCAGTCGCTGCCGGCCGACGCCGAGCAATCCCCAAGGCTAAGCTTGCGCATAGGCATTGGCCCGGTAACCAACTGCGGGCTGCCCGCGCTGCAATTGCGCGCCTATGAACGTGAACGGCGGTTATTGGCCGTACTGGACATCGCCGATGAGCCCAGTGGCAACGGCCAGCGGCTGCGCCGGCAGGTGACGAATACATTGGCCGAATGGATCGCGCTACAGGTCAGCGGCTTCTCACGGGGCGCCGGGTGTTTCTCTGAGCAGGCGATCGCCAATGCCTGGCCCGAGCAAGGCTTGCAGGCTCTTGAAGCGTTGGCGTTTGTGCATCGTTTCAATCACACCGCAGACCCCGCATTGCTGCACGAAGCACAGGTGCCGGTGATCGAGCGGTTGCAAGCCAGCCTTCACACCTTCGCCGAACGGCCGGCCCTGAACATCGCCGGCACACAGGTGACCTACCGTCAATTGAAGTCCCAGGCCCTGGCCATCCAGCAACGATTACTCCCCCTGTTGGAGGCTCTTGAGGCACCAGCGGTGGTGGGTGTGTGCCTGGAAAAGTCCAGCGCGTTATATGCCAGCATTCTGGCGGTGCTGGGCTGTGGGGCGGTGTACCTGCCGCTGGGGCCGGAACATCCTCCTCAACGCCATCAGGTAATGCTTGAAAGCGCAGGGGCACGCGTGTTGCTGGACACAGGGCAACATCCGTTGCGCGCAGGTTTCATTTCCCTGGATGTCAGCGCCCTTGACCCTCGTGATGCCGATTCGACAGGCCGGTTGGTGCACCAGCACCTGCGATCCGATGCGCCCTGCATGACGCTCTACACGTCGGGCACCACCGGCCAACCGAAGGGCGTGCTACTCAGCCAAGGTAACCTGGCGCACTTCACCGCGTGGTACAGGTCCTGTGTCAGCCTGGACGAAAACTGCCGCGTGCTGCAGTTTTCGTCCTTGAGCTTCGACTCGTCGCTGATTGATATTTTCCCGGCGTTGATAGCAGGTGCCGAGCTGATCGTGCCCAGCGAAGAGCAACGGCGCGACCCTCGGCAACTGCTGGAGCTGCTACAACGGCGACATATCACCCATGCCTTTGTGCCGCCCGCCCTGCTCAGCATTCTGCCGCTTGAGCAACCGCTGGGCCTGAAACACCTGCTGACGGGGGGCGATGTGTGCGAGCCGCACGTGATCGAACAACTGGCGGGGCAGTGTCAGTTCCACAACCTCTACGGGCCCACTGAGACCACGGTGTTGGTGACCCATCGGACGTTGCGCCCCGGCGACAGCAATCGCAACCTCGGCCAGCCCATCGCCAACAGCCAGATATTGATCCTGGATGACGCCCTGCAACCGGTAGATGAACAGGTGATGGGCGAGGTGTATATCGTCGGTCCCGGGGTAAGCCTGGGGTATGTGAACGCGCCGCAACAGGCCGGCAGCCCTTTCGTCGAGCTGACAGTGCCTGGCGCCGGCAAGCTGCGGGCCTATCGCAGCGGGGACCTGGCCAAGTGGACGGCTGACGGCATTGTCCTGTGCGGGCGGCGCGATGATCAGGTGAAGATCCGCGGCTTTCGAGTGGAGCCTCGGGAAATAGAGGAATGCTTGCGCAGCAGTCGTTTGTATCGACAGGTTGTGGTGATTATCGACCGTGACACCAGCATCCGAGCTTTCGTCGCCAAGCCCGAACCGGGCGCCACGGTGGCAGCCTTGCGGCAGCATGCCCGGCAGTGGCTACCGGATTACCTGCAGCCCGGTTCCTGGAACGCGTTACCCGACATGCCGCACTCCAGCAATGGCAAAGTCGACCGTGAAGCACTGCTGGCGTTACCGTCGCGAGCTGCCAGGCAGACCATTCGCAGCGCCACATACACGCCGCTTCAGGTACGCCTGACCCAGCTGTGGAGCGAACTGTTGGTGCTGCCTGCGGACGAGCTGTCTGTCGATGAAAGTTTCTTCGACCTTGGCGGCCATTCTATTTTGCTGTCGAGCTTGTTGCTGCGTGTCCGCGAGCAATTGGGCCGTAGTTTCGCGTTGAGCCACTTCATTGAAGCCCCCACGGTGCGTACTCTCGCGACGTTGCTGGAGGATGGCGACCGGCCCGATGCCCCCTCTGGCCAGGCGGTTCGCGATGCTCAACGGCAGTGGGTGATCAACACCCTGCCCGAGAGCCGCGCAGGCGACCCGAACAAGGTGATCGTGACCGGGGCCAACAGCTTCGTTGGCGTGCATATTGTCGAAGCGTTGCTGGCCTGCGGTGCAACCGAGGTGGCGTGCCTGGTGCGTGAGGTGCCGGGGCACACGGCGATAACACGCTTCACTCAGGCGCTACGCGAGTACCGCCTGGAGCACTTGGATCTAAGCCGGGTTCGGGTATTCGCGGCGGATATCAGCCTGCCGCGATTGGGTTTGGCCGGCGAGGTGTATGACGCGCTTGCAGAGGGCTTCGGGGTGTTGGTGCACAACGCAGCGCGGGTCAACCACGTGATGGAGTACGCCACACTGGCCAAGGACAACGTCGATCCCATCTTCGAATGCCTGCGCTTGTGTGAGACCAGCCGCAAGAAAGTCTTCAACTTTGTCTCGACGCTGTCGGCGTCCAGCAGCATCGACTCGCAGGGCTATGTCCTTGAAGCGCCTGCTGCGGCTACATTGCCGCTGTACATCAAGAATGGCTACAACCTGTCCAAATGGGTCGCTGAACAGCAGCTGGGGCGTGCGGCAAAGCAAGGCGCCTGGGTGAACATCCATCGCCCTGGGAATATCAGTTTCAACAGCCGCAACGGTGTTTGCCAGCCCCAGAAAAATCGCCAGATGCTGATGCTCAAGGGTTCGCTGCAACTGGGCGTTCTGCCGCGACTGGATCTGAATTTCGACCTGATGCCGGTGGACTTCCTGGCACGCTTCATTGCATTCCATTGCGCCCGCTTTCAAGCCGATAGCTGCGTATTCAACCTGCATAACCCGCAGCCTTTAAGTTGGGAGCACTACCTGGATGCATTTAGCCAGGCGGGCCACAGGTTCGAGCGGGTGAGCGTTGCGCAATGGCAACAGGCATTACGCACGGTGGACCAGGACAACGCATTGTTTGGCGTGCTCGGTTTTTACCTCGGTAGCCTGGATGAAGACATCGGTGATACCTCGATGATTCGTCATGACAACGCGCGAAGAGGTGTCCAGCGGATGGGGGTGCACTACCCCGAAAAAGACGCGGTATTGCTGAGCAAAGGCTGCAGCTACCTCAAGACCATCGGCTTTCTTTGAAACGCCTCAGGACAACCTCATGAAACCACTGCAACCCGATACATTGATCCGCAACCCGAATGGCCTGCCGATAGTGGCTTCTGTGGTGGTGGGCTGCCCTGCCACCCGACTGTGGGACATGGTGGGGCAGTTCGCTGGCTTTGATGCGTTCATTCCTGCGCTGTCGCGTATCGAAATGATCGGCACCGGCGTGGGCGCTTTGCGTAGCAAATTCTTCCACGATGGCAACTGTGTCGTGGAGCAGCTCAATAGCCGGGACGAGCACGCCATGCACATGACCTGGACCACAATCTACAACACGCTCGGCGTGGCGAGGCTGTGGGCGGCGATACGCGTGGAGGCACTGGCAGAGCAGCGCTCCAGGGTGACCTGGACCATTATTGCCGAACCCATAGATGCGGCGCAGGCGGGATTTGAAGCGTTTGTGCAGGGTTTTGCCGACAGCGCCCTGGAGAATGTGCGCCGGCTACTGGGTTGAACGGCAGGAACGAAATGACGCGTTCCTGCCGGAGCAAT
Source organism: Pseudomonas viridiflava (assembly GCF_900591205.1). GTDB lineage: Bacteria > Pseudomonadota > Gammaproteobacteria > Pseudomonadales > Pseudomonadaceae > Aquipseudomonas. The sequence continues at coordinate 377,330 of NZ_UUPU01000029.1, forward strand.
CAGCGGGTCAGATCTTGAAGCTGTCGACCAGTTGCTTCAATCGGCTGGCTTGTTGCGACAGTGCATCGCAGTCCTTCAAGGTTTCATTAAGGTTGGCCACGCCCTGTTGATTCAACAGGTTGATCTGGTTGATGTCCACGTTGAGGGTCTCCACCACGGCGGTCTGCTCCTCGGTGGCGGCGGCGACGGACTGGTTCATGCCGTCGATCTCGACGATCCGCTGCGTCACGCTGACCAGGCGCTCACCGGCCTGGTTGGCGACTTCTACGCTTTCTTCACTGGAGGCTTGGCTGGCATTCATGGTGGTTACCGCCTCACGCGAGCCCACTTGCAGCGAGGTGATCATCTTGTGGATCTCTTCGGCCGACTCCTGGGTGCGGTGAGCCAGGTTGCGCACCTCATCGGCGACCACCGCAAAACCACGGCCGGCCTCCCCGGCACGCGCGGCTTCGATCGCGGCGTTGAGTGCCAACAAGTTGGTTTGCTGGGAGATGCCTTTAATCACATCAAGGATGTGGCCGATGTTATCGGTGCTGGCATTCAAGGTTTCGATCTGGGTGCAGGAGAGGCTGATCTTCTGCGACAACGCCGACATTGCCAGGATGGTTTGCTCCACCACTTTGCGCCCATCATCGGCCTGCTCACTGGCCCCGCTGGCATGCTGTGAGGCGTCAGCAGCGTTGCGCGCGATTTCCTGAGTGGCAGCCCCCAGTTCATTGATCGCAGCAGCCACACTGTTGGTGCGTGCGCTTTGTTCGTCAGACCCGATAATCGAGGCGTTCGAAGAGGCCATCACGCGTTGCGACAGGTCGTGCACCTGGCGAGTTGCCGAAGACACTTCGCAAATGGAGGCATGAATACGCTCCACGAACTGATTGAACGCGCTGCCGACTTCCCCGAACTCGTCCTTGCTGGTGACAGCGAGGCGGCGGGTCAGGTCGCCTTCACCCTGGGCTATGTCTTGCATGGCCACGCCCATGGTGGTCAGGGGCCGTAGTAACACTTGAATCAGCAAGCTCAAGAGCACGGCAATCGCGACTACCGCGATCAGCATGGCAATCAACGCCGAGGTACGGAACTTGCCCAGCGGTGCGTAGGCTTTGTCTTTGTCGATCGACAGACCGATATACCAATCTGCACCTGGCAAGCCGCTGATCGGGGTGAAGGACAGAATACGATCCTGGCCATTGAGGACGACGTCTTGGTTGACTCTCTCGATACGGACGTTGGTGCCTGGGTAGATATCCTTAAGGTTTTTCATCACTTGGTCTTGATCCGGGCTGACGATGACTTGGCCGTCACCGCTGACCAGAAACGCATGACCGATACCACCGAAATCCACCGAGTTGATGATCTTCACCAAGGTCTGCAGGCTCAGGTCGCCACCCACCACTCCCAGCAATTCGCCATTCTTCTTCACCGGCATGGCGATGGTTACGATCTGCCCACCCACGGCTGCCATATAGGGCGGCGTCAGCATGGGTTTGTCAGCGGCCACCGCTTGTTTGTACCAGGGGCGCTGACGGGGATCGTAGCCATCAGGCATTTTCGCATCGGGACGCTGGGTAAACACACCGTTGGTTTGTCCAACGTAGGTGAACTGGAAGTTCGAGGTGAACGCCGGTTGATCGACCAACCCAGGGAGGTCGGCACCACTGCCTTGATGGGCGATGTTTTGCGTGAGGTTTTCGAGTACCAGTATTCGACCGCTGAGCCAGTTCTGCACACTGCTGGCGGTGAGTTCACCGGATTGCTGGATAGACGACTCCAGGTTCTGCGTAATGGTGCTGCGCTGCAGGTAGTCGTTGTAGAGGGTGAATAACGCGAAGGCTAGAACCACGACGCCTGACGCGGCCAACAGAATTTTATGACTGAACTTGAGATTCATTTCATCGACTTCTTTTTGCCAAAGGGGGGTGAGCGTGCCGAGTGGAACATTCCATGTAACGGTATAGGCAGCTTCTGTGGCCGCTCTATTTCGGTGCACGCATGGCTCGTCAGGCTTTCGGCCAAACTTAGGCAAAACTTAGCGAATTGTGCGATGTATCGTCATTTCACGTAGGAAACCGACAAGTGGTTGTCGTACAAGGGGACGGGTTGCAAGACTTTTCTGGTGGGCGCCAAAGACGGCAGGCATTGGCTTTTATGTAGTTGCGGTTGGCGCCGTTCGAGGGCTGCTCATGGGAGTGGAGCAACGGAACCCTTTAAACGACAAAACCCCTGGCTGCGTTAGCAGACAGGGGTTTCGGAATTTAATCTTGACGATGACCTACTCTCACATGGGGAAACCCCACACTACCATCGGCGATGCATCGTTTCACTGCTGAGTTCGGGATGGGATCAGGTGGTTCCAATGCTCTATGGTCGTCAAGAAATTCTGTATACCGGAC
>NZ_UUPU01000103.1 GCF_900591205.1 Pseudomonas viridiflava
ATGGGCCATCCTTGGCCCAGCGCGGCTAACCCGGCGTCCTGCCGGGTTACCCACGGATTCAAGCCCGCGTGCGGCCAGCGTGGTTAATGGGGCGCCTAGATCAAGATCAAAAGCAGATCAAAAGCAGAGCACGGCGGCCTGGTAGCCGACCTGAGTGGTGTAGATCAAAAGCGGGATCCCGGTGGATTGGTTTTCTGTGGGAGCTGGCTTGCCTGCGATGCAGACAACTCGGTCTCTCAGGCAAACCGGGTTGATGCTTTCGCAGCGATGCGGCGACCCGACAAGCCAGCTCCCACATTTAAACCGAGGAGGGCTTTGATGATCAGGTCGGCTGTCAGGCCGCCTCGCTTTGTTTTTGACGTGGCCCTTACATCCTTTGCGCTGACGAAGTCAGCGATCTTGTGCGCTTTTGATCGTGATCTTGATCTGAGGCGCCCCGTCAATCACGCTGGCCGAACGCAGGCTTGAATCCGTG
>NZ_UUPU01000079.1 GCF_900591205.1 Pseudomonas viridiflava
CGGATTCAAGCCTGCGTGAGGGCACACCGAGCCGGAGGCGAGGTGCCGAGTGATGGGGCAAAGACCTTTTGGTTACTTTTGGGTCTTTCCAAAAGTGACCCGCTGTAAGAGCGGAACCATAAGCGGCCATTACCGCAGCAACGGATATACACCCCCCCACCCACACCAAACTATCAATCCAAATCCCCAGCATCATGCCGCTCAGCCAACTGCTCCCCAGGCTCCCCAGAAACCCGATTCACCCGCCGCCCCCGCTGCACCGCCGGCCGCGCTTCAATCGCCTCAGCCCAACGCAGCACATGCTTATACTCATGCACCGACAAAAACGCCGCCGAGTCCCCATACAAACGGCCTTTGACCAACCCCCCATACCAAGGCCAAATCGCAATATCGGCAATCGTGTACTCCCCCCCGGCAACGTACTCACTCACCGCCAAACGCTGATCAAGCACATCCAACTGGCGCTTGGTTTCCATCGCAAACCGATTAATCGCGTACTCCATCTTGCTCGGCGCATACGCATAAAAATGCCCGAACCCACCGCCCAGGTACGGCGCACTGCCCATCTGCCAAAACAACCACGACAAGCACTCCGCACGCGCCGCTGGTTCGGTGGGCAAAAACGCCCCGAACTTCTGCGCCAGGTACTGCAGGATCGCACCCGACTCAAACACCCGAATCGGCGTGGCGCCGCTGCGGTCCATCAATGCAGGGATCTTGGAATTAGGGTTGAGCGCAACAAACCCGCTGCCGAACTGGTCGCCATCGCCGATCTTGATCAACCAGGCATCGTATTCCGCGCCGGTGTGCCCCAGGGCCAGCAGCTCTTCCAGCAGGATCGTGACCTTCTGCCCGTTGGGCGTAGCCAGGGAATACAGCTGCAGCGGGTGCTTGCCGACCGGCAGTTCGTGGTCATGGGTCGCACCGGCGATGGGCCGGTTGATGCTGGCGAAAGTGCCGCCACTTTCAGTGTCCCAGGTCCAGACTTTTGGGGGTACGTAGTCACTCATGCTTACTGCTCCATAGGCGCTTGCAATCAACGAAGCGCTCCAGACTAAACCAAAGGTGTGTGCCGTGGCACCTGCACTCGCCACGCGATCAAGCAGGCGGCCAGCAGCATCAACACCCCGGCGGCGACAAATACACCGTCAATCCCGCTGAGGCTGAACATCGCACCGCCTCCCGCAGCGCCCGCCGCAATCGCCGACTGCACCGACGCCACCACCATGCCTCCGGCGCTTTCCGCCTGATCCGGCACAGCACGCGCCACCCAGTTCGACCACGCCACGGGCACGCCGCCAAACGCCATGCCCCACAGCGCCAAAAGCAATGCCTGACCCGGCAGCGAAGCCGGCAACAGCACCAGGGCGAGTGCCGCAACACCCACCAGCAGCGGCATCAGCACCAACGTGCCAAGCGGGTTGCGCACCAGCAACCAGCCGGCCAGCAGCGTGCCGGCAAAATTCGCCGCGCCGAACCCCAGCAGCATCAACGCCAAGCCTTGGGTGCCAACCCCGGTGGTGCTTTCCAGAAACGGTCGAATATAGGTGAACAGCGCAAAATGCCCGGTGTGCACCAGCACACAGCCGAACATGCCCATGGCAATCCCGGGGCGCAACAGCACGTCCAGCACGGTGCGCAAGCGTGTGGCTCCGTGCGCAGGCAAACGCGGCAGCGTGAACATCTGGAAGACCAAGGTCACCACGCCCACGGCGGCGGCCGCGACAAATGCGCTGCGCCAGCCATACAAACCGCCCAGGTAGCTGCCCAGCGGCACCGCGACGACGGTCCCCACGGCAATCCCGCTGAAAATGATAGAGAGCGCCCGTGGCAGCAGCGCGGGCGGCACCAGGCGCATCGCCACGGCCGCCGCCATGCTCCAGAAACCGCCGAGGGCGATGCCCAACAGAATGCGCATCAGCAGCAACACGGTCAGGCTGGACGAGAACGCCACCAGCAGGTTGGACGCGATCATCAGCGTGGAAAAGCCCAGCAGCACCACGCGTCGATCAATCCCCCGCGTCAGGCCCGGCACCAGCAACCCGGCGAATAACGCGACCACCGCCGTGACCGTCACCGCCTGCCCGGCCAACGCCTGCGAGACGCCAAGGTCCAGCGCCATCGGCGTCAACAGGCTGGCCGGCAGGTATTCGGCAGTCAACAGCCCGAACACCCCCATGGCCAGGGAGAACACCGCCATCCAGGCCGGGGTTGTGGGCTCCACCCTGGCGTCGACAGGAGCTGCATAATCATTCATCACAAAACATCCTCAGGAAATCAGCGAGTCGCCAGTCTAGGTTCGCCCTCCAGGATGATCTATGATGCAAACCCTTAAGTTTTTGACCGAAACCCCGAGCATGACTGCATCTGACGCGTTTACCGTCTCTTCCGACCTGATCAACGAACTGTTGCAGGGCATGCGCCTGCGCGGTGTGGAGTACCGTCGCATCGAGGCCGGGCCAGTGTTTGGCGTCAGTTTTGAGGCCAAACCGGGCCATGCCTATTTCCACTTCCTGGCGTCGGGTTGCGCCACGTTGCGACTGGACGACGGCAGCCTTTATGCACTGTCGGCCGGCAATGCGGTGTTCATTTCCCATGGCGGCGCGCACGGGTTGTTATCGAGCCCGGACGTGCCGGAACGGGATATCTGTAGCTTCGAGGCCGCCACGCTGGGTGACGCGGTGTGTGCGGTAAAGGCCGGCGCCGAGGTCGAAGGCTCGCCTGGCAGCGTGCTGTTCAGCGCCTGCATGGAATTCGACCTGGGCAGCATCCAGGGGCTCGGCCGCTTGATGCCGGCGATGATGCTGATTGATGCGCGAGGCCAGCGTTACCCGGGGTTGATGCCGATCCTGGCGACTATGGAGCGCGAAGTCTGCAGCGCCCGTATCGGCTACCCCGGTATCCTTGCGCGCCTGGCCGATGTGGTGGCGGCGATGATTGTGCGCGGCTGGGTCGAATGCGCCTGCGGTAACGCGTCGGGCCTGGTGGCCGCGTTACGCGACCCACGCCTGGCCAGCGCCCTCCTCGCCTTGCACCAGCAACCGGGCCGCGACTGGAGCGTGGCCGAACTGGCGGCGCAGGGGCATACCTCGCGCTCGGTGTTCGCCGACCGCTTCCAGGCCACCCTCGGCGTCCCGCCACTGCGTTACGCCACGGAACTGCGGATGCGCCTGGCCAGCCAGTGGCTGACCCTGGAGCGGTTGCCCATCGAAGAAGTCGCGCAACGCCTGGGCTACACCTCACAAGCCGCCTTCAGCCGCGCCTTCAAACGCATCACCGGGCAACCGCCAGGGGCGAGCCGGGCCAGGAGCCCGGCATGAGCGAGCGTCTCGACGACATCCTCGCCGAGCACCTGAACGTGGTGTTCTGCGGGATCAACCCCGGCAAGGGCTCCGCCGCCCTCGGCCTGCATTTTGCCAATCGCAGCAACCGGTTCTGGCGCACCCTGCACCTGGCCGGCTTCACGCCCGATGAAATCCGCCCCGAAGCCGGCCGCACGCTGCTGCACTATCAGTGCGGGCTGACCACCGTGGTGGAGCGCCCTACCGCCAGCGCCGGCGAGTTGGCGCGGCATGAGTTCACCGATGCGGCGGCGGCCTTCGAACAGAAAATCCGCCGCTATGCCCCGCGCTTCGTGGCGTTCCTGGGCAAGCCCGGCTACAGCGCGTTGTCCGGCCAACGGCAGCTTGCCTGGGGGCTGCAGCCGCAGTCACTGGGCGATGCGTCGGTGTGGGTGCTGCCCAACCCCAGCGGGCGCAACTTGGCGTTCAGCCTGGAGCAACTGGTGCAGGCGTATCGGCAATTGCGTTTGGCGACTGAGTGCCCTTAATCTCTGGGGCCAACCCCCGAGAGCAATGGAGGCTTCATGAAACTGATCGGCATGCTGGATTCGCCCTACGTACGCCGCGTGGCTATTTCCCTGGAGTTGTACGGGGTGGACTTTGTGCATGAACCCTTGTCGGTGTTTCGCACCTTCAATGAATTTGCGCAGATCAACCCGGTGGTCAAGGCCCCGACCCTGGTACTGGACGATGGCACGGTGCTGATGGACTCCAGCCTGATCCTGGATTACCTGGAAGCCCTGGCCCCGGCCGACAAAAAGCTGCTGCCCCAGCAACCCGCAGCGCTCGCCCAAGACCTGCAGCTGCTTGGACTGGCGCTGGCGGCCTGTGAGAAAAGCGTGCAGATCGTCTATGAGCACAACCTGCGGCCCGCCGAAAAGCTGCATGAACCCTGGCTCGAGCGCGTGACCGGGCAGTTGCTGGCGGCCTATTCGTTACTGGAAAAACAGCTGGCAGACAGCGAAGCGCTGACCCAGGCTTCACTGACGGCGGCGGTGGCCTGGTCCTTCAGCCAGTACACCGTGGCGTCGGTGGTGAAAGCGGATGCGTTTCCCAACCTGCAACGGCATGCCGAGCGGCTTGAGCAGCATCCTGCCTTCAAACGTTTCCCAATCGAATGAACAACCCAGTTCAAATGTGGGAGCAAGCCCCCTCCCACATTTAATTTTCACATGGCCGAGGTTCTCGGCTACACCCAACCACCATCGACGATAAAGTTCTGCGCCGAGCACATCGCCGACGCATCGGAGGCCAGGAACAACGCCATATTGGCGATATGCTCCGGCAGCACGCTGCCCGGCAGGCACTGGCTGCGGGCGATCAGCTCGCGGGCCGCATCATCGACCCACATCGCCAGCTGTTTTTCGGTCATGACCCAGCCGGGCACCAGTGTGTTGACGCGGATGCGGCTCGGCCCCAGCTCGCGTGCCAGGGCGCGGGTCATGCCATGGGCCGCCGCCTTGCTGGCGGCGTACACCGGGTAGCCGGCCGAGGCCATCATCCAGCCGACCGAGCCCAAGTTGATAATCGCCCCGCCGCCCGCGCCCTTCATCATCGGCACCACAGCCTTGGCGGCAAAGAAGGCGTGCTTGAGGTTGACTGAAATCAGTTTGTCGAAGGTTTCCGAGTCGACTTCTTCCAGCGTGTGGCGCACGTCATTGGCCGCGTTGTTCACCAGCACCGTGATCGGCCCCAGCGAGTGCTCAAAGCGCCCGATCGCCGCCTTGTAGGCGATTTCATCGGTGATATCGCAATAGCCGAACTCGACGGTATGCCCCTGCGAACTCAACAGCGCCGCCAGGCGCTCGCCCTGGCTTTGGGCGCGGTCTACAAACGCCACCTTGGCGCCCTGCGCAGCGAACGCGCGCACCATGAATTCGCCGATCCCCGAAGCGCCTCCGGAAATCAGCACGGTCTTGCCCTTGAGGTCGGGATAAACAGCCGCTTGAGTGCTCATATAACGCTTGCCTCGCTTAAATAGTCTTATTTTATTTTGCAAATACGCGGTAAAAGGCTATAAATTTGCTGTCTTATCGACAAAATATCGCACATTAGTAGAACTATTCCACTCAAAACAACAAAAGGAAGTTCGACCATGAAGCACCCTCGATACCTGCTCTCGGGCCTTGCCATGTCGTTGCTGATCGCCAGTGGCGGCGCCCAGGCCGCAGGGCTCACCAGCGAGCACAAACCCTTCGGTAAAACCAACGACGGCACCGCCGTCGAACAGTACATCCTGCGTAACAGCCATGGCATGCAAGCCACGGTGATCACCTACGGCGGCGTGTTGCAGTCGCTCAAAGTGCCGGATAAAAACGGCAAGCCCGAGGACGTGGTACTCGGCTTTGACACGGTGCAGGGCTATCAGGCCGGCACGGCGTTTTTCGGCGCGACCATCGGGCGCTTCGGCAATCGCCTCGCCGGCGGCGCCTTTGAACTCGACGGCAAGCGCTACCAGGTGCCGCTCAACGACGGCCCCAATTCTCTGCATGGCGGCGCCCAGGGCTTCGACAAGCACGTATGGAAAGCCGAGCCGGTCAAAGCAAAAGGTTCGGTCGGCGTGAAGCTGAGTTACTTGTCCAAGGACGGTGAAATGGGCTTCCCCGGCAACCTGAAAACCGAGGTCACCTACAGCCTCAACGACAACAACGAACTGCATATCGACTACACGGCCAGCACCGACAAACCCACCGTGCTCAACCTCACCAACCACAGCTACTTCAACCTGGCCGGTGCGGGTAACGGCGACATCCTCAAGCAGGTCGCCACCTTGCATGCCAGCCATTACACACCGGTGAATGCCACTTTGATTCCTACCGGTGAGCTGGCGCCAGTCAAAGACACGCCGATGGACTTCCTGAAACCTACGCCTATCGGCCAGCACATCAAGGACGATCACCCGCAGCTCAAATTCGCCGAACCGAAACAAGGTGGGTTTGACTTCAACTGGGCGCTGGATACCAAAGGCGACATCAAGCAACTCGCCGCCGAAGTACATGACCCTGCCTCAGGTCGCCGTTTGCAGCTGTTCACCACGGAACCGGGCGTGCAGTTCTATACCAGCAACTTCCTGGATGGGACGGTTAAGGGCAAAGGTGGCAAGACCTATCAGCACTGGAGCGGGTTTACCCTGGAGACCCAGCACTTTCCGGATGCGCCCAACCAGCCTGACTTCGCCTCGACGCGTTTGAACCCTGGGCAGACCTATACCCAGAACACCATCTTCAAGTTCTCCGCCGACTAAACTGTGGGAGGGGGCTTGCTCCCGATGAGGGTGTGTCAGGTGATAGATTTCTCACTGACCCACCGCTATCGGGAGCAAGCCCCCTCCCACATTCAGTTAGTCCTCACATGGCACGACTCAGCGTTGCTTCATGCGGTCGATGACCACGGCCAGCAACAGAATCGAGCCGCGGATCACATACTGGTAAAACGTGTCGATGTTCTTCAGGTTCATCGCATTCTCGATGATCGCCAGGATCAACACCCCGGCGATGACATGGCGGATCATCCCTACCCCGCCGCTCAGGGATACCCCGCCCAGCACGCAGGCTGAAATCACCGTCAGCTCAAAACCCTGGCCGATCATCGGCTGGCCGGAGGTCATGCGCGAGGCCAGGATCACCCCGGCCAGGGCGCCGATCACGCCATGCAAGGCGAAGATCAGGATTTTCGTGCGGTCCACATTCACCCCAGCCAGCAACGCCGCTTCCGGGTTGCCGCCGATGGCCATGGTGTTGCGCCCGTAGGTGGTGTAGTTGAGCAACCAGCCGAAGAACACAAAGCACACAATCGTGATCAGGATCGGCACCGGCACGCCCAGCAACTGGCCGTTGCCGAAGATAAAGAACTGCTCCTGGGACACGCCCACCGCCTTACCGTTGGCGAAGATGTACGCCAGGCCACGCACGATCTGCATGGTCGCCAACGTGGTGATCAGTGCATTGACCCGCAGTTTGGCGATCACAATCCCGTTAATCAGCCCCACGATCAGCCCCATCAGCAACGCGGCGCCGATGCCCAGCATGACGCTGTCGGTATCGCGCATCACAATCGCCGCCACCACCCCGGCGCAGGCGATCACCGAGCCCACCGACAAGTCGAAATGCCCCGACGCCAGGCAAAACAGCATGGTGCACGCGGCGATGCCCACGGTCGAAATGGCCAGGCCCAGCCCGCGCATATTCAGCGGCGAGAGGAAGTTGTCGATCAGCAAGGCGCACAGCAAAAAGATGCTGATTGCCGCCAGCAGCATTGCCCAGTTATCCAGGAGTGCCCGCACATCGAGGGGTTTGCGTGCCGTCGGCAACGCGTTGTTTTGGATGGTCATGGTCGTCTCTCAGTTCGCCGGGCCGCGCGGCAAGGCCAGCTGCAGCAGGTTGGATTCAGTGGCATGTTCGCGGGTTTGTTCGCCGCGCAACGCGCCTTCGCACAGCACCAGAATGCGGTCGGAAATGCCCATCACTTCCATCAGGTCGCTGGACACCACGATCACCGCAATGCCGCTGGCCGCCAGGTTATGAATGATCTGGTAGATCTCGGCCTTGGCGCCGATATCAATGCCTCGGGTCGGTTCGTCCAGCAGCAGTACCTTCATCGGCATCGACAGCCAGCGGCCCAGAATCGCCTTCTGCTGGTTGCCGCCCGACAGGTACATGATTTTCTGTTCCGCGTTCGGCGTTTTGACTTTCATCGCCTTGATCTGCTGGTCGGCGTTGCCCTTCTCCCAGCCATCGCGCAGCAGCCAGCCAAACCCGGAATGCGCGCCACGCGCACTGATATTGATGTTCTCAGCCACGC
>NZ_UUPU01000028.1 GCF_900591205.1 Pseudomonas viridiflava
GCAGACTTGAATCCGTGGGCCGCCGCGATGGGCCATCCTTGGCCCAGCGCGGCTAACCCGGCGTCCTGCCGGGTTACCCACGGATTCAAGCCTGCGTGCGGCCAGCGTGGTTAATGGGGCGCCTAGATCAAGATCAAAAAGATCAAAAGCAGAGCACGGCGGCCTGGTAGCCGACCTGAGTGGTTGGATCAAGGGCGGGGCGGCGTGCGCAGTGGGGGGCTTTTCTGTGGGAGCTGGCTTGCCTGCGATGCAGGCAACTCGGTACATCAGACAAACCGAGTTGATGCCATCGCAGGCAAGCCAGCTCCCACATTTGAACCGAGGAAGGCTTCAATAATCAGGTCGGCTGTCAGGCCGCCGTGCTTTGCTTTGTTTTTGATCTGGCCCTTACATCCTTACCGCTGACGAAGTCAGCGATCTTTTG
>NZ_UUPU01000099.1 GCF_900591205.1 Pseudomonas viridiflava
GCCGGGCAGCGCCGAGGAATACATCACGTAATGGGTACCCGCCTTGCCGACGGCAACCAGTTCGCGATTGAGGTAGACCCCATTCGGATCGCGCACGTCATTGAAGCTCTTGCCCAGACCGTCGGGATTGGTACTTCTGAAAATACGGATGACCTGGGAGTCGTACCCGAAGAGATAGCCATTCTTGCCGTAGGAGACGGCGTAGAGCAGCTTTATAGCCGTGGCCCTCGCGGTTTCGTCACCCGGAGCGGACGCCTCGTCAAGTGGGTTGATGGAAGG
>NZ_UUPU01000018.1 GCF_900591205.1 Pseudomonas viridiflava
TCGCCACAGAAAGCACTGTGTGTACTCCACACAAAACTTTGCAAGCTTTGCTAAAGACACCCCGCGTATCGGGCACCGGACTTTTACTCGCACCTAAAGGCAGAACTCCGCTTTTTGGCAATCGGCGCTCCCGTGGCGAGCGGGCTTGCCCGCGCTGGGCTGCGAAGCGGCCCCAAAAAGGTCACCGCGTTTTTTCAGGTAACACTCGGTTGTTCGTATCAGGGCTGCTTCGCAACCCAACGCGGGCAAGCCCGCTCGCCACAGAAAGCACTGTGTGTACTCAACACAAAACCCTGCAAGTTTTGCTAAAAA
>NZ_UUPU01000011.1 GCF_900591205.1 Pseudomonas viridiflava
ATCGCCGATCTTGGGGCTGCTGCGCAGCCCCAAGATCGGCGATCGAGTTTTATCTGAAAGAATGCGGCGGTCCTACTGGGGCTGCTCCGCAGCCCAACGCGGGCAAGCCCGCTCGCCACTTTTTGCGTCATCGCCACTGCCAAGCGGGCGCTGCACGAAGTACGTCGGGTCGCTGCGCTGCTTCCAGATCGTCGGCAGGATTTCCTTGTACGCTTGAAAAATATTCGCGTACGGCGGTGGGCAGTCGCTGCGGATCTCTTCGTGCAGTTGTGCCAGGGCGTGGTACGGCACCATCGGGTACATGTGGTGTTCGAGGTGGTAGTTCATGTCCATGTAGATAAAGCGCAGCACGCGGTTCATGTAAATGGTGCGGCAGTTGCTGCGGTGGTCCAGCACATCTTCGGCCAGCCCCACATGCTGGGTGAGGCCGAACAGGTAGCCGAGCCACGCGCCGTAAATACTCGGCAAGCCAATCAGCATCAGCGGCAACCCGCTGTGCAGGTACAACGCAGTACCAATGACCACGGCATAAATGCCGACCCAGATCCGCGCTGCGCGGAACACCTTGGGCCATTCGGATTCAGGGATGAAGTCCGCCTCCTGGGCACTCATCCTGCCGATGGCATGGCGCGCCACACCGCTGAAGGTCTTCCAGGCCAGGGGCAAGTTGAACAGGCTCAGGAACATCATCAGGAAACTTGGCGGGCGCGGTTCGACGATCTCCGGGTCACGGCCAACCACGATCGTGTCGGTGTGGTGCCGTGCATGGCTCCAGCGCCACACATGGGGTTCGAAGATGCACATGAAGCTGGCGACCTGGTACAGGCCGTCGTTCATCCAGCGGGTCTTGAACGCAGTGCCGTGGCCGGTTTCGTGCCAGCGCGGGTTGGAGGCCGTGCCGTAGAGCACGCCATAGGCGATGAAGAACGGCACGCAGGCCCACGAGCCCCAGAACCAGTAGCCGCCAAAGCCGGTGACCAGCAGCGCGGTTATCCAGACGGCAGTGTCGCGCAAGGCCGGGCCGTCGCGGCGTTGCATCAGCTCTTTCATGCGTTTACGGGAAATCGGCGACTGATACCAACTGGCCGAGACCAGACCCTTTTCCGCCGCGCGGGCGGCTTCCGGGCCGGTGAGGCTGTAGTCGCGACGAGCGCGGTAAGCGGTGTGTTCAGGCATTGTTATTGTTCTCCGCAAGCGTGGGGTAACAGGTGCTTTGCGAAGAAACGATAGAGCGCAGGTAAATCCCCCTCAAGGGCTTGAATCCATTCCCTATCAAGCTATCATCCAGGCCCAGCGGGGCTTGATAGTTTTCTATCAAGACGCACAAGGGGCCTTTCATGAGCAACAATAAACGCCCGACCATCGCCACCGTTGCCGCCCAGGCGGGCCTCAGCGTGGCCACCGTCGACCGGGTCTTGAATGCCCGAGCACCGGTCAACCCGGACACCGCAGAACAGGTGTTCCAGGCCGCCGAAGCCGTGGGCTACTTCGCGGCGCGACTGATCGGCCAACGCATTCGTGAACGCCGCCCCACCTACCGCTTCGGCATTCTGCTGCTGGGCACCGCGCAGGCGTTCTATGCCAATCTGGCGCAGTCGATCAGCCACGCCGCGCAGCACCACGCCACCGCCAACCTGAGTTGCCAATTCGAATACATCAACGACCGCACGCCCAGTGCCATCGTCGCGCAGATCGAGCAACTGGCCGTGCAATGCGACGCCCTCGCCGTGGTCAGTTTCGCCCACCCGCTGATCAACGCCTGCCTGGCGCAGATCCGCGAAGCCGGCGTGCCGGTGGTAGCCCTGCTCTCGGATATCCACGAGCAAGCCCTTGAGCCCTATGTGGGCCAGGACAACCACGTGGTCGGGCGCACCATGGGCTGGCTGCTGGCCCGCACCTGCGGCGCACGCAAAGGCAGCGTGGGAATCTTGCTCGGTGGCCACCGTTTCCTCGGCCACCAGGCGCGGGTCGAAGGGCTGCACAGCTACCTCGCCGAACACGCTCCGGGCCTCAAGCCACTGGAGCCGCTGATTAACCTGGACAACTGCGACATCACCGAAGAAGCCACCCTCGACCTGCTCACCCGCCACACCGACCTGCGCGGCCTGTGCGTGGTGGGCGGCGGCGGTGACGGGGTGATCAGCGCCCTGGCGCAGTTACCCAAGCGCCCGGCGCTGTGCTGCATTTTGCAGGAGTCTACCGAGCTGTCGCGCCAGGCGCTGAGACGGGGCTTGATCGACGTGGTAATGGATTCGCAGCCGGGGCAAACGGGTACGGCGCTGGTGCAGTTGCTGGTGGAGTTGCAGAGTGCCGAGAGGTTTGATCCGGGGCAGCATCGGGTGCATATACCGCCGCAGATTGTGACATCGGAGAACCTGGGTGGCTGATACAGGCACTCGATGGCGGTGGGGCAGCCAGCTTGTCCAGTACAGACACACTGAAGGCTTTGGTGTTTCAGGACTCGACGGGGCTGGTGGGGGGCTGAGTACATATCCGTTATCTCGGTAACGGCGGGTATTGGTTCCGCTCTTACAGCGGGTCACTTTTGGAAAAGAGCCCCAAAAGTAACCAAAAGGGCTCTTGCCCCACCACTCGGCACCTCGCCTCCGGCTCGGTGTGCCCGCACGCAGACTTGAATCCGTGGGCCGCCGCGATGGGCCATCCTTGGCCCAGCGCGGCTAACCCGGCGTCCTGCCGGGTTAC